>NZ_BQKC01000001.1:222500-1422500 GCF_022834715.1 Granulimonas faecalis
TGAGCTACCCATGGGCAGGCTGAAGCGGGGGTAAGACCCCGTGGAGGGCCGAACCCACCTAGGTTGAAAACTGGGGGGATGACCTGTGGGTAGGGGTGAAAGGCCAATCAAACCCGGAGATATCTCGTTCTCCCCGAAATAGCTTTAGGGCTAGCCTCGGCCGTTTACCGTCGCAGGTAGAGCACCGGATGGGCGCGGGGGCCTCACCGCCTACCAACCCCAACCGAACTCCGAATGGCGACGGTCGAGAGGCCGGGAGTCAGAACGCGTGGGCTAAGCCGCGCGTTCGAGAGGGAAACAGCCCAGACCGCCCGCCAAGGCCCCCAAGTCCGTGCCGAGTGGCAAAGGATGTGCGTCTGCCCAGACAACCAGGATGTTGGCTTAGAAGCAGCCATCCATTCAAAGAGTGCGTAACAGCTCACTGGTCGAGTGGACATGCGCCGACAATACACGGGGCTAAGCACGGCGCCGAAGCGGCGGACCGGACCCAGCGTCCGGTGGTAGGGGAGCTTTCCGCGCAGCGGCGAAGCCGGCGGGCGACCGACCGGTGGAGCGCGCGGAAGTGAGAATGCTGGCATGAGTAACGAGAGCGGCGTGGGAAACGCCGCCGCCGTGAACCCAAGGTTTCCTGGGCGAGGCTAATCCTCCCAGGGTCAGTCGGGGGCTAAGGCGAGGCCGGAAGGCGTAGCCGATGCACAGCAGGCAGACATTCCTGCACCCCCCGAGGGGCGCTATCAGCGACGGGGTGACGGAGAGGGGTGGCTCGACGGGGTTCTGGACGTCCCCGCGAAGCCGCGTAGCCCGGGGCGCTGTGAAACGCGCGCCCCGCCAAGGGGTGAGGCGGCCGACGAAGCGATTGAGCGAAGCGAGTGAGCCCGTGCTTCCTAGAAAAACCTCTAGCGAGCCCCTGGGGGCCCGTACCGCAAACCGACACAGGTGGGTGGGTAGAACATACCAAGGCGATCGGGAGAACCATGGTCAAGGAACTCGGCAAAATGGCCCCGTAACTTCGGGAGAAGGGGCGCTCCCCCAGGTGATGGACCTCGCGTCCGGAGCCCGGGGGAGCCGCAGTGGAGAGGCCCAAACGACTGTTTACCAAAAACACAGGACTCTGCTGAAGTCGTAAGACGACGTATAGGGTCTGACGCCTGCCCGGTGCCGGAAGGTCACGGGGAGCCGTCAGCGCCTCCGGGCGCGAAGCGGCGAACCCAAGCCCCGGTAAACGGCGGCCGTAACTATAACGGTCCTAAGGTAGCGAAATTCCTTGTCGGGTAAGTTCCGACCTGCACGAAAGGCGCAACGATTTGGGCGCTGTCTCGACCATGGACCCGGTGAAATTGCACTAGTCGTGAAGATGCGACTTACCCGCGGAAGGACGGAAAGACCCCGTGAACCTTTACTGCAGCTAGGCATTGGCTGCCGGTCCGACGTGTAGAGGATAGGTGGGAGACCGAGAACCGCAGGCGCCAGCCTGCGGGGAGTCGCCCTTGGAATACCACCCTCGTCGCTCTGGCATCCTAACCCGGGACCGTGAACCGGCCCGGGGACCGTGCCTGGTGGGTAGTTTGACTGGGGCGGTCGCCTCCTAAAGAGTAACGGAGGCGCGCAAAGGTCTGCTCGGGACGGTCGGCAACCGTCCTCTTGAGTGCAAGAGCATAAGCAGGCTCGACTGCGAGGCCCACAGGCCGAGCAGGTGGGAAACCAGGCTCTAGTGATCCGGCGGCCCGGCGTGGAACGGCCGTCGCTCAACGGATAAAAGGTACTCCGGGGATAACAGGCTGATCTTCCCCAAGAGTCCACATCGACGGGAAGGTTTGGCACCTCGATGTCGGCTCATCGCATCCTGGGGCTGGAGCAGGTCCCAAGGGTATGGCTGTTCGCCATTCAAAGCGGTACGCGAGCTGGGTTCAGAACGTCGTGAGACAGTTCGGTCCCTATCCTCCGTGGGCGTAGGAGAATTGAAGGAGGCTGCCCCCAGTACGAGAGGACCGGGGTGGACGGACCTCCGGTGAACGGGTTGTCGACCAACGGCACGGCCCGGTAGCTGAGTCCGGTTCGGATAACCGCTGAAAGCATCTAAGCGGGAAGCCGGTCCTGAGATGAGTTCTCCCTTCCGGTAAGGCCCCTCGAAGACCACGAGGTCGATAGGCCGCAGGTGCAAGGCGCGCGAGCGCCTCAGCCGAGCGGTACTAATAGGCCGAGCTCTTGCCCCCCATTCTTACCCGGGACGGTGCGAGACGAGCGCTTCGCGTCGCTGTGCGGCCCTGAGGGGGCGGAGGCGACCCGCCCTCCCCGCGCCCGTCGCCGGTCGGCGGCCATGGCAGGGGGGGAACACCCGGTCCCATGCCGAACCCGGAAGTTAAGCCCCCGAGCGCCGATGGTACTGCCGGTCCAGCCGGTGGGAGAGCAGGACGCCGCCGACCAGCGACGGGCGCGGGACAGCGCGAACCCTCGAGGGGCCCTCCGGGGCCCCTCTTCGCTTTTTTGGGGGGCGAGTATGTGAGGGGCTGCCGAGAGGTGGCCCCTTTTTTGTGCCGCGAGGTTCCGTCGCATCGTCCGCTGGCCGTGTGACCGTGGTTGCCCGATCGTCGATCTGTGGGCATGGGGTGAGGATATCCCTGGCCATCGGCCGACCCCATGGCCGTCTGCGGTTGCCGATCGCGCCGCCCAGGGGATCCCGGTCCGAGGACCCATCGGCCCGCCTTCCGTTCGCCTTGCCGGACAATCGGCATCCTGTCTGGGGAATCTCGACCGAGATTTAGGCCATAAGCTGGCATTATGGTCTGAGGTTGCCCTTTGGTGCGCTTAGCCTGTCACCTCCCTCTGACCGCCCCGTATGTGTAGGGAATGTGGAGGGTCCGATCCCCGCCCCCGGGGGCCCGGGCGCCGCGTATAGTCATTTCTCGCGCCGCGGCACCCACCGCCTGGTGGTCCCGGCGCGACGGACCTTGAGAACCGGATACCGCGGCCTTTGGGGGCCGCGGGGAGACAGACCATTAAGGATGGTTCCTCGCGGCGGGGGAGACCCCGCCGGGAAACGAGCGAACCTGTCATTTCCTTGTGGATCCGACGATCGGCGGATCATCGGCCGGGTCGGGCTCCATCTGACACGCACCGCGGCGCCAGCGGGCGCCGCGTGTCCGAACGGAGAGTTCGATCCTGGCTCAGGATGAACGCTGGCGGCGCGCCTAACACATGCAAGTCGAACGGGAAGCGGGGCCTCCGGGCCCCGCCGAGAGTGGCGAACGGCTGAGTAACACGTGGGCAACCTGCCCCCTCCACCGGGACAGCCTCGGGAAACCGTGGGTAATACCGGATACTCCGGGACGGCCGCATGGCCGGCCCGGGAAAGCCCAGACGGGAGGGGATGGGCCCGCGGCCTGTTAGCTAGTCGGCGGGGTAACGGCCCACCGAGGCGATTATGGGTAGCCGGGTTGAGAGACCGACCGGCCAGATTGGGACTGAGACACGGCCCAGACTCCTACGGGAGGCAGCAGTGGGGAATCTTGCGCAATGGGCGGAAGCCTGACGCAGCGACGCCGCGTGCGGGACGAAGGCCTTCGGGTCGTAAACCGCTTTCAGCAGGGACGAGGCCCTCACGGTGACGGTACCTGCAGAAGAAGCCCCGGCTAACTACGTGCCAGCAGCCGCGGTAATACGTAGGGGGCGAGCGTTATCCGGATTCATTGGGCGTAAAGCGCGCGTAGGCGGCCTGTTAGGTCGGGGGTCAAATACCGGGGCTCAACCCCGGTCCGCCCCCGATACCGGCAGGCTTGAGTCTGGTAGGGGAAGGCGGAATTCCCAGTGTAGCGGTGGAATGCGCAGATATTGGGAAGAACACCGGCGGCGAAGGCGGCCTTCTGGGCCACGACTGACGCTGAGGCGCGAAAGCTAGGGGAGCGAACAGGATTAGATACCCTGGTAGTCCTAGCCGTAAACGATGGACGCTAGGTGTGGGGGGACCTGCCCTCCGTGCCGCAGCCAACGCATTAAGCGTCCCGCCTGGGGAGTACGGCCGCAAGGCTAAAACTCAAAGGAATTGACGGGGGCCCGCACAAGCAGCGGAGCATGTGGCTTAATTCGAAGCAACGCGAAGAACCTTACCAGGGCTTGACATCACCGTGAAGCGGCGGAGACGCCGTGGCCGAGAGGAGCGGTGACAGGTGGTGCATGGCTGTCGTCAGCTCGTGTCGTGAGATGTTGGGTTAAGTCCCGCAACGAGCGCAACCCCTGCCGCGTGTTGCCAGCATTCAGTTGGGCACCCGCGCGGGACCGCCGGCGTCAAGCCGGAGGAGGGTGGGGACGACGTCAAGTCATCATGCCCCTTATGTCCTGGGCTGCACACGTGCTACAATGGCCGGCACAACGGGCTGCGACCGCGCGAGCGGAAGCGAATCCCTCAAAGCCGGCCCCAGTTCGGATCGGAGGCTGCAACCCGCCTCCGTGAAGTCGGAGTTGCTAGTAATCGCGGATCAGCACGCCGCGGTGAATGCGTTCCCGGGCCTTGTACACACCGCCCGTCACACCACCCGAGTCGTCTGCACCCGAAGTCGCCGGCCCAACCGCTCCGCGGGGGGAGGCGCCTAAGGTGTGGAGGGTAAGGGGGGTGAAGTCGTAACAAGGTAGCCGTACCGGAAGGTGCGGCTGGATCACCTCCTTTCTAGGGAGAACAAGCTTTCTAGAATCACTTTTCATCGAAGCTCACGCAGCCGGGCCCGCCCGGCCGGTGGGCCGCCGTCTCCCCGCGCACCCGAGGCGCCGCGGCACCCGGTCCCGAGGGCCCGTCCCTCCGCACCTTGAGAGCCGCATAGCACGCGAAGCAATCCCCTCCCCCCAAGGGGGAGGGGTCGCATCTGATCGCCTGGGCCCCTCCCTGGGGCCCGGGTATGTGCAACTGCACAAGAAAGCACACCAGCGTTAAGAAAGCGAGCCCCCCGCGCACCCGCGCGGGGGGCGGGCAAGATGGAAAAGGCGCACGGTGGATGCCTTGGCACAGGAAGCCGACGAAGGACGTGACAAGCTGCGATAAGCCGCGGTGAGGCGCACATGGCCTGCGACCCGCGGATCTCCGAATGGGCGAACCCGGCAGGAAGAGACGCCTGCCGCCCGCCGGCCGAACCCATAGGCCGGCGGGGGACAACCCGCCGAACTGAAACATCTAAGTAGGCGGAGGAAGAGAAATCAACAGAGATTCCCCCAGTAGCGGCGAGCGAACGGGGAAGAGGCCAAACCGGCGAGCGCGCGCACCCGGCAGGGTTTGCGCCGCCGGGGTTGCAGGGGCGCGCATCGGGGGCCTGCCGGCCCCCGGCGCAGTGACAAACCGGGACGGGAGCCGAACGGCATGGGAAGGCCGGCGGCACAGGGTTAGAGCCCCGTAGGCGAACCCGCCCCGGCTGCGCGTCGCGCACCCTGAGTACCGCCGGACACGTGAAACCCGGTGGGAAGCAGGGGGGACCACCCTCCAAGCCTAAACACTCTCCTGTGACCGATAGCGGACCAGTACCGTGAGGGAAAGGTGAAAAGCACCCCGGGAGGGGAGTGAAACAGCACCTGAAACCGTGCGCCCACAAGCAGTCGGAGCACCCCTTCGGGGTGTGACGGCGTGCCTTTTGTAGAATGAGCCAGCGAGTTGCGCCGCGCGGCGAGGTTTAGCTTGGAAGCGAGCCGCAGCGAAAGCGAGTCCGAAACGGGCGTTCCAGTCGCGCGACGCAGACGCGAAGCCGGGTGAGCTACCCATGGGCAGGCTGAAGCGGGGGTAAGACCCCGTGGAGGGCCGAACCCACCTAGGTTGAAAACTGGGGGGATGACCTGTGGGTAGGGGTGAAAGGCCAATCAAACCCGGAGATATCTCGTTCTCCCCGAAATAGCTTTAGGGCTAGCCTCGGCCGTTTACCGTCGCAGGTAGAGCACCGGATGGGCGCGGGGGCCTCACCGCCTACCAACCCCAACCGAACTCCGAATGGCGACGGTCGAGAGGCCGGGAGTCAGAACGCGTGGGCTAAGCCGCGCGTTCGAGAGGGAAACAGCCCAGACCGCCCGCCAAGGCCCCCAAGTCCGTGCCGAGTGGCAAAGGATGTGCGTCTGCCCAGACAACCAGGATGTTGGCTTAGAAGCAGCCATCCATTCAAAGAGTGCGTAACAGCTCACTGGTCGAGTGGACATGCGCCGACAATACACGGGGCTAAGCACGGCGCCGAAGCGGCGGACCGGACCCAGCGTCCGGTGGTAGGGGAGCTTTCCGCGCAGCGGCGAAGCCGGCGGGCGACCGACCGGTGGAGCGCGCGGAAGTGAGAATGCTGGCATGAGTAACGAGAGCGGCGTGGGAAACGCCGCCGCCGTGAACCCAAGGTTTCCTGGGCGAGGCTAATCCTCCCAGGGTCAGTCGGGGGCTAAGGCGAGGCCGGAAGGCGTAGCCGATGCACAGCAGGCAGACATTCCTGCACCCCCCGAGGGGCGCTATCAGCGACGGGGTGACGGAGAGGGGTGGCTCGACGGGGTTCTGGACGTCCCCGCGAAGCCGCGTAGCCCGGGGCGCTGTGAAACGCGCGCCCCGCCAAGGGGTGAGGCGGCCGACGAAGCGATTGAGCGAAGCGAGTGAGCCCGTGCTTCCTAGAAAAACCTCTAGCGAGCCCCTGGGGGCCCGTACCGCAAACCGACACAGGTGGGTGGGTAGAACATACCAAGGCGATCGGGAGAACCATGGTCAAGGAACTCGGCAAAATGGCCCCGTAACTTCGGGAGAAGGGGCGCTCCCCCAGGTGATGGACCTCGCGTCCGGAGCCCGGGGGAGCCGCAGTGGAGAGGCCCAAACGACTGTTTACCAAAAACACAGGACTCTGCTGAAGTCGTAAGACGACGTATAGGGTCTGACGCCTGCCCGGTGCCGGAAGGTCACGGGGAGCCGTCAGCGCCTCCGGGCGCGAAGCGGCGAACCCAAGCCCCGGTAAACGGCGGCCGTAACTATAACGGTCCTAAGGTAGCGAAATTCCTTGTCGGGTAAGTTCCGACCTGCACGAAAGGCGCAACGATTTGGGCGCTGTCTCGACCATGGACCCGGTGAAATTGCACTAGTCGTGAAGATGCGACTTACCCGCGGAAGGACGGAAAGACCCCGTGAACCTTTACTGCAGCTAGGCATTGGCTGCCGGTCCGACGTGTAGAGGATAGGTGGGAGACCGAGAACCGCAGGCGCCAGCCTGCGGGGAGTCGCCCTTGGAATACCACCCTCGTCGCTCTGGCATCCTAACCCGGGACCGTGAACCGGCCCGGGGACCGTGCCTGGTGGGTAGTTTGACTGGGGCGGTCGCCTCCTAAAGAGTAACGGAGGCGCGCAAAGGTCTGCTCGGGACGGTCGGCAACCGTCCTCTTGAGTGCAAGAGCATAAGCAGGCTCGACTGCGAGGCCCACAGGCCGAGCAGGTGGGAAACCAGGCTCTAGTGATCCGGCGGCCCGGCGTGGAACGGCCGTCGCTCAACGGATAAAAGGTACTCCGGGGATAACAGGCTGATCTTCCCCAAGAGTCCACATCGACGGGAAGGTTTGGCACCTCGATGTCGGCTCATCGCATCCTGGGGCTGGAGCAGGTCCCAAGGGTATGGCTGTTCGCCATTCAAAGCGGTACGCGAGCTGGGTTCAGAACGTCGTGAGACAGTTCGGTCCCTATCCTCCGTGGGCGTAGGAGAATTGAAGGAGGCTGCCCCCAGTACGAGAGGACCGGGGTGGACGGACCTCCGGTGAACGGGTTGTCGACCAACGGCACGGCCCGGTAGCTGAGTCCGGTTCGGATAACCGCTGAAAGCATCTAAGCGGGAAGCCGGTCCTGAGATGAGTTCTCCCTTCCGGTAAGGCCCCTCGAAGACCACGAGGTCGATAGGCCGCAGGTGCAAGGCGCGCGAGCGCCTCAGCCGAGCGGTACTAATAGGCCGAGCTCTTGCCCCCCATTCTTACCCGGGACGGTGCGAGACGAGCGCTTCGCGTCGCTGTGCGGCCCTGAGGGGGCGGAGGCGACCCGCCCTCCCCGCGCCCGTCGCCGGTCGGCGGCCATGGCAGGGGGGGAACACCCGGTCCCATGCCGAACCCGGAAGTTAAGCCCCCGAGCGCCGATGGTACTGCCGGTCCAGCCGGTGGGAGAGCAGGACGCCGCCGACCAGCGACGGGCGCGGGACAGCGCGAACCCTCGAGGGGCCCTCCGGGGCCCCTCTTCGCTTTTTTGGGGGGCGAGCGAAGGAGCGAATCTGAGAGGGCGGGTCTTCGACCCGCCCTCTCTTGCTTTCAGCGGGTTTGTAGAACCATCGATTAATGCCCCTTCGGCCGTCAAGGCTCGGCGCCTTGGGGTGTTACGGGGCCTTCTTCTGGGCCGCAAACCCTGCGTTATCGTGGTTTTCATGCATAGAAGAATATGGATATACGAACGGGGGCTCCCTGCCACCGGCCGATGTCAGCGCAGTGTCAAATTCCACTTGTGATGAATATCGCTGAATCGACTCTGAATATACTTTGGTTACTTACCGGGGTTTATCGGTTCGATAGTGAAGTCGATAATGGATAAAGCGGGCAATGGAATGAGCTGCATCAATCTGGATAGGTTTTTCCCGCGTCGCCGCACTTTCAGGCCTTTACCAGACGTATTGTTCCTCGTGAATCTTTACCGACCTGAGAAGAGGAACCCATGTCCGAGCCCAGCCTCCGCCCCGCCCCCGTCGAGGAGCATCTGAGCGACCTGCTCTTCTCCCGACTTCCCGTCGGGACCGTGGCGGCCCCCGTCCCGGAGAGGCCTCGGGTGGAGCGCTCCGGGCTCGTCTCTTCGCTCGTCGCCGACCTCGCCTGTTGCCACCTTGCGTTCTTCTGCTGCAACCCCGGCCATGGGGCCAGCTCGACTGCCGTGGAGACCGCCTACCGTCTTGACGGCGGCAGCCGTCGGCCGGTCTTTCTCGACCTGTCCGGGCTCGCGCCCTCGGCCCAGGCCAACGTCTTCGATGTCGTCGACGACCTCCTGACCGGCGAGGGGATCGATTCGGAGGATGACGAGCTCGCCCTTGTGTTCGATGGTCTCCACGGGCTCGAGGAGCACCACTGCGCCCGTATCGCGAGGATGGTCACGCGCCTGGTCCGGCGAGGGACGGTTCTGCTCCTCGGGTCCTCCGAATGCGCCCTGCTCTGCGACGCGCTCCCGGAGCACCGCCTCGTGGGTGCCCGAGACCTCCTCGTCCTCAGGTCAGAGCTCCCGTCGTGGGCGCGCGGGCTCGACGACGAGGGCACGCTTCGCGACCTCTTTGTCTCCACCGGCGGCATCCCCTCCCTCGTCGAGGCCCGTGTCATGGCCTCCTCTCCCCGGGACGACCCCTCGAGGCGGTGCGCGGCCTACCGACGTCGGCGGGCTGCCCTCCTGTTCGACGCGGTCACGTGCCCGCTCATCGACGAGGAACGCCGTCTCCGCTGCGCCCTCGTGCTCCTGGGGAGCGGCTCCCTCGAGGAGGTGTCGGCCCTCGGTGTGCCCCTCTCTGCGGAGCTTGTGGCGTCGACTCGCGAGGAGTGCCCGGTGCTCGGCATCGACGCCCTGGGCGTGCGCTTCTCCGTGGCGGGGAGCGGCCCATGCCCGGCGTCCTGTGTGGACGAGGTCTCATGGCGCTACCCGGACCTCGTCTTCGAGGCCGTCCAGCGCCTGGTGTCCCGGGGCGCTCTCTCCCAGGCCATAGCGATCGCGTCGAGGTGCGTCGACTCCATCGACATGCTGTCCGTCGCGGCCGCCTTCCCCACCGAGATCCTCGACGCGGGCGGCGCCTCGCTCCTTCGATCCACCTTGGCGGCGTCGGCATCGGACGGCTGCGACGAGCACGACCTCCGCCGTGTGCGCGCCGTGCTCGAGGCCGCTGAGGCGGGAGGTGCCGACCTCTCCGAGCAGACCCTGGGCGAGGGCCCCGTGGCCGACCAGGTGCGGCTCCTCGGGCGTGTCCGGGACCTCTACGCCGGGGGGCCGGCGCTCCCCTGGCGGTGCGGGGGCGGCGGCCGCGGGGAGGGCGGCGTGACGTCGTTGGTGCGTGAGGCCACGCGTTCAAGGCTCGCGGCGCACCTGCAGGCGCGCACGCACATCCTGTCGGGGGCGTTCGGGGAGGCCCTCAGGGTGCTCGCCCGCGAGGAGGGCCGGGCGGACGGCGGCTCCACCCTGGGCGGGGCACTCCTGGCCGTCGACTCCTACGTCTGTGCGCGCCTTCTGGGCAAGGTCGTCTCGCTCGGAGAGAAGGTCGCCCTCGCCGATGCGCTGGCGTTCCTGAGGACCTCCGCGCCCGAGCCCTGGGCCGTCTACGAGGAGGCGCTCTGCTGGGTCGCCGATACGGCCTGTGGCTCCCCTGCGGGCTGCGGCGGCGCCATGGAGGTGCTGGCGACGGCCGACGGCCGCGGGGACGGTGCCGTGGCGTCGCTGGTCAGGTGCGGCATGGCCCTCGGGGAGTTGACCCGCGGCGAGTTGGAAGGCGCCGTCGCCCACGCCCATGCTGCCCTGGAGGGCCACGGCGGCCCGTGGGTGTCGCGGTGCTGCTCGCTGACGGTGGCCGTGGTCTCGATGCTCCGCGGCGAGGAGGGCGGCGTCGGGGCCGATTGGGGCGGCGGGTCCCTCGGGGCGGCCGCCGAGGTCGTGGCCTACGGGCTCGGGGACTCTCGCGACGCGGCCCGCGAGCGACGGATCCGGTCGCACCTGGCGTCCCAGGGGTGCGACGCGGCGTCCGCACTCCTCGTCGGCGCCGCCGTCTCCCACGGCCGGGAGGCGGCCGACGGCCTCTGGCGGCTGCTGCCCGAGACCTGGCGCGGGGCCGTCAGGGCCAGGAGGGGGTGGGCGGACCGCGCGGCTTCCGAGGGGGAGCGGCCCGGGGTGCGGGTGTCGGTGCTCGGCGGCCTCCGCGTGACGGTGGACGGGCGCGAGGTGCCCCCGTCCTCGTGGCGGCGGGGGTCCGCACAGCTCATGGGGTACCTTGCCGTCCGGGAGGGGCACCGGGCCTACCGCCACGAGGTCCTGCCCACCTTCTGGCCCGATCGCGACCAGGAGGCCTGCCTTCAGGCTTTCTACCAGATGACATCGGCCGTACGTCGCGCCGTCGGCCGGGCCCGGGAGGGCGAGCCGGTGGTCGCGTGCCGCAACGGCGTCGTGGCGCTCTCCGAGCCGCTCGTCGAGTGCGACATCGACGAGCTGCGTTCGGCGCTGGCCGAGGTGTTCGGTCCAGGGTCCGACGAGGGGCGCGTCGACGCCGCGCTGAAGGCCATGGCGCTCTACTCCGGCGGCCTCCGTGTGCCCGACACGGGGCCTGCCGCGGAGTTCTTCGCCGCGGAGCGAGACCGCCTCGAGTGCCGTTATGTGGACGCCCTCGTGCGGGGCGCCTCGCTCTCCGCGGCCTGCTCCCGCGAGCACGACGGCATCGTGCTCGCCCAGGCGGCCCATGGCCTCTGTCCCGCGAGGGACGACGCGGCGGCCTGCTACGTGCGCATGCTCATGGCCGCCCACCGCTTCTCCGAGGCCGCCCAGGTGTGCCGGGACCACGCGAAGACGGTCGAGGGGGTCTACGGAGCGCCGCCGAGCCCCGAGCTCTCGGCCCTCGCGAGGGAGGTCGACCGGAGGATCAGGGGGTTGTGCCAGACCGTCGAATAATCGATTGTTGTAGGTGTGTAAATATGGCACTACGAGGGGGAATAAGGTAGTCTGCATGAAGCTTGAAATACTGCCGCGGAAGCGCCCTCTCGGCCGGAGCCCCGTCGGCTATGGCTATAGTGGTATGGCGGTGTGGCGTCTATCGGCCCCGCGCCCCGTCAAGAACAAAGGGTAGGTGCCTATGGCTGGACTGTTCTCCAAGATCCTGTCGATGGGATCCGATAAGGAGCTCAAGGAGTTCCAAAAGATAGCCGACCGCGTCAACGGTCTTGCCCCAACGTACGCCGGCAAGAGCGACGAGGAGCTCGCGGCCATGACGCCGCTGCTCAAGGAGCGCCGTGCCAACGGCGAGTCCCTCGACGACCTGCTCCCCGACGCCTTCGCGGCCGTCCGCGAAATGTCTGGGCGCGTCATCGGCATGCGCCACTTCGACGTGCAGGTGGTGGGTGCCGTCGCGCTGCACCGCGGCATGATCGCCGAGATGAAGACCGGCGAGGGCAAGACGCTCGTCTCCACCCTCGCGGGCTATCTCAACGCCCTCGACGGCAAGGGCGTCCACATCGTCACGGTCAACGACTACCTCGCGCGCCGCGACGCCCAGTGGATGGGCCGCCTGTACCGCGCCATGGGCATGAACGTGGGCCTGCTCCAGAACGGCATGCCCCTGGGCGACAAGCACCCCGCCTACGCGGCCGACGTCACCTACGGCACCAACTCGGAGTTCGGCTTCGACTACCTGCGCGACAACATGGTCACCCAGGCCTCCCGTCGCGTGCAGCGCGGGCACCACTACGCCATCGTCGACGAGGTCGACTCCATCCTGATCGACGAGGCGCGCACGCCCCTCATCATCTCGGGCGCCGGCACCAAGTCGGCCTCCATCTACCGCGACTTCGCCCGCGCCGTGAAGGGCCTCGTGGCCGACGAGGACTACGAGCTCGACGAGGCCAAGCACACCATCATGGCCACCGACGAGGGCCTCAAGAAGATCGAGGGCCGCCTCGGCATCGACAACATCTACGGCGACATGGCCGGCCAGCTGGTGAACCACCTCCAGCAGGCCCTCAAGGCCGAGTACATGTTCCACCGCGACCAACAGTACGTGGTCACGGGCGGCGAGGTGAAGATCGTCGACGAGTTCACGGGCCGCATCATGGAGGGCCGCCGCTACTCCGAGGGCCTGCACCAGGCCATCGAGGCAAAAGAGGGCGTCAAGGTCCTCGAGGAGAACCAGACGCTGGCCACCATCACGCTGCAGAACTACTTCCGCCTCTACGACAAGCTCTCCGGCATGACGGGCACCGCCATGACAGAGGACGGTGAGTTCCGCGAGATCTACAAGCTCCCGGTGCAGGAGATCCCGCCCAACCGCCCCGTGCGCCGCGTGGACCTCGACGACCAGATCTACCGCACGGTGGACCACAAGTTCGCCGCCGTGGCCGACGACATCGAGCGCCGCCACGCCAAGGGCCAGCCGGTCCTTGTGGGCACCGTGACCATCGAGAGCTCCGAGCGCCTGTCCGACACCCTCGACCGCCGCGGTATCAGGCACGAGGTCCTCAACGCCAAGTTCCACGAGCGCGAGGCCCAGATCGTGGCCCAGGCCGGCCGCGAGGGCGCCGTGACCATCGCCACCAACATGGCCGGTCGAGGCACGGACATCCTGCTCGGCGGCAACCCCGAGGTGCTCGCCGAGGACATGCTCGTGGCCGAGGGCGTGGAGCTCGAGGAGGCCACGCAGGAACAGCGCGACGACGCCCTCGCCCGCGCCAAGGCCGTGTGCTCCGAGGAGCGCGAGCACGTGGTGGAGGCCGGCGGCCTCTGCGTCATCGGCACCGAGCGCCACGAGTCGCGCCGTATCGACAACCAGCTCCGCGGCCGCTCCGGCCGTCAGGGCGACCCCGGCGAGACCCAGTTCTACCTCTCCCTCGAGGACGACCTCATGCGCCTGTTCGGCGGCGACCGCATGGACCGCATCGGCGCCATGATGCAGCGCTACGACATGCCCGACGACATGCCGCTCCAGGCCAAGATGGTCTCCAAGGCCGTCGAGAGCGCCCAGCGCAAGATCGAGGAGATCAACTTCGGCATGCGCAAGAACGTCCTCGACTACGACGACGTCATGAACCAGCAGCGCCAGGTCATCTACGCCGAGCGCAACCGGATCCTCGACGGCGAGGACCTCGTGGGCCACGTCCAGGAGGTGCTCGACCAGACCTGCGAGACCGCCGTGGACGAGTTCTGCCCCGGCAAGGACGTGGAGGGGTGGGACCTCGACGGCCTCCGCGGTTGGCTCGAGGAGCTCACCGGCAGGAAGGACACCCCCGAGCTCGACGCCGACCTGGACCGCGAGCGGATTCTCTCCATCGTCCGCGGCTACGTGTCGGACCTCTACGCCCAGCGCTCGGAGGCCCTCGGCGCCGACGTCATGGCCGACCTCTCCCAGCAGGTGATGCTCCGCGTCATCGACCAGCGTTGGATGACCTACCTCCAGGAGATGGACTACCTCAAGACCGGCATCGGCCTGCGCGGCTTCGGCCAGCGCGACCCGCTGGTGGAGTACAAGCAGGAGGCCTACCGCGCCTTCCAGGCCCTCGTGAACGCCATGTACGAGGACTACATCCGCACGCTCCTGCGCATCGAGGTCTCCACCCGGCCCCAGCCCGAACCCGAGCGCGACAACCTCGCCGGGGCCACGTTCTCCGGGCCCGCCGAGGTCGACGGTGATCAGGGTGACCGCCCCCGCGGCCGCATCGCCGCCACGAGCAACATCGCCCGCGACGGCAAGGACCGCGAGCCGGCCAAGCCCCGCCCCTACGTCAAGGCGGAGTCCGGCGACCCCTACGCCGGCGTGGGCCGCAACGACCCCTGCCCATGCGGGTCGGGCAAGAAGTTCAAGAACTGCCACGGAAAGAAGCACTAAGTGAGCGAAGAAGCCACCACGGCGGACCTCGGCCTCCTCTCGGCGCGCCTTGAGGAGGTCGAGGGCTATCTGCACCTCGATGAGACCCGCGAGCGCATCGCCCGCCTCGAGCGGGAGAGCGCGGCCCCCGGGTTCTGGGATGACGCCGACGGCGCCAGGGCCGTCATGGAGGCCCTGGCCCGCGACCGCGACGACGTGGCGGCCTTCGAGGCCGCCCGCTCGCTGCTCGAGGACGCCCAGGCGGCCCTCGAGCTCGGCGACGAGATGGACGACGACGGCCTGCGCGAGGAGTCCCAGGCCCTGGCCGAGAGGCTTTCCTCGAGCCTCTCGGAGCTCGAGCTCTCCAGCTGGTTCACCGACGACCTCGACCACGGCGACGCCATCGTCACCGTCACGCCCGGCCAGGGCGGCCTCGAGGCCCAGGACTGGACGGAGATGCTCTTCCGCATGTACCTGCGCTACTGCGAGCGCCGCGGCTGGAAGGTGGACGTCAACGACGCCCCTGCGGGCGACGTCATCGGCCTCGACCGAGCCACGTTCACCGTGAGCGGCAAGAACGCCTACGGCATGCTCCGCGCCGATCAGGGCGTCCACCGCCTCGTGCGCATCTCGCCCACCGACGCCAAGAAGCGCCGCCAGACCACCTTCGCGGGCGTCGAGGTGCTCCCGGTGCTCCCCGACGACATCGAGGTCGAGATCGACCCCTCCGACCTCAGGATCGACGTCTACCACGCCTCGGGCCCCGGCGGCCAGGGCGTCAACACCACGGACTCCGCGGTGCGCATCACCCACCTGCCCTCGGGCATCGTGGTCACCTGCCAGAACGAGCGCAGCCAGATCCAGAACAAGGCCAGCGCCATGCAGATCCTCAAGGCCCGCCTCTACGAGCAGGAGAAGGCCAGGCGGGAGGCCGAGCTCGACGAGTTGCGCGGCCCCAAGCACGAGATCTCGTTCGGCAACCAGATCCGCAACTACGTGCTCTACCCCTTCCAGCTGGTCAAGGACACCCGCACCGGCATCGAGACCGGCAACGTGTCGGCGGTGCTCGACGACGGGGACCTCGACCAGTTCATCGTCGGGTATCATCGGTGGGCGGTGTCGCAGCAGGCGGAGTAGGGGGTTCCATGGGCGGCGGGGTCGATGTCAGGAGGGTCGCGCGCGACGTCGTCCTCATCGTCGTGGGATCGGCCCTCTACGCCTTCGGCGTGGACGCCTTCGCCGTGCCCGAGGGCCTGGCCGCCGGCGGCGTCACGGGCCTCGCCACGGTGATCTACGCCGTGGGGGCCGAGCACGGCCTCTACCTTCCCGTGGGCACCCAGACCCTGGTCATGAACGGCCTGCTCATGATCCCGGTCATCCGCACCGGCGGCCTGCGCTACGCCGCCCGCACCATCGGCGGCATCGTCGCGAGCTCCCTGTTCATCGACCTGTTCGCCCCGGTGGTGCCGCCCCTCGGCGGGGGCGACCTCCTGCTCTGCGCCCTGTGGGGCGGCGTGATTTGCGGCGTGGGCCTGGGCCTCGTCTTTCGCACCGGCGGCAACACCGGCGGCACCGACATCGTGGCCCAGCTCGCCAACCGCCGCCTCGGCGTGCCCGTGGGCACCGCGTCGGTGGTCGTGGACGCCCTCATCGTGCTGGTCTCCATCCCGGTCTTCTCGCTCTCCAACGCCCTGTACGCCATGGTGATGATGTATCTCATGTGCCGGGTCCTCGACGCCGTCATCGACGGCCCGAGGAGCGAGCGTGCGGCTTGGATCATCTCCCAGAACCACGACCGGATCGCCAACGCGGTCATGTACTCCCTCGGCCGCGGCTGCACAGAGGTCTCGGCCCGGGGTGTGTGGTCGGGCAACCCCAAGCCCATGCTCCTGGTGATCCTGTCCAACCGCGAGGTGGGCATGCTCAAGGAGATCGTCTCCGACGCCGACCCGGAGGCGCTCATGATCATCTCCGAGGTCCACGAGGCGTTCGGCGAGGGCTTCGAGGGCATGGGGCATCACTGACCCTCTGGAAATGCGGTGGTCGGGCTTCTTTGGCGCTACCGTGGGTACGATGTGTATAAGGCATGCCCTTTGGAATGGGCCATGGCCCGGCGGTCGTGACCGGGCGGATAAGGAGATTCGAGATGTACAAGGCGCTCGTTGCGTGCAAGGCCGGCATGGGCTCTTCGATGATGCTCAAGATCAAAGCCGACCAGGTCATCAAGGAGAACGAGCTCCCCATCGTGACCCAGCACGGGTCCCTCGACTCGATCGCCGACTTCAAGGGCGACCTCATCCTCACGCAGTCCGACTTCGCCGACAGGGTGGACACCCACGGCGTCTACGTCGCCTCGGTGGACAACATCCTCGACAAGGACGAGATCAAGGCCGTCCTCGAGGATTTCATCGCCACCCGTCAGGGTTAGGCCCGGGGCGCCCCGTCCCTTCTGCCCATCCGATGAAAGGCCATATAGGCAACCCCGGCCTCTGATAGGCTATGGGCGCACGTCACACACGCACGACAAAAGGAGCACCACGTGGCCAATCACTTCCGCAGCCCGGATGCGGAGCCGGAGAAGTCCCCGGCGACGCGCCCCGCTGCCCCCGACACGGCGGACGCGCCCGCCGACGGGGCCCCCACCGCGAACGAGGGCCTCGAGCCCGTCGTCGTGGAGACGGCCCACGCGCCCGCCCGCGAAAGCGCCTTCGACCCCACCAACGAGCCCGGCTTCACCAGCGTCTTCGCGCCGCTGCGTCCCACCGACGAGGACGAGAGCCACATCAACCGCTCGGGCGCGCCGACCATCTCCATGCGCGACGTCACCAAGATCTATCCCGCGCAGCCCAACAAACCGGCCCTCGAGAACGTCTCGCTGGACATCTACCCCGGTGAGTTCGTCTTCCTCGTGGGCCACTCCGGCTCGGGCAAGTCGACCTTTATCAAGCTGCTCACCCGCGAGCTCAAGGCCACCGGCGGCAAGGTGATCGTGGCCGGCCAGGACCTCACCACCATGCGCAACTGGAAGGTCCCGTACCTGCGCCGTCAGATCGGCTGCGTGTTCCAGGACTTCAAGCTGCTGCCCGACAAGACCACCTACGAGAACGTGGCCTTCACGCTCGAGTGCATCGGCAAGCCCCGATCCGTGGTTAAGGCCCAGGTCCCCGAGGTGCTGCGTCTCGTGGGCCTGCAGGAGAAGATGGACATGTACCCCGACCAGCTCTCCGGCGGCGAGCAGCAGCGCGTCTCGGTGGCCAGGGCCATGGTCAACCGCCCGCCGCTGCTCATCTGCGACGAACCCACGGGCAACCTCGACCCCGCCATCTCGCTCGGCATCATGAAGCTGCTCGAGCGCATCAACCGCACCGGCACCACGGTCCTCATGGCCACCCACGACCGCGAGATGGTCGACTCCATGCGTAAGCGCGTCATCGCGCTCGAGGCCGGCCATGTGGTCCGCGACCAGGAGAGGGGAGGCTACGGCTACTATGGCGCCCTCTAACTTCGGCTACTCCCTGCGCGAGGCCGGGCATCACTTCCGCAGGAACCTGTCCACGGCCCTCGGCGCCGTGGTCACCATCTTCCTTTCGCTCTTCATCATCGGCGTCTTCGTCCTCGGCAGCTCCATCGTCAACAACATGGTGGGCTCCGTGGAGGACAAGGTCACCATCCAGGCGTTCCTCTCCGACGACGCCGCCCAGGACAAGGTGGACGCGCTCCAGAAGTCCGTCCAGGGCTGGGACAACGTCGAGTCGGTGACCTACAAGTCCAAGGACGAGGCCCTCGAGGAGTACCGCACCACCATGTCCAACAAGAACGCGGCCGCGGCCGTGGACGCGCTGGACGGTCAGAACCCGGTGCCCGCCTCCCTCGTCATCAAGCTCGACGACCCGCAGCAGGTCTCGGCCACGGCCGACAAGCTCATTGCCGATCCCTCGTTCGCCGAGGTCTGCGACGACACCGACAACCCGGCCGCCTCGGTGCAGTACGGTCAGGAGACCGTCGAGCGCCTCTTCTCGGTGGCCAACTACATCCGCGTCATCGCCGTGGTGCTGGTGATCATGCTCACCTTCGTGGCCTTCGTGTTCATCAACAACACCATCCGCCTGGCCATCTCGGCCCGCCGCCGCGAGATCGCCATCATGCGCCTCGTGGGCGCGTCCAACGGCTTCATCCGCGGGCCCTTCCTCATGGAGGGCGCCCTCGAGGCCTTGATCGGCGCGCTGCTGTCCATCGGCGCCCTGCAGCTGGTCATCTCCGTGGTGCTGCCGCGCCTCGAGAGCAGCCTGCAGTTTCTGGCCATCGCGGTCGACCCGGCCATCGTCGGCTTCACCTACGTGATCCTGATCGTGGTGGGCCTCGTGATCGGCCTGTTCGGCTCGGCCATTGCCATGGGTCGCTACCTCAAGGTGTAGCCGCCGGCGCCCCAGATGGGGTAAGAACGGACAAGAGCGACAGGTGCGGCCCGCGCTGAGCGCGGGCCGCTTTGTTTGAAGGAGGGGTTCCCATGGCCAAGGGCAGGAAGGGCTCCAACCGGCGCAGGCCGCCCAAGACCAGGCCCAAGCACCGGAGCGCCCTCATCGGCACCATCCGGGTGGCCCGGCCCGGCGTGGCCGAGGTCGAGACGGCGGAGGGCACGTTCCCGGTGGCCCGGGGCGGCATCCGCGAGGCCATGAACGGTGACACCGTGGGTGTGACCCTCTCGCCGGCCCATCACGGGCCCGGCAAGATGGCCCGGGTGCAGACCGTCGTCACCCGCGCCACGACCTCCTTCGTAGGCATCTACGGGCGCCTGGACCCCCTCGGGGCCGTCACGCCCCTCGACGAGCGCATCCGGCGGGACTTCTTCGTGCTGCCGGACGACCGCAGCGCGGGGCGGCTGGGGGTGGGGGACGGCGATCTCGTGCGGGCCCGGATCCTCGCCTACCCGTCCCGCGGGGAGGCCGGCGTGGTCACCGTCGACGAGCGGCTGGGCTCGCCCGACGACGTGGATGTGGACATCGAGGCGGTCATCGCCCGTCACGACCTGCCGCGCTCGTTCCCGCCCTCCGTGGAGCGGGAGGCGTCCTACGTGAGGGCGGGCATCGAGGAGGCGCTGTCCGAGCCCGGGCGCCTGGACCTCCGCGACGTCCCGTGCGTCACGGTGGACCCCACAGGCGCCCGCGACTACGACGACGCCGTCTTCGCCCGCCGCACCGACCGTGGGTACGAGGTGTCGGTCTCCATCGCCGACGTCACCCACTATGTGGGGCCAGGCTCCTCGCTCGACTCCGAGGCGGCGTCGCGCACCTGCTCGGTGTACCTGGCCGACCGCGTGCTGCCGATGCTGCCCGAGGCGCTGTCCTGCGACGTCTGCTCCCTCGTGCCGGGTATGGACCGCCTGGCCATGAACGTCGCGGTGGAGCTCGACCGCGACGGCGCGGTGACCGGGTCGCCGCGCATAGCGCCGGCCGTCATCCGCTCGCGGGCCCGCTTGGAGTACGGGCAGGTGGACGCCCTCCTCGGCGGCGGGTCGGAGCCCCGGGACCTGCCCGTGGCCGAGGGCGACCCGTCCGTGGTGGCCGAGTCGCTCGCCGTGCTCGACGAGGTGGCCTACAAGCGCAGGGTGCTCCGGCACCGCCGGGGCGCCATCGACTTCGCCTCGAGGGAGTCGAAGGTGACCGTGGATGCCGACGGGCGCCCCGTGGATGTCATCGTGCGCCGCCCCACCGCGGCCACGGAACTCGTGGAGGAGGCCATGCTCCTCGCCAACGAGGCCGTGGCGGCCGAGCTTGCCGGGCGTTCCGTGGCCACGGCCTTCCGCGTGCACGAGCAGCCCTCCCCGGAGGACCTCGCGCGCGTGGTGCCGGTGCTCAAGGAGTTCGACCTTGTGGACGCCGCCCAGGCGGCGGCCGTGGCCGCGGGCGACCCCTTCGCCATCGAGGGGGTGCTCGAGCGCGCGGCCGGCACCGTGGCCGAGACGCTCGCCTCCACGCTGCTGCTCCGGGCCATGAAGCGGGCCATCTACCTGCCACGCAACGACGGCCACTACGCCCTCGGTGCCAAGGCCTACTGCCACTTCACGAGCCCCATCCGCCGCTACCCCGACATCCTCGTGCACCGCGCCCTCAAGGCCCTCGCCCGCGGGCGCCTCTCCACGCGGGAGTGGCGCGCCGCCGAGCGCCTGCTGCCCCAGCGGTGCCGCGACTGCTCCGACGGCGAGCGCCGCGCCGCCGCGGCCGAGCACGAGTCGCAGGCCATCAAGATGGCCGAGTTCTACGCGGGGCGCATCGGCTCGGTGGAGGGTGGCGTCGTGAGCGGCTGCGAGCGTTTCGGCCTGTTCGTGACCCTGGACGGCACCGGCGCCGACGGCCTCGTGCCCGTGCGGCGCCTCGGCGACCAGTGGTTCTCCTACGACGACCGGCGCCTCACCCTCACGGGCGAGGAGGACGGAACCCGGTGGGGCCTCGGCGACCGGGTACGGGTGCGCGTGGAGGCCGTGGACGTGCCCCGGGGGCGCATCGACTTCACCCTGGCCGACGACGGCGGGGAGCCGTGCCACAATGGGTGCGGCCACAACGGAGAACGGGAGTCTTAGATGGACCTCAGCCAGATGACGGCCGACCTCGTGCAGGCCGAGATGCTGCTTGCGGCCGGCCAGGCCGAGCAGGCGGAGCCCATGCTCGCCGCCATGGCGGCCGACGCCGAGGAGTACGTCGACCGCAACTGCCACACCACCGACGAGGTGCAGTGGTTCAGCTTCCCCACGGTCTTCGACCGACTCGCCTACCGGCGCGTGGAGCGCGACCCGCGGCGCCTCGAGCAGGTGGGGGAGCCCCTGGACCGCCTCTACGGCGACCTCGCCTTCGCCCAGGTGAACCTCGGCGACTACGACCGCGCCGCCGAGGCACTCAAGCAGGCCGTGCGCTGGAACCCCATGGGCTGCGGCTACCGCCTCGACCTTGCCGAGCTCTACCGCATCAAGGGCGACATCGACGAGTGGCTGGCCCTCACCTTCTCGGTGTTCGCCCGCGCCAGCGAGGCCCAGCACCTCGTGCGCGCCTACTGCAACTTCGCCCGGCACTTCGAGGAGACGGGGCGCCCCCGCACGGCGGCCGCCTGCCTCAAGAGCGCCCAGAACCTCTCTGAGGACGATGCCGCCCTTGGGAAGATGGTGGACGCCGCCCGCGGCACCGACGGCGACCCCGATGCCCTGACCCGCCGGGAGGCGGCCGAGCTGGTCGAGGCCGAGGGGCTGCCCGACGGCGCCAACGCCGAGATCGCCGTCTGCCTGCTCATGTGCGCCACCGACGCCGCGGACGCCGGCGACCGCAACCTCGCGGCGTCGCTCACCCTCCGTGCCCGCGACCTTGTGGGCACCGAGGCCTGCGCGCTGCTCATCGACGTCATCCGCTCCACGGACGACGGGGAAGGGGGAAAGTGATGGCCTCTCCCGCCAAGGGCGGAAAGAAGAAGGGCCCCTTCATCAAGGTCCTCGCCAAGAACCGCACCGCCCGCCACGAGTACTTCATCGACGAGACGTTCGAGGCCGGCATCGTCCTCACCGGCAGCGAGGTCAAGAGCCTCCGCGAGCGCTCCGCCCAGATCACGGACGCCTTCGTGCTCGTCCGCGGAGGCGAGGCGTGGCTCCACGGCATGCACATCCAGCCCTACAGCCACACCGGCGCCTGGGGGCAGGACCCCGACCGCAAGCGCAAGCTCCTGCTGCATCGCCGCCAGATCGACTACCTGGCCGGCAAGCTCAAGGTCAAGGGCGTGGCCCTCGTGCCCCTCGAGCTCTACTTCGACGAGCACAACCGCGTGAAGCTCCGGATCGGTCTCGCGCGGGGTAAGAAGCTCTACGACAAGCGCGCCGACATGGCCAAGCGCGACTCCGACCGAGAGATCGCCCGGGCACTCAAGGAGCGCAACCGACGTATATGAGCGGCGGCGGGCCGGCGCCCGCACCCGCCCGGAAAGGGGGAGCCATGGTGGATCCCACCGTCATGTTCAAACACTCCTACGGCCTGTACATCGTCTCGTCCAAGGACGAGGAGGGCGCCGCCGCCTGCCTCGTCAACACCGTCACGCAGGTCACGGCCGAGCCCATCCAGGTCGTCGTCTCGGTGAACAAGGACAACGTCACCTGCGGCCGCATCGCCGCCAGCGGGCACTTCGCCGTGACCGTCCTCGACGAGTCGGCCGACATGCCCTTCATCGGGCGCTTCGGCTTCCGCAGCTCCGCCGACATCGACAAGTTCGAGGGGCTTTCCTGCGCCACCGACGAGTTTGGCGACGTCTACACCACCGACCACTGCTGCGGCATGTGCGCCTGTGCCGTGCGCCAGACCGTGGACGCGGGGACGCACCTCGTGTTCCTCGGCGAGGTCGTCGAGACGCGCGACCTGGGTGACGGTACGCCCATGACCTACAGCTACTACCACACCACCCTCAAAGGCAAGACCCCGCCCAAGGCCGCCAGCTACGTGGCCGAGTAGGCCTGCCCGTTCCGGTTGTCGCGCTTACGGGGCGTGCCACGGGGTATCTAAAGACAAGGCCGGACCCGCCGGCACGTCGTCACGTCAAAAAAGGAGACATCATGGCTGATGAGAAGAAGACCTACACCTTCCGCTGCACCGTGTGCGGCTACGAGGTCACCATCGACGAGCCCGAGCTTCCCGAGGACTACGTCTGCCCTGTGTGCGGCGTGGGCCCCGAGCTCTTCGAGCTTGTCGAGGAGGACTAGCCCTGCCTGCGGGTCGGGCCCTGTGCTAGACTCGTTCTTCCTTCGGGGGCGACTGGTTTCGACTGGATGGTCCTGAGGTGGGAAGCAAGCCGTGGTCTCCTCGCCACGTTAAACAGGGGTACCGTCAAATTCAATTGACGACACTGAGTTCTCTGGGCAGTATGCCCTCGCTGCTTAGTCTTAACTAACCAGCGCGCCGAGCACGGGCTCGCTCCTGGTCCGTGCAAGGTGTCATCTTAGGGAGATGCGCCTGCGGACGTGGTCGGTATGCCGCAGGCTAAGACGGAACCGACTGGAGCCGGGTGCGTGGGCCACCGTACCAGCCCGGCTCGAGACCCGATCGGTGGCTGAGCTTGGAGATGCCCGCCAGGGGGCCATGTAGGACCGGAGTTCGATTCTCCGCGCCTCCACCAATGGCAACGCGGCCCTGCGCCAGACCATGGCGCAGGGCCGCTTTCTTGTGCCGGCCGGGCGCCGGTCGCTCGGCTCGGGCTCAGCCGGTCTGGTCCGTCGCGCGGGCGGGCCGGTTGCGCTGTGACGTGAAGCAGAGCTCAAAGAAGCCGGGCACCTGTCGGGTCTCCGTGTACTCGATCATGATGCCGGTGCCGTCGTAGGCGTTGCAGCGCATGACGGCTATGGCGTTGAGACCCCCGAGGTCGAGGAGCGCCTCGTCGACGGCGTTGGTGCGCTCGACGGTCACCGCGCGCTTGCTGGTGACGATCCGGATACCCAGGTCCTCCTCCAGGTAGCGGTAGACCGACCGGTCGACGATGGCGGGGGTGAGCCCGGGCACGCTGGACGAGAGGTAGAAGCTCTCGTCGGTGCCCACGGCCACCCCGTCGGCGTAGCGCACGCGCAGGATGTGCGTGAGCCCGCTCGACCGGGAGAAGCCCGTGAGGCGTGCGAGCTCCTCGTCCGCGGTCACCTCCTCGAGCACGACGGTGCGCGTCTCGGGGACGAAGCCCCGGCGTGCGCCCAGCTCCTGGTAGGTCTCGAGGCCGCTGTCCTCGCGCTCCCGGGGGCTCTCGTGCAGCGGGTTGTAGATCACGCGCACGCCCTTGCCCTGCATGGGCTGCACGTACCCCTCGGCCGCCAGCTGGGACAGGGCCCGGCGCACCGAGCTCCGTGAGCAGTCGAACCGCTCCGTGAGCGCGTGCTCGGACGGTATGAACGACTGGTAGGGGAGGCGGCCGCTCACGACCTCGTCTTTGAGGGTGGAGTAGATCTGTCGGTAGATGGCCTTGGGCACGGCGGGTTCCTCGAAAGAAGGTTGGTCACTCTTAGTGTCCAGCATACTCTACCTGCGTCAAACTTATTCGTACAACGCTTGCCAGGAGAATACGACCGCTCACCTCGGTTCCCCTTAAGATGGAAACTTATACGAACAAGTTTGGGCACCATGAATGCCTATCTTGTACGAATAAGTAATGCCCCGTGGCGCCGCGGGGCCCGTGCGAGGCGGCGGCCCGAGGGCCGCCAGTAAAAGACATCGCACGACAGACAAGAAAGGGGGTGCCCGAGATGATGGAGAAGATCCAGAAGTTCGGTGGGGCCATGTTCACCCCGGTGCTGCTGTTCGCCTTCGCCGGCGTGGTCATCGGGTTGGGGACGCTGTTCACCACCGGGGTCATCTTCGGCCCCATGGCGGCGGAAGGCGCCATGGGGTACGGCGTCTGGAACGTCGTCCTGCAGGGCGGTTGGACCGTGTTCAACCAGTTGCCGCTCCTGTTCGCCGTGGCCCTGCCCATCGGCTTGGCCAAGAAGCACAACGCCCGGTGCTGCATGGAGGTGCTCGTCGGCTACCTCACGTTCAACTACTTCGTCGCCACCATGCTCTCCCAGTGGGGCGGCTTCTTCGGCGTCGACTACTCCCTCGAGACCGGCAACACGAGCGGCCTGGCCATGATCGCCAACATCAAGACGCTCGACATGGGCATGATCGGCGCCCTCGCCATCTCCGGCGTCATCACCTGAATCCACAACCGCTTCTTCGAGTTCGAGCTGCCCGAGTGGCTCGGCGTCTTCTCCGGGTCCACCTTCGTCCTCGCTCACATCCGCGTGGGCCTCTACGCCATGCGCGAGCTCGACGAGAAGATCCCCCTCAAGCACGGCGTGGTCGGCCAGGAGACCTGCGGTGCCGGCGGCATCGCCTACGGCATGCGCTCCATCGGCGGCGTCTTCGAGATCCTCGACTACATGGAGAGGTGCAGCCCAGACGCCTGGATGCTCAACTACTCCAACCCCGCCGCCATCGTGGCCTAGGCCTGCCGCCTCCTGCGCCCCAGCTCCCGCATCATCAACATCTGCGACATGCATCGACCTCATGGACAAGATGGCCCACACGTGCGGCATCGCCGACCGCCGCGAGCTGCAGTACAGCTATTACGGCCTCAACCACTTCGGCTGGTTCACCGAGATCTTCGACAGGGACGGCAACGACCTGATGCCCCAGATCAAGGAGCACATGGCCAAGAGCGGCTACATGGACGGCTTCGAGACCTCCGGCGACAAGGCCCAACACATCGACGAGTCCTGGGTGCACACGTTCGGCAAGGCCAAGGACGTCTACGCCGTCGACCCCGAGACCATCCCCAACACCTACCTCAAGTACTACCTGTTCCCCGACTACGTGGTGGAGACCTCCGACCCCGAGTACACCCGCGCCAACGAGGTCATGGACGGCTGCGAGAAGAAGGTCTTCGGCGCCTGCCGCGAGATCATCGAGAAGGGGACGGCCGTCGGGTCCGACTTCGAGGCCGACGCCCACGCCACCGACATCGTCGACCTCGCCTGCGCCCTTGCCGAGAACACCCGCGAGCGCTTCCTGCTCATCGTCCCCAACGACGGCGCCATCTCGAACTTCGACCCCACCGCCATGGTGGGGGTGCCCTGCGTCGTGGGTAGGAACGGCTACGAGAAGATCTGCCAGGGTCAGATCCCGCAGTTCCAGAAGGGCATGATGGAGCAGCAGGTCTCCGTGGAGAAGCCCGTGGTCCAGGCCTGGGCCGAGGGCAGCTACCAGAAGCTCTGGCAGGCCCTCACCCCCTCGGCCACCATCCCCTCGGCCAAGGTGGCCAAGGACGTCCCGGACGACCTCATCGAGGCCAACAAGGATTCTGGCCCGAGCTCTCGTAAGTTTATATAGTTCATAATCGTTTGGGCCGGCGGGGCGTTGCTCGCCTCGCCGGCTCCCGTGGCCGCCGTCGGCCCCAGAAAGGAGCCTCGCCCATGGCCAAGAAAAACCGCGCCCAGGCCGCCAGCCGCGGGACGCGCCTCGACCCCGAGCGCCGCGAGTCTCGGGAGCAGGCCGAAGGCGTCGCGGCTCCCGTGACGCGCGGCGCGTCTGGTCGGGAGGGGCTCCCGTCGCATGTTCCTCGTCGTGGAAGCGCTGCTCGTTGTGAGCCCCTTTGCCGGGATGGCCGTCTCGGGCTCGCTCAACTTCGATGCGGCCGGCATCGCCAGCCTGCAGGACCTTTTCGCCTGAAGCCCCGCCTTTGCGGTGAGCTTTCTTGCCGCCTGCATCCAACCGCTCGTGGCCTACCTGCTCCATCTGGCCCACAAGCATTACGCCGACGGCGGCGGAGGCTACACGGCGGCCAACCTCGTGGGGCTGCTCTGCGCTGAGATGCTCATGCAGAACGTGGCGGGGCTGGCCGGCATCGTCTTGCTCCTGTGGCGTGTTTGGAGACCTACGGCCAAAGAGCGCGCCCGCTGGCGCAAGGAGCGTCCGTGGGGCGCCAAGGCGGCCGAGGTGTCGGGCGCCATCGTGGTGGTTGTGCTCGCGGCCCTGTGCGCCTTTGCGAGCTGGCGCATCAACAACGGCTAGACAGTTTGAGGGCCGCCCTGCGTGGGAGGCTTGAGGAAGGAGAGGTTCATGGGACTGTTCGACCGCATGTTCAAGGGGGCCGGCAAGGCGCAGAAGGCGCCCGAGGGGCCCCGCGTCCTCTCGCCGGCCGACGGCGAGCTCGTGGCCATCGAGTCGGTGGCCGACCCGGTCTTCGCCGAGAAGACCATGGGCGACGGCGTGGCGATCGTGCCCGTGGGCGGCCCGCTCGCGGCGCCCGTGGACGGCACCCTCTCGGCGCTGTTCCCCACGGGGCACGCGTTCGGCGTGGAGGCCGGGGACCTCTCGGTCATGGTCCACGGCGGCATCGACACCGTGGACCTCGAGGGCGTGGGCTTTGAGGTCGCGGCCGCCCAGGGCGACGCCGTGACGGCCGGCCAGACCGTGGTGACCATGGACGCCGACGCCGTGCGCGCCGCCGGCTACGACCCCACCGTCATGGTGGTGGTCCTGGAGGCGCCCGCCGGCATGACCATGCGCAAGCGCGGGCCCGGCCCCGTGAAGGTTGGGGAGCCGGTGATCTGGTTCGAGTAGCGGGCGCGGTGGTCCAAGGGGCGTGGTTCGAGTTTGGACCGCGCCCCTTTTTTGGTGGATGTCAGCGGAGGTCCTTCTCCACCACGAGCTCGGCGAAGGCCCGGATGGAGTAGGACGGCTGGCCCTTGGCGGTGTCGACAAGGTTCCACAGACAGCTGGGAATCTCGTGCTCGGCAAGGTTCTTGGCGATGCAGGGAGCACAGCCCCGGTCGTGGTTTGACGGGTGATAAGGGCAGACCTGGTCGGTGCAGGTGCAGAAGGGGGAGAGCTGGTCCATAGGGGCTCCTCGGCAGGCTGGCGGCTGGGAAGTCCCTTCATTGTGCCATCCTGCGTCATTCTCCGGGGATAGGGCATGCCGCGGGGGCCTCTGGCATGGGTTTTGGGGCTTGTGCGGGGAGAAGCCCATGCCAGCTGGCCCTGCGGCATGGGTTTTAGTGGTGCCAAGCGGCGAGAACCCATGCCAAGGAGCGCTCTGGCACGGGCTTGCGTAGCACCGATAAGGAAAAACCCATGCCAGAGGCTTCCCTGGCATGGGTCGAGGGGGCACAAAGCGGGTTTGCTCGCAGCTCCTAGCGACGCCCGCTCTTGGAGCGGGTCTTTCCGCCCAGATCGCCGGGGCGGCGACCCTTCTTGCGGGCGGGTTTAGAGGGGCGCGGGCCGTTGTAGCTCTGCCAGCCTTGGCCGGATCCGCTCTCGCGCTGAGATGATCCGCTGCGCTTGCGAGAGCCGGGGCGCCCGTTGCCGCGGCTGCTGTCGCCGCGGCCCTGGCTGCCACGGCCCTTGGTCGAAGCTCCCTGGCGCTTGGCGTTGCTGCTGCGGTTGCCCCTCTCGCCAGGGGCCGTAGGGCTCTTGGCCGTGGCGTCTTTGGTCTTCTTGCCGGTTTCGCGCTCGCCGGCCTTTGCCTTGGGCTTGCCGTGGGAGGGCCGGGGGCCCTTGTCGCGCTTGGCCTGGCGCGCCACGGCCTTTGCGGCGGCGGCCTTCGTGCGGCTCTTGCGGTGCTTGCCGGAGGCGGGCAGGTTCCTCACCTTGGCCGGCACGCGGTCGGGGTCCAGCTCGGGCGGCGTGGTGCCCAGGTCCAGGCCCTTGGTGCGCTCGAAGGCGGGCACGGTGCGGCCCATGAGGGCCTCGGTGGCCAGCATGTCGTCCACGTCGTCGGGCGTCACGAAGGTGAGGGCCCAGCCAAACTCCCCGGCGCGGCCGGTGCGGCCGATGCGGTGGACGTAGTCCTCGGGGTCGCCGGGCACGTCGAAGTTCACCACATAGTCCACGTCGGGCACGTCGATGCCGCGGGCCAGCACGTCGGTGGCCACGAGCACCTCGATGGAACCCTTGCGGAAGTCGCGGAGCGCCCGCTCGCGCTGGTTCTGGTTGCGGTCGCCGTGGATGGGCGCCGCGGCGATGCCGGCCTTGCGCAAGCGTCGGCAGGCGGCGTCGGCGCGGTGCTTGGTGCGGCAGAACACGATGACGCGGCTGTGGCCCTCGCGCTCGAGCACCTTGGCCAGGAGCTTGTTCTTGACCTCGGGCGACACCGGCAGCAGAAACTGGTCGATGGTCTGGGCCGCCGTGCCGCGCCGTGCGATCTCGATGACGGCGGGGTCGTGGACGAGGTCGGTGATCTCGCCCACGGCGGCCTCGTCGAGGGTGGCCGAGAAGAGCAGCGTCTGGCGGCGGTTCCTGCAGGCGGCCACGATCTTGCGCACGGTGGGCAGGAAGCCCATGTCGAGCATGCGGTCGGCCTCGTCGATGACGAGGGTGGTCACCTCGGACAGGTCGCAGTCGCCCGTGCCCATGAGGTCCATGAGGCGCCCCGGGGTGGCCACGAGCACGTCGCAGCCGCGGGCGAGTTTGCCCCGCTGCGGCCCGTAGGAGACGCCGCCCACCACGGTGACGGAGCGGTGGCCGGTCTTCTTGCAGATCGTCTGGCACACGTCCTCGATCTGGATCGCCAGCTCGCGGGTGGGGGTGACGATGAGGCAGAGCGGCCCCTTGGCCTTGCCGTGGTGCGGGAGGTCGTTGAGCACGGGCAGCAGGAAGGCCGCGGTCTTGCCGGTGCCGGTCTGGGCGGCGGCGAGCACGTCCTTCCCGGCGAGCACGGCGGGGATGGCCTGTTCCTGCACGGGGGAGGGGCTCTCGTAGCCCAGGGACTTCACGGCGGCAAGGACCTTGGCGCCGAGGCCGAGCTCGGCGAAGGTGCTGGATTGGGTTTCAGACAAAAGGGTTCCTTACAGGTCGATTCACAAGGCCCGCCCATGGCGGGGGAGCGGCCCCTGGACGATGGGCGGCGTGGGCCCGGACCGACAACTCGAACACTCTACACGCCCTCGCCGCCGTCACGCGGTCATCGCAGGCAAAATCCACGGGACCGCCGCCGGTGCCAGCGCCTGAAAGCGACCGAGGGCACCCTCAGGCGCTTTCAGGCGCAGTGCCCGTCGCGGTGCCCGCCTACGCCCCCTCGACGGCCCCGTTGCCGCCGGCCTCGGCGGTCTGCTCGCGCAGCTTTCCCACCACGAGGGCCACGAGGAAGAGCGCGACGGCAAAGAGCAGCACCACGGCGAGGTCGACCGCGATGGCCTCGAGGGCGGCGTCGGTGCCGGCCGACCCGGCGACGTCGCGGGCCCGGGCGAGGGCGTCGGTGTACCACCAGCCGGGTGTGAAGCGCGCCACGGCCTGGACCTCGGGGGCCAGGAGGCTGAGCGAGATCCACGCGCCGCCCAGGAACGACATCGCCATGCCGAGGAGGTTGCCGATGGCGTTGGCGCCGCCGAGCCCGCAGCCGAACTGTCCCGCGAGAAACGACACGGCCAGCGGGACCAGGCAGAAGACCAGCGAGGCGCCCAGGGTGGCGGCGAGGCCCGCGGGCCCCATGGCCGCGGCGTCGGCCCCGAAGAACGCCAGGCCCACCGCGGTGGCGACGCCCCAGCACGCCAGCGTGACCGCCAGGGCCGCGCCCGCCACCTGGAGGGTGTAGGAGGCGTAGGTCTCGGGCGACGCGAGGTCGCGGCGGCGCACGTCGGTGCGGTTGAACGTCGAGAAGAGCACAGCGGTGCACGCGACGACCGACGCGACGGTGGTGTAGATGGACCACTGCAGGTAGAACGTGAAGGCGTTGACGCCCCCGTCGGCACCCTCGGCCCGCTCGGAGGGGAGCACCGCCACGGACACGGTCTCGGCTGCGGCCCTGGCGGCCTCCTCGGAGACGGCCGCGCCGCCGGCCCCGGGGTCGGCGGCCGCGGCCACGGCCGCCGCGGAGAGCCACCGATCGGCGGTGGCGGAGGCCAGGGCGCCGCCGGCCCCCACGAATCCGTAGGCGGCCTCCACGGACGGCGTCTCCCGGCCCGCCCGGGCGGCGGCGAGGAAGTCGTCGCCGAAGCCCGGGGGGACGATGAACAGGCAGTCCACCTGCCCCTGGGCCACGGCCTCCTCCATGGCGAGCCGGTTGTCGGCCACGTCCTCGCGGGTGCCTAGGCCGGCCAGGCCCTCGACGAGGCCGCGGGACAGCTCGCTGCCGTCGCGGTCCACGACGGCCCAGTCCACCTGGGGCCGGGCCACGGCCGCGGCGGTGTCCGCGGGCTGCGAGGACGCGACCGCCAGGGCCATGGCCACACCCATGAACGACAGTCCCACGGCGTAGATGAGGAAGAACAGCGGCTTCCTGACGGCCATGGTCAGTGCGTACCTAAAGACTCTCACGGCGCAGCCTCCTTAGGCGGACGACGGCAACGGCGCAGCACACGACCCCGAATGCGGCCACGAGGCCCAGGTGGAACCAGTAGGGGGCGAGGCTGTCGTAGTAGACGAGGGAGGAGAGCGAGTCCATGACCTGGCGCACGGGGTTCACCCAGGCGGACGCCGGGACCTCGCGGGCAAGGGAGTTGGCCATCTCCATGACGGGCTCGCCGTAGAGGCCGGCGAACAGGGCGCCCACGCACGTGACGGCCGTGAGGATACCGTCCTTGACACCGGCGTCCCGTGGCCCCGTCACCGCCACGAGGCCGCCGAGCCCCGTGGCCATGAGCGAGGCCAGGGCGAGGGCCAGTACCACGAGGGGAAGCCGCGCCCCGAAGTCGATGGAGGCGGCGACGCAGATGTAGGCGAGGCACACCGCCAGGCCCGCGAACGAGGTGGCCCAGGAGGCCGAGAGCCAGCAGAGGAGCTGCCGGGACCGGGGCCTGCCGCCCACGGTGATGCGCGAGGCGCACCCCGTGGCGCCGGGGACGAGGGTCAGCGCCGCCATGAGGCCGCTCTGGGCGCTCATGAGCGCGGCGAAGCCGAGGAGGGCGAAGTAGAAGGCGGTGGTCTCCTTGGGCGCGGTCTCGGTGAGCGAGACCTTGTCCACGTGGCCGCCGCCCGAGAGCGCGGCCGCGACGGCCTCCGAGGCGAGGGCCACCGGGTCCCTCTCGGCCACGGCCCTCGCGGCGGCCATACGGGCGGCCCAACCGTCGAAGACCGAGACCACCACGGACTGCTCGAGCTCCACGGTGGAGTCGGAGGTGGGCGCGAGGTCCACGGAGACGTCGGCGCCGTCGAGCGACACCACGGCTATGGGCGCCCTCCCGTCGCCCGCGCCCCCCATGGCGGAGCCCTTCGCAGTGGCCTTCTCCGCGGCGCGGTGGGCGTCCTGCTCGGAGCCGTACCAGGAGACCGAGAAGGCCGCCGGGGCGCCGTCGCCCGTGGAGAGGGCGTCCACGAAGTCCCGGAACGCCTCGCCCTCGGGGCCGTCCGCGGGGCGCACGGCCGCCACGGGGAGCTCCTCCAGGACGGTGAGCCGCTCCAGGGGCTGGAACATGAAGACGAAGATCGTGGCGAGGCCCAGCGGGAGGCCCAGGCACCAGACGAGGAAGCTCCTGTCGCGCACCAGGGTGAGCAGGGCGAGCCACCAGTTCTTGAGCATGGCGACCCCCTAATCCCTGAGCTTGCGGCCGGTGAGCTCGAGGAACACGTCGTTCAGCGTGGGTGGCTCGCTCCATACGCGGCCCGGCGTGCCGTGGCAGTCGCGCACGGCGCCGAGGACGTCGAGGAGGTTGTGGGGCCTGTTGGCGCAGCGCACCTGCAGGGTGCCGTCGCCATAGGAGGCCTCGCGGCACCCGGGCAGCGCCTCGATGCGTTCCAGGAGCCCCGCAGGCAGGTTCGCGAGCTCGACGGAGACGGTCTCGCCGATCTTGACCTGGGCCTTGAGCTCGTCCACGGTGCCCTGGGCGATGATGCGCCCGTGGTCGAGGATCGCCACGCGGCTGCAGAGCTCCTCGACCTCCTCCATGTAGTGGGAGGTGTAGACCACGGTGGTGCCCGCCTCGTTCATGGAGCGGATGCCCGAGAGGATCTGGGCGCGGCTCTGGGCGTCCACGGCCACGGTAGGCTCGTCAAAGAACGCGAGGTCGGGCCGATGGGCGATGCCGCAGGCGATGTTGAGGCGCCGCAGCAGGCCGCCCGACAGCTTGCGGGGGCGCCACGAGGCGAACTCCCCGAGGCCGCAGAAGTCCACGGCGGTGTCCACGCGGCGGGCGCGCTCGGCGCGGTCCGTCACGTAGAGGCCGCAGAAGAAGTCGATGTTCTCGCGTACCGTGAGCTCGTCGAAGACGGCGATGTTCTGGGGCACCACGCCCACGCGGCGCTTGAGGCCGTAGCTCGTGGGGGTCATGGGCTCGCCGAAGAGCTCGATCCGCCCCTTGTCGTAGGTGAGCAGCTGCAGGATGCAGTCGATGGTAGTGGTCTTGCCGCTGCCGTTGGGGCCGAGGAGCCCGAAGACCTCCCCCGGCCGGATGGAGAGCGAGAGGTGGTCGACGGCCACGAAGGAGCCGTAGCGCTTCACGAGGTTCTCCACCGACACGGCGGGCGTCGGCGGCGAGGTTGTGTCCATGATGGGTCCTCCCGGTGGGTCTGGGTGCCAAAACGTGGCCACAGCATGGCCCGACGGCCGCCAGAAGCGGAAGTGACTTCTGTCACGGGCTCTGTCTTCGCAGCTAGAAGGGGGTGCTGGCTCAGGGGGCGACGACGGGTCCGCGATAGTAGAGCGAGACGAGCTGGGCCCGGTTGCGGAGCTCCTTCTTGCGCAGTATCGCGCTCACATGGTTGCGCACCGTGCCCTCGGAGAGGTACAGGCGGCCGGCGACCTCCCGGTTGTCGAGGCCCTCGGCCACGAGCGCCAGGACCGACCGCTCGCGGTCCGTGAGGCCTTCGAGCGCGGCCTCGGCGGCGGGGGCCGCGACGGGGCGGGCGGCCTCGTCGGCCAGGGCGGTGTTCTCCTCGCCGAGGGCGATCACGCGCTCCCGGAGGCCGTCGCGCAGGGCCGTGAGGGCGACGCGCTCGGCGGCCGAGGCCTCGCTGCGCACCGCGAGGGTGAAGGCCACGGCCTCCAGCAGGGCGAGCCCGGCGGCCGCCGTGGGCCCCATGGGGGCGAGCGACACCGCGGCGGGTGCCAGCCACGCCAGGCGCACCCATCGGCGGCGGCTCGAGGCGGCGAGGGCCGCGACGAGGGGGCCGAAGGCCGCGAAGGGCCCCCAGAGGGCGAGGAGCGCGAGGGCCGCGGCCGTCACGGCGTCGCGCCAGCGGGGCCGGGCGAGGTCGAGGAGGCAGGCGAGGCAGAGGGCGGCCAGGAAGGCGGGCGCGTAGGGCTCCAGGGCGGGGGAGAGGAGCTGCGCGGCGATGCCGAGCGTCAGCGCGACGGCGTGGTTCATGGTCCTGTCGACGGGCATGGCGGCCACGGGCGCCTCTCTCCTCGGCGGTGGGTGCGGACCTCAGTAGGGTAGCGCACACCACACCGCCCGGCCTGCGCCGCCCGCCGCGCGCCCTGCACCCAAGTCGCGCGCCCTTTCCCCCTTCTCCACCTGAACGCGAATGGGGGCGGCTCCCGGGTCTCGTCGGCCCGCGAATCCGCCCCCAACCGCGTTCAGGTGGGGAGACGGTCGCCCTCGATCGCGTTCAGGTGCCGAGAGAGATGCCTGCCGAGAGGGCGTACCGGGGGACCCTAGGCGAAGCTCACGTCGCCCTTGAGCGATTCCACGAGGTCCAGCGGCGCCGGCTGGGTGCCGGACTGCATGGCGTTGGCGGAGCCGGTGGCCATGGCGAGCACCATGACGTCACGGGTGTCCATGCCGCGGTCGCAGCCCAGCGCCAGCGCCGCCACCACGGAGTCGCCGCAGCCCACGGTGGAGGCCACCTTGACCTTGGGCGAGCACACCACGGTGGCGCCGTCGGCGTCCACGAAGACCGCGCCGTCGCCACCGCGGGAGACCACCACGCGCTCGATGCCGCCTGCCACGAGCTCCCGCGCGGCCTCCACGACCTTCTCGTCGGTGTCGAGGTCGCGGCCGAGCATGGCGCCCAGCTCCACCTCGTTGGGCTTCACCAGGTACGGCTTGGCCTCGAGGCCCAGCTCGAAGGCGCCGCCGGAGGCGTCGAGGAACACGCGGGCGCCGGCGTCGCGGCAGGCCCCCACCCAGGTGCGGTACGTGTCGGCCGGGGCGCCGGCGGGCAGGCTGCCGGAGAGCACCACGATGTCGCCCTCCCCCACGATGTCCACGAGGGCGTCGAGCATGGCGGAGAGGTCGGCGGCGGTGACGGTGGGGCCGGGCTCGTTGATGTCGGTGTTGGTGTGCAGCTCCTCGTCCACCACCTTGGTGTTGGTGCGGGTCTCGCCCGGGACCTCGAAGGCCCAGCAGTCGATGGAGGCGGCGGCGAGCATGTCCTGGATGCGGCGGCCCACCGACCCGCCGAGCAGGGCCAGGGCGCGGGACGACCCGCCGAGGGCGTCCACCACCTTGGTGACGTTGATGCCCTTGCCGCCCGGGTCCTCGCGCAGGGACCGCACGCGGTTGACCTCGTCGACGGCGAACCCGTCCACGTAGATGGTCTTGTCGAGGGCCGGGTTGAGCGTGACGGTGTAGATCATGGCCAATCCCTTCTGGTCTGTGTGCCGTGTCAGAGGACGTCGACCCCGTGCTCGGAGCATGCCTCGCGGAAACCGGCGGGCAGGCCGTCGTCGCCCACCACCGCGTCCACGGCGTCGAGGCCGCAGATGCGGAAGGTCCCCCGGGGGCCCACCTTGGAGCCGTCCATGAGGGCCACCACGGTGTCCGCCTGCTCGATGCAGGCCCGCTTGAACCGGGCCTCCTCCTCCGAGCCGCAGGTGAAGCCCATGGAGTCGCTGTAGTTGGTGACGCCGAAGAAGAACGTGTCGAAGTGCGCGTCGCGCACGGCCTCCACCACGGCGCTGCCGTTCATGCAGCGGGAGAAGCGGTTGAGGGTGCCTCCGAACACATGGGTCTGGGGGTTCGCGAGACGGGCGAGCTCGCCGGCCACCGTGAGGCTGTTGGTGAAGGCGAGCAGCCGCTCGTCGGGGATGCGGGCCGCGAGCGCCGTGGTGGTGGAGCCGGAGTCGATGCAGATGCAGCTGTCCGGGCGCACGAGGGCCACGGCCTTGGCGGCGATGGCCTCCTTGGCCTCGACGTTGCGCACCGTGCGGCGGTCGAGCAGGTCGTCGGTGCCCACCACGTAGCCCACGGAGCGCGCCCCGCCGTGGATGCGTACGATACGGCGCTCGGCGTCCAGGGCCTTGAGGTCGGTGCGCAGTGTCATCTCGCTGACCCCGGGCAGCTCCTGCTTCACCTGGGCGAACGAGACGCTGCCCTGGCGGTTGACGAGCTCGACGATGCGCTCGCGCCGATGGTGCATCTCCTGGGTCATGGGTCGCTCCCTCACACCGCCCCCTCGGTCTCGGCAATTGTCGTTCCAAAAGGAAAATACCATCGTTTCGCAAGGGGGTGCGGCGACGGGCGAGGCTGACTGAAAAGCCCCACAGGGTCGCCAGGGGGCGGCCCTGTGGGGCTCTCAGGGACCCGGGGATCAGTCGTCGATGGGATCCCAGTTGTCCAGCAGGTAGCGCTCGGCGGCGGCGCACCACAGGCCGTTGTTGGCCTCCACGATGGCGGCCAACTCGCCGAAGCGCGGGTCCTCCGCGGCGAGGCCGCGGAAGTCGTCGATGGCGGTGAGCGGCATGCTCACGTGCGTGTAGATGAGCTTCTTGCCGCCGGCGTCTCCGTGCGGGTGAACCACGGTCTTCTGCCGCTTCTGGCCGTCTTCATCGAGCCGGCCAAGATTCTGTTCCTCAACAACGCCATCAACCATGGCATCCTGAGCCCCATCGGGGCCGAGCAGGCCGCCACCATGGGGCGCTCGATCATGTACATGCCCGAGAGCAACCCCGGCCCCGGCGTGCTCCTGGCCTACTGCCAGTTCTCCCGCGACGTCAAGGCCAGGCGGTCCGCTCCCGGCGCCGTGATCATCCACTTCTTCGGCGGCATCCACGAGATCTACTTCCCCTACGTGCTGTCCAACCCCAAGCTCATCGTTGCCCCCATCGCCGGCTCCGCCGCCGCCATCGCCTGGTTCTCCATGACCGGCTGCGGCCTTGTGGCACCCGCGTCCCCGGGATCCATCATCGCGTACCTGTCCATGACGCCCGTGGCCTATATGCTGCCCACCATCGCGGGCGTGGCCATCTCCGCCGGCGTCTCGTTCGCCGTCGCCGCGCCCATGCTGCGGGCCACGGCCCCTGCCGCCGCCGACGAGGCGGCCGAGGACCTGCGCTCCCAGCTGGGCACCGCCGAGGCTGTGGTCATCTCCAACACCGAGGACGCCAAGATCGTCTTCGCCTGCGACGCCGGCATGGGCTCCTCGGTCATGGGCGCCACCCGCTTCCGCAACCGCATCAGGGCCGTGCGCCCCGACCTCACGGTGGAGCACTCCTCGGTCGACACCGTGCCCGCGGACGCCGCCATCGTGGTCTGCCAGCGCATCCTTTCCGAGCGCGCCCGCTCGAGCGCCCCGCAGACCCAGATCGCGGTCATCGACAACTTCCTGGACGGCCCGGCCCCCGTTGCCTCCCGCCCCCGACGGGGTATCCTGACCCAATACGGCGGGAACCCGGCGGGAGGGGCGTGCGATGGAGCAGGACACCGACAAGAGGGTCGCCCTCGTGCTCGAGGGCGGCGGGATGCGCGGCATGTTCACGGCCGGCGTACTCGACGTCTTCCTCGAGCAGGGCTTCCGCGGCTTCAGCCACATCTACGGCGTGTCCGCCGGCGCCATCAACGGCGCCAACTTCAAGGCGGGGCAGGTCGGCCGGTTCTGCCGCGACACGCTGGCCGCCCGCGACAACCCCGCGTTCATGAGCCTCCGGAGCCTCGCCCTCACCGGCAACGTCACCGGGCGCGAGTTCCTCTACGATACGGTCAACACGCGCATGGACCCCTTTGATTGCGCCGCCTTCAACGCCGACCCCGTCCCCTTCACCGTCGTGGCCTCCGACCTCACGTTCGGCACGGCGGCCTACCTCGAGGTGGCCGACCTCCCCGCGCAGATGGACGCCGTCATGGCCTCCTCCTCGCTCCCGTGCCTCTCCGAGGTGGTCGCCTACGACGGGCGTCGGCTCCTCGACGGCGGCACCTGCGACTCTGTGCCGGTGGAGCGGGCCCTGGCCGACGGCGCCGACGAGCTCGTGGTGGTGCTCACCCAGCACCGCGGCTACCGCAAGTCCGAGGCCTACTCCCTCATGGGCGTGGCGCGCCGCCTCTACGGCGACTACCCCTACTACCTCGAGGCCCTGGAGACCCGCGGCGCCCGCTACAACGCTCAGCTGGACCATGTCTTCGAGCTCGAGGCCGAGGGCGTGGCCCACGTGGTGGCCCCCTCCGCCCCGGTGGAACTCGCCCTCATGGAGGAGGACGGCACCAAGCTCCTGGAGCTCTACGTGGACGGCCGCCGCATGGCCGCCGCGCTCCTGCAGTCGCTGGGGTGGGAGGGAAACCCCACCTTCCACTAGGCCCCCGCGACCCGGAGCCCGGCGTGACAGCGGCGCCTGGCCCATCTGTCACTTCGCATGTTCGATGGTCTATGCCGTGCGATGCCCGCCCCGGGGCGCCCGCCGACGCCCCCCCTCCAGGGGCGCCCTGCGGGAGGGGCCTGTCCCAACAGGCCGCTGCGGGGCGGTCGGGCCACCCTGCAACGGCCGGTTGCGGCCGGGAGGCGCCCTCCAAGGCCGCCTTGCCGCAGAATCCCCTTGCGGGGCGCACTCTAAAAGGCATGTGCGCCACGGGGCCCCTGGAGGGGGCGGGGGCGCCACGGTCCCGCCCCCGTGCGGAACCCCTCGGGGACGCCCCTCAGCCGGGCCCTGAGGCCCTTGTCGCGGGGCGCCGTGGCCCACCTGTGGAGAAAGCCCAAACTACCGGCGCTTTTCCGGGCCGTTCGTGTACAATCGACAAGCTTCTTTTGCTGAGCCCCGTAACCTCGTAAAAGAACACGTACCACCAATGCATGGAGGAGTTCGTAGCATGAAGTCGACCAAGTACGCCAAGCCCGGCGAGGTCGCCCGCAAGTGGGTCCTCATCGACGCTGACGGTGCCGTCCTCGGCCGTCTCGCCACGCAGATCGCCACGATCCTGCGCGGCAAGAACAAGCCGCAGTACACCCCGCACGTCGACACCGGCGATTTCGTGATCGTCATCAACGCCGATAAGGTCCAGCTTACCGGCAACAAGGCCGCCCAGAAGAGCTATTGGCGCTACTCTGGTTGGCTCGGCGGTCTCAAGACGGAGTCGTTCGAGGAGGCCATGGCCAAGCACCCCGAGCGCGTCATCGAGCACGCCGTCAAGGGCATGCTCCCCAAGACCACCCTGGGTCGCCAGCAGTTCGGCAAGCTCAAGGTCTACGCCGGCCCTGAGCACCCCCACGAGGCCCAGAACCCCGTCAAGATCGAGCTGGAGGGCTAACCCATGGCTGAGAACACTGTTGTTTACTACGGCACCGGCCGCCGCAAGGAGGCCGTGGCCCGCGTGCGCCTGATCCCGGGCACCGGCAAGTTCATCGTCAACGGCAAGGACGCCCTGGCCTACTTCGGCCGCCAGCACCTGGTCGACGCCGCCCTCGCCCCCTTCCGCGTGACCGATACCCAGGGCCGCTTCGACGTCCTCGCCAAGTGCGACGGCGGCGGCATCTCCGGCCAGTCCGGCGCCGTGCGTCTCGGCGTCGCCCGCGCCCTTCTCGAGGCCGGCGACTACCGTCCCGAGCTCAAGAAGGCCGGCTTCCTCACCCGTGACGCCCGTGCCGTCGAGCGCAAGAAGTACGGCCTCAAGAAGGCCCGCAAGCGCCCGCAGTTCTCCAAGCGTTAAGCCTGGCATCTGCGCAGTCGCCACGAAGATTGTCCTGTGGGGGCCCGTCGTCCGCGACGGGCCCCTTTTCGTTCGCTACGATTAGGCGAGGCGTCACCCACATCGCGCTCATCCGCTGAAAGCAGCTAAAAAGGAGATAGCAGATGAAGTACTTCGGCACCGACGGCTTCCGAGGAAGGGCCAACGAGGGCCTCAACGTCGACCAGGCCTTCAAGATCGGCCGGTACGTGGGCTGGCACTACGGCCTCGAGCAGGGCCGCAAGGCCCGCGTGGTCATCGGCAAGGACACCCGCCGCTCCAGCTACATGTTCGAGGCGGCGCTCATCTCCGGCCTCGTGGCCTCCGGCGCCGACGTCTACATGCTCCACGTCATCCCCACCCCGGGCGTGTGCTACGAGGTGGTGGACGGCAGCTTCGACTGCGGCATCATGATCACCGCGTCCCACAACCCCTTCACCGACAACGGCATCAAGCTCGTCAACCGCGAGGGCTTCAAGATGGACGAGGCCGTGCTCGAGCGCGTGGAGGCCTACATCGACGACGAGTTCGAGATCCCGCTGGCCACCGGCAACGAGATCGGCTGCACCGTGGACTACATGCAGGGCCGCAACCGCTACATCGCGCACCTCATCGCCAGCGCCAACTTCTCGCTCCAGGGCGTCAAGGTGGGCCTTGACTGCGCCAACGGCGCCGCCTCCTCCGTGGCCAAGCCCGTGTTCGACGCCCTCGGCGCCGACGTTCGCGTGATCAACAACGCCCCCGACGGCTTCAACATCAACGTCGACTGCGGCTCCACGCACATCGAGCGCCTCCAGCGCCTCGTGGTGGAGCAGGGCCTCGACGTGGGCTTCGCCTACGACGGTGACGCCGACCGCTGCCTGGCCGTGGACGACCGCGGCCGCGTGGTGGACGGCGACCTCATCCTCTATGTGTGCGGCAAGTACCTCAACAAGCACGGCCGCCTGGCCGGCGGCACCGTGGTGCCCACGGTCATGAGCAACTTCGGGTTCCTCAAGGCTCTGGAGATCGCCCAGCTCAACTACGAGACCACCGCGGTGGGCGACAAGAACGTCTTTGCCTGCATGCGCGAGAACGGCTACTCCCTCGGCGGCGAGCAGTCCGGCCACATCATCTTCGGCGACATCGAGAAGACCGGCGACGGCATCATGACGAGCCTCCGGGTCATGGAGGTCATCCGCGCCGAGCGCGAGACCCTGGCCGAGCTCGTGCGCCCCGTGCGCCTGTTCCCCCAGAAGCTCGTGAACGTCACCGTGGGGGATAAGGACGCCGCCATGGGTGACGGCTCCGTGACGGCCGCCGTGGCCGCCGCCGAGGAGCGCCTGGCCGGCAACGGCCGCATCCTCGTGCGCGCCAGCGGCACCGAGCCCCTCGTGCGCGTCATGGTGGAGGCCGAGACCGAGGACCTCGCCGCCGAGCTCGCCGAGTCCGTGGCCGACGTCATCCGCGCCCTCGCCTAGACGGGGCCGTCCCCCGCAAACCAGACCAAAGGAGACCTGTCATGTGCGGCATCGTTGGCTACACCGGCGCGCGTCAGGCGCTGCCCTTCCTCATCGACGGCCTGACCACCCTCGAGTACCGCGGCTACGACTCCGCGGGCGTGGCGCTCGTGACGCCCCAGGACGACATCCTCCAGATCAAGTGCAAGGGCCGCGTGGCCGCCCTCGCCGAGCTCTGCGAGCGGTTCGACACCGCCTCCACCTGCGGCATCGCCCACACCCGCTGGGCCACCCACGGCGAGCCGAGCGACGCCAACGCGCACCCGCATCAGGACTGCGACGGCACCCTCTCCGTGGTGCACAACGGCATCGTGGAGAACTACCAGGCCCTCCAGGAGGAGCTCTCCCGGGCGGGCCACACGTTCCGCTCCCAGACCGACTCCGAGGTGATCGCCCACCTGGTGGAGGACGCCCTGGCCGGCCCCGCGGAGGGCGACCTGCTCACGGCCGTCTCCCTGGCCTGCTCGCGCCTCGAGGGCTCCTGGGCCATGGCCCTCGTGGACGCCGCGGACCCCGGCACCATCGTCTGCGCCCGCAAGGGCTCGCCCCTGGTGCTCGCCTCCACCGACGACGGCGCCTACGCCGCCTCCGACGTCACGGCCCTCGCCGGCATCACCAACCACGTGGTCAACCTGGACGACGGCCAGCTCGCGCGCCTCTCGCCCGACGGCACCGTCGAGGTCTTCGAGAGCGACCTCTCCGTCTGCGCAAGCCCCGACTCCTTCGACATCGACTGGGATGCCGGCGCCGCCGCCATGGGCGACTACCCCGACTTCATGGCCAAGGAGATCGCCGAGCAGCCCGAGGCCATCGAGCGCCTCCTCAAGGACCGCCTCACGCCCAAGGGCATCCGCCTCGACGAGCTCGAGATGACCGACGCCGAGATCGCCGCCATCGACCGCGTCTACATCGTGGCCTGCGGCACCTCCTACCACGTGGGCCTCATTGCCCGCTCCCTCATCGAGTCGTGGGCGCGCATCCCGGTCTCGGTGGAGCCCGCCAGCGAGTTCAACTACGAGGACGTGCTGGTCTCCGACCACACCCTCTGCATCATCATCACCCAGTCCGGCGAGACGGCCGACACCCTGGCCAGCGCCCGCAAGATGCACGCCGCCGGCGCCAAGGTGCTCGCCGTGACCAACGTCATCGGCTCCTCCGCCGCCCGCGAGGCCGACGGCGTTCTCTATGTGCAGGCCGGCCCCGAGGTGGCCGTGGCCTCCACCAAGGCCTACACGGCCCAGATGGTGGCCTCCGTGCTCGTGGCCCTGTTCCTCGCCCAGCGCAACGGCTCCCTCGGCTACCGCGAGGTCTCCCGCCGCTTCCGCGAGCTCGAGCGCGTGCCCGGCCTCATCCGCGAGGTGCTCGCCCGCGCGTGGCAGGACGAGGCCGCGGCCCACGCCTTCATCGGCGCCGGGTCGTCGCTGTTCCTGGGCCGCGGGCTCAACTCCACCACGGCCGCCGAGGGCGCCCTCAAGCTCAAGGAGATCAGCTACCTCCATGCCGAGGCCTATCCGGCGGGCGAGATGAAGCACGGCCCCATCGCCCTCATCGACCCGGGCTTTCCCGTGGTGGTCATCTGCCCGGACGACCGTGTGCGCTATAAGACCATCTCCAACATCCAGGAGGTCAAGGCCCGCGGCGCCGTGGTGGTGTCGGTGGCCACGGACGGCGACCAGAAGATCGCCCAGCTCTCCGACTACCTGCTCATGATCCCGCCGGCGCCCGAGTACTACGTGCCCATCGTCGCCGTGGTGCACCTGCAGATGCTGGCCCGCTACGTGGCGCTGGCCCGCGGCTGCGACGTGGACAAGCCGCGCAACCTCGCCAAGTCGGTCACGGTGGAGTAGGCCGTGGCCTGCGCCGGCGTCGGGGTCGATATGGTCGAGATCGCCCGCATGGAGCGGGTGCTGGAGCGCACGCCCCGGTTCAGGGAGCGGGTGTTCACGGCCGAGGAGCGCGCCTACTGCGACGGCCGGGCCCGGCCCGCGGAGTCGTACGCCGCGCGCTTCGCGGCCCGCGAGGCCGTGCTCAAGGCCTTGGGCTGCGGCTTTGCGGGCATGGGCCTCGCCGACGTCTCGGTGGTGCCCGACCCGCGCACCGGCGCCCCCAAGGCGCGCCTCGCCGGCGCCGCCGCCCGGCTGGCCGCCGAGCGGGGCGTCGTGGAGGTGGCGCTCTCGCTCTCCCACACCCGCGACGTGGCCCAGGCCATCGCCGTGGCGGTGACCGAGGACGCCCGCCCTCCCAAGGAGGAGCGGCCCGACCCGGCGGCCGAGCTCACCCGCTCGTTCAAGGAGGCGCGCTCGGTCCTCGACGACCTGGAGCGCGTCCAGGAGACAGAATGGAAGGCCGCCCAGGCGGCCCAGCCCGCGCCCGCGGGCCCCGAGGAGGTCTGATCCCATGCAACCGGTTCTCAACGTCGAAGACGTCCGCAAGGTCGAGCAGGACCTCACGCTGGAGGGTGTGAGCCTCGCCGAACTCATGCGCCGTGCCGGCCACGCCGTGGCCCAGGAGGTGCTCGACCTCGGCAACCTCGGGCCTGTGGTGGTGCTCTGCGGCACCGGCAACAACGGCGGCGACGGCTGGGTGGCGGCCGAGCTCATGGCCAAGGCCGGTGCCCAGGTGGAGGTCATGACCCCCGTGGAGCCCGAGTCCCTCAAGAGCCCCCTCGCCCTCATGGTCGCCCAGTCGGCCGTGAACGCCGGCGTGCCGTTCTTCGTGGCCCCCAGCCGCGACGAGCTCGACGCCCACCTGGCCCAGGCGGCCGTGGTGGTGGACGCCCTGCTCGGCACCGGGTTCCACGGCGAGCCTGCCGCGCCCTTCGACATCTGGATCGACGCGGTCAACGCCAGCGGCGCCCACGTGGTGGCCGTGGACGTGCCGAGCGGCCTCTCGGCCCAGACCGGCCACGCCCCGGGCGGCGCCGTCTTCGCCGACACCACGGTGACCATGATCTGCCTCAAGCCGGGCCTGCTCTCGGGCCGCGGCCGCGACGTCTGCGGCGCCATCGTGCTCGCGCCCCTCGCCGAGCAGGCCGAGCGCCTCGTGGTGGAGGCCGACCCGGTGGCCTGGCGCTGCGACACGGCCGACTACCTCGAGACCCTCCGGGAGCCCACGGCCGACGTCGACAAGTACTCCCGTGGCTCCGTCCTCGTGGTGGGCGGCTCCACGCGCTTCCCCGGCGCCGCCGTCATGGCCGCCATGGCGGCCGCCCGCTCCGGTGCCGGCTACGTCACCCTCGTGGTGCCCGACCGCATCGCCACGGTGTGCCGCACCCACCTCCTCGAGATCCCCGTGGTGGGGCTCCCCACCAACGAGGAGGGGATGTTCTCGGCCGGCGCCCGCACGGAGATCGTCAAGATGGCCGAGCAGCGCAGCTGCGTGCTCTGCGGCCCCGGCATGGGCGTGTGCGCCGACACCGTCTCGGTGGTCTCGTCGCTCCTCGAGTGCGACGTCCCCCTCGTGCTCGACGCCGACGCCCTCAACGCGCTGTCTCGCATGACCACGAACCGCCTGGACAACTTCCCCGAGCTCATCCGCCGCGAGGCGCCGCTCGTGCTCACCCCGCACCGCCGGGAGCTCGGCCGCCTCGTGGGCCAGCCCGGCGAGCCGCCCAGCTCCCTCACCGCCGCCCTCGAGGCCGCTCGCCGCATCGTCTGGGCCGACGGCGGCTCCGACATCTGCGTGGTGGCCAAGGGCGAGTCCACGGGCTGCGTGGGCGTCGAGATCGCCCTGCTCCCCAAACCCGGCCCTGCGTGCCTGGCCACCGCCGGTTCCGGCGACGTGCTCGGCGGCATCATGGCGGCGCTCCTCGCCCGCGGCGTCGTGGAGAACGACGTGCTCCCCCTCGTGTGCGCCTTCGCCTGCGAGGTCCACGGGTTCGCCGCCAACCTCGCCGCCGAGGCCCACGGCAGCCGCGGCGTGATGGCCTCCGACCTCATCGGCAACCTCGGCCTCGCCCTCGACGCCATGGAGGAGCAGGTCTCGCTGGCCGTCGCCGGTGTGTCGCCCGAGGAAGGTGAGTGAGGTGGCGGAGAGCCGCTGCCCCGACACCCGCTGGGCCTGGGTGGAGGTGAGCCGCTCCGCCATCCGTCACAACACCCGCGAGTACAAGAAGCGCCTCGCACGGGGCGTCAAGCTCATGTGCGTGGTGAAGGCCGACGCCTACGGCCACGGTGCCGCCGTGTGCGCCCCCCTCATGGCCGCGTCCGGCGCCGACGCCTTCGCCGTGGCCACGGTGCGCGAGGGCATCGCCCTGCGCGAGGCCGAGGTCTCCAAGCCTATCCTCGTCCTCTCGCAGCCCCCTGCCACGGCCATCCCCGACCTCCTCGCCTACGACCTCATGCCCTCGGTCTACACCACGGAGTTCGCCCTGGCCTTTGGCGAGTACGCCGCGGCCGGCGGCCGCCAGGGGGCCTACCACCTGGCGCTGGACACCGGCATGACGCGCATAGGCGTGCCCTGGGCCGAGGCCGTGGAGTTCCGGCGCGCCGTGGACTTCCACTCCGGTCTCGTGTGCGCCGGCACCTTCACGCACTTCGCCACGGCGGACGTGCCGGGCGACTGGGACTGGGAGCTCCAACGCAGCCACTTCGACGAGGCTGTGGCGGCCCTGCGCGACGCCGGGTTCGACCCGGGCCTCGTTCACTGCGACAACACCCCCTCGGTGGTGCTCCACAAGGACACCCACTACGACATGGTGCGCGTGGGTATCGGCCTCTACGGCCTGCACCCCTGCGAGCCCAGCCGCGACCACATCGACCTCGAACCGGCCATGGCCGTGCGCGCCCGGGTCACCCGCTGCGGCTGGCCGCCGGTGGGTACGGGGGTCTCCTACGGCATGACCTGGCGCGTGACCACCTCCTCGGTGCAGGTGGCCACGATTCCCGTCGGCTACGCCGACGGCTACGGGCGCATCCTCTCCAACCGCGCCGAGGTGCTCTGCCGCGGCCGGCGCCACCGCCAGGTGGGCAACGTCTGCATGGACCAGTGCATGTTCGCCGTGGAGGTCAACCAGGTGCGGCAGTACCGCCCCTGCGGCCCCGTGGAGGAGGGCGACCTCGTCACCCTCATGGGTGTGGACGGCGACGAGGAGATAACGGCCGAGGAGCTCGCCGAGCTGTCGGGCACCATCAACTACGAGGTCGTCTGCGACTTCGGCCTCAGGCTCGAGAAGGTCTACGTCTAAGGGGGCAGCTATGGCCATGCTCAAGATCCCGGGTTACGAGAATCAGCGCCCCGGCGAGGTGCCGCTGTCGGCCGTGCGCGACCTCCTCGGCGACTGCCGCAGGTGCCCGCTCTGCGAGACGCGCACGAACATCGTGTTCGGCGACGGTGACGCCTACGCCCGCGTGGTCATCGTGGGCGAGGCCCCGGGCAAGAACGAGGACCTCTCCGGCGTGCCCTTCGTGGGTGCCGCCGGCAAGAAGCTCGACGCCCTGCTCGAGATCGCCGGCCTCAGGCGCGATGAGGTCTACATCTGCAACGTCCTCAAGTGCCGCCCGCCCTCCAACCGCGACCCGCGGCCCGAGGAGATCGCGGAGTGCAGCCCGTTTTTGCGGGAGCAGATCCGTAGCGTCTGGCCCGACGTCATCGTGTGCCTGGGCAACTTTGCCACGAGGTTCATCCTGCGTACCGAGCAGGGCATCACGTCGCTCCGCGGCCGCTTCTACGAGACGGGGCACTTCCACGTGCTGCCGGTGTTCCACCCCGCCGCGGCCATCTACGACCGCACCAAGCAGGCGAGCCTCGAGGCCGACTTCGCGCTCCTCGGCCAATGGCTGGCCGAGCACCCGGCCGCCCCTGCCCCCGCGGCGGGCGGCGTCCCCGTGGGGGAGGAGTGACGATGGGAGTCACCTGCGACGATACCGCCATGGACGGCCTCACCCGCACCGGGGAGGGCCGCTACGCCTCCACCTCGGCCGAGGCCACCCAGGCCCTGGGGGAGCTTCTGGGGGCCCTTCTCGGCGAGGGCGACCTTGTGATCCTCACGGGCGACCTCGGGGCCGGCAAGACCCAGCTCACCAAGGGGGTGGCCCGGGCCTTGGGCTGCACCGACGACGTCACGAGCCCCACGTTCAACATCATGGCCGTCCACCGGGGCGAGACCCTGGACCTCTACCACTTCGACCTCTACCGCCTGGACAACGCCGACCAGCTGGGCGACGCCGGCGTGCTCGACGTCGCCGGCGTGGAGGGGGCGAGCCTGGTGGAGTGGGGCGAGGCCTTTGCCGACGACCTCGGCGACGAGCGCCTGGACGTGGCCATATCGCGCGCACCCGTGGAGGGCGGCGCCGAGCCGGCCCGGACCGTGGAGGTGCGGGGCGCGGGCGTGCGGGGCGCGGAGCTCGCGGCGGCCCTGGACGCGGCGGTGGCGGGGTCCGTCGGCTGAGGCCCGTCTCTTCATGGGCGTCCCGGGGAACTAGAATGGCGTGGTGCAACCCGAGCCTTTGGAGGACCTGCCCATGACCACACCAGACCGCGTCGTCCTTGCCTTCGACACCTCCACCGACGAGCTTGCCTGTGCCGTGGCGCGGGTGGGCGTTGGCGACGGCCGCCGGCGCGTGGAGGTCCTGGCCTCGGGCGACCGTCCGTGCCGTCGCCAAGCCAACGTGGAGCTCGTGCCCACGTGCCTTGGCCTTCTCGACGAGGCGGGCCTTTCCATGGGCGACGTGGACCGCGTGGTGGTGGGCCGCGGCCCCGGGTCCTTCACGGGGGTGCGCATCGGCATCGCCACGGCCAAGGGCCTGGGCTGCGGGCTCGACCGCCCGGTGGCGGGCGCCTCCACCCTGGACGCCGTGGCCTGGCGCGCCTGGGCCGCCGGCGTGCGCGGCCTCGTGGGCGTGGTAGGCGACGCCATGCGCCGCGAGGTCTACCCGGGCCTCTATGGCGTGGACGACGAGGGACCCAAGCGGCTCTTCTCGGTGGAGACGGTGATGAAGGCACCGGCCGCCGCGGCGGCGTGGGCCGACCGCGCGGACGGCGCCGACATCCAGCTCACCGGCGACGGTCTCAGGAAGTACCGCGGGCTCTTTGCCGAGGCGGGCCTCACCGCCGTGCTGCCCGAGGCGCTCTGGCACCCCACGGGGGAGTCGCTGCTCCTCTCGGCCGCGGCCGACCCCGCCCTCTGGGAGGGCGACGGCCATCCCGCCCTCGTCCTGCCGGTGTACACGCGCCTCTCGGACGCCGAGGAGAACGAGCTCAAACGCCTGGGCATGGCCGAGCCGGCCACCGTGGCCACCACCGGCGTCGACGACGCCCTGGCCGGCCGCCACCTCCAGCTGCGCCCCATGGGCGTGAACGACGCGCCCCAGGTGGCGCTGCTCGAGGACGCCGTCTTCGCCGGCACCGAGCACACTCCGTGGAACGAGGCCATGTTCTCCCAGGAGCTGGGGGCCGAGGGCCGTACCTGGTGGGTGGCCCACGACCAGGGCGAGGTGGTGGGCTTCGCCGGCGCCCAGATGGCCGGCGACGACCTCGAGGTGCTCGACGTCTGCGTGAGCCCGGCCCGGCGCCGGGAGGGCGTCGGCCGCAGGCTCCTGGCCCGGGTGACCTACGACGGCCAGATGCTCGGCGCCCGCACGGCGTCCCTCGAGGTCTTCGAGGACAACGCCGCCGCCCGGGCGCTCTACGGCTCCGTGGGCTTCTCCGAGGCCGGCCGGCGCCCCGACTACTACGGCAGCGGCCGCGACGCCCTCATCCTCACGGCGTCCCTGCCCCTCTCCATCGCCGCCAGCGACGACCTGCCCGACCCCACGGCCGCCGTGGAGCCCTGGCCCATGGTCGACGCGGGCCGCACGGCCGAGGCTGCCGCTGCCGTCGAGGCGGCAAAACCGCTGGTGCTGTCCATCGAGAGCTCCTGCGACGAGACCGCCATGGCCGTCATCGACGGCACGGGCGAGATCGTGGCCAACGTGGTGGCCACCCAGATCGACTTCCACGCGCGCTTTGGCGGCGTGGTGCCCGAGATCGCCAGCCGCAAGCACACCGAGGCCGTGGTGGGCGTCTTCGAGGAGGCCATGGCCCAGGCGGGCGCGCACTTCGGCTGCAAGACGCTTCTGGTCTCCGACCTCGACTGCGTGGGCGTCACCCAGGGCCCTGGCCTCGTGGGCGCCCTCGTGGTGGGCATCGCCTTCGCCAAGGGGCTCGCCGCTGCCGCCGGGATCCCCCTCGTGGGGGTGAACCACCTGGAGGGCCACCTCTACGCCAACCTCTTCGAGACCCCCGACCTCGAGCCGCCCTTCGTGGCGAGCCTCGTCTCGGGTGGCCACACCATGCTCGTGCACGTGCGCGGCTGGGGCGACTACGAGGTGTTGGGAGAGACCATCGACGACGCCGTGGGGGAGGCCTTCGACAAGGTGGCCAAGGCCCTGGGCCTGGGTTACCCCGGCGGCCCCGTGATCAGCCGCCTCGCCGAGCAGGGCGACCCCAGGGCGGTGGCGTTCCCGCGGGCCATGCTCCACAGCCACGACTACCGGTTCTCGCTCTCAGGCCTCAAGACCGCGGTGATCACTTACATCGAGGCCGAGAACGCCGCCGGGCGCCCCATCGACCTGCCCGACCTCGCCGCGAGCTTCCAGGCCGCCGTCATTGACGTGCAGGTGGCCAAGGCTCTCACGGCCGTGGAGGAGTGCGACGTGGACGACTTCTGCGTGGGCGGCGGCGTCGCGGCCAACCCGGCCCTGCGTGCGGCCTACCGCGAGCGCCTGGGCGAGCGGGGTGTGCGGGTGACCGTGCCGCCCATGAACGCCTGCACCGACAATGCCGCCATGATCGCGCTGGTGGCCCTGCGCGACTACCATGCCGGCCGGCTGGTCCCGCTGTCGATGGACGGGGACCCCAACATGTCGCTGTAGGGGCGCCTGCTGTCCCGGCCTCACCGCCCGGCCATGCCAAAGCGAGCTTTGGCATGGGATTCTCGCCCGGTAGGTGCCAAGAGCCCATGCTGGAGGCCGCTACGGCATGGGTTTCTCGGCGTCTGGAGGCCAAAACCCATGCCACAGGCCCCTCCGGCATGGAGGCATATCATAAAGTGAGAAACATGCGAAGTGACAGATGGGCCAGGCACCGCTGTCACACCACTGTCACCGCTGTCACGCCTTGGAGAAGGACCACAGCGCCCGCGCCTGGGAGAGGGTGCGTTCCAGGTTCCAGGGCTGCTCGGTCCTCGGCTCCGAGTTGGGGTCCATGACCTGCAGGCGCCCGGCGTCGTCCACGGCGGTGAGCACGATGAAGTGCCCGCTGCTCGTGAAGTCGCCCGGGCCCATGGAGGCGATGACGGGCCTGCCTGCGGCCAGCTCCGCCCGCACGGCGCCGGCGTCGGCCGCCACCGGCCGCGACGCGAGGCCCACCGAGGCGGCGCCCTCGTCCATGAGGGTCCAGGCGGTGAGGCCGTCGGTCACATGGCCGCCCCGCTCCGACAGGCGCGCGGCGTCCACCGGCGTGAGGTCGCCGCGCCCCGTGACCGCCACGTACACGGCCGAGAGGCACGTGGGCCCGCAGCCGGCCTCCCCGACGGTCTGCCCGGCGTAGGGCTCCCCGGACCAGGCGGGGTCGGTCTGGTACAGCCGCGGCACGCTGCCCTGGCGCCACTGCCCCGCAGGGTCGCTCGCCCACGAGCCGTCCGCCGCCCGCGCCGCCGTACCCGCCAGACCAAAGGCCACGGCCACGAGGCAGAGGGCGACCACGGCCGCAAGGACCATGAGCACCATGGCGCCCACGCGTCGGTGGGGCGGTTCCTGCCAGGACGCCGGTGCGGGAAACGCCGCGCTCTCGTCCGGGTAGGGGTTGGCGGCAACGGTGGTGGGTCGCGTGTCCATGGGGTCCTCCTCACGTCGCGTCTCGGTGTCCCCATCGTCCGCCCTGCCTCCCGGAAAGTCCGTGACGGGCGCCTTACGCTTGCTGACAAGCCCGTAAGGGTGGCTTACGAATTCCTTACGGTGGCCTGACAGGGCCGTCCGGCACTCGCAGTCCCCCTAGACTGGGGGCAACGGAGCGGGGAGAGGGGAGAGCCATGGGGGAGGGACGAGAGGGGCGCACGCCGCGGGTCCTCGTGGTGGACGACGACCCGGCCATCGTGGGCCTGGTGGGCGCCTTGGTGGAGGGCGAGGGCCTGGGGTTCGTGGGCGTGGGCAGCGGCGAGGAGGCCCTGGCCGCCGTGACCGACGGCCCCGTCGACCTCGTGGTCCTCGACGTCATGATGCCGGGCATGGACGGCTTCGAGACGTGCCGCCTCCTCCGCTCCCGCGAGCCCGACCTGCCGGTGATCTTCCTCTCCGCCAAGGACGACGAGACCAGCCAGGTGGTGGGCCTTACCATCGGCGGCGACGACTACGTGGCCAAGCCGTTCCGCCCCCGCGAGCTCGTGGCCCGCATCCGGGCGCGCCTGCGCCGCAGCGAGGGTTCCTCCCACGGCCTGCGGGTGGGCCCGCTCGCCCTCGACCCCGTGGCGCACCGGGCGTCGCTCCTCGACGTGCCCCTCAACCTCACTCCCACGGAGTTCCGCCTCCTCCAGGAGCTCATGGCCGCCGACGGCGACCCCGTGCCCGTGGGCGACCTGTTCCGCCGCGTGTGGGACGCCGAGCCGGACGCCTCGTCGCGCAACACTGTGATGGTGCACATCCGACGCCTGCGCGCCAAGCTCGAGCGTGTGGACGCCTCCCGCGGCTACGTGCAGACCGTGTGGGGCGTGGGCTACCGCGTGTCGGGCGACGGCCGGTGAGGCGGCGGGCCTCCCGCAGCGAGCAGGCCCGCGTCCTGGCCCGCCGTGTCGAGGGCCGCACCGTGCTCGCGGTGGCCCTGTGGACGCTGTTCTGCCTCCTCGTGGCGTGGGGCTCGCGGGACCTTGTAAGCGCGCTCGGCGAGGCCATCGCAGCCAACGACTCCGCATGGGCCACCTACACGGTGGAGGACTACAACGTCCTCGCGGAGACGGGCCGCTTCTCAGACCCCCGCAAGGCCTATCAGGTGGTGGGCGGCTACGACGAGGCCACGGGCGAGGAGGTCTTCCGCGTGCGCGACATCACGCTCTACACGCGCCTCCACGACCTCAAGGCCCCTGCGGCCGTCGTCGTCTACCTGAGCGGGCTGGTGGTCGTGTTCCTCTGGGCGCAGCGCCGCTACCTCGACGCCTTCGACGACCTCGCCGCCGCGGTGACCGACCTCGTGCGCGACCCCGCGGCGCCGGTGCGCCTGCCCGAGGAGCTCTCCGTGGCCGGGCGCGAGCTGGAGTCGGTGCGTCGGGAGCGCCTGGAGGCCGACGAGGCCGCGCTCGCCGCGGAGCGCCGCAAGGACGAGCTTGTGACCTACCTGGCCCACGACCTCCGGACCCCGCTCACCTCCGTGACCGGCTACCTCGAGCTCCTCGACGAGTCACCCGACCTGCCCGAGGACGCTCGCCGTCGCTACGTCTCGGTGGCCCACGGGCGCGCGGTGCGCCTCGGCGACCTGGTGGAGGAGCTCTTCGAGATCTCGCGGTTCAACCTGCAGACCATCCCCCTGGAGAGGAGCCGGGTCGACCTCGTGCTCCTCGGCGAGCAGGTGGCCGAGGAGGCCATGCCCGACGCCGCGGCCCACGGCCTGACGGTGCGGGTGGCGGCCGACGGCCCGTGCGTGGCCGCCGTGGACCCGGGCCGGGCCGCCCGCATGCTCTCCAACCTGGTGAGGAACGCCGTGGCCCACGGCGACGACGGCACGGAGGTCGTGGTGGGGGTGGGCCGCGCCTCCGACGGCGGCGTGCGGATGACGGTGCGCGACAACGGGCCCGACATCCCGGAGGAGCTGCTGCCCCACGTCTTCGAGCGGTTCGTGCGAGGCGACGACGCCCGTGGCGACGGCGCCGGGGCCGGGCTGGGCCTCTCCATCGTGGAGGAGATCGCCCGGGCCCACGGCGGCCGCGTGTGGGCGGAGAGCGCCGGCGGCACGACGACGTTCACGGTGGAGCTGCCCCGCTGACCCCGCCTCGTCCCACCACCCGGACACTTTTGTCCCAATGGTCGGGCACTTTTGTCCCACCGGCCGGGGCTGCCGCTCGGGTACCTTTGTCCCGTCGGCCACCGGAGGAGGACCCATGGACGTGCTCGCCCTCGTGTGCGCCCCGCCGTTGGACCCGGCGGCGCAGGCGCCGCTCTACCGCCAGCTCAAGGATCGCATTCTGCAGGTCATCGCCGCGCGCGCAGTGGGTCCCGACCAGCCGCTGCCCTCCGAGCAGGAGCTCTGCCGGGCCTTCGGCCTCTCCCGGGGCACTGTGCGCCGCTGCTTCGACGAGCTCGCCCGCGAGGGCCGCGTGGTGCGCTGCCGGGGGCTCGGGACCTTCGCCCGGTGGCCCGAGGAAGCCGAGGACATCTCCACGGCCCTCAACTTCTCCGGGCAGGTGCGCTCCGCCGGCGGCGAGCCCTTCTCCCGCCTGCTGGACCTCTCCGCCGTGCCCGCCCACGAGCGTCAGGCCCGCCAGCTCCAGGTGGCCGAGGGCACGCCCCTCTGGCGGGTGGTGCGCGTGCGCATGGCCGACGGCGAGCCGCGGCAGTATGTGACGGCCTGGGTGCCGCAGGACCTCGTGCCCGGCCTCTCCCGGGGGCAGGTGGAGGGCACGGGCTCCCTCTACGCTGCCATTGCCGCCGGCAGCGGCAAGCTCCCCGCCCGGGCGCTGGAGGCCTACGAGGCTTGCACGCTGGCGGCGGGGGAGGCCCGGGCCCTTGGGCTGGAGCCCGGCGCCCCGGCCCTGCGCTGTGTGCGCCAGACCCTCGACGGCGACGGTCTTCCGTTCGAGACGAGCGTCATCCTCATGCCGGCCGCCCTCTCGCGGTTCGTGCTCGATGTCTCCGCCGAGGGCACCGCCTACCGGCGCGCCTAGGGTCGCGGCGCGCGCGGACACCGGCCGCCGCCCCGCCGCAAACGTACAGAACGTTCAGCATCAGGAGGCTGTTTTTCCCCACGCTCCCCGAAAAGGCCTGCGGGCGGTCGTATCTTCGAACCGTCCTTCAGACCCCTTGCAGAGAGGAGCACCATGACCCCCGCCAAGCCCGCCTCCGAGATGAGCCGCGCCGAGCTCGCCGCCTATATCGACCAGTCGGTCCTCAAGCCCGAGTTCACGGTGGAGGACATCAGGAGGTACGCCCAGGAGGGCATCGACTTCGGCTGCGCGACCATCTGCATCAACCCGTCGAGCCTGCCCATCGTGGCCCCCATGGTGGAGGGTACCGGCACCGGTCTCTGCGTGGTGTGCGATTTCCCCTTTGGCACCAGCTCCACGGCCTCCAAGGTGGCCCAGGCCGAGGCCATCATGGACGGCTACGACATCCAGGACCTCGACATCGTGGCCAACTACGGTCGCCTGCGCTCCGGCGACCTCGACTACGTGACCGAGGACATCCGCGCCGTCGTGGAGGCCTGCCACGCCAGGGGCGTCCTGGTGAAGGTCATCATCGAGACGGACGCCCTCACCCATGGGCAGATTCAGGACGGCACCCGCTGCGCCGTGGCCGCCGGCGCCGACTTCATCAAGTCGTCCACCGGCTTCTACACCGGTGGCGAGCAGCGCGGCGCCACCAACGAGGTGGTGGACCTCATGATGGAGGCCGGGGAGGGCGAGATCCGCGTCAAGGGCTCCGGCTGCATTCGCGACCGGGAGCACTTCCTCGAGCTCATCGACAAGGGCATCGATCGCATGGGCATCGGGTACCGCTCCACGCCCGAGGTGCTGGGGGAGTAGGGCGGCTGCCGCGGGGTAGGGCGGCTGCCGCCCGTCGGCGCCACCTGTACCCCCCCCGTCGGCACCCCCGTCGGCACCTGAATGCGATTGAGGGCGACTTCCAGCGCGGAACCATGCCGGAAGTCGCCCTCAATCGCATTCAGGGAGGCGTAATCCGCCCCCGAGCGCGTTCAGGTGCGGGGAGGGGCGCCCTCAATCGCGTTCAGGTGCCGATAAGGGGGTGGTGTCGAGAGGGAGGGAGCTGGCGGCGCCGAGGCGCCGAGAGGTGCGCGTCGAGGGGTGCGCCAACCGGCCGCCAGGCGCAGGCTCGGGCGCCGGTGGCTAGAACAGCCGCTCCGCCGCAAGCTCCCCCGCCGGGTCGCACCGCACGGCGCTGCGGAGCCCGTGGCGCTCCAACGCCTGCAGCTGCTCGTCGGTGGCGCCCGTGTCGGTGATCAACAGGTCGATGTCGCCTGGGTCGCCCCAGTGGAAGCTCGACGTGCGGCCGATCTTCTCCGAGTCGGCCACCACCACCCGGGTGAGGGCGTGGTCGAGCATGGCGGCGTTGACCGCCGGCTCGGGCGCCGTGGCCGAGGTGAGCCCGTGTATGGGGGAGAACCCGCTCGTGCCCAAGAAACACTTGGTGGCCGTCACACGCTCGATGCAGCGCAGGGCGTCCTCGCCGGTCATGGACGCCTTGGGAGGCCGGATCTCTCCGCCGGTGAGCAGCAGCGACACGTGGGGCGACGAGGCCAGGAAGAGCGCCTTCCCGTTGTTCGTGACCACGGTCACGTCCTGGGCGCGTATGTGCTCGACGATGGCCAGGGCCGTGGAGCTGGCGTTGATGAAGATGCAGTCCCCGTCCTCCACGAGGGAGGCGGCCTCGGTGGCGATGGTCCTGATGGAGCGCACCCGTCTCGTTCCGGAGGGCCTTCCCAGGGGGTTGTCCAGCACCGCCTTGCCGTGCTGCCGTACGACCACCCGCTGCTCCTCGAGGTAGGAGAGGTCCCGTCGAATGGTGAGCGGCGAGACCTCGAAGCGCTCGGCGAGTTCGGAGACCGCCACCTCCCCTCGCTGCTCCACGAGGACCATGATGGCGTCGCGTCTCTCGGCGACAAGGTCGCGGCTGCGTTTCATCGGCACTCCCGTCCGTGGGTCCCTGGGGACAGTATAGGCCCCATTGTTTTTCATCCCACGGTTCCATGGAATACGTTCATATAAATCGTGGGTTATGTTCGTATTATACGAACGAATGTCCTTTTGAATGGAGCTCAGGGACAATACGCGCACGGGAATATAAAACAGCAGGTAGATTAAGGTAAAAACGGATGTACCGCTCAGGGGCAATATCTGGCCGTTCGGGGATGATCGCGGATTCATAGTCCATTTCCCGTCAAAACGTTCATATTTCAAGCGAGGGGGAACGGATTAATGGATGTTTCCCCACGGCTTGTCGGTGGCGGGTGCGCCCGCCTGGAGGAGAGCGAGGTGGATCGGTGCTGTCCGCTCTTGTGCAGGAGCCCTTCGTCTAACTCGATGTGGTCGCACGTGACTGGGAGGACGCCGTGCGCACGGCGGTCGCGCCCTTTGTGGAGGCTGGGATCGCCACCCAGGGTTACGTGGACGACATCGTGCGGGGCGCCAAGGAGCTCGGTCCTTATTTCGTGCTGGCCCCCCATGTGGCCATACCCCACGCGCGCCCCGACCAGGGCGCCTTGGGCAACGGCATCGGCGTGGTGCGCCTCGCCGAGCCCGTGGAGTTCGGGAGCGAGGCCAACGACCCTGTGAGCTACCTCTTCCCTCTGGTGGCCGCCGACGACGGCGGGCACCTGCAGGCCCTGATGTCCCTTGCAGAGCTGCTGGGCGACGAGGGCTTCTATGTGGGACTCGACGAGGCAGAGACGGCCGGAGAGGTGCTGGACCTCATCCGGGAGAAGGAAGGAGGCCTCTGATGGCCAAGAAGTACCGTGCGCTGGTGTGCTGCAGGGCGGGCATGGGCTCGTCGATGATCCTCAAGATCAAGTGCGACCAGGTCATTGCCGAGGAGGGGCTGCCCATAGTCACCGAGCACGGCAACCTCGACTCCATCCTCGGGTTCACGGGCGACCTCGTCATAACCATGTGTGACCTCACCGACGAGCTCAACGCCGACCCGCGTGTGCCCGCGGCGGTGGGGGTGAAGAACCTCGTGGACAAGGAGGAGATCCGCCGCGTCCTCAAGGAGTGGGCCGAGGCCCAGACCGAGTAAACGAACCGACAACCGCCCGTCCGGGCCCCGAGAGGAACCCATATGGTAGACATGTTCCTTATGCAGCTGCGCAACACGGCTGTGATCATGGGCGTCTTCGCCCTCATCGGCCTCCTTCTCCAGAAGAAGTCGGCCGTGGACGTCTTCTCCGGCACCGTCAAGACCATCATCGGCTTTCTGATCTTCAACATCGGCTCCGACGCCATGTCGGCCCAGGTGACCATTTTCTCCGACATGTTCAACAGGGCGTTCTCCGTCTCCGGCGTGGTGACGCAGGTCGAGGTGGCAACGTCGCTCGCCCTGCAGACCTACGGCACCGAGGTCGCCCTGGTCATGCTCGTCGGCTTCGTCTGCAACGTGCTGGTGGCCAAGTTCACCCCGTTCAAGGCCATCTTTCTCACGGGCCAGCACTTCCTCTACTTCTCCTGCGTGCTCGCCCTCGTGTTCATCGGCCTCGGGGCCCCGTTCATGGTGACCGTGCTCCTGGGCGGCCTCGTCCTCGGCGTCTGCGGTGCGGCGTTGCCCATGCTCTGTCAGCCCTTCGTCGACAAGGTGGCCGGCGGCCGGACCTTCGCCATCGGCCATTTCAACGCCATCGGCTACATGATCGCGGGCTACTGCGGCAAGCTCTTCGCCAAGAAGAACGACGCCGACCTCGCCAAGGGCGCCGTGGAGGAGCGCGAGCTTCCCGAGTTCTTCAAGCTCTTCAAGGACTTCGTCTTCTCCGTGGCCCTGTTCATGATCGTACTGTTCTACATCGTCACCATCGCCTGCCTCGTCACCGGCCACTTCAACGACGTGGTCAACGAGAGCACCGGCGCCACGTTGGCCGGCCAGTACTTCGGTAACGACCTCTGGTGGCTGTGGCCCTTCCTTGCCGGCCTGAAGTTCGCGGCCGGCATGTCCGTCCTCATCTTTGGCGTCCGCCAGTTCATCGCCGAGATCACCGCCGCCTTCGTGGGCATCTCCGAGAAGCTCGTTCCCAACGCCCTGCCCGCCGTCGACTGCCCCGCCATCTTCCCGTTCGCCCCCAACGCCGTGATCATCGGCTTCATCGGCTCGTTCCTGGGCGGCCTGGCGGCCATGGCCCTCATGGTGCTGTTCCATAGCGAGACCATCATGATCCCTGCGGCCGGCATCTGCTTCTTCTCCGGCGGCACCTGCGGCGTCATGGGATACGCCTACGGCGGCTGGCGCGGCGCGGCCCTCGGCTCGTTCCTCATCGGCATCGTGCTCTGCGCAGGCCCGCTGCTGCTGTACCCGCTCTTCTCGGGCCTCGGCATCGCCGGCGCCTCGTTCCCCAACGTCGACTACAACGTCATCGGATCGATCGTCTACGGCATAGGCTCCTTCTTCCAGTGACACCTGTCGGCCCTAGGGATGCTGTGCGGGGCGGGCGCCGTGGGTGCCCGCCCCGGGATGGGAGAACCCCATGACTGGTTTTCGCGACCTCGGAAAGGGGAAGGCCCAGGGCGGCCTCCTCGTGCAGGTGCTCGACGACGCCCCCTGCGTGCTTATGGCAAAGGCGGCCGGTTTGGACTTCCTGCTCCTCGACGGCGAGCATGGCAACCTCGATGCGGGGTCGCTCGGGTCGCTGCTCCTGCTCGCCGACGCCTGCGGGCTGCCCACCGTGGTGCGGGTGCCCGAGCTCAGCCGGGACTGGGTGTCGCACACGCTGGACCTCGGTGCGACGGGGGTCATGGTTCCCATGGTGGAGACGGCCGAGCAGGCGCGCCTCCTTGTGGGGTGGTCCAAGTACCCGCCCCTGGGGCGGCGAAGCTACTCTGGAGGCGGTCACACCCGCTTTGGCCCCAGCGGCGGCCACGGCCCGACCATGGGGGCCGCCAACGACGGCACCCTCGCGGTCGTGCAGATCGAGACGGTGGCCGGGGTCGAGAACGTCGACGAGATCCTCTCCACCCCCGGCGTCGGCGCTGCGGTCGTGGGCCCCTGTGACCTCGCGATCTCGCTCGGCCGCCCGGACGAGGTGGGCTGTGCCGAGGAGCTCGCCCTCATCGACCGCGTGCGCGACGCCTGCAGGAGGCACGGCCGGGCCTTTGGGATCATCGGGTCCAACGAGCTCCTCGGCACCTATGCCGGAGACCTCGACCTCATGGTGAGCGCCATCGACGCCCATCTGCTGCGCGACGCATTCGCCGGGGCCCGTGCCGACTACGACCGTCTGCTGGGAGGGGGTGCGCGATGAGCGACGACCTCCGTGCCGTCCCCTCTTTCCGCTCCTCCGTGCGGGGCGTCGCAGCCTATGCCGCCGGTACCGCGGCCTCCCTGCTCGCCGCCTTCGCATCGGGGGCCCTCGCCCAGGTCACGGGCTCGGTGCTCTGGCTCCTGGGGGCGTTGGCGGCCGTGCCGGTCGCCTGGGTGCTCAGCCGGCGGGCTGCTGCGGCGGCGCGCGACGCCGTGAGGCCCGCACCCGTGATCGAGTTCGACGGCGATGACCTCGTGCTGCCCCCGGCCGGTCGCGGCGGCGGGCGAAGGCGCGTGCCCTGCCGCTCGGTGACGGCGTTCCGCACGGAGGTACGCGGTACCTCGTGCGTGCTGCTGCTCTGGGGCGACTGGGTGGACCACCCAGCCGGTTTCGAGGCCCTTGCCGTGGGGTGCGACGGCCGCGCCGACGCCGACAGGCTTGCCTCCGCGCTCGCCCGCGCCCTCGGCGACCGTGGTGTCGCCCCGGCCGACCATGACCGCCCCGTCCCATCTTTGACGACTTGAGGAGAACCCATGCACTTTGAGAAAGACCAAGCGAGGACGTTCCTCGACATCATGGCGCGGTCGCTCCGCGACTACGTGGGGGCCATCGATTACGGCGCGCTGGCCGACGCCAAGAGGCTCATCCTTGACGCCGAGGCCGCCGGCGGACGTCTCCATGTGACGGGCATCGGCAAGCCGGGGCATGTCTCCGGGTACGCGGCGTCGCTGTTCTCGTCCACCGGGACCCCGGCCTATCAGCTCGACGGCACCGAGTGCGTCCACGGCAGCGCCGGCCAGGTGCTTCCCGGCGACGTCGTGGTCGCCATCTCCAACTCCGGCGAGACCTCCGAGCTCAAGCGCTCGGTGGAGTGCCTCAAGGCCAACGGCGCCCGTATCGTGGCGCTTACCGGCAAGCCCGGGTCCTGGCTGGCGCGCAATGCCGATGTGGCCCTCATCGCCGGTGTCGAGCAGGAGGGGGACGCCATGAACAAGCCGCCCCGTGCCTCCATCCTGGCGGAGATGATCGAGCTCCAGTGCCTGTCGATCCTGCTTCAGGCGGAGCGCGGCTTGGACCCCGAGACCTACGTGCGCTGGCACCCGGCCGGCGCCCTCGGTGCATCCATCCTCGGCACGCAGTCGGCGGTGGTCTGACCATGGCGGCTTTTTCCGGGGTCATCGTCCCCATCCTGACCCCGTTCGGCCGCACGGCGGGGCAGCCGCTGGTGGCGGGGAACGCCGACACCCTCGTGGAACGTCTCGTGGGCGCCGGAGTGGACGGCCTGTTCGCCTTTGGTTCCAACGGCGAGTTCCATGTGGCCTCCGACGACGAGCGGGTGGCATACACGGCGCACCTTGTGGAGCGGGCGGCCGGCCGGGTGCCGGTCATCGCAGGCGTGGGCTCCTGCTCCACGGCGGAGGCGCGGGAGCTCGTCAAACGGGTCCAGGACACCGGTGTGTCGGGTCTCTCGGTGGTGAACCCGTACTTCCTGCAGCCGAGCGACGACGAGCTCGCGGCGCACTTCGAGGCCGTCGCCGACGCCGCCGAGGTGCCGGTCCTGCTCTACAACATCCCCAAGGCCACGGGACGCGTGATCGCGCCGGCCGTCGTGGCCAAGGTTGCCGCCCACCCTTCCATCGCCGGCATCAAGGACAGCTCCGGCGACCTCGACCTCCTCGCCTCCTATATCGAGGCGGGCGATGGCGCCCTTGACGTGCTGGTGGGCTCCGACGGGATCATCTCTGCGGCCCATGCCCTCGGCGCATCCGGCGCCGTGGCGGGAACGGCCAACCTCGTGCCCGAGACGGTCGTGGGCCTTTGGGCCGCCCTTGAGGCGGGCGAGACCGGGCGCGCCTCCGAGCTCCAGGCCGCGCTCGAGCCGGTGCGGGACGTGCTGCACCTCGGTGCCGTGCCCCAGATGCTCAAGCGCCTCGTGGAGCTGTCGGGCTATCCGGTCGGGCCGGCCCGGCTCCCCGTGGAGGAGGCTGGGCCCGAGGCCGATGCCGCCGCCCGTGCCCTCGTGGCCGCGCTTGCGGGGGAGGAGTGACCATGGGGCTGCAGAGGGCCGAGGTCGGCCAGCGACTGGCCGATGGATGGGCCTTTGCCGTGGTGCGCCCCGAGACTCCGGAGCGTGCCCTCGAGATCGCCGAGGGGTGTCTCGCCGGCGGCATGGACGCCCTCGAGGTGAGCTTCACCGCACCCTGCGCCGTCCGGGCCATCGAGGCCATCGTCGGGCGCTTTGGCGACGAGGTGCTTGTGGGCGCCGGCACGGTTATGGACGAGGCCACGGCATGCATGGCCCGGATGGCGGGGGCGCGCTTTGTGGTGTCCAACTGCCTGTCCGAGGCCGTCGCGGCCACATGCAACCGCTACCAGCTGCCCTACGCACCGGGCTGCACATCGGTGACGGAGGCTGTGAGGGCCTTGGAGCTCGGGGCGTCTTTTATCAAGTGCTTTCCTATATCCAGCGTTTACGGCCCCTCCCTGGTGGGTCTGTTCAAGACGCCCACCCCGTGGATGCCACTCATGGCTTCCGGCGGAGTGACCCTGGAGAACCTTCCCGAGTGGCTGGCGTCCGGCGTGGACTGCTGCGGCTTTGGCGGCCTGCTCGCCACGGGGTCGGTCGAGGCGATCGCCGAGAACGCCCGGGCCGTGCGCGCGGCAGTGAGGGCGCACCGGGCCGCCCGCTAGCCCACCTGCCCCACTGTCCCACCACCCGGACACTTTTGTCCCAATGGTCGGGCACTTTTGTCCCAGATACCGCCCGCCGCACCGCGTGACAGGGGTGCCTGGACCATCTGTCACTTTGTCTATTTAGAAGATGATGTCAAGATGCTCGGGGTGTCCGGCCGACGTGACACCCCAGAGAGGGGATGACCCTATGAAGTTCTTCATCGACACCGCCGACCTCGGGCAGATCGAGACCGCTTACAGCTGGGGCTGCCTGGCCGGCGTCACCACCAACCCCACCCTCTACGCCCGGACCGGCGGCAGCCTGGCCGATTTCGAGGCCCACATGCTGCGCATCGCCGAGCTCTGCGACGGCCTGCCCGTCTCGGCCGAATCCACCGCCGCCACCGCCGACGCCATGGTGGAGGAGGGTCTTCGCCTCGCCTCCCTGGCACCCAACATCGTGGTGAAACTGCCGGTGTGCGCCGAGGGCCTCTCGGCCTGCCGCCGCCTGGCAGACCAAGGCGTGCGGGTCAACATGACCCTGATTTTCTCGGTGCCCCAGGCCCTCATGGCCGCCAACGCCGGTGCCCGGTATGTGAGCCCGTTCGTGGGCAGGTTCGACGACATCGCCGAGAGCGGCGTGGACCGCCTGGCCGACGTCGTGGCCGCCGTCTCCAACTACGACTGGTCCGGCAAGAACGTCGACGGAGTCTGCGAGGTCATCTCCGCCTCCCTGCGCACGCCCGAGCACGTGGCCCAGGCCGGCCTGATGGGCGCGGACATCGCCACCGTGCCCTTTGCCACGCTCGAGAGGTGCCTGCACCACCCGCTGACCGACGCCGGCCTGGCCGCCTTCGAGGCCGACTGGGCCAAGGTGTCCGCCGCGGAGTAGAGCGACGCTCTCCCTGCCGCTGTCGGCCGCCCCCAATCGGCACGCCCATCGGTACCTGAATGCGATTGAGGGCGACCACCGGTGCCGAACCGTGCGGGAAGTCGCCCTCAAGCGCGTTCAGGGAGGCGGAATCCGCTCTCAGGCGTGTTCAGGTTTGGAGAGGGGCGCCCCCAGGCGCGTTCAGGTGCTGAGAGGGACGCGCCCGCAGAGGCGCCCCGCCCGCCGCCGTCTTCCCGTCGCGCCCCCGCTCGACGGGTATGCTTGAACCGTCCGTTCACCTCGCAGAAGGAGGACCATCCTTGGACACGCGAGACCTCAGGCTCGCAGCCAACGCCATGCGCCACGACGTGATCCGCATGCTGGCGCAGAGCAAGTCGGGCCACCCCGGCGGGTCGCTGTCGGCGGCCGACATTGTGGCCGCCCTGTTCTTCTCGGGCGTCATGGACTATGACGCCGGGAACCCCGACGACCATACCGGCGACCGCTTCTTCCTCTCCAAAGGTCATGCCGCCCCCATCCTCTATGCCGCCTACCACCGGCTCGGCTGGCTCTCCGACGACGACCTCATGACCCTGCGCCAGCTCGGCTCCAAGCTCCAGGGCCACCCCGACTCCCACGCCTGCCCCGGCGTGGAGGTCTGTTCCGGCTCCCTCGGCCAGGGCCTCTCGGTCTCCGCCGGTTGCGCCCTCGGCCTCAAGATCGACGCCGCGGCCGTCGGCGCCACCCCGCGCCAGGTCTTCTGCCTGCTCGGCGACGGCGAGCTGCAGGAGGGGTCCAACTGGGAGGCGCTCATGTTCGCCGCCCACCGCGGCCTCGACAACCTCTGCGCCATCGTCGACCTCAACAACCTGCAGATCGACGGGCATGTGACCGACGTCTGCTCCCTCGGTGACATCGACGCCAAGCTCGCGGCCTTCGGCTGGGGCGTCACCCGCGTGGACGGCCACGACGTGGCCGCCGTCGTGACCGCCCTTACCGCCGTCAAGGCCGCCGCCGGCGCGCCCCAGGCCGTGGTCTGCGAGACCGTCAAGGGCAAGGGCGTCTCCTTCATGGAGGACCAGGCCTCCTGGCACGGCAACGCGCCGAGCCCCGAGCAGGCCGCAACCGCCCTCGCCGAGCTCGACGCCGAGCGCGACGCCATCGAGAAGGAGGCTTAAGGCATGGCTGAGACCAAACCCCGCGCCACCCGCGAGGCCTACGGCGCCACGCTCGTGTCGCTCGTCGAGGAAGGTCTGAACGTCTGCGCCGTGGACGCGGACCTCGCCGGCTCCACCAAGCTGGGGGTCCTCGGCGCCGCCTACCCCGACCGCTTCGTGGACGTGGGCATCGCCGAGCAGGACATGGTGGGCGTGGCCTCGGGCCTGTCGCTCACCGGCCGCACCGTGTTCTGTGGCTCGTTCGCCGTGTTCGCCACCGGCCGCGCCTACGACCAGATCCGCAACACCGTGTGCGACTCCGGCCTCGACGTGAAGGTGTGCCCCACCCACGCCGGCATCACGGTGGGCGAGGACGGCGCCACGCACCAGTCGCTCGAGGACATCGGCATGATGCGCGCCCTGCCCCAGATGCGCGTGCTCGTGCCAGCTGACTACGACAGCGCCGCCGCATGCCTGCGCCTGGCCGCCGCCACGCCCGGCCCCCTCTATGTGCGGATGGGCCGTCATCCCGTCCCCGCCCTGTACGACGAGGGCTTCGCCGCTGAGCTCGGCGGCTCCCGCGTGCTGCGCGAGGGCCGCGACGTGGCCATCGTGGCCTGCGGCGTCGAGGTCTCCCAGGCCCTCGCCGCGGCCGACATCCTCGCGTCCGACGGCATCGAGGTCCACGTGGTTGACGCCTACTCCGTGAGCCCGCTAGACGAGGAGGCCGTCCTCGCCGCCGCCGAACGCTGCGGCCGCGTGGTCACGGTCGAGGAGCACAGCACCGCCACGGGCCTCGGCGCCGCGGTGGCCGAGCTCCTCGGCGAGAGGCGCCCCTGCCCCGTGCACCGTCTGGGCATGACAACGTTCGGCACCTCCGCTCCGGCGGCCGACCTGCTCGCGCACTTTGGCTTGGACGCCCAGGGCATCGCCCGCCAGGTCCGGGGGTTCTGTCAAGGCTGATGCCGGCCCGGCTTCTTGGCGGCACCCCCCCCTGGCACCCCCCTGGCGGCACCCCCTGGCACCCCCTTGGCACCTGAATGCGGTTGAGGGCGCCCCACGGCACGGATTCTGTGCCCGGGGCGCCCTTCTTCGTGTCCATGCGACAGGAATCCGCCCCTAGTCGCGTTCAGGTGCGGGATGGGTCGCCCTCAACCGCGTTCAGGTGCGGAGAAGCTCCGCCCGGTCCCGTTTCTGTTTCCATCTGAAAACGCCCTGTTGTCCCCTCCACAGAACCATGACATACTCCCTCCACAAGCATCAGTCCGCGACCGAGGAGGCGGCCCCATGAACCACGCACCGTCCCCGCGGTCCCTTCTCGCCCTTGCGACCTAGCAAGACGCGAGCACCCAGCACCATCGAGAGCACGCGTCGCCCTTGGGCCCCACGCGTGCTTTCTCTTGACGCCGCGGGCCCCGGACCCCCAAGGAGGGACCATGACCCGCAAGATCGCCATCTTCGACACCACCCTGCGCGACGGCGAGCAGTCGCCCGGCGCCTCCATGAACACCGAGGAGAAGCTCGTGGTGGCCCGCGAGCTCATCCGCATGAAGGTCGACGTCATCGAGGCCGGCTTCCCCATCTCGAGCCCGGGCGACTTCAAGAGCGTGGCCGAGATCGGCCGCCTGGCCGGCGACGACTGCGTGGTGTGCGGCCTCACCCGCGCCGTTGACCGCGACATCGAGGTGGCCGCCGAGGCTCTGGCTACGGCCAAGCGCCCCCGCATCCACACGGGCCTGGGCGTCTCGCCGTCCCACCTGCGCGACAAGCTGCGCCTCACCGAGGACCAGGCCGTGGAGCGGGCCGTCCATGCCGTGCGCTACGCCAAGAGCTTCGTGGACGATGTGGAGTTCTACGCCGAGGATGCCGGCCGCGCTGACATCCCGTTCCTCGTCCGCATCATCCAGGCAGCCGTGGACGCCGGCGCCACCGTGGTGAACATTCCCGACACCACCGGCTACAACCTGCCGTGGGACTTCGGCGCCCGCATCCGCTCCCTCGTGGAGAACGTCCGCGGCATCGAGGACGTCACCGTCTCCGTGCACACCCACAACGACCTCGGTATGGCCACGGCGCTGGCCATGGAGGCCGTGCGCAACGGCGCCTCTCAGATCGAGTGCACCATAAACGGCCTGGGCGAGCGGGCCGGCAACACCGCCATGGAGGAGGTGGTCATGGCCATCCGCATGCACGGCGAGGAGCTCGACGCGCACACGGGCGTCGACACACGCGAGCTCACCCGCGCCAGCCGCCTGGTCTCTTCCATCACCGGCATCAACGTGCAGCCAAACAAGGCCATCGTGGGCGCCAACGCCTTCGCCCACAGCTCGGGCATCCATCAGGACGGCGTCCTCAAGGCCCGCGACACCTACGAGATCATCGACCCGGCCGACGTGGGCGCCGGCGGCTCCCAGATCATCCTCTCGGCCCGCAGCGGCCACGCCGCCCTGCGCCACCGCTACGAGGAGCTGGGCTACGCCTTCACCGACGCCGAGTTCGAGCCCGTTTACGAGGCCTTCCTCGAGGTGGCCGACAAGAAGAAGGAGGTCTACGACGGCGATCTCGAGTCCATCGTGAACGAGCGCAACCGCGCCGACGAGGCCATCTGGACCCTGGACGCCGTGCAGATCTCCTGCGGCTTCCCGCTTACCCCCACGGCCACCCTCACCCTCATCGGCGAGGACGGCAACCGCATCACCGAGGTGGCCTACGGAACCGGCCCCGTGGACGCCGTCTACAAGGCCGTGGACAAGGTCGTGGGCGTGGGCTGCGACCTCTCGGAGTTCTCGGTCAAGGCCGTCACCCGCGGCATCGACGCCCTCGGCGAGGTCACCGTGCGCGTCACCGGGGGCGACGGCGAGGTCTACATCGGCCGCGGCTCCGACGGCGACATCATCGTCTCGAGCTGCCGCGCCTACCTCAACGCCCTCAACCGCCTCATCGCCGACAAGCGCGAGCGTGCCTAGGCACGGCGCGAGTTAGGAGACAACCATGCCCAGGCCCATGACCATGGCTGAGAAGATCCTCGCGGCCCACGCGGGGCTGTCCGAGGCGCATCCCGGGCAGCTCGTGGAGTGCGACCTCGACCTCGTGCTGGCCAACGACATCACGGCCCCCATCGCCATCGACGTGGTGGAGGACCTCGGCCACGGCGTGTGGGACGCCGACCGCGTGTGCCTCGTGCCCGACCACTACGCCCCCAACAAGGACATCAAGAGCGCCGGGCAGACCAAGAGGATGCGCGACTTCGCCCACGCTCAGGGCATCTCCCACTACTGGGAGCAGGGCCGCGCCGGCGTGGAGCACGCGCTGCTCCCTGAGCAGGGCGTCGTGGGCCCCGGCGACCTCGTGATCGGCGCCGACTCCCACACCTGCACCTACGGCGGCATCGGCGCCTTCTCCACCGGCGTGGGCTCCACCGATGCCGGTGTGGGCATGGCGAGCGGCCGCGCCTGGTTCCGCGTGCCCGAGACCCTGCGCGTGGAGCTCGTGGGCGAGCTGCCCGCCTATGTCACAGCCAAGGACGTCATCCTGCACCTCATCGGGCTCATCGGCGTCGACGGCGCCCTCTACCAGGCCCTCGAGTTCGGCGGCCCCGGTGTGGCCGACCTCTCCGTGGAGGGGCGACTCACCATCGCCAACATGGCCATCGAGGCCGGCGCCAAGGCGGGGCTCTTCGAGGTGGACGACGTCTGCCGCACATGGCTCGAGGGCCGCTGCGAGCGCCCGTGGACCGAGTACCACCCCGACGCTGACGCCGCCTATGCCCGCACCGTCACCATCGACCTGGCTGAGGTGGAGCCCTGCGTGGCCTGGCCGCACCTGCCCAGCAACGTGCACACCGTGGCCGAGAGCCGCCACATCGCCGTGGACCAGGCCGTGATCGGCAGCTGCACCAACGGCCGCATCGAGGACATGCGCGAGGCCGCCGACGTCCTCGAGGGCCGCTGCGTGGCCCCGGGCGTCCGCTGCATCGTGTTGCCGTCCACCCAGGACGTCTGGCGCCAGTGCGTGGCAGAAGGCCTCATGGACGTCTTCGTGGACGCCGGCTGCGTCGTCTCCACGCCCACCTGCGGTCCGTGCCTGGGCGGCTACATGGGCATCCTCGCCGACGGCGAGCGCTGCATCTCCACCACCAACCGCAACTTCGTGGGTCGCATGGGCGCCAAGACCAGCGAGGTCTACCTGGCCGCCCCGGCCGTCGCCGCGGCGAGCGCCGTGGCCGGCCGCATCTGCCTGCCCAGCGATCTCGACCCCCGAGAGGAGTAGCCATGGAGTTCGAGGGCACCGCCTTCCGCTACGGCCGCGACATCGACACCGACGTCATCATCCCGGCCCGTTACCTCAACACGTCCGATCCAGCCGAGCTGGCCCGCCATGCCATGGAGGACCTCGACGAGACCTTCGTCGACCGCGTGCGCCCCGGCGACATCGTGGTGGCCGAGGAGAACTTCGGCTGCGGGTCGTCGCGCGAGCACGCCCCCGTGGCCCTCAAGGCCGCCGGCGTGGCCTGCGTCGTGGCCAAGAGCTTCGCCCGCATCTTCTACCGCAACGCCATCAACATGGGACTGCCCATCCTCGAGTGCCCCGCGGCCGTGGACGCCGTGGAGGACGGCCATACCGTTGCCGTGGACACCGAGGCCGGCACCGTGCGCGACGTCACCACGGGCCAGGAGTTCACCGCCGAACCGTTCCCGCCGTTCCTTGTCGAGATCATGGACGCCGGCGGCCTCGTGGAGCGCACCCGCCGGGTGCTCGACGCCAGGGAGGGGGAGTGACCGTGACCGCCTACACCGTCTGCTGCCTGCCCGGTGACGGCATCGGCCCAGAGATCATGGCGGCGTCGCGCGCGGTGCTCGACGCCGTGGCCGAGAGGTTCGGCTTCACCGTGGACTGCGAGGGCCACCTCATCGGCGGCGCCGCCATCGACGCCTGCGGCTGCGCCCTGCCCGACGCCACCCTGGAGGCCGCCCGTGCGGCCGACTCCGTGCTTCTCGCCAGCGTGGGCGGCCCCAGGTGGGACACCACCGACCCCGCCGCCCCCCGCCCGGAGCAGGGGCTCCTCGCCATCCGCAAGGCTCTTGGCCTCTACTGCAACCTGCGCCCGGTGCACGTGTTCGACGCCCTGGTGGACGCCTCGAGCCTCAAGCCCGAGCTTGTGCGCGGCGTGGACATGCTCATCGTCCGCGAGCTCACCGGCGGCCTGTACTTTGGGGCCCGCGAGCGCATCGACGACGCTCCCGGCGCCGGCGCGAACGGCGAGCCCGGCGTGTGGTGCTCCGACGCCCTGGAGTACGGCGAGGGAGAGATCGAGCGCGTGGTGCGCTACGCCTTCGAGGCCGCGGCCGGGCGCCCGCGGGCCACGGTCTGCTCGGTGGACAAGGCCAACGTGCTGGGCACGAGCAAGCTCTGGCGCGACGTGGCCCACCGCGTGGCGGCTGAGTACCCGCAGGTGGCCTTCTCCGACATGCTCGTGGACAACTGCGCCATGCAGCTGGTGGCCCGGCCGGCGCAGTTCGACGTCGTGGTGACCGAGAACACCTTCGGCGACATCCTGTCCGACGAGGCCTCCATGGTGGCAGGGTCGCTGGGGATGCTCGCCAGCGCGAGCCTGGGCGACGGCACGCCGCTCTTTGAGCCGAGCCACGGGTCGGCGCCCGACATCGCCGGAAAGGACGTGGCCAACCCCCTGGCCCAGATCCTCTCCGTGGCCCTCATGCTACGTCACGGCTTGGGCCAGCCCGCGGCCGCCGACGCCGTGGAGGCAGCCGTGGAGCGCGCCCTCGACGACGGCTGGCGCACGGCTGACATCGCCGACGACGCCACCCCGGCCGACCGCGTGCTGGGATGCGCGGCCATGGGCGAGAGGGTGGCGGCCTACCTGGCCTAGGGGCGCCTGCTCCTGTCGCGGCGGTACCCGCGTGCGGCGCCCGAAGCGTCCGACTGGCGGGACGGCCGTGGCCCTCGGTGCCCGCAGAACGTTCTATGGGTGGATAAGCGCCCGTGGAAGCTTCTGCGGGTACCGCCCGGGCGTCCCGTCACCCGCAGAAGCTTCCACGGGTGGTTTTTGCCGCTCCCGGCACCCGTAGAACGTTCCGCGGGTACTCTCACCACGGGTGTGGCAGAGGAAGAGTCCGACCAAAGTGACGGTGGGACAAAAGTGTCCGAGTGTTGGGACAGACGAGCGCTGCTCGCCGGGCCCCAACCCCTCCCGTGATGCAAAACCCGGGTCCCGGGAGCCGAAGGCCTCGCGGCCCTACAGCTGCGCCTGGACCACCGTCGGTGCGAAGCCGGCGTCGGCCAGGGCGGTCACGATCTGGTCGCGGTGCCCGGCGCCGAAGGCCTCGATGGTCACCTTGAGCTCCACGGCGGCGTTGCGGTTGGTGCTCACGAACTGGTTGTGGTCCAGCTTGATGACGTTGCCGTTGTTCTCGGCCACCACCGAGGCCACCTTCACCAGCATGCCGGGGCGGTCGGGCAGCAGCACGGAGACCGTGAAGATGCGCCCGCGCTGGATGAGGCCGTGCTGCACCACGGAGCTCATGGTGATCACGTCCATGTTGCCGCCGGAGAGGATCGCCGCCACGCGCTTGCCCTCGGCGGGCAGGTGCTTGGCCGCGGCCACCGTGAGCAGGCCGGAGTTCTCCACGATCATCTTGTGGTTCTCGACCATGTCGAGGAAGGCGACGATGAGCTCCTCGTCCTCCACGGTGAGTATCTCGTCCACGTTGTCGCGCACGTAGGGGAAGACCTTGTCGCCGGGCTCGAGCACGGCGGTGCCGTCGGCGATGGTGTCGGCACCGGGGAGCTTGACCACATGGCCGGCCTCCACGCTGGCACGCATGCAGGCGGCTCCGGCGGGCTCCACGCCGACGACGCGGATCTTGGGGTTGTACAGCTTGGCGAACGTGGCGACGCCGCAGGCGAGGCCGCCCCCGCCGATGGGCACGAGGATGGTGTCCACGAGCGGTAGCTCCTGCACGATCTCCATGGCGATGGTGCCCTGGCCCGTGGCCACCGTGGGGTCGTTGAAGGGGTGCACGAAGGTGAGGCCCTGCTCCTCGGCCAATTCCAGCGCGCGCTCGCACGACTCGTCGTAGACGTCGCCGGCGAGCACCACCTCGGCCCCCAGGGCCTTGGTGCGCTCCACCTTGATAAGCGGCGTCGTCGTGGGCATGACCACCACGGAGCGGGCGCCGGCACGGCTCGCGGCATAGGCCACGCCTTGGGCATGGTTGCCGGCGCTGGCGGTGATGAGGCCGCGGCCCAGCTCCTCGGGGGAGAGGGTCGAGATCTTGTAGTAGGCGCCGCGCACCTTGTAGGCGCCGGTGCGCTGGAGGTTCTCGGGCTTGAGCCACACGCGGTTGCCTGTGGCGGCCGAGAGCTGCGGGCTCTCCTGCAGCTTGGTCTCCTGCGTGACGTCCTTGACCTTGATCGAGGCCTCCTCGAAGGCCTCGAGGGTGAGCATCTCTGCCATGGGGCTCCTTCGTGCGGTGCGGTGCGTGGCATCCGGGCGGTCACCGGTCCCACGGGCGGGGGCCCGGTCCGGCCGTTCTCGACTACTATAGGGAAACCCGCCGCGCCGTCGGCAGGGTGTTTTCAGTCTCGACGCACGGGGAGGGCCCATGGGGGAGCCTGACGAGAGGGGCGGGGCCGCGCGGGCCCCGGAGACGCCCGGGGGGAGGCCGCCGCTGTTCGAGCTCCGCGACGCCCAGGTGCGCCGCACGGGAAAGACCATCCTCTCGGTGGGGTCCTTCTCGCTGGCCGAGGGGGAGTCCGTCGCGCTGCTCGGGCCCAACGGCGCGGGCAAGTCCACGTTCGTGCAGCTGCTCACCCGCGAGGTACTGCCGCTGCACCGCGACGAGCCGCCCGTGCGCTTCCGCGGCCAGGACCGCCCCGCGCTCTCCGACATCCGCGCCTGCCTGGGGGTGGTGAGCGGCACCATGCACGACCAGGTGCGCGTGCACCTGCCGGCGGCCGACGTCGTGGCGGGCGGGCTCTTCGGCACGCTGGGGCTGCCCCTGCGCCGCGAGGTGACCGAGGGGCACCGCAGGCTGGCGGCCGACGCCCTGGAGCGCCTGGGCATCGCCGACCTGGCCGACCGCGACGTCATGACGCTCTCCACGGGCCAGGTGCGCCGCGTGCTCGTGGCCCGCGAGCTCGTGCGCGACCCGGGGGTGCTCGTGTTCGACGAGCCCTGCACGGGCCTGGACCCCGAGGGTATGTACCACGTGCGCGAGGCCATGGCCACGCTGGCCGCCGAGGGGCGCTCCGTGGTGCTCGTGACCCACTACCCTGAGGACATCGTCCCGGCCATCGGGCGTGTGCTGCTCATCGGCAGCGCCCGGGTGGTGGCCGACGGCCCCAAGGACGAGCTGCTGCGCGACGACGCCATGACGGGGCTCTTCGGCGTGCCTCTGGCCGTGGAGGAGCGCGACGGCTGGTACTCGCTGCGCGGCGTGTACGGGTGAGCGGGGCGGGCGGCGCCGGCCCGCGGCGGGGCCCGCATACCGGCCTGCTGCGGGTTCCGCGTTGTGCACCTGAACGCGGATGAGGGCGACCTTCTCGGCACCTGAACGCGTCTAGGGGCGGATTCGGCGCACCTGAACGCGGATGAGGACGGATTCCGGTGCCGAGGAGCTCCCGAGGTCGCCCCCAGCCGCGTTCAGGTGCCAGGAGAGGGGCCGGTCGGCGACCGGCGACTGAGAGAGGGGCCGGTGGCCCCCGGTGAGGAGGAGACGACCCATGACCAAGCTCGACGACGCCATCCCCTACGAGGACCTGCTCATGGTCTGCCCCCGGCCTGCCGTCGGTCCCGCGCCGGGCCTGCCGGAGGGGTACCGCTGGGCCGATGAGCCCGGATCGATGGGGGAGGAGTGGGCGGCCCTCATGACGTCGCTCGGGTTTCCGTTCTCGCTTGAGGAGGCCCGAGGCAAGTGGCGGGAGCTGCAGGCCCCCGACGTCGCGGCGCGCCACTTCTTTGTCCTGGGCCCCGAGGGGGATCTGGCGGCCACCTGCACCCTTTGCGCCGGCAAGTACCCCGAGGCCGCGCCGCTGCGGATGCACTGGGTCATGACGGCAGAGGGACACCAGCGCCGTGGGCTCTCGCGCACCGTGTGCCGGGCGGCGCTGGCGGCGGCCGACGGACGGCCCGTGCAGCTCTCCACGCAGGCCCAGTCCTGGCCGGCGGTGGTCCTCTACGAGAGCCTGGGCTTCAGGCCCTGGGAGCGGGCATGGGGCAACGTCGCCGAGGGAGAGGCCAAGGCCCGCTGGGCCCGCGCGAGGAAGGCGGCCGAGGCCCACGGCGCCCGCCTGTGACAGCGGTGCCTGGCCCATCTGTCACTTCGCCTATTGCTCGATTGATGTTGGGACAAAAGTGTCCGACTGATGGGACAAAAGTGTCCGGGTGGTGGGACGGGGCCCGCGGCGAGGGCCCGGTCTGTGACGGATTGGTTTCCGCTTCCTCTGAAATCAATCTAATAAGATACCGTGTCCCTCACTGAGCGATGCGAGGACGGGACGAGTACGGGCCCACCCCAGCCACACCCCGGATGGGACGGCCCCGAAACACCCCCGAGCAGCTGCGGTGCGGCATTCCGCCAGACCGGGCGACCCCCGGTCCCGGCGGGACGAGCCCCGCGGCCGGCGGCCCACCGACACCGGGCCTGTGGGCGCCCGCGCCCTCGCGCAGCTCTTGGCCCACGTCCGAGAGAGAAGCGAGGGACCATGAAACTACGCAGCGACGCCGTCAAGAAGGGGCTGGCCCGCGCACCGCACCGCAGCCTCCTCAAAGCCGACGGTCTCACAGACGAGGAGCTCGAGCGCCCGCTCGTGGCGGTCGTCTCGGCCCAGAACGAGGTCATTCCCGGCCACATCCACCTCCAGTCCGTCGCCGACGCCGTCAAGGCCGGCGTCCGCATGGCCGGCGGCACGCCGCTGCAGGTCAACACCATCGGCGTGTGCGACGGCATCGCCATGAACCACGAGGGCATGCGCTACTCGCTCACCAGCCGCGAGGTCATTGCCGACTCCGTGGAGTGCGCCGTGCAGGGGCACCGGTTCGACGCCATGGTGCTGATCCCCAGCTGCGACAAGATCGTGCCGGGTATGCTCATCGCCGCCTGCCGCCTGGACATCCCCACCGTGCTCGTCTCCGGCGGCCCCATGCTTGCGGGCCGCGGCGCCGACGGCTGCCAGACCGACCTCAACAGCCTCTTCGACGCCGTGGGCCAGGTCACCGCCGGCACCATGACCGTGGAGCAGTGCGCTCGCCTGGAGGAGACCGCCTGCCCCACCTGCGGCAGCTGCTCCGGCATGTTCACCGCCAACTCCATCTGCTGCCTGGCCGAGGCCCTCGGCATCGCCCTGCCCGGCAACGGCACGGTGCCCGCGGTCTTCTCCGAGCGCATCCGCCTGGCCAAGCGCGCCGGCATGAAGGTCATGGAGCTCCTCGAGCAGGGCGTCACCGCCCTGGACATCGTCGACTCCCGGGCCATCCGCAACGGCATGGCCCTCGACATGGCCTTTGGCGGCTCCACCAACACCATGCTGCACCTCACCGCCATCGCCCAGGCCGCCGGCTGCCCGGTGACCATGGACGAGTGGGACGAGGTCTCGGCCGCCACCCCCAACATCGTGCGCATCGCCCCGGCCGGCCCCCGGCACATCGAGGACCTCGACGCCGTGGGCGGCGTCTCCGCCATCGTGGGCGAGCTCGGCCGCACCGGCCACCTCGACCTCTCGGCCCGTACCTGCCACGGCACGGTGGGCGAGTGGGTCGAGGGGTGCTCGGAGCCCGACGGCGACATCGTGCGCCCGGTGTCGGAGGCCTACTCGCCGGACGGTGGCCTCAAGGTGCTCCGTGGCAGCCTCGCCCCCGACTGCGGCGTGGTCAAGAAGAGCGCGGTGGCGCCCGAGATGCGCCGCCACCGCGGTCCGGCCCGGGTCTTCGAGAGCGAGGAGGAGGCCTGCGAGGCCATCTTCGGCGGCCGCATCCGCCCCGGCGACGTCGTGGTCATCCGCTACGAGGGCCCCTCGGGCGGCCCTGGCATGCGCGAGATGCTCACCCCCACGTCGGCCATCTGCGGCATGGGACTCGACCGCTCCGTGGCCCTCGTCACCGACGGCCGCTTCTCCGGCGCCACCAAGGGCCCGGCCATCGGCCACGTGAGCCCCGAGGCCGCGGCCGGCGGCCCCATCGCCCTCGTGGAGGAGGGCGACACCGTCGCCATCGACATCGACGCCGGCACCATCGAGCTCGAGGTCGCGCCGGAGGAGCTCGGTCGCCGCCGCGCCGCTTGGGAGCCTCCAGCGCCCAAGTACACCACCGGCGTCCTCTCCCGCTACGCCAGGCTCGTCACCAGTGCAGACAAGGGGGCCTACCTGTCATGAGAGACCAGGACCGTATCCCGGCTCAGGCTGGGTCCAACACCGTCGCCGACAAGGTCGCCCGTCGTGCCCGGGCCATCGAGGGCCGCCCCTTCGGCCCCGGAAGCCGCACGGAGCACGAGGGTAGGACCATGACCGGCGCCCAGGCCATCATCGCCAGCCTCGAGGCCGAGGGCGTGGACACGATCTTTGGCTACCCGGGCGGCCAGGCCATCAAGATCTACGACGCCCTCTACGACTCACCTAAGATCCGCCACGTCCTCGCCCGTCACGAGCAGGCCGCCACCCACATGGCCGACGGCTACGCCCGCGCCACGGGCAAGGTGGGCGTGGTGCTCGTCACAAGCGGCCCGGGCGCCACCAACACCGTCACGGGCATCGCCACCGCCTACATGGACTCCATCCCCCTGGTGGTCATCACGGGCCAGGTGACCCGCGGCGTCATCGGCACGGACGCCTTCCAGGAGTCCGACATCGTGGGCATCACCATGCCCATCGTCAAGCACAGCTTCCTGCTGCAGTCCACCGACGACCTCACCCGCACGTTCCGCGAGGCCTTCTACATCGCCTCCACCGGCCGCCCGGGCCCCGTGCTCATCGACGTCCCGAGCGACCTCTCCGGCGCCGAGATGGTCTTCCACTACCCTGACTCCGTGAACCTGCCCAGCTACCGCCCCACCTACCGGGGCAACGCCAAGCAGGTGCGCTCCTGCGCCGAGCTCATCCGCTCCGCCAAGCGGCCGCTGCTCTACGCCGGTGGCGGCGTGGTGGCCAGCCACGCGTGCCAGGAGCTCACGGAGCTGGCCGAGAAGATGCGGATACCCGTCATCACGTCGCTCATGGGCAAGGGCGCCATGCGCTGCTCCAACCCGCTCAACCTGGGGCCCGTGGGCATGCACGGCTCCAAGTACGCCAACATGGCCGTCATGGAGTGCGACCTGCTCATCGCCTGCGGCGCGCGCTTCTCCGACCGCATGACCGGCAAGGTCTCGGAGTTCGCGCCCCACGCCAAGATCGTGCACATCGACATCGACCCGGCCGAGATCGGCAAGATCGTGAACCCCGACGTTCCCATTGTGGGCGACGTCAAGACCGTGCTGGCCGCCGTCAACCGGCGCCTCGACGAGACCGGCGCCGAGCCCGTGGGCGAGGCCTGGTGCCGCGAGGTCTTCGGCTGGCGGGAGCGCTGGCCCTTCTACACCTCGGACTTCGCGGACTTCCCTGACAAGATCGCGCCGGAGGTGCTGCTCGGCCAGCTCTCCGACAAGCTCGACCCCGAGCGCTCCATCGTGACCACCGAGGTGGGTCAGCACCAGATGTGGGCCCTCCAGAACATCCACCGCGAGCACGCCCGCACGTTCATCTCGTCCGGCGGCCTCGGCACCATGGGCTTCGGGTTCCCCGCGGCCATCGGCGCCAAGCTGGGCTGCCCCGAGGACGAGGTGGTGTGTGTGGCCGGCGACGGCTCGTTCCAGATGAACAGCCAGGAGATGGCCACGGCCGCGGCCAACCGCGTGCCGGTGAAGGTGCTCATCGTCAACAACCGCGCCCTCGGCATGGTGCACCAGTGGCAGACCCTCTTCTACGACCGCCGCTACTCGTTCACCGAGCTCGACGCCGTGCCCGACTTCGTGAAGCTCGCCGACGCCTACGGCTGGGAGGCCGCCCGCATCTCCCGCCCCGAGGAGGTTTCCGACGCCCTCGACGCCATGCTCGCCGCCGACGGCCCCTACCTCCTGGACGTCCAGATCCCGGCCGACCAGACCGTCTACCCCATGGTGGCCCCCGGCGCCCCCATCGACGACATCATCGGCGCCCTCGACGTGACCCTGGGCGGCGTACGGGTGAGCGAGAAGGGCTTCGGGGCCGCCGGCCACCCGCCGGTGTCCGACGACGATGACCGGGTGAGAGGGGATGAGGTCTCATGAACTACCTGCTGTCCATCCTGGTGGAGAACAAGCCCGGTGTGCTGTCGCGGATCACCGGCCTGTTCAGCCGCCGCGGCTTCAACATCGAGTCCCTGTCGGTGGCCCCCACCGAGGACGAGTCGCTCTCCCGCATGACCGTCATCGTGGAGGCCGACGAGGTGGGCTTCGAGCAGATAACCAAGCAGCTCCACAAGCTCGTGAGCGTCTTCAAGATCTCCGACCTCACCTTTGAGGGGGCCGTGGAGCGCGAGCTGGTGCTCTTCAAGGTGCAGGCGCCACCCGAGCGCCGCCACGAGGTCATCGAGATAGCCAACGTCTTCAGGGCCAACGTCGTCGACGTGGGCCACGCCACTCTCACCATCGAGGCCACGGGCACTGCCAGCAAGCTCGACGCCATGGAGGACCTGTTCCGCGCCTACGGCATCAAGCAGCTCACCCGTACAGGCAAGGTGGCCCAGACTCGCGGCTCCCGCGACGCCTGACCCCCCGAGCCCCGGCACGGCAGGGGCGTCCCAACCGGTTCAACCCGCCCGGCCGGGCGGAGAACGTGTCACCAGAAGCACAAAGGAGAGAACATGGCCGTCACCATCTGCTACGAGAACGACTGCGACCCCAACGTCATCCGGGGCAAGAAGGTCGCCGTCCTGGGCTACGGTTCCCAGGGCCACGCCCACGCCCTCAACCTCATGGACTCCGGTGTGGATGTCCGCGTGGGCCTGCGCGAGGGTTCCTCCAGCGCCCAGGCCGCCGAGGAGGCCGGCCTCAAGGTCGTGCCCATGGACCAGGCCGTCAAAGAGGCCGATGTCGTCATGATCCTCACCCCCGACGAGACCCAGCCCGCGGTCTACGAGAGGTACGTGGCACCCAACCTCAAGCCCGGCGACACCCTGGCCTTCGCCCACGGCTTCAACATCCACTACGGCTACATCAAGGCCCCCGAGGACGTGAACGTCATCATGTGCGCCCCCAAGGGCCCCGGCCACATCGTGCGCCGCCAGTATACCGAGGGCTCCGGCGTGCCCGACCTCGCCTGCGTCTACCAGGACGCCACCGGCGACGCATGGGACATCGCCCTGTCCTACTGTTGGGGCGTGGGCGGCGCCCGCTCCGGCATCATCAAGTCCACCTTCAAGGACGAGACCGAGGAGGACCTCTTCGGCGAGCAGGCCGTGCTCTGCGGCGGCCTCGTGGAGCTCGTGAAGGCGGGCTTCGAGACCCTGACCGAGGCCGGATACCCGCCCGAGCTGGCGTACTTCGAGGTCTACCACGAGATGAAGATGATCGTGGACCTCATGTACGAGAGCGGCATCCACTTCATGAACTACTCCATCTCCAATACCGCGGAGTACGGCGAGTACTACGCCGGTCCCAAAGTGATCAACGAGGAGAGCCGCGCCGCCATGCGCCAGATCCTCGCCCGCATCCAGGACGGCTCCTTCGCCGAGGAGTTTGTGGCCGACTGCAACGACGGCCACCGCTGGCTGCTCGAGCAGCGCGAGGCCATCAACAGCCACCCCATCGAGGAGACCGGCGAGTCCATCCGCTCCATGTTCAGCTGGATCAAGAAGTAGGAGGTTGCGGCGGCCCTGGTGGCAGTGCTCGGACCCGGCGGCCAAGCACGATCCCCCTGCCGGTCGCGCTCCTTATCAAAGGAGCATTTTCCCGACAATATGCACCACAAGCGCCTGTACCGGCATTTTTATCCGGTATGGGCGCTTTTCCATTCACGATAAGAGATTGATAAGGAGCACGGGAGGTGCGGCTGTCCGGGTCGGGCACCATTGTTCGGTTCTCGACAAGGTGCCGTCTCGCCAGGCAACGCTTCGGCACGGTGAGTCCCTTCTTGACGAGAGACCAATGTGATATCACAATGACTTCAGTCAGCGGCCAGTGGGGCCGCGACCTCGAAAGGAGACCCTCCATGACCGTTGAGAAGAAGGCCACGGCCCTGTCTGGATGGCCGATGCTTGGCCCAGTGGCCCTCCTCGTCCTTGGCGACGCCGCCCTCTATGCCGTAGCCATTCCCGGCCTCGTCGAAGAGACCGAGTCCATAGTTCCCGTCTTTATGCTTGTCGGAGCCATCCTCCTCACCCTTGTCATTGCCGTGCTCGCCGGGGGATTCTTCACCGTGCAGCCCGGCCAGGCCCGGGTGTGCGTGCTGTTCGGCCATTACGTGGGCACGGTGCGCTCCGAGGGGTTCCATTGGGCCAACCCCTTCTACAGCCGCCGTCTCGACTCCAACATCTCGGCAGCAGAGGTGGTCAAGGTCGCTTCGGACGACGACAAAAGCGTCTCGTTGTCCGAAGGCCTCTCCACCAAGGTGAGCGTGCGCGCCCGCACCCTCAACGGCGAGCGCCTCAAGGTCAACGACAAGGTGGGCAACCCCATCGAGATCGCCGACGTCGTGGTGTGGCACGTGGAGGACACGGCCAAGGCCCTGTTCGACGTGGACGACTACCCCAGCTACGTGGCCATGCAGGCCGAGACGGCCCTGCGCCACGTGGCGAGCATCTACCCCTACGACCATGCGGGCGACTCCTCCGACTCCTCCGACGTCATCACCCTGCGCTCCAACGTCGAGGAGGTCTCGGCGGCCCTCCGCGAGGAGCTCTCCTGCCGTCTCGAGCCCGCGGGCGTGGTGGTGGACGACGCCAGGCTCACCCACCTGGCCTACGCCTCCGAGATCGCCCAGGCGATGCTGCGGCGCCAGCAGGCCGAGGCCGTCATCGCCGCCCGCCGCAAGATCGTGGAGGGCGCCGTGGGCATGGTGGAGATGGCCGTCAACGAGCTGGCCCGCGGAGGGGCGGTGGACCTCGACGACGAGCGCCGCGCCACCATGGCCTCCAACCTCATGGTGGTGCTCTGCGGTGACTCCGAGGCCCATCCCGTGGTCAACACCGGATCGCTCTACTGACACCCCATGGCCAGAAAGCAGTACCCCCTGCGCGTGGACCCGGAGGTGTGGGCGGCGGTCCAGAAGTGGGCCGACGACGAGATGCGCAGTGCGAACGGACAGGTGGAGTGGATCTTGCGCGACGCCCTGCGCCGCGCGGGACGGCTGCCGAAGGACCGCCCGGGCGACAGGCCCGACGGCGGCGCGGCCGAAGGGAGCTAGCCCGGACGGCCGGCCCGGTATGACAGGTTCTTTTCCTGCTCCTGAATAATTCCCAATCCCACTCTCCGCGGGGCTACCGTGGGGAGCCGGGCATGCCCCTCCGTTTGCAGGGGTGCCCGGCCGTGGCGCCGGAGGGCGGCGCAGCCCGATCAAGAAGGAAGGTGTTCCGTGTCCCAGCCGATTCTCGAAGTCCGTGACTTCACCAAGACCTACGGGGCCAAGGTGGCCGCGAACGGCTACTCCCTCGAGGTCGACTCCGGCCAGATCCTGGGCCTCGTGGGCCCCAACGGCGCCGGCAAGACCACGCTCATCTCCTCCGTCGTGGGCATCCAGGGCTTCGACGGCGGGTCCATCGCCGTCTGCGGCCACGACGTGGCGTCCGACCCCGTCGCCGCCAAGGCCGGCCTCGCCTTCGTCCCCGACACGCCCTCGGTCTACGGCTTCATGACCGGCATGGGGTACCTCGACTACGTCTGCGACGTCTTCGGGGTCCCCGCCCCGGAGCGGGCCGGACGCATCGGGGGGCTGGCCGACCGCCTGGCCATGGCCGACGCCCTGGGCTCCAAGGCCTCCTCCTACAGCCACGGCATGCAGCAGAAGCTGGTGCTCATGGGCGCCTTCGTCCACAGGCCGGCCCTCCTCGTCCTCGACGAGCCCTTCGTGGGCCTCGACCCGGTGGCGACCCGCACCCTCAGGGCCATGCTCCGCGAGCACGCCGACGGCGGCGGCGCCGTGCTCTTCTCGTCCCACGTGCTCGAGGTGGTGGAGCGGCTCTGCGACACCGTGGCCATCGTGCGCGGCGGCGCGGTGCGGGCCCAGGGCCCCATCGAGGCCGTGATGGGCGACGAGACCCTCGAGGACGTCTTCATGGACGTCATGGCCGACGGCGCGGGGGAGGGGCGATGAGGCTGTTTGCCCGGGTGGTGTCGGTGCAGCTCCGCTGCCTCGTCTCATCCGTCTCCCGGCAGGACCGGGGCTGCGGCGTCAGGGTGCTCGTGGGCCTGGCCTACGGGGTGCTGGCCGTGCTGCTGGCCACCTACTCGGCGTTTCTGGGCATGGGCCTGGAGATCATGGGCGCGGACGGGGCGGTGCCCGTCTTCTGCGTGGCGGTGGGCACCGTGGCGGGCGTGGCCTTCACCCTCTACAAGGCCTCGGGCCTGCTCTATGAGGCCGGCGACTACGGCCTCATGATGAGCTGGCCCATTCCCGAGCGCGTCCAGGTGGCCGCGCGGACCGCCTCCCTGGTCCTGGCCAACGTGGCCATGACCGCCCTCGTGGCCCTGCCCATGGGCATCGCCGCCATGGCCTTGGGCGCCTCTTTCGGGGTGGGCCCCACGGCGGTAAAGGTGCTGGCCCTCGTGGCCTGCGTGGCCCTTGCCTCCCTGCCCGGCACGGGGGTGGCGGTGCTCGTGGCCGCCGCCGTGACCATGGCCACGGCCCGTCTGACCCACGCCAAGGCGGTCTACACCGTCTTCATGGTGGCGCTCGCCCTGGTGTTCATGGTGGCCTACTTCGCTCTGGTGGGGTCGTCCCCCTCCATCTCGGGGGAGGGTGAGGTCCAGGCCGTGGCCGGGGTCCTGGCCGCTGCTACGGACGGCATCTGCGCCGCGTGGCCCCCGGCCGCCCTGCTCCGCTCCGCGTGGGTGTCCCCGGAGGCGGCGGGGGTGGTGCCCCTCGTGCTATTCTGCGCGGTCTGTGTGGCCGTGGGGGCCCTCTGTCTCGAGGTGGTGGCCCGCACCTACCGCCGCACCATGGCAGCCCTCGCCTCCGTGTCCGGCCCGCGGAGGGCCGCCCGGGTTGGGGCTGCCCGGAGCGCCTTCGCCGCCCTCTGCCGCAAGGAGGTGGGCCAGGTCTTCGACACCACGTCGGTGGTGGTCAACGACCTGCTCGGCCTCCTGCTGATGGTGGTGCTGGCCGGGGCCGTGGCCGCGGTGGGCCTCGAGGGCGTCATGGGCGCCCTCGACATCCCCGCCTCCTTCCATGGCGAGATGGGGCCTGTCATGGCGGCGGCTGTGCCGTGGGCCCTTGCGTTCTGCGCCTCCATGGCGCCGGTGCCGGCGGTCTCGGTCTCCCTCGAGGGGCGCTGCTCGTGGATCATGGAGACGCTGCCCGTGCCGGTGCCCGTTCTCATGGCGTCCAAGGTGGTCCCGTGGGCCGTCGCATGCCTGGGTGCCTCGGCGGTGTCGGCCGTGCTCGTGGCCGTGGCGGGGCTCCCTTGGACCGCCTCGGTCCTCAGCCTGGCGGTCCCCTGCGCCACGTTCTGGCTCACGGCTAACATCGGCCTGTTCCTCGACGGCCGCAGGCCCGACTTCCAGTGGACGAGCCCTGCGGCCCTGGCCAAACGGGGCCTGCCCATCACGGTCTCGGTGGTGGTGTCGATGGTGGCCTGCATCATCATGGCGGGCCTTGTGGTCGCCGGTCCCTTGCTTCTGGGGTGGCCCGACGGAGGGGCCGCCATGGCCAGCCTCGTCGTTGCGGCGGTCTTTGCGGTCGTGGGCTCCCTGCTCTTTTGGGCGTCGTGCCGTCGGCCGGTGCCCCGGGAGCGGTTGTAGCTGGATGGTTTTTCAGGCCCCGGTGTGCCCTCTGGTGCGCCGGGGCTTCTTTTATGCACCCTCGGGGTGTCTTGTGGATGAAAAACCGCCACCTGTGGTAAAGACCTCGACAACCATCGATGCATCATCTACGATTATTTGTTAGAAAGAGTCTGAAAGAGATTGGGGGTGCCATGGGTCGTTACCGTTCGGAGTGGAGTTCGACGCGTCGGCGTCACCCGTTTCTGGCGCGCCTGACGTCGCTGCGCTCGCGGGTGATCGCCCGCCTTTGGCGCCACGGCCTCCGCGATCGGTACTCCCATGCCCCGCTGAAATTCGGTCGCTCCCCATTTTAAGGATTATCGTCTTTTTTCTGCCCTCTAACCCTCGGTATGCATCCGGTGTCCCCTGTGGCGCGTCATGTCCGGCCGAGGCACCCGCCATAACCGGCCGTCCTGCCGCTCCCTCTGGCATGAGTGACGAGCCCGCCGCGCCGCCGTGACTCGGTCGGGAAGCCATTGGGGCCGATAAGCGCGCCACCGTGGCGCGTCGTCCGTGTCGCCGCGGCATGGAAAGGGGTCAGGAGGCGTGCGGCCCCTCGACCCCTTTGATCGACTGTTCAATAGGCGAAGTGACAGATGGGCCAGGCACCGCTGTCACGCGCGCCGGTGGCGGCTCAGTCCAGGGCCTCCAGGCCCAGCAGGGCCGCACCCAGGGCGCCGCAGAGCTGGGAGTCCTCGCTCGTGGTCACCGGCGCCCCCAGGGCCTCGCCGATGGCGGCCACAACGCCCTCGTTGTTGGCGACGCCGCCGGTCATGAGGTAGGGCGGCTCTGCCTTCACCCGCTTGGCCAGGCTGCGGATCTTGCTGGCGACCGACTGGTCGAGGCCGTGGATGATGTCGGGCACCGGCGTGTCGTCGGCCACGAGGGAGACCACCTCGCTCTCGGCGAACACGGTGCACATGGAGCTGATCTTCACGTCCTTCTTCCACTCGAGGCCCTGGCGGCAGAACTCGTCGAGGGGCAGCTCCATGGTGCGGGCCATCATCTCGAGGAACCGGCCCGTGCCGGCGGCGCACTTGTCGTTCATGACGAAGTTCACCACGCCGCCGTCACGGTCGAGCTTGATGACCTTGGAGTCCTGGCCACCGATGTCCACGATGGTCATGGCCTCGGGGGCCAGGGCATGGGCGCCCCGGGCATGGCAGGTGATCTCGGTGATGGAGGTGTCCATGTCGGGGATGGAGTCGCGGCCGTAGCCCGTGGCCACGGCGAGCGTCACCTGGTCGCGGGAGATGCCGGCCTTCTCGAGCACCTGATCGATGGCCTTGCGGGCGCTCTCGGTGGCCTTGGAGCCGGTGGGCAGGATGACGCTGGCCACCACGGTGCCCTCGCCGTCCACCACCACGGCGTCGGTCGAGGTGGACCCGGAGTCCACGCCCATCACGTACACGGGGCCGTTGCCGGCCGAGAACCTCATCTGGTCTGTCATACCCACCAACGTTTCGTCGAAGGCCTTGAGCCTGGTGCTGAGCTGGCCCGCGCTCTGACGCGTGCCGTCCGTCTCCACCTTGAGCATGGGGACGGGGGAGTCGGCCGAGACGGACAGGTACTCGAAGCCGTAGTAGTCGCAGAACTTCATCGTGTGGTACACGATGCCGCGCTGTCCCGCGGTGCCGATCTGCTCGGAGCGCCGCTCGACGTCGGCCATGCGCAGGCACGGCACCTGGTCGAGCAGGGCACCGGCGTACCACTGCACGAAGGAGTCCATGGGGTCGGGGCCGGGCGCCTGGGCGTCGCAGGCCTCGTGGCACGGGCGCTGCTGGGGCACGCGGCCCAGGCGGGCCGGGGGAGAGGCCACACGGCGGCCGCCGGTGCAGGTGAGGTTCTCCACCGGCACGTCGAAGGCCTCTGCGGCCGCCTCGAGGAGCGAGTCGGGCCCGTGGGCGCCCAGCAGGGTCACGCGGGCGTCCTGGCGCGCCACCGGCGGCTCGAACGACGCGAGGGCGCGACCCACGTCGAAGCTCGCGCCCGTGAAGCCCTCCCAGGCCGATGCCAGCCGGCGGAGCTCCGCCTCCAGGCGGTGCCGCTCGGCCGGGCCCGTGAGGTGCGGCAGGTCCACGAGGAACAGGAAGTCCAGGCACTGCTCGGCCTCGAGCACGTCGTAGATGCGGCGCATGACGTCGCAGCAGCTTGTGAGCACGAGGGCGCGGACGTCGTCGCGCAGGGCGTAGGAGATGAGCGACTTGCCGAACCCGCACAGGTTGGGGTGGGCGAGGCGGTCGGCCTCCTCGAAGCTGTCGGCCTCGTAGGTCACCGGCTCGCAGGCGGCCCCGTAGCCGGCGAGCAGCTCCACCGGGGCGTACTTGCAGGCGTAGTGGACCACGGGCGCCCGGTCGAGGGCGCGCGTGCGCACCGACTCGGGGGCCTCGTCACGGGCGCCCGGGGTGTCCACCGGCGTGGGGCGCGGCACGGCCGCGCGGCGCGGGCTCACGCCACCGTCCTTCTCGCGGGCGTGCCGTGGTCCCGGCGCTTGTGGAGCATCTCGAGGAACGCCCCCAGACGCGTGGCGGCCTGGCCGCCGGGGAACTTGCCGCGGTTGCAGCCGTCGCCGTCCAGGGACAGGCACGGGTAGCCGTCGGCCTCCAGGGTGCGGCGCATGAGCTGCGAGCAGCCCATGGTCTCCTTGCAGCCCCAGTGGCAGAACACCACGGCGCCGTCGGCCCCGGTGCGCTCGCAGAGCTCGCGCATGCGCTCCACGCGGCGAGACGCCGGGCCGTTGTAGGAGTTGCGGATGAGGCGCTCGGCCATGGCCAGGTAGGGCTCGTGGGCGCCGTCGTGGTGCCAGCCGTCGAGGCTGGGCTGGTCGAAGCACATGTCGCTGGCGATGACCTGCTGGTCGGTGTTCACGTCGATCAGCTTTTGGAGCGGCACCGAGAAGAACGGCGCCGTGGCGCTCCACACGAGGTCGATGCCGTCGTAGGGCTCGGCCGCCGCGAGGTCGGCCGCCAGGGCGTCCACCATGTCCTCGGCCACCTCGGTGCCCAGCATGGTGTGGAGCACGAGGGCGTACTGCATCTCGAGGCCCATATTGTTGCGGACGAACCGCCCGCGGCGGAGCGGGAGCGTGCCCACGAGGGTGTCGAGCGTGCGCTGGGAGCGGGCCACGCGGGCGCGGAGCTCGTCGCCGTCCACCGATCCGCCGTAGACCTCGCAGAGCCGGGCCTCGAGGTCGCGGAGCTGGTCGGCCACGTAGGCGCAGCCCTCCTCGGTGTACTCGGCCGGCACGTCGATGTAGCTCTGGGGGCAGCCGTAGCGGTCCGCGAGGAGCCGAAACGACAGGTTGTTGGCGTCGCAGGCCACCGAGCAGTTGGCGATGAGGCGCGGGGGCGCCAGCACGCCGGCGAGGGCGCCGCCGAGCAGTACCTTGTGGAAGGAACAGTAGGTCTCGGGGATGCCGCTCTTCTCGGCACTCTCGATGAACGCGCTCTCGGCGTGGGCCCCCGCCACGAAGTTCGCGGCCGCCTCGGCGATGAGGGGGTAGAGGCCCAGGCACTGGAAGATCTCGTTGGGCATGAAGATCGAGGTGAGCACCACGCGGTCGGGGTGCTCGAGGGCGCAGGTCACCGAGTCCAGCGCATGGCGTGCGGCCATGCGCGAGGACCTGGGGGCCCAGCGGTCGGGCAGGAAGCGCGTCTGGGCGCGCTTGACCTGGAACGCCTTGAGGAGCCAGAACCCGGTGATGTCGGGCCGCTCCTCCATGACGTCGTCGATGGCGGCGGCCCAGGCGTCCAGGATCTTGATCCCGAGCTTCTGGTCGTCGCTCTTGGTGGTTTGAGCCATGGTCCTCCTTGGTACGCGGCCTCAGACGAGGCGCGACACCTCGAGCTCGGCCGTGGATGCCGCTATGATGTCCGCGCCTCCGATGACGCAGACGCCGCCCGTCTCGCCCACCTGGGCCACGGCGGCGCCGAGGGCGCGCACCGTGTCGACCGACGAGTCGAGCACCTCCTGCCTGACCTGGGCGCGCCACGCGGGCCCGCGGCCCGAGATGCGCAGCTTGTCCTCGCGCCGCATGGCGGCACGGGGCTTCACCGGCGCGTCGAGGCCCGCCACCGTGGAGATGACGAAGCCCTCCAGGTCGGAGGCGGCGGGGTCCCACCCGGAAAGCCACGCGCCCGCGCCGGCATATGCGGCGAGGGTCGGGTCCACCGCAGGGTCGCGGTAGGAGTAGAACCCCATCACCGAGGCCGGCGTCCCGCTGAAGCCGGCCCCGTAGGCGCCGCCCAGGACGCGCACCTCGTTCCAGAGGTACCCATAACTAAGGGCCCGGGACGCGACGAGCCAGGAGCCGTTATAGGCAACCGGGTCCCGGGGCAGCGTGAGGCCGGCGGCGGCGCGGCCCACGAAGCACACGTTGGCAGGGATGGTGAACGCCTCGCGGGCGGGCTCGGGCTCGGGGACCTCCAGCTGGGTCTTGGTGGCATGGCCGTCGTTCATGAGGCCGAGGTCGCCCGCCGCCTCCCAGTAGCGCTCCACGTCGCCGGGGGCGCCGGCGAACGAGGTCTCCAGCCCGTCGCCCTTGAAGATGCGGCCCTGGAGGTTGCGGAGCACCTCGCAGAGCGACGCGGCGCGGCGGTCGAAGGAGTCGAGCAGCGACACGAGGAACCGGTAGAAGCCGATGCCCGAGACGGCGTCGGCCACGAGGGCCCCGCGGGAGTAGTAGCTGCGGCAGCGGGCGAGCGCGGCGCTGTGGCCGGAGCCGATGAAGCCCTGCTCCATGGCCACACGGCGCTGGGTGAGGATGGCGCGGATGCGCTCGGTGTCCTTGAAGAGCGTCTCGAGGCACACCTCCATGGGCAGGCTCGCGAGGCCGTCGACCTTCTCGGAGAGGGAGGCCGCGCCCACCACGAACCTGGGCCGCGCCACGCCCAGGGGGTCGTCGGCGTCGCCGTAGGTCTCGATGAAGGTGGAGAAGTCGCCCAGGGTCGACTCGAGCAGGCAGTCGAGCTCGGCCGCCGTGTGGCGCCGGGTGTCGAGCTTGCCGAGCAGGCAGGCGAGCACCTGGGCGTAGGGGAGCTCGGGCCACGCGAGGCGCTCGAGGTCGAAGTACGCATAGGTGTAGTCGATGCGGTGCGTGTCGAGGTCGTACACATGGCAGGGGTAGGGCGCCTCGACCTCGCGGGAGGTCACGGGCGCCGGGGCCTCGGCGATGTCCGCTAGCGTGAGGTGGGGCAGCTTGGCGACGTCGGCGGGGTCGTCGGGGCGCTGCTGCTCCTCCTTGAGGGCCCGGGCCTCCTCCATGACGTCCTCGAGCCACGCGGTGTCCATGGCCTCCTTGATGCGGGCCAGGTGCTCGGCCTCGCGGGCCGTGCCGGTGCCCTCCTGGGGCTCCACGCACACGAGGGCGCTGTGGGGGTTCTCCACCACGGCCTCGCGCAGCAGGCGGTCGAAGATGCCGAGGCCCATGGAGTCGCCGAGGTCGCGGCAGGCGTCCTCGTAGCGCACGTAGGAGAGCGGGTCGTCCTCGTCGTAGAGCCAGCTGCCCATGGCGCACACGGCCAGGGCCACGCCGTCCGGGTAGCCGAAGTCGCCCTCGCGCAGGTTGAACTCTGCCTGGGCCAGGGAGGCCTGGAGGCGGTCGCAGGGCACCCCGGCGTCGGCCAGCTCGGCGCAGGCACCCTCCACGAGGGCGCGGAGCCTCTCGGCGACGCCGGGCTTGGCGCCCTTGAGCTCGAAGACGACCATGGGCTGTGCCATGCCGTCCACCACGAACGCGCAGGCGTCGTCGCCCAGGTCGGCGTCGATGATGCGGCGCATGAGCGGGGCCTCGTTGGAGCCCATGAGGGTGTCGAGCAGGATGTCGGCGGCCAGCACGCGCTCGCGGTCGGCCCATGTGCCGATCACGTAGCCCAGGCCCACGCAGCGGTTGTCGGGGGCGGTGGCCAGCGGCACCTCGAGGGGCGCGGGCGACACGGGCCCTTGCATCGCGAGCTCGTTGGGGCCCTCCTCGCCGCGCACCTCGGCGGCCGAGAAGCGCTCGTCGAGGAAGGCGAGCTCACGGTCGATGTCGATGTCGCCGTAGAGCACGGTGTGGGAGTTGTCGAGGCGGTAGTGGCGCCGGTGGGCGTCCACGAACTCCTCGTAGCAGAGGTCGGGGATGGCCTCGGGGTTGCCGCCCGACTCGTGGCGGTAGCAGGTGTCGGGGAAGAGCTGGCGCTTGAGCTCCATGAACAGCACGTCCTCGGGGTCCGAGAGCGCGCCCTTCATCTCGTTGAACACGACGCCGTTGATGGTGAGCGGCGCGTCGGGCGACTCCAGCTCGTAGTGCCAGCCCTCCTGCTCGAAGATGCGGGGGCGGCGGTAGATGTTAGGGTCGAGCACGGCGTCCAGGTAGACGTCCATGAGGTTCTCGAGGTCGGCCACGTTGGTGGAGGCCACCGGGTACATGGTCTTGTCCGGGAAGGTCATGGCGTTGAGAAACGTCTGCATGGAGCTCTTGAGCAGGTTGACGAAGGGCTCCTTCACCGGGTACTTGGCCGAGCCGTCGAGTACGGAGTGCTCGAGGATGTGGAAGACGCCCGTGTCGTCCGCGGGCGGCGTCTTGAAGGCGATGGAGAAGGCGCGGTTCTCGTCCGCGTTGGCGAGCCACAGGAGCCGGGCCCCGGTGGCGCGGTGGGTGAGGACGTAGGCCCAGCCGTCGACCTCGGGCACCTCCTCGGCGCTCACGACCTCGAAGCCGGCGTGCACCTCGCCCGGGGCGAGCTCGTCTGCGTGGGTGGTCTTGGGGTCCATGGGTCCTCCTCGGGGTTCGCGGTATCTAGGAGACTATAGCCCTACGGGGTGCGCCCCCGAGCGAGGGGCGGCCGGTGATGTGCCTGTTCAGCTGGTGAGGAACACCATGACGAGGATGGCCGCGAAGCCCGCGAGCTCCGCCGGGACGAAGGCCGTACCGGTGAGCAGCACGCTGGCCACGGTGGCCGTGACCGGCTCGACGGTGCCGAGGAGGTTGGCCTTGTAGGCACCGAGGTTCTTGACGCCCTGGAAGAACAGGCCGTAGGCGAGGACCGTGCCGGCCACCACGGTGAAGGCGAGGAGGCCCCAGCCGCCCGCGTCGAAGGCGGGCATGCTCTCCCAGGGCCGCACGGCGACGCACAGCGAGCCGCCCACGATCACCATCTCCATGCCCACGATGGCCATGGAGCCGTACTCGGCCAGGAGGCGGCGGGACAGCACGGCCACGACGGCCGCGCCCGTGGCGCAGCCGATGCCGAACGCCAGGCCGGCGGGCGAGATGTGGAGCGCCCCGAGGTCGCCGTGGGTGGCCACGAGGTACACGCCGGCCAGGGCCAGGACGAGGCCGGCGAGCTCCCGGCGGCGCGGCGCGCGGCGGGTGCGCAGGCACACGTAGACCAGCACCATGGGGATGGAGAGCGACTGCAGGATGGTGGCCGTGCCGGAGTCCGTGAGGTCCACGGCGTAGAGGTAGCAGCAGGAGTTGAGGAACATCCCCAGGAGGGCCGAGGCCAGGAGCTGGAGCACGTCGCGGCGGCGGCGCGCGAGGTCGCTCACCACGCGGGGGTTGCGTACGAGGGCCATGGCCAGGAGCAGCACGCCGGCGAGCACCTGGCGCACGCAGACGAGCCAGAGGGGCTCGATGCCCCAGGCGCCCATGAGGATCTTGGAGCAGGTGCCCGAGAGGCCCCAGAGCATGCCACCCACGAGGGTGCAGGCCACGCCCGTGGCCGCGACGGAGCGCGGGGAGGGCGCGTCCGGACCCGTCTCGCCGAGGGGCTCGCCCGGGACGGCCCGGACCTCGTCGCCGTTCTCTGCGAGTGCGGGCTGGGTGTCTTGGGCCACAGGTCCCCCTTCGGTTTCGGTCTGGTTACGCAAGGAGCGATTGTACCCCCGGCGTGGTCCTGGAGAAACTGGGGGACAGACACCGCGCCGCCACCGCGGCGAGGAAAAAGGCCGGCACCCGGTGGGGGTGCCGGCCTCGGATGCCGGTGGTGTGTGCCGCAGGGCGCCCCTCCGGGCGCTAGATGCGCTCCATCTCGGCCAGGGTGGCGCTGTACCAGTGGTCCGCGTTGGGCGGGCAGTACTTGCGGGCGGCCTCCATGGAGATGGTGGGGCCGTAGATGCGGGCGAGGCCGGCCACGTGGTCGCGGATGGCCTCCTCCCAGCTGCCCCAGCTGGAGCTGCCCCAGCCCCAGGCGTTGTGGGGCTTGAAGCAGTAGAGGCCCTTGGAGCTCTCCGTGTTGGAGATGGCGGGCGACCAGCGCGGGTCCACGCCGTAGTCCCAGGCGGCGTCGGCGAAGGTCTTGCCCTGGCCGCCGAGGGGCGAGCCTGCGAGGTAAGCGTCGATGCGCGGGGCCCAGTGGCCCACGAAGGCCTGCTTGTCCTGGCTCCAGTCGACGGAGCTGGGCGTGGCCTGGGAGGGGGCGGCGAGCTGGGCCTCCTGGCCGGCCTGGGCCTGGGCGGCGGCCACGGCGGCGGCAGCCTCCTCGGTCTCGCGGCGGGCCTTCTCCTCGGCCTGGCGCTGGGCCTCCTCGCGGGCGGCCTTGGCCTCCTGGAGCGCGGTCTCGGCCTCCTCCTTCTGCTCCTCGGCCTCGGAGAGCTTCTGCTCGAGCTCGCTCTGGTTGCGGTCGAGCTCGTCCTGGAGGTCGGCCAGGCGCTGCACCTGGTCGACGTTGTGGTCCTCCACGGCGTTGAGGTAGGTGATGGTGGCGAGGAGCTCGTTGAAGTCGTTGGACGAGAGCACGAGGCCGAGCAGGCCCGGGCTGTCCTGGTGCATCTTGTAGCTGGCGTTGATGGCGGCCGAGGCCTTCTCGCGCTGGCCGGGGAGCTGTGCCTCGACCTCGTCGATGCGCTTCTGGTTCTCCGCCGCCTGCTGCTCGAGCTCGGCGGCCTTGGCGGTGGCCTCGTCGAACGCGGCGCCGGACGACTCGATGCGCTCCTGGAGCTCCGAAAGGTCGGCCTCGGGGGCGTCGGCGTCGGCGAGGGCGCTGCAGGGCACGAGTGCGCCCGCAAGAAGCAGCGCGAGGGCCGTGCCGAGAAGGCGCGACGCGATCGAAGGTCTCTCCATGCCACACTCCTCCGGTTGGGGACAGGGGCTCGCGGCGCAGGGCCGGCGAGGGGCGCCTCCCAAGGTGCGGGCCGGCGCGGGGCGGGCGACGCCCGCAGGGCCCGGGGGTGTCCCGGGTTATGCAACCATACACTCATCCAGAAAGGTCCATGAACTCCGCATATGCCTTAACCGGCGGGAATTGCATAAACATCAAACGATATGCCGCACGATGGAAAAACGGGGCATCGTTTTTGCGCCCCGCTTCCACCGGTCCCTACCAAACGGTGCTCGCGTTTTTGCATGGGGCCCCGGCGCCGCCCGCGGGAGGGGCGGCGCCGGGGCCCGGTTATCGCGGCCTCTCGGGCAGCGGCGGGGTCGTGCCGGCGACGGGCCGGGGCCCGTCTCGGGACCTACTTGACCACGAGCACGTCGCAGTCGCTCTCGCGCACCAGGAAGGTGGAGATGGAGCCGAGGAGCGCGTACTTGATGTTGGAGAGCCCACGGGCGCCGCAGACCACGATGTCGGGGTGCACGGCGTCGAGCATCTTGTCCTTGAGGGTCTCGCGCACGCGGCCCAGCTCCACCACGACCTCGTACTCCTCCAGCCCGCCGTGGGCCTGGGCCTCCTCGAGCACCGGCGTCACGGACTCCTTGAACGCGGCCGTGCGCTTCTCGACGTAGCCGTCATGGGGCTCGCCGGCGGCCTCGAGGGCCGAGGTGTCCACCACGTGGCCCACCACGAGCCTGGCGCCGTTGTTTACGGCGACGGTGATGGCGCGCTCGAGCACGACCCCCTGCTGGTCGGAGCCGTCGAGCGAGACGAAGACCAGCTTGTAACCCATATCCTTGTACGAAACCATGACCCTCCTTATCGGCCCTCGGGCCGAGCGATGGCGCCGGCTGGCGACGCGTCCGACGGACAAAATACTACGCTGCCTGAAAGCCCTTGCGCACGGGGCCGTTGAGAGAAACGGTGAAAAGGCTAGTGCATGCCAACCGAGGGTCCATCATGGATAGGCCCGGAACCGGTTGCCCGTGGACGAGCCTGTGGGCGCCAACGATGGTTAAGGAGTGAGCGTGGACATCGTCGAGTTGCTCAAGGCGGCACTGTTCGGCCTGGTGGAGGGGGTCACAGAGTGGCTGCCCATCTCCTCCACGGGGCACATGCTGCTCCTCGACCAGTTTGTGTCGCTGGACGTCTCCGAGGACTTCTGGAACATGTTCCTCGTGGTCATCCAGCTGGGGGCCATCCTGGCTGTATGCGTGCTGTACTTCCGGCAGCTGAACCCCTTCGCCCCGTCCAAGACGCCCGAGGAGCGCCGCGGCACGTGGTCGCTCTGGGCCAAGATCGTGGTGGCCTGCATCCCGGCGGCCGTGGTGGGCATCCCGCTGGACGACTGGATGGAGGAGCACCTCTCCGGCCCCTTCGTCATCGCCGCCGCCCTCATCGTCTACGGTGTGGCCTTCATCGCCATCGAGCACGTGCGCGAGGGCCGCGCCATGGCCCGGGCCGCGGAGCTTGCCGACGCCCCCCATCCCAGGCACCTCAAGGTGCAGGAGGAGGCCGTGCTGCCCCAGGCCACCAAGGCCGAGCTCGCGGACGCCGACCAGCCCGTGCAGACCATCGAGGAGCTCGACATGGGGCGGGCCGTGGGCATCGGCTGCTTCCAGATCCTGTCGCTCGTGCCCGGCACGTCGCGCTCCGGCTCCACCATCATCGGCGGCCTGCTTCTGGGCTGCACCCGCACCGTGGCGGCCGAGTTCACGTTCTACCTGGCCATCCCCGTGATGTTCGGCGCCTCCGTGTTGCGCCTGGCCAAGTACTTCCTGGCCGGCAACGCCCTCACGGCCGCCGAGGGGTCGGTGCTGGCCGTGGGCTGCATCGTGGCCTTCGTGGTGTCGATCCTGGCCATCCGGTTCCTCATGGACTTCGTGCGCAGGCACGACTTCCAGGCGTTCGGCTGGTACCGCATCGTCCTGGGCGCGCTGGTCATCCTGTACTTCCTCGTGGTGAGGTAGGGGAGCGTTCCGGTTGCGAGGCCCCGTCGCGGATGCGCCCGCGGCGGGGCCTTCTTCGTGGGGAGGGGGCGCGGATGCGCGACAGGGGCGCCGCGAACGGCCTCGAGTGCGCGGCCGTTGCGCCGCGAGTGGCAGTGGATGCGCGACAGGGGCGCGAACGGCCTCCGATGCGCGACGTGCACGCTGCGAACGGCATCGAGTGCGCGACGGTGGCGTGAACGGCCCCCGATGCGCGGCCGAACTGCCGTGAGCGGCCTCGAGTGCGTGAAACGGGCCGAGAATCGCGCACTGGAGGCCGTTCGTGGCGATGAAATCGCGCACTGGAGGGCTTTCGCGTTTTCATCGCGCATCGGAGGCCCTTCGCGGCGGCCCCGGCACGGACCCGGGGTTGACGGTCTCGGGATCGACGACCCTTCCTACCGGTCGAGGTAAATCGAGCTGATGATCAAGGCGCCATGGGGGTCGGTGTCGTTCCATGAGTAGATGGCGACGTGGCTGCCGACGGTCATCCCTTGGCCGTCCGGCGATTCGGTGGCGCTGCGGGGAGGGGAGAAGGTGAAGGTGAGCGTGTCTCCGTCGTCCGTCGTCACGGTCAGCGAATCGTCGTCGATCTCGGCAATCGTCCCGAGGTAAAGCGTGCGCACCGCGGTGCCGGTCACCAGGCCCTTCTGGTCGGCTGGGTCCGCCGGGGGTGGGTCTGTTCGCTGTGTTTGACCGTGGTCTTCGAAAACTGGCATTGATTTTCTTTCGGTATGATGGCTTATTTCAGAAGGATCACTTGATACCAGTGCTATCAGAATAAAAACAATGGATCCCCCTATCAGGATCAGGAGGACCCCTTGTTGTTTGGTTATTTGACTGGCCATGACGTATCACCGTGTAGTCGGTCATAGCTTCGCATGCCATGGCGTGACCCGACCTATTATAAGTGCTCGAGTCTAATGCGAGGAGCCGGTGTGTGCCCCGCGTCCCTTTTCGGCTTCGTTGCAACCGTCCCGGCCCCGGCCCCCATGGCCTACCCTAGGCAAAACGCCGCCGTGCCCGGAGGAGCCGCAATGACCGCAGACCGCACCGTAGCCCAGATCTTCCGCGATTTCAGGCAGCCCGTCTCGTTCGAGATCTTCCCGCCCAAGGGGGAGCTCTCCGCCGAGGAGGCCCGCTCCCTGGCCGCCGACCTCGCGCCCCTCGACCCCGCGTTCGTCTCGGTGACCTACTCCGCCGGCGGCTCCGGCAACGCCGGCCCCACCGTGGAGGTCGCCTCCATGATCCAGCGTGACCACGGCATCCCCACGGTGGCCCACCTCACCTGCCAGGGGCTCACCCGCGCCGCTCTGGCCGAGAAGTGCGCCCAGATGCGCGCCGCCGGCATCCGCAACGTGCTCGCCCTGCGCGGCGACCCGCGGCCCGATGTGGGGCCCGGGGACTTCGAGCACGCCAGCGACATGATCCCCTTCCTGGTGGATGAGGGCTTCTGCGTGGGGGCGGCCGCCTACCCCGAGGGGCACATCTCGTGCCTGGACCCTGAGGTGGACGTGGCCTACCTCCGCGCCAAGCAGGACGCCGGCGCGAGCTTCCTCCTCACCCAGCTCTGCTTTGACAACGAGGCCTGCTGCCGCTTCCGCGAGCGCTGCGACAAGGCGGGCGTCACGGTGCCCGTCTCCTTCGGCATCATGCCGTTCATGTCCAAGTCCCAGGTGAGCCGCATGGTCTTCATGTGCGCGGCCAGCATGCCCGCGGCCGTGGTCAAGCTCCTGGCCCGCTATGAGGACGACCCCGAGGCCCTGCGCGCGGCCGGCGTGGAGTACGCCTGCGACCAGCTGGCCGACCTCGCGGCCCACGGCGTGGACGGCCTGCACGTCTACACCATGAACCGCCCCGGGGTGGCCGCCGCCTGCGCCGCCGCCGCGCGCGGCGAGGGCCGATGAGCGCCGCCTGCGCCGCCGCCACAGGCATCCTGGCGGGCGCGGGGTCGTTCTCGCCCGATCGCTCGGAGGTGCTCCGCTACTTGGGGCACAGGGGGCAGGAGCTGGGCCCCGAGCTGGAGGGGCGCCTCTCGGCCGTCATGGCCCGCGCCGCCGCCGAGGTGCGCCCCCGTTGGGTGTGGCGCGCATGCCCCGTGGCGCCGGGCCCCGAGGGGTTCGTCGTGGGCGGCACGGGCCTGGTGCTGCCCGGCCGCTCCATGGAGGTGCTGCTCGGGGACGCCCGGGCCGTGGCGCTCCTGGCCGTGACGTGCGGGCCCGGACCCGACGCCGTGGCCGTCCGCGACGCCTCCCGCGACCCGGTGGGGGCGCTCGTCTACGACGCCTGCGCCATCGACCTCGTGGAGCAGGGCGCCGACGCCTGCAACGACGCCGTGGACGCCTGGGCCGCGGCCCGGGGCCTCGTGCCCACGCGCCGCTACAGCCCCGGCTACGGGGACCTGCCGCTCTCGGTGCAGCCCGCCTTGCTCGACGCCCTGGATGCAGGCCGGCGCCTGGGCGTCACGCTGACCGAGAGCCTGCTGATGGTGCCGATGAAGTCCGTGACGGCCGTGGTGGGGATCGGGCCCGCCTGACCCGCCACGCGCCCACCGAGGAGGGTGACCCCATGACCGACGAGAAGCCCGCCGACCTGCTCGGCGCCGCCCTGGCCCGCGAGGCCTTCCTGCTCTTCGATGGCGGCCTGGGCACCATGCTCCAGGCCCGGGGCATGGCCCCCGGCGCCGTGCCCGAGCTGCTGGTGCTCTCGGACCCCGACCTCGTGGCCGGCGTGCACCGCGCCTACGTGGAGGCCGGCGCCGACGTGGTCACGGCCTGCACCTTCGGCGCCAACGCCGCCAAGCTGGCCGGGCGCGCCACCGTGGCCGAGGTCTTCTCGGCGGCCGTGGCCCTGGCCCGCGGCGCCGGCGCGCGCTACGTGGCGGCCGACATGGGGCCCACGGGCGCCCTGCTCGAGCCCCTGGGGCCCATGACGCTGGACGAGTGCGAGGCGCTCTACCGCGAGCAGGCCGAGGCCGTGGCCGCCACCGACGCCGACCTCGTGGTCATCGAGACCATGGGCGACCTCCTGGAGGCCAAGTGCGCGCTCCGGGTGTGCCGCGAGGTCCTGGACATCCCGGTGGTCGTGACCATGACCTTTGGTGAGGACGGTCTCACGTTCCTGGGCACGCCGCCCGACGTGGCCGCGGCCACGCTGTCCGCCGCCGGGGCCGCCGCGGTGGGTGTCAACTGCTCCCTGGGGCCCGACCGCCTGGTGCCTGTGGTGGAGGCCATGGCCCGGGTGTCGCGCGTGCCCGTGGTGTGCCAGGCCAACGCCGGCCTGCCCCACATGGAGGGGGACCGCACGGTATTCTCCGTGGGGCCCGAGGAGTACGTGGCCGCCGCCGCCGACCTCGTGGCCGCCGGCGCCACCGTCCTGGGCGGCTGCTGCGGCACCACCGGTAGCCACATCGCCGGGCTCCGGCGCCTCCTGGACGGGGCCGAGCTGCCGGCGCCCGCCTACGTGCCGGCCTTCACCGTGGCGAGCGCCCGCCGGCTCGTGGGGCTGCCGGTGGGCGGGCACCGGGTGGCCGTGGTGGGCGAGCGGATCAACCCCACGGGCAAGCGCCGTCTCAAGGAGGCGCTGCGCGCCGGCGACCTCGACTACCTGGTGGCCGAGGCCCTCGACCAGCGCGACGCCGGCGCCGACCTCCTCGACGTCAACTGCGGCCTGCCCGAGCTGGACGAGCCCGCCGTGCTCGCCGCTGCCGTGGGCGCCGTGCAGGCAGCCTGCGACCTGCCGCTGCAGGTGGACTCCACCGACCCGGCGGCCCTCGACGCCGCCTGCCGCGCCTACGCCGGCAAGCCGCTCATCAACTCCGTCAACGGCTCCGAGGAGTCCCTGGCCGCCGTGCTGCCCGTGGCCGCCCGCCACGGCGCCGCCGTCGTGGGCCTCACGCTGGACGAGGACGGCATTCCGTCCACGGCCGGGGAGCGCGCGGCCATCGCGCGGCGCATTGTTGCCCGGGCCGAGGAGGCCGGCATCGCCCCGGAGGACGTCTCCATAGACTGCCTGGCCATGGCCGCCTCCACCGACCAGGGTGGCGTGGCCCAGATCCTCGAGGCCCTGCGCCTCGTGCGCGCGTCCCTGCCGGTGCAGACCATGCTCGGCGTCTCCAACATATCGTTCGGCCTGCCCCTGCGGCCGCTCGTGAACGCGACGTTCCTGGCCGAGGCCCTCTCGGCAGGCCTCACCATGCCGATCATGAACCCGCTGGACACCCGCAGCGCCGACGTCGTGGCCGTGCACCGGGTGCTCGACGGCGAGGACGGCGGCGCCCGGGCCTACATCGAGGGCTGCGCCGGCCGCACCGACGCCGCGGCGGCCACGGCGCCCGGGCCGGCCACGGCTGTCGGCGGGGCGGGGGAGGGGGCGCCCGCCACCGACGAGGACCTGGCCCGGCAGCTGATCCTCTCGGGCCGAAAGGGCCCCATGGGAGAGGTCGTCCGCCGCCTGCTGGGGAGCCGCGACGCCCTGGACCTCATCGACTCCGTGCTCATCCCCGCGCTGGACGAGGTGGGTGAGCGCTTCGAGGCGGGCACCATGTTCCTGCCGCAGCTCATGGCCTCGGCCGAGGCCGCCGGCGCGGGCTTCGACGTCATCAGGGCCGCCATGCCCGAGGGCTCCTCGGGCGGCAAGGGCGGCGTGATTCTCGCCACGGTGAGGGGCGACATCCACGACATCGGCAAGAACATCGTGAGGATGCTGCTGGAGAACTACGGCTACGACGTCGTTGACCTGGGCCGCGACGTGCCCCCGGAGGCCGTGCTCGCCGCCGTGGAGGAGACCGGCATCCGCGTGGTGGGCCTCTCGGCGCTCATGACCACCACGGTCAAGGCCATGGCCGAGACCGTCGAGCTCCTGCGCGAGAGGGCCCCGGGCACCTTCGTCTTCGTGGGCGGCGCCGTGCTCAACCCCGAGTACGCCGAGATGGTGGGCGCCGACGCCTACGCCAAGGACGCGGCGGAGAGCGCGCGGATCCTCTCGGAGGTCTACGCGTAGCGGCCCTCCCCATCGAAGGCCGTCCCACCGAACCGCCGCCCCGCCCTCCCGGCGTCGTACCGGCCGGGCCCGCCCTCCCGGCCGGTACCCGTCGCCGACGCGCCGCCCGCCACTGCTAGACTGGAGGGCCGCACCGCACCCAGCCGCGCCCGGAGGGACCCCATGCAAGAAAGCGCCATCGACATCGACTCGCTCAACGACGCCCAGCGCGAGGCGGTCCTCACCTGCGAGGGCCCGCTCCTCGTGCTCGCCGGCGCCGGCTCGGGCAAGACCCGCGTGCTCACGCACCGCATCGCGCACATGGTGGCCGACCTCGGCGTGGCCCCCTGGCAGGTCCTGGCCATCACGTTCACCAACAAGGCCGCCGCGGAGATGCGCGAGCGCCTGGGCGCCCTGCTCCCCGGGGGCACACGCGGCATGTGGGTGTGCACGTTCCACGCCATGGCCGTGCGCATCCTGCGCGACGACGCCGAGCTCCTGGGCTACCGTCCCAACTTCACCATCTACGACGACGACGACTCCAAGCGCCTGGTCAAGGCCATCATGGCCGACCTCGACATCGACACCAAGCAGTTTCCCGTCAACATGGTCCGTTCCAAGATCAGTGCCGCCAAGAACGCCATGGTGGACGCCGACGAGATGGCCGCCCAGGCGGCCGACCCCGCCACCCAGAAGGCGGCCCGGGTCTACGCCGAGCTCCAGCGCCGCCTCATGGTGGCCAACGCCATGGACTTCGACGACCTGCTCGTGAACACGCTCCTCCTGTTCGAGAGGCACCCCGAGGTGCTGGCCCGCTACCAGCGGCGCTTCGTCCAGATCTCGGTGGACGAGTACCAGGACACCAACCATGTGCAGTACCTCATCACCAAGAGGCTGGCCGAGCTCCACCGCAACCTCATGGTGGTGGGCGACGACGACCAGTCCATCTACTCTTGGCGCGGCGCCGACATCCAGAACATCCTGGACTTCGAGAAGGACTACCCCGACGCCCGCGTGGTGAAGCTGCAGCAGAACTACCGTTCCACGGGCCACATCCTGGCCGCGGCCAACGCCGTGGTGGCCAACAACTCCCACCGAAAGCCCAAGCGCCTGTTCACCGACGAGGGCGACGGCGAGCCCATCTCGGCCTACCAGGCCGCCGACGAGCGCGACGAGGGCCGCTGGGTGGCTGCCGAGATCGAGCGCCTGCACGCCGCCGGCACCCCCTACGACGACATGGCGGTCTTCTACCGCACCAACGCCCAGAGCCGCATCCTCGAGGACATGTTCCTGCGTGCCGGCGTGCCCTACAAGATCGTGGGCGGCACGCGCTTCTTCGACCGCGCCGAGATCCGCGACGTCATGGCCTACCTCAAGCTCGTGCTCAACCCGGCCGACGACGTCTCGGCCCGCCGCGTGGTCAACGTGCCCCGCCGCGGCATCGGTGCCACCTCCCAGGACAAGATAGCCGCCTACGCCGCGACCCACGGCACCCCGTTCTTCTCGGCCGCCCAGGCCTGCGTGGCCGAGGCCGGGCTCCTCTCGCCCAAGGTGCGCAACGCCCTGGCGGCCTGGACGAGCGCTGTGGAGGAGGCCCGCCACTACGAGGGCGAGCTCTCCCGCGTGGTGGAGCTCATCGTGGAGCGCTCCGGGCTCGTGGCCGCCCTCGAGGCCGAGCGCACGCCCGAGGCCGAGGGACGAATCGAGAACATCCGCGAGTTCCTGCTCATCGCCCAGGAGTTCGACGAGAGCCACGACGACGTGGTCTCGGCCCTGGAGTCGCTGGCGGAGCTCCGCGAGGCCGGCGTGGCCGGTGCCGAGGCCGCCGACGACCCCGGCGCCGTACCCGCCCCGCAGCCCGTGGACGACGACGGCCAGGGCGCCCTGTTCGCCGCGCCGGACGAGGGCGCCGCGCCCGCGGCCGACGGCGGCTTCGGCGCCGTGGCCTCCTCCCAGCTGCCCGCCTTCATGGAGTGGCTGGCCCTCCGCAGCGACCTCGACAGCCTCTCGGGCCAGACGAGCGCCATCACGATGATGACCATCCACTCCGCCAAGGGCCTGGAGTTCCCCGTGGTGTTCGTCTGCGGCATGGAGGAGGGGCTGTTCCCCAACCTGACGCACGACTCCGACCCGGCCCGCCTGGAGGAGGAGCGCCGCCTGGCCTACGTGGCCATCACCCGGGCCCGCAAGCGCCTCTACCTCACCTATGCCGCCACGCGGCGCACCTGGGGCGCCACCCAGGCCAACCCCCGCAGCCGCTTCGTGAACGAGATCCCCGAGAGCCACATCAAGGTGACCGGCGTGGGTTCGGCGGGCTTCTCGGGCACCGGCTGGGAGAAGCGCGGCGACCGCCGCGGCACCTTCGGCTCCGGCACGGGCTCCTCGGTGTACGGGGGCTCGGTCTTTGGCAACCAGACGCGCTCCTCGGGCACGGCCCGGCCGGCTCCGGTGCGCAAGGATCCCCGCAAAGCCGCCGAGAGCTTCGAGCCGGGCGACCGCGTGCACCACAAGACGTTCGGCTCCGGCACCGTGGTGGCGGTGAAGGGCGACACCCTCGAGGTGCGCTTCGCCAAGAGCGGCCAGACCAAGAAGCTCATGAAGGGCTTCGCCCCCATCGTCAAGGTGCAGTGACATGGGTGTCGGGACGATGACGGCCGACGTGGCGACGTTCTTCAAGAGCGACCTCGGCGTGCTGGTGGGCAAGGTCATCCTCGTGGCGGTGATGGCGGTCGTCGCCCGGTGCGTGGAGCGCGTGCTCACCCGCATGACCCGGGAGGGCCTGGAGAAGGCCGACGTCCCCAACGCGTCGATCTTCGTCAACGTCGTGCGCGGGACGGTATGGATCATCGCGCTGCTCATGATCCTGCAGCCGGTCTTCGGCGTCGCCCCCAACGCCCTCATCACGTCCCTCGGCGCCGCCTCCATCGCCGTCTCCCTGGGCCTTCAGACCACCATCTCCAACCTGGTGGGCGGCCTCACGCTCATGGTCACCAAGACCATCAAGCCGGGCGACTACATCACCGTCAACGGCATCACCGGCCAGGTGACCGACGTCAGTTGGCGCGACACCACGGTGCGCGACCGTCTGGGCAACGCCGTGGTGGTGCCAAACTCCCAGCTCAACTCGTCGGCCATCACCAAGATCGCGGTGCGCCAGGCCAACATGACCAGCCTTGACGTCACCCTCAAGGCCGGGTGCGACGTGGCCGACGCCTGTGCCAAGATCCGGGAGGCCGCCGACAAGGCCCTCGGCCGCACCGCCGACCCGGCGAGCGCCACCCGGGTGGTGTGCACCGCCACGGGCAGCGACGGCACCAAGGTGAGCGTCTACTTCGACGTCGACCCGTCGGTGACCTTCCAGGCCGCCACCGACGCCGTGGTCCGTGCCCTCGAAGGGGCGAGCTACCTGGCCTGACCCCTCCCCCAACCCCGCAGCGGCGTCCCGCCGTCTCCGCCCCGACTTCCGAGGAAGGAACACCCATGCGCGTCAACCAGGCCATTCTCCACAGCTACGAGGGCAAGTCCTGCGTCAAGGTCTTCTCCGAGGCACCCATGGACCTCGCCGACGACGAGGTCAAGCGCTATGTGACCTCCCAGGCCCGCCGCGCCCTCTCCAACCTGGACGCCCGCCGCGGGGCCTTCCTGCCCGACAGCGCCTTCGCCAAGGAGGCCGTGGCCTTCTTCCGCGGCAACGCCGACTTCGCCCCGTTCACGGCCGTCGCCGCCGAGTTCCTCATCGGCCAGATGGGCCAGATGGAGGAGACCCCCTCGTTCGACCTGCTCTTCATCGACTTCGAGGGCCGCGAGGAGGAGACCGTGGACGGCCTGGGCGAGGAGGACATCGAGATGATGTACCGCTCCCAGGCGCCGCGGTACCTGGCCATCGTGATGTTGGAGAGCCGCCGCGCCTACATGCACGAGGTGGGCCGCGACGAGCTGGGCCACACCCTGGCCTCCATCGCCCGGCATCACGCCATCCTGCCCAACCCCTCCCAGAAGGTGCGGTCGTTCGCCGTGGTGTCGGCCACGGGCGACGTGCGCTTCTGCGACGAGCCCCGGGTGGTGGCCGGCCGCAGCGTGGAGCTGCTGCCCGAGGCCCTGCTCCAGTGCACGAGCGAGGCCTCGAGCAAGGAGGTCGTGCAGGGGGTGTGCGACCTCGTGGGGGCCGTGGCCGACGAGTTCGGCGCCAACCCCGCCGCCGCCGTGGCCCGGGCCAAGGCCTATGTCTCCGAGAACGCCGAGACCGACGAGGTCCTGGTCCCCGAGCAGCTGGCCCGCGACGTCTTCGCCGACGCCCCGCAGATGCACGACCGCTTCGTCGAGGAGGCCGCCGAGCAGAACCTGCCCGACCGTGTGTCGGTGGAGCCCGAGGTGGCCCGCCGCGTGGCCGCCAAGCACAAGATCCGCACCGACACGGGCATCGACATCACGTTCCCGGCCGAGTACGGCAAGAACCCCGACTTCCTGGAGTTCGAGAGCAACCTCGACGGCACGCTGAGCATCCGCATCAAGAACGTGGGGGCCATCGAGAACCGGTAGGACCCAGCGCCTACGCCCGGGCCGCCATCCACTCCGCCATCTCGGGCATCGCCGGCTGCACCGCCATGCCGATGAGCGTGGGGCCGGTGTGCACCAGCAGGTCCGGCGAGAGCCTGGAGCGGATGAGCCCGCAGGCGTTGCCCACCTTCTCCTGGAGCAGGGCCACGTAGCGCTCGGGCATCGGGTCGTCGCCGGTGGCGGAGGCGCAGGCCAGCACCACGTCCTTGTAGAGCCTCGCGCGCTCGGCGATGAGGTCCACCGTGGCCTTGAGGGCACGCTCGCGGCCGCGGCACTTCTTGACCGTGCGGTACCTGCCCTCCTCGTCGCACTCGAAGATCGGCTTGATGTTGAGGGCGGAGCCCAGGCGGTAGGTGGCCTCGGAGATGCGACCGCCGTGGCGCAGGAACGAGAGCTCGTCGAGCGAGAAGAGCACCCACGTCTGCTCGGCCTCGGCGTTGAGGCGCTCCTCCAGCAGGTCGAAGTCCACGCCGGCCTCGACCATGAGGGCGCAGTCCATGACGGTCATGCCGGCGGCCACGCCGATGGACCTGGTGTCCACCACGGCCACGGGGAAGTCCTCCATCTGCTTGGCCACGAGGTGGCAGGTCTGGTTGGTGGCCGAGAGCCCCGAGGAGATGGTCACGACGACGGCCTTCTCGTAGCCGTCGGCTCTGGCCTGCTCCAAGGTCTCCCTGATGGAGGCGGGGCTCGGCAGCGAGGTGGTGGGGATCTCGGTGGAGAACCGCTCGATCACCTCCTCGGCCGTGATGTCCACGCCGGAGCGGAAGCTGCCCTCGGTGTAGTTGATCTGGAGGGGGATCTGTCTGATGTCGTGCGCTTCGGCGAAGTCCGCTGGCACGTTGGTGCCGGTGTCGGTCACGACGGCTATCTTCTGGGCGTTCATGGAGGCGTGTCACCCTTTCGGTTGTGCAGGGGCAGGTGCTCGGTGGCCATGCCCCCGGGTACCTACCCCGTGTTCGCGGTGGATTTGCCGACGGGGCCCTCCGTTCCGGAGTCCCCGAGGCCTCCATACTATCTGTTAGCGAGCTGATAAAATCGACGTTCGATGAATCGACGGCGTACTAAGGAGCCGCTTGCCATGGCACAGAACCAGCACGTCGACGGTGGGGAGAAGCCCATCGTCATCATCTCGGAGCCCAAGGTCAGGGAGCGCCGCAGGAAGCGCCTCCGCCGCCAGAAGCTGACGTCCAACGGCACCGTGGCCGCGGCGGTCATGGTCTTCGCGGCCCTCGTGGCCGTCGTGGTGGCCAACACCCCGGCCTACGAGGCGGTGCACCACTTCCTCATGGAGCCCCTCACGCTGGGCGTGGGTCCCCTCGTGGGCACCCTCTCGGTGGAGGTGTTCGTCAACGACTTCCTCATGGCCGTCTTCTTCCTGCTCGTGGGCATAGAGCTCAAGTACGAGATGACCGTCGGCGAGCTCAAGAACCCGCGCCAGGCCGCCCTGCCCATGCTGGCGGCTGTGGGCGGCGTGGTCGTGCCCGCCCTCATCTACGTCGCCTTCAACGTGGGCGGCCCCGGCATCGGCGGCTGGGCCATCCCCATGGCCACCGACATCGCCTTCGCCCTGGGCGTCATGAGCCTGCTGGGAGATCGCGTGGCCCCCGCCACCAAGGTCTTCTTCTCCACCCTGGCCATCGCCGACGACATCCTCGCCATCGTGGTCATCGCCCTGTTCTACGGCCACGCCCCGTCCATCCCCTGGCTCGCGGCCTCCCTGGCCTGCGTCCTGGTCCTCGCGCTGCTCAACTACGCCCGCGTCTACACCGCGCGCAGCTACGTGGTGGTGGGCCTGGCCCTGTGGTTCTGCATGTTCAACTCGGGCATCCACGCCACGCTCGCCGGCGTGGTGCTGGCGCTGTTCCTGCCCTGCACGAGCGACATCCGCCTCACGGCCCTGCGCCCCTGGCTCGAGTCCAAGAGCCGCGAGCTCGACAACGCCTACGACGGCGACCTGGACGTCCTCGGCCAGCACGGGTTCACCCGCATCGCCTCGGGCGTCGAGCGCGTCATGCACCGTGTGACCCCGCCGCTCCAGCGCATGGAGCACGCCATCACGGTGCCGGTGAACTTCGTCATCCTGCCGATTTTCGCCTTCGTGAACGCCCAGGTGCGCCTCATCGGCGTCGATCCCATGGCCATCGTCTCCGACCCGGTGACCCTCGGCTCGTTCTTCGGCGCCCTCGTGGGCAAGCCGGTGGGCATCATCCTCGTCACCTGGGTGCTGGTGAAGGTGGGCTTCGCCCGGCTGCCCCGCGGCGTCGACTGGCACCAGGTCACCGGCGTGGGCATCATGGGCGGCCTCGGCTTCACCATGTCCATCCTCATCTCGGGCCTGGCCTTCACCGAGCCCGCCGAGGTGCTGGCGGCCAAGTGCGCAATCCTGTCGTGCTCGGTGGTCGCCGCCGTCGTGGGCTGCGTCTACATGATGGCCACGGGCCGCAAGGGGAGGGCGTCGTCCGAGGGGTGACGTCGCCTCCCATGTCCTGCCAACAAGGCGCGCCCTCCCCGGCACCGGTCCGGGGAGGGCGCGTCCCTTTTCTTCGCGATAGGGGCATCCCGCGGGGGCGACTCAGCTCACGATGCCGTAGCGGCGCCCCCAGCCGTGGGCGGCCAGGGTGGAGTTGATCTGGTCGCAGAACTGCGGCCGCGTGAGCCCCATGGGCGGCAGGAGCGAGACCACCTCCACGAGGTCCTCGGAGAGGTCGTGGGACTGGGCCAGGACCAGGGCGTCCAAGCGGTCTGCGCGCGTCTCGGTCGCGAAGAGCAGGTCCACGAGGCGCTGGAGCTCCCCGTGCTCGGGCGATTCCTGCCAGGTCTCCGACATCGCTGCGCCCCTTTCCCCGGCGGCCTGTTTCGGGCGCGCGAACACGCCCGCCGACCGGGCCATCATAGCAAGCCGCTCGGCGCCGGGCCGTCTATACTTCTCTGTCAGCCGAAGCCCACCGGACCCGAGGGGGACCCATGGACAACGTGTACCTCGCACTGGACGACGCGGCCCTCGCCGCGGAGGTCGACCGCCTGCAGGCCGACGTCGACGCCCTGGCCGCCAAGGGGCTCTCCTTGGACATGGCCCGCGGCAAGCCCTCGCGCGAGCAGGTGGACCTCTCCCGGTCCATGCTCGACGCCCTCGACTCCGGTTCCTGCCTGGAGGACCAGGGCCAGGACGCCGCCAACTACGGCGTGCCCGACGGCCTTCCCTCGGCCCGCGCCCTCATGGCCTCCCTCATGGGCGTCCCGGCGTCCCAGGTGGTCGTGGCGGGGTCCTCCTCGCTCAACCTCATGTTCGACTGCGTGGCCCACGGCTTCGTCCGCGGCGTCCGCGGCGCCAAGCCCCAGTGTGCCCAGGGTCCGCTGCGCTTCCTCTGCCCGGCCCCGGGCTACGACCGGCACTTTGCCGTCACCGAGCACTTCGGCTTCGAGAACGTGCCCGTGCCCATGACGCCGGAGGGCCCCGACATGGACGTCGTGGAGGGGCTCGTGGCCGACCCGTCGGTCAAGGGCATCTGGTGCGTGCCCAAGTACCAGAATCCCTGCGGCATCACCTACTCCGACGAGACCGTGCGCCGCATGGCGGCCCTTCGCCCCGCCGCACCCGACTTCCGCGTGTACTGGGACAACGCCTACGCGGTCCACAACCTCTACGACGAGGGCGACGAGCTGCTGAACATCTTCGACGTGCTGGCCGGGGAGGGCCGGGATGCGCTCGTCTACGAGTTCGCCTCCACCAGCAAGGTGACGTTCCCCGGCTCCGGCATCGCCGCCGTGGCCGCCAGCCCGGCCGACATCGCCGACCTCAAGGGCTCCTTCGCCGTGGAGCGCGTGTGCCCCGACAAGATGTCCCAGCTCATGCACGTGCGCTCCTTCCCCGACGTCGACGCCGTGCGCGCCCACATGGCCCGGCTGGCCGAGGTCCTGCGCCCGCGCTTCGAGCTCGTGGAGCGGCGCCTCTCCGAGGGCCTCGGCGAGACCGGCTGCGCCACGTGGACCACGCCCCGCGGCGGCTACTTCGTCTCCTTCGAGGGCCCCGAGGGCTCGGCCTCGCGCATCGTGGAGCTCTGCCGTCGGACCGGTGTGACCCTCACCGGTGCCGGCGCCACCTGGCCCGGCGACGATCCCAGGGACTCCAACATCCGCATCGCTCCCAGCTACCCCACGCTGGAGGAGCTCGACGCCGCCCTCGAGGTCTTCTGCGCCTGCGCCCGCCTTGTGAGCGCACAGCTGGCCGCCGAGGCCCGCGGACTTCGTTGAAGTTCTGGAGAATGGGTTGCATCTGATTGAAGCGCCGGGGGTTGGTATAAGCTTCCCCCTTGCTTCGAGAAGTCTCGTTACGGACCTATGCGTGGAGGTGCTGTGGCCGGTTCCAAGAAGGGCCGTAAGAAGCCCACGGGCAAGGAGGTCGCCGTCGTCGTGGTGTCGGTGATCATGGTCGTGTCCATCCTGCTGCCCTCCTTCTCCCAGATATTCGCGTCCCAGCCCACCACCTCGTCAGCACCCACGTCCTTCGACGGGGCGGCCTCCAAGTACCGGCCCGAGGTGGACAGCGCCAAGGAGGCCGTGGACCGCGACGGCGGCGACAAGGCCGCCCAGCTCAAGCTCGCCCAGGCCTACTACCAGTGGGGCATCTACGCTGAGTCCTACGCCGGCAACGACGACGAGCAGTCCGAGGCCAAGGAGCTCCTCGACCAGGCCCGGCAGGCCTTCGGCGCCTACCTGAACCTCGAGGGCTCCCTCGAGAGCGACGAGGCCAGGAACGCCGCCGTGGACCGCGCCCTGTGTGACTACTACGCCGGGGACACCGCGGCTTGTATCGAAAGCCTTAAATCCGTTGCGGACGAGACCAATTACGCGCCCGCGTGGGCCAACCTCGGTATGATGTATCAGAATCAGGGAAGCACCCAGGACGCCATGGACGCCTACCAGCACGGCATCGACGCGGATCCCGACGGCGCCGCGGGCGTCAAGAGCTACTGCGAGCAGATGCTCTCGAGCCTCAAGGGCTCGGCCGCCAGCGAGTCCGGCGGCGCCGAGGCGCTCTCCCAGAAGTTGGACACGACCCAGCCCTCCTCGTGACCGAGGGATGTACCACCCGCACCGTTGGCTGATCCGCGCCCGAGGCGCATGAAGAGGAAGAAGAGGAAGGCCCCATGTCTCTCTCTGTGAAGACCGAAAAGACGGGATCCCACGTCGACGTCGTCATCCTCGGCGAGGTGGACGTCTCCTGCGCCCCCGACCTCACCGAGGCCCTGGCCAGCGTCCTGGAGGACGACGTCGCCACCATCGACGTCGACATGGCTCAGGTGCCCTACATCGACTCAACCGGCATCGGCGTGCTCGTGGCCGCCGCGCACCGCGCCCAAGACGCGGGCTCCGAGCTCACCGTGAGCCGCCCCCAGCCCAACGTCCTGCGCGTCCTCACGCTCCTCGGCGTGGGCTCCGAGTTCAACGTCAACGAGGCCTAGGCGGTCTCTTCAATTCTCAACTCTTAAGGGAATCTTGCACCCAGGTTGCCTAAGCCTTAAAGTATGGGCTTACATGCGCTGAACCCGTGGGGACCGCCGCATCCGACGGTCCCCATTTCTATGTAGGGAGGGGGTGCCCCGATTGTTTGGCATCGGAGACACCGAGTTCGTCCTCATCGTCATCTTCGCGTTCCTGCTCTTCGGGCCCGACAAGCTGCCGGGCATGGGGCGCACCATCGGCCGCGGCCTCAGGCAGTTCCGCGAGGCACAGGACTCGGTCACCAAGGTGGTCCAGTCCGAGGTCATCGATCCCATGACCAAGGCGGCCTCCGCCGGTGCCGACGGCGTCAAGGCCAAGGTGGCCACCGACGAGGACGCCGACATCGAGGCGGCCGACCTCACCCGGCGGAGCGCCGAGACCTTCGCCGAGCGCAAGGCGCGCCTGGCCGCCGAGAAGGCCGCCCGCGACGGGGCCGCGGCCGGCGGCGCCGCCGCGGCCGCGAACGACGCGGCCGATGCGCCCGCCGTTCCCGCGTCGGCCGAGGAGCCCGAGTCCGAGGCGGCTCCCGCCTCCGAGCCCGGGGCCAACCCCCGCAGCGCCGCCTCCCTCTACGGCCTCGCGCCCAAGGCGCCCGCGGCCGATCCCAGTACCGCCGCCCCCGAGGACCCGGCACCCGCCGGGGCCGCAGACCCCGCAGCCGGAGAGGAGGGAGGGAGCCGCGCCTAGCGCTCCCGTCCGCCCATGCCCATCGGACCCGCACGCATGCCCTTGATGGACCACCTCGGCGAGCTGCGCCGCCGGCTCACCATCATCGTGGTGGCCGTCGTCGTCTGCGCCGTGGCCGTCTACATGGCCACGCCCACCATCATCGACATCGTCATCGACCCCATCCGCGGCTTCCTGCCCAACGGCGGCAAGCTCGCCATCATGAGCTCTCTCGGCGGCTTCACCATCCGCTTCAAGGTGGCCTGCTTCGCGGCCGTCATCATCACGTGCCCCATCATCATCTGGGAGGTCCTGGCGTTCTTCCTGCCGGCGCTCAAGCCCAACGAGCAGCGCTGGGTGGTGCCCACGGTGGGGGCCATGGTGGCGCTGTTCTTCCTCGGCATGGTGTTCTGCTACTTCGTCATCCTGCCGGCGGCCTTCGGCTGGATGATCGACCAGTCGAGCGCCTTCGCCACGGTGCTGCCCAACGCCGAGGACTACATCTCCATCATCATGCTGCTGGAGATAGGCTTCGGCATCGCCTTCCAGGTGCCCCTCGTGATCTTCTACCTGTCGATCCTGCACCTGGTGACCTACAAGACGTTCCGCGAGAACTGGCGCTTCATCTATGTCGGGCTCCTGGTCTTCTCGGCCGTGGTCACGCCCGACGCCAGCCCGGTTACCATGTTCTTCATGTTCGCCGCGCTCGTCATGCTCTACGAGGCGTCCCTCGCCGTGGCCCGCGTGGTGTTGGTGCGGCAGGACGGGCCGGAGTCGCTCCGGTGGACCCGCGAGGACTACGAGCTCCACGCGGAGCGCGCCGACGACTAGAGGAACCGCAACCGCCGGGGGTCCGCACGATGGGCGGGCCCCCTTGAACCTATGAGGGAGTGAGAGCCGTGGTACTCGTCATCGCCGAGAAGAACGACGCGGCCAAGCAGATAGCCCGGCTCCTGAGCGAGTCCGGGAGGCCCGAGAACGACAAGGTCTACGACACGCCGGTTTACCGCTTCCGCCGCGGGGGCGACGACTGGGTGGCCGTCGGCCTGCGCGGCCACATCCTGGCCCCCGACTTCCCGCGGGAGCTGCACTACGCCGACGGCGAGGGCTGGTTCGCCGTGGACGAGGACGGCGAGGTCCTGGCCGCCGACGTCCCCGACACCCTGCCGAGGCCCCCGTTCGACGGCGGTCTCAAGAAGGACGGCACCCCCAAGAAACCCCGCAAGCCCTACCTGCCCGACGGCATCGACATCAAGGGCTGGAAGGTGCCGAGCCTGCCGTACCTCGTGTGGGCCCCGGTGGAGAAGAAGCCGGCCGAGAAGGGCATCATCCGCGCCCTCAAGAACCTGGCCAAGAAGGCCGACGAGGTGGTCATCGCCACGGACTTCGACCGCGAGGGCGAGCTCATCGGCTCCGACGCCCTCTCCCAGGTGCGCATGGTCAACCCCGACGTCCCGGTGACCCGCGCCCGCTACTCCGCCTACACCAAGGCCGAGATCGACCACGCCTTCGACAACCTCGTGGAGCTCGACCAGGACCTCGCCGACGCCGGCGAGAGCCGTCAGTACATCGACCTCATCTGGGGTGCCGCCCTCACGCGCTACCTCACCATGGCCCGCTACGGCGGCTTCGGCAACGTGCGCAGCGCCGGTCGCGTGCAGACCCCCACGCTCGCCCTCGTGGTGGAGCGCGAGCGCGAGCGCCAGGCGTTCGTGCCCGAGGACTACTGGGTCATCCAGGGCATGGGCGAGAAGGACGGCGAGGAGTTCAGGATCTCCCACGCCAAGGGTCGCTTCTGGAAGGCCGAGGAGGCCGAGGAGGCCTTCGCCGCCGTGAAGGGGGCCACCGAGGGCACCGTGTGCGCCGTCACCCGCAAGAGCCGTACCTCCAAGCCCCCCGCGCCCTTCAACACCACGTCGCTCCAGGCCGCGGCCGCGGCCGAGGGGCTCGCGCCCGGCCGCACCATGCGCCTCGCAGAGTCGCTCTACATGGACGGCCTCATCTCCTACCCCCGCGTGGACAACACGGTCTACCCGTCGTCGCTCGACCTCGCCGCCACGGCCAAGGCCCTCAGGAAGGTGCCGGCCTACGCCCCTGTGGTCGACCAGATCCTCTCGGGCGGCCCCGTCAAGGCCACCCGCGGCAAGCAGGAGACCACCGACCACCCGCCCATCTACCCCACGGCCCCGGCCGACCCCGACAAGCTCGAGCCCGCGGCCTGGAAGCTCTACAACCTCGTCGCCCGCCGCTTCCTCGCCACCCTCATGGGCCCCGCCGTCATCGAGGGCACCAAGGTGGAGATCGACGTGGCCGGCCAGCCGTTCCTGGCCTCCGGCGACGTGCTCAAGACCAAGGGCTACCGCGCCATCTACCCCTACGGCCTCAAGAAGGACGAGCAGCTGCCCGCCATGGCCGAGGGCGACGCCGTAGCCGTGCGCGACGTGGCCTGCGAGGCCAAGCAGACCGAGCCGCCGGCGCGCTACAGCCAGGGCCGCCTCATCCAGGAGATGGAGAGGCGCGGCCTGGGCACCAAGTCCACCCGTGCCTCCATCATCGACCGCCTCTTCCAGGTGAAGTACCTCAAGAACAACCCCGTGGAGCCGAGCCAGCTGGGCATGGCCATTATCGACGCCCTCGACCGGTTCGCCCCCACCATCACCACGCCGGAGATGACGAGCACCCTCGAGGACGACATGACCCGCGTGTCCGAGGGCGCCACGAGCGAGGCCGCCGTGGTGGACCGCTCCCGCGCGCTGCTTGCCGGCATGATGGACGACCTCATCGAGCACACCGACGACCTCGGTGAGGCCATCGCCGACGCCGTGACCGCCGACGCCCGCGTGGGCGCCTGCCCTAAGTGCGGCAAGGACCTCGTGCTCAAGAACTCCGCCAAGACCCGCTCCCGGTTCATCGGCTGCATGGGCTGGCCTGACTGCGACGTCACCTACCCGGTGCCGGGCCGCAACACCGACAAGATCGAGCCGCTCGAGGAGCCGTGCCCCGAGTGCGGCGCCCCGCGCCTCAAGGTGTGGCCGTTCCGCTCCAAGCCCTACGAGCAGTGCGTGAACCCCGTGTGTCCCACCAACCGCGAGCCCGATGTCGTGGTGGGCACCTGCCCGGTGTGCGCCGAGGCCGGCCGCCACGGCGACCTCGTGGCCCACAAGAGCGAGAAGACCGGCAAGCGTTTCATCCGGTGCACCAACTACGACGAGTGCGGTGTGAGCTACCCGCTGCCCCAGCGCGGCAAGCTGTCGGCCACGGGCGAGACCTGCCCCCACTGCGGGGCCCCCGTGGTGGAGGTGGAGACCGACCGCGGCCCCTGGCGCATCTGCGTGAACATGGACTGCCCCGGCAAGGAGAAGAGGGGCAAGGGCGCGCCCCGCGGCCGCGCCCGCACCGCCCGCAAGCGCTCGTAGCCGCACCCCACACCATGGGAGGTCTGTCATGAAGGTCCTGCTCATCAACGGGAGCCCCCACGCCGGCGGGTGCACGCGCACCGCCCTCAACGAGGTGGCCGGCGTCCTCAACGAGTGCGGAGTCGAGACCCAGGTCAAGAACGTGGGCGCCTCGGTGCGCTCCGGCTGCCTCGCCTGCGGCCGCTGCAAGCGGACGGGCCTCTGCGCCGTCGACGACGTGGTCAACGAGGTCATCGAGCTCCTGCCGGGGGCCGACGGCCTCGTCGTGGGCTCGCCGGTCTACTACTCCGGCGCCAACGGCGGCCTCTGCGCGTTCATGGACCGCCTGTTCTACGCGGCCTCCAACCGCCTGGCCTTCAAGCCGGCGGCCGCCGTGTGCAGCGCGCGCCGCGCCGGCACCACGGCCACGTTGGAGCGGCTCAACCAGTACTTCCTCATCAACAATATGCCCGTGGTGCCGTCCCAGTACTGGAACATGGTCCACGGCAACAGCCCCGAGCAGGTGCGCCGCGACGCCGAGGGCCTGCAGACCATGCGCACCCTCGGCCGCAACATGGCCTGGATGCTCCGCTGCATCGCCGCGGGCCAGGAGGCGGGCGTCGACCGTCCGCTCCACGAGCCGGGCGTGCGCACCAACTTCATCGGCGACTGACGTGGCGGCGGGACGCCGCCGTCGTTGGAAGGAGACCCCATGTCCAGGAGAAATCTCGTCATCACCGGCGCCAACGGCTACATCGCGAGCCTCGTGGCCCTGTACAACGCGGACCGGTTCGACATCGTGCCCGTGACCCGCGCCGACGTCGATTTCGCCGACCCCGAGGCCGTGCGCGCGCACTTCTCGGCGCTGGACTTCGACCTGCTCCTCCACACCGCCGCCGTGGCCGCCACGGCCCTCTGCGAGAACGATCCCGAGATGACCCACCGGGTGAACGTGGAGTCGCCCATCGCCCTAGCCGAGGTGTGCCGCGACAAGGGTGCGAGGTTCCTGTTCATCACCACCGAGCAGACCTTCAACGCCAAGACCTCCGGCGCGCCCTTCGCCGAGGACGCCGAGCCCGAGAGCCACTCCCATTACGGCCGCCAGAAGACCGAGGTGGACGCTTGGCTCGCCGCCTCCGATGTCGACCATGTGACCCTGCGCCTCTCCTGGATGATGGGCATGCCCCTCCACGGCGTGCGCCCGAGCCCCAACGTGGCGCTCCAGGTGCTCGAGGCCGTGCGCACCGGCACCCCGGCCTCGTTCAAGGTCCACGACCGCCGCTGCCTCACCTACGCTCAGAACCTGGCGGACTCCTTCACCCAGGTCTGCGAGCTGCCCCGGGGCACCTACAACTTCGCGGCCGAGACCGACGGCTCCGTGTACCAGTGCGCCCGGCGCCTGGCCGCGGCCTTCGGCGCGACGCCCGAGGAGGTCGACGCCCTCATTCGCCCGGACCTCGAGAGCTACGCCGACCAGCCCCGCGACTATCGCCTCGACTCCTCCAAGATCCGCGCCGCGGGCATCGACCCCGGCACCTTCGAGGGCAACGTGGCCGCCATCATGGCCGACTTCGGCTTCCCCGAGAAGCCCTTCTAGGAGGCCGTCGTGGAGCGGGGAACGTTCATAACCCTGGAGGGGACCGACGGGTCGGGCAAGACCACCCAGGCGGCACGGCTGGCGGCGGCCCTCGAGGCCGCGGGCCGCGAGGTCGTGCGCCTGCGGGAGCCCGGCGGCACCGCGATCTCAGAGAAGGTGCGGGCCCTCCTGCTGGACCCTGCCAACGGGGCCATGACGGCGCCGTGCGAGCTCCTCCTCTACGAGGCCTCCCGCGCCCAGCTGGTGGGGGAGGTCGTGGGGCCGGCCCTGGCCTGCGGCGCCTGGGTGGTGTGCGACCGGTTCGCCGACTCCACGACGGCCTACCAGCGCGCCGGCCGAGGCCTGCCCGCCTCCATGGTGGAGGGGGCCAACGCCCTGGCCTGCGGCGACTGCGTGCCCGACGTCACGCTCTGGCTCGACGTCAGCCCGCGTCGCGCCTTGGGGCGCGCCCTGTCCGGGGGTTGCGACCGCATCGAGGCCGAGGGCCTCGCCTTTCAGGAGCGCGTGCGCGCCGGCTACGAGGACGTCTGGCGCCGCCACGGCGACCGCGTGGCGCGCGTGGACGCGTCGGGCACCCCCGACGAGGTCTGGGGCGCCGTGGTGGCGGCCCTCGCCGAGAGGGGCGTCCATGTCTGAGACCGCCGTGCCCCCGTGCCTCTCCGCCCTCGACGGCCAGCCCCGGGTGAGGCGCTTCCTCGCCGACGCTCTGGCCCAGGGGCGCGTGGGGGCCGCCTACCTGTTCTGCGGCACTGCGGGCGAGGAGGCCCACAGGGCCGCCGTGGCCCTGGCCCAGGCCCTCGTGTGCCCCCGCGGCGGCTGCGGCGACACGGCCTCCTGCGACGACTGCCGCCTCGTGGCGGCCGGCGACCACCCCGACGTGACGATCCTGTCGCCCGACTCCGCCACGGGCTACCGCATCGAGCAGGTGCGCGACGAGGTCATCGCCCGCGCCCAGAAGACGCCGGTGCGCTCGCCGGCGAAGGTGTTCGTGCTGGAGCGGGCCGACCAGCTCCGCGGCGTCTCGGCCAACGCCCTGCTCAAGACCATCGAGGAGCCCCCGGGCGACACCCACTTCATCCTCTGCTCCCCCGCCCCCGACCTCGTGTTGCCCACCATCGTGAGCCGCTGCCAGGTGGTGCCCTTCGCGCCCGCGGCCGCAAGCGCCGTCGCCGAGGCGGCCGCCGCGGCCGGAGTCTCCGAGGCCGAGGCCGCCTGGGCGCTCTTCGTGTGCCCCGCGGCCGCCGACGCCGCGGCCCTGCTCGCCAGCGCGCCCCGCCGGGCCGTGCGCGACGCCGTGCTCGACACCCTCGGTCGCCTGGGGTCGCTCGACGGCTGGGGCGTCCTCCAGGCGGCCGACACCGTCGCCGAGGCGGCCGCCGTGTCGTTCTCGGACGGGGAGGGCGCGATGACCGACGGGGAGCGCGAGGAGCGGGACCGCCTGCTCGAGGAGTACCTCACCCGCGGCGCCCTCAAGGCCGTCAAGGAGCAGGAGAAGCGCGAGGATGCGGCCAAGGAGCGCTCGGGTATCATGGAGGCCGTCGCCATCTGCGAGTCCGTGCTGCGCGACGCCTTTGTCGCCACCCAGGACCGCGCCGCCACGCCCGTCAACGCCGACGCCGCCCCCATCGTGGAGGCCCTGGCCGCGGCCGGTGCCGAGCGCGTCGCCGCCGCCTGCGAGGCGGCCGAGCGCGCCGCCGCGGACATCGCGCACAACGTCACCCCCCGCCTGGCCGTCGAGGCCATGCTGCTCGCCTTCAAGGAGGCCCTATGCCCCGCGTCATCCCGGTGAAGTTCACCTTCGCCTTCTCCGACCTGTGGTTCGACCCCGCGGGGGCCCAGATCGAGGCCGGCGATCACGCCATCTGCGAGACGGAGCGCGGCCTGGAGATGGGGCTCGTGACCGAGGGCGTCCGCGAGGTCTCGGAGACCGAGCTCAGGGAGACCATCGGCGACGCCACCCTCAAGCCCATCGTGCGCAAGGCCACCGACGAGGACTACGACCGCGCCGAGGAACTCGCCGCCAAGGGCGACGAGGCACTGCCGGTGTTCCGCCGCCTGGCCAAGGAGTCAGGCCTGCCCATCAAGCCCGTGGGCGTGGAGTACCTCTTTGGCGGAGAGCGCTGCGTGTGCTACTTCGCCGCCGAGGAGCGTGTGGACTTCCGCCAGCTCGTGCGCGACCTCTCCCGGGCCCTCCACGAGCGCATCGACATGCGCCAGATCGGCGTGCGCGAGGAGGCCGCCCTCATGGGCGGCTATGCCGGCTGCGGCCAGGAGCTCTGCTGCGCCCGCTGGGAGACCCGCTTCGAGCCCGTCTCCATCCGCATGGCCAAGGAGCAGGACCTCCCGCTCAACAGCCCCAAGATCAGCGGTGTCTGCGGCCGTCTCATGTGCTGCCTGCGCTACGAGTTCGAGGCCTACCGTGACTTCAAGGGCCGCGCCCCCAAGAAGAACGCCGTGATCGACACCCCGCTCGGCAAGGCCAGGATCTGCGAGTACGACACCCCCCGCGAGATGCTGGGCCTGCGCCTGGAGAACGGCAAGTCCATCAAGGTGCCCCTGGCCGGCATGGAGTGCTCCGAGCGCGCCTGCAAGAAGGCCGAGGAGAATCACTGCCCGTGCCGCCCCGACACCGTGACCCGCTCCATGCTCGAGGCCCTGGAGTCCTCCGAGGTGCAGGTGGCCCTCGCCGAGCTCGACCGCGCCAACGGCGTGGGGCAGCAGGACTTCGACGACAGCGACATCGTGTTCGTGAGCGAGCAGCGCCGCCGTAGGCGCCGGGCGCAGGTGGCCGAGAAGAAGGAGGAGGCCGCCGCCAAGGAGGCCGAGCGCGCCAAGCGGGCCGCCCGCAAGGCCGCCAAGGGAGAGAGCGCCGGTGGCGACGGGCAGCGCCCGGGGCGCCGCCGCAGGCGCCACCACGCTGGCGAGGGCGCGGAGATGCAGGAGTGCCGCGGGGCCGAGGCCCGGCAGGACACCCGCGGGGGAGGGGCCGGCGCGCCCAAGGCGACGCGTAGGCGCCGCCCCGGCGACGGCGGTGGCCGCCAGGACCGGCAGAGCCGTCCCGGCCAGGGCCAAGGTCAGGGCGCCGAGGTGCGCGCGCCCAAGGAGCGCGGCACCAAGGAGCGCCGCGACCGGGGTGCCGACAGGCCCCGCGCCCAGCGCCCGCAGCAGGATGCCAAGGGCCAGCCCCAGGGGGGCCAGGGTGCGGAGAAACCGCGTCGCAGGCGCAGGCGCCGCTCCAACCGGCCCAAGGGCGGCGGCCCCGCCGCCGAGTAGCGGCCGCGGCCGGCGGTGCCGACCGGCCGTCGGCGAGGGTACGTGCGACGAAGAAGGCCCCCGCACCCGGTGGGATGCGGGGGCCTCTCCGTCCCGGTGCGGGACAGGCGGTCTTCTCGGTTCTCGGTGGCGCTAGTCGGTGATCTCCAGGAGGATCTGGCCGGCGTCCACGTGGCCGTGCTGCACGAGCTCCACGCGCTCGAAGTCGTCGGCGTTCACGACGGCGACGGTCACGATGTCGTCGTAGCCGGCCTCGGCGATGGCCTCGCGGGAGAAGGCGAGCACGGGCTGCCCGGCCTTCACGCCGTCGCCCTGCTCCACGAGGTAGGTGAAGCCCTTGCCCTCCATGGCCACCGTGTCGATGCCCACGTGCACGATCACCTGGGCGCCGCCCTCGCTCACGAAGCCGATGGCGTGCTGGCTGCCGGCGTACTCCACGGTGACGGTGCCGTTGACGGGGGCGTAGACGACCTCGTTCTGGGGCTTGATGCCGCAGCCACAGCCGAGGAGGCCCTCGGAGAAGATGTCGCGCTCAACATCCGTGCGCTCGATGACGGCACCTGTCACAGGGGCGGCGATGGTGGTGGGGTTGGCCATGGCCTCGATGGGCTCAATGCCCTCGAGGTTGGGCTCGTTGTTCTTGTTGAACAGGCCGAAGAGGCTCATGGGTGCTCCTATCTGGCAAAGGGGTAGTCCTCTAGTCCCTTTATTCCCAGCGTGACTCTGCTGTGGCACGGTCGCGTCAAAAACCACAGGCCCGTCGGTGCGCGGCAGGTTGTCATGCCAGCCGCCCGCCGCCCTGTTCGACTGATGGGACGGGACACGACCGGTGGGACAGGGCGGCGGTTCCCAAAGGGCGTCCCTGCGGCCCCGTATTCATTGCCGGGCGGCGATGGGTTCAAACCCCGCCCCTTTCACGCCGAAGTATGCAATTGATAGCAACCTGAATGTATGAATCACCGCATGGATTCGCCCAAAAACGGAGGAAGCAAGGCCGGTTATACGTTTGGATAGGTACATTTACCGGCTTTTTTGCTGACATTTGACCCCATACGCCCATGGATGCATAGAAACAAGAGCGAATTTTATTTCTATACATCGACTGTTGCCCCGGCCGTGGCCGCAGGGATCCGGGGGACGTCGTACCCTTTCGTGCCAACGGCGGCCGGAAAGGTGCCGTCCCCGGATGCGAAGGAGCGGCCATGACCGAGAGCAGCGCCCCCGCGGTGCAGCAGTCCACAGCGAACGGCGGGCTGCCCAAGCGCCCCGCCGCCCGCGTCCTCACACGCAGGGGGTTCCTGTCCGCCGGCGCCCTCGCGGCGGCGACGGTCGCGCTCGCCGGCTGCGGCGCGGCGCCCGACGGCGCCCAGGCCGAGGCGGCCGAGGGCGGGTCCGGGTCCCAGACGCTGCGGGTGGGCATGGAGGCGGCCTACGCCCCCTACAACTGGCAGGTGACGGAGGCGTCGGACACCACCATCCCCATCGAGAACGTCTCCGGCGCCTATGCGGACGGCTACGACGTCCAGGTCGCCAAGCATGTGGCCGCCGCCCTCGACCGTGAGCCCGTGGCCGTCAAGCTCTCGTTCGACGGCCTCATCGACGCCCTGGCCTCGGGTCAGATCGACGTCATCATCGCCGGTATGGCCCCCACCGAGGAGCGCCGCCAGTCCATCGACTTCTCCGACCCCTACTTCGAGGGCACCTACGGCCTGTTCGTGCGCGAGGGTTCGCCCTATGAGGACGCCAAGACCCTCGTGGACCTCTCCGGCGCCTCCGTCGTGGGTCAGAAGGGCACCAAGCTCGACGACATCATCGACGAGATCCCCGGCGTGGTGCACATGACCCCGCTGCCCTCCGTGCCCAACGTGCTCGCCGCCCTCCAGCAGGGCGCCGCGGACGCCGCCACCTACAACATGGAGAACGAGGCTGCCTACCTGCGGAGCAACCCCGGCATCGTGCCGGTGCGGTTCGATGAGGGCGAGGGCTTCCCCGATGTGGTGACCACCGGCGTGGGTGTGGCCAAGGGCAACGACGACATGCTCGCCGTCATCAACGGGGCCCTGGCCGACCTCTCCGACGCGGAGCGCCAGGAGCTGTGGGACGGCGCCGTCGAGCGCCAGCCGGAGTGACCGTGGGTGCCCATGGAGCGCCGCCCGCGGGTGGCGACGGCGTCCTCGCGTTCCTCGCCGGCGACGGCTGCCCCGGGCTCGACGGCCCGGCGGCCGCCCGGCGCCTGGCCGGCCTCCTGTCGTTTCCCACCGTGGCCACGGGGGCGTACGGGTCGGGTGACTGGGGCGCCTTCGAGGAGCAGCGCGCCTACCTGAGGTCCCACTACCCCCGCGTCTTCTCCGCGGCCACCGAGACCCTCGTGGAGGGCGCGGCCGGCGGCGGTCCCCAGGCGCTGCTGCTGGAGCTGCCCGGCCGCGACCCGGGCCTCGACCCCGTGATGCTCATGGCCCACCAGGACGTGGTGCCCTGTATGCCGGGGACGGAGGACCACTGGACCCACGGCCCCTTCTCGGGGACCGCCGACGGCACATGGGTCTGGGGTCGCGGCGCCATCGACATGAAGGTGCAGCTCGCCGGCATCCTCGAGGCCCTGGAACTCGTGCTCGCCGAAGGCCGCCCCCTCCGCCGCGGCGTGGTGGTGGCGTGCGGCCACGACGAGGAGTGCCTCCAGGAGGGTGCCCGCGCCCTCGCGCGCACCCTCGGATCCCGCGGCGTGCGTCCGGTGTTCCTCGTCGACGAGGGCGACTACCTGGTGCACGACCTCGCCGGCCTCGGCGGCGACGGGCATTGGATGGGGGTCGCCGTGGCCGAGAAGGGCTACGCCGACCTGTGGCTCTCCGCGGCGTCGGCGGGAGGCCACTCCTCCAACCCCGTGGGCGGCACCTCCCTCGGCAGGCTCTGCCGGGCGGTGTCCCGCATTCTGGACGCCGTGGGGGAGCCCCGGCTCACCGGGCCCGTGGCGGCCATGTTCCGAGAGCTCGCGCCCCGCATCTCCCGCGGGCCGGTGGCGGACCTCCTCCAAGGGGACCCGGGCCGCGTGGACGCCTGCGCCACCGAGCTCGCCACCCTGCTGGCCCGGGACCCCGAGACCTACCCCCTCGTGTGCACCACGGCCGCGCCCACGATGATGGAGGGCGGCGCCTCCGTGCCCAACGTGATGCCGCAGGACATGGGGGCGGCCGTGAACTTCCGCCTGCTGCCGGGTGAGACCCTGGAGGGCCTCGTGTCCGCGGTTCGGGAACTCGTGGCCGACCTCGGCGTGGAGGTGGCCCTCATGGGCGGCTCCAATCCGCCCTCCGCGGTCTCGCGTTGGGACGGCTGGGGCATGGAGCGTCTGCGCCAGGCCGCCGCACCCCTCTTCACGGAGCCCGACGGCACCCCCGTGCCGCTCGTGCCGACCCTGGCCGTCGGCGCCAGCGACGCCCGCATGTACGAGGGCGTCTGCGACCAGTGCCTGCGGTTCTCGGCATTCGTGGTGGACGCGGGGGAGAGCTCCCGCGGCGTCCACGGCACGGACGAGCGTGTCCTGGAGCGGTCCTTCACCCAAGGGGCGGCGTTCCTGCGCCGCCTCGTGGAGGCCTGCTGCCTCCACTGACTTACAGGTTGTATACAGAAACAGCTGACATATACGCCGCTTGGCTCATGGGTGTGATAAATGATAGTAAATCTACCAGCTATTATTCAAATAGGTGGTCAATAGAGCCGTATCTTTTGACGGATAGAGCCGATTGAAAAGCGCTGTGATACGCGTTTCTATTCACGGATTCATGCACTTTACCAGCTACTTTATACCCGTGTTCCCCTATCCGGCCTATGATGCATAGGATTGCGGGTGCATACTGTTTCTATGCAGTGAAAGGGAGGCACCGCGTCCTACCTCGGTATTCGTCTTTATCGTACTCTGGGACCCACCGACGGGCATAGGGCCCGTCCCGTCTGGATGCGAAGGAGCAGCCATGAACGACCAGAACACCTCCCCGGTGCGCCAGTCCTCGACGAACGGCGGGCTGCCCAAGCGCACCGCCTCCGGCTTCCTCACCCGCCGCGGCTTCCTTGCCGCCGGCGCCCTCACCGTCGCCGCCACGGCCCTTGCGGGCTGCGGCACCGCCCCCGACGGCGCCCAGGCCGAGGCCACCGAGGGCGGCTCCGGCACCACCCTGCGTGTGGGCATGGAGGCCGCCTACGCCCCCTACAACTGGCAGGCCACCGAGGAGACCGAGTTCACCATCCCCATCGAGAACGTCTCCGGCGCCTACGCCGACGGCTACGACGTTCAGATCGCCAAGCGCGTGGCCGAGGCCCTCGGCGCCGAGCCCGTGGCCGTGAAGCTCTCCTTCGACGGCTTGGTGGACGCCCTCAACAACGGCCAGATCGACCTCATCATCGCCGGCATGAGCGACACGCCGGAGCGTCGTCAGTCCATCGACTTCTCCGACCCCTACATCGAGGACAGCATCGGCATCTTCGTCATGAAGGGCTCTCCCTACGAGAACGCCACCAGCCTGGCCGACTTCGCCGGCGCCACCGTCATGGGCCAGAAGGCCACCCTCTACGACGACGTCATTGGCGAGGAGATGCCCGACTCCACCCACGCCAACCCCGTTGACACCATGCCCGCCGTTCTCTCTCAGCTGGCCCAGGGCGCTGTGGACGCGGTCACCTACCCCAAGATGAACGAGGAGGGCTACATGCGCTCCAACGAGAACCTCGTTCCCATCCAGTTCGCCGAGGGCAAGGGCTTTGCCACCACCAACCCCGCTTCGGTGGGCTACGCCAAGGGCTATGAGAAGGCCGACGCCGTGAACGACGCCGTGAACGCCATCTCCGACACCGAGCGCCAGGAGATCTGGACGGCTGCCTGCGACCGTCAGCCCGCCTAGCCCAGGCTGCTCGGCCATCCAGGCCACCTGCCTTTGAGAGCGCCGGACGCCCGAGGTGCGTCCGGCGCTCCTTCGCCATCGATAAGGAGTTGCCATGGCACTTGGAGTACCCGATCCCAGGCTCGAGGAGGCCGTCCTCGGCGAGGAGGAAAACCTCCACCCCTATGCCGAGCCTCTGCCCGAGGGGGCCGGCTTTTTCCGCCGCCTGGCCCGCTTCGTCAAGAGCGACCATCCCTACGTGCTGCTCGGCACGAGCGCCGTGGCCGCCTTCTCGCTTGCCTGCACTGCCACCTTGCCGCTCGGGGCGGCCGGGCGCGTGCTCACCGTTGCGTGCCTTGCCTGGCTCGCGTTCTCGGCCGTGGCGCTCGTGGCCAAGGCGGTCCTGCGCGGCGCCTACCGCAGCCGGTGCCCGCTGGCCCGCGTCACGCTGAGAAAGCCCTTGCGCTATCTCAGCTACCTTGTGTGGGCCTGCGCCATAGCGCTGTTCTGCCTGGGACCCGTGGCCCACTTCGTGGCCCTCTGCCAGGGCGCCATCGCCAGCCCCACCAACCCTTCTGGCTTTCTCGAGAGTGCCGTCTACATGCTCTACAACGGTCGCCAGCTCTTTGTCACCGGCGTGACCACCACCATTGAGCTGGCCCTTTTCGGCACGGTCATCGCTTTCTTCCTGGCGCTGCTCCTCGTGTTCCTGCGCATCCAGACGCCCGACCGCGGCGAGAACGACGCCGTGCGCTTCTTCAAGGCCGTGGGTGCAGGTTTCGCCCGTCTCTACTCCACCGTGGTGCGCGGTACGCCCATGATGGTGCAGGGTGCCATCGTCTACTTCGCCGGCCTCGCGGTGTTTCGCGGCATGGGCTGGGAGACGGCCCACATCAACGCGGTGTGGTCTCCGTTCTGGGCCGGCCTCGTCACCATCAGCCTCAACTCCACGGCCTACATGATGGAGGTGCTGCGCGGTGGCATCGAGGCCGTCGACCCCGGCCAGCTCGAGGCGGCGCGCTCTTTGGGCCTCTCCCAGTGGCAGGCCATGCGCCGCGTCGTTTTCCCCCAGGGCGTGAAGAACTCCATCCCGGCCCTGTCCAACGAGCTCATCGTCAACATCAAGGACTCCTCGGTCCTCTCCATCATCGGCGTGTTCGACCTGATGTTTGCCACCACGAGCGTCATCGGCATCTACTACAAGGGCCTCGAGGCCTACTGCATCGCGGCCGTGGTCTACCTGATTCTCACCATGGTGTTCTCCAAGGTCCTCACCATGCTCGCCGCCCGCCTCGACGTGGAGGCCCCGGGTCCCGTGGGCTCCACCACCGATCCCGCCGCCGCGCCCGCCCGCGCGCGCCAGTCCTAAGGAGGGGCGACCATGACCGCAGCCGACACCCCCAACGCCGCCCAGGCCCCGCTCATCTCGGTCCAGGGCCTGCGCAAGTCCTTCGGCTCCCACGAGGTGCTCAAGGGCATCGATCTCGACGTGGCCCCGGGAGAGGTGCTCACCATCATCGGCGCCTCGGGGTCGGGCAAGTCCACGCTCCTTCGCTGCCTCAACCTTCTCGAGACCCCCGATGCCGGCCACGTGTGGTTCGGCGGCCAGGACCTCATGGCCCCCGAGACCAACGTCAACGCCCTGCGCGCCGACATCGGCATGGTGTTCCAGGGGTTCAACCTCTTCAACAACCTCGACGTGCTCGACAACTGCACCCTGGCCCCGGTGACCCTGGGCAAGCTCAAGAAGGAGGAGGCCGAGAGGGTGGCCCTCGACCACCTGGCCTCCGTGGGCCTGGCGGACTTCGCCCACGCCGACTCCAAGCGCCTCTCCGGCGGTCAGAAGCAGCGCGTGGCCATCGCCCGCGCCCTCTGCATGAACCCGCAGATCATGCTCTTCGACGAGCCTACGAGCGCCCTCGACCCCGAGATCGTGGGCGAGGTGCTCGAGGTCATGCGCAAGCTGGCCGAGGGCGGCATGACCATGGTGGTGGTCACCCACGAGATGGCCTTCGCCAAGAACGTGAGCGATCGCGTGGTCTTTATGGACCAAGGCGTCATCGCCGAGCAGGGGGCGCCTGAGAAGATCTTCGGCGATCCCGAGCAGCCCCGCACCCGCGAGTTTTTGGCCCGCTACCTCGACGACTAGCCAGGCGTCGCGTGTCGTGACAATGGGGACGGTGACATCTTTCACTTATCCTATTTGAACCTATATGTAATCGGCAGGCGCCCCCACCCCTCCGGAAGGGGTGGGGGCGCCTGCCGTCGTTCTCCTGCCACCGGCCACGGATGGGTTGGTAAGTCTGCTGTGCAGGCGACCGGGAGCGGCCTAACTCATCGTTGTCGCGGTTCAAGGCGATGTGGTCGAATCTGCTTGTTTGTGGCCAAGAACAAAGTGTGCGGCAATCGAATGACAATGGATAAACGATGCGCCGTTTACCACTTTATAGATACCGTTCAGCATAAGTGTGCAATCTGCTAATGAATCTAATCAAGACGTTTGATTGAATGACGGTATCGACAAAAGAAAGGAGTTAAAATGAGTTCAATTGACTTGACAAGGCGCGGGCTGTTCGGCCTGGCGAGTGTATGTGCGGTTGCGTCACTGGCACCAAAGATGGCCCATGCGGCTCCATCAAACGCGTCTTCAACGGATACCTGCAAAGCTATTGTGCTCGATGACTCCACCGGTGATTTGGCAGAAGCACTGGTTTCTCAAGAGCGTGTAACTGTTAGCTTGAATGGTGCGCCATATATTGAGAGCTCAATTGGATTCGATGGGAGTGGGCGGGCTATTCGCAGGATTCCTGCTGGATATCAATATAATAGTACAATGTATCTTGGCAATATTATGCCCTGGGCTAGCTTCGCCGCAACTTTGATAGGACTCGGGATTGGTTCGGGGAAAGTACGAGAAGTATACAATGCAATTGTTAATCTCGTAGGTAACACTGCATCTGTTTACTGTGCTATCGGTATCTACGTCAACAGCAATGCTGGTATGAGTTACTGGGTTGTCCAATTCTACAATGATACAAATTATAGGTCAATGATATATTGGTTTGGATACGGTCCGTTCTCAGGATCGCGGCCGGCTTAACGCTATGGATTGGCGGAGACTTGTTAATTGGGTGCAGATTCGTCTCGAGCGTTCCAACCCAGTGCCCCCGCACCTGAATGTTCTACGCACCGTATGGGGCGCCGTTCTTGTTGCGGTAACGGTGATAATGATATCTGGTTTTATATGGTATCCCCTTGTGCGCTCTGGTGCGGGAGACCTTGTGGCGGATCGTGTCTTCTCGGTGGTTTGCGAGGCACTCTTCTGGGTCTATGTGGGTACGTTGGCGGCTCGCCCTCTTTTCAGGCGTTTTTCTTAGAGGCGGCACGGGGTGCGTCTCCCGTGCCGCCTCTCATCCTTCCAAGGTGCCATGATATTAGGCGGCAACTGCGATAAAGAGGGCGGCGACATTTGTCATTTCACCAAGTCGGCCGATGATGACGAGAGGATGACGAGAGGGGAAGGGCTGCTCGGCAACGCCGCGCACCAAGGCCGCACAGTAGGCCCCTCTCGACGCAAAGGCCCCTTGTCGTGCGATTGGCCGCTCGCTAAGGCCCGCCTGTTCCTCGAAAACCGTTCGCCAAGTCCTCCTCGACGCAAAGGGGGCTTGGCGAACGCACAGCAAGGCCCCCTTGCAGCACGATGCCTTTACTGTGCGTCCGTGCTGTGCGGGCGGCGCCCTGCGGCCTCCGGGGCGCCCGGTCCGTCAGTCGCTTCGGGCGGGGTGGCGGCGTTGCTGCACAGTCGGGGCCGTGTGACAGCAAAAGAACCCGACCAAAGTGACACCCACTGTGCGGCCGGCGCCGCATGACAGCCGCCGCCCCGCCGGCCGTCGGCGGGTCGCGGTGGACGCCGGTTCGGCCCCGGGGCCGGGTAGGCGTATGCTGGTGGGCGACTGCACCTTTGAATGAGCCTCGAGGACAGGGGAGAGGGCCATGGCCACGCGGATCATCACGTCCCGCCACGTCTTCGACGGGCTGGGGGACCGCACGCGCCCCGCCGCCGTGGTGGTGGACGGCGACCGCATCGTGGCCGTGGTGGACCCGGACCACGCCCATCTCTACCAAGACTCTTCCACGCAGGTGGAAGACTGGGGCGACGCCTTCGTCTGCGCCGGCCTCCACGACGCCCACCAGCACGTGTTCCACTCGGCACTTTTCCCCTCGGCCCTCGCCATGGAGTACTGCGGCACCTCCGAGGCCGATTGCGCCGCCCGCATGTACGACTTTGCCAAGGACCGCCCCTGGGGCACCTGGGCCCTCTCCCACGGCTGGCGCGACATGCTCTGGGACCCGCCCATCGCCCCCACGCGCCTCTCGCTCGACGCCTACTTCCCCACGACGCCCGCGGCCATGTACTCCGGCGACTCCCACACCCTCTGGCTCAACACCTGTGCCATGCGCGAGCTGGGCATCGACGAGGACACCGAGCTCCCGGCCGGCGGCTCCTTCGACCGCGACGGGGACGGCCGCCTCACCGGCGTGTTCCGCGAGGGTGCCGGCATGTACTACGTGGCCCGGGTGCTGGAGTCGCTGCCCAGGGAGCAGCTCCGCCAGGTGTTTCGCGACTGGCTCCACGAGCTCAACCGCCGCGGCGTCACCTCGGTGTGCGACATGGGCCTCTCGGCCATCCCCGGCTGCGACGCCGTGCTCGACGACGTGTGGTCGGACCTCGACGCCGCCGGCGAGCTCACCGTGCGCGGGCACCTGTTCCCCACGCTGCCCCTCGACGGCGACCTCTCCCGCATCGAGCGCCTGCAGTCCGAGCTCACTGGCCCCATGCTACGCGCCCCAGGCGTCAAGCAGTTCTTCGACGGGGTGAGCAGCGCCCACACGGCGTGGCTGCTGGAGCCCTACGCCAACCCGCGCTTCCCCGGCGACTGCGGCCACCCGGCCATCCCCGCCGAGCAGATGCGCTCCATCGTGCTCAAGGCCGCCGAGGCCGGCATCGCCGTGCGCATCCACACCATCGGCGACGCCGCCGTGCACGAGGGCGTCTCCATCTTCGAGGAGGCGAAGGGGCGCTTCGGTGCGCCTGCCCAGGGGCGCAACTGCCTCGAGCACATCGAGAACCTCGAGCGGGCCGACGTGGCACGCATGCGCGACGCCGCCGTCGTGGCGTCCGTGCAGCCCCAGCACATCGTCATCGACGTCACGCAGCCGGCCCGCGACCTCGGCGAGGGGCGCGCCTCCTTCATGTGGCCGTTCCGCACCTACCTGGACAGCGGCGTGCCCATGGCCTTTGGCACCGACGCCCCCTGCGTGCCCTGCGACCCCGCCGCCATCGTCCACGACGCCGTGACACGCCGGGACGCCTCGGGGGACCCCGCGGGCGGCTGGCTGCCCGAGCAGCGCGTGAGCGCGGCCGAGGCCGTGCGCGCCCTCACCCTCGGCGGCGCCGTGGCCGTGGGTCGCGAGCGCGAGCTGGGCACCCTGGAGCCGGGCAGGCTCGCCGACCTCGTCGTCATCGACCGCAACCCCCTCTCCGAGAACCCCGACGCCCTCCATGGCGCCCATGTCCTCGCCACCTACGTGGGAGGCCGCAAGGTCTTCGACGGGGTTTGAAGGGACCTGCCGGCCCTGGCCCCCGTCAGGCCGGTCTACGGCTGATGTTCCGGTTGCGGCATGGTTTGAGGAATACCGCTTGCGGGAATCTTAAAAAGACTGTGCAGGGTAATCCACGGTCCCACCGGACCCGTATCCTGTGACGGTACGTTGCATCGTCCGTGCTCACAGTGAGGAGATGTGTATGCATTGCAACCGTTGCGGCCACGATAACGGCGAGGACGCCCGATTCTGCAGCAGCTGCGGCAGCCCCCTCGACGTCCCCGAGGAGGTCGTGGCCGGGGAGACCGTGGCCGAGGAGGCCGTCGGGGCGGCCCCCGTCGACCCCGAGGAGCTCGAGGGCGAGGCCGCGGTGGCCGCGGAAGCCCTCGCCGCCGCCGATGCCGGGGACGCGCCCGGTGAGCCCGCGGCCGCGCCTGACGAGACCGTCGTCGTGGAGGCCGACGAGACGACCGTCGTGGCCGAGGAGGCTGCCGCCGGGGAGGCCGACACCGTCCCCGAGAGGCAGCCGCTGCCCGACGCCCCGGGCGCCCCGGTCCCGCCCGACGAGCTGCATCCCACCGCCGGCCCCGCCCCCGAGGCCCGGCGCCAGACGCCGCCCCCGCCGGCCCAGCCGCCCGCGGGCGCCCCGTCGGCCGGCCCCGTGCCCCCGTCGCAGCCGCCCGTGCCCCCGATGGCCGCCCAGCGCGGGATTCTCGGCCAGGCGTGGCACGACCTCACCGGCTCCCAGGGCTGGTTCGGCCGCGTGGCCGCCCTCGTCCTCATGAACCTCGTGCCGGTGCTCGGCTGGTACGTCTCCGGCTACATGCTCCAGTGGGGTGCGTCTGCCGGTGACGGCTCCGAGGGCCTGCCGCGCCGCAGCTTCAGCCGCTCCACCGTCTGGCTGGGCTTCCTCTACGCGGTCCTGGGCGTCATCGGCGCCGTCGCCACCGCCAGCCTGTTCTACGTGGGCGCCGTGCCGGTCCTCGGCCCCATCTTCCTGTTCTGCTGGGCGGTGCTGGTCTCCGTCTACACCACGGTGGCAGGCGTCCGCATGGCCGCCAGGGGCAGCTTCGGCGCCGCGTTCGACCTCTCGGACATCCTCGAGGCCTTCAAGCGCGACCCCTGGGGCGCCATCGTCGCCGTCTTCGTGCCCGGCCTCGCCGCCGGCGCCGTCATCGTCGTGGTCGCCATGCTCGTGCTGACGGGCGCCGCGGGCTCCATGTACGCCAGCAGGTACTACCTGTACTCCGGCTCGTACTACGGCTACGGTCTCGACCCGCTGTCGACGGTGGCCACCATGCTCGGCATCCTCGGGCCCGCCGTCGTGATCGTGGTCCTGGCCGCCGCCTTCGCGGGCACGTTCGCGCAGCTGTGGTCCGTGCGCGCCGTGGGCGTGTGGATCGACCATAACGCGCCCCAGTGGAAGCGCGCCCCCCGCGAGGGGAGCGGCGTCGGGTTCCGCCCCGAGTAGGGCCGGCGCACAGCACGGGCTCCGGGAGGGGCCGCGCGATGGGGATGACCCGCCGCGCGGCCCCGCCTTCCGTCCGGGGCGCCGGGCCCGGCCTGCGACGGTCGGAGGGCCCGGCCAAAGGGGTGGCGGCCCGGCTGCCTACTCGGCCGCCTGCTCGGTTCCGACCCGGCTGTCCACCCACTCCCACAGGACCTCGTCCATGGGGGCCATGAGCACGGGCACCGGGCCGTCGCCGCCCTCGCGGTCGGCGCGCTCCATGGCGGCGAGCAGGGCGTCCTCGGCCGAGAAGCCGTCGACCACCGGGAAATCCGGGCGCGAGAAGGCGCCTATGAGGCCGTCGAGCACCGCCCGTGCCTCCGGGGCGCCCGAGCCCTCCACAAGGGCGCGCACGACGGCCGGCTCGTGGCGGGCGAGCTCCCCGTCCAGGATCGTGGTCGCCCGGGGCGGGAGGTCCGCGGCCGTCTCGACGACGTCGACGACGATGCGGCGAGGGGTGACGGGGGCGTCTTCAGCCACGGAGGTCCTCTTTCTGAGAAACGGTAACCAATTGCCCTTCCCATTGTATAACTGGGATGTAGTTGAAATCCTTGGCGCAGGAACCACCTTGCGCCGCGAGTGACGCCACAGCGTTCTCACCTGCAGGGACATTTTCTCTCCCTACGAATAATCCTCAGTTTTTGTACTCCCAGCACAATCGGTGCGCCTTCCCGGGGCCCGGCCGCCCGGCGGCTCCGGCGGGGGGCGGGGCCCGGTCGCGCTACCATGGACCCACGAACCGCCGAGAGGAGCCCCCATGAACCACGGCCTTGTCACCGTCGCCGCCGCGACCCCCGCCGTCCACGTCGCCGACGTCGCCTTCAACGTCGTGGCCTGCGTGGAGGAGACCCGCGCGGCCGTGGTCCACGGAGCCTCCGTGGTGGTGCTCCCGGAGTGCTGCCTCACGGCCTACACCTGCGGCGACCTCTTCCTGCAGGACGCCCTGCTCGACGCCGCCGAGGAGGGCCTGGCCGGGTTCCTGGACCGCACGGCCGACCTTCCCTGCCTCGTGTTCGTGGGCCTGCCCCTCCGCCAGAACGGCAAGCTCCACAACGTCGCCGCCGCCTGCTGCGCGGGCGAGCTCCTCGGCGTCGTGCCCAAGCTCAACATCCCCACCTACAACGAGTTCTACGAGGGCCGCCACTTCGTCGCGGGGCCCGAGGCCTGCGTCGACGCCGAGGTCTGCGGCCGTACCGTGCCCTTTGGCGCGCACCAGCTGTTCTGCTGCCCCGGCATGCCCGCCCTCAAGGTGGGCGTAGAGGTCTGCGAGGACCTCTGGGTGGCCTGCCCGCCCTCCGTGGGCCTCGCACGGGCCGGCGCCACGGTGGTCTGCAACCTCTCGGCTTCCAACGCCCTCGTGGGCAAGGCCGACTACCGTCGCTCCCTCGTCTCGGGCCAGAGCGCCCGGCTCCTCTGCGCCTACGCCTACGCGAGCTCCGGCTGGGGCGAGTCCACCCAGGACGTGGTCTTCTCGGGCCACGACCTCGTGGCCGAGAACGGCCGCATCCTCTCGGAGGGCCGCCCCTTCGGCGACGGCCGGGCCCTGGCCCAAGTGGACGTCGCCTTCCTCGCCGAGGAACGCCGGCGCATCTCCACCTGGACGTCCGCCCCGTCGCCCGCGGCAGCCGGCTACCGGGAGGTGCGCCTGCCCGACGCCTTCGCCGGGGCCGTGGCCGCCCCGGCGCCCGTGACCCGCCACGTGGACCCGCACCCCTTCGTGCCCGACGACCCCGCGACCCGTTCGGGGCGCTGCGAGGACATCCTCGACATCCAGGCCCACGGCCTCGCTCAGCGTATGGCCCACACCCGCTCCGCCACGGCGGTGGTGGGCGTCTCCGGCGGCCTGGACTCCACGCTCGCCCTGCTCGTGTGCGCCCGGGCCTTCGACCTCGTGGGGCTCGACCGCGCCGGCATCGTGGCCGTCACCATGCCGGGCTTCGGCACCACCGACCGCACCCACGGCAACGCCCGCGCCATGGCCGACGCCCTGGGCTGCACCCTGCTCGAGGTGCCCATCGCCAGCGCGGTGCGGCAGCATTTCTCCGACATCGGCCACGACGAGGCCGTCCGCGACGTCACCTACGAGAACTCCCAGGCCCGAGAGCGCACCCAGATCCTCATGGACCTCGCCAACCAGCGCGGCGGCCTGGTGATCGGCACCGGCGACCTCTCGGAGCTCGCCCTCGGCTGGGCCACCTACAACGGCGACCACATGTCCATGTACGGCGTGAACGCCGGCGTGCCCAAGACGCTCGTGCGCCACCTCGTGGCCCACGTGGCCCGCACCTGCGGGGACGCGGTCCTCTCCGCCGTGCTCGACGATGTGCTCGACACCCCGGTCTCCCCGGAGCTCCTGCCTGCCGGGGAGGACGGCACCATCGCTCAGCGCACCGAGGACCTCGTGGGCCCCTGCGAGCTCCACGACTTCTTTCTCTACGCGGTGCTCCGCCAGGCCTTCCCGCCGGCCAAGGTGTTCGCCCTGGCCTGCCGGGCGTTCGTGGACCAGGAGCTCGAGGCCGGCCGCGAGCCCGCCTTCGACCGCGCCACGGTCCTCCGCTGGCTGCAGACGTTCTACCACCGCTTCTTCTCCCAGCAGTTCAAGCGCAGCTGCCTGCCGGACGGCCCCAAGGTGGGCACCGTGGCCGTGTCGCCCCGCGGCGACCTCCGCATGCCCAGCGACGCCTCGGCGGCTCTGTGGGTGACCCAGGCCGAGGCCCTCGAGGCCTGAGGCCGCGACTCTTCCGTGCACGATCGGTGACGGCCCCCATGGCCGCGCCGCCGCAGGTTAACGGACACCACGCACCGGGTACAGCGACCTAGAGCCTGACCCGGCGCCGCCTTACGTGATGGCTGCGTTGGTGGATAATCTAAGTCTGCGTGATGAAGATTTCCTCATGGACCTTGCCCTAGGTCCATGGGCTGGCTAGGATACTTCGTGTCAGAACACACCCCGCACTCAGGCGGGGGCGCCGAGAAGGCGCATGCAGAAGGAGGAACCGCTATGAATCTCAAGCCGCTGGGTGACCGCGTCCTCGTGAAGCCCGCCCCCAAGGAGGAGAAGACCTCCACCGGTCTCTACATCTCCTCGGGCGCCCAGGAGAAGCCCCAGAAGGGCGAGGTCGTCGCCGTGGGCGAGGGCCGTCGCGACGATTCCGGCAACCGCATCCCGGTCGACGTCAAGGTGGGCGACCAGGTCTTCTACGGCAAGTTCGGTGGCAACGAGATCAAGGTCGACGGCGAGGAGTACCTGCTCCTCCGCGGAGACGACATCTACGCCATCATCGAGGGCTAACCCCTCCCATCACGCACCATCTGCACCCAAACCCTCACAGGAGGTACGCATACCATGGCTAAGAACATCAAGTTCGGCACCGACGCCCGCGCCAAGCTCGCCGCCGGCGTGAACACCCTGGCCGACGCCGTGACCACCACCATGGGCCCCAAGGGCCGCTACGTGGCCCTTCAGCGCCCCTACGGCGCCCCCACCATCACCAACGACGGCGTCTCCGTTGCCAAGGAGATCGAGCTCAAGGACCCCGTGGAGAACATGGGCGCCCAGCTGGTGAAGGAGGTCGCCACCAAGACCAACGATACCGTGGGTGACGGCACCACCACCGCCACGCTGCTGGCCCAGGTCATCGTCAACGAGGGCCTCCGCAACGTCGCCGCCGGCGCCAACCCCCTGGCCATCCGCCGCGGCATCGACCACGCCGTGGACGCCGTCGTGGACGAGATGAAGAAGGCCGCCACGCCCGTCTCCACCAAGGCGCAGATCGCCTCCGTGGGCACCATCTCCGCCGCCGACCCCCAGATCGGCGAGAAGATCGCCGACGCCATGGAGGTCGTGGGCAAGGACGGCGTCATCACCGTCGAGGAGTCCCAGACCTTCGGCATCGAGATCGAGACCGTGGAGGGCATGCAGTTCGACAAGGGCTACATCTCCCCGTACTTCGCCACGGACAACGAGACCATGGTCTGCGAGATGAAGAACCCCTACATCCTCATGACCGACCAGAAGGTCTCCAACATCCAGGACATCCTGCCGGTGCTCGAGGCCGTGCAGAAGAGTGGCTCCGCCCTGCTCATCGTCGCCGAGGACGTCGACGGCGAGGCCCTGGCCACCCTCATCCTCAACAAGCTCCGCGGCACCCTCAACGTCTGCGCCGTCAAGGCCCCGGGCTACGGCGACCGTCGCAAGCGCATGCTCGAGGACATCGCCGTCGTGACCGGCGGTCAGGTGGCCATGGAGGAGCTCGGCATCAAGCTCGCCGACACCACCGCCGAGATGCTCGGCCGCGCCAAGAGCGTCAAGGTCACCAAGGACAACACCACCATCGTGGGCGGCGAGGGCGACAAGGGCGCCATCGACGACCGCATCGCCCAGATCAAGGGCGAGATCGAGCACACCGACTCCGACTTCGACGTCGAGAAGCTCAAGGAGCGCCTGGCCAAGCTCGCCGGCGGCGTGGCCGTCCTGAAGGTGGGCGCCGCCACCGAGGTGGAGCTCAAGGAGATCAAGCACCGTATCGAGGACGCCCTCCAGGCCACCCGTGCGGCCGTGGAGGAGGGCATCGTCGCTGGCGGCGGCGTGGCGTTCCTCGACGCCTCCGAGTCGCTCGCCAACGTCGAGACCTCCGACATGGACGAGAAGATCGGCGTGGACATCGTCGCCAAGGCCCTGGCCGCTCCCGTGAAGACCATCGCCGACAACGCCGGCTTCGAGGGTGCCGTCGTGGTGGAGAAGGTCCGCGGCATGGAGAAGGGCCACGGCCTCGACTCCGCCAGCGGCGAGTACGGCGACATGATCGAGATGGGCGTGCTCGACCCCGTCAAGGTTGCCCGCGTGACCCTGCAGAACGCCGCTTCCGTGGCCGGCCTGTTCCTTATCACCGAGGCCACCGTCACCGATGAGCCCAAGGACACCACCATCGAGGAGGCCATCTCCGCGGCCGCTGCCCAGGGCGGCCAGGGCGGCATGTACTAAGCCGTACGGCTCTCCGAAAAAGCGCCTGACAGGAGGGCGGCTCGTCTCAGCGGCGGGCCGCCCTTCTCTGTGGGGGCCGGTGTGCGGAGGAGGTCCGGCCGCGCTATGCTCTGACGTAGGCCCGCACCGTCACCGGAGGTCCCATGGCACCCACGCCCCGCATCCGCCTCGCCACGCCGCAAGACGCCGTGAGGGCCCTCTGCGTCTACGCCCCCTACGTGCGGAGGACCGCTGTCTCCTTCGAGTACGACGTGCCTACCGTAGCGGAGTTTTCCGAGCGTATCCGGGCCATCCTCGAGCGGGGGTACCCTTTTGTGGTGGCCGAGGAGGGCTCCGCCGTGGTGGGCTACGCCTCGCTCCGCCCGTTCGTGGGCCGCGAGGCCTACCGTCATAACGCCGAGACCACCATCTACCTCCACATGGGTGCCCGCGGGCGGGGAGTGGGCCGCGCGCTCTACCGTGCCTTGGAGGGCGAGGCCCGGGCCCGCGACATCCTCGCCCTCGAGGCCTGCATCGGGGTGCCGCGGGAGCCCGACGACCCCTATCTCACCGACGCCTCGGTGCGGTTCCACAGGGCCATGGGCTATCGCGAGGTGGGCCGTTTCGAGGCCTGCGGCCGCAAGTTCGACCGCTGGTACGACATGGTGTGGATGGAGAAGCGCCTGGCCGAGCCGTTCTAGGAGGGGGTCGGGGCCGACCCGCACCACCGTGGCGCCCTTCTCGGCCCAAAACGGCAAAACGTCGCACCACGGTGGCGCGTTACGCCGGGGCGCCGGGGCCTGCGGCCGGAATCGCCTCAGAGAAAGAGCAGGTCGAAGTCTCCTACAGGAGAAGCAAGTAGAGTAGAGCGAATAGGACACTGATCACCGAGTCAAACGCCCGTCCTTGTTTTTTATAAATAAGTGAGCTTCCTAAATGGACGGCCACGACATTGAGGCCGCTCAAGAGAACTAAGGTGGTATGGTCAATGATGTGGAAGCAGTAGTACAGGATGCCGATCAGTACGCACACTGCTGCAATAGCAATGCCGCCCCACGATAGATGACCGTTGCTCCACCCGATTTCAAGTTTATTTGCAATGCCGTTCCACGTCATAAGCCCCTCCTGGAAAAGGGCGGGTTGAAACGCTGTCGCCAAGCCGTTACAACCCGCCCATATGAAGGCGTTTTACTTCAAGCAGGTATAAAGGGTGTAGGAAGTTGCCGCAAGTGCGTCCCAGCTGTTGCCTGTATACCAAGCGCGTCCCGCCTCGATCATCCAAGTATATGCACTGAACAGGCAGTCCTTTTCCTTTTGGGTCAGATTGACCGCCATGCTGGCGCCGACAGGACGATTATTTCCGTATCCATGGGAGACGCACCAGCCCTTCCCATAAACAGAGAAGCAGTTCCCACGTTCGCGCTGAGGGCTGGCTTCGCTAGAGATCGAGTCCATATGGTAGGTACGATAATTTGAGGTCTCGCTGGCGTATGCTGCGACGGGGGCAGTGGAGAGGGCGCATGCGACTGCGAGAAGGGCTAAGCTCTCCCCGTTGCCGGAAAGGTGCGAGAAAAGGCTCTCGTCACCCTCCAGTTCTATGTCGTTGATGTGAGCTACCTCGAGGTCATGACAGCTGTAACCGGTAGCTTCTTCCACAGAATCGGGGGATGTCGAGGATGAGGAGATTGCATGGGTGATATGTGTGATTGCAAGGGCGCAAAACGATATGGCTGCGATGGCAATGCAGATTTTCACCACTGGGCGTTTTCCGGGTAGGCTCATTTCCTGCTCCTTCCGCCATGTGAGACGAGTGTCGGGTAAAGGGTCGGGCCATAAAACCGTGAAAAACAAAACAATGGCCTCAAGTTGCAAAACAGCATTGTGGCCCGAGGGGGAGGTGCGATAGTCTTGGAATAGTTGAGGGGGTGCCATGCAGAGGATTCTCTATATCGAGGACGACGACTCCCTGCGGGGCGCCGTGAGGCTGGTGCTGGAGAATGCGGGCTACGAGGCGGTGACCCAACCTGATGGCACGCAGCTTCTCGAGGCGCTTTTCCGTGGGGAAGAAGTCGGCTGCCACCTTATCCTGCTCGACATGGGGCTCCCCAAGATGGACGGCACGGCGCTGCTCCTCCGCGTTCGAGAGCGGTCCTGCGTGCCGGTGCTGGCCCTGTCGGGCCAAGACGACGAGCTGTCCGTCATCGACGCCCTGACCCATGGCTGCGACGACTATCTGACCAAGCCCGTGCGCCCGGCGCTCCTCCTTGCCAAGGTGGCGGCCCTCCTGCGACGGGCGCGCTTTGAAGGCGAGGGCGACGGCGCAAAGAGGCCGAGGGTCCTCGAGCTGGGCAACGTGCGATGCGGGAAGGGGGAGTGTCGCATCGACGGCCTGCCCGTCGCCCTCACGCCGACGGAGCTGGAGCTGCTGCGCTACTACTTGGCGCGCCCCGACAAGACCGTCCCCCGCTCCCAGCTCCTGCTCGATGTGTGGGGCCTCCCCGACGGCGTCGAGAGCCGCACCGCGGACGAGATGACCAGGCGGTTGAGGCGCAAGCTCGAGCCGGCGGGGGCCTCGGTCTCCTTGAGGTCGGTCTGGGGTGTGGGATACCGCCTCGAAGGCCCCTGCGAAGAGACGTGAGGGCCCGATGGCGTCGTGGCGCGCAAGCCTTTCGGCAGGTTTGACCCGTTATCTGCTCGCCGGGGCGGCCTTGTGCTCGGCGTTGTACGTCGTGGGGCTTCTCGGTTTTGCGGGTGCCGCCCATGGGGCCCTCTCGGGCGATCCCGGGCCGTTCCTCGACACGGAGGTGCGGTCGGTGACCGTCGAGGAGGCGTCGCGGATGGGCCGGTCCGGTCGCGGGGACGCCGGCCCCTATCTGGCCGATTTTTTCGCCGAGGTCGCGGAGGCCGGTCTGCGGCCTGACGCCGGAGCTATAGGGCGGGGGACAGCCTCGTGTTCTACCGGGTGGTCCAAACGGGGGCCTCCGGCGTCGAGATCCGCTTCCTCGACTGCCACGAGGCGTTGCGGCTCCTTCGTGCCGTCAAGCTCGCGGCCGTCACGGTGCTGCTCGCATCCTTCGCCGCGTTTGCGGCCCTGGGCCGAAGGCTTGTAGGGGCTGTGGAGGGGAGGCAGGCCCTTTCCGACGAGATCGCGAGGCGCCTGCTCCATGACGTGAAAACGCCCCTTGCCGCGTTGCTGGCTTCGGGCGAGGGGGCCGCCCCGGGTGCGGCGACGTGCCCGGAGGGTGCGCTCGACGAGCTCGCCGAGGCGTTCGACCGCCTGCTTCTTCTGGGTGGCCCCTCCGGCGGCGATCCGTGTGCGACGGATGCCCGGGAGGTCGTCCTCGATGCGGCGCGCCTTGTGGACCGGGATGCGGAGGGGTCGGGCGGCCGCTTGGCGGTGGACGCTCCCGAGCCCGCCCGGGTCGTGTGCGACGGGCGGCGCGTCGCGGCCGTGCTCTGCTGTGTGGCCAAGGAGGCGCTGGCGGAGGCGGACGGATGCGCGCGGCTTTTCGCCCGTTCGGGCACGGCCGTGACGCTGGGGGTCTCGTGGGAGGTCGCAGCCGGGGTCCCGGGAAACGAGACGCTGGCACCCCTGCTCGAGCGCCTTCCTGCGGTGGAGGCGTGCGCGGTGGAGGCCGAGACGGCCGCCCGCCGTCGCCGGGTGTCGCTCGTCTACCCTCTCTCGCACGCCTGACCTGCGCCCGCTCCTGTCCCCGAAAGCGGATGGGGACGCCCTCGACCGCTTTCAGGCGCAGGGTCGGACGCATAAAATGAGGGTCGACAAGCCCGCGTTCCGAAGGAGCCCCCATGGCCTGCTCCCACCTGCACAACCAGCCCATCAACGACGAGTGCTTCGTCTGTGGATTCGACAACCCCGCCGGACTCGAGGCCCAGTTCGTGGAGCGCGACGACGCGCCCGGCCGCGTGGTGGGCCTCTTCACGCCCAAGCCGATCCACCAGAGCTACCCCGGCCGCCTCCACGGCGGCGTGGCGGCGGCCATGTGCGACGAGACCATCGGCCGCGCCTTCATCACCGACCACCCCGACCAGTGGGGCGTCACCATGGAGCTCAAGCTGCGCTACCGCAAACCCACGCCCATCGGCGAGTCCCTGGAGGTGGTGGGCGTCATCACCAAGGTGACCCGGCGCACCTTCGAGGGTACCTGCGAGCTGCGCCGGCAGGACGGCACCGTGTGCGTGACCGCCGAGGCCACCTACATGATCCTTCCCGTGGAGCGCATCGTCGGCGAGTGCTCCGACGAGGGGTCCTATGTGTGGGAGGACGACGGCCGCCCCGTGCCCGCCGGGGAGTGATCGTGGGCCACTTGTAACTCAGATTTCATTCAGAATATATTCACAGGGATGATTATGAGGAGCAGGTGGGGGGGAGGGGCCGTGGGCAAGCCTGCCGTGGGCGACGGGACGATCAGAGCCTTCTGTGAGACGGTCGCCCTGCTCCGGGAACGGCCCGGCCTCGCCTGGTCCATGGGTCCGTTGCCGGGTCCCGATGGCCGCACCTTCGGGGTCTGCGACCTCGACGGGTGCGTTGCCGTGAACGGCGGCTCGGGGCGGCAGGCCCACGGGCTCGCCTTCGTGGAGCACCTGCTGCGGTCCGAGGTCGAGCTCTCCCGTTGCGCCGACGGCTCGTGCTACCCGGTTCTCTTTGCCACGGAGGTCGAGGCCGGCCCCCACCGCCTGGCCTATGGCGAGCTCGTGGGCGCCGGGCGCATGGTGGCGGCCAACGGCCTGTGGTGCCCCGCCGCCCTGGACGCCGCCGTGGAGGCGGTCTTCTCGGGCGTCTCGGCCCTCACCGACAGCCTCGCCGCCTCCCGCTCCGGGGTGGTGCGGGTACGTCTGGACGACCGCGACTGCGTCATGGCCTTCGTGCCTATCGGGAACACCGACGGGTGGTCCATGGTGTCGGTGATCCCCGACGACGTCATCATGGAGCAGGGCAACGCCATCATCGGCACCTCGACGGTGGTGCTGTTCCTCGTGGTCCTCGTCGTGGGGGCGGCCGCCTTCTTCGGGCTTGCGGCCTTCCGGTTCACTCGCTCCATGAGGGCCCAGGGCGCCGAGACCCGGGCCCGCGAGGAGCTCTTCTCGGTGCTGGCCAGCGCCACCGACGAGGTCTTCCTCATGCTGAGCCGCGACCCCGTGCGGGTGGACTACGTGAGCCCCAACGTGGGCCGGATCCTGGGCGTGGGGCCCGACGAGGTGCGTGCCGACTGCGCCGTGCTCGAGCTCGAGGACGCCGAGGGGCCCGTGGACACGGCGTCGCTCGACGACGGCCGCACCGTGGTGCGCGAGGGCCTGCGCCACAACCGGGCCACCGGCGAGCCCCTCTGGTTCACCGACAGCCTCTACGACGTGGAGGTCGACGGCGGCCGTCGCTGCATGGCGGTGCTGTCCGACCGCACCCGGGAGCGCCGCAACGAGGAGGTGCTGCGGGAGGCCCTCTCCGTGGCCGAGGTGGCCAACGAGTCCAAGAGCACGTTCCTGTCCAACGTGAGCCACGACATCCGCACCCCCATGAACGCCATCGTGGGCCTGGCCACGCTCCTCCTCCGCGACGCCGGCGACCCCGACCTCGTGCGCGACCACACCCGCAAGATCCAGGCCTCCTCCCTGCACATGCTGGGCCTGCTCAACGACGTCCTCGACATGTCCAAGATCGAGAGCGGCAAGACCACCCTCAACCTCTCGGAGTTCGAGCTCTCGGAGCTGGCCGAGGACGTGGTTACCATCGCGAGGCCCCGGGCCCTCGCCAAGGGCCAGGACTTCCGGGTCGACGTCTCCGGGGTCCGCGACGGTCTCGTGGTGGGCGACAAGCTCCGCATCAACCAGGTTCTCATCAACATCATCACCAATGCCGTGAAGTACACCCCCGAGGGGGGGCACCGTCGAGTTCGACCTCGTCCAGACGCCGAGCCCCCGGGCCAACTTCGTCTCCCTGCGCTTCACCGTGAGGGACGACGGCATGGGCATGGCCCCCGAGCTCATGGAGACGATCTTCGACCCCTTCACCCGCGAGGAGAGCTCGGTGACCAACCGGGTCCAGGGGACGGGCCTGGGCCTTGCCATCGCCAAGAGCCTCGTGGAGCTCATGGGGGGGGCGCCATCTCGGTGGAGAGCGAGGTGGGCCGGGGGAGCGCCTTCGTGGTGGACCTGGAGCTCAGGGTGGCCCGGCACAGGGACGGCCGCGAGTTCTTCGAGCGCATGGGCATCGACAGGGTCCTGGTGGTCGACGACGAGCGGGCCGTGTGCGACGAGGTCGTGGCCGTCATGGGCGACGCCGGGGTGGGGGCCGAGTTCGCCCTCACCGGCGCCGACGCCGTCTCCATGGCCGCGGAGGCCGAGGCGGAGGGCCGCGGGTTCGGCCTCGTCATCGTCGACTGGCGGATGCCGGCCATGGACGGGGCCCAGACGGCCCGGGCCATCCGCGATGTGGTCCCCCACAACGTGCCGGTCATGGTGCTCACCGCCTCCGACCGCGCCGACGCCGAGTCGGCCTGCGACGGCGCCGGGGTCGACGGCTTCCTCCAGAAGCCCTTCTTCCTCTCGAGCCTGACCCTGCTGCTCGAGGAGCTCTCCGGCCACGGCGGGGAGGGCGCCTCGTCAGGCGTTGAACAGGCGGCCGGCGGCCCCGAAGATGTCGCGGCGGAAGAACACCAGCACGAATATGGCCAGTAGCCCGGCGCAGAAGGCGCTCACGTAGGCCAGGGTGGGCCACTGGGCGAGCCCCAGCCACACCAGGGCGAGCGGGATGAACCCGCACACCACGTCGAGCAGCAGGTAGGCCGAGAACTCCTCGGCAAACCGGTCGCGCCAGGCAAGGAGCAGCACCGCGTCGAAGGCGATGGCGGCCAGGCAGACGATGGGGGCCACCAGGCTCGTGAGGGCGTCGACGCCCGAGATAAGGCGCCAGGCCACGGTTACGGCCACCAGCATGAGCAGGTAGCGCGAGGCCCCCCGCACGAACCCGGGGTCGTAGCGGAGGAAGTTCCTGAGCAGCAGGTAGTTGGCGGCAACCACGGCCAGCGCCGGCAGGGCCACCGACCAGCGCGCGGCCCCCACAAGGGCTAGGAACGCCACGGTGAGGGCGCCCACGGCGCTCGCCAGCGTGACGATGGTGAGCAGCGCCTTCTGGGGCCGGATGTTGTCGGTGTGGGGAAAGACCGCCGGCGACGGCTCCCCCACGAGCTCGCCGTGGCAGAGGGGGCAGCGCTCGATGGCCCCGGTGTAGTCGAGGTCGCAGGCCGAACAGTGTCTCATGCCCCGGCTCCCTTCTCGGCCGGCAGCGGCTTGCGCGCCCCCGTCAGCCGTCGGCGGGCACCCTTGGGCGGCCGGCACCTGCGGTCCCTGTCGGAGGCGGCGCCGTCGCGCTCCTTGAGCGGCCGGGCCTTGCTGCAGTTGACCTTCCCGGGGATGCCCTGGGCCGAGAAGAAGCGGCAGAAGTCGCGCACCACGTCGAGGTCGGTGTAGACCGTGGAGATGCCGCAGGACAGGTCGTCCTCGAAGGAGCACAGGGTGAGGTTGAGGTCCTGGGTGGAGGTGAGGATGTTGACATCCCTCACATGAGCGGCCACGGCCCCGTCGAGGACCACGCGCCCGAGGTTGGAGACGGCGCAGGTGACGCCGCGCCCCTCCTGGGAGCGGGCGACGCCCAGGCCGAGGTCCTTGAGGAAGACCGGCGCCACGCGCACCAAGGGGTTCTTCTCCAGGCGGATCATGGAGTTCATGCGAAGCTTGATATTGTCCGGCCGGGTGGCGTCGGTAATCTGGCGCTGGGCCTCCTGGGCCAGCGCCTCGGCCTCGGGCACGGCATCGCCGGTCTCGAAGGTCACATAGGCCAGGCCGAAGAAGTTGCGGGTGGTCTGGGAGGAGAAGGCGCCCCTGAGGTCCACCGGGACGCCGATGCGGATGGGGCGCCTCCCCACGTCGCGGCGGTGCATCTGCCGACGCACCGCCAGGGCCATGGCGGCCACCATCACCGAGGTGAGGCTCACGTCCCATCGATGGGCCAGGTCGAGCACCGCCTTGCAGGAGAGGTGGTACTCGAAGTAGGAGGGGTCCTCCGCGTGCTTGGCGCTCCCCACGTGGACGGCCCGGGAGAGGGTGGCCGCCCCCCGCTTCCCGGGCTCGTAGTTCTTGTCGAAGGAGTCCTCGGAGCTTTCCGAGGGAGAGCCGGCGTAGCTCTCGGGCACGCCCGTCACGCCCAAGGCCTCCTCCACATAGGCCCCGAGGAGCTCCTTGAAGAAGGCGAGCGAGCCGCGGCCGTCGGAGACCATATGGCTCACCTCGAAGTTGATGCGGTCGCGGTACCGGCTCACCCGGAACAGCACCGAGGTGTGGCCGGCGTGGAGCGGGGCACAGATGGGCAGGTCCTCCTGGTGCACCTTGGGGACGGTGTCCACGTGCTGGAGGTAGTGCCAGAACAGCCCGGTGCGCAGGGTGACGGAGAAGGTGGGGAACCGGCCCACCGTGCGGTCGAGGGCCCGCTGGAGGGCGGCCTCGTCGACGGGGGCATCCATGGTGGCCGAGTAGCGGAAGACCGTCTGGGCCCGGCGCCCGGCCTGGGCCGAGTAGTACTTGCCGATGTTGTCTAGGCGATACCACGTATCTCGAGCCACGTCGATCCATTTCCCTTGGGCAGCCCCTCCCCGTCGAGGAAGCTCCGGCAGATCGCGAAGGTGGTCTTCACCGCGTCGGCGGCCGACGGGTAGAGCAGGTAGCCGTGCATGACGTCTTGCATTCTATAGGCAGCGGAGTTCGTACCCGCCTGGGCGAGGCGCCGGGTGAACTCCTCGTCCTCGTCACGCAACGGGCAGAGCTCGGCGCTGACCACCAGGGTCTCCGGCAGCCCCGCAAGGTCCGTCTCCAGGAGCGGGGCGAGGTAGGGGTTCTCCAGGTCCTCGGGCTTCTCGGCGTACAGCATCAGGTACTCCTGGCAGTCCTGGGCCGTGAGGATGTAGTCGCTGCCGTTCTCGTGCACCGAGGCGAAGGGCGCGTCGGGGCCGTAGTCGTTGTTGAGGACGGGGTAGAGCAGGATCTGGCGGGGCACGGAGAAGTCGCCGGTGTCGCGGGCCTTGAGGGCCACGGCGCAGGCGAGGTTGCCGCCGGCCGAGTCGCCCATGAGGACCACGTGATCGGGGTTCACGTCGGAGAAGACCTTCCCGGCCATGACGGCCCGGGCCACGGCGTAGCAGTCGTCCAGCGGCACCGGGAAGCGGTTCTCGGGGGCCAGGCGGTAGTCCACCGAGACCACGCGGCGTTTGAGGGTCAGGGCGAGGTCCTTGCAGGCGTCGGCGTAGAGGCCGACCTGGCCGGTGACCCAGCCGCCGCCGTGGAAGAAGACCACGGTGCCCTTCCAGTCGTCGGTCAACTTGACGCCGTCCAACGAGATGTCGAGGTCGAGCGGCGTGAAGGTGCGGCACTCGACGGCGTACCCGTCGGCTGCAGGCACCGAGACGCGCCCCTCCCGCACGCGGATGCGGGGCGCTTCGATCTTGGAGGCCGCCTCCTCGGCGACCCTGATGGCCTCGTAGCCGTCCACGACGTCGGGCTTCAGGTGGGTGTAGGCCTTGACGGCGGCCTTGGCGACTTTCTCGAAGGGCATGGGTCCTCGCTCGGGTGTCGGGGTGGGCGATGGTGGCAGAACATAAGGGTGATACCCCAACGGCGCCACCTCGGGCGGCATCTCCGGCACCGTCTTCGGCATCGTCTGCAGCACCGCTCCCGGCACCGTCTTCGGCACCTGAACGCCGTTGAGGTCGGCCTCTTTCCCACCTGAACACGCACGGGAGCGGATTTCGCGCACCTGAACGCGTCCGGGGGCGTTTTTCCGCAGGGGTTGGCCTTGGAAGTCGCCCTCGGACGTGTTCAGGTGGGGAGAAGGCAGAACGGGCGCAGCTCCAGCGCCCGCAGGACGTTCCGCGGATGGGACAAAAGTGTCCGAGTGATGGGACAAGGGCAGGGGCCCGCGGGGCTCACAGGGGCAGCCGCAGCCGGAACACCGACCCCTCGCCCGGGGTGCTCTCCAGCTCCACGGTGCCGCCGCACTGCTCGACCGCGTGCTTCACGATGGCCAGTCCCAGGCCCGTGCCCCCGGTCTCCTTGGAGCGGCTCTTGTCCACGCGGTAGAAGCGCTCGAACACCTTGTCCTGCTCGTCGGCCGCGATGCCGCACCCCTCGTCGCGCACCGAGACCACGGCCTCGGCCACGGCGCCCGGCTCGCCGGGGTGGCAGTCCTTGGCCACGGTCACCGTCACCTGGGATCCGGCAGGGCTGTAGCGCACGGCGTTCTCCACCAGGTTGGAGAGGGCCTGGTCGAGCAGCCGGGCGTTGGCCTCCACCGTGATGGGCGACCCTAGGGCGCGGAGCCCCACCTCGGCGGCGTCGGCCACCGGCGCCATGCGGCGCAGGACGGAGCCGGCAAGGTCGAGCAGGTCCACGGGGCCCTGCTCGGCGCCCAGGGGCTCGTCCATGCGGGAGAGGGTGAGCACGTCGTCGATGAGGGAGCGCATGCGCTGGGCCTCGTCGTGGATGATGTGGGCGAAGGTGCGGGTGTCGGCCTCGTCGGCGATGCCCTGGTCGATGATCTCCGCGTACCCGGAGATGATCTGGAGCGGCGTCTTCATCTCGTGGGAGACGTTGGCCGAGAAGTCTCGTCGGATGGTGTCGGCGCGGGCCAGCTCGAGGTTCTGCTCCCGCAGGCGCGCCTGCTGGTCCTCGATGCGCTCGATGAGCGGGGCCACCTCCCGGTAGCAGTCGGGGGCGGGCAGCCCGTCGTCGAGGGCGGCGAAGGGCGCCACGATCCTCCGGGTGATGAGCCGCGACGCCACGGCGGCGAGCGCGGACACGGCGGCCATGACGGCGGCGGCCGGCAGCACGAACGAGCCGGCGAAGGCCGCGAACGACTCGCGCTCCTCGGCGATGCGCAGCACGTCGCCGCCGGCGAGGCGCTGGGCGGCGTAGAGCATGTCGCGGTCCAGGGTGGCGGAGTGGCGGCTCACCGAGGCGGACCCGGCCTTCTCGGCCTCGAGGACCTCGGGCCGGTCGCCGTGGTAGCCGGCATCGTCGTCGGCGCTGTCGAAGAGCACCTCGCCGTCGGACGACACCAGGGTGTAGCGCTCGGGCCCGGGGAGCTGGGCCGCCAGCATGGCGCGGCGGCCGTCCGCGTCCAGGGGTCCCAGCGTGGCGCCGGCCTCCTCGGCCAAGGCGGCCAGGCGCTGGGCCTCGCCGGCCTCGTGGGTGGCGTAGTAGACGGCGGCGGTACCGAGGAACGCGGCGAGCACGCAGGCGAGGGCCGAGGCCACGAGGGCGGCGAACACCGTGGTGGAGAGGCGCCTGCGGCCCGTGCCGCGACCGTCAGCCATGGTGGCCGTCCCCGAGCCGGTAACCGACGCCGCGCACGGTCTCGACGGCGCGCTCGGAGCCCGGGGCCGCGGCGGCGAGCTTCTGGCGCAACGTGCGCACGTGCACGTCCACTGTGCGGGTGCCGCCGGAGAAGGCGACGTCCCACACGTCGGCGAGCAGGCGGTCGCGCGAGAGCACGCGGCCTGGCGAGGCCATGAGGGTCTTGAGCAGGTCGAACTCCTTGGGGGTGAGCGACACGGGCACGCCGTCGGCGGTCACGGTGTGGCGCCCCTCGTCGAGCACGATGCCCCCGAACGAGAGGCGGTCCGGCTCGGTCGCCTCCCCGCGTGCGGGCGCCTGGGAGCGGCGGAGCAGCGCCCGCACGCGGGCCAGCAGCTCCACCATGCCGAACGGCTTGGCCAAGTAGTCGTCGGCGCCCAGGTCGAGCCCGTAGGCCTTGTCGAGCTCGTCGCCCTTGGCCGTGAGCATCATGACGGGGACGTCCCGTGTGGCCGGCTCGCCCCTCAGGCGGCGCAGCACCGTGAGGCCGTCCACGTCGGGCAGCATGATGTCGAGGAGCACGAGGTCGGGAACGGACTCGGCGCAGGCGTCGAGGAACTCTCCCGCCGACGAGAAGCCCTCCGCGCGGATGCCCGTCTGGGCGAGGGTGTAGAGCGTGAGCTCGAGGATGCGCGGGTCATCCTCGAGATAGTAGACCGTGGCTTCCGCCATGGGTTCCTCCTCGGGCTGTGTGCGGGCAGCACCCATCCTAGTCCGGAGGCGCGTCAGCCGAACCGCCCGGCCACATAATCGGCGCAACGCGGGTCGGTGGGGCTCGTGAACAGGGTCTCGGTGGGGCCGGCCTCTACCATCTCCCCCATCAGGAAGAAGGCGCAGGTGTCGGAGATGCGCAGGGCCTGCAGCATGTTGTGGGTCACCATCACCACGGTGTAGGAGCCCTTGAGGGAGATGACGAGCTCCTCGATCTTGGCGCAGGAGATGGGGTCGAGGGCGCTCGTGGACTCGTCGAGGAGCAGGACCTCCGGCTGGGCCGCCAGGGCGCGGGCGATGCAGAGGCGCTGCTGCTGGCCGCCGGAGAGCCCGAGGGCGCTCCTCTTGAGGCGGTCCTTGACCTCGTCCCAGAGGGCGGCGTCGCGCAGGGCCTGCTCCACGCGGCCCTCGAGCTCGTCGCGGTCGCGGACGCCGTGGGTGCGAGGACCGTAGGCCACGTTGTCGAAGATCGACATGGGGAAGGGGTTGGGCTGCTGGAACACCATGCCCACGCGGCGCCGCACCTCCTGGGCGTCGAGGTCGCGGTAGATGTCGGTGCCGTCGAGCGTCACGAGGCCGGAGACCGAGCAGCCGGGGGCGAGCTCGTTCATGCGGTTGAGCGTCTTGAGCAGTGTCGACTTGCCGCAGCCCGAGGGGCCGATGAGGGCGCAGACCTCCTTCTCGGGGAACGACAGGCTCACGTCCCTGAGGACGTGGGTGCGGCCGTAGGAGAGGTCGAGGTGTGAGACGTCCATCTTGGTGCCCGCCGCCACGCGGGGGGCGGCGGGCTCGCCGTCGACGAGGGCGGAGGGGGCGGCGACGGCCTCGGGCCGCGCCAGCGTGGGCTCGAACATCAGCGGGATCCCTTCAGGAGCCTCATGGTGAGGTTGGTTGCAAGGTTGACAACGATGACCAGGGCGAGCAGGACGACGGCGCAGGCGTAGGCCTCGTCCACGTGCAGGCCCTCGTTGGCGAGCACGTACATGTGGGTGGCGAGGGTGCGGCAGGAGTCGAGTAGCGCGCCCGGGCCCCGGCCGAGGAGGTCGGGGACCTGCGCCACGGTGCCGGCGGTGAAGAGCAGCGCCGCGACCTCGCCCACGCAGCGGCCGAGGGCCAGCAGGGCGCCACCGGCGATACCGGGCGCGGCGCTCGGCAGCACGCAGCGCACCACGGTGCGCAGACGGCCGGCACCCAGGGCGAAGCTCCCCTGGCGCCAGGACTGCGGCACCGCCATGAGGGCCTCCTCGGTGGTGCGCACGATCACCGGCAGCACCATGAGGGCCAGGGTCGCGGCGCCCGAGGCGAGGGAGAGCCCCCAGCCGAGCACACCCGTGAAGAACAGGAGGCCGAAGAGCCCGTACACGATGGAGGGCACACCCTGGAGCGTCTCGCAGGTCAGGCGTACGACGGCAACGAGCCGCGAGCCGGGCCTCGCGTACTCCACCAGGTAGATGGCCGCGGCGACGCCCACGGGCACGGCCACACCCAGGGAGGTTGCGGCCATGAGCAGCGTGGAGACCAGGGCCGGCATGAGGGAGACGTTCTCGGAGGTGTACTCCCATGCGAACAGGTCGGCGGTGATGTGGGGCACGCCTCGGACGAGGACGAACCCCACGAGGCCGGCCAGCACCGCGAGGGTGAGGGCGGCCCCGAGGCCCACGAGGGCCCTGAGGGCGAGGGCCGGCCAGTCGCGGCAGGCGCGGCGCGCCGGGGCGGCGACGGCCTCGCAGGTTGCGGGGCTCACTGGGCGCTCCTCTCGGTCTTGAGGGTGTGGAACAGGGCGCAGACGAGCATGACGAGGACGAAGAGCACGACGCCGGTGGCGATGAGGGCGCCGCGGTGCAGGTCGGCGGCATAGCCCATCTCGAGCACGATGTTGGCCGTGAGGGTGCGCACGCCGTCGAAGACCGACCCGGGGACCTGGGGCTGGTTCCCGGCCACCATGACCACGGCCATGGTCTCGCCCATGGCGCGGCCCACGCCGAGCACGACGGAGGCCAGGATGCCCGAGGCCGCGGCCGGCACCACCACGGTGAAGACGGCTCGCTCGTGGCTCGCGCCCACGGACACTGCGCCCTGGTAGTAGGACTCGGGCACGGCGTCGAGCGCGTTCTTGGAGACGGTCACCACGGTGGGCAGGATCATGATGCCGAGGAGGACCGATGCGGCCAGGAGCGACAGGCCGCGGCCCGCCATCTCGGTGCGGATGAAGGGCACGAGCACCATGAGGCCGAAGAACCCGTAGACCACCGACGGGATGCCGGCGAGCAGGTCGATGCCGCCCTTGAGCAGGGTGGACAGCCTGCCGCTTGCGAACTGTGAGAGGTAGACGGCGGTGAGGACGCCCGCGGGCACGCCGACGACGAGGGCGCCGGCCGTGACATAGACGCTGCCCACGAGCATGGGGAAGATGCCGTAGAGGTCGCTCGTGGGCTTCCAGGTGCTGCCGAGGAGGAAGTCGGGCAGGCCGATCCGGGCCATGGCCGGGATGCCGTTGGCGAACAGGAAGATGCAGATGAGGGCGACGGCGGCCACCGAGACGAGCGCCGCCGTGCCGAAGACGGCGCGGGCCGCGCGCTCCTTGAGGATGTTGGTCTTCACGGCGTCACCCTCGGCCCTGGAGCTCTGCCCACGAGGCGACGTCTCCCGCGAAGACGTCGCGCACCTGCTGCGTGGTCAGGTCCGTGACGGCTTGGGAGGGCGCCACGATCACGGCGATGCCGTCGAGGGCCACCGGGGAGCAGGTCAGCCCCTTGGCGGCCTCGCTGTCCTTGAGGGCGCGGGAGGCCATGCCGATGTCGGCGGTGCCGTCGGAGGCCATGGTGATGCCGGTGGTGGAGTCCGAGGTCTGGATCTCGACGGTGACCGCGGGGTTGGCCTCCTTGTAGGCCTCGGCGATCTTCTCGGCCACGGGGGCGACCGACGAGGACCCGGCGACGACCACCTTGCCGGAGGCGCCGGACGGGGTGTAGGGGGCGCCGTCGGTCGCCGTCACGTAGCCGGCCTCCTCGGCCACCTTCTGACCCTCGGCGCTCTCGGCGAAGGCGACGAAGTCCTTGGCGGCGTCGGAGAGGCCGTCATCGGTCACGAGGTTGAGGGGGCGGACGAGCTTGTAGGAGCCGTTCTTGACGTTGGCGGGCGTGGCCTCCACGCCGTCCACGGCCACGGCGCGCACGGCGTCGGACAGGGAGCCCATGGAGACGTAGCCGATGCCGTCGGGGTCGCCGGCCACGGAGGTGAGCATGACGGAGGTGGAGTTGGTGATCACGGCGTCGTTGGTCGTGAGGTCCACGGGGGTGCCGTCGGAGGCCTTCTCCTCGAGGCCCACGAGCTCGACGAACGCGCTGCGGGTCCCGCTGCCGTCCTCGCGGGAGAAGACGTTCACGGAGCCGCCGGCCTCGGCGGAGGCTTGAGGCTGGCCACAGGCGACGAGGCCCACGGCGCAGAGGACCGCGGCGAGGGCGGCGGCGATACGGCGGGTACGGGCGTGCATGGAAGTCCTTTCATCGGGGGCGAGATGCGAGACCGATGATGGGGGCCCCACATCAAGCCGTTGTCAGCCCAATGAAAAGCTTCTGTAAAGACCGGACGGTCCCGATCCCACGTTGACTGCGCAAGATGAGACGGCGAAAGCACCCGGCCGACGGAGCGGTCGCGGCCCGTGCCGCCCGCAGAACGCCTTGCGGGTGGGCAAACGCCCGCAGAACGTTCCGCGGGCGTTTCTCGGCCGCCTCGTCACCCGCAGGTGCTTTTGCGGGTGGTTTTCGGCACCATCGGCACCCGTAGAACGTTCTGCGGGCATCCCCCCCCGGCCTGCGGGTGGATGCGGTGCCACCCAGGGTGCCCGGCCGGGGTGGCGGTGGGACAAAAGTGCCCGACCATTGGGACAAAAGTGTCCGGGTGGTGGGACAGGGGCCTGTCACGCCTCCCAGAAGCCGGCGCGGTAGTTCTTGAACACCACGCCGTCGCTTGCCTGGGTGGCGTCGAGGTCCACGTCGGCCGTGATGCGGAAGTCATGGTCGCCGTCGGCGTCCGAGAAGATCTGCCGCACGTGCCACACGTGGGCGGATTCCTCGTCGCCGTCGTCGATGTCGAAAAAGGCCGCCGAGCGCGCGTCGCCGTCCAGCAGGATCTCGTCGTGCTCGGCGTAGAGGCGCTCGAGCACCTGGCGCCACACGCGTTCGCCGTAGCCCCAGTCGGCGTCCAGCTCGCCCAGGGTCGCCGCGTCGCGGCGCGCCGCCAGGGTCTGTCGGCGGAACAGGGCGTTCCTCACCAGCAGGGTCAGGCCTCGGCGGTCCTTGACCACGGCGTCGGAGGCCACGAAGGCGCCGGGCCCACCGTCCTCCTCCTCGCCGGCGGCCTCCCAGGCGTCCACGAGGCTGGAGTCCACCGAGCGCACCATGAGGCCCAGCCAGGCGCAGATCTCGTCCAGGCGCCCGTCGCGTTTCTCGGGCGGCACGGTGCGGTCCAGGGCGCGGTAGGCCTCGGAGAGGTAGCGCAGCAGGATGCCCTCGAACCTCGCGATGCCCAGGGCCTGCACGTAGCTCTTGAAGTCGTTGGCGCTCTCGAGCATGGCGCGCAGCACGCTCTTGGGCCGGAGGCTGAAGTCGCGGGCCCAGGGCACCTCGCGGCAGTACATCTCGAACGCCGCCTCCAACTCGTCGGCCAGGGGCTTCTCGTAGTCGACGTCGGCGAGGAGCTCGATGCGTTCCTCGTAGTCCACGCCCTCTGCCTTGAGGCGCTGGTTCTCGGCCTCCCTGGCCTTCCTGAGCTGGGCGCGCAGGATCTGGTAGGGGTCCTCCAGGGTGGCCTCCACCATGGAGACCACGTCCAGGGCGTAGGAGGGGTCCTCCGGGTCGAGGAGCTCGAGGGCCGCCAGCAGGAACGGCGAGAGGGGCTGGTCGAGGGCGAAGTCCTCGGGCAGCTCGCGGGTGAGGGCGTAGGTGGGGCCGTCCCCGCCGTCCTCGCGCACCACCACGCCGGTGTCGATGAGCGTTGCGAAGACCTCGTCGGCCCTGGCCTCGAGGGCATCCTTCTGCTCGGGGGTCTGCAGGGAGTCCTGGATGATGCGCGAGACGGCGGCCCGTGCGTCGCCGCCGCGGCCCACGACCTCGAGCACCATGGAGTGCGTGACGTCCATGCGCGGCGTGAGCTTCTCGGGCACGGACTCCACGAGGCGCTCGAACGTACCCCCGTTCCAGTTGACGAACCCCTCGGGCGGCCGCTTCTTCTTCACGCGGCGGCGCTTCTTGGGGTCGTCGCCGGCCTTGGCCAGGGCGCGGGCGTTCTCGATGTCGTGCTCGGGGGCCTCGGCCACCACGACGCCCTCGGTGTCGAAGCCGCTGCGCCCGGCGCGGCCGGCGATCTGGTGGAACTCGCGGGAGCGCAGACGGCGCTGCCGGTGGCCGTCGAACTTGGTGAGCTGCGTGAACACCACGGTGTGGATGGGCACGTTGATGCCCACGCCCAGGGTGTCGGTGCCGCAGATCACGGGGAGCAGCCCCTGCTGGGCCAGGCGCTCCACGAGCAGGCGGTAGCGCGGCAGCATGCCGGCGTGGTGCACGCCCACACCGCTGGCCAGCAGGCGCTTGAGGATCTTGCCGAAGGCCGTGGAGAAGTTGGTGCCGCGGCAGGCCTCCTGGATGCGCTTGCGCTGCTCCTTGGTGGCGATGCCGAACGACGAGAGCGCCTGGGCGGAGTCCAGCGCCGCCGCCTGGGCGAAGTGCACGATGTAGAGGGGCCCCTCGCCTTCGCGCAGGGCGAGCTCCACCGTGGCCTCGAGCGACGTCATGGCGTAGCGGTAGCTGAGCGGCACGGGCCTCTCAGCGTCCATGACGCGGTCCACGTCGCGGCCGCTCATGCGCTCCATGAGGGCCACGATGTCGTCCATGTCGCCCAGCGTGGCGCTCATGAGCAGGAACTGCGTCTGGGGCAGGCAGAGCAGCGGGATCTGCCAGGCGCGGCCGCGGTCGGGGTCCGAGAAGAAGTGGAACTCGTCGGCGGCGACGCTGGAGATGTCGGCCCCGTCGCCCTCGGCGAGGGCGCGGTTGGCCAGGATCTCGGCCGTGCAGCAGACGATGGGGGCGTCCGGGTTTATCTGCACGTCACCCGTGAGCATGCCCACGAGGTCGCGGCCGAAGAGGTCCACGAGGTCGAAGAACTTCTCGGACACGAGGGCCTTGATGGGGGCCGTGTAGTAGGAGGTCTCGCCCCGGGCCACCGCCATGAAGTGCATGCCTAAGGCCACGAGGCTCTTGCCGGAGCCCGTGGGCGTGCCCAGCACCACGTGGTCGCCCATCATGAGGGCCATGAGGGCCTCCTCCTGATGGGGCCAGAGCTCGATGCCGCGGCCCGAGCACCAATCGAGGAACGCGTCGAAGCAGTCCTCGCGGGTGAGCGTCTCGCGTCCGTTGAGCTCGAGGGCGAGCTCCCCCAGCTCCCCGAACTCCTGGGGGGAGACGATCTCTGATGCCATGGGCCTGCCTTCCGCAGCGGTTTGGACGTCGGCCTCCCATGGTACGCCGCCGGGGCGCCCTGTCCTACAATGTTGGGTTCAGACCGCGTGCAGACCGCGCGCCCGGCGCCGTCACCCAAGGAGCCCCCATGGCCGAGAAGCGCGACTTCCTCGACGACATCATCGACATCTCCCAGGACTTCCAGGCCATCCGGAACCCCCTGGCCGACATCGCCAACACCCTGGCCGCCAAGCCCGGCGAGGTCCCCGTGTGGAACCCCGCCGACTACAAGGAGCGCCCGCGGGCGGCCACGCCGTCGTGCACCAGCTGCAAGTCGCGGGACGCCTCCACCTGCACCCGCTGCGTCGACGTGTGCCCCAAGGGGGCCGTCCACGTGGACGACGGCGCCATCGAGATCGACGACACCTGCATCAAGTGCGGCCTGTGCGTCTCGGTGTGCCCGAGCGAGGCCTACCACACGCGAGAGATCAACACCGTCAAGCTCTACGACCGCATCGCCGGCGCCGCCGCCAGCCACGAGACCGCCTACGTCACGTGTACCCGGGCCCTCGGCCGCCTGCCCCGGGAGAACGAGGTCGTGCTGCCCTGCGTGGGCGCCGTGCCCTCCGAGACGTGGTTCGCCCTCATGACACGCTTCCCCAACATCGCCGTCTACCTGCCCCTGGGCATCTGCGACCGCTGCCGCACCACCACCGGCGAGCAGACCTACTGCGACATGATCTCCCGGGCCGAGACCTGGGCGGGGTTTGGCCTGGACCTCGTGGTGGACGAGGCCGACCTCACCTGCGAGGTGCGCCGCAGCTGGCAGCGCAAGGAGTTCGTGGAGAGCATCATGAAGAGCGGCGAGCGCCTGGTGAGCCGCACCAACCCCGTGCTCACGGCGGCCAAGCGGGTGCGGGGGCTCCTGGACACCCACAAGAGGCAGATGGACCAGGTGCAGCACACCCTGGACCGGGCCGTGGGCGTCACCAACGCCAAGAACCGCCGCCGCGTCCTCACCGACCGCCGCAAGCAGGTCATGGGGGCCCTCCAGAAGCACCCGGAGCTGGCCGGCAACATCGACCTGTACCAACCGGTGTGCGACATGGCCCTCTGCACGCTCTGCGGCAGGTGCGAGGACGTGTGCCCGGTACGCTGCATCCAGATCGGCGAGGACGGCCGCTGGAGCGTGGAGCCGGAGTTCTGCGTGCAGTGCGGGGCCTGCGAGCACGTGTGCCCCACGGGTGCCGTCGAGTACGAGTTCTCCGACGCCGAGGAGCTGGTGCTTCCCGACGAGGAGGAGAAGGACCGCCGCGAGCGCGAGGCCGAGTCCAAGGCGGAGCTGGAGCGCCTCAAGGAGCAGGGCCGGAGCCAGGTGCTCAAGGGCCTCGACATGCTGGAGAGGCTCGGCGGCTCACTGGCAGACGACGAGGGCTAGGCCGGCGCCTCAGCGCCCGGGGGCCGCCGTGCGGGGTACAGTGGGAGGAGCACCCTCCAGAAAGGAACCCCCGTGTCTCTCTCCATCGGCATCGTCGGGCTGCCCAACGTGGGCAAGTCCACGCTCTTCACGGCCCTCACCAAGCGCGCCGGCCTGGCCGCCAACTACCCCTTCGCCACCATCGAGCCCAACGTGGGCATCGTGGACGTGCCCGACGCCCGCCTGGGCGAGCTGGCCGCCATCGTGAGCCCCGACCGCATCGTGCCGGCCACCGTGGAGTTCGTGGACATCGCCGGCCTGGTCAAGGGGGCCAACGCCGGCGAGGGTCTGGGCAACCAGTTCTTGGCCAACATCCGCGAGACCGACGCCATCTGCGAGGTGGTGCGCTACTTCTCCGACCCCGACGTCGTGCACGTGGACGGCCGGGTGGACCCCGCGGCCGACGCCGACACGATCATGACCGAGCTCATCCTCGCCGACATCGCCACCCTCGAGAAGCAGCTGCCCAAGCTGGAGAAGGAGGCCCGCCGCGACAAGGAGCTGGCGCCCAAGCTCGCCGTGGCCCAGCGCCTGCTGGCGTGGCTCAACGACGGCGGTCGCGCCGCCGCCATGGACATGACCGACGACGAACGCGTCGCCGCCAGGGAGCTGTTCCTGCTCACCATGAAGCCGGTGATCTACGTGGCCAACGTCGACGAGGACGAGGTGGGGGAGACCCCGGCGCCCATCGACGGCCAGACCCCCATCCCCATCTGCGCCGAGGTGGAGGCCGAGCTCGCCGAGCTGGGCGACGAGGAGGCCAAGGACTTCCTGGAGAGCCTGGGCCTGGAGCGGAGCGGCCTCGAGACGCTGGCCCAGACCGCCTACCGCACGCTGGGCCTGCAGAGCTACTTCACCGCCGGCCCCATGGAGGTCAAGGCATGGACCGTCCCCGTGGGCGCCAAGGCACCCCAGGCCGCCGGCGTGATCCACTCGGATTTTGAGCGCGGCTTCATCAAGGCCGAGGTCGCCAGCTACGAGGACTACGTGGAGCTGGGCGGCGAGGCCGGGTGCCGCGCCCAGGGCAAGCTGCGTATGGAGGGCAAGGACTACGTGGTGCAGGACGGCGACGTGATGCACTTTCGCTTCAACGTCTAGGCCCCCTGTCCCACCACCCGGACACTTTTGTCCCAATGGTCGGGCACTTCTGTCCCAGATCGTACAGTTTCCCCGTCACGCACCACCGTGGCGCGCCGGTCGCGAGACCGCGCCACGGTGGTGCGCTTTTCGGCCGGTCCGCCGGGTTTCCCACACCACAGTGGCGCACCGGCTGCAAGACCGCACTACCGTGGCGCATCCCGGCACCCTGCCGCCCCGCCGCCGGGCCCCGCTCCGCCCTCATCGAGCATGCCAAACCTCGTTCACCCACCCAGTTACCGGTATTTCAGTTGGGCTGTTCCGGCACCCCTCCGGCTCTGCTAGGTTTTTGCTTGGAAAGACTTCAAGGTTCTCGCAGAAAGTGAGCATCGCCATGCAAGAGACTCCGGTCGCCTGGGAGGGCTTCGCCCCGGGCCCCTGGCAGCATGAGGTCGACGTTCGCGACTTCATCCAGCGCAACTACACCCCCTACGAGGGCGACGAGACCTTCCTCGAGGGTCCCACCGAGGACACCGAGTACCTGTGGGGCGAGGTCATGGACCTCTTTGCCGCCGAGCGTGCCATGGGCGGCGTCATCGCCATGGACACCGACGTCATCTCCACCATCACCAGCCACGGCCCCGGCTACATCGACAAGGGCCGCGAGACCGTCGTGGGCCTGCAGACCGACAAGCCCCTCAAGCGCGCCCTGCAGCCCAACGGCGGCATCCGCATGGCCGTGCAGGCCTGCGAGAGCCACGGCTACCACGTGGACGAGAAGATCGTGGACATCTACACCAACCTGCGCAAGACCCACAACGCGGGCGTGTTCGACGTCTACACCCCCGAGATGCGCGCCTGCCGCCACTCCCACATCATCACCGGCCTGCCCGACGCCTACGGCCGCGGCCGCATCATCGGCGACTACCGCCGCGTGGCCCTCTACGGCCTCGACTTCCTCATCGCCGACAAGAAGCGCCAGAAGGAGGGCACCGAGTCCACGATGACCGAGCCGGTCATCCGCCACCGCGAGGAGCTCTCCGAGCAGATCCGCGCCCTCCAGGAGCTCAAGGAGCTCGGCGCCATCTACGGCTTCGACCTGGGCCGTCCCGCCGAGACGCTGCAGGAGGCCATCCAGTGGCTGTACTTCGGCTACCTGGGCAGCGTCAAGGAGCAGAACGGCGCCGCCATGAGCCTGGGCCGCACCAGCACCTTCCTCGACATCTACGCCGAGCGCGACCTCGCCCGCGGCATCGTCGACGAGCGCCAGGTGCAGGAGTACGTGGACCACTTCATCATGAAGCTGCGCATGGTCAAGTTCGCCCGCACCCCCGACTACAACGAGCTGTTCAGCGGCGACCCCCAGTGGGTCACCGAGTCCATCGGCGGCATGGGCATCGACGGCCGCCCGCTGGTCACCAAGATGAGCTTCCGCTACCTCCACACGCTGGAGAACCTCGGCACGAGCCCCGAGCCCAACCTCACGGTGCTCTGGTCCACCCGCCTGCCCGAGGCCTTCAAGCGCTACTGCGCCAAGATCTCCATCGTCTCGAGCTCCATCCAGTACGAGAACGACGACCTCATGCGCGTGTACCACGGCGACGACTACGCCATCGCCTGCTGCGTGAGCTCCATGCGCGTGGGCAAGGAGATGCAGTTCTTCGGCGCCCGCGCCAACCTGGCCAAGTGCCTGCTCTACGCCATCAACGGCGGCGTGGACGAGGTCGAGGGCACCCAGATCGGCCCCAAGTACCGTCCCGTGGAGGGCGACGTCCTCGACTACGACGACGTCATGGACAAGTTCCACGACATGATGGACTGGCTGGCCGGCGTCTACGTGAACGCCCTCAACATCATCCACTACATGCACGACAAGTACTGCTACGAGCGGCTGCAGATGGCCCTCCACGACGAGCACGTGCACCGCTGGTTCGCCACGGGCATCGCGGGCCTCTCCGTGGTGGCCGACTCCCTCTCGGCCATCAAGTACGCCACCGTGCGCCCCGTCCGCGACGAGCGCGGCATCGTGGTGGACTTCGCGGTGGAGGGCGACTTCCCCCGCTACGGCAACGACGACGACCGCGTGGACGCCATCGCCGCCGAGGTGATCGAGGACTTCATGCACGACATCCGCGGCTACGAGACCTACCACAAGTCCGTGCCCACCACGTCGGTGCTCACCATCACCTCCAACGTGGTGTACGGCAAGGCCACCGGCTCCACCCCCGACGGCCGCAAGGCCGGCGAGCCCTTCGCCCCCGGCGCCAACCCCATGCACCACCGCGACAGCTGCGGCGCCGTGGCGAGCCTCGCCTCCGTGGCCAAGATGCCCTTCAAGGACGCCCAGGACGGCATCTCCAACACGTTCTCCATCGTGCCGGGCGCCCTGGGCAAGGACGGCGACGTCATGTTCGGCGACCTCGACCTCGACGCCTTGGGCGTGGAGGTGACCTTTGCCAACGATATCCCCGCTGCCTGCGCCGCCGACGCCTCCGCCCGCGAGGGCGCCGTGGACGTCGACTGCTCGTAGCGCCCGCACCCGACCACCCGACCACCTAGAAGCCCCTACGGAAGGAGCTGCCATGACCACCAGCGAAGTCTCCGCCGACCAGGTCGACAACCTCGTCTCCATGCTCGACGGCTATGCCGAGAAGGGCGGCCACCACCTCAACGTCAACGTCTTCAACCGCGAGACGCTGCTTGACGCCCAGGCTCACCCCGAGAAGTACCCGCAGCTCACGGTGCGTGTCTCCGGCTACGCCGTGAACTTCAACAAGCTCACCCGCGAGCAGCAGGACGAGGTCATCTCCCGCACGTTCCACGAGGCGCTCTAGGCAGATAAGCGCCTGAAAACGACTGAGGACGGGTCGCGCCTGCAGTGTGGGGCGCGACCCGTCCTATGATTGGCGGGGCTGAGGAACGAGGAGGCAGGTGTGGAGAAAGACGAGGCGGGCAAGATCGGGGCGCTGCGGGCCCGGGAGGGTCGCGTGCACTCCATGGAGACCATGGGCACCGTCGACGGCCCGGGCACGAGGCTCGTGGTCTTCTGCCAGGGGTGCCCCATGCGCTGCGCCTACTGCCACAACCCCGACTCCTGGGACCCGGCGGCCGGCTCCGTGACCACGGCGGGGGAGGTGCTCGACCTCTTCGAGCGCAACCGCCCCTTCTACCGCCGCGGCGGCATCACGCTCTCCGGCGGCGAGCCCATGCTGCAGCCCGACTTCGCCGCCGCCGTGTTCGCCCTGGCCCATGCCGCGCCGGCGGGGCGCATCCACACGTGCCTGGACACCTCGGGCATCGCCTTCTCGGCCGCCTCGCCCGAGCGCCACGCCGCCCTGCTCGACAAGTGCGACCTCGTGCTGCTGGATGTCAAGCACGCCTTCGACGAGGGGCACAGGGAGCTCACGGGCAAGGCCGCCGGCAACCCCCGGGCCCTGGGCGACGAGCTCGCCCGCCGCGGCACGCCTGTGGTGGTCCGCCACGTGGTGGTGCCAGGCATCACCGACGACCCTGAGGAGCTCGCCGCCCTGGGTCGGCTCATCGCCCGCTGGGACAACGTCGTGGGCCTCGACCTGCTGCCCTACCACACCATGGGCGTGGGGAAGTACCGGGCGCTGGGCCTGGACTACCCCCTGGAGGGCGTGTCCGCGCAGGAGAAGGGCGCCATCCCGGGGCTGCGCCGACAGGTGCTGGAGGCCCGCGCCGCGGCCCGGTCCGACCGCGGTTGACAGGGGCCCGCCCCCGTCACCTGCCCCCCACTGCCCCTCCTCCGCACCCCCCCTCCTCTGCACCTGAACGCGGCTGAGGGCGGGTCCCGACGCGCTCGCTGCCGGTGCGGCCCTCGCCGATGGGATCGTGGTGGGCCTCAAGTGCGGCGGTTCCGACGGCCTCTCGGGCATCACGGCCAACCCGGTCATCGGCCGCGTGAGCGACCGCGTGGCGGCCGAGGGCGGCACGTCGGTGCTCTGCGAGGTGCCCGAGATGTTCGGCGCCGAGGACTTCCTGCTCGGCCGCTGCGACAGCCGGGAGACCTTCGACGAGGCCCTGGCCGCGGCCAAGCCCGGCTGGGTGGACTTCGACGCCGTGCTGGCCTGCGCCAGCGGACGCAGGACCTCGGCGGAGCGCCGGGGTGCGGCGGAGGTCGCCATCTGGAAGGACGGGGTGACGCTGTAGGACCCGCTGTCCCACCACCCGGACACTTTTGTCCCAATGGTCGGGCACTTTTGTCCCAAACCGCCGCCGGCGCCCCCGGCCGCCCGTTGGACGGGCGGCCGGGGGCGCCGTGTGTCTCCCGTGTTTGGCGCTAGAACTGCCGCCTCTCGTAGATGGCGCACGACACCTGCGAGGACACGGCGTAGACGGCCAGCACCGCCACTGCCGCGAGGACGGCGAGGGGCGCCCCCTGGCCGCTGGCGGCCAGCCCTTCCAGCCACGCGTCCACGTGCGGCCCCCACTGGGCGAGCACGCCCACCTGCTCGAGGGTGGCCATGGCGAGGCAGAACGCCAGGATCACGACCGCCGGGGCCAAGCGCGACGCCTTGGTGGCGCCGTAGCGCAGGTAGACCGGCATAGAGAGCGACGCCAGGAGCAGGATGGCCAGGGCGGCGGCGGCCGAGGCCACGGAGGTGGTGAAGAGCAGCTCCCCGATGCCGGGCCCCTCCGTCGGGAGCACCGTCGCCACGGGGAGCCCCGTCTCGGCGAGCCAGGAGAGCGGCACCGCGAGCGCCACCGCCGCGAGGACCGAGACGGCGCACGAGACCAGCACGGTCAGGTACCTGCCGCGCACCACCTGGCTCCGCGTCACGGGCAGCGTGAGGCGGAAGCGCTCCCACCCGTTCTGCTCGTCGACGGTGAACAGGCTTGTCATGAAGAGGAGCGGGAAGAACCCCGCGATCGCCACGCTCCCGGTGAACAGCGCGATGAACACGCCGATGAGCGCGAGCTGTGCGAGGGGCTTTCTCATGGTGAGGATGTCCGAGATGATCACGGTTCGCATGTCACGCCTCCCTCTCGCCCTTGACGGCGAGCGTCATGTACTCCTCGATGGTGGCCCGGCCCACGGCGAGGTCCGGGCAGGCCGCGGCCAGGGCCCGGCGGTCGGGCGCCATCACCACGGTCTCGTAGGGGCGCCGCTCCCAGCGCAGCCCCTCGACGCCGGCCGCCCGCAGGCGCTCGAACTGCTCCGCCGTGCACCGCACGACGCCCGCGGTATCCGTGATGTCCTCCTTGGCCAGGTCGAACGCCACCCGGCCTCCGTCCAGGCACACGACCTCGTCGGCGGCCTTCTCGAGGTCGGTCGTGATGTGGGTGGCCATAAGGACGCCACGGCGCTCGTCTTGTGCCATGAAGGCTCGCAGGTCGTCGAGCACCTCGTCTCGGGCCATGGGGTCCAAGCCGGCGGTTGCCTCGTCGAGGATGAGCAGGTCGGGGTCGTGCGCCAGGGCGAAAGCCAGCGAGAGACGCATGCCCATGCCGCGGGACAGCTCGCCAACCGACTTAGTGGGGCCAAGACCGTAGTCTTGGCAGAGGGAGCGAAACCGGTCGTCGTCCCACTCGGGGTAGGCGGCCTTTCCCACGCCTCCGACCGCTGAGACGCGCAGGGCGCGGGGCAGCGGGATCGTGTCGAACACCACTCCCACGCGGGCCTTGAGGTCGCGGGCAAGGGAGGGTGCCCAGGGCACGGGCTCGCCCAGCACCTCCACGCTGCCGCCGTTGGGGGTCACAAGGCCCAGCAGGCACTTGATGAGGGTGGACTTGCCGGCGCCGTTGGGCCCCACGAGGCCGCAGACGCAGCCGGGCTCCACCGTGAGGGACACGCCCTCGAGGGCGAAGTCTCGGTACGACTTGCAGAGGTCGGAGACCTGCACCAGGGGTTTCATGGCGGGTCGGGCTCCTTTCGGGCGGGAGGGGTCAGCCCTCCCGGACGTCTTGGATGAGAAGGTCGAGCATGGCCGGCAGCTCCGCGAGCGGCACACCGGTGGCGGCGGCCTCGTCCACGGCCCGGGCGAGCAGGTGCTCCACGCGGCGCAGGCGCCCCTCCTGGAGGAGCTCGGCGCTGCCGCCCGAGACGAAGCTGCCCTTGCCCTGCACCGTGTCGATGAAGCCGCGGTGCTCGAGCTCCGTGTAGGCGCGCTTGGTGGTGATGACGCTCACCCGCAAGTCGTTGGCCAGCGAGCGGATGGAGGGCAGGCGCTCCCCGGCGGCGAGCTCGCCGTTGAGGATGGCCCGCTCCAGCTGGGCCGCGATCTGCTCGTAGATGGGCAGGTCGCTGGAGTTCGAGAGGATGATGTCCAAATCGCTCCTCGGGTTGCCTTACTGTGTATACACGATATGTACAGTATGGGTACAGTGGGGAGCTGTCAAGGGGGATCTCAAAGGACGGCGCAGGCCGGTGGCGGGGAGCGGTGCCGAGGGCCATAATCCAAGGGACCGGGAGGCCCGGCAGGGGTCGGGAGGAGAGGGGGGCATGGAGGTACGCGACGCGGGGCGCCAGGACATAGGTGCCATGCTCGACCTGTTGGCGCAGGTGAACCGGGTGCACGCCGAGGGCAGGCCCGACCTGTTCCGCCTGGGCACCAAGTACGGAGCCGACGAGCTCGCCGCCATCCTGGAGGACGACGGCCGACCCGTCTTCGTGGCGGTGCTCGACGGGCGTGTGGCGGGCTACTGCCTCTGCGATGTGCGGACCGTGGAGGGCGACCCCATCCGCCGCGACGCCACCACGCTCTACATCGACGACCTCTGTGTGGACGAGGGCGTCCGCGGCCGTGGGGTGGGGCGCGCCCTCTACGGGCACGCGGTGGCGTGGGCCAGACAGCGGGGCTTTTTCAACGTGACGCTCAACGTGTGGGAGTGCAACCCCGGAGCCCGCGCCTTCTACGAGACCCTAGGCATGGCGCCGATGAAGACCTGCATGGAGCAGGTGCTGTAGGGCCTTTGGCTCGGCTCCCGGGGTGCGCCCTTCAGCCGCCCCCACCATCCGGGTCGACGCAGGACTCCAGGTGGCGAGGCCCCGCTACCACCCCTTGCAGACGTCCACCCACCGGGCGCCGTCGCAGGCCCTCTCGAGCTCCTCGCACGACAGGCGCACGGCGCTGGCGGCGTTGCCGGCGGCGGGGCACACGGTGTCGAACCGCCGCAGGCTCTCGTCGAGGTACACGTCGCAGCCGGGCTCCACGCCGAACGGGCACACGCCGCCCACGCCGTGGCCGATGCGCTCCTCGGCCTCGTCGCGGCCCAGCATCTTGGCCTTGGTGCGGAACTCCGCCTTGAACCGGGGGTTGTCGATGCGCGCGTCGCCGGCGCAGACCACGAGGGCCACCCGGTCGCCCACGGCGAACGACAGCGTCTTGGCGATGCGCGCCGGCTCGCACCCCACGGCCTCGGCCGCGAGCTCCACCGTGGCGCTCGACGTGTCGAACTCCATGACCCGGTCCTCCAGCCCGGCCGCCGCCAGGGCCCTCCGTGCCCTCTCGATTCCCATGGCCCTCCTCTCGTCTACCCTCTCGGCCCACAAGCCTAGGGCAACCGCCGGCACCCGCCCCGAGGGTTCGTCAAACCGTGACAGAGCGGGCGGGGGAGCGGCTGTGCGAGACTGAAAGGGCCGCCTTCCAGACCAGACCGCCCCCCGATGGGAGGACCCGCCCGTGGCCCTGTTCCATATCGCCCTCGTGCTGCTCGTGTCGGTGCTCGTCTCCGCGGTGCTCGAGCAGTTCGTCCCCCGCGTCTCGCTGCCCCTCGTGCAGGTGGCCATCGGCCTGGCCATCTCGCTCCCGCTGGGGTCGGTGGCCCTCGTGCAGGTGGACCCCGAGCTCTTCCTCGTTCTCTTCATCGCCCCGCTGCTCTTCGACGAGAGCCGCCACGTGCCCCTCGCCTCCATGGCACGGCACTGGAGGCCCATCGCCTCGCTCTCCCTGGGGCTCGTCGTGGCCACGGCGCTCGCGGTGGGCGTCGCGCTCCACGCCGTGCTGCCCACCGTGCCCCTGGCCGCCGCCATCGCCCTCGGCGGCGCCGTGGCCCCCACCGACGCCGCGGCCGTCTACGCCCTCTCCCGCGACGTGGCAGTCACCAAGCGCCAGGACGCCATCCTGTCGGCGGAGTCGCTCTTCAACGACGCCTCGGGCGTGGTCACGTTCCAGTTTGCCGTCGCAGCTGCGGTGACCGGGTCTTTCTCGGCGGCCGAGGTGTCGGTGGCCTTTGCGGTCACGTTCGCCGGCGGCCTGGCCGTGGGCGCCCTCATGGGCCTCGCCGGCGCGCTCGTGCTGCGGGCCCTTGGGTCCACCGGCCTCGAGAGCACGACGGCCCACGTGGCGTTCGAGGTGCTCACGCCGTTCCTCGTCTACCTCGTGGCCGGCGAGCTCGGCGTCTCCGGGATCCTCGCCGTGGTGGCGGCCGGCATCGTCATGGCCGCCATGCCCGAGCGCCGCACGCCGGCCCGGGCCCGTATGCGCCTGGTCTCCTCCAACGTGTGGGAGTTCGTCGCCTTCATCATCAACGGCGTCGTCTTCGTGATCCTGGGCATGGAGCTGCCCCGCGCCCTCCTGCCGTCGTGGCGCTCGCCCGCCATCTCCAACGGCACGCTGCTTGCGAGCGCCGTCGCCGTCTGCCTCGTCGTGGTGGCCGTGCGCCTGGGGTGGACCCTGGCCATGGAGCTCGTGCGCGCCCGGTCCCTCTCGCGGTCCGGCGCCGCCTGCACGGGCGCCGCCGAGAGGGGCGCGGCCACGGCGGGGGGAGCGCTCCGCTCGGCGGCCCTGCTCACCCTCGCCGGTCCCAAGGGCGCCATCACGCTCTCGGTCATCCTCACGCTGCCCTACCTCACGGCGGCCGGCGACCCCTTCCCCGAGCGAAACGTCCTCGTGTTCATCGCCTCGTTCGTCATCGTGGCCACGCTGCTGCTGGCCAACTTCGCCATGCCGCTCGTGGCGCCCTCGCCCGAGGACGCCGACGGGGAGGCGCGTGCCCTCGACGAGGCCCGCCTGGCCGTGCTGGAGCCCGTGGTGCGCGAGCTGTCGCGCCGCCCGCGGGACACCGCCGCCGCCCGGGCCGCGCGCCGCTTCGTGCTCTCGGGGTACGGCGACCGAATCGCCCGCGCCCGCAACCGCACGGTCGACCCGCACGCCCTCGTGTGCCTGCGCCTGGAGACCCTCGACCGCCAACGCGCCGCCGTGGCCGCACTGGCCGGGGACCCGGCCCTGAGCCCGGCGGCCGTGGAGCGCTACGACGCGCAGCTCTCCGAGCTCTTCTCCATGGTGGCGCGCCTGGGCCGCGGCGACCCCTCGGCCACCCGGGTGCGCCGGCGCCGGCCCTCGGCCCTCCGCGCCCTCGCGCGCTCCCTGGCCGACGAGGTCCGCGGCCGCGGGTCGGACGGCGCCTTCGAGCGCACGCTGCCGGTGCTGGCCCGCGCCTCCCAGGAGGCCGCCATCGGGTACCTCAGCGAGGCGGCACGCGACCCGTCCCCGGAGCGCTCCCTGGCAGCGCGGCTGCTGCTCTCGGACCACTGGGCCGTGTACAACGCGCTCGTGGAGGGGCCCGGCACCGGCGCGTCCCCAGTGCCGCCGGGTCCCCGGCCGCGCCGCGACCTGGAACACCTGGCCGCCGAGCAGGGCGCCTCTCTCGCGGAGGCCCGGCACCTGGCGCGGGCCATGACGGCCGAGGGGCTCAGGCTCGAGCTGGACCGCATCGACGGGCTTGTGGCCTCGGGCGACCTCTCCCACGGCCAGGCGGCCGAGCTCACCGAGGAGGTCCACGTGCTGCAGCTGGGCCTCTAGGCCCGGCCCCTGTCCCACCACCCGGACACTTTTGTCCCAATGGTCGGGCACTTCTGTCCCACTTTTGCTCGTCGGCCGGGTGCCCGGGGCGTCACGCCCCCGACGGGGCGCCATGTCATGCCGAAGGTCCTTTTGGCATGGTTTTTCCTGCCGAGAGGCCCCAGAACCCATGCCAAGGCCCCCTGCGGCATGGGTTTTTCGGAAGCGGCTGCCCAAAACCCATGCCGGAGCCCTCATCGGCATGGCTGGGAACCATAAGGAAAGAAATAGGAGAAGTGACAGATGGGCCAGGCACCGCTGTCACGCCCCGCAGCTGGGCCCGGCCCCGCCGTGCGCCGCTACTTCCCCGCTGCCCCGTGGTCGATCGTCGTGGCCAACGGCTTCTGCCTGATGAACAGGGCCAGCACCAGGCCGGCCAGGCACAGCGGCACGAAGTACGCGAACAGCGGCACGAGCGCCTCTGAGTAGCCCTGGGCCACCGCGGCCTGCACCGGGCCGGATAACCCGTCCACGAACGACGGCGTGATCGAGGAGAGCGAGACGTTGTCGGCGGGCGGGAGCCTGTCGGCCACGTCCGCCACCAGGCGCGCGGTGAACAGCGACCCCACGAGCGAGGCGCCCACGGTGGAGCCCACCTGCCTGAACAGACTGTTGGCGGCCGTGGCGGTGCCCACCATGGAGTGCGGGAACTCGTTCTGCACGATCAGCGTGAGGATCTGCAGTCCCAGGCCGAAGCCGCAGCCCACGGTGAGCAGTATCGCCACCGTCTGCCACACGGGGGTGCCCGGCGCCATGGTGGCCATCAGGCCGAACCCTGCGGCACACACGGCGCACATGGCCACGGGCATCCAGCGGTACCGACCGGTCTTGGAGGCCAGCATGCCGGTGGAGGTGGAGGCCACGAGGCTGCCGACGGACATGGGCACGCACATGAGGCCGGCCGCCTCGGGCGACATGCGGTCGACGATCTGGAAGTACGTGGGCAGGTACGACACGGCGCCCATGAGGCCGATGTTGATGAGGAAGCCCACGGCCGAGGTGAGCACGAAGTTGCGGTCGCGGAACAGCCCCAGGGGCATGACCGGGCTCGCGGCCCGGCGTTCGGCTGCCACGAGGCAGCCCGCCGATGCCACGGCCACGCAGAGGAGTCCCACCACCTGCCAGCTGTCCCAGGCAAAACGGTTGCCGCCCCACGACAGGGCCAGCACCAGGCTGCAGACGGCGGCCGCCAGTGAGACCATGCCGGCGTAGTCGGGGTGCGTCTTCCGGTCGGCCGCATCGCGGGGGAGGAACCTCCAAAGACCGGCTAGCGCTGCGAGGGCAAGCGGGACGGTGAACCAGAAGATCCAGCGCCAACCGGTGACCTCCACGAACCACCCGCCCAGGAGCGGTCCCACCACACGGCACGCCGTGAACGTGGACCCCATGACGCCCATGAAGGTGCCGAGGCGCCGCGGCGGGATGATGTCGGCCAGGGAGGCCTGGGACAGGATGATGAGGCCGCCCCCGCCCAGGCCCGAGACGAGCCGGCCCACGATGAGGAACCCCATGTTGGGCGTGAGCCCGCACACGGCCTTGCCCGCGGCGTAGAGGGCGAGGCATCCCATGAGGAGCCGCTTGCGCCCCACGACGTCGCCCAGCTTGCCGTAGATGGGCATGGTCACGGTGGTGGCCAGGATGTAGGTGGTGGTCACCCACTGCATGGCCTCCACGCCGCCGAGGTCACCCACGATGGTAGGCAGCGCCGTGGCGGCGATGGTCTCGGAGAGCGAGCTCACGGCCATGGCCAGAAGCAGGGTTCCAAAGAGGAGCGAGAGCCTTTTGCCCTGCAGCCCTCCCTGTGCACGCGCTGGGTCTGGGGTTGTGGCGGGGCTGCTCTTCACGGTGCTCCCTTCGGTGGTCGTGTGCCCCTTACCCATAGGGGCGCTCCCCGCGTTTCAGGGATGGTTCCGGCGAATGGCGCACACCGTGCTCCTCATCAATTTATCAATTTTATAGGAGTATGCAAGATGTGCCAAAAAACACAGCCATTAGTGCATTATTTCTTGGCTATTGCTGGTACTACGACGAGCTTCTGGCCGGTGCCGACGAGGCCGCCCTTCGGTCCCTCGGCGAGGAGGCCGTGCCCGAGGAGCACCGTGCCGGGTGGCGCCGCATCCACGAGGAGATGGCGGCCGGCGGCCGGGACGACGGTTGAGCCGTCGCACGCGCGAGAAAAGGGAAGGAATGCCATGGAGTACGCCAAACTCGGATGGAGCGGCATCGAGGTCTCGAAGGTCCGCCTCGGCGGCATGAGCTTCGGCGAGCCGAGCCCCCGGTTCCACCGGTGGACCCTCGGCCCCGGCGACACTCGCTCCGTGGTGGCCAGGGTCTTGGACGATGGCATCAACTTCATCGACACCGCCAACTGCCACTCCTCCGGCACGTCCGAGGAGCACATCGGCCGCGCCCTACGCGACCTCGGCGTCGACCGCTCCCGGGTGGTGCTTGCGTCCAAGGTCTACTTCAACGAGGGCAACCTCTCGGCGGCGGCCATCGAGCGCGAGGTCGACGGGACGCTCTCGCGCCTGGGCACCGACTACCTGGACCTCTACATCATCCATCGCTACGACTACGGCACCGACCCCGAGGAGACCATGGGGGCGCTCGACGCCCTGGTCCGCTCCGGCAAGGTGCGGGCCCTGGGGGGCGAGCGAGATGTACGCCTACCAGCTCCAGAACCTGCAGCACGTGGCCGACGCCCACGGCTGGACCCGCTTCACCTCCATGCAGTGCCACTACAACCTGCTCTACCGTGAGGACGAGCGCGAGCTCATCCCCGTGTGCCGGCAGTACGGCATGGCGCTCACGCCCTACAGCCCGCTGGCGTCCGCCCACCTGACGCGCCCCACCTGGGACACCCGCTCCGTGCGCAGCGAGACCGACGCCACCATGCGCGGCAAGTACGACGCCGCCAAGGCCCGGGACCTGCCCATCGTGGAGCGGGTGGCCGAGGTGGCTGCCGAGCACGACGTCCCCATGACCAGGGTGGCCCTGGCGTGGCTGTGGGCCCGCGACGTGGAGGGCCCCATCGTGGGCTGCTCCAAGCCCTCGCGGGTGGACGACGCCTGTGCCGCCCTCGCCCTCGAGCTCACGGCCGACGACATGGAGCGGCTCGAGGGGCCCTACACCGCCCACGAGCTCGTGGGGCCCCTCGCCCGTCCCGGCGAGAAGGCCCTGGCGGGCGGCGCGCTGGCGTTCGACCCCTCGTGAGGGCGGCCGGCCCCGCCGCCGTTGCCTGCGCACCCCTTCAAAACCCGATGAGAGGAACGATCATGGGCAAGTCACTCGTCGCCTTCTTCAGCTACGGCGGCCGTACCGCCGCCGTAGCCCGCCGCGTGGCCGAGGCCCACTGGGCGCCGGGGTCCGGGGGTCCGGGGGTCCGCCGTTTTCATCCATGTGGTGGGACGTGAGACAGATTGTGTTCAGGCTGTAAGGTGGCCCCTGCGGGGGTAGGATGGGTGGCCACCGTCTGCGGGCCGCCGCGCCCACTTTATAAGGAGAGCAGCCCATGGAGGCGTTCATCGACCAGTTCGGCTACCTGGCCGTCGGTGCCCTCATCCTCATCGAGAACGTGTTCCCGCCCATCCCGAGCGAGGTCATCCTGCCGCTGTCCGGCTTTCTCACCACCACAAGCCACCTCACCCTCCCCGGTGCGATCGTGGCCGCCACGGCGGGCTCGGTGCTCGGCGCGTTCATCCTCTACGGCATCGGCCGCGTCATCAGCCGCGAGCGTCTCGTGGCGTTCTTCGAGACGAGACCCATGCGCCTGCTCGGGTTCACCGGGGCCGACGTCGAGCGCGTCGTGGGGTGGTTCGAGACCCGCGGGCAGCTCTCCGTCCTGCTCTGCCGCTGCGTGCCCGGCGTGCGCAGCCTCATCTCCATCCCGGCCGGCACCGCCCGCATGGGCGTTGGACGCTTCACGCTCTACACGCTGGCGGGGTCCCTCCTGTGGAACACCGTGCTCTGCGGCCTGGGTGCGGCGGCGGGCGACGCCTGGCACAATGTGGCCGGCTCCGTGGCCTGGGCCTCCGACGTGCTCAAGCTGGCCGTCGTGGCCCTGCTCGCGGCGGGCGCCTGCTGGTGGGTCGTGCGCCGGGCGGTCCCCGCGTGGCGTGAGGACCGCGCCTAGCGGGGCTTTCCCACCTCCTCCTCGTCGCACCCCCCCCTGTCCGCGCACCTCCCCGCCGCACCTGAACACGGATAGGGGCGACCCTCTCGGCACCTGAACGCGGTTGGGGGCGGATTCTGTGCACCTGAACGCATCCGAGGGCGACTTTCGGCGTAGAACGGCGCCGAAGGTCGCCCTCATTCACGTTCAGGTGCGGAGTGTCCGTTGGTTTGTATATTCATGACGTTATATTATCGTAAGATTAATGACTCCTACCCCAGGGTACGACGCCAGGAGTGTAGGCACCCTTCGAACCTTGGGAGCATGTATGAAGACGACTCATGGGATCACCCGCCGCGCGTTCGTCGGCGGCACCGCGCTGGCCGCCGCTCTCGGCCTGGCCGCCTGCAAGTCGGAGGGGGCGTCCGACGGCGGCTCCGGCTCCGACGGCCAGTCCGACGGCACGCTCTCGCTCTCGGTGGTGGGCCTCTCGTGCATCGACCCCTACAACGTGCAGGACGACACCGACATCTCCGTGTGCCGTCAGGTCTTCGACCCGCTCATGACCTATGACTTCAAGAAGGACGAGGTCGTGCCCTGTGCCGCCGAGTCCGTCTCGGCCAACGGCGACGGCACCGTCTTCACCTTCAAGATCCGCCAGGGCGCCACGTTCCACAACGGCGACAAGGTGGACGCCGCCGCCTTCCAGCGCGGCTGAAACCGCCTCGTGAACCCCAAGACCATGGACAGCCCCAGCGCCGTGGCCGGCGCGCTCTCCGCGGTCAAGGGCTACCAGGATGTTCTCGACGGCAAGGCCGACTCCCTCTCCGGCGTCTCATGCCCCGACGAGTACACCTTCCAGGTGACCCTCGACGAGCCGTTCTTCGAGTTCCCGATGATGTGCACCCTCATGCAGGCCGCGCCGGTGCCCCAGGCGGCCCTCGACGACCCGAGCACCTTCTTCCACTCGCCCATCGGCAACGGCGCCTATAAGATCGACGGCGACTGGGTGGACGGCCAGTACGTCAACCTCGCCGCCTACGACGGCTACACCGGCGAGGAGAGGCCCAAGGTGGGCAGGCTCCACATCATAATCCAGAAGGACGTCTCCACGGGCTACCGCGAGTTCCAGGCCGGCAACGTTGACTACTGCGACGTCCCCACGGCCGAGATTTCCAACATCGAGAAGGAGTACGGCCTCTCCGAGGACGGCTACACCATCACCCCGGGCCACCAGCTCCTCATGGGCACCATGCCCGCCGTGTCGTACCTGGTGTTCAACCTCAAGGACCCGGCGCTCCAGGACGCGCACCTGCGCCAGGCCATCAACCGCAACAACATAGTGAACACGGTGCTCCAGGGCTCCGCCGCCGTGGCCGACAACCTCGTGCCGCCGGCGTGCCAGGGCTACAGGCAGGGCCAGTGGGCCTACGCGCGGTACGACCCCGACAAGGCCAAGGAGCTCGTGGCCCAGTACTACCCGGATGGCACGCCAGAGCTGTCGTTCTTCTACAACGCCGACGGTGGCCACGCCGATACGGTCCAGGCCATCGCTGTCGTGGCCGAGGATGTGCCCTACGCGCCGCTGACCTTCTCGACCCTGCGGAAGCTCGGCTCCAAGCGCATCAAGGAGGCCTACGTGGCGCCCAACCGGGCCCAGAGCGACGCCTCCTGGAAGCTCGCGGAGTAGCACCCCGTCACGCAGTGCCGTCCGTGTGACAGAGGTGCCTGGCCCATCTGTCACTTCGCATGTTGCGTGAATTATGACGGCCCCCTCCCGCGACACCATGCGGGAGGGGGCTGTCGTCCAGGCCGTGCGACACCGAGAGTTCCGGGTGGTGGGACAAAAGTGCCCGACCATTGGGACAAAAGTGTCCGGGTGGTGGGACAGGGGGGCGCCCCCTACGCGAAGTAGGCCACGCCGCCTTCGATGAGCGGCTGGAACAGGTTGCCGCCCACGTTCTTGTACAGCCCGCTGCCGGAGCGCTCCGTGTGGCCCATCTTGCCCATCACGCGGCCGTCGGGGCTGCAGATGCCCTCGATGGCCAGGAGCGAGCCGTTGGGGTTCACCGAGAGGTCCATGGACGGCCGCCCGTTGTCGTCCACGTACTGAGTGCACACCTGACCGCTCTCCACCATGGAGGCGAGCACGGCGTCGGGCGCCACAAAGCGGCCCTCGCCGTGGCTGACGGCCACCGTGTGCACGTCTCCCACCTCGCACTTCGAGAGCCACGGCGACAGGTCGGAGCACACGCGCGTGCGCACAAGGCGGCTCTGGTGCCGGCCGATGCCGTTGAACGTGAGGGTGGGGCAGTCCTTGTCCATGGGCCGGATGTCGCCAAAGGGCACGAGGCCCAGCTTCACCAAAGCCTGGAAGCCGTTGCAGATGCCCAGCATGAGGCCGTCGCGGTCCTGCAGGAGGCGCCGCACGGCCTCGGTGACCGCCGGCGAGCGGAAGAATGCCGTGATGAACTTGGCGGAGCCGTCGGGCTCGTCGCCGCCGGAGAAGCCGCCGGGGATCATGACGATCTGGCTGCGGTCGATGGCGTCGGCCAGGGCGGCGCAGCTCTCGGCCACGGCGTCCGGCGTCAGGTTGTTGACCACGAGGGTCTCGGCCACGGCGCCGGCGCGCCGGAAGGCCCGCGCGCTGTCAAACTCGCAGTTGTTGCCCGGGAACACCGGAATGACCACCCGGGGCCTGCCGGCGTCGGCGCCGATCAGCGACGGTCCGTGGTAGGTGGCGCCCACGCCGCCCGTCCAGGTGGCCTGGGGCACCTCGGGCAGGCCGGCGGCCTCCTCGGGTGCCGTGCGGTAGGGGAACACGCCCTCCAGCGGACGCTCCCAGGCCTCCTGCACGGCCGCCAGGTCCACGCACTCGTCGCCGGCGCGCAGCACGTACTCGTCCAGCGTCGTGCCGAGCAGGCCCACGGCAAGGCAGTCGGGGGCGTCCGGTACCTCGGCACCGTCGGCCAGCTCCACGATGAAGGAGCCGTAGGCGGGCGAGAAGAGCGCCTCTGCGCCGTGGCTCGCCACGAAGGTGGGGTCGAGCTCGATGCCCAGGCCGTTGCCCAGGCTCATCTTGAACAGGGTCTCGGCCGTGGCGCCGTAGCCGGGCGTGGCCACGGAGAGCGCGGCCCCGCTTCCCACGAGCTTTTCCACAAGGGCCATGGCGCACTTCTCGGCGCCGGCCTCGGGCACGAGGGGGGCGTCGTCGCGGTAGCGCGGCACGATGCCCAGCAGCCGGTGGCCGGCCCCCTTGAACTCGGGGGAGGTCACGCGGTCCACGGGACCCACGGCCGTGGCAAACGACACCAGGGTGGGGGGCACGTCCAGCTCGTCAAAGGAGCCGCTCATGGAGTCCTTGCCGCCGATGGCGCCCACCCCGAGGTCCAACTGGGCGTCCAAGGCGCCGAGCACCGAGGCCACGGGCTTGCCCCAGCGGGCGGGTTCGTCGCGCAGGCGCTCGAAGTACTCCTGGAACGTGAGGTAGGCGTCCTCGCGGTGGAAGCCGGCCGCTACAAGGCGCGCCACGCTCTCCACCACGGCCAGGTAGGCACCGGAATACTGGTCGGCCGCAGAGAGGTAGGGGTTGAAGCCCCAGGCCATGCCCGAGCACGTGGTGGTCTCGCCGTCCACGGGCAGCTTTGCCACCATGGCGCTCGGCGGCGTGAGCTGGCGCGAGCCGCCGTGGGGCATCAAAACGGTGGCGGCGCCGATGGTGGAGTCAAACCGCTCGGAGAGGCCCTTGTTGGAGGCTACGTTGAGGTCGGAGACAACGGCCGTCAGACGCTCGGCCAAAGGCAGCGCGTCGTCTGCCCAGGCCGCCGGCACGTCCCACGCCTTGGGCGCTTCCACCAGCGCGTCCTGATGCTTGGGCGCGCCGTTGGAGGCGAGGAACTCGCGCGAGAGGTCCACCACGGTGTCGCCGCGCCAGGCCATGGTGACCCGCGGCTCGGCCGTCACGGTGGCGATGGGCGTGGCCTCGAGGTTCTCGCCGCGGGCCAGCTCGATGAAGGCGTCCACGTCCTCGGGCGCCAGGGCCACGGCCATGCGCTCCTGGCTCTCGGAGATGGCGAGCTCGGTGCCGTCCAACCCCTCGTACTTCTTGGGCACGGCGTCGAGGTCGATGGCCAGGCCGTCGGCGAGCTCGCCCACGGCCACCGACACGCCGCCGGCGCCGAAGTCGTTGCAGCGCTTGATCATCCGGCAGGCCTCGGCGTTGCGGAACAGGCGCTGGAGCTTGCGCTCCACGGGGGCGTTGCCCTTCTGCACCTCGGCGCCGCAGGTCTCGATGGAGGTGGCGGTGTGCGACTTCGACGAGCCCGTGGCCCCGCCGATGCCGTCGCGGCCCGTGCGGCCGCCGAGCAGCACCACCACGTCGCCGGGGGTGGGCTCCTCGCGGCGCACGTTGGCGGCCGGTGCGGCGCCCACCACGGCGCCGATCTCCATGCGCTTGGCGGCGTAGCCGGGGTGGTAGAGCTCGGCCACCTGGCCGGTGGCCAGGCCGATCTGGTTGCCGTAGGAGGAGTAGCCCCCCGCCGCGGTGGTCACGAGCTTGCGCTGGGGGAGCTTGCCGGGCAGGGTGTCCGCCACAGGCACCGTGGGGTCGGCCGCGCCGGTGACGCGCATGGCCTGGTAGACGTAGGAGCGCCCGGAGAGCGGGTCGCGGATGGCGCCGCCGATGCAGGTGGCCGCGCCGCCGAAGGGCTCGATCTCGGTGGGGTGGTTGTGGGTCTCGTTCTTGAAGAGGTAGAGCCAGTCCTGCTCCTCGCCGTCCACGTCCACCCTCACCTTGACGGTGCAGGCGTTGATCTCGTCGGATTCGTCGAGACCCGTGAGCACGCCCTGCGCCTTGAGGGCGCGGGCGCCGATGGTGCCCATGTCCATGAGGCAGACGGGCTTGGCGTCGCGGCCCAGGCTGTGGCGGCACTTCAGGTAGCGGTCGAACGCCCTCTGCACACGGCTGTCCTCGATGGTCACGGAGTCGAGCTCGGTGCCGAAGGTGGTGTGGCGGCAGTGGTCGGACCAGTAGGTGTCGATGACCCGGATCTCGGTGATGGTGGGGTCGCGCCTCTCGCCCGAGAAATACTCGCGGCAGAAGCGCGCGTCGTCTGCGTCCATGGCCAGGCCGCGCTCGGCGATAAACTCTGCCAGCTGTGCGTCGTCCCAGGTGCGAAAGCCGTCAAGAACCTCCACTTCTTTTGGGGCCGGGAAGTCCTGGGCCAGCGTGCCAGGCTTGTCCAACCCGGCAAGGCGCGCCTCCACGGGGTTCACCACGTAGGCCTTCACGCGCTCCACGTCCTCGGGCGAGAGCTCCCCTTCGAGCGCGTACACGGTGGCCGAGCGCACGAGCGGCCGCTCTTTCTGGCTGATGAGCTGCACGCACTCGCTGGCCGACTCCGCCCGCTGGTCGAACTGGCCGGGCAGGTACTCCACGGCAAACACAGCGGCCCCGCCCGAGGGGGGCAGCTTGTCTGTGACATTGTCCGATTGCGGCTCCGAAAAGACCGTGGGCACGCAGGCGGCGAACGTCGCCTCGTCCACGCCCTCCACGTCGTAGCGGTTGAACAGGCGCAGGCCGGTGAGGCCCGCTATGCCCACGATGTCGCGCAGCTCTTGGGCAAGGGACTGCGCCTCGATGTCGAACCCGGGCTTTTTCTCTACGTAGATCCTTGAAACCATAGGTCTGAAGGCCTCTCTCTGTGCGTCCGGTCTGCACAGACCATGATAGCGTTGCCGACTTGGCGCTGCGCCCCTTCTGAAAAGGGCGGGCGCCCCGGCGCAGACAAGGGCAGACAAGGTACCAGGTTGGTTTGTCACGCCCGCGAGCCCGATGCCGGCCGCCAGTCTGGGTATGCTCCCATGGACCTGCCTCCTCCATCCGAGAAAGAAGTCCTCGTGGATCTCGCCCTTGCCCTGCTTTTGCCCCTCGCCGGTACCGTAGCCGGTTCTGCCTGCATGTTCTTTATGACCGGCACCATGAGCCCGCTTTTGCGCCGCGCCCTCACCGGGTTTGCCGCCGGCGTTATGGTGGCCGCTTCCATCTGGAGCCTCATCATCCCCGCCATGGACCAGTCGGAGGCCATGGGCAAGTTCGCCTTCGTCCCGGCGCTCGTGGGGTTCTGGGCCGGCGTGGGCTTCCTGCTCCTGCTCGACCACGTGGTGCCCCACGAGCACGCCGACGGCGAGGACGAGGGGCCCCAGAGCTCGCTGCCCAAGTCGGCCAAGCTGGCCCTGGCCGTGATCATCCACAACATCCCCGAGGGCATGGCTGTGGGCGCCCTCTGCGCCGGCTGGCTCATGGGCGGGGCGGACATCACTACCGGCGGCATGCTGGCCCTCTCGGCCGGCATCGCCATCCAGAACTTTCCCGAGGGCGCCATCGTCTCCATGCCCCTGCGCAGCGACGGCGTGAGCCGTCCCAAGGCCTTTGGCTGGGGCGTCTTCTCTGGCGTGGTGGAGCCTGTGGCGGCCCTCGCCACCATCGCTTTGGCCGAGCTCGTGACTCCGGTGCTGCCCTACCTCCTGGGCTTTGCGGCCGGCGCCATGGTGTACGTGGTGGTGGAGGAGCTCATCCCCGAGACGGCCATGGGGGAGGGCCACTCCAATTTGGGCACGCTGCTGTTTTCTGTGGGCTTCACCCTGATGATGGTGCTGGACGTGGCCCTGGGGTGACGGGGGCGCTGTCACCTGTCCCGCCCCGTGCCTCGACGCCAGCCGCCCGCACCCCGGCCCATCGCTACCCCGCGCCCCTCTCCCGCGCCTGAAAGCGGTTGAGGGCGCCCCTATCCGCTTTCAGGCGCATGTCGTGCTCGGGGCCTAGGTAAAGGCCCTGCCCCTGCTCCGGGCGTTCGTCGCATTCATCCGTGACGCTCCCGTGCCGTGCGCATGGGAGTCGCCGCGGCGGGGAACCTATCTGTACGGGCGCCCTCTCAGCCGATCCTGGGCGACGCCGCGTCGTCTGCAGGAGGGGGAGAGACCCATGGCGTCATTCAAGCGCATGTTCATGAAGTTCTTCACAAAGGACCAAGAGGGCCGCTACCACGTGCTCACGGTGGAGTGGTGGCGCACCCTGTTCGTGGTCTTCTGCGTCTTTTGCTGGGTGGGCCATTGGCTCGAGATCCCTTATTGCACCTTTATGGACCAGTTCGGCATCGTGGCCGACGACTATGCCGTGTGGGTTGAACCGTGGTTCACCCCTTACTGGGTCTACGGCATCGGCGCCGTGGCCATGACCTTGGTCATCGAGCCCTTCCGTGAGGACGTCATCACCAAGCGAAAGACCACGTGGGGCGCCGTGCTCGAGACGTTTGCCTGCACCGTGGCCGTGTCGGCCGTGCTTGAGACCGTCATCGGCCTCATCATCAACCAGCCCGACGCCGCCGGCACCTACCCCTACTGGGACAACTCGCAGCTGCCTCTCAACATCCTGGGTCAGGGCTGGCTCGTGAACGACCTCGTCATCGGCGTTATGGCCATCTTGTATCTCTGGGTCTTCTATCCCGCCATCGACGCTTGGCTGCGCTCTTTGCGCCCCTGGGTGGCCAACACCCTGTGCCTCGCTCTCATCGCCCTCATTGTCGTGGCAGCTCTTTTGGCCTACCTGTAAAAACCGCTTTGAGGCCGCATATTTTAGGGATGCGTCTGCTCCGTGGCAGACGATAATCGCGTGGTTTGCGCTTGCTTATAGGCTGCAGTCACGGCGACGGGCTTTGCAGCGGGCAATACTGCAACCGAGCACGAGGGCGGCGGCATCTATATCAACAGCAGCAAGAACTATGCCGGCAGCTCCTCCGGATGCCCGCCTAGAAGCTCGTGTAGAAGCTCCCGTCAGACCCGAACAGCGTGTTTCCGATGCGCGAGAAGAACGTGCCGTCTGAGCTTGCGATGCCCGAAGGGGTCTCGGTGAGCACCGTCCCCTTGGACGAGAACACGGTGTTGCCGCATCGGGTATAGGTGGTGCCGTCCGACGAGAATGCCATGTTGCCGGTGCTCGTGACGGTCCGGAAAGAGCCGTCGCTGCCGATGACCGAGTGCATGCCGTTTTGGCTGGAAGCGTTGCCAAAAGGATTGTCGAAGGGGGCCATGGGGGGGTCCTTTCGCCTCAATAGTCTCTGAAGAGTCATTCTCGCGCGGAGGGCCATAATCGTCAAGGGTTGAACCTTCCGATCCGGCCGGCATCCCCCTCTCCCATCTCTCTTCTGCGCCTGAAAGCGTCTGAGGGCACCCTCAGACGCTTTCAGGCGCAGGGCCGTGACAAAACAACCGGGTACCTTGTCTTTGCCGTGCTATCATGGATCCGCTGTGTTCGGCCCGGCCTTTGGCAAGCGGGGCCCCGAGAAAGGCAAGGTTCTTGAAGCTGTAGCGACGCCCACTAGGGGCACTCCACAATTTGCTGTCAAACGGCCGCCTGGCCGCTGGGTGTCGCGCTGCTCTCCTATAAACTTTCTTTGCCGTTGCGCCTTGCGCCGGGCGGCCTCCCTGTTGAGGAGACCGTCGTGCAACTTGAGCTTTCCCATGTGTCCTATACCTATCCAGATGCGCCGGCGCCGGCGCTCAACGATGTCTCGGCCGTCTTTCCTGCGGGGTGGACCGGCCTTTTAGGCGACAACGGCTGCGGCAAGACGACGCTTGCCGCTGTTGCTGCCGGACTTGTCGCACCCAGCGATGGCTCTTGCACGCGCGGGCTTTCGTCGGCCTTTTGTCCGCAGGACTCCTCGATGCGCCCTGCGGGTCTGGAGGAGTTCTGCTGCGACTGGGGCGAGGCGGCCGTCGAGGTACGGCGCCTTCTGGACGCAGACGACGCCTGGGGCTGGCGCTGGGAGGAGCTTTCCGGCGGACAGCGAAAGCGGCTGCAGGTGGCCTGTGCCCTGTGGAGGCGCCCCGACGTCCTAGTGATGGACGAGCCTACCAACGACCTCGATCTTCCCTCTCGCGAGGCGCTCGCTCGAACGCTCGCCGTCTTTAAAGGCGTTGGCATCCTCATCTCCCACGACCGCCGTCTGCTCGACGCCCTTGCCTCTCAGTGCCTCGTGTGCTCCGACGGGCGATGGGTCATGCGCCCGGGCGGCTACACGGCTGCGTCGGGCCAGGAGCGCTTGGAGCGAGTCGCGGCCGAGCGCGCCCGGGCCCGCGCGAAAGGGGAGGTGGCGCGGCTCGAGGCGGAGGCGCGACGGCGCGCGCAGGTGGCGGCATCGTCATCGGCCCGGATGAGCCGTGCGTCGGTGGATCCGGGCGACCGCGACGCCAAGGGCCGGATCGGGCTTGCGATTCTCACGGGCAAGGACGGTGTGGCAGGGCGTGCCAGCGCAACCATGGACAGGCGCCTGAAAAGGGCTAGGGGCGACTTGGCGGGCGCCCGGGTGGCCAAGCGCTACGAAGGAGGGCTGCAGGGCTTTGGCCATCGCGCCCGCACGGCGACGGTGGCCCATGTACCTGCGGGAGAGGTGCGCGCGGGGGACTTCTCGCTGACAGTGCCCGAGCTCTGGGTGGGGCCCGGCGACCGGGTGGGTGTCTCGGGGCCCAACGGCGCGGGCAAGAGCGTGTTGGTGCGTCGGCTGATGGAAGGGGTGCGCAGCGTCGGGAGCTGCCTCTATGTGCCGCAGGACGTTGACGGCTCTGTGCGTGCGGAGGCCCTTGATCGGCTGAGGTCGCTCGGCCCTGGGGAGGCCGGGGCCGCCCTGTCTCTCGTGGCGCGGCTCAACTCCCGCCCCGAGCGTCTGCTCTCCGGCGCAGACGCCAGCCCTGGCGAGACCCGCAAGCTCATGCTTGCGCTCGGCCTTTTGGACAATCCGGCGCTTCTGGTGCTGGACGAGCCCACCAACCATCTGGACGTGGCCTCCATCGAGGCGCTTCAGGGCCTGTTGGGAGTCTTTCCCGGGGCCGCGGTGACGGTCTCCCACGACGCGGCGCTGCTCGACGCCGTATCCACCGTGCGCTGGGAGGTGGTCCCCGACGGCCCCGTCCGCTCGCATCTTGTCCGCACCTAGACCACGGCCCTCCGCCCCACGGCGAACCTTAAATCAATGGACATCAATGTAAATGCTGTCGAGATGGGCCACCGGCCCCGGATCGCGCCCCTTGCGGGAATAAACCGTCCCAACATCATGCGACGACGGCTTGGTGCCGTCGGAAGGAGGAGGACCATGGCAGACGTCACTGCGGCCGAGAAGCCCGCGGACGAGGGCGCCGAGAAGGTGCCCGAGAAGGCTTCCAAGCACTACACCTGGCACGGCGAGGACGGCAAGACCATCGACTACACCGGCACCGCGGAGATGGTGGACATCTTCGACGACAAGGGGAAGGCCATGTGCCACCAGTTCTGCCTGTCCTACGTCTCCGACGACGTTGACAAGTCCGACCGCCCGGTGACCTTCCTCTGGAACGGCGGCCCCGGCGGCTCGTCGTCCATGGTGTGCATCGGCGGCATGGGTCCCGTGCGCGTGCCCACCGACGGCACCAGGCACCTGCCCAACACCTGCCCGGTGGAGGACAACCCCTACACGCTGCTGCAGGTCTCCGACCTCGTCTTCATCGACGCCCCCGGCACCGGCTACTCCCATGTGGCCGCCGGCTACGACCCCAAGAAGGTCTGGGGCGTGGACGGCGACGGCGACGCCATGGCCCGCACCGTCATCGCGTGGCTGAACGAGCACAACGCCTGGGACCGTCCGCACTATCTCTACGGCGAGTCCTACGGCACCACCCGCGCCGCCGTGGTCTACCGCCTGCTCGGCGAGCGGGGCGTGGGCGTCGACGGCGTGGTGGAGCAGTCCTCCATCCTCGACTACGCCGTGATGCTTCCGGGCAACGACGACTACTACGCCGGCATGTTCCCGGTCATGGCCGCCACCGCCCAGTCCGCCGGCGTCACCGGTCAGGGCGTCTCTCCTGAGGACTGGTTTGCCCAGGCCATGGACTTCGTGAATACCACCTACATCAACGCACTCACCATCGCCGGCAACCTGCCGCAGGACAAGATGCAGGAGATCGCCGAGAAGATGAGCGAGTTCATCGGGCTGCCGGTGGACTTCATCATGGCTCGCAAGCTGCGCATCGAGCTCTATGAATTCCGTGCCCACTTTGCCCAGGACAAGGGCCTGTCCCACGGCCGCTACGATACCCGCTTCACCGAGCAGGTCTATCAACCGGTTCAGGGCGACCTTGGCTTCTTCCAGATGGAGGACCCCTCCTACGATGCCATCCAGGTGGTCTACAACGAGGTCTACCAGAAGCTGCTGCGCGACATGGGCTTTGCCGGCTACCCCAACTACTGCGGCCTGAACATCGAGGTCAACGAGGCCTGGAACTGGAACCACGACATGCCCGGCGTGGGCACCGCCCCCATGCCCAACGTGGCCTTCGACATCGCCACGGCCCTGCGTCGCAACCCCACGAGCCACGTGATCTTCCTCGGCGGCCGCCACGACGGCGCCACTCCCTACTGGAACGTCATCCACGACATGGCAAAGATGTACCTGCCTGACGACTTGGCCAAGCAGGTCCTGTGGTACGAGTCCAGCAACGGCCACATGCTCTACGCCGACACCGAGGCCCTGAAGGCCACCACGCCGGTGCTCCAGGATTTCTACGACCTGCGCCACCAGGCGTAACCCGTCCCCATCGTCCTGTCCCGGGCGCCCCCGCCGCACCGTCGGCGGGGGTGCCCGCCTGTGCGAGGCCCGCATGGGGCGCGCGGGGTCCGGGTAGGAGCCTGCATATCCGTGAGGCACACGACGGCGGGCGTTCCATGATCTCGTTCTACAAATCCAAGGAAGGCCGGATCGAGGAGGTCTCGGGCCTGGTGCCGGGCTGCTGGGTGGAGGTGCTCGAGCCGCGCGACCAAGACCTGGCGTTTCTCACCCGCGACCTGGGCATCGTCGACGAGTTCATCCGGGAGGCCTGCGACGACGAGGAGACCTCCCACATCGACCACGACGACGACACCGGCCAGATCCTCGTGGTGGTGGACTGTCCCTTCGAGGAGACCGACGACGGGTCGGGCCGGGTGCAGTACGACACCCACCCGCTCTCCTTCATCTTCCTGCCCGAGCAGGACCACTTCGTCACGGTGTCGCTCAGGCCCAACGACATCGTGGGGGCCCTCACCCACGCCGCTTCCATGGGCATCGAGACGCACCTGCGGGTGAACCTCCTGCTCAGGGTGCTGCTCAAGGTGACCCAGCGCTATCTTGCCGACCTGCGCTCCATCAACCGCCAGATCCGCCGCAGCGAGAACACCCTGCGGCGTACCATGGACAACGACGAGCTCATCTCCATGCTGGGCCTGGAGAAGTCGCTGGTCTACTTCTCCACGTCGCTCCAGGGCCTGGAGGCCACGGTGAACCGTATCGGCACGGGTCGCACCATCCCGCTCTACGACGACGACCGCGAGCTCCTGGACGACGTGCTCATCGAGGTGCGCCAGGCCGTGGAGATGTGCGTCACCTGCACCCAGATCCTGAACAGCGTCACCGACACCTTCTCCAACGTGATGTCCAACAACCTCAACAAGACCATGCGGACCCTCACCGTGCTCACCCTGATCCTGTCGATTCCCACCGGGGTATTCGGTTTCTACGGCATGAACGTGGCGGGGTTGCCCTTCGCGGGGTCGTGGGTGTTCTCGGTGGTGCTCTCGGTGGCCGTGGCGGCCCTGGCCGTGGTGGCCCTCAGGGTTCTGCGACTCCTCAAGTGACCGGGCGCCAGGCCGGCGGCGTTTAGGTAGAATGCGCGGAACAGACCGCTCCGCCGACCCTGCGACCATGGGTTCGAGGGCCCGGCGTGCAGACGAGAGGGTGTGCCCATGAGCGTTCCCATGCGCCGCAAGCGTCAAAGGCTGTCCGACGACGAGGCCCGTTCCATCATGGCCTCCGGCGAGTACGGCGTCCTTGTCACGGGCGGCACCGCCGCCGACGGCTACCCCTACGGCGTGCCCCTGAGCTACGCCTTCGAGGCCTGCCCCGCCCCCGGCGCCCCGTGGGGCCGCATCTACTTCCACGGCGCGCCCCAGGGTCACAAGCTCGACGCCCTGGCCGAGAATCCCCGGGTCTCCTTTGTGGTGGTGGCCCACAACGAGACGGCGCCCGAGCTGCTCACCACCCTCTATCGCAGCGCCATGGCCTTCGGCGAGGCCCGGATCGCCGAGGACGACGACGAGAGGCGGGCGGGGCTCGAGGCCTTGGGCCGCAGGTACTGCCCCGGCCTCGACGCAAAGGTGGCCGCAGAGATCGAGGGGTCCCTGGCCCGCACGGCGGTGGTCGTGATGGATGTGGAGGAGCTCGTCGCCAAGGAGGCCATCGAGCTCGTGAGGGCCCGCCCCTAGGAGGCCGAGGGGAGGGCCTAGCTCCTCGCGGCAAAGGCCCCCAGGGCCTCACGGTCGTGGCGCCGCGAGAACCCGTGGCCGGCCCCGTCCAGCTCCACCAGGGTCGTGGAGCCGGTGGCCCGGGACCCGTGGACCTCGGCGGCCCGGCGGGCGTAGGACAGGTCCACGACCTTGTCGGCCGTGCCGTGGACGATGAGGACGATCCGCCCGAACGCGTGGGGGTGCAGCTCGGCCGTCCGGAGCGTTATGTACGACCCCATGGAGAACCCCACCAGTGCGGGCCGCGTCAGGCCGAGGGCGCGGCAGAGCCCCAGGAGGTCGGCCACGTGGTCGGCCATGGAGAACGCCGCGGGCTTGTCGCTCGCCCCGTGGCCGCGCACGTCGTAAGCCACCGGCCAGTGCCCGCGGGCCGCAAGATGGTCCTGTGCCCGCGGATGCGTGACAGAGGTGCCTGGCCCACCCGTCGCGTGACAGAGGTTCCTGGCCCATCTGCCACCTCTCCGGGCTGGACAGCCCCTACATCGTCTATATCAGTGAGAGCGGCACCTTTGTGGGCGCTGAGCCCACGGGCTTCTTGCTCTCCAGGGGCTACGACGAGCTGAACGCCATGCTCGAGGTCAACCGACTCCGCCCCGTTCGGGGAGTGCCTATCCAGGAGCTTTCTTGTTTTGAGAGGGCCCGGCGCTTATCGACGTCGGGCCCTTTTTTTTCGAACGGGCGGCGCCATGCCTCAACGTTTTTGGTTCTCCCACATCCTTTTGGTGAGGCAGCTCATGTGCGCCGTGCGGACGTCGCCCATGGGCTCGCGGGCAACGTCCTTCTCGGTGTGGTGGAAGACGAACCCGCACTTCTCCTGGACGCGGCGGGACCGGTCGTTGCCGTCGTAGTAGCCGCACCACAGCGTGGAGAGGCGCAGGTCGACAAAGCCGTGGCGGATAAGCATGTCGGCCGCCTCGGGAGCGAGGCCCCGGCCCCAGAACTTCCTGCCGATCCAATAGCCAAGCTCGGCCTCTCCCTCAGAAAGGGGCACGGTCCCGGCGTCGCCAAAGTGCAGGCCGATGGAGCCTGCGGGCTCGCCGGTCTCGGACAGGACCACGGCATAGGTTTCGGGCGCTGAGAGGATGTCGCGGATGACGCGGAGGCTGTCTGCCACGGACGTGTGCGGCGGCCACCCGGCGATGGGGCCCACTGCGGGGTCGCTAGCGAGGGAGAAGAGCACTGGGGCGTCCTCCTCCTGCCAAGGCCGCAGGACGATGCGAGGCGATTTCAGGGCTATCGGCATGGTTCCTCCCGAGTCGGCAGTCTCAAGGCGTCGGTGTGGTATGTGCACGCTAGTATACGCGAGTCTGAAAATAGCGTCCTATCCGCACATTGTTGCAAATAAGGGATGATGGCTACATATATAGAGGTAGATGGGGTTATGGGCAGCCTAAGGTCCTGCATTTCCGGCAACGTTGACTCGTTCAGATAGTATTCAAATTTTCTTCAATAAAATTTAGGATGTATCGTCGCCGCGCATTGTCTACATTAGTGATATACAAGAAAAAAAGTTTGCCAGTAAGACACAAAGTCATGCTGGCGGAAAGGGCGAGAACACCACTGTTTTAGCGGCTGCACACAACCGTTATGAGAGGGAGGATCATCTTATGACCCCAGCTCAGGATCTCAAAGCGTCAAAGAAAGCCCCGGCCTCCGCATCGGCGGGCGAGCCGGCGTCGCTGTTCGAGCGAGAAGGCAAGCCTTCTCCCAAGTACTTCGTCCCCTTGGCACTCCAGCATGTGATGGCCGCTATCATCGGCATCATCACCCCGGCCATGATAGTGGGCAACGCCTGCGGGCTGCCCTCCGAGGACAGCGCCATGCTCATCCAGGCGGCCATGCTCTTCTCGGGCATCGTGACGCTTCTTCAGGCCCACCCTCTCTTCGGCCGCGTGGGCTCCGGCCTGCCGGTGATCACCGGCGCCTCCTTCGCCTTCGTCCCCGTCCTCAACTCCATCGGCGCGGCCGACGGCATCGCCGCCGTCATCGGAGCCCAGTTTGTCGGCGGTTTCGTGGCCATGGCCTTTGCCCTCTTCCTCAAGCCCCTGCGCAAGCTCTTCCCGCCGGTGGTCATGGGCACCGTGGTGTTCTGCATCGGCCTGTCACTGTACTCGGTGGCCGTGGGCTACATGGCCGGCGGCAACGGCGCCGCGGACTTCGGCAGCGCCCAGAACTGGATCGTTGCCCTGGTGACCCTTGCGTTCTGCATCTTCTTCGGCAACTTCTGCAAGGGCGTGCTCAAGCTGGGGTCGCTGCTCTTCGGCCTTTTGGCCGGCTATGTGGTGGCGCTCGTGCTCGGCATGGTGGACTTCGGCGGCATCGCCGGGGCCGCCTGGGTGTCGCTGCCGCGCTTCCTGCCCTTCGGCATCGAGTTCCGCCCCGACGCCATCGTGTCGCTGGGCTCCATGTTCATCATCGCGGCCGTTGAGATGATGGGCGACTTCTCGGCCACCACCAGCGGCGCCATGGACCGCGAGCCCCGCTTCAAGGAGATCAAGGGCGGCATCCTCTGCGAGGGCTTCGCCTCCACCGTGGGAGCGCTCTTTGGCGGCCTGCCCACCTCCACCTTCGCCCAGAACGTGGGCATCACCACCAGCACCCGCGTGGTGAGCAAGCGCGTGTTCGCCTGCGCCGCCGGCATCCTCATCGTGGCCGGCCTCATGCCCAAGTTCGCCGCCGTGCTCAACACCATCCCCATGGCCGTGATCGGCGGCGCCACCCTCACGGTCTTTGGCTCCATCACCGTGACCGGTATCCGCATCCTCACCCGCGACGGGCTCTCGGCCCGCAAGGGCACCATCGCCGGCACCTCCATCGCGCTCGGCATGGGCATCTCCATGGTGTCGGGCGCCCTGGCCGGCCCCGGGATCCCCGCCTGGGTCACCAGCATCTTCGGCGGGTCGGCCATCGTGGTCACCACGCTCATGGCCATCGTGCTCAACCTGGTGCTGCCCGACCCCGACGGCGAGCGGGCCGTGGGTGCCGTGGAGGAGGACGAGATGATCGGCATCGACGGCGCGGACCTTGCGATCGACGAGCACGAGGCAGCGCTCCACGGGGCTGCCGTTCCGGCGGAGTCCAAGGCGGTGTAGGGTCTCGGCCTTTCTCTCATATCCGACCGGCGCGTCGGCGCCCGGGGTCCTCGTGGCCACGGGCGCCGACGTTTGTGTATAACTCGAATACAGGCGCCACCGGCATCGTGGAGAGGAGCCCCCATGGCACACCCGTCGTCCCGGCCCGCCGCCCGCACCGGCTGCGGCGACGGCTGCACGGGGTTCAAACCTTCGAGCCCGCGCTGCGTGCGGTGCCACGCCCGGGCGGGGGAGGGTTACGGCGCGCTCTGGGAGGACGGGCGCGGTCGCTGCGCCTGGGCCAATCCCGACAACCCCGCCTACATGGCCTACCACGACCACGAGTGGGGCGTGCCCAGTCACGACGACGGGCACCTCTTTGAGATGCTGGTGCTGGAGGCCTTTCAGGCTGGGCTGTCGTGGGAGTGCATCCTCAACAAGCGGGAGGGGTTCCGCCGGGCCTTCGACGGCTTTGACCTGGAGAAGGTCTGTGCCTACGACGAGGAGAAGGTGGAAGACCTCATGGGGGACCCCGCCATCGTGCGCAACCGGGCCAAGATCCGTGCGGCCATCAAGAACGCGCGGGTGTTCAAGGCGATCCAAGGGGAGTTCGGCTCGTTTGCGGGCTACCTCTGGGGTTGGGTGGACGGCGTGCCGGTGCGCGAGACCGGTCGCACCACATCGCCTTTGGCCGAGCGGGTCTCCCGCGACCTCAAGCGCCGCGGTATGGCGTTCGTGGGCCCGACGACGGTGTATGCGTACCTGCAGTCGGTGGGGGTGGTGCAGGGGCACGAGGACGGGTGTTGGCTGCACGGGGGAGACGGGCGCCGCTGACGGGCTGGGGCCGTGGCGGCGCTTCTAGGTGCACCAACTGGCTAGTTGGTGCACTTTTCGACCGGAGAAGGGCTTCCAGACATGCGCCAACTAGCTAGTTGGCGCATCTGGCGGCTGGCAAACGCCCCCAAACCTGCCCCAACCAGCCTCTTGGCGCCGGCCGCACCCTTGGGGGCCAGCCCGCTACTCCTCCATCGGCGAGAGGTAGACGGCCCGGCCGTCGGAGAGGATCTGGAACGGCCGGTTGTGCAGGTCATTCACCGCCTCCACGGACCTGCGGAATGGCAGCACGTCGGGGGTCTTGGCCTCGAGTGCCTCCCGCAGTTGTTCAGCAACAGTTAAGGATGCCAGTCTAATACCGGGCGCCACCGACCTCGATGCGGGCTTCGAGACAGGTCGCACACCAAGGCCGCGCAGTAAGGGGGCCTTGTCTCAAGAGGCCCTTACTGTGTATTCGCCAAGGCGTGTTTGCGTCGAGTTGGGCTTAGCGCACGGTTTTTGGCGCATAAGGGCCCCTTGGTGTGCGACTTCTCGTTCGCTAAGGGGCCCTTGCGTCGAGAGGCCCCTACTGTGCGCCCTTGCTGTGCGGCTATGCGACGTGGCGGGAGAAGTGCTCGGCCAGGGAAGCGCCCGTGGGGTGTCTACCGCCGTCCCGCCAGCCAACGCTCCCTCGTGAGGAGCGAGGCCCGCTCGGTGCGCACGTCGCCCATGAGCCTACAGGGGACGTCCCTCGCGGTGTGGTGGTAGACGAACCCGCACTTCTCCATGCAGTGCTGCGACCGGTCGTTGCCCTCGTAGTGTCCGCACCAGACGGCGCTGAGGCCCAGGTCCTCGAAGCCGTGGCGGCCATCCTGCGATGGGCTCACCTCGGGGTCCTTGGCGTAGGCGTAGAGCGCAGGGGCGTGCCCTCAACCGCGTTCAGGAGGCGAGAACGGTGCGCTGTTCCCTCTGCCGCTATGGGACAGAGAATTCATGGTACTTTCAGCTATGGTTGAGAGAAGCATCCGGTACCCGCGCACATCGGGGGGAGGTCCCCATGGGGGAAGAAACACGGTCCATCCTCGACGAGCTCGTGGCCACGCGACGTCGCATCATCGAGGTGCTGTTTGAGATCGACGAGATCCACCTGCAGGTGAACCCGCAGATCCTGGCCGAGTACGCCGGAGCTGTGGGCTACCTGGAGAACGACCTCTACTCCTGGCAGCTGAAGGCCCGCCGCCTGCGCAGGAAGGCGACCCTCCTCCGCGCGGCCGTCAACCGCGGGGAGACCCTCTCCAACGAGGAGCTGAACGCGGCCTTGGACGTAGAGTTCCAGGCCTGGGAGGAGGAACTCTCCCGGCGCATGGCCGACCAGCTGGCGCGGCTCGAGTACCTCACCGGGTCACGCGAGCTCTCCCCGTCGGAGACGGCCGAGGTCAAGCGCCTGCACCGCCTGCTGGTGAAGCGCCTCCACCCCGACATCCACCCGGGGCAGTCGGACGAGGAGCGGCGGTTCTTCGCCATCGCGCAGGCAGCCTACAAGGCCGGCGACCTCCAGAGCCTTGAGGCTGTGGCCACCGCCACGGAGTACCTCGACGAGCCGCTGGGCTCCGTGGGCGCCGGCGGGGGCGAGCAGGACGCCGCCGTGGACCTCGCCATGGCGGAGGTGCAGCTCAACGTCCTTCTCGGCCAGCTGGAGGAGCTCAAGTCGGGCCATCCCTACATCCTGCGGGAGCTCCTGGGCAGCCCGAGGGAGCTCGCGCGCGTGCGCAGGGACTTGAAGGTACGCATCGCGGAGCAGAGGAAGGTGGCCGAGGCCTATGAGGAGGCCATCAGGGAGCTGAGGGGGGAGAAGCGGTGAGTGGGGAGGGTGCCGGCACGTCCGCCGGCCTTGCGACGATCCTGAGCCACGGGGGCTCTCTGGGAACCTTGGGAGGGGCGTCCCTCTCGATACCCATGCCCTTTGAGTCCAAGATCGTCCTCTACGAGAGCATGCGCATCGCCGGCACGACCCACGTGCCGGGCATCGACGACCTCGTGGCGTCCATGCCCGAGGACGCCATGCTCTCCTTCGTCCGCGAGCCCGGCAACCTGGCCGACGAGTGGGCCATCCGCGTGGAGCACGAGGGCAGGAAGCTGGGCTTCGTCCCGGCCGACCGCAACGAGGTCCTCGCCCGCCTCATGGACGGCGGCAAGACCGTGCGCGGCGAACTCCTCGACCGCGAGAAGCTCGGCAACTGGTGGAAGCTGCACATGGAGGTGAGCCTCGTTGATTGAGCATGGAGATGGCACTGCCCCGCAGGAGGGGCGCGGGTTCGGCGCCGACCCCTTCATCGTCATCCCGGAGGAGACGACCGCGTACGACAACGGCGACGTGCTGCCCGGCATCTGGCTGACAGATCCCGTCTTCGACGAGAGCGGGGCGTACGCGGGCCGCGTCCTCCTCAAACCGTACGTCGCCGCCGACGACTATTGCGGCGAGGAGGCCCTCTGGTACGGCGGAGGGTACTACGACGAGGCTATGGCCCTCAGGGACCCAAGTCGGGCGGCGGAGCGCCGGCGGCTCTTTCAGGCCGTCGAGCTCCTCTACCGGCACGGCGCGGCACAGGGCAACGCCGTGGCGCAGATGAACCTGGGCTACGTGTACTACTACGACCGGGCCGATGGCGCGTACTGGGAGGATGGCACCTGCTTCACGGGCCCGGACGGCCCGATGCCGCTGAAGGAGCGCGCGTTCCTCTGCTACCGGTGGGCGTCCGAGGCCGGGTTGGTCGAGGCCTCGTACAAGCTGGGCGACTGCCACAAGAACGGCGTGGGGTGCGAGCCCGACGACGGTGAGGCCTTTCGCTGCTACAAGCGGGCTATGGAGCAGGACGATCACGGGGCCGCCTACCTCTCGGGCAGCATCGCGCTGCGGCTGGGCGACTGTTACGAGGAGGGCCGCGGCTGCGGGCACGACTTCGCGCGGGCCCTCGAGTGCTACCGCCTGGCCGAGACCTACCTGGATGCGGCTGTGAGCCATGGCGGCTGGTACTACAGGAAGGCCCTGCGCGGTGCCCGGGACGGTGTGCGCCGCTGCGAGCAGGAGGTCGCGCTGGGGGAGTGAGCGTGCGGACGGCGGGACGGATGAGCGGGGGATGACGGGATCGCATCTGTTGGAGTGAGGAGCGGCCCCACATGGTATAAATAGCCTATCGGAGGCGCGGGTAGCGCTTCCTCCAAGTGCCGGGGGTAGTCCCCCGGCGTTTTTTGTCTAGGGAGAACATCTGGCTGCGGAACTGAGCATCTTCGTCGATGAGAGTGGCGATAAGACAGGTAGAGCTCGTTACTACCTGCTTACGCTTGTGTTCCACAATCAGGCCGATGACATCAGAGGGGGCATATCTCGCTACGAGACGGTACTGCTCGATGCCGACCTGCCAAATCTACCCTTTCACTCCGAGCCGCTCTTGAACGGCCATAAGGCATACTCCTCGCTCAGCATCGAACAACGGAAGAAGATGCTTGTCTGCTTCGCGTCGCTTGTACGCCATCTGCCGATTCAATACGACTGCTTCGTTTATAAAAGCTCCGAGTTCGCCGACGAGGAGCTGCTTCGTTGCCGCATGGAGCGGGATATCGCTCGTGCTATACGGGACAGGCTCGATCTCTTTCAGTCGTTCGACGACGTGAAGGTTTATTACGACAATGGGCAGCAGATTGTAAAAGAAGCAATTTATGCCGCAACAGAGTCGGAACTCTCGAGCAATGTCGTAATCAGGAGAAAGACGACCATGACCGAGTATCGACTCTCACAGGCCGCGGACTACTTTTGCACGATCGAGCTTGCCGCTTTGAAATACGAGGCCAACGAGGCTGGCGAGACCTACAACAAGTTCTTCGGTGGTGTGGGTGCGTTCAAGAGGAACTGGCTGAAGCAGGCTCGGCGGAAGCGTCTTTTGTAGAGGCCGGGTTGATGCAGTCTGCGAACGCCACAAGGGCCCCCGCATACATGCTGCGGGGGTGCCCTCTTCGCGGCGGTTCGGGTGCCCCCTCACTGCTCGTGCAGCGGGTACGTCGCGTACCCCTCGTAGTGGCAGCTGGCGTCGATGCTCTTCATGAAGACCTACCGCTTACTTCCATCTACCTCGCGCAACGCGAATGTGAGTTTGCGTTGCTTGCGGGCGCGGCCGTCCTCCGGCATATCTGAGGGAGACGGATGCGGCGACGGGAGGTTCCATGCTCGGCGAGACGATCAAGAACCTGAGGAAGTCCAAGGGGCTCACACAGGAGGAGCTGGCCATCAGGCTCAACGTGGTGCGCCAGACGGTGTCCAAGTGGGAGCAGGGGCTCTCGGTGCCGGACGCGTCCATGCTGGTGACGCTCTCGGAGGAGCTGGACACGCCGGTGAGCACGCTGCTGGGTGAGTCGGTTCCCGAGGCCGAACCAGACGGCCTGGCGGCCATCGCCGAGAAGCTGGAGGTGGTCAACCTGCAGCTGGCGCGGCGGCAGCGGATGGAGCGGTCCGTGTTGTTCTGGGCGCTCGTGGCGGTGTGCGCGGCCGTGGTGGCGACGTTTGCGTTGCTCGTGGCCATGGGGAGCCCATACTTGGAGTGGGACCTCTCCGATCCGGAGACCGCCGTTGCCGCCACGGCCCTCCACGGATTCGAGTGGCTGTTCGTGCGTGCGGCGCCGGTTGTGCTGCTGGCGGCGGGCGCGGGCGCCGTGGCGGTGTGGAGGTGGCGGCGCTCCTAGCTGCGCCGGGTGGCTGGGTGGTGCGGCTTTTCGGCGGGGAGGTGGGCCCTGGGCTGCACTAGGTGGCTACTTGGTGCAGAGAGGCGCCCCCGAACATGCACCAACCAGCCAGTTGGTGCATGTTTTGGTCCGCGAGCTCCCGCACCCGCCCGCGCCCCTACGCGGGCCACCAGATGCGAACGAGGGGCAGGATGGCGCGGGCCTCGCCGTCGGCGCTGTCGTAGCACTCCACATAGAGCCGCACGAACTCGTCGAGGTCGAGAAGCTTCACGGGCACGTTGGAGCGGTCGGCCTCGTAGCGGGCCTCCCGGGTGAAGCCGCCCGTGCTCACGTAGAGCCCGCGGTCGCTTGCGCGCAGGCCCCCGATGAAGGAGCGCACCTCGGGCGCCCCCATGGCCCCCTTGCGGTGCTTTACCTCGGCGATGATGCGCGGGCTCTCAAGGCCCAAGGCATCCGGGGACGCGATCAGGTCGCGCCCGCCGTCGGGTCCCTTGGGCGTCACGCGTGCGTAATAGCCCATGGCGCGGAGCAACCCGGCCACCAGCTGCTCCATCTCTTCCCAGTCGAGGAGGTTCACACGGTCCTTGATGCGTTCGACGCCGTCGTTGTAGGTGGCGGCACGGGCCTCCTCGTCGTCGGAGGGCGCCGGCTCCTCATCGGCCGCCGGCGGTAGTGCGGCGGCGCGAAGCACATCGGCCATGACCTCGTCAGAGATGGAGAAGATCGTCGAGATGGAGCCCAGCGAGTTTTTTGAGGACGTCGAGAGGCTGTCGCGCGGGGCCTCCTGGGTCCACACAACGGCGCGCCGGTAGGTCATGGCCTCGTTGCCTGCAACGGGCTCGCAGGGGCCCGCCACCTCGCCGATGTGATAGAGGCGGGTTTGGGGGTCGTACATGACGACGGTGCTGCCCTCGACCATGGCATGGGCAAAGCGGTTCACCTGGCCGGCCGCCGCGGCGATCTTGGCGCGGCTTTCCTCGGGGTGGAGGGACTCGTAGGCCGTCCTGATCTGGTCGCGGGACATGGCGGAGATGTCGGCGCCTCCCAGGTCCCATCCGATACCGATGACACCGTTCTCGATCCAGTTGGACGCGTAGGCGCCGTTGCGGCCTGCGCGAATCATCCATGCGTCCATGCGGGCTCCTGTTGACGTCCTAGGTGATTGCAATCGGATAAAAGTATGCCGCAAGGTCGTCGCACATCACTGCGCCATGTGTTTTTAACAGCCGGGCCTCTACTCCCTCATCAGCGAAAGCCTCGCGATGCCGTCCTAGATGAGCGTTGATAACGCTCGCATGATTATGTCGACGTCCTTGTTCTCAAGTTCACGTATTACGTGCAGGTATGTGTCTTGGGTAGTATTCATACTTGCGTGACCAAGGCGCTTGGAAACGCTTGCAATGGAGACGCCTGCATAGAGCAGGAGCGAGGCGTGGGTATGCCGTAGCCCGTGAACGGAGATGACCGGGACGCCAACCCTGCGGCAATGCCGAGCAAGAACGTTGTTGGCCGTAGAGTTGTACACCTTGCCTTCTACAAAGATGGGCTTGTTTGTAGGAAGGTCTTTGAGTAGGGCAGCGAATTGCATCGTTAACTGCCAGTCGAGCTGGACTTTTCTCACAGAGGATGCGTTCTTTGTAGGGACAAATCCTCCACCGTTTTTGTAGTCCCAGGTTTTATCGACTGTGAGCGTCTGGCGTGCAAGGTCAAAGTCTTTGGGCGTGAGCCCCAGGGCCTCGGAGAATCGCAGCCCCGTTTTGGCAACCAGAAGAATCATCCAATCCCAGTCAGGTGAGTCGCCCAGCGCCAGATCCTCGAGGATAGCGTGGAGTTCGAACTGATTGAGGTACTTCGTTTTCTTTGGGCGTGGCTGCTTGCCTTTGATTATTACTTTGCGAGTAGGGTCGCGCTTGATGAGCCCCTCGTCTACCGCGTCAAGGACCGCGCCTTTTATCTGGTGGTGGAAATCCATGGTGGTCTGGCGCTCATGTTCTGCTGCATAGCCGTTTATCAGCCGCTGGTATTCGATTCTGTCGAGGTCGCACAGCTTGAGAGCGGGTACGAGCTTTCTCAACCAGCTTTGGGTCAGCTCATACTTGCGCATGGTCACGTCCCGGATTGCGCCCGTCTTGTAGACGCTTACCCACTGGGCAAAGTAGTCACAAAACAGCGTGCTGCCGTTAATTGCTTCGGTCATCTCACCCTCCTTCACCAATTCTCTTGGCTCACGCTGATGAGGGCATGGCTTTGAGTTGAAATTATCCCTAATTGGCGCCTTGGAAGAGTGTTTTTGAGTGCCCAATGCGCTGACCCTTGGGAACAGCGGAAGCTGGGCGATTTGATTGAGATTAACAGTGGGCGAGACTACAAGCACCTCGAAAATGGAGGCATCCCTGTCTACGGGACGGGAGGGTTGCTAGCCTATGTTAACGAAGCCCTTTCCTACAAAAAGGATGCGGTAGGTATAGGACGAAAAGGTACCATTGATCATCCATACAAGCTTAAAGCTCCGTTTTGGACTGTCGACACCCTTTTTTATGCAGTTCCATCTAGTCAAGCGGACCTAGATTTTGTATTGGGTTTATTTCATAGAATCAATTGGAAGTCAAAAGACGAATCAACAGGACTTCCGAGCCTTTCAAAGAAAATAATAAATAGTGTGCCTATTATGGCTCCGCTGTTCCAGGAGCAACAGAAGATTGGTAAGGCACTCTCATATTGTGATTCCCTCATCACCCTTCACCGGCGTAAGTTGGAGCACCTCCGGGAGATGAAGAGGGGCCTGCTCCAGAAGATGTTCCCGAAGGACGGTGAGTCGGTCCCGGAGCTCCGCTTCCCTGGTTTTACTGACCCTTGGGAACAGCGGAAGCTGGGCGATTTGATTGAGATTAACAGTGGGCGAGACTACAAGCACCTCGAAAATGGAGGCATCCCTGTCTACGGGACGGGAGGGTTGCTAGCCTATGTTAACGAAGCCCTTTCCTACAAAAAGGATGCGGTAGGTATAGGACGAAAAGGTACCATTGATCATCCATACAAGCTTAAAGCTCCGTTTTGGACTGTCGACACCCTTTTTTATGCAGTTCCATCTAGTCAAGCGGACCTAGATTTTGTATTGGGTTTATTTCATAGAATCAATTGGAAGTCAAAAGACGAATCAACAGGACTTCCGAGCCTTTCAAAGAAAATAATAAATAGTGTGCCTATTATGGCTCCGCTGTTCCAGGAGCAACAGAAGATTGGTAAGGCACTCTCATATTGTGATTCCCTCATCACCCTTCACCAGCGTAAGGAGCTTGCTTCTATGGTGAACTGCCTGCAAATAGGGGGCGGTCCGATTAACCCTAATCGGACCGCCCCCTGATGGGGCCGTACTCGCGCTGCGATGAGCCTTGACTACACTCCGAGGAGTTTCAGCTGCTCGGCGATGGTCTTCTCAAGCTCGGCTATCTCTCGATCGTCCTGCTCGAGCTTTCGTTGGATCTCCTGCAGGTCGATTTCCGGCTCGGGTTCGAATGTGTCCACATACCTCGGGATATTGAGGTTGTAGTCGTTCTCCTTAATCTCCTCGAGCGGTGCCACATGTGCGTATTTGTCGACATCGACCCGGTTTTTGTAGGTCTCGACGATCTTCTTGATGTGCTCGGGCTCCAGGCGATTCTGATTCTTCGCCTTCTCGAACTCCCGAGATGCATCGATAAACAGCACGTCCTTGGTGTCACGGTTCTTCTTGAGAACCATGATGATGGTGGGAATTCCTGTGCCGTAGAAGATATTGGCAGGGAGCCCGATGACGGCATCCAAGTAGTTCTTATCGATAATCTTCTGCCTGATCACGCCCTCTGCTGCGCCACGGAATAGCACGCCGTGGGGCAAGACGATCGCCATGGTGCCCTCGTCTCCAAGATGGTAAAGACTGTGGAGGATAAAGGCATAGTCGGCTTTTGTCTTAGGGGCGAGCTTGCCATATGGACCAAAGCGCTCGTCCTTCAGCTTAGTCTCGCTGTTGTCCCAATGCGCGGAATAAGGGGGGTTGGCCACAACGGCATCAAAGGATGTGTGGGGGTCGTCAATACCACGAGCGTCCTTGCCAAACGGCCAGTCGGTGTCGAGCGTATCGGCATTGGACAGGATCATATTGTTATAGGGCACGCCGTGCATCATCAGATTCATACGTGCAAGATTGTATGTGGTGGTGTTCAGCTCCTGCCCAAAGTACTTAACTGGTTGGCCCTCGGGAAGCTCCTGGCCAACGGTGAGAAGAAGAGACCCCGACCCCATCGTAGGGTCGTACACCTCAAAGAAATCGTTCGTCCGCTTCTTGCCTAGGGTGACAATCTTCGACAGAATCTCACTCACCTCGTGGGGAGTGTAGAACTCGCCACCTTTTTTACCGGCCGATGCTGCGAACTGCTTAATCAAGTACTCGTAAATCGCACCTAGGATATCTTTCCCGTCATCGCTTTTATAATCGATGCTGTCTACGAGCTTGACGATGCGGTTCAGAGACTTCGCTCTCTCGTTTGTTGAGGACCCCAGCCGCGAATCGCCGAGATTGACGTCGTTGAAGATGCCTCTGAAATCACGCTCCGCGTCCTTGTTGAGCTGGGCGTTCTTGTTGAAGTTGTCAAACATGTCCTGGTAGTCGCTTGGCACGACCTCGCTGTTGTCGATTCTTGCTACCAGCGATGCCCAGGTGTCGTCCGGTGCGATGGCATATCCGAGGCTCGAAGAAATGTCTTCAAGGTAGTCGTTCAGGTCGTCACCGCTGGCTTGCTCCAGATAGGCGTCGTTGGGTGTTTGTCCAGGGGCGACGTCGATAATGCCATCGTTGACCAGGTAGTTCTGCTGGTGCTCGGACAGATACCGGTAGAACATGAAGGCCAGGATGTAGTTCTTGTACTCGGCTGCGTCCATATTGCCGCGCAGCTCATTGGCCATGGCCCACAACTTCGAAGAGATCTCCTGCAGGTTGCTCATGGAGGTTTCCTTTCTAGACAAACATCTGCTGAAGCAGGCCTTTTTTCATTTCTTGCAGGTGCTCCAACTTACGCTGGTGAAGGGTGATGAGGGAGTCGAGACGGGAGAAAAAGTCACCAATCGCCTTTTGTTCCGCAATTTGCGGTAAAGGGACAGGCGTCTCCATTACCCTCTTTCTTGAAATATTGAATCTTGATATACCTTGTGCGAGAACCTTCATTTTCGAACGGAATAAGCTCGAACGGAGCATGTAGGCGAGGTACAACGCATCGAATGAGCCATTCTGCCGGTAGCCGAAGCAGAAGCTGTTTAGGTAGACGTCCTTCTGGTCAGAGAGCCAAACTGAAGACATGCCGACGTCTTCCGGAGTCTCAGACGACGTTGTAAAGAGCGTATCCCCCGTCTGCACCAACTGCTGCTTTGTATCTATCTCTATAAGCTCTAGTCTTTCGGGGTCCACTACTGGATTCTCAAATACGTTGGTATAGGGGATGTAACGTGCGAATCCGTGCCCAAAATCAGAGCTGGATTTACCGCTAAGGCCAGAGTAGGTCGTTCCGCAATCGCCTAGCTTCCGCTGTTCCCAAGGGTCAGTAAAACCGGGGAAGCGGAGCTCCGGAGCCGACTCCCCGTCCTTCGGGAACATCTTCTGGAGCAGGCCCCTCTTCATCTCCCGGAGGTGCTCCAACTTACGCTGGTGAAGGGTGATGAGGGAGTCAATCTTGCTGAAGAACCGTCCGATTTGGCCCTGTTCGGAGATCTGCGGGACAAGAATTGTTTGGTCGAGGAAATCATCGACAACCAGCTCATTCATCATTGTTCCAAGCTTAGTAGACCGAACCAGAATTGGCCTCATGGTTGGTTCATGATGTATGTAGTGCTTCCAAAAAGCCTGATTCTGTTCTCCAGTTGGCCTAAGACAAGTGAATCGTGGGGACATAACGCCTGTACCCGCATCATTTAGAACAAATCTTCCAAATGCAAACTCTTTGTTTTTATGACCCTCGAAGGCAATGTCTCCTTTTCTCAAGACTTTGTAATTACGGAGAGAGTCGTTCGCGGCTCCATTGCCTTCTTCTTTGTATGTCATCGTCGAAATCGAGAGAGTGGACTCTTGACCAAGCCCTTGTTTATTCCGCTCATTATTTTTGCGGTATAGGTCACCAAACTTCCGCTGTTCCCAAGGGTCAGTAAAACCGGGAAAGCGGAGCTTTGGAACACTTGGCTTCTTTTCGTCCATTTGCATCCCTTCTACTCCATAACTAGGTCGTCGGCGAGCTCGTAGATCGCCTCTCGCAGGGCATTGCGATACTTGATCTTTGAGAGTGCCTGGACTTCTTCGCTCTCAGCGATCTGCTTATAGCCTTCGGATGCCTGAGACAATATGAATTTTATCCATCCAGTATCGTCCAGGTCCTGCTGGCCGTAGCGGTGATGGCTGAACATCTCGTGCATCTTCGCATTCGGGACAATCTCGGTGATGCCCCACTTGACCCTAAACCGCAGAAAGCGCCTGTCCAGACTCGCGTTGTTGGCATCTTGAATAATGGGGCCGCAGTCATCCAGCTTCACGGGATAGTCGATCTTTGCGTCTGCGGGCGGGTACTCCTTGCTCACAATAGCCGCGGCTGCCTTGATGATCTTTGTCGCATAGGAACGGTCCTCGAGGCCGTTGGCAAACTGGCGGATTTCTTCCTGTGTCGCCATTGCCTCGTCAACCTTGTTCTCATGCACCTGGTTCATCAACTGCTCGACCAACTCGGCCAGATAGTCGTAGTTGACTTCGACATCCTTGATGTGTGTCATCTGGAGCTCAAGCTGTTGGATGGGGATGCGTTTCTCTTTGGCGAGGTGCTCCTTGAGCTCGTTTGCGAGGACAGTGGTGAGCCTTGTCTCCTCATCCGGTGTCATCCCGAGTGCTTCAACGATCTTGTCGGGATCGTCGTAGTCGAATCCGTCCTCACCGTTCACGGTTGTGTACTGCTTGAGCTTGGCCATGCCGCGGTTGTATTCCCGCAACAGGTCGAGCATGAAGTCCTTTTGGGCCTCCGATGGCGGGAGCTCGTTGAAGTCGCTTGTCAGATCGCGGAGTTTGTCAACCTTTCCTCGAACCGCCTCGAGCATGTCCTCAAATTCAGGCGCAGTGATTCCGTCCTCAACGTTTTGCTCACTACGCTGCTCGTCGGTAAGATCGGCCGAGTCTTTGTTGGCGTACACGGCCAAGGCCTCGTTCATGAGCCTCTCGTTGTGGGCGGGCCAGCGATAGTTGACAATGCGTCCCCACGGCTTTTCCTGTAGGTCGGCAATACGGTTTGTGCGCGAGTACGCCTGGATGAGCCCGGCTCCTTTGAGCGTTCGGTCGACGTAGAGCGTATTGAGCTCCGGGGCATCGAAGCCGGTCAGGAGTTGGTCCACCACGATAACAAGATCGAGAAAGTTCCCGTCTTTTGCGGTGCGGTTGAGGCGCGTGGTGAGGTCTTGGGTGTAACTAGAGACATCGGCCATGCCAAAGTTGGTGCCGAATTCCTCGTTGTAGGCCTGGATAGCCTCAAAGAGCCCCTTGTTGGTTTCTAGCTGAGTATCGTTGTTCGATGTGTTCTGGCTGAACGTAACCGCTACCTTGAGGGTATCCTTGCCCTCATTCGCGCGCTCGGCGTTCATACGTTGGAACTCTCGGAAATACTTCATCGCCATGGGGGTGCTGGCCTTGCCGCCACCAACGTGGGTGGTGAGCAGCGCGTTGTATTTGCCGTCGTTTGAGCGGTTACGCCAGTTGTTAAAGATGTCTTGCACCACCAGGGCTATGTGGTCGTCGTTCTCGTCGTAGAAAGACGGCTCCACGGCATCGTCCATGTCCTCAGGGGTCATGTTGTCGATCTTTTCCTGGATCTGTTCATCGGACCAATCCGGGTGCTGCTGCCTATAAAAACTAGGGAGGTATTTCTCTCGCATTTCTTGCTCATTGATAGTGGTCTCAAAGTCCACCTTAAAACCGAGTACGTTTTTGTCCGCGATGGCCTCACGGATCGTATAAGAATGGAGCAGCTTGCCGAAGATGTCCTCGGTTCGCAGAGACGGGGCGTCGTCGAACATTGGAGTGCCCGTATAGCCGACCCATGCCGCATGCTTGAACGCCTGCTGGATGGCCTTGAATGACTCGCCTCCGGTGGAGCGGTGGGCCTCGTCAACGATAAAGACGATGTTCTTATCCGGAGACTTGAACGACTTGCGCTTTACCAGGCGGTCGAGTTTCTGCACCGAAGTGACGATGATTCCGTTGTCCTTCGACTTGAGTTTGCGGCTCAAATCTCCCGTGTTCTGGGTGTCCTGTACACTCGAGGGCATCTCGTCGTCTGCGTCCGGGTCATAGGCGCGATAGTTTTCGCTCGTTTGTTTGGTGAGTGCGATGCGATCGACGAGGAAGACCACCTTGTCGATTTTGGGCATGCGGCTGGCGAGCCATGCCGTTTTGAAACTCGTGATTGTCTTGCCCGAGCCTGTGGTGTGCCAGATGTAGCCGACCTTGTTCACTCCCAGCTCAAAGTCGACCCGTTTGAGGCCGTCGATCACGTTCTGTGTCGCATACACCTGGTACGGGCGCATGACCTTGAGGCTTTCCTTGTTCTTAGTGCCGTCAAGAATCATGTAATTGGTAGCCATCTGGTGAGCCATGGGAATGGAGAGCATAGAGTCTGCGAACTCTTTCCAATTGCGTACCACTGTGTTGTCGCTTTTGCGCTGCCAGTTGAAGGCAAAGTCCTTATTGAAGCGGTCTGCGGTGGTGTTGGCCATGTACTTCACGTTATTGGGCGTGATGGCTACAAGAATTTGCAGAGTCGAGAAGATGTCGCGGTACTGGCCTTCATCAATGTACTGTTCCATCTGATTGAGGGCTTCATTGACATCGTGCGTCTCGGTCTTTTCCTCTATTTGAATCACGGGAAGCCCGTTGATGAGCAACGTGGTGTCGAAGCGACAGTCTCTTTTGCCGGTTATCTTTGCGGGGCGGCGAATCTGGTTCACCACTTGGTAAACGGTGTCGCCCGCGCCGATTTGCTTTTGGTCGAACACAGTGAGAAACACGTGGCGGCCGTCATCGAGATCGACTTCGATCTGCGAGACACCGTTCATGCCGTAAAGGAACTGACCGGCCTGATATGGGGTCTCCAGGTCGGAAATAATGCGTTTTACCTGGTTAAACTCAACCGTGCTCAGTGGGTTGTCGAGGGTGTCCTGGTTGTGGCGCTCGAGTATTTTTTTGAAGTTGTCCCAGAGCTGGTCGGTAGTCTTGATCTCCGGCTCGTACTTCCATCGCTTGGTCTTGGCAACGTAGCTTGCCGGCTCGCACACAACTCCCCACGGGCTCTCGTCGCCCTCCTGTGGGCTCGCGATGGTTCCATTGCAGAGGTACTGAATAAGATCGTTCTCGAACTGGAGTTCGTTCACGGCTAATGTGCCCCCTTCATTCGTGCTAGCACAAACTTCGTTTCCAGCATTGCCTGCTGTTTCTTCAGAGACTCCAATTTGAGCTGGTTTCTGTAAAGCGATCCGATCGTCTTCTGAACTTCGAGTGAGGGGAGACCTGAGATCTCGAGCTCGGACAACTGTCTAACGGTGCTCTTTAGGAGCTTTGATCCCTGCCGTCCAGCGAGCAACTGGTGTCTGGTGCTGCTGTCCTCGTTAAGCAGGTAGGCGAGGTAATTTGCATCAATCGTGGATGGCGGAGTGATGCGCACGTAGTTTTGGGTGAAGAGGAAGCCGTCGTGGGGCCGCCCGACCGTCGTCGCCTTCCCGGAGATGAGGCTGAAGACCAGATCGCCCGTCTGCAAGGTAAGCACGTCGTCATTGGTCTTGATAAACCGTGCGCCATGAGTGGATGAATCCTCGCCGAATAGGTCCGCCTCAAGCTCTTCTTGGCCGTAGAAGTAGTAGGTCGGGGCGTTGGGGTCCGATGTTTCCTCGATGCGTGATTGCGGCGATCCGCTTTTTAGGCCCGCTAGGCCGGCCAGTCGTCCCATAGGAGCATCCTTCTTTGAGCTATCAGGTAATTGCAATATAAGGATAGCCATCCTGAATGGTATGTCAATGAAGAATCGTGATTGTCGCTAATTACAAAACAGAGATGGCGCAAATCGAGGATTAGATGCTCAGGTGGTCGAATTTGGTCACGATGATGTGTTCAAGCACCTTGATCCCCAGGAGTTCACCGGCTTCCTTGAGCTTAGCGGTGGTCTCTAGGTCCTCGGCTGAGGGTTGCGCCGTCCCGCTCGGGTGGTTGTGAGCGACGATAATGCTTGCGGCTCTGTCTTCGAGGGCCTTTGCAAAGATCTCTCGAGGGTGCACTAGGCTCTGATTAAGAGTGCCTTGGAAGATGGTCGTGTTGCTGATGAGTCGGTTCGCTCCGTCCAAAGTGAGCAGCACGAAGTGCTCCTGCTTCTTGTTGCGAATGGCGCCGAGTTGGGCTACAGCGTCGTCGGTGCAAGAGATGACGGGGCTCTCTGCGGGCATAAGATATCGCCGACCGAGCTCGAACAACGCGACGACCTCGCTTGTTTTGGCTGCACCCATGCCCTTTATGGAGGAAAGCTCTCCGTAGGTAACGGAGCTTCCTTTTTCTTTGAGAAGCTTGAGCACCTGCCTTGCAATGTCGTGAGCAGATACTTGCTTGTTTCCACTTCCGATGAGGATGCGCAGCAGCTCCTCGTCTGTAAGATGCGCAGGTCCGAACTTAACGAGCTTCTCTCTCGGCATCATGGTGGTCATGCTTTAGCCCCTCGTAGTGACTTATGCATAACGTGCGGCGTACATAGCAACCTATGGTAAGGGATGCTAAGCCGTTGATCTGTATGGAGCCCCTTCGCTGAGGATGCGTTTTTCGGTCCGGAGGTCACCCGCAAGTGGGGTCAGAGGAGGCTGGGTGAATGTGGCTCGGCTTCCAACTCCAAATGGGTGCAGGGGGCACACGTCGTCCTGCGAGACAAAGCCGTCCCTGGGGGCCGCACCAAGTGGCCACTTGGCGCACCCTCTGGCTAAGGCCCCTCGGCAACCCTACGGCCGCTCGCAGGCCTCCAGCTCCTCCGTGATGCGGCCGCCCCCTATCCGGTAGATGCGGTCGCAGAACCCGCCCACCAGGGCCGGGTTGTGGCCGATGAAGAGAAACGCCGTGCCCAGCTCCCGGTGGACCCTCCCAAGCAGCGCCATGACCTTGGCCTGGACGGTGACGTCCAAGGCGCTCGTGGCCTCGTCGCACAGGAGGAGCTTGGGCCTGCCGATGACGGCCCGCGCGATCGCCGCCCGCTGGCATTCCCCGCCGGAGAGCTCGTACGGAAACCTCTCCGCGTAGGACCCGGGCAGCTCCACGGCCTCAAGCGCCTCCCTCACCAAGCGGTCCTTGTCGGCCCCCTTGAACCGCGGCAGGTAGCGGGCCCCCTCGAAGACGGCGTCGCCCAGGCGCATGGTCGGGATAAACGACGCCTCCGGGTCCTGAAAGACCATCTGCATCCCCAGCCAGGCCCGCCTCACCGCGGCCGACCGGCCCCTCGGCAAGCGGCCGCCCCCGGAGCGCTCCACGCCGTCAAACCGCACATGGCCCGCGTTGGGGGAGAGGAGCCCCGCCGCGATGCACGCGAGCGTGCTCTTTCCGCTGCCACTGGGGCCCATGAGCCCCACGCGCTCCCCGGCCCCCACCCATATCGACACATCGTCCAGGGCGAGCAGCCCGGACCGCCGGTACCTCTTGGACACGCCCTCCAGGCGGAGAAGGGCGTCCCCGCCGCCCTCAGGCCCCATCGCCGACCCTCCTGAACGTCCTTCCCGTCCTCGGCACGGCGTCGATGAGCTCCCGGGTATAGGGCTGCGACGGCCTCGCCATCACCCGCTCGGTGGGGCCCTCCTCCACGATCCTCCCGTCCCTCATCACGGCGATCCGCCGGGCCACCTGCGCGGCGAACCCGATGTCGTGGGTCACCGTGACGAGGGCCACGCCCTCCCTCGCGTTGAGGTCCCCGAGCAGCCCGCCCACCTTGTCCCGGGCCTCCTCGTCCAGGCCGCCGGTGGGCTCGTCGGCCAGCAGCAGGCTGGGGCCGCACGCCACGGAGAGCGCCACGGCCACCCGCTGGCACTGGCCGCCGGATAGCTCCCGGGGAAACGCCGCCAGGACCCGCCCGGGGTCCTCTATGCCCATCCTCCGGAGGAGGGCCTCCCCCCAGGAGGGCGGCACCTCCTTGCCGTGGGCCCGGAGCACCTCGTCGAGCTGCCGCCCGACGGTGAACAGCGGGTCCAGGGACTCCCGCCCGTTTTGGAAGACGTAGGCTATCTGCGACCCTCGCAGGGACCGCAGCACCCTGCCCGGCGCCGTGACGAGGTCGGTGCCGCGGAACTCGATGGCGCCCGACTCGATACGGGCCTGGCACGGCAGCAGCCGTGCGATGGAGCGCAGCAGCGTGCTCTTGCCCGACCCGCTCTCGCCCACGACGGCGAGGCTCTCCCCGGCACCCAGCTCAAGGCTCACCGAGGCCAGGGCCCGGTTGGGGCCGTAGCTCACGGTGAGGGAGTCTATCTCGAGCAGTCCGTCCATGGGTGGCGCGCTTTCTGCCGGCCCTGTGCCCCGCGCCCGCGTCGGGGGGGGGGGGGGGGGGGGGGGGTCAGGCGACGTCGGTGTCGACCGTCACGAAATAGTACTCCGAGGGCGCCACGTCGAGACCGGACACGGCCGAGGTGCTCAGCACCGTCGCGTCGGGGTTGGAGAAGAAGACGCAGGGGTTGTCGTTCAACACCACCTGGGCGATCCGGCGCGCGATCCCGTTGCGCTCGTCCTCGTCGAAGGTCTCGTCCAGCCGCGCGACGAGGGCGTCCACCTCCCCGTTGGAGTAGCCGCCGTAGTTGGCCGAGGCGCCGGTGACGAAGTGGGTCCTCGCGAAGTAGGCCGGGTCGCCGGTGGGGGCCATGGCGGAGCTGTCGAGGGTCATGTCGGGGTCGTCCTCGGCCCAGGTCCCCTTGTCCTCCAGGAAGTAGTCGGTGGGGACGATCCGGAGCCGTATGCCGGCCTGGGCGAGCCTGGACTGGAGGTCGTCGGCGATCTGGACGAAGCGCTCGTAGCTGGTGCAGGTGTAGAGGTCGAGCTCCACCGGGGCGCCGTCGAGCTCGCGGACGCCGTCGCCGTCGGTGTCGGTTATCCCGGCCTCCTCGAGGACCCGGGCGGCCGCCGCCACGTCGCAGCGGTCCACGGTCACCCGGAGGCCCTCGGTGCCCCCGAAGGGCAGGGTCCGGCTGTAGACGCCCCAGCTCGGGGTGGCGTTGCCCTGGCAGACGACGTCCGCGTAGCCGTCCCGGTCTATGCAGTATGCGACGGCCGTGCGCACCGCCGCGTTCTGGATGACGGGGTGGGTCATGTTCATGCAGATGAAGTCGGCGCGGGAGGTCGTTTTCCGGGAGACCCGGTAGTCGCCGTCGCCGTCCCGGGCGAGGGTGGCCAGGGTGGAGGCGGAGGGCATCGCCACGGCGTCGATCTCTCCGTTCTGCATGGCCATGGTGATGGCGTTGTCGTCGGAGAAGCACGTGAGCCGCACCTCTGAGAGCTTGGGGGTGCCCCGCCAGTAGTGCTCGTTGGGGCCCATGACGATGTGGCTCTCGGCCTCGAACTCCCGCATCATGTAGGGGCCCGTGCCCGGGGTCTCCCTTGCGTAGTCGACGTCGTCGCCCACGTAGTACACGCACAGGAGCGGGTCGCACAGGGCGTTCTCCAGGGAGGGCACGGCCTCCCTGGTCCTGATGGTGAGGGTGTTGCCCTCCGCCGCGAGCCCCTCGCAGGGCAGGGTCTCCATCCCGCGCGGGTTCCTCTCCAAGGTGCGCTCCCAGGCGGCCTTCACGGCGGCGGCGTCCACGGCCTCGCCGTTGGAGAACTCGATGCCGTCGTTGAGGGTCACCTTCCAGGTGCGGTCGTCCACCCGCTCGGCCCCCGCGGCCAGCCAGGGCTCCGGGGTGAGGTCGTCGCCCACCCTGAAGAGGGTCTCCACGATGCCGTAGTAGATGAGGTACCAGCTGTCCCACTCGGAGGCGGGGTCCATGGTCTCGGCGGAGAAGTGGGTGGTGGAGCCGGCATGGAGGGTCTTCTCGCCGGAGGCACGGGGGGCGGTCTGCCCGCCGCCGGAGCACCCCGCGAGCAGGAGGGCGCCGAGCAATAGGATGAGTGCGGCCATCGCGGGCCGCGCCGTCGTGACGGGTCGGGTCATGGTCTCCCCCAGGTTCATCGGGTCGTGTCTCGGGCGCTCCCCGCGGGCCCGCTGGGCCGGGCGCCGCCGTGGGTCTGCGATCCGGCGTCGAGTGCCTCGCGCAGCGTGTCGCCCAAGAGGTTGAAGATCGCCACGGTCAGGAAGAGCGCCGCCATGGGCACCAGCATGCACCAGATGGCGTACTGGAAGGTGGGCTGGGCCTCGGCCATCATGGCGCCCCAGTCGTTGGTGGGGCGCTCGGGGCCAAGGCCGATGAATGAGAGGCCCGCCATGGTGAGGACCACGTCGCTCACGGAGAGCGCCGCCAGGGTGATCGTGGGCCCTGCCACCTGGGGCAGCAGGTAGCGGACGACTATGGCCCCGGTGGGCGCCCCGCACATCCTCGCCGCCTTGAGGCGGTCTGATTGCCTGAACGACGCGGCCATGGCCCGCGAGAGCCTGGCGAACTGCGTCCAGTACACCGCGGCTATGGCCAGCACCATGTTGGGCACCCCCGGGCCGAGGACGCCCGCGACGGCCACCGCGAGGACGAAGCTCGGGAAGGCCTGGAAGGCCGTGACCACCTTGTCCACGACGTAGCCCCACGGGCCCCCGAGATAGCCGCCGAGCAGGCCCACCGCCACGCCCACCGCTGCCACCACGGCGACGGTGACGAGCCCCAGGAGCACCGACTCCCGACCACCGGCGACGGTGCGCATGAGGACGTCCCTGCCCAGGGAGTCGGTCCCCAGCAGGTGGCCGTCGCCCGGCGCCCTGAGGGCCTCGCCCAGGTCGGTCGCGTTCACGCTGGCGGGGAGAAAGGCCGGTGCGACGAGGAGAAACCCGACGAAGGAGCAGGTCAGGGCCGCTGCAAATAAGAGCCTTCGCCCGCCGCGCGCCCTAGTCATCCCCCGCCTCCCCCTCGACGGAGGGGTCGATGAGCCGGCAGGCGCCGTCGACGGCGGCGTTGACGAGCAGGTACACGACGGCTGCCACGAGCGCGTAGGCGCCTATGAAGGGGTAGTCCCGGTGACCCACGGCCTTGATGGACTCGAACCCGAGACCGGGCCAGCCGAAGATGCCCTCCACGATCGCCGAGCCCCCCAGCAGCATCCCGAAAGCCGTGCCGGCGAGGGTGAGGAGCGGCACCAGGCTGTTCTTGAGCACGTGGACAAGGACGATGCACGGTTCCGGGACGCCCCGCGCCCGGAGGCCGTCCACATAGGCCGACGAGAGCTGCCCTATGGCGACCGTCCGCAGCTGACGCGTGAGCCATGCCGACAGCGGGAGCGCCGTCGCGACGGTGGGCAGGAGGATGCCCGCCAGGTCCCTGGTCGAGAGGACGTCGAGCGTCCTGAGGCGCACGGAGAACACGTAGAGCAGCAGGAGCGCCACAAAGAACGAGGGCATGGAGCAGAAGAGGTAGGTGGCCGCCTGTACGGCCCTGTCCAGGGGCCCTCCCTGCCAGTAGGCGCAGGCCAGGGCGAGGGGCACGGAGACGAGGAGCGTCAGCACGATGGACGAGAGGGCCAGGGCGAGGGTGTAGGGCAGCGCGTCGAGCAGCACCTCGGCCACCGGCTCGCCGCTTCTGAGGGACGTCCCGAGGTCGCCGCGGAAGACGCCCGCCACCCAGCCGGCGTACTGCTCGGCAAAGGGCCTGTCGAGGCCCAGCTCCGCGCGCTTCTCGGCGAGCTGCGACTCCGTGGGGGAGACGCCCGCCTCAGCGAACGACCTCACCGCGGCGTCGGTGGGGGAGAGGTACGAGAGCAGGAAGGCGACCAGGGTGACCAGGAACACGACGACCAGGGCCCCGGCCAGGCGGGCCAGGACCGGGGCGGCGCCATCGGTGGCCCGGGACTTCTTGGACACGGTAGGACGGTCACCCCCCATGGGTCTCTCGGCGGTCGCAAACGGCCCGCCAACGGGGCCGGCTGGCCGCCTGGCATGCAGCTGTCTATGGTATGGGAGGATATCAGACATTGATTGTCTCCTCCGGCCGGTCGGCGGTAGGGTCGGAGTGACAGGTCGACCTGGGGTACCTTGTCATGGGGCCGAGAGATCGGAGGGTGCCGTGGCTTTCATCTATGCGATGAGCGACATGCATGGCGACATGGAGGCGTTCGACCGGGCCCTGTCGGTCGTGGACCTGGACGACCCCGCCAACCGGCTGGTCCTGTGCGGCGACTACATGGCGCCGCCGGACACCGACACTGCCATGATCCGGCTCATCATGGGGATCCAGGGCGAGCATCCCGGCCAGGTGATCGCGCTCATGGGCAACCACGAGCTCGCGTACCTCGAGGACCACAGGGCCGTGGCGTCTGCGGACGACCCCGTGGTCGCGTGGCTGCGCGGGCTCCCGTATTACTGGGAGACCGACACGCAGATATTCGTCCATGCCGGGGTGGACGAGGAGGCGCAGGACCTGTGGAGGTACGGGTCCGAGGACGCCTACTTTTGCGAGAAGTTCCCCTGGAGCACCGGCGCGTTTTTGAAGGACGTGATCGCCGGGCACGTGGGCACCGCCACCATCGCGGACGACCCGTGGTTCCACGACGTCTACTGGGATGGCCAGAGCCATTACTATCTTGATGGATCCGTGCACGTGAGCCATCGGATCCCGGTGCTCAAGTACGACACGGTCGCCCGGAGGTACACCTGCTTCCGCTTTGGTGCCGACGGGTCCGTCGAGGAGCATGAGCCCATGCTGTGATGGGGGACGTTTCCGTTTTGGAACGAGTGGAGGTGTTCAAATTCGTAGTAGAGCCGGACGACACGCACAAGGGTAACGGCCTCCGGAGTCTCGTAATCGGAGGCCGACTGCCTCATTCAGACAGGGGATTATGGCCGGGATGTATGTCTCCCAGCTGCCGATGACCTCGGCAGCTCCAGAAAACACCATGGGCTAAGAAGATATATCAAGCCTTCTGGCGAGGGTGGCCCTCGACAGTATTAATGCATGAGGCCTTTGGAGCGGCCTCGTTTAGCCTGCTATGGTTCGTTAGCTAATGATTTGTTGTATTAGAACATGGTGTAAACATGACAGAGTCTGAGGCTGCGAGCTCCGAGAATGTGGTCCAGGTTCTAGTCGGTATGCGGATAGATTTAAAGCGGCCTGTAGCAATAATTTCGCTGCAGGCCGCTGACACATCGAAGATGTGTCCTAGAACTTAGTCGTATACCGGTGTTGATCCATCATTCGGTTTTATGACATCAAAACATTCGGGCGGGTACAGGTAGTCCTCCTCAGTTTCGTCGATAATCCGATACCAGCCCTTTTCTATGGACAAAACATCGTAAATCTTATTATTAAGGAGCCCCAGGGGGGAAGACTCTCCATGGTACTTAACCTGCATCATAACCACCTCTTGACCTTAAACTCACATTTTCCGACACTCGACTCCTGAAACCAGTGGACTTCTGCTGTCATAAATCTATTGTCTCTGACAATCGTGCCAAAACCTTTTACATGTTGCCAATTTCTCGCCTTGCCACCGTATCGGCTGGCAAGCCCTTCTGCAACTTGGCGACGAAGTTTCTTTCTCGTTCCTTTACCGGCGAAAACTTCAACTCCCGAAATGGTGGACCCTTCTGCGAAGTGATACCTCTTCCCTGTCTTGGGGTCCTTCACGTCATAGTTCAGCGCCATTGCGCCAAGACTTCTGCCGATTACAAACGGCTGACCTGCAATCGTTTCCGGGAGAGAGCCCCAGGTTCGTCCGAAATCGAGTCCATCGCCTCTACCGGTCCCCATTGCGCACCTCCTGCCCGCGCTTGTGAGAGAGAGCAAACTGGCTATCGAAGTGTTTAATCGGAACTCCCGCTTTATGAGCTGCGATGAATAGCCCGTCTGGAGCGGCGCCGTACACAATGATGGTGGACGGACGAAGCACGTCGACTGTTTTCTCGACCGCAAGTCTGATGTACCTTCTGTCGTCGCGGTGTTTGCAGCAGCCGACAGTTGACATGGCGATTACGGAATTGCGGGGGAGGCCGTCAAACACCCAGTCAAGGCTGCGCTCGTCCGATACTCGTACGTTCGGTATCACCTCGACGCCCTCATGCTGCAGCCAGTAAGATATGGTTCTTGATTTGAAGCAGCTCCATTGCTGCATTCCTGCCGGCATATTTCTGTACATACTAAAGTCAGGCCCAATCACCGCCCGGCAGCGGCGGAAGAGGGGGAGGTAGCGCATTGGGTTCCTCCATACGCACCGGAACTTCACGTCATGCTCAAAAAAGTGGATACAGGAGTTTTCGAGACCGGTCTTTTGAGCTCGCGCACGAGTGAAGGGGGTGAGGCTTTCGGGGATGAGCCGGCTAGGCATTATAACGGGGAGCTCGAGAGGGCCTTCGTAGTCTGCGCCGGTCAAAAGGGATGCGTTGAACACGTCGTATGGGGCAAGATTGCCGTACAATGCGGTTCCTTTCGAATCGTTTGTATAGAGACTGGGGCGTTAGCCCAGCCCGATTCGAAAGTGCGTACAATCGTCTTGTCTAGGGAGCGGTGTACGCCGCTTTCGAATGGGCGCCACTTTTTCGGAGGTGGCGCTCTCTTTCTTTTCGTGGTGTTGCTTATAGCCTTAGCGCTCTGCACCACTTTTCTCCCTTCGCTATTGCGGCGCATTGAGTCCGAGCTGCAGTTTTTGTGACTTGAAAGGACTCGCTAACCTCATCTGGAGTGAGATCGAGTATTTTACTGGCGGGCATCAGAAGCGCCCCTGCAAAGGCGTTTGCCTGCCATTCAGAGCTTTTGTATGCAGGGATGCTCTTGCTCGCTGCATTTCGTGCGAGAGCCCGCGGTACTCCTTCGTGCTCCAGAAGGTGCCCAACCTCGTGTGCAATTGTCATGCGCGAGAAGGGGTCGCCATCCACTGCTCCGTCATACACTTCCTCTCGGAGGCGAATAAGGTGCCTGTCGGGATATGTTTCTCCGAATTTATCGCCTAAATCACTGGTGGAGACTATTTCCGAATCGAAATCGTCATACAGTAAGGGAAGAACGAACTCAAAAAAATCGACTATTGGAAAGGGCTTGTCGCCTTTGTATCCGACCAGTCTGTGAACAGCATGCGCATCCTTCGTGAGGTCCATTCGACTTTTCGGCGGCACCTCAACTCCGTAGTCATGGGTATCCATACGCTTAGTCCTCCTCAAGGATTCCTCTGAGCCGTTTTTTCTGCTCCTCGCTTAAACAGGCGAATTTGCGTGCAAAAGCCACAGCGAGCTGCTGGTCTTGGCCAGGAAGCTCTTTAATGCGTAAAGAAACCTCATCGCGTGATCGATCCAGGGCGTCTTGAAGCGCTGAAAGTTCATCTGGATCAAGGTTATAGGTGGCTGCCAAACGGCCTGCAAATTCCTTTGGGGGGTTGCGCCGCCCCGTTTCAATTGAGGAAAGTGTAGATGATGCAATTCCCAGCTTGTCAGCCATGGTTTTCAGAAGCTCGTCATTGTCAATCCTTAGCCTTCGAAGGTACTTTCCCAACGCTGTCGCTGCCATGTGGTCTCCTTTCGTAGCTGCGAATTACTTTACAACACCAAGTAAACTCCTTCAACTCGAATTGTAATTTGAGTACATCTGAGCGGGCGAAACTAAGGTGTCGTGTTATTTGGCTGGTGCTGTTTGCGTGGGACCTACTGGAGCCCATTGCTGCCCGGTGCGTATCTGTCGCTCGCCTCCATTAGGAGGGCCTTGCCTTACGTTGCCGTGCCATGATTCATGCAGTAGCCCGCAGGGGCGCTTTAGATAAGGTGCCATCAAGCTTGATGCTTGCGTGTTGGGGGGGGGTGCACCCGGTGCGACGATAGGGGTCTCGCATCAAGGGTAACCCGAACCTGACAAAACAATTCCATTCGGTCATGAACTTGATGACTACGCTGCACATGGCTTCCAGTCATCACCAGTGGAATCGCATCGCCTGATCGCTAGTATCGCGAGCGGCGATGTCGGCAAATCGGTTGTTTTCGACAAACTATACAAACATGGGCCAAGAGCCCGCCAGCGAGCAAACGTCCGCTCTCACCCAATGATTGCCTAGCGATGGATCAGCGGAGCGGGGACGGGACTGGTGCCCTCGTAGACCTCGTCATTGGAGGTGTTTTACCTCCCCATACATGGATTGTGTTGATGGTCTTGGTCTTGAGAGAGGTCGGCCGTGGCCTTCTCCCGCGAGTCACCGAAGAGCGACCCCTCGAGGTCCTCGTCGGCGGTCTCGGCCCGCTCGGTGGCCTTTGCGAGGAGCTCCTCGTAGACCGGCTGCCAGCGAGGGTTCCTCACCGGGGCGCCGTTTTCGAACACGCCCACGAGGCGCGCGCCGACGACGGCGCCGTTTCGCTCGGCCATCAGCGTGATGGGGGAGCGCTGGAGCTGCATCGCGGCGTTGAACCTCCCGCAGAGGGCCCAGTCCTCCCAGGCGCCCGCCTTGCGGATCCAGTTGCACCAGAGGGAGTTGTAGATGAGGGCGATGGCGTCCAGGTCGTCGGCCACGGCCTCGCGCAGGGTGATTCCTTCGATGTTCATTGGCCCCTTCTCGTGAGACGAAAAGAGGGAGGCCGCGCCCGGCCTCCCTCATAGATTCAGAATGTCCTACCCCCACTCCCCGAAACCAAGAGAAATCTTATCACCCAGAGCAAGCCGCACCGATAGCCCAGAGATGGTGTTTCCTGTAAGGGCGGCATGTATGTTGTCACACGCATGCCGCCCACGACAACTGCCTGGCGTTTAAGGCGTTACTCGATATTTGCCTCGATGATCCGGCAGAGGAACTCGGTAGCGCCATCGCCGCAGGCGCCGTCGTAGTATTCCACGAAGCGCGGGTCTGTCAGATAACCCTGGGCCAGAGATCGATGCGCCTCAGGGGTGTAGGCGCCTTCTCCCCAGTGCACCTTGATCCATTGGGCGTGCATGCCGGCAACAAGCCTTGACTCAGGTGAGGCCGGATCGCCTGTGGCCATCGCCACGATCAGGTTGTCCTTGATGCGATGCTCCAGCTCCTCCTTGGCATCCCATGCCGTCTTGCTCATCCCGAGCATGCGCTCGTTCGCCTCGTCGATGGCCGCATCACCGTAGAGCGAACGGGCCTCTTGGCCGTACTCATTCTCGAAGTCGGCGACCGACTGCTTCTTTATCCGTTCGAATCGCTCTTTATCATCCATTTTTCCAAAAGCCTCCAATCCCGCCACGGCGATCCTCGCCGCCGCGATGGTCTCGTCCAATTCTTTCCTCTGTCGACAAAGAAGGGTCAGATGCTCTTGAAGCATGGATGCGAGGTCGAAATCCGACCTGTCGAGCGCGTCCTCGATCGACTCCAGGGGGACGCCGCAAGACCGCAGGAGCAGGATATGCTGCAGCCTGTGCATGTCGGCAGCGTTGTAGACCCGGTACCCGTTCGCGGCGCGCGCTGGAACAAGCAACCCGATCTGATCGTAGTAGCGAAGCGTGCGCGAACTCACACCAGCCAGGTCGGCCAGTTCCTTGGTGGTGTACGTTCTGTCCACGGGGACGCCCATGCCTTCTCCGATCTCGCGGCTTCTTGAGCAACTGCTATCAGAGTGAGCTATGACGCAGCGTAATGGTCAAGGAAAGGAAACGGCCCGACGATGATCCGCCGGGCCGTTCTTAAAAAACACCTATAAACCGGTGTTTCACTCCCACTCGATGGTCGCGGGCGGCTTGCTCGTGACGTCATAGCACACGCGGTTGATGCCGGGCACCTCGTCCACGATGCGCTTGGAGATGGTTCCCAGCACCTCCCAGGGCAGCTTGGCCCAGTCGGCCGTCATGGCGTCGGAGCTCTCCACGGCCCGCACGATCACCGGGCGCTGGTAGGTGCGCTCGTCGCCCATGACGCCCACGCTCTTGATGTCGGGGAGCACCGCGAAGTACTGCCAGCAGGAGTGGGCGCTGTTGCGCTCGCCGGTCTCCTCAAAGAGCCTGGCGTTGTAGGCGTCCAGTTCCTCGCGCACGATCCTGTCGGCCCCCTTGAGCATCTCGAGCTTCTCGGGGGTCACGTCGCCGATGATGCGGATGGCCAGGCCCGGGCCCGGGAACGGCTGGCGGTAGACCACCTCGTCGGGCAGGCCCAGGGTGGTGCCGAGCTCCCGCACCTCGTCCTTGAAGAAGTGGTCCAAAGGCTCGATGAGGTCGAAGTGCACCCCCTCGGGGAATGGGATCAGGTTGTGGTGGCTCTTGATGGTGCTCGCCTTGCCGCCGGTCTTGCGGGCACCGCTCTCGATGATGTCGGGGTAGATGGTGCCCTGGGCCAGGTACGTCACGTCACCCAGCTTCTGGGCCTCCTCGAAGAAGACCTTCCAGAACTCCGTGCCGATGATGCGGCGTTTCTCCTCGGGCTCGGTGACGCCGGCCAGGAGTCTGGCGTAGCGCTCCTCGGCGTGGACGTGCACCAGCGGGATGTTGAACACCTCGCGGAACACGTGGTCCACGCTCTCGGGCTCGCCGGCGCGCAGCAGGCCATGGTCCACGAACACGCAGGTGAGCTGGTCGCCCACGGCGCGGTGCACCAGGGCGGCCGCCACGGCGGAGTCCACGCCGCCGGAGAGGGCCAGGATCACCTTGGCGTCGCCCACCTGCTCGCGGATCTGGGCCACCTTCTCCTCCACGATGTTGTCCATGGTCCAGGAGGGCTCCAGGTGGCAGATGTCAAAGAGGAAGTTCCTGAGGATGCGCTCGCCGTGCTCGGTGTGGCGCACCTCGGGGTGGAACTGGGTGGAGAACAGGCGCCGGCGGGGGTCCTCCATGACGGCCACGGGGCAGGCCTCGGTCCTGGCCGTGACCATGAAGCCCTCGGGCGCGCGGCTCACCGAGTCGCGGTGGCTCATCCACACGGTCTGGACCTCGTTGGGGGTGCCGTCCAGCAGGGGGGAGCTGCCCAGGCGCATGAGCTGGGCGGGGCCGTACTCGCCCACGTCGGAGTGGCCCACCTCGCCGCCGAGCTTCACCGCCATGATCTGGTGGCCGTAGCAGAAGCCCAGCACCGGGATGCCGAGCTCGAGGATGGCGGGGTCCATGTCGGGGGCGTCGTCGGCGTAGACCGAGGCCGGCCCGCCCGACAGGATGATGGCGTCGGGGGCCATCTCGCCGAGCTCTGCCGCGGAGATGTCGCACGGGACGACCTCGCTGTAGACGTGGAGGTCGCGCACGCGACGGGCGATGAGCTGGCCGTACTGGGCGCCAAAATCGAGGACGGCTACGAGCGGGCGGGGCGTGTCTGCCATGGATACCTCCGGATTCTCCTTGGGGCGTAGGACCGATGATAGCGCGGAGCGAGGCCGCGAGGGGAGGGGGAGGGACCCGGCGCCGCGCGGCGCCCTCCCTTACAACCCCTACAGAAACCCGCATATCTTGTGCGAGGGGCAAGAGGGGCGGGGCCGTTTACTACCATGGTGCCGACCCGGGCACCGCTCGGCCGAGAACCGCACCCAGAAACGCAGCAGCCAATCGACCAGAGGCGCCCGCCGGCGCCCGAGAGGACCGCCGTGAGCCGCAGACGCCAAGGCAACCGACAACTGAGCAATCCATCCGCCCTTACCCGCGACCGCGCGCAGGAGCGCTACTCCCGCAAGCGCCGCCAGAGGGACCGGAGCCGCAACGTCAAGCGGGGCCTCATGGCCGCGGGCGCCGTCGTCGTGGCGGTGGTCGCCGTGGCCGTGGTCTACCTCGTGGGCATCCAGGGGCGCCTGAACCAGGGCCTCGACAGCGGCCTCCAGGGCGTGCTGAGCACCTCGAACATCAAGGACCCCTTCTACATGCTGCTCCTGGGCACCGACAAGTCCAAGGAACGCGCCCAGAGCGCCGAGTTCGGCGACGACCCGTCGGCCTACCGTACCGACTCCATGATCCTGGCCCGCATCGACCCGGCGACCAAGCACGTGACCCTCGTCTCCATCGAGCGCGACACCCTTGTTGACATGGGCGAGCACGGCCGGCAGAAGATCAACGCCGCCTACTCCATCGGCGGCGCCTCCTATGCGGTGGAGGTGGTGAGCCGGTTCGCCGGCGTGCCCATCTCCCACTACGCCGAGATCAACTTCGACGACTTCGTGGGCGTGGTGGACAAGATCGGCGGCATCGACGTCGACATCAAGATCGACCTCGACGACGACTACGCCAACCTCCACCTCAAGGCCGGCAAGCAGACCATCAACGGCGACCAGGCCTTGGGCCTGTGCCGCGCCCGCCACGCCTACGACGCCTACGGCGGCGGCGACTACTACCGCACGGCAAACCAGCGCATGGTCATCGGCGCCATCCTCAAGAAGGTGCTGGCGAGCGACCCGCTCACCCTCACCGGCACCGTCAACGAGCTGGCCGGGTCGGTCACCACCGACCTCTCCCTGGCCGACATCGCGAGCCTGGCCACGTCGTTCAGGGGCTTCGACCTGTCCAAGGACCTCTACTCCGGCCTCGAGCCCACCACGTCCAAGTACATCGACGGCACCTGGTACGAGACCGTGGACGAGGAGGCCTGGAAGACCATGATGGACCGGGTGAACCAGGGGCTCTCGCCCTACTCCGACCAGTCCCAGGACTTCACGAGCTCCGTGGCCGGCGGCGACCACGCCATCGAGAACGGCGACGGCTCCACCGGCTCCGGCGACGGCTCCCAGCAGCAGTCCGGGGGCTCCGTGCTCGTGCTCAACGGCGCCGGCGTCACGGGCCTCGCGGGCAACGTGGCCTCCACGCTGCGCAACAGCGGCTACACGGCCGACGCCCAGAGCGCCGACAGCTACGACCACGCCACCACCGAGATCCTCTTTGTGGGCGAGGAGAACAAGGCCCGCGCCCAGGCCATCGCCGACCTGCTGGGTCTCTCCGGCTCCGTGGCGGCGGCCCAGGGCGCCTACGGCGACGGCACGGCCGACGTCGTGGTGATGCTGGGGGCGGACATGGCGGGCACCCTGCAGTAGGGCAGGGGCCTCGGTCATGCCTCGAGGTGACGCCCTGGGGGTCCGACCGGTGGGACAAAAGTGCCCGACCGTTGGGACAGAAGTGCCCGACTGGTGGGACAGACATGGGAAGGGGGCCGTGCATCGCCAGGTGCACGGCCCCCTTCGGTGTGCCCCCGCAGGGGCGGGTCTGCCTTCGCAAGGGGCGGCGTCAGCTGTAGTCGCGCAGGTCCGTGCCCAGCACCACGAGTACGTCGGCGTCCGAGGTGTAGCCGGCGCTGGCGTCGATGACGTTCACCTGGCCGCCGAGCACCTTGGCCACGGTCTCGGCCTTGGCCTTGCCGGCGTCGTTCATGTAGACCACCACGGTGTCGTCGTAGTGGTTGCGGGCGGTGCCGGCGGAGGTGTCGTAGCCGTAACGGGCCAGGCTGTTGGCCACGCGGCCGGCCAGACCCTCCTCGCCGGCGCCGTTGAGCACCTCCACGGTGCCGGAGTAGTCCGTGCCGTCCTTGTCGGCGCCCGTGTTGGTGTCAAAGGTCGTGGAGTCGGGGAGGGTGGTGTCGGTGCCGCCGTCGTTCTTCACGTTGACGGTGCCGCCGGCGTCGGTGCCGGTGGGGTCCTCGTCGGCGCTCGCGTAGGGGGAGAGGCCCTGGTTCACGCGGGTCATCATGGTCTTCCAGGCCTCGGTGTCGCAGATCTCGTACCAGGTGTTGTTGACGTAGCTCGAGGTGGTGGGCTCCATGCCGGTGTAGACGTCCTTGTCCATGTCGATGCCCTTCATCTGGTTGGCGAGGGACAGGATGTCTGCGAGGGAGAGGTCGGTGGACACGGCGTCGGCCATGGACGAGATGGTGGCCGTCATGGTGGCGGGGTCGGAGGCCAGCACCTTCTTCACGATGGCTGCGATGACCATGCGCTGGTTGGCGGCGCGGTAGAGGTCGCCGTCGCCGTAGGCGTCGTAGGCGTGACGGCTGCGGCAGAGCGTGAGGGCCTGGGCGCCGTTGAGGGTCTGGAGGCCCTTCTTGATGGGCTCGCCGGCGTAAGGGTCGTCGATGTCGATGGGGACGTCCACCTCGATGCCGCCGAGGGCGTCCACGATGCCCTCGAAGTGGTCGAAGTCGATCTCGGCGTAGTGGGAGATGGGCACGTCTGCGAACCGGCTCACCACCTGCACGGTGTAGGACGGCCCGCCGAGGGAGTAGGCGGCGTTGATCTTCTGCTTGCCGTGCTCGCCGAGGTCCACCAGGGTGTCGCGGTGCAGCGACACGAGGGTGACCTGCTTGTCCTTGGGGTCGATGCGGGCCAGCATGATGGAGTCGGTGCGGTAGTTGGAGGAGTCCTGGCCGTACTCGGCGCTCCCGGCGCGCTCCTCGGACTTGTCCACGCCCAGGAGCAGCATGTAGAACGGGTCCCCCGCCTCGGTGGTGGTGAGGGTGCCGCGGAGCTTCTGGTCGACGCCGCTGTTGAGGCGCCCCTCGATGTTGGAGAGGTACGCCCACGCGCCCACGGCGCCCAGCGCCACGACGCACACGACGACGAGCGCGAGGACCTTGAGGCCTTTGGAGCGGCTGCGCCTCCTGCGCCTCTCGGCGTAAAGGCCGGCGGCGTCCTCTCGGGAGAGGTGTGCCGCGTCCTCGGCGGTCGATCTGGCCTTCTTCTTTGACTTCACGGGCGTCTCCGCAGGTCGGTGTGGGTCATCAACGGACAATCGCCCGATTATACCGCGCCGCACCTGCGGTTATATGGCGGCCCTGTGAACCATGGCGGCACCATCCGGGGGGTTGCCATGGCGCCGCTCGGCCCCCTTCCGGCGCCGCCGCCCCGCGGCCCCCTCGCCCCGGTGCCGTTGGCGCGGGTGCCCGGGCACTGCTAGGCTCCCAAGAAGGCATTGTTTCCGGTCCGGTAAATCCCACGCACGCGCTGGGAATTGACGGCCCGTTCTGCGATGCTGTGCCAACGCCGCCACGTGTGGGAGGGCGGCCGTGAACCGGGGGACCCATGATCGAGCTGCGCAACCTGTCCAAGACCTTCTCCACCCCCTCGGGTGAGCTCCACGCCGTGAGCGGCGTCGACCTCACCGTCGAGGACGGCGAGGTCTTCGGCATCATCGGCTTCTCCGGCGCCGGCAAGTCCACCCTCGTGCGCTGCATCAACCTGCTGGAGCGCCCCACGGAGGGCTCCGTCATCGTCAACGGCCGCGACCTCGTGGCCCTGCCGCCCCGGCAGCTGCGCGAGGCGCGCAAGAAGATCGGCATGATCTTCCAGCAGTTCAACCTGCTGCAGCAGCGCACCGTGGCCGCCAACGTGCGCTACCCCCTCGACATCGCCGGGGTGTCCCGCTCCGAGGCCGACGCCCGGGTGGCCGAGCTCCTCGAGCTCGTGGGCCTCTCCGAGAAGGCCCGCTCGTACCCGGCGCAGCTCTCCGGCGGCCAACAGCAGCGCGTGGCCATCGCCCGCGCCCTGGCCAGCGACCCCGACATCATCCTTTGTGACGAGGCCACGAGCGCCCTCGACCCCGAGGCCACCCGCTCGGTCCTCGACCTCCTCAAGGAGCTCAACGCCCGCCTGGGCGTCACCGTGGTGGTGATCACCCACGAGATGAAGGTGGTCGAGCTCATCTGCGACCGCGTGGCCGTCATGGCCCAGGGCCGCGTCTGCGAGGTGGGCGCCGTCCAGGACGTCTTCCTGCACCCCAAGAGCGAGACGGCCCGCCGCCTCGTGTCCCCGGCCGAGGGCCACCTCGAGGACGCCCTCGGCGGCGAGCTGCCCCCCGGCATGGTGCGCATCGCCTTCACCGGCGAGGAGTCCGGCGACCCCGTGATCAGCGACCTCTCCCTCACCTGCGGCGTGCGCGTGTCCATCATGGGCGCCAACACGCAGGACATCGGCGGTCGCGCCTTCGGCCAGATGCTCATCCAGCTGCCCGAGGACCCCGACGCCGCCGACCGCGTCCGCGCCTACCTGGACGGCCGCGGCATCCACTACGAGGAGGCGGGAGACCCGCGAATGCCCGGCGGCGACGGCACCGGAACCCCGTCCGCGAAAGGGGGTGAGCGCCAGTGAGCCAGGAGATGATCGACCTCCTCGTCACCGGCACGTGGGAGACCCTGTACATGACCGTCGTCTCGACGGCCATCGCCTATGTCATCGGCGTCCCGCTCGGCGTGGTGCTCTACATCACCGGTGAGGGCGGCATCGCGCGCAACCGCGCCGTCAACCTGGTGGTGGGCATCGTCGTCAACGTGCTGCGCTCCATCCCCTTCCTGATCCTGCTCGTGGCCATCCTGCCCTTCACGCGCCTTGTGGTGGGCACCACCATCGGCTCCACGGCCACCGTCGTGCCGCTCGTGGTGGCCGCCGCGCCCTACGTGGCGCGCATGGTGGAGTCGTCGCTCAAGGAGGTCGACGGCGGGGTCATCGAGGCGGCCCGCGCCATGGGCTCCTCGCCCTGGCAGGTCGTGGTCAAGGTCCTCATCCCCGAGGCCGGCCCCTCGCTGCTCGTGGGCGCCGCCATCTCGCTGGCCACGATCCTGGGCTACTCGGCCATGGCGGGCTTCGTGGGCGGCGGCGGGCTCGGTGCCATCGCCATCAACTACGGCTACTACCGCTACCAGGGAGACGTCATGCTCGCCACGGTGGCCCTGCTCGCCGTCATCGCGCAGGTCTTCCAGGAGGGCGGCCTCAAGCTGGTTTCCAAGGTGGACAAGCGCCACCGCTGACACAGACACCGGGCGCACCGCCCGCTACCCAAGGAGACACCCATGAAGAAGCACCCGATCGCCGCGCGTCTCTGCGCCGTCGCCCTCGCCGTCGTCTGCGTGGCCGGCCTCGCCGCCTGCGGCCAGTCCGGCTCCTCCTCCGACGGCGACAAGACCATCAAGGTGGGCGCCAGCCCCACCCCCCACGCCCAGATCCTCAACGCCGTGAAGGACGAGCTCGCCAAGGACGGCTACACCCTCGAGGTCGTGGAATTCAACGACTACATCCTGCCCAACAAGGCCCTTGAGAACGGCGAGCTGGACGCCAACTACTTCCAGCACGTGACCTACCTCAACGACTTCAACGAGGAGAACGGCACGCACCTCGTGAACGCCGCGGGCATCCACTTCGAGCCCTTCGGCCTCTATGCCGGCAAGACCGCCTCGCTCGACGCCCTACCCGACGGCGCGACCGTGGCCGTGCCCAACGACACCACCAACGAGGCCCGCGCCCTGCTCCTCCTGCAGCAGGAGGGCCTGATCAAGCTCAAGGACGGCGCCGGCCTCAACGCCACCGTGGTGGACATCGTGGAGAACCCCAAGAACCTCAAGATCGAGGAAGTTGAGGCCGCTCAGTTGCCTCACCACTTGCCTAGCGTTGACATTGCCGCCATCAACGGCAACTACGCGCTGGGTGCCGGCCTCAAGGTCTCCGACGCGCTGGCCACCGAGTCCGACCAGGGCGAGGCCGCCAAGGCCTACGCCAACATCGTGGCGGTGAAGGACGGTAACCAGGACAGCGAGAAGACCAAGGCCCTCGTGAAGGCCCTCACCTCCGAGACGGCCAAGAAGTACATCGACGACACCTACGACGGCGCCGTGGTCACGGTCTTCTAGGAACAGGTTCTTACAAGGACGGCCCCTCTGGCGGCCGGCGCCCACGAGCGGCGCCGGCCGCCCTTCTGTGCGGGGCTACAGTAGGAGGTCCCGCCAGCGGGTGAGCCCGGCATAGAGGCGTCCTTGGAGGGAGCGGAGCGCGCCGTCCGGGGCGGGGAGCGGGCATCTCAGCCGCTCGGCGACTCGGCCTGCCCCCTTGTCGAGCCGGAGTAGGTCGCGCAGGTCGCGGTGGGCCCACTGCTCCACCCACCAGCCCGTCTGGCGCAGGACGCTGGCCCGGTTCATGTCGTCCTCGGCCACGTTCCGGTTGCCGAAGTGGTGCCTTCCCTGGTACTCGACGACCACATGCTCGGCGGGCCACGCCAGATCGGCGTGCAGGGGCGAGTAGCCCAGCTGGCGCTCCTGGGCAGGCGGGAGGTGGATCGCATGGTTGAGCTGCGGCCGCGGCAGCCCCAGCCCGCCGAGATCTCGGGGCAGGGAGAGCATGCCGGCCGTCGCTACCTCGAGGGGCGACCACCCGTTCTCAAAGGCCAGCCCCACCAGCCTGCGGACGCGCCTGAGCCCCGGCGTGGCCTCCGGAAGCGAGGAGAGGTAGTCCTCCATGACGGCGCGCCTGCACGGCGGGGAGGTCGGTCTGTCCCCGCCCGCTCCCGCGAAGCGGCCCAGGAGCTCGCAGGCTGCCCCGAGCAGGGGAGGGTCGTCCGCAAGCGTGGCCGTCTGGAGCAGGGCGAGGGCCGGGGTCGCCACGGAGACCGTGAGCTCGGTCTCCGGCACCTCCCAGAGGAGGAGGGAGCCCCCGCTCACGGGGCCACCCCACACGTGGGAGGAGAAACCGCGGTGCCGCGTGCGCGCGTCGGCCCGGGGCACGTAGAGGTGCACGGTTCCGTAGGGCTCGCAGGCGGCGCGGATGGCCTCGAGCTCCCGGTGGCGGGGCGGGTGCCGGTGGCAGCCGATGTCGTCGAGGGAGTCGTGGGCCCGCACCTCGGTGGGCCGTATGCACAGCGCGCAGGCGCGGTCGCACGCGATGCGGAGGGCGGTGGGGCCTCCGATGACGATCCTGTGGGCCATGGGGTGCTCCTCTCGGTAGCCGAAAACGCTCTGCGCGATATAAACGACGCAACATGGATAAGAAACGCTTGAAAACGGATAAAACGCCCTGTCTTGGAGGTACATGCGCATAAAACAGCATGGAATGCGATTTGATATCGCGCACTCGTCCGGAGGCTCCGCCCGGAGGTTCTGCCCGGAGGCGCCCAAGGCGCAGGAAGGGTGCTCCGGCCCTGCGGGAGAGGGGCGCCGCGGCCTGGATGGAATCGGACGCCCGGCGTCGGGCCCCGTCGCTCGGGGTACCATTCTAGGCGAAAACCCGTCGCTCCCCGCGCCCCTCGGCCTGTCCGAGGGCGCTTTGCGCTGTGCGAAAGCGAGACCCCGCCCATGTTCATCAACCGCATCGCCCGCCAGCTCCTTTCCGACAAGGGGCTCCGCACCATCGCGTCGCAGCTCCGCGAGGGGGAGGACGCCACCCTCTCGGTGTCGCAGTCGGGCCGCAACCTCGTGCTCGCCTCCCTCTGGGCGGCGGACCCGCGCCCCTGCCTCTACGTGGTCTCCGGCGAGGAGGCGGCCGACCGCGCCGCCCACGCCCTCTCGGCCTGGCTCGGCCTCGAGCACGTGATGCGCTACCCCGAGCGTCGCGACCGCCCCTGGAACGAGCGCATCGCCCCCGACATGGCGCAGCTCGGCTCCCGTACCCGCGCCATGGCGGCGCTGGCGGCCGAGGAGCCCTGCGTCGTGGTGGCCAGCGCCCGCTCGCTCATGCGCCGCGTGCCGCCGGCGGGCAGCCCCTACTACGCCTCCACCGTGTGGCGCGCCGGCCGGCAGGCGGAGCCCGCCGACGTCGTCGCCGCGCTCCTGGCCTCGGGCTACGTCGACACCGGCGACGCCGAGGAGCCCGGGTGCTTCTCGGCCCGCGGCGACACCGTGGACGTCTGCCCCGCCCAGGGGACCGGCCCCGTGCGCCTGGAGTTCTTCGGAGACGAGATCGACCGCATCCGCCGCGTGGTCCCCTCCACGGGCCAGACCATCGGAGAGCTCCGGGAGGTGGAGCTGCTCCCGGCCCGCGAGTTCGCCCTCACCGACGAGACCGTGGCCCGCGCCGAGAAGGCCCTCTACAACCGCGCCAAGGAGTCCTCCGCCGTGGCGGCCGACCTCGAGGCGATCCAGGCCCGCATCCCCACGGCCCGCACGGGCCTCTACCTGCGGGAGCTCTACGGCGCCACCGGCACGCCCCTCGACCACGTGGGGCCGTCGACCCTCGTGTGCCTCAACGAGCCCCGGGCTCTCTTCGACGACTGCCTGCGCGCCACCGACGACCTCGCCTCCTCGGCCCAGGGCGCCGGCGCGACCCTCGACGGCCTCTACACGGCGGCCCGGGAGCTGGACTTCGGCAACCGCCAGCGGCTGTCGTTCTCGTCCATCGCCACGGCAGGGGCCCAGCGGCCCGTGGAGCTCAAGGTGCGCCAGCCCCAGATCGCCGGCTCCGACACGCGCCTCCTCGGCCGCGTGCGCCAGCTCGTGAACGACGGCTTCTCCATCGCCTTCGCCGTGCCGGACCGCGGCGCCCGTGAGGCCCTGGAGCTCACCTTCGGCGACGAGCACGTGCCCTTCTCGGAGGCCCTGGCCGCCGACGCCGCCGGCCGCCTCCCCGTGACCGACCCGCGGGCCCAGGCCGACGCCCAGGCGCTCCCCCGGGAGAGCGTCACGTTCTTCGACGCCCCGGTGCCCGCCGGCGTGGTGGTGCCCTCCGTGCGCCTGGCGGTCTTCTCGGTGGGCGACCTCACCTCCCGCATGGCCAAGCGCGGCCGCGGCCGGCAGGTGGACCCCACCCAGGTGACCTTCCCGTTCAAGCCCGGCGACTACGTGGTCCACGCCACCCACGGCATCGCGAGGTTCGCCGACATCGTGCGCCGCGAGGTGGCCGGCAAGGAGCGCGACTACTTCCTGCTCGAGTACTCCGAGGGCGACAAGCTCTACGTGCCGCTGGAGCAGGTTGACCGCATCACCCGCTACGTGGGGCCCGACGGCAACAGCCCGCGCCTCACGCGCCTCAACACGGCCGACTGGTCGCGCGCCACGGCGAAGGCCCGCAAGAACGCCAAGAAGCTGGCCTTCGACCTGGTGGACCTCTACACGAGGAGGGCGGCCGTCAAAGGTCACGCCTTCGCCCCGGACAACTCCGAGCAGGCCGACATGGAGGCGAGCTTCTCCTACGCCCTCACGCCCGACCAGGCCAGGGCCGTCGCCGACATCAAGGCAGACATGGAGGCCTCGCGCCCCATGGACCGCCTGCTCTGCGGCGACGTGGGGTTCGGCAAGACCGAGGTGGCCCTGCGGGCGGCCTTCAAGTGCGTGCAGGACGGCAAGCAGGTCATGGTGCTCTGCCCCACGACCATCCTCGCCCAGCAGCACTACGAGACGTTCGAGCGGCGCTTCTCGCCGTTCGGCGTGACCGTGGAGGTGCTCAGCCGCTTCCGCAGCGCCGCGCAGCAGCGGCGCGCCCTCGAGGGCTTCGCGGCCGGCGAGGTGGACGTGCTCGTCGGCACGCACCGGCTGCTGTCGCGCGACGTCAACCCCAAGGACCTCGGCCTCGTGATCGTGGACGAGGAGCAGCGGTTCGGCGTCCAGCACAAGGAGCAGCTCAAGAACCTGCGCGAGCAGGTGGACGTGCTCACGCTCTCGGCCACGCCCATCCCGCGCACCATGCAGATGAGCCTCTCGGGCGTGCGCGACATGAGCCTCATCATGACGCCGCCCCCCGGCCGCCTGCCGGTGAAGGTGCACGTGGGGGAGTTCGACCCCGACGTCGTCTCCGACGCCATCCGCACCGAGACCGCCCGCGGCGGCCAGGTGTACTACGTGAGCAACCGCGTGACCACCATCGACGAGGCCGTGGGGCGCGTGCACGAGGCCGCTCCCGAGGCCCGCGTGGGTGTGGCCCACGGCCAGATGAGCGCCCGCGAGGTGGAGGACGTCATGGAGCGCTTCCAGGAGCACGACATCGACGTGCTCGTGGCCACCACCATCATCGAGAGCGGCATCGACAACCCCCACACCAACACCCTCGTCATCGAGGACTCCCAGCGCCTGGGCCTCGCCCAGCTCTACCAGCTCAAGGGCCGCGTGGGCCGCGGGCGCACCCAGGCCTACGCGTACTTCCTCTTCGACGGCGACAAGCCCCTCACCGAGGAGGCCACCGAGCGCCTCACGGCCATCAACGAGTACCAGGACCTGGGCAGCGGCATGCGCGTGGCCATGCGCGACCTCGAGATCCGCGGCGCCGGCTCCCTCGTGGGGGCCGAGCAGCACGGCAACCTCCAGCAGGTGGGCTTCGACCTGTTCACGCAGATGCTGGGTGCCGCCGTCTCGGAGGCCCGCGGCGAGGTGGGCGACGTCGAGCCTCCCGAGGTGACCGTGAACCTCTCGGCCGACTTCTACTTCAGCGACGAGTACGTCCCCGAGATCGACAAGCGCGTCATGGCCTACCGCCGCGTGGCGGCGGCAACGGAGCTCGAGCAGGTGGACCGCCTGGAGAGCGACCTCGCCCGTGAGCACGGCGACCTGCCCGAGGCCGCGCGGAACCTCCTGGATCGCCAGCGCATCCGCATCCGCGCCGAGCGCCTGGGCGTCACCTCGGTGGCCCTCACGGGCGGCAGGTTCGTGTTCCTGGGCCACAGCCCCGACCGCGACGTCACACGGGAGCTCAAGGCGAAGGGGGCTCTCGTGTACCCCAAGACCGCCAAGGTGGCCTACCCGCACCGCGCCGGCGACGACGTGGTGGCCGGCGCCCTGGCCGTGCTGGAGGCCATGGGCGGCGACGACGGGGAGTGAGCCCCTGCGGGCGCCGGAATGATGTACCGGGCCCCGCGCGGGGCGACCCCTGCGCCGCCTGTGCCAAGATTGATACCGTCCGAGGGGTGCCCGTCGCGGCGCCCCGCAGGAGCGCGGGAAGGGAGCGCCATGCTAGCACCCATACAGCCCGGCCGGGGCACGACCGGCCGCAGGGCCGCCCGACAGGCGGCGTCCACCGGCGACAGGGAGGTGCGCTGATGGGTTCATCCTCCCTCGAGCCCAAGGTGGTCGACGCTCGGGGGCGCACCCTGACCGGCGCCGACGTGCCCGAGGTCTGCCGCTACCTGCGCGGGTGCGTGCGTGCGGAGGTCCAGGACGACGGCTACGTGCGGCCCTGGCGCTTCTCGGCCAAGCAGCTCCGCCACCTCGCCGAGGTGGGCCGCAGCCACCGCGCCGGCTCCACGGCGGGCGTGTGCCTGGCCTTCGTCACCGACGGCAGCGAGGTGCAGGTGGACCTCGAGGTGGTCTTCGACCTCGCCCACGACGCCGACATGGTGCGCGAGGTGCGCGCCGCCGAGGGCCGCTCCCTGGCCCCGGAGGCGGGGCTCGTGGACTCCGTGACCCTCGAGGTCGCCGGCGTCCAGCATGTGGCCACCGTGGAGTCGGGCACGCTCACGTTCGTCCTCGACAACGGGGCCCACGTTCCCCTGGAGTGCCGCGTGTGGCTGCCCTACATCATGGCCGTGGCGGTGGGAGGGCTGCGCACGGACGGCAGCCTGGAGCCCATGCCCGACCGCCCGCTGCTGCTCACCCTGGGAGACTCCATCACCCAGGGCTTCGTCGCCGGCTGCTCCGGCGAGACCTGGCCCGTGCGCCTGGGACGCGACCTCGACTTCTGCCTGGTGAACCAGGGCGTGGCGGGCCACGTGTTCGACCCGGGCACCCTCAAGGGCTCCGGTCGCCTGCGGAGGGCCGCCCCCGCCGCCGTGGTCGTGGCCTACGGCACCAACGACTGGGCACGCATCAGCTCGGCCAGGCGCATCCGGAAGAACATCCACGCCTACCTGCGGCGCGTGGCCGACCTCTACGGCTCCTGCGCCCGCGTGTACGTGGTGTCGCCCCTGTGGCGCGCCGACGCCGCCATCGCCTCCGCCTCGGGCAAGCCCCTGGGCTGGGTGGGCCAGATCCTGCGCGACGAGTGCGCCGGGCTGGGATTCTCCTTCGTCGACGGCTTCGACCTCGTGGCCCACGACCCCCGCCTCTTCGGCGACCTGCGGCTGCACCCCAACGCCGAGGGCTCGGCCTCCATGGCCCGGTCCCTGGCCGTGCGCATCCGAGCCGACATCGCCTCCGGCCCCGTGACGGACCCGGCCACGGGCCTCTCGGCCGTCGCCACCGCGGCCGACGGGCAGAGCCGCGACCGCGCGGGCGCACCGGGGGAGCACCCGGGATTCGACGCCCTCGTGCGCACCATCTGGCGCCTGCGCCAGCCCGACGGCTGTCCCTGGGACCGCGAGCAGACCCACGGCTCCATCCAGCGCAACATGGTGGAGGAGGCCTACGAGGCCGTGGACGCCATCGACGGAGGAGACCCGCGCCATCTGGCCGAGGAGCTCGGCGACGTGCTCATGCAGGTGCTGCTCCACGCCCAGATCGCGGACGACGCCGGCGCGTTCTCCATCGACGACGTGGTGGCCGGCCTCGACGAGAAGCTCGTGCGCCGCCACCCCCACGTGTTCGGCGACGCCGCGGCGGCCGACGAGGGCGAGGTGCTCGCCATCTGGGAGCAGGTGAAGGACGCCGAGCGCGAGGACGCCGAGCAGGGCCTCCTGGACTCCGTGCCGCGCTCGCTGCCCGCCCTCATGGAGTGCCAGAAGGTCTCCAAGCGGGCCGCGCGCGCCGGGTTCGACTGGCCCTCCGCCGACGCCGTGTGGGACAAGGTGGCCGAGGAGCGCGCCGAGTTCGAGGCCGAGGAGCCCGGCGGGGAGGCCGCCGAGCTGGAGTTCGGCGACGTGCTCTTTGCCCTGGTGAATGTGGCCCGCAAGGGGGGCGTGGACGCCGAGCGGGCGCTCCGTCGCTCCACGGCCAAGTTCCGCCGCCGGTGGGCCGCCATGGAGCGGGCCGCCCGCGAGGCCGGGACGCCCCTGGAGGAGCTCTCCCATGGGGAGCTGGAGGGGCTCTGGGCCCGCGTCAAGGAGGGCGAGCGGGGGGAGCGCTGAGCCGCCCTGCAGGGCTCTGAGGATTCAAGGGTATCCCGCGCACGCCCCCGACCCCCGCCTCCGGGGGCGGGGGCAACGCGTGTATGATGGCTCTCCTGAGGGCGCGTCCCTCAAGAGAGCACCCCAAACGCAGCAGATGAGGAACCATGTCCCAGCGCGACGACAAAACCATCGCCTTCAGGCCGCGGGCGCGCCGCGACGCCTCCCCGGAGGCGGTCGACGAGCCCGTCTACGAGGTCGACGACGTCGCCGTGGGCCCGGACGGCTCTGTGAGCCCCAGGCCCTCCGGCGGCGAGCTGGCGTCGCCCTCCACCAGGGCCCGGTCGCACCGCCGCGCCCGTGCCACCTCCGATGCCGGCGACCCCACGCCGCTCCGCCCGCACCCCGCCCGCACCGCCTCTTCCGCGGCGTCCACGGGCGACCTCCACCGCGCCCGCGACGCCGCGCGCGCCCAGGCGGCCGATGGCCGCGGCGACCGCACCCGCCGCCGCGGGGGCGTCGGGGCCGGGCAGCGCGCCCGGGGGGCCGCAGACGCCAAGGCCAAGACCGCCAAGGCTGGCAAGGCCGCCAAGACGGCGGGGACCCCCAAGGCGTCCAAGGGCGCGTCCGCCGCGGCCAAGGCCGGTGCGGCCGTCGCCGGGGGGGCGCGCTCCGCGGCGCAGCGTCTGACGGCGGCCGTGACGTCGGCCCGGCGCGGCGGCGACTCCCCGTCCCGGGCCCGCCGCGGCCGCACCTCCCCCCAGGAAGGTGCCGACGGGCAGCCGGGCAAGGGGCGCCTCCCGCGTCCGTCCCGCCGCGCCCTCGCCGTGCTCGCGGTGGTCGTGGTCGCCGTCGTGGCGCTTTACGGGCCGGTGCGGGACCTCTACATGGCCAAGCGCAACAACCAGATCATCCAGGACGTGCTCGCCGAGATAAACGCCGAGAACGAGGCCGTGGAGAAGCGCGCCCGCGACCTCACCACCGAGCAGGGCATCGAGGACGAGGCCCGGCTCCACGGCTACGTGAAGGAGGGCGAGGAGGCCGCAACGGTCTCCGGCCTCCCCGGTGGGCAGGGGGGCGAGGCCGTGCCCATTCCCGAGGACGTCCGGGCCGCCGTGCTTGCCCGGGAGGACCCTTGGTACATCCAGGCCCTCGACCGACTCTTCTTCTACCAGAAGGGGGACCAGAACCATGAGTGAGACCCGCCGTGTGGGCGTCATAGACATCGGGACCGTCACCGCCCGCGTGGGCATGGCCGACATCCAGGACCATGTGGTCCTCTCCATCGTGCGCGAGAGCCGCATCTGCAACCTCGGCGAGGGAGTGGACGCCGTGGGGCTCATCTCTCCCGACGCCATCGCCCGCGTGCTCGAGGCCGTGGACGGCTTCATCGCCTTCCTGCGCGACCACCGCTGCGACGTCGTGGGGTGCTTCCTCACCTCCGCGGCCCGGGACGCCCGCAACGCCGACGAGCTCCTGGACGCCCTGCGCGCCCGCGGCCTCGCGCCCGAGGTGCTCACGGGAACGGTGGAGGGGGCCCTGGCGTTCCGCGGGGTCGCCCAGGCCTTCGACTGCCACAGCATGGCCGTGGCCGACATCGGTGGCGGCTCCACCGAGCTCACCTGCGGCGGCCGCACCGACGACGGGCTCGTGGTGGACTGGACCCACTCCTTCGACCTGGGGGCGCGTCGCCTGACCGAGCGGTTCCTCTCGCGCAACGACCCGCCCTCCCGCGACGACTTGGTGGCCTGCTGCTGCGAGACCCGCATGGCCTTCGAGGCCCAGATGCCTTGGATGGAGGGGGCCCTGGCCCACCCCGACATCCTCATCGCCACCGGCGGCACCGTGACGTCCCTGTCCGCCATGGGGTTGGGCTTGGAGACCTACGACAGCGCGGTGGTCCAGGGCTCCACCCTCACCGTGGAGGAGGTGGACGACCTGGGCGCCCGCCTTGCCGCCATGACCGAGTCCCAGAGGGCCCGCATCCCGGGTCTCCAGCCCAACCGGGCGCCTGTGATCCTGGGTGGCACGCTCCTGGTGGGCGAGCTCATGAGGGCCAGCGGCTTCAGGGAGCTCACGGTGAGCGACTTCGACGGCCTCGCCGGGGCCTGCATGGCCGTGGAGAGGTCCCTCGACGGGACCCCGGGCCCCGTGGGCTTCCTGCCCGCCACCGTGGGTCTCGCCGACCTCGTGGAGCCATAAAGGATTAGGATGGTTCAAGGACGGGGGCGTGGCGGAACGGTAGACGCAGGGGTCTTAAAAACCTCGGCCTTCACGGCGTGTGGGTTCGAGTCCCACCGCCCCTACCACCTCGGTGCCGCGACGGCGGCGCCGCAGGGACGAGAACCTCTCGGCGGCCCCCAGGGGCGCCTTGGATATGAAAGCTGAACGCCCATGAAGCGCATCCTCCTGGCCTGCGGGTCCGGGTTCGCCACCTCCACCGCCGTCCGTGCCCGTCTGGAGCGGTTCCTCGACTCCCACGGTTACGAGGGCGCCTACACCATCCGGCAGTGCAAGATCGCCGAGGCGCCGCGCCTCTCGGCCGGGTTCGACTTCCTCGTGGCCACCATGATGGCGCCGCAGCACCTGGAGTGCCCCTACGTCAACGGGGTCCCGTTCCTCCTGGGTGAGAACATGGCCGCCTCCGAGCGAGCCGTCCTCGCCCTGATGGGGTAGTAATCCCCTGACAGGTACGTCGTCCCGCCGGGGCGTTCGATCGAGGAGGATCGTGATGAAGGTAGGCAAGCTGGTCGCGGCAGGAATGCTCACCCTGGCCCTGGCGGGCTGCGGCGGGGCGCCGGCCGCACAGCCGGCGGACGACGCGGCCGCCTCCTCCACCGAGGACGCCACGGCCACGGAGCCCGCGACCTTCGGCCACGACCAGTACGGCAACGTGGGGGAGGGCACGGCCTACTTCTCCTGCGACGAGGGCACCACCGAGGATGGCGGCATCCCGCACATGGCCGTCAACCCGCAGAAGCTCCACGCCCAGGTGTCCGTGGTCACCGAGGGCATCCCGGTCGACAGGACCACCTACGTGTTCGTGGATGGCGATCAGGTGCTGGCCGAGCCCATGGAGAACGGCGTCCACGCCCTGGACCTCACCGACGGCCAGCTCTCCGACGGCGAGCACTCCGTCGAGGTGGTGCAGTTCTCCGACAACAAGACCTCCGGCACCGTGACCTTCTACCGCGTGGGCCGCTACTTCGTGGGCTAGGGCGCCCGAGGCCGCGCCACGACATCGACCAAAAATCAGGCCGGAGGGGTTCACACCCTCCGGCCTGCTGTTTTCCTATGGTGCCCCCAACGGGACTCGAACCCGTGTTCCCGCCTTGAAAGGGCGGTGTCCTCGGCCGCTAGACGATGGGGACGTCGGCGCGCGATTGCCAAGTATAGCAGCATCGCCGCGCCCGGCCGCAGCCCGAAGGCTACCAGTCCATGCCGTTGGAGCGGGCGAAGGCCACGGCGTCGTCGAGCACGCCCGGCTGCTCCGAGGCCCAGTTGACGAAGTCGGGGGCGTCCACCACCACCGGATCGGCCTCGTGGACGGCCAGCACGGCCTCCTCGAACGACCCCGGGACGAACTCCGGGCGGCACGGGAGGTAGGTCTCCACGTAGGTGGGGCGCAGAAGCGCGTAGGCCGCGCCCTCGTTGAGGGACCTGAACCCCGCGAGGGCGCGCCGAGCCGCCGGCAGGCGGTCGAGTTTGAAGAGCAGCAGCGTGCGGGCGAGGTTGGTCCAGGCGCTGCCGCGGCGCCCCAGGCGGGCGTCCAGCTCGTTGAAGCCCTCCTCGTCCTCCAGGCGTGCCAGGGCCAGCGCCGCCGTGCCGCCCATGCCCAGCTCGTCGCCGGGCATGACGTCCAGGAGCGACCTCGCGCACCCCAGCGCCATAGAGACGTTGGCGGCGTCGAGCGCCGTGACGGCCAGGGCCGCCCGCACCCTGAGGGCGGGGTGCCGGAAGACGTCGGCCCACGCGTCCACGGGGTCGGTCGCCTCGGCCGGGGCCTCCGCGCCCAGGCTCCCGTCGAGGGCGCGGAGGGCCGTGACGTGCTCCAGGGCGTCGGCCTCGGTGGCGAGCAGGCGGATGAGGGCGGCGTCCGTGGCGTCGGGGTCTATGGAGAGGGCCTCGTCGCACGCGGCGCAGAGCCTCTCCAGTCGCCGTGCCCGTGAGGCCATGTACTCGTCGTCGCTCAGGAACTCGTCGTCGGCTGAGGCCTTGGCGAGGGCGGCCTGGGCTTGGGCCACCATGGCGAAGGCGCGGTCGGCCGGGTGGTCCACGAAGGAGTCCACGTCGGCCGCCACGGCCCCCATGAGCTCCTGGCGCGCCCCCTCGCTCATGGGGCCGTGCTCCTGGAGGTAGCGGGCGGCCACGCGCTGGGTGAGCTCGCCGTACCAGTCCACGGTCAGCCCCTCCAGTCGGTCACGGCGTCCTGGGTGCGCCCGAGGCTCATCTCGTCGGAGATGCGGGCGCTCACCACGGAGGGGTCGGCAGCCACGAAGGAGCCGAGGGCGCCCATGCCCTTGAGGTCCACGCCCTCCTGGAACACCACGCTGCTCTCGCTCACGGCGAGCACGAGCTCGTCGTTGGAGTAGGGCTCCACCGCCAGGCGCGCGAACACGCCGTCGGGGAGCTCGCTCTGGGAGGAGAGGACCATGCCGGCGTGGGGGTAGCCGTCGAGGAGCGCCTGGAGGTGGCGGTGGGCCCCCTGGCGGTCACCCCGGCGGGCCGCGAGGGCCATGGAGGCGATGAGGAGCCAAGCGTCCGGCGCCGGGCGGTGGGGGACGTTCCGTGTCGCGTGGTCCGCCAGGGCCTCGAGCCCATCGGCGTCCTCGAGCTTGGCGAGGGCGAGGTAGGCGGTGAAGCGGGCGTCGGCGTGGTCCTTGGGGTCCATCTCCAGGACCTCCCGGCAGAACTCCAGGCTCTTGCGGTAGCGGCCGCAAACGAGGGCGCGGGCCGCGAGCGAGGCGAGCCAGCGGTAGAGCGGGTACGAGACGAGCCGCGCCTCGATGTCGGCGCCGGTGCGCCCGGAGGCGAGCGCCTCGTTGCGCCGGGCGAGGGTGCGCCCGCGCACCTCGTCGACGTTGTCGACGAGGAAGCGGTAGTGCTCCTCGAAGCTCGGGCACTCCTGGGCCGCGAGCATGCGGCGGGCGTCGTGGCACTCGGGGTCGAGGGAGACGGCCTCCTCGAGGAGCGACCGGGCCTCGGCGACGAGGCCGGCCACGTCGCCGTCCTCGGCGAAGGGCAGCTCGCGGTCCACGAGCTCGGAGGCGCGCGCCACGAGGTGGAAGGCGCGGTCCTGGTCGGTCTGGGGAAGGGAGTCGTGGTTCCATGCGAAGCGCCGGCGGAACGCGGCCGCCGCGCGCGTGGCCGTGTAGGCGTCGCCGATCTCCTGCGTCCTGGCGAAGCGCAGGCTCAGCCTGCGGTACTCCTCCTGTGCCGGGTCGAAGGCCATGGTCACCCCCTTTGAAATCCTAAAAAAGAGCCACAGCGCCACCACTATAGCAAGGGTTCCATCGATACCCGTCGGCCGGACGACCCGTGTTCAGGGTTGAAAAGGACCTGTGAAATGGCAGGACCGGGCCGTCGTGAGCGTCGACGGCCGTCGATCTTGTTGACCTCTTTTCAATGGTCAACTACTTCGTTTTTCTAATCAAAACTACCGTCCACGCTTCCAAAACTACCGCTCGCCTTGCAGAAATCTTCAATGATTTTCTCAGGTGCCGTTCAATGGTCGCAACGAGAGGGGCGGCGCGGAGCCAGTCGCGGACCCCGCACCACTCGGAAGGCGCCGCCCCGCGGCGAGAGTAGAGAGTAGGAAGAAGAGAGGAGTACGCATGGCTGAGCACTACGACATCCTCGCGTGCACGGGCTGCCCCACCGGCATCGCCCACACCTTCATGGCCAAGGAGGGCCTCGAGCAGGCTGCCAAGGCCAAGGGCCTCACCATCAAGGTGGAGACCCACGGCCAGGAGGGCGTCAAGAACGCCATCACCGCCGAGGACATCGCCAACGCCAAGGCCGTGGTCATCGCGGCCGACGTCAACGTCGACGAGGGCCGTTTCACCTCCAAACCCATGGTCATGGCCGGCGTGACCGCCGGCATCAAGGACCCGGCCGGCCTCATCGACCGTGCCCTCGTGGCCAAGCCCGCCAACGCCGGCGCCTCCGTGCCCTCCGACGAGGAGCTGGCCATGGACAACCACGGCTTCGAGAAGGGCGGTATCGGCCAGGAGATCTACAAGCACCTCATGAACGGCGTCAGCCACATGCTGCCGTTCGTGGTGGCCGGCGGCGTCCTCACCGCCGTCTCCTTCCTCTGGGGCATCACGAGCTTCGACTCCACCGCGGCCGACTACAACGCCTTCGCCGCCATGCTCAAGACCATCGGCGGCATCGCCATGAACCTCATGGTACCCGTGCTCGCCGCCTACATCGCCGAGTCCATCGCCGGCCGTCCCGGCCTCGTGCCCGGCTTCGTGGCCGGCATGATCGCCATCACCGGTCTGCCCGTCAACGCCGAGACCGGCCTCATCGACGCCGGCGGCGCCGGCGTGGGCTTCGGCTTCCTCGGCGGCATCATCGGCGGTTTCCTCGCCGGTTACGTCATCGAGGGCCTCAAGAAGGCCTTCTCCCGCCTGCCCGAGAACCTCAACGGCCTCAAGGCGATCTTCCTCTACCCCCTGTGCTCCACCCTCATCACCGGCCTCGCCATGCTCGCCATCTCCGGCCCCATGGTGGCCATCAACGAGGGCATGATGGGCTTCCTTGCCAGCCTGCAGACCGCCAGCCCCATCGTCCTCGGCCTCGCCATCGGCTGCATGTGCGCCTTTGACATGGGTGGCCCCGTGAACAAGGCCGCCTACGTCACCGGCACCGCCCTGCTCGGCACCGGCCTCGCCGCCGGCGTGGGCACCCCCGAGTACGTCTCCGGCACCGCCTTCATGGCCGCCGTGTCCGCCGCCTGCATCGCCCCGCCCCTGGTGACCACCTTCGCCACCGTCGTGGGCCGCAAGTACTTCACCCAGGAGGACCGCGACGCCGGCCTGGTGAACTTCATCCTCGGCTGCACCCACATCACCGAGGGCGCCATCCCCTTCATGACCAAGAACATCTGGCCCGTGATGCCCATCATGATGCTCTCCAGCTCCATCGCGGCCATCCTGACCCTCATGCTGGGCGTGCACGTCCCGGCCCCCCACGGCGGCTTCCTCGTGCTCCCCGTGGTCGAGAACCCCATCGCCTGGATCGGGGCCATCCTGATCGGCTCCGTGGTCGGCGGCATGCTCTTCGTGCTCTTCAAGAAGTCCCAGTACGACCGTGAGCGCCGCTCCGAGGGCGTGGGCACCGGCACCACCCCCAACGCCGCCTAACCCCGGACGGCCAGCACCACCCGCGAGACCCCAGGGCCCGGCATCACCCGTATGCCGGGCCCTCTTCTATAGAAAGGAACGCCTCCCGTGATCCACACCCTCACCACCAACCCGGCCATCGACATGAACGTCACCACCAACGACGGCGCCCTCGTGCCCGACGCCGTCAACCGCGTGGGGGCCGCCGACTACTCGCCCAACGGCAAGGGCCTCAACGTGTCGTTCACCCTCGAGCACTACGGCTCTCCCTCCTGCATCCTGGGCTTCTTCGCCGGCTTCACCGGTGACTACATCGTGGAGGGGGCCCGCAAGGTGTGTCCCGTGGAGCCCGTCTACGTGGAGGGGACGACCCGCATCACCGTGCTCGTGCGCGCCGGCGAGGTGGAGTACACCATGCCCGGCGCCGGTGCGCCCGTGCCCCTGGAGAAGCAGGACGAGATGCTCGAGCTCGTGCGCGCCCTGCCCGACCTTACCTGCCTGGTGGTCTCGGGGTCCCTCTCGCCCCTCATGGACGGCGGCTTCTACGACCGCCTGCTCGACGTCCTCGAGGAGCGCGGCGCCGAGTTCGTGCTCGACGTCTCCAGCGCCCACCTCAAGAACCTCGTGGGGCGCGGGCCCCTGCTCATCAAGCCCAACGACGACGAGCTCCGCGACATCTTTGGCCTGGACGTCGTCGACGACGCCAGCGCCGTGGCGGCCCTCGACGAGGTGGTGGCGGCCGGCGCCAAGAGCGTGCTGCTCACCATGGGCGGCAAGGGGGCCTACTTCACAGACGGGGAGGGCGTGTGGAGGTGCGGCGCCGCCAGGATCGAGCCGTTCCAGACGGCCTGCGCCGGCGACGGCACCCTGGGGGCGTTCCTGTCGGCCTGGTACGACGACCGTTCCAACGTGGAGGGTGCCCTCGTGCGGGCCATGGCCACCGGCGCCAACGTGGCGCTCTGCCCGGGGCTCGGCGACTTCGCCCGCGTGGACGAGCTCGCCTCCCGGGTGAGCGTGGAGCGCATCCGCTAGGTCCCGAGGCCGGAGAACCACTAATTATAATCCTTTGGACCATGGGCAGACCCGTGTTTTCGGCGAACCGCTTTTCACAGGCGCCCCCCACTGAGGGATATAAACTATCGCCCTGATGCGGTCCGTGCGGGCCGCACGGCCGAGGCTTCATCGGGCGCCCGGCGCCCGTCATCTTGCAACCGGGGGCAACAGGCGCCCCCACAGCGATTGGGAGGATTCACCCATGGCTCAGTTCACCCTGCCCCGCGACATCTTCCATGGCGAGGGGGCCCTCGAGCAGCTCAAGGGCCTCAAGGGCTCCAAGGCCGTCATCGTCACCGGCGGCGGCTCCATGCGGCGCGGCGGCTTCCTCGAGCGCACCGAGAAGTACCTGCAGGAGGCCGGCATGGAGACCCTGCTGTTCGAGGGTGTCGAGCCCGACCCCTCCGTCGAGACCGTCATGCGCGGCGCTGCGGCCATGACCGAGTTCCAGCCCGACTGGATCGTGGCCATCGGCGGCGGCAGCCCCATCGACGCCGCCAAGGCCATGTGGGCTTTCTACGAGTACCCCGACGTCACCTTCGATGACCTCTGCATCCCCTTCAACTTCCCCACCCTGCGCACCAAGGCCAAGTTCTGCGCCATCCCCTCCACCTCCGGCACCGCCACCGAGGTCACGGCCTTCTCGGTGATCACCGATTACGCCAAGGGCGTCAAGTACCCGCTGGCCGACTTCAACATCACCCCCGACGTCGCCGTCGTGGACCCCGAGATCGCCTACACCATGCCGGCCAAGCTCTGCGCCCACACCGGCATGGACGCCATGACCCACTCCATCGAGGCCTACGTCTCCACCGCCGCCTGCAACTTCACCGACGCCGACGCCGTGTGGTCCATCGAGCTCATCCACGACTGGCTGGTCAAGTCCTACGAGGGCGACAAGGAGGCCCGCCGCCAGATGCACGACGCCCAGTGCCTGGCCGGCATGGCCTTCTCCAACGCGCTGCTCGGCATCGTGCACTCCATGGCCCACAAGACCGGCGCCGCCTTCTCCGGCGGCCACATCATCCACGGTGCGGCCAACGCCATGTACCTGCCCCGCGTGATCCAGTACAACGCCCGCGACCCGCGCGCCGCCGAGCGCTACGCCGACATCGCCCGCAGGCTGCACCTGTCCGGCGACACCACCGAGGAGCTCGTGGCCTCCCTCGTGGCCGAGCTGCGCCACATGAACGACGAGCTCAACATCCCGCAGGCCATCAAGTACTACGGCGAGGGCGGCCTGCCGGCCGAGACCTCCATCATCGACGAGGCCGAGTTCCTGGAGAAGCTGCCCCAGGTGGCCGAGCTCGCCATCGGCGACGCCTGCACCGGCTCCAACCCGCGCATCCCCACCCAGGAGGAGATGGAGAAGCTCCTCAAGTGCGTCTACTACGACATCGACGTGGACTTCTAAGGGGGGCGGCCCTACACTGGCCCCAAGGCCGGGCGGCACGCCCGGGGTAACGGATGCGAACCCGTCATCATCGCCCCAACGGTGATGGCGGGTTTTTCTGTGGGAGGGATCTTCATGGGGAAGGCCGCGGGCAACCGCTGGGCCGTGCTCGGCACGGTGGCGATCATGTCGTTCATGTCAACGCTCAACGGGTCCACCGTCAACGTGGCCATGCCCTCCATCCAGCGGGAGCTGGGTGTGGCCATGGACTCGGTGCAGCTGGTGTCAACGGCGTACCTCTTCGTCATGTGCGCCGTCATGCCCGTGGTGGGCGCCCTGGGCGACCGCCTGGGCAAGGTCCGGTTCTTCGAGGCGGGCGTGCTCGTGTTCACGGTGGGCTCCCTCCTGTGCGGCCTCACCCAGGGGCTCGTCCCCCTCATCGCCGCCCGCGCCGTGCAGGCCGTGGGGGCCGGGTTCGCCCTCGCCACCAACATGGGCATCGTGACCGAGGCGTTTCCGTCGGACGAGCGCGGCCGCGCCCTGGGCGTCGTGGCCACGGCGGTCTCCCTGGGCCTCATGTGCGGCCCCACCGTAGGCGGGTTCGTGGTCACCACGGCCGGCTGGCACTGGGTCTTTCCCATGAGCGTGCCGTTCGGCGTGCTCTGCCTGGTGCTGGGCCGCATGACGCTGCCCGACGACGCCCCCGCGCCCTCGGACCGGCCCTTCGACACGCCCGGCGCCGTCCTCGTGGCCGCGGCCGTGCTCGCCCTCACCTCGGGCCTCACGTTCGTGACCACGCACCCGTCACCGGCCACCGTGGCTCTCCTCGCCTGCGGGGCGCTCCTGCTATGCGCCTTCGTCGTGCGCGAGCGCCGGTGCGCCGACCCCCTGATCTGCCTCGACAGCTTCCGCAACCCGGCGTTCGACGTGAACCTCGCCACCATGTTCGCGAGCTTCCTCGCCGTGGGCATGAGCGAGTACATCGTGCCGTTCTATCTGCAGGACGCCCGCGGGCTCGACGCCGCGGCGGCGGGCCTGGCCATCATGGTCATGCCGGTGGTCTCGGGCATCCTCGGGCCGGTGGCCGGCGCCCTGTCGGACCGGGTGGGCTGCGGGCGTCCCACGGCCGTGGGCCTCACGGTCTACGCCGCGGGCCTGGCCGCCGTGGCTTTCCTCGGGCTGTCCACGCCGCTCTGGCTCGTGGTGTGCGTGCTCGGCCTCGCCAGCGTGGGGGTGGGGCTCTTCCAGGCCCCCAACAACTCCCTCGTCATGGGCAGCGTGGACGAGGGCCAGCTGGGTTTTGCAAGCTCCATCGCGGCGCTTTTCAGGACCCTGGGCATGGCCCTGGGGGTCACGTTCGGCTCTGCCGTGCTCTACGGGGCCATGGGGCGGGCGGCAGGCGCCCCCCAGACCTCCTTCGAGGCCGCCCATCCCGAGTGGTTCATGGCGGGGTTCCAGGCGGTGTTCTGGGTCTTTGCCGCCCTGGTGGCCGCGGGTGCCGTGCTCACCTGGGCCGTCGTGGCGCGCGACCCGGCCCAGGAGCGGCCCGGCGAGCGTCCCTAGGGTCGCGGCGGCCTGTCGGGAATCGGCTCCGCCAAAAAAGGAGATGGCTTCGAGCCCGCGATCATGGCCCTTGAGGGCCATGATTATTTGGCTTATTTTGGGTTGCTTTATTATTATCTGAAAGTGAGAATAAAGTATGTGTCGATAATCCTGGATCCATCGGAGGCGAAACGATGCTCAAAAGACCCGTTTCCCGGCCCTTCAGGGTCGCCGTCCTGACCCTTGTTGCCCTCTCCGTGGCACTCTCCCTCCTCCCGGCCGTACCGGCACGGGCGGCGGTCACAGCGGAGGAGCTGGCCTCCCACGTGGTCCCGAGCCTCGACCCCGAGAGCACCACGGTCAACCTCTTCAACTACAGCGCCGGCGCGACCGGCGCCGGTGCCATGGCCGGCACCGACACCCTGGGCACCACCGGCAGTGCCACGCCCAAGGTCAACTACGACACATGGCTCGCAAACCCTGACTCCATCAACTACGGGCGCCTGCTCCTGTTTGGTGACGGCATGCGTCACCTCGGCTACTGGAACCAGGGCCTCGTGGAGAACTACGGCCAGATCGCCCGCGAGAACGCCGGCATGCAGGGCATCGTGGAGCCCGCGCTCTCCGCCACGGGCTTCCCCGTGGTGAGCGCCTCCCCCGAGATCGGCCTCGACGTCAACGACGGGTCCTACAGCGACGCGACGGGCGACACCGCCTGGGTGAAGAACCAGTCGTTCTACGGCAACGCCGGCCCCCTCTACATCTCCAACCTCACAAACACCGCCGACAACGGCCTCTTCCACCCGGTATGGGGCCGCAACATCGACCGTGTGGTCCAGGCCCAGGCCCTCTCCGTGGCCAACGGCACCGGCAACGTGAACTTCTCCGGGATCGGCAACGACCCCGACCCGAGCACCGCCGCCATCAAGACGGCGCTCGAGAACAGCTCCGTGGTGAACTTCAAGGACGGCGAGGGCTACGATCTCCCGGAGTCCGTGCGCTCGCTCCAGTACCTGTTCGACCCCGACCAGGACTGCGCCGGCAAGGAGTCCTACAAGAACGTCACCGGTCTCTTCCAGATGGACGACCAAGGCTACTACTTCTACAACATGCGCCGGAACTTCGCCGAGTTCACGGCCGACCCCACCGAGGACAGCGCCGGCCACTTCACCCTCTACGACGCCCCGGCGGGCCTGCGCACCGACGACAAGGGCTCCGTGGGCAACTTCTTCCCGTTCAACAGCGCCGAGAAGGCCTTCACCCTCGGTGCCGACGGCTCGCTCCAGAACGTCCTCAACGCCAACAACCAGGGCAACGCCGAGCCGGTGGACCACCACCTGGGTATGACTGTGGAGACCACCTTCCGCCAGCCCGTGGACGGCAAGGTGGGCGCGAACCCCATGACCTTCGAGTTCGAAGGTGACGACGACGTCTGGGTCTTCATCGACGACGTCCTCGTCCTCGACCTGGGCGGCATCCACTCCGAGGTCTACGGCACCATCGACTTCGCCACCGGCGAGGTGCACATGGGCCCTGCCTTCGACTTCCACGGCATCCCCGACGACCCGGCCGCCGCCGCCACGGACTCCACCACCATCAAGGCCGCGTTCGAGGCCGCCGGCCACGGTGACGCAGTGCGCTGGAACGGCGACACCTTCGCCTCCAACACGAGCCACACCCTCAAGATGTTCTACCTCGAGCGCGGCAACTACGACTCGTCCATCGCCCTGCGCTTCAACCTCCAGCCTGCCCTCTATCAGCAGATCTACAAGGTCGACCAGTACGGCAACCCCCTTGCCGGCGCCGAGTTCGACCTCTATGCGGTCAGGCCCTCCGACGGCACCGTCCCCACCCAGGAGAACTCCTCCACCTTCGGCCTCGACGACGTCGAGGTCGTGGGCGGCCCCCTCACGCACCTGGTCACCGACGATGACGGCGTGGCACGTTTCGAGGACCCCGAGCCCCGGGCGACCCAGGCCCAGGCCGACCCCTTCAACTTCTCCGACCGCTACGACGCCGAGACGGGCGACGGCCTGCTCTACATCCTTCGGGAGACCAAGGCACCTGCGGGCTACAAGTCGACCCCCCAGGACCTGCTGCTGCGCTTCGAGCCGCAGTACACCATGCTCGTGGTCAACAATCGCTACCAGACCGGCGCCTACGCGAGCTTCATCAGCCGCGTCACCGGCAACAACGCCGAGGTCTACTACGGCCAGATCGGCGAGGACGGCGGCCTGGTCACCCAGATTCCCGGGTCCGACCCGGTGCCCGTGGCCGACCAGGCCGACGGCCTCGTGGTGGCGGTGCCGATGCTGCGCTCCACCACCCCTGCCGGCGAGGAGCGCTGGCTGCCCCTCTACGGCGATAACCTCACGGGGTTCCAGGCCGTGGAGTACTCCGAGGACCGGGTGGGCTACGAGGAGTTCAAGCGCCAGGCCCGCCAGGTGACCCTCCGGGGCGCCCTCATGCAGATGGCGGCCGTCCACAACGCCGAGCGTGACGGCACCCACGCCTCGGGCTGGTACTTTACCTGGGATGACGAGACCCAGAGGCTCCAGGCCCTCCTCGAGAACCTGCCCGGCCGGGCCGACCGCTACCTGCTCAAGAACCCCGAGACCGGCGACATGCGCAACTTCTACGCCATCATCAAGCCCGACGCCTTGGCCCGGGCCCTCGGCGTGAGCCGTGAGACGGTGGCGGCCATGGACTCCTCCGAGCGCTACGCCGCTCTGGGGGCCAAGGTGGCCGAGACCCTCGACGCCGACGGCTCGGGCTCCCCGGACTCCCTCGACGCCATCGTCGACGCCATCGACCCAGATCCCGAGGACTACCTCCAACGCGGCTACTGCTCCCTGGACATCCGCCAGTTCATCCGCGACTTCCGCTCGCGCATCTACATCCCCAACGAGCAGCGCGAGCTCCGCGTCATGAAGGTCGACCAGACCGGCACCCCCAGGAACGGCGCGGTCTTCGCCCTGTACGGGTCCCGGGCAGATGCCGAGGCCAACGACCCGGCCCGGGCCCTGTCCCAGGGCACTACGGCCACCCTCGACGGCACCGACGGCATGCTTGTCTTCGAGCCCCACGAGGGCCACAAGGCCGCCGGGGACCACGGCGGCTACGGGGACATGACCTGGCCCGACACCCGCCACGACGGCGAGGCCCGCACCTACTACCTGCGCGAGGTCTCCGCCCCTGAGGGCTGCGAGCTCAACCCCCAGATCGTCGAGGTCCAGGCCGGCGTCTACTCCATCTACGCCGACGCCGGTGAGGCCGACGACGGCGTCACCGTCATGGCCGGCGTGGGCAAGCTCGTCAAGACCATGGTCAAGTACGCCTCCGACGGGGCCGTCAACATCACCCTGCGCGACATCACCGCCTTCGCCCAGGGTCAGCCCTCCGGCTCCTTCGCCATGGACGGATGGGCCGACACGGTGCTGCCGGGCACCGACGACCAGGTGCGCTCCCTGAACCTCCATTACGGCATCAACGCCGTGGTGGACTACGGCCTGTCCGACGAGGACGGCGGCAAGAACTACAGCCCGTTCTTCGTCACCGACACCGGCTACGTGCGCACCCGGGTGCAGCAGAACCTCCACGAGCACGACGACCCCGACGACCCGTTCTACTCCACCGCCGAGGCCGACGACCTGGGCGACATGGACATAACGGGGCTGTTCTCCCTCATCAACACCGTGGTGGTCACCGACCGCGACCCGGCCCTGCCCGCCACCGGCAGCCTGGTGCTGTCAAAGACGGTGGAGGGCGACGGCCTTGCCCCCGAGGACTACCTGCGCAACTTCAACTTCGAGGTGCGCCTCCACGATAGCGACGGCAACGAGTTGACCGACTCCTTCCACTACTACGGCCGCGACCGGGCCGGCCTGGTCAGGAGCGGCGACGTGCTGCCCCTGCACCACGGCGAGGAGCTTGTGGTCCAGGGTCTGCCCGAGGGGTGCGTGGCCACCGTCACCGAGCGCGAGGCCAACGGGGACGGCTACTACACCTATCCGGCCTCCGGCACCCATGACGTGGTCGTGGAGGCCGACGGCACCCACCGGGCCGACTTCGTGAACGTGCGTGGGACCCGCCCCGCCCCGCCCGAGCTCTCCATCGTCAAGGAGCAGGCCGTGGGGGAGGGTGGCTTCACCGGCGACACCCTCGACGTGGGTTCCGGTGACGTGGTGACCTACCGCATGACGGTGACCAACGACGGCGAGGGCCCGGCCCGCGACGTGGTGGTGACCGACGAGGTGCCCGAGGGCCTGACCCTCGTGGAGGGCTCCGCTTCCGACGGTGCCTCCGTCGCGGGCGGCGTCGTCCGTTGGGAGCTGGGAGTTCTGGCGGCGGGGGAATCCCGTACCGTGAGCTTCCAGGTGACGGTGCCCGAGGTGTCCGAGCCCACCGCGTGGCGCAACGTGGCCACGGTGGTGCGTACCGACGACGAGGGCGACCCCACCGACCCCGACCCGTCGAACGAGGTCGTGGTGAAGACCCCGGTGGACGGGGAGGACCCGGTGCTGCCGGGTCCGGGCACGGGCGACCCGGTCGACCCCGACGGCCCGGCCGGCGGTGACGGCGGGACCGGCGTCGCGCAGCTCGTCCCGGTCCTCGGCGACCCCGCGTTCGTGGCGCCCCTGGCCCTTGTGACGGTGGGCCTGCTCGTCCTGCTGTTCTGCTGGATACTGCTCCCCAGGCGCGGCTAGGGGCCGGGCACCGCACCGGTCCGCCCCTCCAGGTCTTTAGAAAAGCGCGCCCCGGCCATGGCGGTCGGGGCGCGCTTTTACGTGACGGGGTGCCGGGCGGGCCCGGTGTCCGTCGGGTCTAGCGGGCCTGTGGGGCCTCGGCGTCGTAGGCGGCCACGAGCCGGGCCAGGTGGGCGCCGTCGGGCTCGTAGGACACGTCCTCGTTGCCGATACGCATCTCGGTCTCTGCTCCCTTGCCCAGGGCGCACACCACCGTGCGGCCGCCGTGCTCGGCCACGTGGGCGCGGGCGTGGGCGAAGGCGAGCTCGCAGGCGGCCTCGCGGTCGGGTTCCTCCGCATGGGGGGTGCCCGGGGCCAGGTTGGCGGCGATCTTGTGGCAGAGCTCGGCCGGGTCCTCGGGGCCGGGGTCGTCCGATGTGAGGACCACGTAGTCGGCGCGGCGCGAGCCGATGGCCGGCAGGTCCCGGTAGCGGTCGAGGGCCTTGCCGCCGGAGACGCCGAAGAACGCCACCTTGTAGGCGCCGGGGAAGAACTCGTCCACGGTATCGAAGAACCGCCGGTAGGAGATGTCGTTGTGGGCGTAGTCCACGATGGTGACGATGGAGCCGTCGGCCGTGGGGCGCACCTCCATGCGCCCGGGCACGTGGGCGTCGGCCAGGGCGTCGAGGGCGGCCGGGTCCTCCACGCCCACGGCCCGGGCGCAGGCCACGGCCGCCAGGGCGTCCTCCACGTTGTGCTCGCCAAGGAGGCTCAGGTAGACGTCGCGGGTCCATTTGGGGGTGCGGCAGGTGAAGTCCATGCCGTGGGCGGCGGGCGCCACGGCGGTGGCGCAGACGTCTGCCGCGGGGTCGTCCAGGGAGAAGGTGGTCACCTCGGCGCCGCGGGCCCGGGCGGCCGCGAGAGCCTCGTCGGCGTGGTCGCCGGAGAGGTTGACGACGCAGCGGTCGGCCAGCTCGAAGATGCGCAGCTTGGCGGACAGGTAGTCCTCGAAGCTGGGATGCTCCACGGGAGAGACGTGGTCGTTGCCGATGTTGAGGAAGCACGCCACCGAGAGCGAGAGGCCCAGCACGCGGTCGTACTTGAGGGCCTGGCTGGAGACCTCCATGACCACGCGCCTGAGGCCGGAGCGGCGGGCGTTGGCCAGGTGGCGCCAGAGGTCGGGCGGCTCCGGGGTGGTGTTGGCGCTCTCAAAGGTGCCCGTGCCGTCAAAGATGGCGTGGGTGCCAAAGATGGCGCAGGGCTCGGGCCCCGCGGCGTCGAGGAGCATCTGCAGCAGGTAGGCCGTGGTGGACTTGCCTTTGGTGCCGGTGATGCCCACGATCTGCAGGTCGCGGTCGGGGCTTCCCCAGGCGGCCTTGGAGACCCATGCCATGGCGGGGCGGATGTCGGCGCAGAGGATGCGGGGCACGTCCGGGGCCACGGCGGCGAACCCCGGGGCCGCGTCCGGCGTGCAGAGGTAGGCCGCGGCCCCTGCCTCGAGGGCGGCCGAGAGGAACTCCGGCCTGAAGGCCGCCCCCTTGCAGACGAAGATGTTTCCGGGGGTCACCTGGCGCGAGTCACAGGCGGCACCGGCCACGGCCACGGAGGGGTCGCCCTCCAGGGCGGCGTCGAGGCGGTGCTGGTCGAGGAGGGAGGCGAGCTCTCCCAGGGTGATGGTGTCCATGGGTCCAAGTATGGCAGGGGCGCGCGCGGGTGCGGCCCGTTTGCTGGCCGCCACCACGGGGTGCCCACAGCGGCCGTTGCCCCCGCTTGGGGATGCTGTGGGTGGGGCGGGGCCCCGGTCCCGCGCGGCGTGGAAATTGTTCCAACCGACACAATCGAGCTGAGAGCTAAGTGTTTTTAATCGTTCACACCACGATAACGACCGTTTGGCATCCATCTATATATTTCAGACTGAAATGAGAGGACGAGACCATATCATAAGAATATCCGATGCATTGGTAAATATATAGGAATCAAAGACGGCACGGCATTGATTTGTCGTGTCGTCGCGCTTTACGGGGGTGCACCATGGGCCGTTGGCCGTCGCTTGTCTGTTTGAAGGCTGTCCTATCGATGCGGGTTCTCTGGGGCGCCCTCCTGTTCCTGGCGCTCTTTCTCTTTTCTGCGTTCATCCAGAACTACCCGGCAACCGAGATGGGGCTCTCCTATGACATCCAAGGCGTTGCCGAGACAACCGAGTTCGAGATAGTGGGCTCTCACGACGGCGTGGACCCAAAGCTGCTGGATGCCTACCGTCGGCGGGAGGCGTTGCGCCAGGAGGCAGTTATGGCGGCGGATGCAGACGCCCAAATCGATGCGCTGGCTGCCCTCCGTCTTTTTGATGCGCGCACGTTGCTGCCGGTGTGGCCCGGGGCGACGGCGTCGGATTATGCGCAGAGGAGCCTCTGGGCCTCCTCCTATGAGGCGCTCGCGGGTCTTGAGGACCGTCAGGTGACCTCGCAGGTCCGGGAGGTGCCGGCCTCTCTCTACCTTGTGTACCAGGCAACATGGCTGCCCGCCGTGTATTGGGCCCTCCCGGGGGCGGTGGCCGTCTTTGCCGTAGGGAGGCTTGCGGACAAGGGGCGTCTCCTTTCCCAGCAGCCGATGCCTCCGTTGGGCACGTTCCTGCGCTCGCTGTTCCTGGCCTTCGTGGTGGCCCTGTTGCTGACGGTTGCGGCGGTTGTGCCGATCGCCCTGACGCTTACCGTGCTGAACGGGTGGGGAGACCCGGCATACCCGGTCTTCTCCATTGTGGATGGGCACGTCGACCGCCTGACGGTGGGGGCGGCGCTCGTCCGTTTGGCGGTGCTCTGGTGCGCGTTGACCGCCTTTGTGGTGGCGCTCGGCTCGCTGGCCCGGGCCTTGGGCGCCAACGCCCTGGTCTGTGCCGTCGTGTGCGTCGTGCCGGCGCTCTGCTCGCAGGTGCCCCTCGACGGCGAGTCGCCGGTCACCCGGTGGGTCCCGCTTGCCTATATGGAGCCGATGGCCCACATCGCCCTCTTTGACTTCTTCAGCCTGGCTCCCGGAGGACAGGAGCTGCTCAAGCTTCCCGGCAGCACGTGGGACCAGGGTGTGATGGCCTTCTTGCTGTGGTCGTTCGTACTCGATGTCCTGGGGGTCGGGGCCGTGGCGGTACGGCAGGCCGTGAGGGGCCGCCGCGCCAGCCGCATGGGGAGGCGCATGGCGGCAGAAAGGGCTGGTGCTCCATGCTGACCTGTGAAGACCTCACGCTCTCGTTTGGGAGCCGCCCCGTCCTCGGCGACGCCTCCCTATCCTTGCGGGAGGGCCAGGTCCTGGGCCTCGTGGCGCCCAACGGAAGCGGGAAAACGACACTGCTCAAAGCCCTGGCCGGAGCCCCTCTGGGGTCGGCGAGGGGCGCGGTGCAGGCTGACGGGGTGCCGGGCTGCCGGACGGGCGATTATCAGGAGCTGGTGTTCTATGCGCCGGGTGACGGCTCGTTGCTCTACGGGGACCTGAACGCCCGCGACCATTTCGACCTGCTCGTGTCCCACTGGGGTATCGAGGATTCACCGGCGGAGCTCATGGAGCGGTGGGGGTCGCCGGATTGGGCCGCAAACCGGTGTTTCGCTACTCCCAGGGCATGAGGCAGCAGTTGGTTCTCGGCCTCGCGTTCTCGTCGCCCGCCAAGTACCTTCTGCTGGACGAGCCCCTCAACGCCCTCGACCCCACGTGGAGCAGGCGTGCGCTCGGGTGGGTCAGGGCGGCGGCGGACGGGAGACGCGGGGTCCTCATGAGCTCCCATCTGCTGGACACGATCGACGCCGTGTGCGACGGGATGGTCTTCATCAAGGGGCACGAGCTCGTGGAGGTTTCCTCCGGCCAAGGTGCCAGGGAGGCCTATGACCGCCTCTATGGGGCGGTTTGACCGAGCCGCCATCACGGGGTGCCCACAGCGGCCATGTATACTCAGGGACCGCGACGCCCGGCTGTGCCGGTGCCGCGCAGGGGGCGATTGGCGCAGCGGTAGCGCAGGTGCTTTACACGCACAAGGCCGGGGGTTCGAACCCCTCATCGCCCACCAGGGATTCCGCGGGCCGGCCTCAGGGCCGGCCCTTTCGTGTACGGAGGAGAGCCATGGGAGACACGCGCCCCATCGGTGTGTTCGACTCGGGCCTCGGTGGCCTCACGGTGGCGCGCGCCATCGCCACGGAGCTCCCGAGCGAGTCCATCCGGTACTTCGGCGACACCGAGCGCTGCCCCTACGGCGAGCGCCCCCAGGACGAGGTGCGCGGCTTCGTGGCCCAGCTGGCCCGCTGGTTCGACGCCCGCGACGTCAAGCTCCTCGTGGTGGCCTGCAACACCGCCACGGCCGCCGGCCTCTCCGTGGCCCAGCGCATGCTTGACATCCCGGTGCTGGGCGTCATCGTGCCCGGCGCCCGGGCCGTGGTCCAGGCCACCCATACCCGGCGCGTGGGGGTGCTCGCCACCAAGGGCACCTGCGACTCCGGCCGGTACCGGCGCGCCATCCACGCCCTGGACGCCGGCGTCCGGGTGTGGCAGGCGCCGAGCCCGCGCTCCGTGGAGATCGTGGAGCGGGCCGTGGCGTCGCCCCATGCCATGGGGCGGGACTGGATGGGCGACAAGGACTACCTCGACACCGAGGAGGCCCTGGCCGTGGCCGCCGAGGACCTCGCGCCCCTCATGGGCCACGGTATCGACGCCGTCATCCTCGGCTGCACGCACTTTCCCCTGCTCAAGCAGGTCTACCAGCGGGTGCTGGGGCCCGGCGTCACCATCGTGAGCTCGGCCGAGGAGACCGCCCGGGAGGTGCGCCAGTACCTCGGGCGGGCGGGGGAGCTCGCCCCCGAGGGCCACCAGGCCAAGTACCACTTCGCCACCACCTCGCCCGAGCTCGCGCAGTTCTGCGTGGCGGGCGAGTACGTCTTCGGCCGCAAGCTGGAGGCCGTGGAGCACGTGGACGTGGCCGACCTCGAGGCCCTGGCATCCGAAGGCTGGCCGCTGTAGGCCGTGGCGGGGTGTCCCACCACCCGGACACTTTTGTCCCAATGTTCGGGCACCTTTTCCCAGCCTCGCTTCGGCCGTCGAATCGCCGTCACTTTGGTCGGCCCCCGGTCACGCGGTCGATGGAGGGCCCGGACATGCCGAAGGCCCCTCCGCCATGTCCGGGCTACACAATCCGCGAGACAAGCGAAGTGGCAGGTGCGCCAGGCCCCCACCGTCATGCGCCACGGTGGCGCGATTCCTCGGCAAAGACGCCACGGTGGCACGGGGCGGCGAGCGCACAGCCGGGCCTGTGAGGGCGAGGGGCCCGACCAAAGTGACGGGCTACGGGGCGGTCGCAGGCACTGCACCCGCAGAACGTTCTACGGGCGTTTGGCTACCCGTAGAAGCTTCCATGGGTGCCCTCGAACCGTCCCGGCACCCATGGAACGTTCTACGGGTGGTTTTTGCCTCCAGCGACACCCGTAGAAGGTTCTGCGGGTGCTCCTCTTGCCGCGCATGACAGGATGGCCAAGAAGACGGCCCGCCCGCCGAGGTGAAACTGAGACAAAAGTGCCCAACCATTGGGACAGAAGTGTCCGGGTGGCGGGACGACCGCTGGGACGGAGGCCGTGGGCCCCTGGTGGCGAAGGCCCCGCGGTCCCCGTGCTAGCATGCTGGTCGAAAACCCCGCACAACCCGATCGGAGGACCATGACCCTCGACGCTCCCCGCCACGACGGCCGCGCACCCGGCGACCTTCGCCCCGTCACCCTCACCCGCAACGTCATGAAGAACGCCCTCGGCAGCTGCATGGCCGAGTTCGGCGACACCCGGGTGCTCTGCGCCGCCACCATCGAGGACGGTGTGCCCGGGTGGCGCAAGGCGAGCCGCAAGGGGTGGGTCACCGCCGAGTACGCCATGCTGCCGGCATCCACCTCCACCCGCAGCCGCCGGGAGACCCGCAGCCGCAAGGGCCGCTCCATGGAGATAGAGCGCCTCATCGGCCGGAGCCTGCGGGCCGTGGTGAACATGCAGGCCTTGGGCGAGGTCACCGTCACCGTTGACTGCGACGTCATCCAGGCCGACGGGGGCACCCGCACCGCCTCGGTCACCGGCGCCTGGGTGGCCCTCCACGACGCCCTCGCCGAGTGGGTGCGGGCCGGCCGCATCCCCCGCCTGCCCCTCACCGGCCAGGTGGCCGCCGTGTCCATGGGCGTCGTGGACGGCCGCTGCCTCCTCGACCTCGACTACTCCGAGGACAGCCGCGCCGAGGTGGACATGAACCTCGTGGGCTGTGCCGACGGCACATTGGTGGAGGTCCAGGGCACCGGGGAGCGCATCGCCTTCGACCGCGCCCAGCTCGACGCCCTCCTCGACCTGGGGCAGGGGGCCGTGGCCCGCCTCTGCGACCTCCAGACCGAGGTCACGGGGTTCCGGAAGTAGGGCTCGCCCGGCGTGACGGGCATGCAGGCGCGCCACCGTGGTGCGATATCCCCCGCAGGCGCACCACCGTGGTGCGAGAATCGCCCTGTGACGCAGAAAAGCGCGCCACCGTGGTGCAAGGTCCCCGCGGACGCACCACCGTGGCGCCCTCAAGGAGGGAGGACCTGTGGTCCAAGAGGAGAGGACCGTGGTGGTGGCCACGGGCAACGCGCACAAGGTGGCCGAGATCGAGGCCATCCTGGCCCCGGTCATGGCCGGCACGCGCTTCGTGGCCGTGGGCGAGCTCGACCTGCCCGACTGGGAGGACCCGGAGGAGGACGGCGACACGTTCCTCGCCAACGCCCTGATCAAGGCCCGGGCGGCCGCCGAGGCCACGGGCCTTCCCGCCGTGGCCGACGACTCCGGCCTCGTGGTGGACGCCTTGGGCGGCGAGCCCGGGATCTTCTCGGCGCGCTGGGCCGGCGTCCACGGCGACGACGCCGCCAACAACGCCAAGCTCGAGGCCTCCATGGCGGACGTGCCCGACGGCGCCCGGACGGCCCGCTTCCACTCGGCCGTGGCCCTTGTGGAGCCCGACGGCTCCTGGCTGGCCGGCGAGGGCGACTGCGAGGGTTCCATCGGGCGGGCGCAGGTGGGGGAGAACGGCTTCGGCTACGACCCGCTGTTCCTGCCCGACGAGACCCCGGGCCGCACCATGGCCCAGCTCACGGCCGATGAGAAGAACCGCATCTCGCACCGGTTCCACGCCCTGGAGGCCTTGGCGGCCGCCCTGGCCCACGGCCGCGACTAACATCACGAATCAAAACGAATCTGGTATGTGTAGTCCACGTCGGTCGGCCATGTCGTCCCGCTGGGTCCTGTGTGCCGGGGGCATGATGGTAGACGTGCGACACTGGGACGGATTGTAGAGAGGCCGCAAGGCCAAGGGAAAGGAGAGCGCGGCGATGAAACTCATCCGCGTGAAGGACTACGACGACATGAGCCGCAAGGTGGCCAACATCATCTCGGCCCAGGTCATCCTCAAGCCCAACTCGGTGCTCGGCCTCGCCACCGGCACCACCCCCATCGGTGCCTACAAGCAGCTCATCGACTGGTATCACAAGGGCGACGTGGACTTCGCCGAGGTCTCCACCTACAACCTCGACGAGTACCGCGGCCTCACGGGCGACGACCCCCAGAGCTACCGCTACTTCATGAACACCCAGTTCTTCGACCACGTCGACATCGACAAGGCCAACACCCACGTGCCCGACGGCTCCAACCCCGACATCGAGGAGGCCTGCTCCTCCTACGACAAGATGGTCAAGGACGCCGGCTATGTGGACCTCCAGCTCCTGGGCATCGGCCGCAACGGCCACATCGGCTTCAACGAGCCGGCGGACGCCTTCTCCAAGGGCACCCAGTGCGTGGACCTCACCGAGTCCACCATCGAGGCCAACTCCCGCCTCTTCGACGACCCTGAGGACGTCCCGCGCCAGGCCTACACCATGGGCGTGCAGACCATCATGAACGCCCGCATGATCGTGGTGGCCGCCACCGGCGAGGACAAGGCCCAGGCCGTCCACGACATGGTCTTCGGCGCCGTGACGCCCCAGTGCCCCGCCTCCATTCTGCAGCTGCACACCAACTGCGTGGTGGTGGCCGACGACGCGGCCCTGTCGCTCTGTCCCGGCCAGTAAGGGCGGCGAGACAAACGACGTGCCCCATGGGGCGCCCCGCGGCTTTTGGCCGCGGGGCGCCCTTTTTCTTGGGGCCGGCCGGGCGCCGTCTCCCGGCCTCTACAGACAAAGGAAACCGTTTACAGTCTTTTTTTAACCGTTCGCATGACGACGCCGGCCACCCCCCCCCCCTTTTTTTCGACCCCGGTGCCTACAATAAAAATCAATCAAAACAGGAAGGAGTCGGCATGGTCGGCGCAGTCGGCGGTTCCGTTGCCAGGTCCCCGTGGTTTCCTCCCGTAGCCGAGGCGGCGTCCGGCGTCCTCCTGCTCTGCGCCGGGCGTGCCCTCGCCCCGTGGGCCTTCGCGGGGGTAGCAGGCGCCGGCGGCGAGGTGGGTGCGATCCATGCCGCGGTCTCTCCGGGCAATATCTCCACGGGCGTCGTGCTCGGGCTTCTCGTGCTGCTCGTCCTCGTGCCCGGGGCGGGCCTACTGACCGGTTTTGGCGGGGCGGGGTGCGTCCGGTGCGCGGCGGGCGGCCGTCTCTGCGCCCCGGTGTGGCTCGGGTGGGCGGCTGCGGCCCTCGTCGTGGGTTGGGCGGCGCTCTCGGCGCTCTCCCTGCTGGGGGTGGTCGATGCGGACATGCTCGTCTTCGGCCTCGCCTTCGGCTTCCCGACGGGGGTCCCGTGGGCCTTCCTGGCCGTCGGGTTCTGCGGCGGCATGGCTGTCCCGAGGAGGTTCTGAGGGGCGCGGCGGCATCATAGCCACGGTGAACGGGCCCGTGCCTGCAGCCACGCTGCGGATGCGGGCCCGTTGCCGTGGTCTGGCGCCCCCTTGCGACACGGTCGCGAGGGGGCGCCTTTCCGTTGTCTTTTGTATGACGGTCCGGGCGCCCGGTCGCGAGGGGCGGCCGGGCGGGTCCTTGGGCTGGGGACGCCAAATATATCAATTCTAGCAACCAAAAGGTTCTAGGAGTCTGAAAGAGCGCCCTTTTCTTCTGCCGAGGCGGGGTCGGCCCCGCCGTGCCGCGCACAACCGTTTTCTACCTGCTGGTGCATGGGACATTGAGAACAATAGAGAAATCAATGCGGTTCTTGTTCCCATAAAGAGAATAAAAACAGTACTCAGGATTTGTAATCGGCAGTTTCTTTTTTTGACAGAATAACCGGTATTTACCAGCGATTACTTTTGGGTAACGCATTTCTACCCTCCATTATAACAAAAATAAAAATAAAAGATATGGTTCGCAACGTGGAGAGTTGCAGATTGAAATCAGTCTTAACGTGATAGCTTTCCAAGTACATTCGCAATCGATGGTCTGCAGGCCCTGGGCAAACGGGGTCGGGGCACCGCCTGCCACCTTTCTCGGCCGCGGGCGGCCCCGAGTGCAAGGAGGAACTCATGTTCGCGTTCAGACGAGACCGGAAACGGACCCTGCGGTTCCGGGCCGCACGGCGGGTCGTGGCTGCCGCCGCTGCCCTGGCCCTTGTGTTTCTCTCCCTCCTCCCGGCCGCACCGGCCCGGGCGGCGGTCGCCGAGGAGCTGGCCTCCCACGTGGTCCCGGGCCTCGACCCCGAGAACACCGTGGTGAATCTCTTCGACTACGACATGGGGCGCCTCGACGAGAGCACGGGTGACCTGAACCGCCCCCTCCTCGAGACCGATGAGGCGTCGGTGTACGAGTGGTGGTTCGGGGGCAAGGAGGGCAAGAACATCAACAGCGGCCGCCTGCTCACCTTCGGCACCGGCATGAAAAGCTTCATGGGCTACTGGAACCAGGGCTCCGGATCGAGCCAGGGGCTGTTCTCCTACAACAACCCCGGCTTCCCGTTCATGGTCGCCCCGACCCTCTCCGAGGGCCAGCCGTCCCTGAGCGACCGCACCGACCCCGCCGGCTCGGTCCTCGTCGGCTACAACGGCAACCCGTCGGTCTACAAGGACGCCCAGCGCGGCGAGGCCGGCGATGGTGACCGCATCTTCGCCAGCGCCGGGGCCAGGAACGTCGCCACCGGCGTGCAGTACCTGGCGGACCACCTGGGCAAGTACGGCGACGCCGCCAAGGTCCAACAGGGCAACGGCTCCTTCGAGGGCGGGTCGCTCCCCGACGACCTGCTCTCCCTCGGCTACCTCTTCGACGGCTCCGACCAGCCGGGAAAGACGCGCTACGAGAACGTCACGGGCCTCTTCCAGCTCGACGACGAGGGCTATTACTACTACAACATGCGTCGCAACTTCGCCGAGTTCACCGAGGACGCCACCGAGGGCAGCGCCGGCCACTTCACCCTCTATGACGCCCCGGCCGTGAACGGCACCAACTCCGTGGGCGGCTTCTTCCCCTTCGACCCGGCCACCGAGGTGTTCCGCGTGGCCGACGGCAAGCTGGAGAACGCGGTCGCCGCGGACAACAGCAAGGAACACAACCTCAACCACCACCTGGGCATGACCGTGGAGACGGTGTTCCGCCAGCCCTCGGGGGGAACCATCGGCGACAACGGCGCCCCCATGACCTTCCAGTTCTCGGGCGACGACGTCTGGGTCTTCATCGACGACGTGCTCGTCCTCGACCTGGGCGGCATCCACTCCGAGCTCTTCGGCACCATCGACTTCGCCACCGGCGAGGTGCTCCTCGGTCCCTCCTATGGCACCAAGGGCATCCCGGAGGACCCCGCCGACTTCGCCGTTCGCAAGACCACCATCCGCCGCATGTTCGAGTACGCCCAGGACCCCGACGGCGCCTCCGACCCCTATGCGAGCCGGTCCTACACCCATTCCACCGATAACGGCTACGTCATCGAGGACGGGACGTGGCAGGGCGACGCCCCCGCGCGCACCGATACCGCCACCGTGGGCGGCGTCCGCTTCAACGGGGAGACCTTCGCCTCCGACACCGGCCACAGCCTCAAGATGTTCTACCTCGAGCGCGGCAACTACGACTCGTCGCTCTCCCTGCGCTTCAACCTCCAGCCCGAGCTCTTCCAGGAGGTCGTGAAGGTCGACCAGTACGGCAACCCCCTCGCGGGCGCCGAGTTCGACCTCTACGCCGCCCGGCCCCCCGACAGCTCCGTCCCCACCCCGGAGACGGCCCCCTCCTACGCCGACAGCGCGGAGCTCCGGCTCTCCTCCGCACCCGTCGCCTCGGGTGTCACCACCGGGGACGACGGCGTGGCCCGGTTCGTGGAGGGGAACGGCGACCCCCTCAACTTCGCCGACCGCTACAACCAGGCCACCGGTGACGGGTTGCTCTACGTGCTTCGGGAGACCCGGGCGCCCGCGGGCTACAAGTCGCTGCCCCAGGACATCGTGCTCTCCTACAACCCGGCCACCAGCCAGTTCAGGGTCAACAACCGCTACCAGACCGGAGCCTACGCCGGTTTCAACGTCCTTGTGACCGGGCAGCCGGGAGGCATCTTCTACGGCGACTTCGCCGAGGACGGCGGCCTGGTGTCAAAGCCCGACGGCGCCACGCCCATCGACACCGACACCCAGCGCGGCGGCCTCGTCCTGGCGGTGCCCATGCTGAGGAGGGCGGACGCCTGGCTGCCCCTCTACGGCGACAACCTCAACGGCTTCGACGCCGTGGAGTACGAGCGGAGCGACGACTACGGGGAGCGCCTCGTGCAGGTGCGGCGGGCGACCCTCGCCGGTGCCCTGCGTCAGGCGGCCCTGTACGCCCGGGACAGTGGCGCCCAGCCGTGGTACCTCGGTTGGGACGAGGCCACGGGGCGCATCGCCGGCACCCTCTACGACCTGCCCGGGCGCTCCGACCGCTACCTCCAGGTCAACGCCCAGGGGGACATGCGCATGCTCTACGGCTTCATCGACGCCGAGGCCATCGCCGAGGTGACGGGCCTCGGCCCCGAGGCGGTGGGGGCCATGGCCCCGGAGGAGCGCTACCTCGCCCTGGGCCAGGCGGTCCAGGGAGACGACGTGGACGGGCTCCTCGACCGCCTCGACCTGGCCGCCCCGGAGGCGGTCTCCAGGGGCTACTCCGCCGTGGACATCCGCGACTTCGTCCGCAACTACCGCTCGGTGATCAACGTGCCCAACGAGGTACGGCAGCTCCGCGTGATGAAGGTGGACCAGAAGGGTGCCCCCGTGAACGGGGCCACCTTCTCCCTCTACGACAATGCCGCCTGCGAGGGCGCGCCCGTGGCCGCGGGTACCACGGCCACGGTGGACGGGGTCGACGGCATGCTCGTATTCGGGCCCGGCGAGGCCCAGGAGGACGGCCACGGCCGGATGGTCTGGCCCGACACCCCGGCCACCTCCGACAACTCCTCCATGGCCACCTACTACCTCAAGGAGACCGGCGTCCCCGAGGGCTACGAGGCCAACGACACTGTGATCCCCGTGAAGGTGGGCGTCTACTCCATCTACGCCGACGCGGGTGACGCCGACGACGGCGTCACAGTCATGGCCGGGGTGGGCAAGCTCACCCAGACCATGGTCAAGTACACCAAGGGCGATGTGAACATCACCCTCCGGCGTATCCTGGCCGCGGGGCAGACGAAGCCGAGCGGTGGATGGGACGGCGACTGGACCGCCATGGAGCTCCCCGACTCCGGCGATCCCGCCCAGCCCCGTATCATGCGTCTCGTCTACGGTCAGAACGCCCTGGTCGACTACGGGCTGTCCGACGAGGACGGCGGCCGGACCGTGCGCCCGTTCTTCGTCACCGACACCGGCTACGTCCGTGCCGCGGTGAGCCAGGACACCCAGGCCCTTCGCACCGAGAGCGGGGCCAGCGGGGTCAACTTCGACGACATCGAGGGCCGGGACATCACCGGGCTCTTCAGCCTGCTCAACGTCGTGGTGGTCACCGACCGCGAGGTGGACCCGGAAAAGACCGGCACCCTCGAGGTGAGCAAGACGGTGGAGGGCGACGGCCTCACCTCCGAGGACTACCTGCGCAGCTTCTCCTTCACCTTCGAGTTCACCGACGGGGAGGGCAGGCCCCTCGACGGCGACCGCTCCTACCACTTCATCGGCCGGGACGAGTGGGGCTCCCTCAAGAGCGGCGACACCATCCCCCTCCACCACGGCGAGACCATAGAGGTCCGCGGCCTGCCCGCAGGCACCCGCTACCGGGTGACCGAGACCGTGCCGGACGGATCGGGCTTCTACACCAAGACGCCGTACGACGCCGTCCATGAGGGCGTCGTCGAGATAGGGGAGGACGACCCCGACGGCAAGGTGTTCTCGGCCCCCTTCGTGAACGCCAAGGGTGTGGCCACGCTGCGCCTGGTGAAGACGGACGGCGCCACGTCCGCGCCCCTGGCCGGGGTGACCTTCGAGCTCTACGCCCTCGGCGAGGGCGGGGAGGCGGTCGGCGACGCCCTGGAGAGGGCCACCACCGCGGAGGACGGGTCCGTCACCCTCACCCACGGGTTCCCCGAGACCGGCTCCGCCCGCTTCGCCCTGCGGGAGGTGGCGGCCCCCGACGGCTATGCCGCCCCGGCGGCGCCCATCGTCCTCGCGTGTGACGACGGTGCCCTGAGCGTGGCCAACCCCCGTGAGTCCGGCGCCCAGATGGGCGACGCCGTGGGCGGGGCGCCCGTGGTGGAGGTTGCCAACGTGCCCACCGCGACGCTGTCCCTGTCCAAGGAGGTGCTGCCCGCCGAGGGCGGCTCCGGCCTCACGGACGACCAGAGGAACCGGGCCTTCACGTTCGACGTGGCGGTGACGGTGCCGGAGGCGTGCGCGCTCCCGGAGAGACTGGCCGTGTCCGTAGCCTCCGACGGCGGCGAGCCCGAGGAGACCGAGGTGGCCGTGGCGGCCGACAGCACCGACCCCGCCCGGGGCACGTTCGGGCTGGGACTCTCCCACGGCCAGACGGCCACCGTGTCCGGCCTGCCCGTGGGCACCGAGGTGGAGGTGACCGAGGGGGACGCCCCCGGCTACCAGGCGGTGGACAAGGTCCTCGAGGGCGTGGTGGAGAGTGACGGGTGCGCGCTGGGCTTCACGAACACGGCGGTGTGGCCCGACCTCTCCATCGAGAAGTCCCAGAGCGCTACGGGCGACCCCGACTCCTTCACCGACGGGCCTATCGCCGTGGTGGAGGGCCAGACCGTCACCTACCGGCTGACGGTGACCAACGGCGGCGATGACGCGGCCGAGGGCGTCACCGTGACCGACACGGTGCCCCAGGCCCCGGTGGAGCCCGCCGGCGCCGACGGCCCGGCCCTCGCCTACGTCGACGGCTCGGCCCGGGTGGTGGACGGCGCCGGCGAGGCCTCCTACGACGACGGCACCAAGACGGTGACCTGGGAGGTGGGCGACGTCCCCGCGGGGGAGAGCCGCACCGTGGAGTTCCAGGCGACGGTGCCCGCGCCCCTGGTCACGGGCACCACGCGCTGGCAGAACGTGGGGGAGGCCCGCTATGCCAACGACCCCGACGGCGGCGGGTCCCTGACCTCCAACGAGGTGGAGGCGTCCGTCACGGTGCCCGTCGGGGGCCTGTACGTCTCCAAGGTGCTGGAGGCCCCCGAGATCACCGGTTTCCTCGCGCAGCGTGAGTTCGGCTTCTCCGTCACCTTCCGGAGCGGCGGCGGCCTGCTGCCCGCCGAGGTGGAGGCGGTGCGCGTGAGGGCCGACGGGACCGAGGCCGCGGAGCGCCTCGCCCTCGACGGCGACGCCAAAGAGGCGTCCGCGACGTTCTCCCTGACCCATGGGGAGGCGCTGGCCATCGCCGGCCTCGCCGCGGGGACCACCTACCGGGTGAGCGAGGTCCCGCAGGCGGGCTTCGAGGCCGATACCCCCTCTTTCGAGGGTGAGATCGGCTCCGGGGACGCCCCGGTGAGGGTGGCCTTTGCCAACAGGCTCGCCGATCCGGGCCTCGAGGTCGCGAAGACCCAGAGGCTGGGCGACGACGGCGAGTTCACCACGGACCCGCTCACGGCCGCCCACGGCGCCACGGTGACCTACCGCATCACCGTCACCAATCACACCGGCGCCGTGGCCGAGGGCGTCACCGTGACCGACGCGGTGCCCCAGGCCCCGGTGGAGCCCGCCGGCGCCGACGGGCCGGCCCTCGGCTACGTCGACGGCTCGGCCCGGGTGGTGGAGGGCGGCGGCGAGGCCTCCTATGACCGCGACTCCAAGACCGTGACGTGGGTCTTGGGCGACCTTCCCGCGGGGGAGAGCCGCACCGTCGAGTTCTCGGCGACGGTCCCCTGGGTGGGCGAGGCCACCGAGTGGGAGAACGTGGGCGTCGCCCGGTATGCCAACAACCCGCACGGGCCCGACGCCGAGCTGCCGACCGACCCGGTGAGGGTGGGCACCGACCTGGGGACGGGGGCGCTCGGGGTCTCCAAGACCGTGACCGCCGCCGACGGCTCCGAGCCCACCGACGACCAGCGCGGCGCCCGGTTCCACTTCACCGTGCGCCTGGCCCACCCCCGGGTGCCCCTGCCGGCCCAGGTGACGGTGGACTATGGCGACGGTGGCGCGCCCGTGGGCAGTGAGACCGTGACCCTCGCCAACTACACCCAGCTCGGCGGCATGCTCACCGTCTCGCTCTCCCACGGCCAGACGGCCACGGTGCAGGGGCTGCCCGACGGCACCTTTTACACCGTGACCGAGGAGCCCGCGGAGGGCTTCGAGGCCGAGAGGGACAAGGCCAGCGGTGCCGTGGGCCTCGCCGGCGCCCAGGCGGCCTTCGTCAACAGGGCCCTGCCGCCCGACGAGCCCGACCCCGTGCTCGGCTCCCTCTCCATCGCCAAGACCGTGGCCGGGGCGGCCACCGACGACGACCGGGCCCGCGCCTTCACGTTCTCCCTGTCCCTCCTCGACGGGGAGGGCAGGCCCCTGGCGGGGAGCTTCCCGGCGACCATGGCCGACGGCTCGGCCTCGGAGGTCTCCCACGGCTCCACGTTCGCCCTGGCCCATGGGCAGCAGGTCACGGTGGACGGGCTGCCCCAGGGCACCCGCTACGCCGTGACCGAGGAGGAGACGGAGGGCTTCGAGGCGGTCTCGGTGGGCCAGGAGGGCGTCGTCCCCGGTGATGCGGAGGCCTCGGCGACCTTCGTCAACGTGCGGGAGCCCCAGGACCCCGAGCCCGGACCCGGGCCCGGGCCCGAGGAGCCCGTCGGCGACGTGGCGGTCTCCAAGACCGTCGACCCCGCCGGCGCCCAGGACGGCGACTTTGAGCGGGCCTTCACCTTTGTCCTCTCCCTGACCGACGGCGACGGGGCCCCTCTCGGCGGCACGGTGGACGCCGAGTTGCTGGACGGCGCGGACGTCTCCTCCCTCACCCTCGGCGACGGCGGCCGGTTCGAGCTGCGCCACGGCCAGGTGCTCCTGATCCACGGCCTGCCGGTGGGCACCCGCTACGCCGTGGCCGAGGAGCCGTCTGACGGGTTCACCGCCGCCGAGCCCACGCTGGAGGGGGCGGTCGAGGAGGGCTCCTCCACCGGCAGCCTCGCCTTCGTCAACCGCCGGGTGGCGCCGCCCGCCCTCAAGGTCGAGAAGACCCAGGCACCGGTGGCGGCCGACGGCACGGCCTCCGGGCTCACCTCCGACGGCCTCCAGGTGCCCGAGGGGGCCACGGTGGAGTATCGCCTCACGGTGACCAACACCGGCGAGGCGGCGGCCGAGGACGTGGAGGTGTCCGACGAGGTCCCCGCCACGGCCACCAAGACGTCGCCCGGCACCTCGGCCCCCGCCGGGACCGTGGACCTGCCCCTGACCTACGTGGACGGCTCCGCCTCGGATGGCGGCGTCTTCCGGCCGGCGGACGCCGACGGGGCGGCCCGGGTGACATGGCGCCTCGGGACCCTTGCGGGCGGTGAGTCGCGCACGGTGAGCTTCAGGGTCGCCCTTCCCGTGCCCGACGCGCCTGTCACCCCGGAGGACTCCGGTGCCGTGTGGAGCTGGCGCAACGTGGCCGTGGCCCGCTTCGCCAACAACCCCGACAACCCTGCCGACCCCTCCGATCCGCCCGCCGACATCCCCTCGAACCCCGTGGACGTGGAGGAAGGGGAGCCGCGCCCGCTCGTGGAGATCCACAAGCACCAGCATGTGAAGGGCTCCGACGCGGGGTTCGGCCAGGAGGGCGCCGACTCGCCCCTGCCCGTGGAGCCCGGTGACACGGTGGTCTACCGGCTGCGGGTGGTCAACAACGGCGCCGGCGCGGCCCCCGACGTGGTGGTGCGCGACCCGCTCCCCGACGGCCTCGCCTACGTGGAGGGGTCCGCCTCCCACGGGGGCGTCTACGACGGGGGCGCCCGCACCCTCGTCTGGCATCTCGGCGAGCTGGCGTCCCGCGGCACCGTGGAGCTGACCTTCGAGGTGGAGGTCCCGACGGTGGCGGAGGCCACGGTCTGGCACAACGTGGCCGTGGCCGACCACGGGACCCCCGACGACCCGTCCTCCCGGGTGGAGGTGCCGCCCTCCGAGGACGTGTTCGTCGCCACCGACGTGGCCCACCTGGCCCTGAGGAAGGAGCAGTCCCTGGCCGGCGGCGCCTTCACCGCCGACCCCGTGGAGGGCCGCGGCGGCGACCTGCTCACCTACCGCCTCGCCGTGACCAACGACGGCGCGGCCGTCGCCCGCGGCGTCACGGTCACCGACACGGTGCCCCAGACCCCGGTGGAGCCGTCCGGCTCCCAGGGGCCGGCCCTCGGGTACGTGGAGGGCTCGGCCGGCATCGCGGGCTCCCCGGAGGCGGGCTCCTTCGACGCCGAGACCGGCACCGTGTCGTGGGACGTAGGCGATCTCCGGCCCGGCCAGACGGTCTTCGTCCACTTCTCCGTGAGGCTGCCCGAGGTGGCCGCGGGGGCAAAGGTCACCTGGGAGAACGTGGGCGTGGCCCGCTTTGAGAACGACCCGGCCGGCCCGGGGACCGACATCCCGTCCAACGGGGTCGAGGTGACGGTGGAGGGCGACCCCGACCCGGTGACGCCCCCCCGACGAGCCTGCTCCGGCGACGGGCTCGATCGCCGTCTCCAAGACGGTGGAGGGCGGCGACGAGGGCCACCGGCAGACCGCCTTCGTGTTCGAGCTTGTGCTCACGGACGCCCAGGGTGAGCCGCTGGCCGGTGACTTTGGGTGGGAGCGCTCCGACGGCGCCTCCGGCACGGTCGCCTCCGGGGACACCCTCGAGCTCTCCCACGGCCAGATAGCGGTGGTGGGCGGACTGCCGGAGGGCACCCGCTGGACCCTCACCGAGCGCGAGGCCGAGGGCTTCTCGGCCAGGGAGCCCTCCCTCGGGGGCGAGGTCCCTGCCGGGGGCGTGGCCACGGCGGTGTTCGTGAACGTCGTGGACGAGGACCCGGGCGAGCCCGATGACCCGAATGGCCCCGATGACCCGGGCGGCCCTGAGGGCCCGGGCGATCCGGGCGAGCCGGAAGATCCTGGCAAGCCCGATGACCCTGAGGGTCCAGATGACCCGAACGGGCCCGAGGATCCTGAGGGGCCGGATGACCCGGCCGCGCCCGATGACCCGGGTGAGCCGGGCGCACCCGACGGGCCCACGGGGACCCCGGACGGTCCCGGGCCCGGGGCGAGCCGTCCGACGGCAGGGGCAGGGGGCCGGTCCACCGGTGCCGCCCGCATCGCCTCCACCGGCGACGTCGGGGCGCCCGTCCTCGGGCTGGCGCTCGCCGCCGCGGTCGTGGCCGCGGGTCTCGTCCGGGCCGTTCGCCGCTGACGTCCCGGCCGGCGGCGCCCGCCCGTCGAGAGGTACCAAAACGGGGCCGCGCCCGCAGTCAACCTGCGGGCGCGGCCCCGTTCCCATGGGGGTGCGGCCGGGCTACGCGCCCACGACCTCCAGGTCCTTGGGGCGGTGGTTGAGCACCTGCGACCCGTCCTCGGTCACGCACACGAGGTCCTCGATGCGCACGCCGAACCTCCCGGGCAGGTAGATGCCGGGCTCCACCGAGAAGCACATGCCGGGCTCCACGGGGGCCGTGTGGGCGCTGGAGACGTCGCCGGGCTCGTGGACCTCCAGGCCGATGGAGTGGCCGGTGCGGTGGGTGAAGTACTCGCCGTACCCGGCGCGCTCGATGACCTCGCGGGCGGCGCGGTCGATGGCGGCGAAGCTCACGCCCGGGGCCGCCACCTGCTCGGCCGCGGCGTTGGCGGCCTCCACGGCCTCGTAGACCCGGCGGAACTCCTCGTCCGGCTCGGCTCCGAAGAAGAACGTGCGGGTCATGTCGGCGCAGTAGCCGCCCAGACGGCAGCCCACGTCGAAGAGCGCCACCATGCCGGGCTCGAGGGCGGTGCCGTCGGGCTCGTGGTGCGGGTCGGCGGCGTTGGCGCCGAAGGAGACGATGGGGTCGAAGGAGTTGCCGTCGGCGCCGAGGTGGCGGTACTCACCCTCGAGGGCCTCGGCGATCTGCCGCTCGGTCACGCCGGTCTTGAGCTGGTCCTTGAGCCAGTCCATGGCGCGGTCGTTGATGGCCGAGGCGGCGGCCATGGCCTCGCGCTCGTCGGCGTCCTTGCGGGCACGGGCGTCGTCCACCGCCGAGGAGGCCAGGCGGAACGACGACGCGGCGCCGGCCTCCATGAGGGGAAGCAGCCAGCGGGCCTCCATGGTGCGGTCGATGCCGAGGGGTGCCTCGGCGATGGTGACCTGGGCGAGGGACGCCACGGGGTCGTCGGTGTCGTAGAGCGTGACCACGTTGGGCACGCAGTCGCCGGGGTCGGGGAACAGGCGGTTGACAAAGAGCACGGGCTCGGAGTCCACGGCCAGGTAGAGGGCCTCGAAGCGCTCCATCGGGTCGTTGTCGTAGCCGGTGAGGTAGGCGATGGAGACCGGGTCGGTGACCACGGTCTGGGTGAGGCCGAGGTCGCGCAGGTTCTGGCGCACCCGGTCCAGGCGCTGGACGTTCATGGGCTTCCTTTCTCGAGACATTTCGGGGGTACGTGCCCGTTTCGCCCGACTGTACGCTCTCTGTGAGGGCCCTTCCTCCCAAAAGCAAAACCAGATAGTATAAGTCACCGCACATTCAATATTGGCTGGATTCTGTCTCGACGCCACCCATCCGGTGAGCGGCGTCTCAGAGCCGGCGTTTGGAGTAACAGGCATGGAGAACGAGATCCCGTCCGTCAACCGCGTCGACCAGATCCACGAGGAGTTGGCATCGCTCACCGGGAGCCGCATCCGGGTCCGCGCCAACATGGGCCGCTCGCGCATCGTCGAGCGCACCGGCACCCTCGTCTCGGCCCACCCCTCCCTCTTCATGGTGGAGGTCGAGGAGCGCCGCGGCCGCATCGCGCGCCAGAGCTACCAGTACGTCGACGTCCTCACCGGCTCGGTGGAGCTGTTCGACACCGAGAGCGGCGAGCCCATCTTCGACTTCGTCGAGGAGGCCTAGGGGCGACGCCCGTCGGCTAGACTTCAGGGGCGCGGGCCGGCGGGTCCGTGCCCCTTTTCCGTGCGCAGTCGAGAGGAGCCGCCGTGGCCCTGCCCCAGATCGTCGTCACCACGCCCGCCAAGGTCAACCTCTACCTGGGCGTGTCCACGGAGCGCACGCCCCGCGGGCTCCACGCCGTCCGTACCGTCATGACCGCGGTGGACCTCGTCGACACCCTCACCCTCCAACCGGCGAGCACCCTGGAGGTGGTGTGCGTGCCGTCCGTGCGCTGCGCCCCCCGTGACAACCTGGCCGCACGGGCGGCCCTCGTCCTCTCGGAGTCGATCGACCGCGTGCCCGACGTGCGCATCGTCATCGACAAGCGCATCCCGTCCCAGGCCGGCCTCGGCGGCGGGTCGTCCGACGCCGCGGCCACGCTCGTGGCCCTGGCGAGGCTTTGGGACCTCGACCCCGCCGGCCCCGAGGTGGTGGGGGCGGCCCGCGCGGTGGGCGCCGACGTCCCGTTCTTCCTCTACGGTGCCCCGGCCCTCATGGGGGGCGCCGGCGACGTGCTGGAGCGCACCTTCGACCCGGTGGAGCTGCCCGTGGTGCTCGTGCGGCCCCTGGGCCCCGGCGTCGACACGGCCGAGGCCTACCGGGAGTTCGACCGCAGCCCGGTGCCCGCCGCCGACCCGGCGCCGCTCGTCTCGGCCCTCGAGGCCGGCGACGCCTGCGCCGTGCCCCTCGCCGTGGCCAACAACCTGGACCCCGTGGCCCGGCGCCTCATGCCCGCCGAGGAGGCCGTGGCCACCTGGCTCGCCGCCCGGCCGGGCGTGCTGGCGAGCCAGGTGTCGGGGTCGGGGAGCTGCGTCTTCGGGTTCTGCACCTCCCACGCCGCCGCCGAGGGCGCGGCCACCGACGCCGCCCGTCGGGGATGGTGGGCCTGCGGGACGTCCACCCGCGGGGGCGGCCCGGCGATCGTCTCGGACACCTGGCACGGGTAGGGGAGGGGGAAGGCCGAGGAGGGCTTTACCGTCCTGGGAGAAACGTGCTACACTGCACAACTGCAACGGGTTGTGGCTCAGCTTGGTAGAGCGCTGCGTTCGGGACGCAGAAGTCGCTGGTTCGAATCCAGTCAACCCGACCAGCAAAGTCGCAGGCCATCGGGGTAGCCCGATGGCCTGCTTTGCTATGCCGCGCCGGTCGGGCGGCCCACCCCATCTCCCACCTGAACGCGTCCGAGGGCGACCCCTTTCGCACCTGAACGCGTCTGAGGTCGGGTTTCCCCCTCCCTGAACGCGGCTGGGGGCGGGTTCGGGTCGCCGGGGCGCTCGGGAGTCGCCCTCAACCGCATTCAGGTGCGGAGGAGGGGGCGGGAAGCCTGTCGGGCGAGAGGCCCTGCCGTCCCCGCCCGCACCACGGTGGCGTGCTGGCGGGTGGGACGCACCACGGTGGCGCGCCGTCCCTGCCCCATGGCGCCATCCCGGCCCCGGCCGGCCGTGGTAGGGTGGTTTGACGTCTTTATCGCCGTCCACCGATGCGAAGGGGGCCGCCATGGCTTTGACCGTCGTCCGCGACACAGAGGGGGCCGTCCTCGGGCCCGCGGCCCTGACGGCCGTCACGGAGGCCCTGGCGGAGCACCGGCCGGTGACCGTGATCGTCCCCTCCATGCGTGCCGCGCTGGACGCCCGCCGCGCCCTGGCGCGCGCCGGCATCGGCGTGGGCGTGGACGTCACCTGCCCCGTGCCCTGGGCCGACGCCCTCTGGGGGCGCCTGGGGGACGGCACCGCGCTCGCCCGGGGTGCCGACGTCACGGCCACGGCCTGGAAGGTCCTCGGAGGCAACGCGCTCATGGACGGCCGCCCCGAGTCCGCCGGCGTCTACCCCGGCTACGTGGACGTCGTCGCTACCCTCGCCGGCACCTTCTCGGTCCAGCTGCCCGCCGCCGCGGCCGCTGCCGGCGACGCGCTCTCGCCGCAGCAGCGCGACGCCTGCACCATGGCCCTCGCCTTGGCGGACGCCCTCGTGGCCCGGGGGCTCTCCACCCGCTCCCGCGTCTTCGAGGAGCTTCCCGACGCCCTCGCGGCCCATCCCGGCGAGGCCCGCTGCGCCCTCGTGGCCGCCGGCTGGGAGGACCTCGACGCCTCCCAGGCGCGGCTCTTCGGGCGCCTGGCCGCCCGGGTGGGCCTCACCTGGGCCGCCTCCGCCCACCCCGGCGCCGCCGGCGACGCCGCCCGGGCCTGCGAGGCCGCCGTCGCCTCCGAGGCCGCGCTCGCCGGCGCCCCCGTCTCCGAGGCCCCGGCCCGTGCCGCGGTCCCGGCGCCGCCGCGCTCGCCGGAGCTCCAGGCCCTGCTCGGCTCCGTGTTCGGCGGGGGAGGCTCCGTGGAGCCCACCGGGTCCGTGCGCCTGCTGGAGGCGGCCGGCCCCGAGGCCGAGCCCGAGCTCGTGGCCCGCGAGCTCGCACGCCTGGCCGAGGCTGGCGCCGAGCGCGTGCTCCTCGTCACCCGCGACCCCCGCGAGGCCTGGCGCACCGTGTCGCCCAAGGCCTCCAACCGCGGCATCGCCGTGCGCGCCTCGTGGGTGGAGCCGGCGTCAGACCTCCGCGCCACCCGCCAGTTCCTCGCCTTCGTGGAGCAGCTCTCCGCCATCGCCGCGGCTGCGTCGCAGTGGCGCCTGGACCGCGCGGCCGAGGGCGCCCCCGACGCGGCGGCCGCGGCCGAGGAGGTCCTCTCGGCCTCCGTGGAGGCGGACCGCAGCTGGTGGCCTCCCCGCGCCGTGACGGACTTCCTGCTCTCGGAGCTCTCCGGCCTGCCTCGCGACATCGTGTTCTCCCTGGACGCCGCCTGGCGCCAGAACCGCGCCCTCTCGCCGGCCGCGGTGCTCTCGGACGTCGCCCGCGTGGCCACCCAGAGCGAGCCCCTCGCCCGCACCGTGGAGCTCGTGGCCGCCGGCGACTGGGCCGGCGCCGCGCGCGCCCTGCGCCCCAACGCCCAGGCCGCCCGCGACCGCGAGGCCCACCAGGCCCTCTGCGCCGTCGAGGACGCCTGCGCCGCGGTGGACGGGCTGTTCGGCGACGGCCTCGACCCCCATGCCCGCCTCACGGTGCTCGCGTCCGTGCTCTCGCGCATGGGCGTAGCCCGCTCGCCCGAGCGCGGCCGCTACGGGGAGGCCCAGCGCTGCACGGTGGAGATCCTCGACCCCGCCCGCGCCGCCTCCACGCCCCCGGGCTCCGTGGACGACGCGCTGCTCTGCGGCCAGACGGCGGCCGAGGACCCCATCTCGGCGCCCCACGACGCGGTCCACGGGCTCCTCGGCCTCCTCGGCCTCGCCCGCCCCGCCGCCCCCGACGCCGTCGCCCGGGCCCGCGCCTGGCACGTCTGGGCCGCCCCCACCCACGGCCTGGCCGTCGAGCGCTCCCTGCGCGACGCCTCGGCCGAGGCCACGCACCCCTCGCCGCTCTTCGCCGAGCTCCTGTCCTGCTACCGCGAGCGCCCCGAGACCGTGGCCCTGGGCGAGGAGCGCGTCTCCAAGAACCTGTCGCCCCTGGGCCGCGAGCCCGAGCCCTCGGGCTTCGTCCCCCCGCTGGAGGTGGGCACGCTGTCGGGGCGGGCGGCGCACTTCGCCGTCATGCGCTCGGACGTCGCCGGCGACGTCCCGGTGGTGTCGGCCACCGACCTCGAGACCTACCTCGGCTGCCCCCGCCGCTGGTTCCTCGAGCGCGCCGTGCCGGCCGACCGCCTCGACGCGGACTTCTCGGGCCTCGACCGCGGCAGCTTCGCCCACGGCGTGCTCGAGCGCACCGGCCGCGAGCTCCAGGCCCAGGGGTCCTTCGAGCGGGGGCTCGCCGGCGACGTCCTCTCGCGCGTCTTCGACGGGGCCGTGGCCTCCGCGCCCACGGGCCAGGGGCCGGCCGCCGGCTTCATGCCCCACTCCGTGAGCGAGGAGAGCCAGGTGCGCCACCTCAAGGACCAGCTCCTGGTCACGCTCGACCGCAACGAGGGCTCCTTCGTCGGCTTCACGCCGCGGCTGTTCGAGCAGACCTTCGGCAACCCGGGCCAGGACCCGGTGACCTACGCCGGCGTGCGGGTGCGCGGCACCATCGACCGCGTGGACGTGGACGCGAGGGGCCGCGCCGCGGTCATCGACTACAAGAGCGGCAACTCCGGCGGCTCCCGCTACCGCCCAGAGGCCGCCGACGACCTCTCCTCCTGGGTGCCGGGTAACATCCAGGCCCTGCTCTACGCCCGTGTGCTGCCCCAGGTGGCACCCGGCCTGGACCCCGTGGCCGCCGTCTACCTCACCACGGGCGACGACCCCGGGGTAGGGGGCATGGCCGAGCGCGGCTTCGCCGAGTCCATGGAGGGCGCGTACCGCGGCAAGACCCCCAATGTCGTCACCCCCGACCACGTGGCGGCCGCGTCCTTCGAGGACGTGCTCGCCCGCGCCGAGGAGGTCGCCGCCGAGGCGGTGGCCTCCATGGCCGCCGGCCACGTGGAACCCCGACCCCGCGACCGGTGGGCCTGCATGGGCTGCCCCGCCGTCGCCTGCGAGAAGAGGATCGACCGATGATCGAGCTCGACGGACCCCAGCGAACCATCGTCGAGACCCTCGACGAGGAGCTCTTCGTGGAGGCGGGCGCAGGCTCGGGCAAGACGTTCACCCTGGTGCAGCGCCTGGCCCACGCCCTGGAGCCCGACCCGGCCACGGGGAGGGCGCCGCTCTCGTCCATCGAGAACGCCCTCGTGATCACGTTCACCAACAAGGCCGCGTCGGAGATCCGCGAACGCGTGCGCGCCGAGCTCATGGCCCGCGGCCTCCACGACGAGGCCCTGGCCGTGGACCGCGCCTGGATATCCACCATCCACGGCATGTGCGAGCGCATCCTGCGCTCCTCGGCCCTCGAGCTGGGCATCGACCCGGCCTTCACCGTGATCGCCGACAACGAGGAGCAGTACCTGCGCAGCCGCGCCGTCTCCGATGTGCTCCTCGAGGTGCGCGGCGACCCCCGCTACACCGAGCTCTTCGCCACCTTCGGCGACTCGTTCGATGCCGCCTCGGAGTCCGGCGTGGCCCAGCGCCGCCGCGGGTTCAACCGGCCCATGTCCGCCCCCGAGATGGCCGAGCTCATCACCAAGAAGGCCAACGAGAGCCCCGAGGGGTTCGACGCCGTGGCCTTCAAGGGGGGCGACGCCGAGCTCGGCCCCTTGGCCCGCCGCGCCGTGGCGGCGCTGGACGCCCTGCTCGACGCCTGGGTGCCCAAGAAGGGGGCCAAGGGCATGGAGCACAAGGCCGACCTCGCGCGCACCTCCCAGGCCCTGACCGCCTGGTTGGAGGCCGGCGCCCCGGCCGACGCCTGGGACGGTCTGGAGGCGTCGGTCGTGCTGCCCAGCGGCACGTTCATCAAGGCCAAGGACGCCCTGGACCTCCTCGCCGACGCCAAGGAGGCCGTGGCTGCCCTGGTCCTCGAGGGCTCCTACTCCCGCATCCGCCGGCTGGAGGGCCCGCTCATGGACCTCGCCCGCGCCATCGACGGGCGGTACCGCGCCGTCAAGCGCGAGCGCGGCGCCCTGGACAACGGCGACCTCCTGCGCCTGGCCCTCAAGGGCCTCTCGGAGCACCCCGTGGTCAAGGAGCGGTTCCAGGGCACCTTCGAGCTCGTCATGATCGACGAGTTCCAGGACACGGACTCCCAGCAGCTCCGCATCGTGAGCCTGCTGGCGCCCGACGAGAGCCGCCTGTGCTTCGTGGGCGACCGCCAGCAGTCCATCTACCGGTTCCGCGGCGCGGACGTCGAGCAGTACGACCTGGCCCGCGAGCGGGCCTCCCGGGTGGTGCGCATGGACCGCAACTTCCGCAGCCACGACGACATCCTGCGGTTCGTGAGCCGCGCCCTCGGCGACTCCGAGATCCTCCCCGGATTCATGGACCTCGAGGCCTTCCCCGGCCGCCCCGACGGCTACGCCGCCCGCGACATGCCCCGCATCATGGTGGAGCACACCCAGGCGCCCCCGGCCGAGAAGGGGTTCAAGCAGGCCACCAAGGACGTCCTCGTCGCCCGGAACGCCGAGCAGGTGGCCAACCGCCTGCAGGAGCTCGCAAAGCAGGGCGTGCGCCCCGGCGACATGGCGCTTCTGCTCCGCGGCCTCAACGTCGCCGACCCCTACCTCCGGGCCCTGCGCGACCACGGCCTCGAGGCCGTGGTGGCCGGCGGCTCCACCTTCGCCTCGGCCATGGAGGTGCAGCAGGTGCAGGCGCTGCTCTGGGCCCTCGCCAACCCGCGCGACACCCAGCGGGGGCTCCTCCCGGTGCTCCAGGGCCCCATCTTCTCCCTGGGCGACGACGACCTCGTGCTCCTGGCCCGCGGCGGCTCGTCCGCCGGCCTCGTGGAGGGCCTGCTCGCCGGACCCGAGGGCGCCGAGCGCGTGCTGGGGGAGCGCCCCGGCCCGCGCCTGGCCCAGGCCCTCAGGGTCATGGAGTTGGCGCGCCGCCGCATGGGCTACACCGGCGTGGCCGACACCGTGCTGGCCGTGTGCACGGAGTCGGGCTGGCTCCCCCGCCTGGAGCGCGAGGGGGTCGTGGGCCGCTCCCGAGCGGCCAACGTGCTCTCCGCCGTGCGGCACATTCGCCGGCTCGTGGACGACGCGGGGCTGGGCTTCTCCCGCGCGGCCAAGGTCTTCGGCGACTGGCTCGCGAGCGCCAAGGAGGGTCCCGGCGCCCTCTCGGGCGAGGAGACCGATGCCGTGCGCGTGATGACGGTCCACTCCTCCAAGGGCCTGGAGTTCCCCGTGGTGGCCGTGGCGGGCGTCTTCGACGACCCCCACAGCCAGAGCAGGCAGAACCTCGTGACCAGCCGCGAGGGGTCCGAGGTGCGCCTCTCCCTGAAGCCCAAGGCCGAGAAGGGATCGCCGGCCGAGGCGGCGGCCAAGCTCCTCGGGGAGCCGGAGGGGGAGCCGCGCACCGGCCTCCAGTGGCGCCGCCGGCTGGAGGAGTGCGAGACCGACGCCGAGGTGCGGGAGGCCGCGCGCCTGCTCTACGTCGCCCTCACCCGCGCCCGCGAGGCCCTCGTGGTGGGCGTCACCACCGCGGTCTCCGCCAAGGGCACGGTCAGGCCGGCCATGGCCGAGAGCTTCCTCGAGGCCCTCTGGGGCGAGGTCCCCACGCTGCAGGGCACCGTGCCCATCGACTACGGCGGGGGGCAGGAGGGGCGCCTGGTCACCGTGGTGGCCGAGCCCACGCCCAAGGACCCGGTGGAGCCCGAGGAGCCCGTGGAGCGGCCTGAGGAGGAGCGCCCGGACTTCCCGCTCTTCGACGAGGTGCGCACGGCCCCGCCCACCACGGCGTGGTCGGCCCGGGACGACGTGCGCAGCTACTCCAAGGACCTCCACCAGGCCCAGGTGGCGGCCTCCCTCGACGCCGAGGCGGACGCCACGGAGGTCCCCGAGGACGCCGAGCCCCCCGCGGGCGACGAGCCCAGCTGGGACGCGCCGGCGGCCTTCGACGACGAGGCCGTGCGGTTCGGCGACGCCTTCCACGAGCTCGCGCGCCTGGCCGCGGGCGACGGCCGGCTGCCCGATGCCGCGCGGGTGGTCGCCGTGGCCGACCGCCGCGGCCTGGACCGCGACGCCCGGGGGCGCCTCGCGCGCTCCCTCGACGCCTGGTGGGCCACGCCCCTGCGGGAGCGGGCCCTCTCGGCCGCCACGGTGGTGCCGGAGCTGCCGTTCTTCTCGGCGGAGGACGGCGGCGCGTCGGGCTACGTCACCGGCTCCATCGACCTGTTCTCGTCGGACGGCGACGGCCGCGCCCTCGTGGTGGACTACAAGACCGGCGAGACCTACATGGACGCGGCGGCGGCCGCCGAGCATCACGCCATGCAGGCCCGCTACTACGCCCACGTGCTCATGGCCCAGGGGTACCGCGAGGTGGAGGCGGCCTTCGTGCTGGTGGAGAACGTCCGCGACGGCGAGCCGCTCACGGTGTCGTTCCATTTTGAGGGGAAGGTGCCGCCCCTCGGGGCCGACGTGGCGTGACGCCCGTCCCCCAGCAGCCGGCCTCTCCGCATCCTGCCTTCTCTCCGCACCTGAACGCGGTTGAGGGCGACCCTCTCGGCACCTGAACGCGGCTGGGGGCGGATTCCGGGCACCTGAACGCGGCTGGGGGCGGATTCCGGCACGTCCGCGCCTCCTGAGTCGCCCTCAACCGCTTTCAGGTGGCAGTCGTGGTCCGGGCGAGGAGCGGCCGGCGGCTGGCGGTCGCGTCCCGGCCGCATCCGGCACCTGTATGCGGATAACTCTGCCATTTATACACCGATTAGCGCATATTACCGGCATGTGTATCCATCTTGTGTCATGGGCACCCGTGGCGGGGAGACCCGGCGCGGGCGCGCCTAGCATGGCCCGAGCACCTTTAAGGGGCCGCGGGACGGCCCGAAGGCCACGATGGAGAGGACGGCCATGAATCCCCTTGCCTCACCCACCCCGCCCATGCCGGCGCTGCTCGCCCTCGCGGACGGCACCTGGCACCGCGGCCACTCCTGTGGCGCGCCCGGCACCGCCTTCGGCGAGATCGTCTTCAACACGTCCATGGCCGGCTACCAGGAGATCGCGACGGACCCCTCCTATGCCGGCCAGGTCGTCTGTCTCACCTATCCCCAGCAGGGCAACTACGGCATCTCCCCGGAGGCCTCCGAGGCCGCCCGCCCGGCGCTCTCGGCCCTCGTGGTGGCCGACGCCTGCCGCACCCCCAGCCACTGGCGGAGCCGCGAGACGCTGCCGTCCTACCTGGCGCGCCACGGCGTCGTGGCGGTGGAGGGGGTCGACACCCGCGCCGTGACCCTCGCGGTCCGCGGCGGGGGAGCCATGGCCGCGGGCGTCTCCACGGAGGTGCTCGACCCCGACGAGCTCGTGGCCCTCGTGCGCGCCCAGCCGCCCATCGCCGAGCGCGACCTCGTGGCGGCCGTCTCCTGCGACGCCCCGTGGACCGAGACCCCCGCCGCGGGCTGCGGCCGCTCCGTGGCGGCGGTGGACTGCGGCCAGAAGGCGGGCATCGTCGCCGGCCTCGCCGCCCGCGGGCTCACGGTGCACACGCTGCCGTGGGACGCCACGGCCGCCGACGTCCTGGCCCTCGGCGCCGACGGCGCCTTTCTATCCAACGGCCCGGGCGACCCCGCCTCCGTGCCCGGGGTGGTGGCCTGCGCCCGCGGGCTCCTCGGGCGCGTGCCCGCCTTCGGCATCTGCCTCGGCCACCAGGTCATGGCCCTCGCTGCGGGCGCGCGCACCGTCAAGCTCGCCTACGGCCACCACGGCGGCAACGAGCCGGTGATGAACCTCCTCACCCGCACCTGCGAGGTCACGGCCCAGAACCACAACTACGCCGTGGACTTCCCCTCGTTCGGCCCCCTCGTCCCGGGGGAGTCCGGCGGCCGCACCTCCCACGAGGCCGACCTCCGGTGCTGGGCCGAGCGGGGTGTGGCGCCGGTGGCCCTGTCGCCCGAGGTGGGGCGCGTGCGCCTCACCCACGTGAACCTCAACGACGGCACCTGCGAGGGCGTGGAGTACCTCGACCGCCGCGCCTTCTCGCTCCAGTACCACCCCGAGGGGCGCCCCGGCCCGCTCGACGGCGCCTACGGCTTCGACGCCTTCTGTGCCCTCATGGCCGGCGACCCCGACTACCTCGTCCACGCCGTCCAGGGGAGGTGCGCCTGATGCCCGTGCGCGCAGACATCCGCAAGGTCCTCGTCATCGGCTCCGGCCCCATCGTCATCGGCCAGGCCTGCGAGTTCGACTACTCCGGCACCCAGGCGTGCCGCGCCCTCAAGGGGCTGGGCATCGAGGTGGTGCTCGTCAACTCCAACCCCGCCACCGTCATGACCGACCCGTCGATGGCCGACCGCACCTACGTGGAGCCCGTGACGCCCGCCTGCGTGGCCAAGGTCATCGAGCGGGAGCGGCCCGACGCCCTGCTCGCCAACATGGGCGGCCAGACGGCCCTCAACTGCGCCGTGGCCCTCGCCGAGGAGGGCGTGCTCGAGCGCTTCGGCGTGGAGGTGATCGGCTGCGACATCGAGTCGATCAAGGTGGGGGAGGACCGCGAGCTCTTCGCCGCCGCCATGGCCGACATCGGGCTCGAGTGCGCCCGCTCCGAGGTGGGCCGCACGGTGGGGGAGTGCCTGGCGGTGGCCGACGAGATCGGCTACCCCGTGGTGGTGCGCCCCGCCTTCACGCTGGGCGGCGCCGGCGGCGGCGTTGCCCGGGACGCGGGGGAGCTCGCCGCCGTCGCGGCCGAGGGCCTCTCGCTCTCACCCGTGTCCGAGGTGCTCGTGGAGCGGTCCGTGGAGGGCTGGAAGGAGATCGAGATGGAGGTGGTGCGCGACGGCGCCGGCAACGGCGTGGTGGTCTGTTCCATCGAGAACCTCGACCCCATGGGCGTGCACACCGGCGACTCCATCACCGTGGCGCCATGCCAGACCCTCACCGACACCGAGCTCCAGCACCTGCGCGACTGCTCCCTCGCCGTCCTCGAGCGCGTGGGCGTGGCCTGCGGCGGCTCCAACGTGCAGTTCGCCGTGAACCCGGAGGACGGCCGCGTGCTCGTGGTGGAGATGAACCCGCGTGTGAGCCGCTCCTCGGCCCTGGCGTCCAAAGCCACGGGCTTCCCCATCGCCACGTGCGCCGCGCTCCTCGCCGTGGGCCTCACGCTCGACGAGGTGGTCAACCGCGTCACCGGCGCCACCCCGGCGTGCTTCGAGCCGGCCCTGGACTACTGCGTGGTCAAGGTGCCGCGCTTCGCCTTCGAGAAGTTCGAGGGCGCGTCCTGCGAGCTCACCACCCGCATGAAGTCGGTGGGCGAGGCCATGGCGCTCGGCACCACCTTCGAGGAGGCGCTGCAGAAGGCCCTCCGGTCGCTCGAGCAGGGCCACACCGGCCTGGACCGCCCCGCCGGCGCCGACGCCGCCGGCGCCGGCGAGCTGGCCGACCTCGTGGCCGAGCCCACCCCCGATCGCGTGTTCTGGCTCGCCGAGGCGCTGCGCCGCGGCTGGGACCCCGGCCGGGTGGCGGCCCTGTCGGGGGTGGACCCGTGGTTCGTCTGCCGCATCGCGGACATCGTGGCGGCCGAGGGGCGCATCGCCTCGCTCGGCCTCGCCGGGCTCGACGCGCCCCTCATGCTCGCGGCCAAGCAGCTGGGCTTCTCCGACGTGCAGATCGGCGCCCTCACCGGCCAGGCCGAGGACACCGTGCGCGCCCTCCGGCGGATCCTGGGCGTGGTGCCCTGCGTGAAGACCGTTGACACCTGCGCCGGCGAGTTCGCCGCGGCCACCGAGTACCACTACCTCACCTACCGTGCGGGCGGCGCCACCGAGCACCGCGAGGCCGCGCGCCCGCGGGTCATGGTCCTCTCGGCCGGCCCCAACCGCATCGGCCAGGGCATCGAGTTCGACTACTGCTGCGTCCACGCCGTGCAGGCCCTCTCGGCCATGGGCTACGAGACCGTCATGGTCAACTGCAACCCCGAGACCGTCTCCACGGACTTCGACACGAGCGACCGCCTCTACTTCGAGCCGCTCACCTTCGAGGACGTCATGAACGTGGTGGAGGTGGAGCGCCCCTGCGGCGTGGTGGTCACGCTGGGCGGGCAGACGCCGGTGAACCTCGCCGGGCGCCTCAAGCGCGCGGGCGTGCCCATCCTCGGCACCCAGCCCGAGGCCATCGACCTCGCCGAGGACCGTGACCGCTTCGCCGCGCTCCTCGACCGCCTGGGCGTGGAGTGCCCGCCCTCGGCCGTGGCCTCCACCCTCGCGGAGGCGGCCGAGGTCGCGGCGCGCATCGGCTACCCCCTCATCGTGCGTCCGAGCTACGTGCTGGGCGGCCGCGGCATGGCCATCGTCTACTCAGCCGACGAGCTGGGGACCTACGTGTCCCAGGCCGCATCGGTGAGCCCCGACCGGCCGCTCTACCTGGACGCCTTCCTCGAGGACGCCGTGGAGCTGGATGTGGACGCCCTCTGCGACGGCACCGACGTCTACGTGGGGTCGGTCCTGGAGCACATCGAGGAGTGCGGCATCCACTCAGGCGACTCCGCCTGCTGCTGGCCGCCCTTCTCGCTCTCCGACGCCGTCGTGGGGCGGGTGCGCGACATCACGCGGCGCCTGGCCCTCGCCTGCGGCGTGGTGGGCCCGCTCAACGTGCAGTACGCCGTCAAGGACGACCGCGTGCTCGTCATCGAGCTCAACCCGCGCGCCAGCCGCACGGTGCCCTTCTCGTCCAAGGCCACCGGCGTGCCCCTGGCTGCGCTGGCGGCCCGGGTCATGGCGGGCGAGCCCCTGGCGGCCATGGGGCTTCCCGACGAGGAGCGCGAGCCGGGCTACTTCGCCGTCAAGGAGTCGGTCATGCCGTGGAGCCGCTTCCCCGGCAGCCCCGTCACCCTGGGCCCCGAGATGCGCTCCACCGGCGAGGTCATGGGGGTCGCGCCCACGTTCCCCGAGGCCTACGCCAAGACCCGCGAGGCCATCGACTACCGGCTGCCCGAGGGCGGCACGGTCATGGTGAGCGTGTGCGACCGCGACAAGCGTTCCGTGGCCCCCGTGGCCCTCGCCCTGACGGGCCTCGGCTACAACCTCGTGGCCACCCGCGGCACGGCCAAGACGCTGCATGCGGCAGGCATTCCCTGCGAGGAGGTCAAGCGCGTGGCCGAGGGGCACCCCAACATCCTTGACCGCATCCGCGGCGGGGAGGTGGCCTTCCTCATCAACACGCCCCACGGCGAGAGCAGCCGCGGCGACGGCGTGCTGCTGCGCGGCGAGGCGGTCGCACGCGGCATCGACCTCGTGAGCACCATGAGCGGCGCCGTGGCCCTGGTGCAGGCGGTGTCGGCGGCCCGCAGGGGAGGGGCCGGCCCCGTGGCCCTGCAGGACCTGGCCTGACGCCGGACGCGTGACAGAGGTGCCTGGCCCATCTGCGCGTGACAGAGGTGCCTGGCCCATCTGTCATTTATCCTATTGGATAAGTGATGAATCCTGCCGGCGCCGGCACGCCACGGTGACGCGACGAGCGCGTGCGACGCCCAAAGCGCCCGACCAACGTGACGAATGTCCGGTGGCAGAAGCGATGTGGGACAAAAGTGCCCGACCATTGGGACAAAAGTGTCCGGGTGGTGGGACAGGGTGGTGGGACGGGGGCCTGTGCCTTTCAAAAACGTAAGCGTGGGGTCATCAAGTTCCATGGAACCTGAGAGGCTCCTTTGCCATCCTGTTCTCCGCGAACCGTTCCCGAGAGGAGAGGACCCGATGCTCCGCGCCTTTTCCGGCCCGTTCAAACTGGCGATCGCCCTGTGGCCCCTGGCCTCGCTGGCGCTCACGCTGCCTGTGCTCGCCCTGGTCTACCATCGCCGCGGCCGTGTCACGCTCGCGTCGCTCGCCTGGTCCTACCTCGCGGTGCTCTACGCCCTCGGCGTCGCCTGCTTCACCCTCTACCCCATGCCCGAGGGCACGAGCGGTCCCGGCATCACCTACGGCGTGGCGCCCCAGCTCCACCCGTTCGCATTCGTCGGCGACATCCGTAACGACGGCCTCGGGGCGGTCTTCCAGGTGGTGGCCAACGTGGCGTTGTTCATGCCCTTCGGCTATATGCTCGCCTACGGGCTCCGCTGGCGGGTGCCCGCCGTGGCCGCGTCGGGCTTCGCCGTGTCCCTCCTGGTGGAGTGCGCCCAGCTCACCGGCTTCTTCGGCCTCTACCCCTACGCCTACCGCACCTTCGACGTCGACGACCTCATGGCCAACACCGCGGGTGCCCTGGTGGGCCTCGCCTGTGCCAAGGTCGTCGGCCGGGTGGTGGGCCGCGGCGACTACGTGGCGCCGCCCGTCACCCACAGCCCCGGTTTCGTGCGCCGTTGCGTGGCCGCCGTCATCGACCTGGGGCTCTGCTTCGTGGGGGCGGCCCTGGCTGCCGCCGTCGCGGCCTTCGCCATGTGGAACCTCCTTCCCGGTTCCGCCCCGGGCTCCCTGGAGCCCCGCCTCGCCCTGGCCGGCGTCTCGGTGACGGCGTCCAACGTGGCCTCGGTGGCGGTGGGGTGGGTCTTCGTGGGCTCCCTCACGGCCCTGCTCTTGGTGGTGGAGCTCCTCGTCCCCGTGGGCCGCCACGGTTCCACCCCCGGCGGTGCCTTCGTGCGCATGAGCTGCGAGACGAGGGCTCGCACGGGATGGCGTCGGGCGCTGTTCTACTCCGTGCGCCTCTTCGTCTTCCTCTGCCTGTTCACCCTGCCGTGCCTGGCACCGGGGAACTGGCTGCTCGTGCCTCTTGTCTGCGTGGCCCTCTACCCGTTCCTGCGCTCCATGCCCTACGACCTGCTCCCCGGCGCCGAGCCCGTCGACACCGCCCTCTCCTAGGGTTCCCGCCCCGGTCTGTAATCCCAGTGAAAAGGTGGGACTTTTGGACATATGGGGGTGGGGGTTTCCGGGCACCCCATATGATGGGGCCGCCGGTGGCCTCGGGTCACCGGTCCTCCACGGACATCCGACGACACCTGCCGCCGCCTTCGCCCGCGCGGGGGTTCATGTCGTTTCGCCGGCCCATGCCGGCCTGTCTGTCAAGGAGTGCCAATGTTCAAGGAGGCCATCGAGCGCGTGCCGTTCCCCGTGTGCGGCGTCGCCCTCGGCACCGTCGCCCTCGGGAACCTGCTCGACAACTTCGTCCCGGGCATCCGCTACGTCCTGGCCGCTCTCTCGGCCCTCATGCTCTGCGCCCTCGTGGCCAAGTGCATCCTCGTGCCCGGGTTCTTCCGTGAGAACATGGAGAACCCCATCTCCGCCTCGGTGTCGGGCACCTTCCCCATGACCGTCATGCAGCTCTCGGCCCTCATGGCGCCGTTCTGGGGGCCGGTGGCCTTCGTCCTCTGGGGTGCCGCCGTGGCCCTCCACATGGCGCTCATCGTCTTCTTCACCGTGCACTACGTGTTCCATCTGAGGATCGAGCAGGTCTTCGCCAGCTGGTTCATCGCCTACGTGGGCCTCGTGGTGGCCTCGGTGACGGCGCCCGCCTTCGGCCTGGAGGCCTTCGGCGCCGGCGTCTTCTGGTTCGGCTTCGTCGCCCTCGTGGCGCTGTTCGTGCTGGTCTCCGTGCGCTACCTCGCCCACCGCGAGATGGCCGAGGCCACCCTGCCGCTCATCTGCATCTATGCGGCTCCGTTCAACCTGTGCGTCGTGGGGTGCCTCAACTCCGTCGAGCCCGCCCCCCTCGCCTTCGTGGCCGTGCTCTGGTCCATCGGCGCCGTCCTCTACGTGGTGTCTGCCGTCAACTGCGTGCTGTGCCTGCGCCGTGACTTCTATCCCAGCTACGCCGCCTTCACCTTCCCCTTTGTCATCTCGGCCATGGCGAGCCTCATGCTGTCCCGCGCCGCGGCCGCCCAGGGGGCGCCCCTTGCCGTCGTGGAGCTGGCGGTGCCGGTGCAGGTGGTGGTCGCCGCCGTGCTCGTGACCTTCGTGGTCGTGCGCTACGTCGTCTTCGTGGCTGAGCCCACCGTGGTACACGCCGAGGAGGAGGAGGCCTGGGACGAGGTCTCGCTCACCGACGTGCCCGAGGGCGAGGACCTCGTGGGCTATCCCCGCGAGGTGGCCGCCGAGGCCGAGCGCCTGCTGGCCGAGAAGGAGGCCGCCAGGGCCTGACACCCTGTCCCATCACCCGGACACTTTTGTCCCAATGGTCGGGCACTTCTGTTCCTGCCACGCCGCTCAGCCCCTGCTCTCCCCACGCGGCCGCCGCGGCCCCGCCGGTCCGGTGACCGGTTGGCATACCCATCCCCGCTGGCCGCCCGGGCCCGCCCCGTCGCCGCGGGTGCGGCCCGGGCGGCCGTGCGCGCCCATACCCTGTACGCATGGTGGCGGGGGACGCCCCTCCATCGGTGACCGCGCGCACGGCCACGGCCACCGGTGACGGATCCCCCAGCTCCCGGCGCCGGTGCGCAACTGCTGTGCAGATTTATTTCAGGGGACACGGCCCGGTTTGTGCTCCACGGGGTCGCCATATATACTCGTCCGGGTGCAAGCTCGGACCAGAGAAAGACCAGAACCTAGGGCGCATACGGCGCCTTCAACCCATTGGAGGTCTCCATGCTCGGTGGACTCGGCATTCCCGAACTCCTCATCATCCTCGTCGTCGTGCTCGTGATCTTCGGGCCCAAGAACCTCCCCAAGCTCGGTGCCTCCCTCGGCAAGACCGTCAAGAACATCCGCGAGGGCATGGAGAGCACCGACGACCCCAAGGGCCAGAAGAAGATCGAGGCCGAGGACGTCGAGGTCGTCGACAACGGCGACTCCGACAAGGACGCCCAGTAAACGGGTATCATTGCCTGTCGCATCTGTTTTTCGTTCTTGAGAAAGGCGTCGACCCGTGCAGAGCACCCAGATTCAGCTGACCCCCGACGGCCGCCAGAAACTCGCCGACGAGCTTGCCTGGCGCGAGGGGGAGCACGCAAAGGAGATCACCGAGTCCATCAAGACGGCCAAGGACTTCGGTGACCTCTCCGAGAACGCGGAGTACGACGCCGCCAAGGAGGAGCAGGCCCGCAACGAGGCACGCTGCAACGAGATTCGCCAGATCCTCGCCAACGCGGTCATCGTCGACAAGGCCGGGGTGGCCGACGCCGTCTCCATCGGCTCCACCGTCGTCCTCCAAGACGGTGACACCGGCAAGGAGATGACCTTCTCCATCGTGGGCACCACAGAGACCAACTCCCTGGAGCACAAGATCTCGACCGAGTCCCCCGTGGGGGCGGCGCTCCTGGGCCACAGGAAGGGCGACGAGGTCACCGTGACCTCGCCGAACGGCTCGACCAGGACCTACACCGTCCTCTCCATCGAGCGTTCGTAAAGCCCGCCGGGGAAGCGAGACTTCTCAGACCCTGCCTGTGGTTTCCCGCAGGCAGGGTTTTGCGTTATACGTGGACCGGGGCCGGCCGACGCCGGCCCGAGGCCAGGACCTAAGAAGGAGAGACGGCATGTCCCAGCACGACGACCAGACCACCCCGGAGACCACCGACGAGCGCACGCTGCGCCGCGCCAAGCGCCAGGCCATGATCGACGCCGGCGGCAACCCCTACCCGTCCTCCTTCGAGCCCGACGCCCACGCCGCCCGGATCGAGGAGGACTACGCCTCCCTCGAGCCCGGCCAGGACACCGAGGACGTCGTCTGCGTGGCGGGCCGCGTGCGCGCCATCCGCAACCAGGGCAAGGTCTGCTTCGTGATGCTCCAGGACCACACGGGCCAGATCCAGCTCTTCTTCCGGGTGAACAACCTCGAGCCCGCGGCCTGGGACCTCCTGGGCACGGTGGACCTCGGCGACATCGTGGGCGTCACCGGCACGGTGCTCCGCACCCGCCGCGGCCAGATCTCGGTCGCCCCCACTTCGCTCACCATGCTCGCCAAGGCCCTGCGCCCGCTGCCCGAGAAGTTCCACGGCCTCTCCGACAAGGAGACCCGCTACCGCCAGCGCTACGCCGACATGATCGTGAACCCCGAGGTGCTCGAGACCTTCAAGAAGCGCTCCCGCATGATCGCCGCCATCAGACGCTACATGGACGGCCAGGGCTACTTCGAGGTCGAGACGCCCATCCTCCAGTACACCCTCGGCGGCGCCAACGCCCGCCCGTTCGTCACGCACCACAACGCCCTCGACATGGACTTCTACCTGCGTATCGCCACCGAGCTGCACCTGAAGCGCCTCATCGTGGGCGGCATGGAGCGCGTCTACGAGATCGGCCGCCAGTTCCGCAACGAGGGCATGGACCAGACCCACAACCCCGAGTTCACCACCATGGAGGCCTACCGCGCCTACACCGACATCGAGGGCATGAAGGAGCTCGCCGAGGGCGCCTTCAAGGCCGCGGCCGACGAGGTCTGCGGCACCCACAGCATCGTCTACCAGGGCACGCCTGTGGAGCTCGGCGGAACCTGGCGGAGCGCCACCATGGCCGAGCTCGTGAGCGAGGCCGTGGGCGAGGAGCTCTCCATCGACACCCCGCTGGAGCGCCTCCGCGAGGTCAATGCCGAGCGGGGCCTCGAGTGGGAGGAGTCCTGGGGGGCCGGCAAGCTCCTGTTCAACCTCTACGACGAGCTGGTGGAGTCCACCATCGTCGACCCCACCTTCGTCTGCGACTACCCCGTCGAGGTGTCGCCGCTCGCCAAGCGCAAGCCCTCCGACGAGCGCCTGACCGACCGCTTCGAGCTCGTGATCTGCGGCCATGAGTACGCCAACGCGTTCACCGAGCTCAACGACCCGGTCGACCAGGAGGGCCGCTTCGCCGACCAGGTGGCCGCCAAGGCCGCCGGCGACGAGGAGGCCATGGAGTACGACCACGACTACGTCCGTGCCCTCGAGTACGGCATGCCGCCCACCGGCGGCATCGGCATCGGCATCGACCGCATGGCGATGCTCCTCACCGACCAACCCTCCATCCGCGACGTGCTGCCCTTCCCGCACATGCGCCCGGAGGTCACTGCATAGGGGGTGCAAACCACCATGTTCGACAAGTTCACCGAGAAGGCCCGCAAGGTCATGAGCCTCGCCCAGGACGAGGCCCGCGAGCTCGGGCAGATGTACGTGGGCACCGAGCACCTGCTGCTCGGACTCATCAAGCAGAGCGACGGCATCGCCGCCCAGGCCATGGCCGAGCTCGACGTCACCTACGAGGAGGCCCTGGCCATCGTCCGCGAGATCACGCGCCGCGAGGCCGAGCCCGTCCCCGGCGGCCACATCCCCTTCACGCCCCGCGCCAAGCGGGTGCTGGAGGGGGCCTACCGTGAGACCATCACCCGCGGCCAGTCCTACATCTCCACCGAGCACCTGCTGCTCGGCATCGTCCGCGAGGGCAACGGCGTGGCCATGGAGGCGCTCACCCGCATGGGCATCTCCGGCGACGCCGTGCGCAACGCCGTGGACCGGCTGACCGCCGGCTCGTCCGAGAGTCGCATGCGCCCGGCCATGGCCGACGTCCGCTCCGGCGCCGACGTGGCCGGCGGCCAGGGTCCCGGCGAGGGCTCCATGCTCGAGGAGTACGGCCGCAACCTCACCAAGCTGGCCGCCGACGGCCGGCTCGACCCGGTCATCGGCCGCGACTCCGAGGTGGAGCGCGTCATGCAGGTGCTGGCGCGCCGCCAGAAGAACAACCCGCTGATCCTCGGCGACCCCGGTGTGGGCAAGACCGCCATCGCCGAGGGGCTCGCCCAGCTCGTGGCCGACGGCAACGTGCCCGAGGTCCTGCGCGGCAAGCAGATCTGGACGCTCGACGTGGCCGCCCTCGTCGCCGGCTCCAAGTACCGCGGCGAGTTCGAGGAGCGCCTCAAGCGGGTGGTCAACGAGGTCATGGAGTCCGAGAGCGACATCCTGTTCATCGACGAGATCCACACCCTCATCGGCGCCGGCTCCGCCGAGGGCTCCATCGACGCCGCCTCGATCCTCAAGCCGCCGCTGTCCCGCGGCGAGATCCAGGTCATCGGCGCCACCACCGCCGAGGAGTACCGCAAGCACATCGAGAAGGACTCCGCCTTCGAGCGCCGCTTCCAGCCCGTCTACATCAACGAGCCCTCCGTGGCCGACACCGTGACCATCCTCAAGGGCCTCAAGGACCGCTACGAGGAGCATCACCACGTCCGCTACACCGATGAGGCGCTCGTGGACGCCGTCGTGCTGTCCAACCGCTACATCCAGGACCGCTTCCTGCCCGACAAGGCCATCGACGTCATCGACGAGGCCGGCGCCCGCACCCGCGTGCACAAGATCGTGGTACCCGACGCCATCGTCGAGTGCGACGCGGAGCTCGCCTCCGTGGCCGAGGAGAAGTCCCGCGCCGCCAAGGCCCAGGAGTTCGAGGAGGCCGCCCGTCTGCGCGACCGCGAGAAGGAGCTCACCGGCCGCCGCGAGGAGCTCGAGGCCCAGTGGCACGCCGAGCTCGACGCCGTCACGGTGGAGGTCTCCTCGGCCGACATCGCCGACGTCGTGAGCTTCATCACCGGCGTCCCGGTGTCCAACCTCACCGAGGCCGAGGCCTCCAAGCTCCTGCGCGCCGAGTCCGTGCTCCATGAGCGCGTCATCGGCCAGGACGAGGCCGTGAGCTCGGTGTCCCGCGCCATCCGCCGCAGCCGCTCGCCGCTCAAGGACCCGCGCCGCCCCGGCGGCTCCTTCATCTTCCTGGGCCCCTCGGGCGTGGGCAAGACGGAGCTGGCCAAGTCGCTCGCCGAGTTCCTCTTCGGCAGCGAGGACGCCCTCATCACGTACGACATGAGCGAGTTCATGGAGAAGTTCGCCGTCTCCAAGCTCGTGGGCGCCCCTCCGGGATACGTGGGCTACGACGAGGGCGGCGAGCTCACCAAGGCCGTCCGGCGCCGCCCGTACTCGGTGGTGCTGTTCGACGAGATCGAGAAGGCGCACCCTGACGTCTTCAACATCCTCCTCCAGATCCTGGACGAGGGCCGGCTCACCGACGGCCAGGGCCGCAAGGTGGACTTCTCCAACACCGTCATCATCATGACGAGCAACATCGGCGCCCGCGAGATCGCCACCACCACGCCCATGGGCTTCGGCGCCTCGGGCAAGGGCCTCTCGGACCGCGAGATCAAACAGCGCGTCACCGGCGAGCTCAAGCGGCAGTTCCGCCCCGAGTTCCTCAACCGCGTGGACGAGGTCGTGGTCTTCAAGTCGCTCGAGAGGGACCAGCTCCGCTCCATCGTCGACCTCATGGTGCGGGAGCTCCGCGACCGCCTCGTGGACGAGGGCATGTCCATCGAGCTCACAGACGCCGCCCGCGACCTCGTGGCCAAGGAGGGCACCGACCAGGTCTACGGCGCCCGCCCGCTTCGCCGCGCCATCCAGACCCTCATCGAGGACCCGCTCGCCGAGGAGCTCCTCGAGGGGAGGTGGGAGAGGGGCGAGGTCGTCTCCGTGGACGTCCGCGACGGCGCCCTCGTCTTCGACCACGTGGCCGGCGAGATCCCTGAGAAGACCGTCCGCGAGACCATGTCGCGCCTGCCGGCCCCCGGCGGCGCACCCGGCCGGAGCGCCCTCGCCAAGGGCTCCGGGGCCGGCTCCCAGGAGGCCTCGGCCTGACGGGCCTTCCAGGCGAACCCGACCGTGCGCCCGGTCCCGCACCCCGCGGGGCCGGGCGCCGCTCTGTGGGACCTCTCCCTCTGTGGGACCTCTGTCGCAGCCCCGCCGCGCCCCCACGGCGCCCGCCCGCTTTGTTAGGGTTAAGGGGCGTGCCGCGCGTCGCGGGGCGCTTCGGACAGAAGGGTCTTCATGGGGGATTTCTGCGACCGGTCGCTGTCCCTGGACGAGCGCATGGAGTGCGCCATGCGCCAGACAGCGCCGGGCACGGCCTTGCGCCGCGCCCTTGACATGATCATCGCCGGCCGGCTCGGCGCCCTCATCTGCGTGGGCGACGTCGACGCCGTCCTGGCCGCCGGCGACGACGGCTTCCCGCTCAACATCTCGTTCACGGCCAACCGCCTGTTCGAGCTCTCCAAGATGGACGGGGCCATCGTCATCGACAAGGACCTCACCCAGATCAAGCGGGCGAACTTCCACCTCAACCCCGACCCGTCGCTCCCCACCTCCGAGACCGGCATGCGCCACCGCACGGCCGCGCGCATGAGCATCCTCACCAACGCCATGGTCATCTCGGTCTCCGAGCGCCGCCAGGTGGTCAACGTCTACCTCGACGGCCGCTCCTTCCAGATCAAGACCGTCCAGGAGATCATGGACATGGTCAACCAGCTGCTGGTGACCCTCCAGTCCACGCGCCAGGCGCTGGACCGCAACCTGCTGCGCCTCACCACGCTCGAGCTCGACAACTACGTCACCCTGGCCGACATCTCCAAGATCTTCTCGTACTTCGAGGTGCTCATGACGGCCGCCGACGAGCTCGACGACCTCATCGACCAGCTCGGCAGCGAGGGCCGCACCATCGCCATGCAGCGCGAGCAGCTCGTGGGCGACATGGACGACGAGTACACCCTCATGATCCGCGACTACGCCCGCGACTCCTCCGAGGAGACCGCCCGGGAGGTGCGCCGCCAGTTCCACGAGCTCGACGCCGCGCAGCTCCACTCGTTCAAGCGCGTGGGCGCCATGCTCGGCTACGAGGGCCTCGGCGAGGACTCCATCATGGCGCCCCTGGGCCTGCGCACCCTGTCGCGCATCTCCGTGGTGCGCGAGGGCATGGCCGACAAGATCGTGGACGAGTACGGCAGCCTCCAGGAGCTCATGGACGACATCGAGGACAACCCGAGCCGCCTCGACGACATCGGCGTCAAGAACCCCGGCATCCTGGCCGACAGCCTCTACCGCATGTGGGGCAGGAAGGAATGAGCCGCTGCCGTTGCCAGGCCGAGGCGCGGCCCGCCGCCGTCGCCGCGCCCGACCCGGGCGCGGACCTCACCGTGGTGGTGGTCGCCGCCGGCTCCGGGGAGCGGTTCGGCCACCCGGGCGGCAAGGCCCTCGTCGAGGTCGCCGGCCGCCCGCTCGTCGCGTGGTCGCTCCTCGCCGCCGACGCCGCCCCCTCCGTGGCCGCGCTCGTGCTCGTCTGCCGCCCCGCCGACCTCGCCGCTATGGAGGCCCTCGTGGCCGGCCTGCCCCTGGCGCTCCCCGTCGCGGTGGTCCCCGGCGGCGACGACCGCCAGGCGAGCTGCGCCGCGGGTCTCGACGCCGTCTCGTCCGAGGTCCCCCTCGTGGCCTTCCACGACGGCGCCCGGCCCCTCGTGCGCCCCCATACCTTCGAGGCCGTGGCCGCCCGCCTGCGGGCCGACGCCTCGCTGGGCGGCGCCGTGGCCGGCTGCCCCTGCACCGACACCGTCAAGGTGGTCCGGGACGGCACCGTGTCCGCCACGCCCGACCGCGGCAACCTCTGGGTCGTGCAGACGCCCCAGGCGTTCCCCATCGAGGTCATCCGCGCCGCCCACCGGCGCGCCCGCTCCGTGGGCACCGACGACGCCTCCCTCGTGGAGGCCATGGGGCTCCCCGTGGCCGTGGTGGACGCCCAGCGCAACAACCTCAAGCTCACCTACCCGGAGGACCTGGCCGTCGTCGAGGCCGCCCTCCTGGCCGCCGAGCGGGAAGGGGAGTGACATGGCCCTCTCCATCGGCCACGGCTACGACGTGCACGCCTTCTGCGAGGGGCGCCCCCTCGTGCTGGGCGGCGTCGTCGTGCCCTGCGACCGAGGCCTCGCGGGCCACTCGGACGCCGACGTCGTGACCCACGCCCTCATGGACGCCGTCTGCGGCGCCTGCCGCCTGGGCGACATCGGCCGTCTCTTCCCCGACGACGACCCCGCCTACGCCGGCGCGGACTCCCTCGTCCTGCTGTCCCGCGTCATGGGGTTCGCGCGGGAGGCTGGGTACGAACTCCTCGACTGCGACTGTACCGTCGCCGCCCAGGCCCCCCGCCTCGCCCCGCACCGCGACGCCATGCGCTCCGCCATGGCCCGCGCCATGGGATGCGACGTCTCCCGCGTGGGACTCAAGGCCACCACGACCGAGCGCCTCGGCTTCGTGGGCCGCGAGGAGGGCATCGAGGCCTGGGCGGTCTGCCTCATGGAGCGCCCCTAGGCGCCCCGCCGACCTCCCGAACCGCCCCGTCGATGGGACACCCATGTTCGATTCCATACGCGAGGACGTCCGCGCCTTCCGGGAGCACGACCCGGCGGCCACGTCCACCATCTCCATCCTCGTCAACTCGCCCGGCATGCGCGCCGTGTGGGCCTACCGGCGTCAGCACTGGCTCTGGACCCACGGCCACCGCTTCCTGGCCCGCACCCTCTCCACGTGGAGCCGCCACCGGTTCGGGGTCGAGATACACCCCGGCGCCACCATCGGCCGCCGCTTCCTCATCGACCACGGCAGCGGCATCGTGGTGGGGGAGACCACGATCGTCGGCGACGACTGCATGATCTACCAGGGCGTCACCCTGGGGGGCACCGGCAAGCAGACCGGCAAGCGCCACCCCACCCTGGGCGACAACGTCACCGTGGGCGTGGGGGCCGCCGTGCTCGGCGACATCACCCTGGGCGACGGCTCCAAGGTGGGCGGCGGCGCCGTGGTGGTGAAGGACGTCCCGGCCGGCTGCACCGTGGTGGGCGTCCCCGGGCACGTGACCACGCGCTGCGGCGTGCGGGTGCGCACGCAGCCGGCCCACACGGACCGCCGGCGCCAGTACCTGCCCGACCCCATGGAGCAGACCGTCGAGATCCTGACGGCGCGCATCTCCCAGCTCGAGGAGCAGGTGGCCGCCCTCACCGCCCAGGCGGCCCCCTCCCAAGATGTACGATTCCAACCTGACGGCGGCGAAGCCGCCCAGGCACCCAGCGGCACTGAGGAGTGACCATGCTCGTCTACAACACCCAGACCCACCGCAAGGAGGAGCTCGTCCCCGTGGAGCCCGGGCACATCTCCATGTACGTGTGCGGCCCCACGGTCTACGACCAGATCCACATCGGCAACGGCAGGACGTTCCTCGCGTTCGACGTCATCCGCCGTTACCTCGTCTACAAGGGCTACCAGGTGCGCTTCGCGCAGAACCTGACCGACGTCGACGACAAGATCATCCAGCGCGCGAACGAGGAGGGCGTCACCGCCGCCGAGCTCGCCCGCACCTACTCCGACGCCTTCATCGAGCAGATGGGGCGCCTCAACGTGCTGGCCCCCGACATCCGGCCCCGCGCCACCCAGGAGATCGACGCCATGGTCTCCATGATCTCGGGCCTCATCGACCAGGGCAACGCCTACGCCGTGCCCTCGGGCGACGTGTACTTCTCCGTGCGCAGCTGCGAGACCTACGGCCGCGTCTCGGGCCGCAACGTCGACGAGCTGCTCGTGGGCGCCCGCATCGAGGAGAACTCCGACAAGCGCGACCCCCTCGACTTCGCCCTCTGGAAGGCGGCCAAACCCGGCGAGCCCAGCTGGGAGTCGCCGTGGGGCGAGGGGCGCCCCGGTTGGCACACCGAGTGCGCCGCCATGGTCCACCGCTACCTCGGCACACCCATCGACATCCACGGCGGCGGCTCCGACCTCGTGTTCCCGCACCACGAGAACGAGAGCGCCCAGGCCTGCTGCCGCTGGCACGAGCCGCTGGCCAACCTGTGGATGCACACGGGCATGCTCCGCGTCGACGGCGAGAAGATGAGCAAGTCGCTCGGCAACTTCCACACGCTCAAGGAGGTCCTCGACCGCTACCCGGCCGACGCCGTGCGCCTCCTCATGCTCCAGACCCACTACCGCTCGTCGCTCGACTTCTCGTTCGAGCGCCTCGACGGCTGCGTGGGCGCGCTGGAGCGCCTGCGCACCACGGCGAGGAACCTGCGCTGGGCGGCCGAGAACTCCGACGGCTCCAGCTGCGGCGGCGACGCCGCCCAGGCCCTGTCCGACGCCATCGACGCCGCCCGCGACGGCTTCACCTCGGCCATGGACGACGACTTCAACACGTCCTCGGCCCTCGCCGCCGTCTTCTCCCTCGCCAACCAGGCCAACGCCTACCTCGACGCCGCCGGGGCGGGGGCGTGCACCTCCACGCTGCTGCGCGCCTCCGACACCCTCGTGGAGCTCCTCGAGGTGCTCGGCCTGGAGAGCGTCCGGCCTCAGGCCGACCCGCTGCCCGCCGGGCTCGTGGACGTGGCCCGCGACCTCGTGGGCTTCGACGGCGACGACGTCGACGGCGCCGTGGCGGCCCTCGTGGACGCCCGCGCCGCGGCCCGCGCCGCGAAGGACTGGGCGCGCGCCGACGCCATCCGCGATGCCGTCTCGGACCTCGGCCTCGTGGTGGAGGACACCCAGGCCGGCACCCGCATCACCCGTCAGGAAGGGGGGCGCTGACCATGGCGTCCAAGAACCAGGGCCCCAGGGGCCAGCAGGGCAACGGGCAGCAGGGGAGGCGCGGCCGGGGCCGTGGCCAGGCCCCCCGCGCCTGGAGCAGCGAGGACGGCCGCCAGTGGAGGGGCCGCGACGGCCGCAAGGCGGGCCTCGCCGGCAAGGCGGGCCCTCAGGCGCCCAAGGCCCCCAAGGGGGACCGCCGCAGGGGTGCCCAGGGCAAGGGGAGCCCGCAGGCCGCCCGCCGGCAGCCGCGTGCCGAGGAGCGCGTGCTCGTGGAGGGCCGCCGCGCCGTCGACGAGGCCCTTGCCGCCGGCGTGCCCGTGAGGCGCGCCCACATCGCCCTCAACAAGGGCAGCCAGGACCCCAAGCTCGCCCGGCTCGCCGCCACCTTCGAGGCCGACGGCGTGGAGGTGGACATCTGCTCCAAGGCCCGCCTCGACGCCATGTCGAGTCACGGCGCCCATCAGGGCGTGGTCGTGGAGCTCGATGACTTCCCCTACGCCGACCTCGAGGACGTCGTGGCGGCCGCCGGCGACGGCGACGCGCTCGTGCTCGTGCTCGACCATGTGACCGACGAGGGCAACTTCGGCGCCATCGTGCGCTCCGCCGAGGTCGCGGGCGCCGCCGGCGTCGTGATCCCCAAGGCCCGCGCCGCCTCCGTGGGCGTGGGGGCCTACAAGACGTCGGCCGGGGCCGTGCTCCACGTGCCGATCGCGCGCGTCTCCAACCTCGCCACGGCGGTGGACCGCCTCAAGGAGGCCGGGTTCTGGGCCGGCGCGGCCACCGAGCACGCCGAGCAGGACGTCTGGGACGCGCCGCTCGGCGGTCGCTTCTGCCTGGTCATGGGCAACGAGCAGACCGGCGTGAGCCGCCTGCTCCTCGACCGCTGCGACTTCTCGTGCCGCCTGCCCCAGCGCGGCCGCGTGGAGTCGCTCAACGTGGCCCAGGCCGCCACGGTCATGGCCTACGAGTGGATGCGGCGCCTCCGGGAGGCCGGCCGCGAGGGGGGCGTCGACCGTGGTTAAGGGGGCCCCTCGGGCCCTCCTCGTGGTGGACGGCTACAACGTGCTCTTCGCCGACCCCCGCTACCAGGACCTCTTCGACGAGCCCGACGGCTCCGTGCCCGAGCGCCTCGGCACCGACCCGTTCGGCCGCGCCCGCGAGGCGCTCCTGGCCGACGTCGCCGCCTACGCCCAGCACGAGTACGAGGCCGTCATCGTCTACGACGGCGCCAACAATCGCGGGGAGCACCGCCCCGAGACGAGGCGCGGCGGCGTGCGGGAGGTCTTCTCCCGCAGGGGCGTCTCGGCGGACACCGTCATCGAGGGGCTTGTGACCGAGGCGCGCGACTCCGGCCGCCGGGTCACGGTGGTCACCTCCGACGGCACGATCCAGGCCACGGTGGAGGGGCCGGGCGTCACCCGCGTGTCGAGCCGTATGCTCGTGCACGAGGTGGCGGCCATGAACCGGTCCATCGAGCGGGAGCGCGAGGAGCGCACGTGGTCCCGCATGAGCCTGGAGGACCGCCTGGACCCCGAGACGGCGGCCAAGCTCAACGCACTGCTCGGGCGCCGGGTCTAAGCGCTATCATCGTCCCTGCGCTGATGTAGCTCCAACGGCAGAGCACCCGACTTGTAATCGGACGGTTGTCGGTTCGAATCCGACCATCAGCTCCACCCACCGACGAAGGCGGCCCGCGGGCCGCCTTTTTTCTCGGTACGATTTGGGTGCGTGGGTGGCGCCTCCGATCGGAAACCCCCGTAATGGCGGTCGTATAGGGTTGTCTAGCTGGGGTTGTGCAGAAACGATGGTATGGATACACCCGGGTCCGGGGTATACGTTGACACGGATTTGCCCCGGGCGTAGTATCACTAGCGCGTTGTGGGTCCAGCACCTGGCAGCGCGGCTTGAAAACGGATGGGGATGTGGCACAGCGGCAACTGCGGCGGACTGTAAATCCGCTCCCTATGGGTTCCTTGGTTCGAGTCCAAGCATCCCCACCATGCCCGTGTAGCTCAGTCGGTAGAGCACTTCGTTGGTAACGAAGAGGTCACCGGTTCAAATCCGGTCGCGGGCTCCATTTCAAGCATGGCGGTGTAGCTCAGTTGGTCAGAGCACGCGGTTCATACCCGCGGCGTCACTGGTTCGAATCCAGTCACCGCTACCAGGTTATCTTGCGGTCCCTCCGGGGGCCGCTAGACATATTTAGCACGTAGGCATCAATGGCTGCGAAGCGGGAAGTCCTGTTTCCAGAAGGAGGATGGCACATGGCCAAGGAGAAGTTCGAGCGTACTAAGCCGCATGTCAATATCGGCACCATCGGCCACGTCGACCACGGCAAGACCACGCTGACCGCCGCGATCACCAAGGTTCTCTCCGAGACCCCTGGCTGCCGCGCCAACTTCACCGCGTTCGAGGACATCGACAAGGCCCCCGAGGAGCGCGAGCGTGGCATCACCATCTCCGTCGCCCACGTGGAGTACGAGACCGAGAACCGTCACTACGCCCACGTCGACTGCCCCGGCCACGCCGACTACATCAAGAACATGATCTCGGGTGCCGCCCAGATGGATGGCGCCATCCTGGTCATCGCCGCCACCGACGGCCCCATGGCCCAGACCCGCGAGCACATCCTGCTCGCCCGTCAGGTCGGCGTGCCCTACATCGTCGTGTTCCTGAACAAGTGCGACATGGTGGACGATGAGGAGCTCATCGACCTCGTCGAGATGGAGACCCGCGACCTCCTGTCCGAGTACGACTTCCCGGGCGACGACCTCCCCATCATCCGCGGCTCCGCCCTCGGCGCCCTCGAGGGCGACGAGAAGTGGGTCGAGCAGATCCGCGCCCTCATGACCGAGGTGGACAACTACATCCCCACCCCCGCCCGTGACAACGAGAAGCCGTTCCTGATGGCCGTCGAGGACGTCATGACCATCTCCGGCCGCGGCACCGTCGCCACCGGCCGTGTCGAGCGCGGCCAGCTCCGCCTCAACGACCCGGTCGAGATCGTGGGCATCAAGCCCACCTCCAACTCCGTGGCCACCGGCATCGAGATGTTCCGCAAGTCCATGGACTTCTGCGAGGCCGGCGACAACGTGGGCATCCTGCTCCGCGGCGTCAAGCGCGAGGAGATCGAGCGCGGCCAGGTCCTCTGCAAGCCCGGCTCGGTGACCCCGCACAAGAAGTTCACCGCCGAGGTCTACGTCCTGACCAAGGAGGAGGGCGGCCGTCACACCCCGTTCTTCAACGGCTACCGTCCGCAGTTCTACTTCCGCACCACCGACGTCACCGGTAACATCTCCCTCCCCGAGGGTGTCGAGATGGCCATGCCTGGCGACCACGTCACCATCACCGGTGAGCTCATCTACCCGATCGCCATGGAGGAGGGCCTCCGCTTCGCCATCCGCGAGGGCGGCCACACCGTGGGCGACGGCCGTGTTGCCACCATCATCGAGTAACTCGCTTCCTCGATCGTGAAAGCCCGGCACCTCGAGTGCCGGGCTTTTTTGTTGCCGACCGTTCCCACCTCTGCCGTGCCCATCCCGTGAACGTAGGATTTGGTGGGCCATCTCTGTTGACGGCTTACCGGCGGGGTGGTAGCGTAATCACTCGCGCATGGCTGTGACGTAAGAGCGGCCATGTCCGGTACTTGGGAAGGAATCCATTCATGCGTACTCTCGTCACCCTTGCGTGCACCGATTGCAAGCGTCGCAATTACACCACCTACAAGAACAAGAGCACCCATCCTGAGCGCATGGAGCTCAAAAAGTACTGCCGGTGGTGCCGTCACCACACGCTGCACAAAGAGACGCGCTAGAATAGAGTCTCACACAGCCCAGTAGCTCCAATGGTAGAGCGGCGGTCTCCAAAACCGTTTGTTGTGGGTTCGAGTCCTACCTGGGCTGCCAGCCAATTCACCGGCCCTCCCTATAGGGACGGGCCGGTTTTTAATGTCTAGTCGAGAAGTCCGAGCTTTGTGGAGGACATGAGCCCCATGGCCAAGAAGGACCGCAACAAACGAGCCGCCCGCAAGGCACGTCAGGCCGAGCGTCAGCGCAACGAGGCCCAGGCCCAGATCATGGCCGAGAAGGCCCCCGAGAAGGCCCCGGCCAAGTCCGAGGGCTCCAAGGCCCCCGCCAAGGCCGCCAAGTCCGGCAAGCCCGGTCTCATCAAGCGTGCCACCTCCTACTTCGGAGAGGTCCGCTCCGAGATGCGGCGCGTCGTCTGGCCCTCCCGCGAGGACCTCAAGAACTACACCGTCGCCGTCGTCGCCATCCTCGTTGTCTTCGGTGTGGCCATCTGGCTCATCGACTCCGGTGTCGTGGCCGCGCTCATCGGTTACTCCGGACTGAGGGGATAGGCCATGGCCAAGCGTTGGTATGTGATCCACACCTACTCGGGCTACGAGAACAAGGTCAAGACCGACCTCGAGCGCCGCATCGAGTCCTACGGGCTCCAGCGCCAGGTCGTCGACATCCAGATCCCCACCGAGGAGGTCACGGAGCTCAAGGAGGACGGCAAGCGCCAGACCAAGGAGAACAAGGTCTTCCCCGGCTACGTCCTCGTGCGCATGGAGGTGGACGACAACACGTGGTCCGTCGTCCGCAACACCCCCGGCGTCACCGGCTTCGTGGGCATCGACGGCAAGCCGAGCCCGCTCTCCCGTGACGAGTTCAAGAAGATGATGGGCAACGCCACCCCCAAGGGCGACACCGCCCCGCGCCGCACCGTCACCGACTTCGAGCCCGGTCAGGCCATCCGTGTCACCTCCGGCCCCCTCGAGGACTTCGACGGGACCATCTCTGAGGTCAACCCCGAGTCCGGCAAGATCAAGGTCACGCTGCTCATCTTCGGCCGCGAGACCCCCGTCGAGCTCTCCGTGGACCAGGTGGTCCTCATCCACTAACCGGCTACACGGCACCGCCCTCGTTTTGGTGAGAAACGCTTCTGTGGGCGGCGCGTGTCATAGCGATCGTCACAGCGCAAAGAAAGGCTTATCACCATGGCCCCCAAGAAGAAGGTCGTCAACTTCATCAAGCTGCAGATCCCTGCCGGCGCCGCCAACCCCGCGCCCCCGGTCGGCCCCGCCCTCGGTGCCGCCCAGGTCAACATCATGCAGTTCTGCCAGGCGTTCAACGCCGCCACGAAGGACCAGGCCGGCGACATCATCCCGGTCGAGATCTCGGTCTACGAGGACCGCTCCTTCGACTTCGTCTGCAAGACCCCGCCCGCGGCCAAGCTGATCCTCAAGGAGCTCGGCATCAAGAGCGGCTCCGCCGTGCCCCAGCGCGACAAGGTCGGCCAGCTCACCGACGAGCAGCTCACCAAGATCGCCGAGATCAAGATGCCGGACCTCAACGCCAACGATATCGAGCATGCCAAGCGCATCGTCGCCGGCACCGCCCGCTCCATGGGCGTCACCATAGCCGAGTAGCACCGGCACAACCGTAGTCCCGGGGAGACAGGCTCCCCTCACGGCCCCGCGAGGGGTCCGATGTGGGAGGGCGCGGCGCGCCCGTTGACCACAGGAAGGCACCACCATGCCCAAGCACGGCAAGAAGTACCGCGACGCAGAGGCCAAGGTCGAGAACCGCCTCTACACTCCCAAGGCCGCCATGGAGACGGTGAAGGACATCCACTTCGCCAACTTCGACGAGACCGTCGAGGCCTCCGTGCGCCTGGGCGTCGACACCCGCAAGGCCGACCAGAACGTCCGCGGCTCCATCTCCCTTCCCCACGGCACCGGCAAGTCCGTGCGTGTGGCCGTCTTCGCCGAGGGCGAGAAGGCCCGCGAGGCCGAGGAGGCCGGCGCCGACGTCGTGGGCGGCGACGAGCTCGTGGCCGCCATCCAGGCCGGCAACATCGACTTCGATGCCGCCATCGCCACCCCGCCGATGATGGCCAAGGTCGGCCGCATCGGCAAGATCCTCGGCCCCCGCGGCCTCATGCCCAACCCCAAGCTGGGCACCGTGACCATGGACGTCGCCAAGATGGTCCAGGAGCTCAAGGCCGGCCGCGTCGAGTACCGCGCCGACCGCTACGGCATCGTGCACGTCCCCATGGGCCGCGTGTCCTTCTCCGTGGAGAACCTCGTGGAGAACTACAGTGCGCTCATCAACGAGCTGCTCCGCGTGAAGCCGTCCTCCGCCAAGGGCAAGTACGTCAAGTCCGTGGCGTTCTCCTCCTCCATGGGCCCGGGCGTCAAGGTCGACCCCACCATGGTGCGCAACCTGCTCGACGACTAGCGCACCAGCACAGACGATCGCAGGAAGGGACGTGCCGCTCCGGCGCGTCCCTTTTTCGTGGAGCGGGGGAGGGGGACGTCGAGGGCCCTTGACTCCCCCGCGCAAGGGGCCATACTGGTTCCTGCACGTATCACAGCATGTCCGCTGCCAGAGACAGCCGGTGTCGCCAAGGCGACCCAAGGGGACGCGAGTCCCGCCTGCCGAGGTGGTCTTCGAAACCGATGGTTCGAGGTCCCGTCTGGCTGGCGCCACACGGGACCTCTTCTTTTGCGAGGCTTCCCCTCAGCCGCACGGCATGCCCGGGAAATCCCTCAAGGAGGTGTAACCATGCCATCCAAGAAGAACGAAGCCATGCTCAAGGAGGTCAACGAGTCCCTCGACTCCTCCAAGGGCCTGTTCGTCATCGACTACCGCGGTCTTTCGGTCAAGGAGAGCCAGGAGCTTCGTCGCAAGCTCCGCGACGCCGACGCCGAGATGAAGGTGTACAAGAACAACATCGTCAAGATCGCCCTCGCCGAGCACGACATGCCCAACATCGACGACATCCTCGTGGGCACCACTGCCTGCGTGTTCTACGCCGTCGACCCCGTGGAGGCCGCCAAGGCCATCAAGGACACTTCCAAGGAGCTCAACAAGGTCGAGTTCCTCGGCGGTATCTCCGACGGTCAGGCCATCGACGCCGCCCAGGCGCTCGCCATCGCCGACCTCCCCAGCCGCGAGGAGCTGCTCGCCCGTCTGGCCGCGGCCGTGTCCGCGCCCCTCACCGGGTTCGTGCGCGTCCTCAACGGGCCCGTCCAGGGTCTCGCCACCGCGCTCACCCAGATCGCCGAGCAGAAGGAGGGCCAGGCCGCTGCCTAGGCGCTCCCGCATCACCGTCGTTTTTAAGTCCGGGGCCAGCGCGCCCCGCCTATGAAGAAGGAGAACAGCCATGGCTGTCACCAAGGATGAGATCATCGAGGCCATCAAGGCCATGCCCGCCCTCGAGCTCTCCGAGCTCGTCAAGGAGCTCGAGGACACCTTCGGCGTGTCCGCCGCCGCCCCCGTCATGATGGGCGCCATGCCTGCCGCCGGTGGCGCCGCCGAGCCCGCCGAGGAGAAGACCGAGTTCGACGTCGTGCTCGAGGGCTTCGGCGACAACAAGATCGCCGTCATCAAGGAGGTCCGCGGCCTCACCAAGCTCGGCCTGAAGGAGGCCAAGGAGCTCGTCGAGGGTGCCCCCAAGCCCATCCTCGAGGGTGTCAAGAAGGACGAGGCCGAGGCCGCCAAGGAGCAGCTCGAGAAGGCCGGCGCCGCCGTCTCCATCAAGTAACTCCGGTTCCCACCGAACCTTCGAGGGGCCCCGCTCATGGGAGCGGGGCCCCTTTTCTTGTGCGACGGGGCCTTGCGGCCGACGAGCGGTCGAAGGGCCCCGTCCCATCACAGACCCTCCACATCCGCCGCGGTGAGGGGAGGGGCATCCCTGCAGGACGTCGGGGTAAAACGGGATAGTTTATCCAAGCCCCCGACAATGTCAATACTTTTCATTGACGGGCCCGTCGTTCTTGGCTAGATTACTACCTTGCGACAATTGCCGCTGTATGCCGTTATAAGGAGGAAATGCCCGGTGCGTACCGCAAACTCTTCCGTCACCTCCACCGACGTCACGGGCCGCGTGAGCTTCAGCAAGATCGCCCCTGCGATGGAGCTGCCCAACCTCATCACCATTCAAAAGGAGTCGTTCGAGCGGTTCATGGGGGAGGGCCTTGCGAACGCCTTCGCCGAGAGCTCTCCCATCGAGAACAACGCCGGCACCATGGAGATCACCTTCGGTGACCACGAGTTCGGCGATCCCGCCCACACCGTGGCCGAGTGCCGGGCCAAGGACGTCACCTACCAGGCCCCGCTCCTGGTAGAGGTCCGCTTCACCAACAAGGAGACGGGCGAGATCAAGGAGCAGCTCGTGTTCATGGGCGACTTCCCGCTCATGACCGACCGCGGCACCTTCATCATCAACGGCACCGAGCGCATCGTCGTCTCGCAGCTCGTGCGCTCCCCGGGCGTCTACTTCTCCAAGGAGCTCGACAGCAACGTCGAGGTCTTCAAGGTGCAGTTCATCCCGGCCCGCGGCGCGTGGCTCGAGTTCGAGGTCGACAAGCGCGGCAAGCTCGTGGTGTCCATCGACCGCAAGCGCCGTCAGAACGCCACGGTCATGCTCCGCGCCCTCGGCATCGCCGAGTCCGACGACGAGATCGTCGAGCTCCTGGGCGACTCCGACATCGTGCGCGACACCCTGGCCTCCGACACCGCCCGCACCCGCGACGAGGCCCTCATCGAGATCTACAAGCGCCAGCGCCCCGGCGAGCCCCCCACCGTGGACGCCGCCCGCTCGCTGGTGGACGGCCTCTACCTCAACCCGCAGCGCTACGACCTCGCCCGCGTGGGCCGCTACAAGATCGACAAGAAGCTCGGCATCGACGTGCCGGCCGACGAGACCATCCTCACGGCCGAGGACATCGTGGCGGCCCTCCGCTACCTCCTCGCCCTCCGCGACGGCGACACCACCAAGAAGGTCGACGACATCGACCACTTCGGCAACCGCCGCGTCCGCACCGTGGGCGAGCTCGTGCAGAACCAGTTCCGCATCGGCATGAGCCGCATGGAGCGCGTGGTCCGCGAGCGCATGGCCTCCCAGGACCCCGACGACATCACGCCGCAGTCGCTCATCAACATCAGGCCCATCGTGGCGGCCATCAAGGAGTTCTTCGGCTCCTCGCAGCTGTCGCAGTTCATGGACCAGGCCAACCCGCTGTCCGGCCTCACCCACAAGCGCCGCCTGTCGGCCCTCGGCCCCGGCGGCCTCGCCGGCCACAAGTCGGGCTCCAGCCGCCGCACCAACGTGCCCACCGCCGTGCGCGACGTCCACAACTCCCACTACGCGCGCATGTGCCCCATCGAGACCCCCGAGGGCCCCAACATCGGCCTCATCGGCACCCTCGCCCTCTACGCCCACGTCAACGACTACGGCTTCATCGAGACCCCGTACCGCCGCGTCGTGGACGGCTGCGCCACCGACGTCATCGACTGGATGACCGCCGACGAGGAGGAGGACCACATCATCGCGCCGGCCGACACCGCGATCGACCCGGAGACCGGCCGCATCCTCACCGTCGACCCGCTCACCGGCGAGCTCGTGGAGGCCGACCGCGTCGTGGCCCGTACCCGCGACTACGACGGCTCCTTCGGCGCCCCCGCCGAGACCCCCGTGTCCGAGATCGACTACATGGACGTCTCGCCGCGCCAGATGCTCTCCGTCGCCGCCACGCTGATCCCGTTCCTCGAGCACGACGACGCCAAGCGAACCCTCATGGGTGCCAACATGCAGCGCCAGGCCGTGCCCCTGATCCGTCCCACGGCTCCGCTCGTGGGCACCGGCATGGAGTACCGCGCCGCGCTGGACTCCGGCGAGCTCATCTGCTCCGACCGCGACGGCACCGTCGTCGAGGCCGACGCCGCCCACGTGGTCGTTGACGCCGCCGCCGACGGCCTCATGCGCTACGACCTGCCCAAGTACCAGCGCTCCAACCAGTCCACCTGCATCAACCACCGCCCCATCGTCGAGGTGGGCCAGAAGGTCGTGGCCGGCCAGCCGCTGGCCGACTCCACCTCCGTGGAGAACTCCGAGCTCGCCCTCGGCGCCAACCTCACCGTGGCCTACATGCCGTGGGAGGGCTTCAACTACGAGGACGGCATCGTCGTCTCCGAGCGCGTGGTGCAGGAGGACCTGCTGACCTCCATCAACATCTCCCGCCACGAGATCGACGCCCGCGACACCAAGCTCGGCTCCGAGGAGATCACCCGCGAGATCCCCAACCTGTCCGCCGACATGCTCGCCAACCTGGACGCCGACGGCATCATCCGCATCGGCGCCGAGGTGGGCCCCGGCGACATCCTCGTGGGCAAGGTGACCCCCAAGGGCCAGACCACGCCCACGGTGGAGGAGCGCCTGCTCCACGCCATCTTCGGCGCCAAGGCTCACGACGTGCGCGACACCTCCCTCAAGATGCCCCACGGCTCCTACGGCCGCGTGGTGGACGTCGTGCGCTTCAGTCGCGAGGCCGGCGACGACCTCCCGCCCGGAGTCAACGAGATGGTCCGCGTCTTCGTGGCTCAGCGCCGCAAGATCCAGCAGGGCGACAAGATCGCCGGCCGCCACGGCAACAAGGGCGTCGTCTGCAAGGTGCTCCCCGTCGAGGACATGCCCTACATGGCCGACGGCACCCCCGTCGACGTCCTGCTCGACCCCCTCGGCGTGCCGTCCCGTATGAACGTGGGCCAGCTGCTCGAGTGCCACATCGGCTGGTGCGCCGCCAAGGGCTGGGACACCGAGTCCGCCGACTCCGACCGCTACGTGCCCGGCCCCATGCCGGTCTCCACGCCGGTCTTCGACGGCGCCACGGGCGACGAGGTGGCCGAGTGCATCCGCCGCACCAACGTCAACCTGCTCAACCGCGCCCGCGAGGACTACGGCGATGCCATGATGGAGTCGTTCGTGCCGCAGCTCAACTCGTTCGGCAAGACCACGCTGTACGACGGCCGCACCGGCGAGCCCTTCCGCGACAAGATCACGGTGGGCACGAGCTACATCCTCAAGCTCGGCCACATGGTCGACGACAAGATCCACGCCCGCTCCACCGGCCCCTACAGCCTCATCACCCAGCAGCCGCTGGGCGGCAAGGCCCAGTTCGGCGGCCAGCGCTTCGGCGAAATGGAGGTGTGGGCCCTCTACGCCTACGGCGCGGCCAACGTCCTCCAGGAGATCCTCACCATCAAGTCCGACGACACCAACGGCCGCGTCAAGGCCTACGAGTCCATCGTCAAGGGCGAGAACGTGCCCGAGGCCTCCATCCCCGAGGCCTTCAAGGTCCTCGTCAAGGAGATCCGCTCCCTCGCCCTCGACATCGAGCCCATCTCCGACAAGCGTCCCGAGGCGCCCGCCGCCGCCCCGGCCCAGGTCACCGTCGACGCCGTTGAGGCCTTCGCCGACGCCGACGCCGACGACCTGATCGGTGCCGCCCAGGTCGCCACCGACGACCTCGTCGCCGACCTCGATTCTGATAAGGAGTAGCCCTGTGGCAGATTTCGACACCACTGATTTCGACGCCATCAAGATCTCCCTGGCCTCTGCCGAGCAGATCCGTTCCTGGTCCCACGGCGAGGTCAAGAAGCCCGAGACCATCAACTACCGCTCGCTGAAGCCCGAGCGCGACGGCCTCTTCTGCGAGAAGATCTTCGGGCCCTCCAAGGACTGGGAGTGCGCCTGCGGCAAGTACAAGGGCATCCGCTTCAAGGGCATCGTCTGCGACCGGTGCGGCGTCGAGGTGACCAGCTCCAAGGTCCGCCGCGAGCGCATGGGCCACATCGAGCTCGCCGCCCCTGTGAGCCACATCTGGTACTTCAAGAGCCCCACGAGCTTCCCGCTCGCCCGCATGCTCGACATGAAGTCCAAGGACCTCGAGAAGGTGCTCTACTTCGCGAGCTACGTCATCACCAAGGTCGACGTGGAGGCCCGCGAGGCCGACGCCACCGACCTCAAGGAGGAGCTGGCCGCCGACCTCGAGCAGCTCGACGCCGAGCGCGACGAGCAGATCGCCCGCATCCGCGAGCAGGGCGAGGGCGGCGAGGACGAGTTCGGCGACGTGGAACCCATGTCCGCCGACGAGATCCGCGCCGAGATCGCCGACCTCGAGGAGGAGTACGCCGAGGAGAAGCAGCTCCGCACGGACGCCTTCGACAAGTTCATGACCGTGGCCAAGGGCGAGCTCATCGCCGACGAGGCCCTGTTCCGCGAGATGAAGAAGTACTACTCGCTGTACTTCGACGGCGGCATGGGCGCCGAGGCCGTGCGCGACCTGCTCGCCGACATCGACCTCGCCGCCACCGCCAAGGAGCTGCGTGCCATCCTCGAGAACGAGAAGGGCCAGAAGCAGCGCCGCGAGAAGGCCGTCAAGCGCCTGGAGATCGTCGAGGCCTTCATGGAGGGCGGCAACGACCCCACCAACATGATCCTGGACGTCATCCCGGTCATCCCGCCCGACCTGCGCTCCATGGTGCAGCTCGACGGCGGCCGCTTTGCCTCCTCGGACCTCAACGACCTCTACCGCCGCGTCATCAACCGCAACAACCGCCTCAAGCGCCTGCTCGACCTCGAGGCCCCCGACATCATCGTCAACAACGAGAAGCGCATGCTGCAGGAGGCCGTCGACGCCCTGTTCGACAACGGCCGCCGCGGGCGCCCCGTCACCGGCCGTGGCGGCAGGCCCCTCAAGTCCCTCGCCGAGACCCTCAAGGGCAAGCAGGGCCGCTTCCGTCAGAACCTCCTGGGCAAGCGCGTCGACTACTCCGGCCGCTCGGTCATCGTCGTCGACCCCCAGCTCAAGCTGCACCAGTGCGGTCTGCCCAAGACCATGGCCCTCGAGCTGTTCAAGCCCTTCGTGATGCGCCGCCTCGTCGAGCTCGGCAAGGTGGAGAACATCAAGGGTGCCAAGCGTGCCATCGACCGCTCCGAGCCGGGCGTGTGGGACGTCCTCGAGGAGGTCATCTCCGACCGCCTCGTGCTCCTCAACCGCGCCCCCACCCTGCACCGCCTGTCCATCCAGGCGTTCGAGCCCGTGCTCATCGAGGGCAAGGCCATCCACCTGCACCCGCTCGTCTGCAAGCCCTTCAACGCCGACTTCGACGGCGACCAGATGTCGGTGCACGTGCCGCTGTCCACCCAGGCCCAGACCGAGGCCCGGGTGCTCATGCTGTCGTCCAACAACCTTCGCACCCCTGCCTCCGGCAAGGTGCTGACGGTGCCGTCCCAGGACATGGTCTTCGGCGTGTACTACCTCACCACCGAGCACGAGGGCGTCGCGGGCGAGGGGAGGGCCTTCGCCGACTTCGACGACGTCATCGCCTCCTACGACGCCCACGCCGACCTCGACATCCAGGCCAAGGTCTTCGTGCGCGTGGGGCCCGAGGACGCCAACATCCAGACCGAGGATGACCGCCTGCTGTTCCGCGTCATGGATTCCAAGGACTCCTACACTGATTACGACGTCACCGAGGGCGCGGTCCGCGTGGAGACCACGGCCGGCCGCGTGATCTTCAACCGCCAGTGCCTCCCCAACGACTACCCCTTCATCAACTACAAGATGGTCAGCTCCGACATGGGCCGTCTGGTCAACGACTGCTGCGACCGCTACCCGCTGGCCGACGTCGAGCCCATCCTCGACGCCATCAAGTACGCGGGCTTCCACTACGCCACCCGCGCCGGACTGACCGTGTCCGTCTGGGACGCCGTCATCCCGGAGGAGAAGGAGAAGATGCTGGCCGACACGCAGATCGCGGTCGACACCATCAACGAGAACTACGAGATGGGCTTCCTCTCCGAGGCCGAGCGCCACACCGAGGTCGTCAACGCCTGGACCTCCTGCACCGACGAGCTCGGCTCGGTCATGCTCAAGGGCTTCTCCGAGGACAACCCCATCTACATGCTCGCCGACTCCGGCGCCCGTGGCTCCAAGACCCAGCTGCGCCAGCTCGCCGGCATGCGCGGCCTCATGGCCGACATGTCCGGTGACACCATCGACCTGCCCATCAAGGCCAACTTCCGCGAGGGCCTGCGCCCGCTGGAGTACTTCATCTCCACCTACGGCGCCCGCAAGGGCCTCGTGGACACCTCGTCGCACACCTCCGACTCCGGTTACCTCACCCGCCGCCTGGTGGACGTGGCCCAGGACGTCATCGTGCGCGAGGCCGACTGCGGCACGGCCGAGGGCGTGACCTACAACCTCGTGCTCCCCGGCACCGACGACCTCAACGTCGACCTCGTGGGCCGCTGCGTCCTCGATGATGTCGTGGCCCCCGAGACCGGCGAGGTGCTCTTCCAGGAGGGCGACTACATCGAGTCCGTGGACGACATCCGCTCCATGGTGGACGCCGGCCTCAAGAAGGTGGAGCTCCGCGCCCTGCTCACCTGCCGCTCCAAGTACGGCGTCTGCCAGAAGTGCTATGGCTGGGACCTCTCCACGCGCCGCCCGGTGAACATCGGCACGGCCGTGGGCATCATCGCCGCCCAGTCCATCGGCGAGCCCGGTACGCAGTTGACCATGCGTACCATCCACTCCGGCGGCGTGGCCGGAGCCGACGACATCACCCAGGGCCTGCCCACCGTCGGCCGCATGTTCGACGTCGTCGGCAACGTTAACGAGAAGATCCTCGGACGCGAGGCCGACCTCGCCCCCTACTCGGGCCTCCTGCACATCGTGCCCGAGCAGAACGAGTACCACATCACCATCCTCGACTCCGACGACCCCAGCCGCGTGCTGTCCACCAAGGACGTCCCGGCGTCGGTGCGCTTCATGCCGGGCATCGAGGACGGCGCGACGGTGCGCGCGGGCGACCAGCTCACCCACGGCTTCGTGAACTTCCGCAACCTGCGCAAGCTCACGGACATCGAGTCCACCATGCACACCTTCGTGGAGTCGGTGAAGTCGGTCTACACCTCCCAGGGCGTCGACCTCAACGACAAGCACATCGAGGTCATCGCGCGCCAGATGCTCCGCCGCGTCCAGGTGACCAACCCCGGTGACTCCAAGTACCTCCTCGGCCAGTACGTGGACCGTTACGAGTTCGCCGACAAGGTCAACGAGATCGCCCTCGAGGGCGGCACCCCGCCCGAGGCCGAGCCCGCCATCCTCGGCACGCTCAAGGTGGCGAGCTCCATCGCCTGGCTGTCCTCCGCCTCGTTCATCCGCACGGCCGGCGTCCTCACCGAGGCCGCCATCAAGGGCGAGGTCGACCACCTCATGGACCTCAAGAGCAACGTCATCGTGGGCAAGCAGATCCCTGCCGGCACCGGCCTCAAGGCCTACCGCGACGTCGAGCTCACCTACCACGGCGAGTCCATCGACCACCCCTCCTCGCCGCTCGACAAGTCGCTGCCCGAGTGGGCCCCCGACGAGCTCAAGAGCATCGAGGAGCAGCTGCCCAAGCAGCTCGAGTGGGCCGGCGACGACTACTACCCCGGCGTGTACTCCAAGAACGGCCGCACGCTGTCCTCCGAGGACGCCAAGCTCTACCTCTTCGACGACCTCGGCGTGTCCCAGCGCTGGACCAACAAGTTCAGCGAGGTGGGCATCGAGACCGTCGGCGACCTCATCGGCAAGACCGAGGACGACCTGCTTCGCATCGACGGCATCGGCGCCAAGGCCATCGAGGAGCTCCGTGCGGGCCTCGAGGAGCGCAACCTCCTCTACCTGCTCCAGCCGGAGGACGACGACGCCGCCGATGTAGACGAGCTCTCCCAGCTCCTCAACATGGTGTTCTCGCCCGATGCCGACAACGTCATGCTCGGCACCGCCGCGCCGTCCACCCACCACGGGTTCGACGACGAGCTCATCGGCGGCACCGCGAGCGACAACGTCAACCCCGCCGCCATCAACGAGGACCTCAACTCCCTCGACGACATCCTCACCCAGGTGGCCCATCAGGACGAGATGCTGGGCGGCGAGTAGGCGGGGCATAACAGCTTTCTGCTTACAGCTTTCTAGTAATTAAAGGAGTCGGTTTCTTTAAGGACCGGCTCCTTTTTGTGTGCCGTTTACGGTGTCGACACGTTTGATGGACCGGGAAGTAATGGGGGAGGGGCGCTGGGTACCCAACCAACAGTGTTTGTCACATCGATATGGGGGCCGACCGCCATCGGACTGGGAGACCGTCTCCCCAATGCGGCACCCCCGGACCAATGCATTGTTGGGGTGGATTATGCAGCCAGGAGCTCAGAGGAATTCCTACACCTATGAGACCAAGCTCAAGGCGGTCGAGGATCATCTCGACCGTGGCATGACGGCAAGCGACGCCATGCTCTCCCACGGCGTTGCCAGCAAGAGCGCCTTCTTCCGTTGGTGCGCCGCCTACCGCGACGGCGGTGCCCAGGCGCTGAGGCCCAAGAAGCGCGGCCGTCCCCGCAAGAACGGCTAAGCGAGCGGCTCTTCCCGAGGGGCCCTCCCGGAATGTCCGGGAGGGCCCCTTCCCTGTGGGATGGAGGGCGGGTGGAATGGGATACGCCCGGCTACGTGGACAATTGACAGCGAGAAAACACCGGCATAATATCCCGTCTTGCGCCGATCCAGGCGATGTTGTGCTGCGTCGCCTCTACATATGGTCGATGTGAGCCTCAAACAGGTACGAAGGAGAGAAAACTTGCCTACCATCAACCAGCTGGTCCGCCAGGGCCGCAAGAGCACCAAGGCCAAGTCCCAGAAGCCGGCCCTCAAGGGCAACCCCCAGAAGCGCGGCGTCTGCACCCGCGTGTACACCACCACGCCCAAGAAGCCGAACTCGGCCCTGCGCAAGGTGGCCCGCGTGCGCCTCGTCAACGGCATCGAGGTCACGGCCTACATCCCCGGTGAGGGCCACAACCTCCAGGAGCACTCCATCGTCCTCATCCGCGGCGGCCGCGTGCGCGACCTCCCCGGTGTTCGCTACAAGATCATCCGCGGCGCCTACGACTGCGCCGCCGTGCAGAACCGCAAGCAGTCCCGCTCCCGCTACGGCGCCAAGCGCTCCTAGCCTCAAGCCCTGAAGATCAGCACGTAAGGAGAAACACATGCCGCGTCGTGCAGCAGCGAACCGCCGTGAGGTCACCCCTGACGCCGTCTACAACAACCGTCTCGTGACCCAGCTCATCAACAAGGTCCTCCTCGACGGCAAGAAGTCCACCGCCGAGCGCATCGTCTACGGTGCCTTCGACCAGGTGGCCGAGAAGACCGGCCAGGACCCGCTCGCCGTGTTCAAGAAGGCCATGGAAAACGTGCGCCCGACCCTCGAGGTCAAGCCCAAGCGCGTGGGCGGCGCCACCTACCAGGTGCCCATGGAGGTCAACTCCCGTCGCTCCACCACCCTCGCCATCCGCTGGATCGTCGGCTTCTCCCGCTCCCGCAAGGAGAAGACCATGGCCGACCGCCTGGCCAACGAGATCATCGACGCCTCCAACGGCGTGGGCGCCTCCGTCAAGAAGCGCGAGGACGTCTTCAAGATGGCCGAGGCCAACCGCGCCTTCTCGCACTACCGCTGGTAAGCCGCGCTAAGGGAGAACACCGCAATGGCCAAGAGCAAGTACAACCTCAAGAACATGCGCAACATCGGCATCATGGCCCACATCGATGCCGGTAAGACCACCACCACCGAGCGCATCCTCTACTACACCGGCAAGACCCACAAGATCGGCGAGGTGCACGACGGCGCCGCCACCATGGACTGGATGGCCCAGGAGCAGGAGCGCGGCGTGACCATCACGTCCGCCGCCACCACGTGCTTCTGGAAGGACCACACCATCCAGATCATCGACACCCCGGGCCACGTGGACTTCACCTCCGAGGTCGAGCGCTCCCTGCGCGTCCTCGACGGCGCCGTGGCCGTCTTCGACGCCGTGGCCGGCGTGCAGCCGCAGTCCGAGACCGTGTGGCGCCAGGCCTCCACGTACAACGTCCCGCGCATCGCCTTCATCAACAAGTACGACCGCGTGGGTGCCGACTTCTTCAACGCCATCGAGACCATGAAGGACCGCCTGTCCGCCCCCGCGGTGGCCGCCCAGGTCCCCATGGGCGCCGAGAACGACTTCTGGGGCCTCATCGACCTGGTCACCATGACCGCGTGGGACTTCAAGGAGGACGCCAAGGGCATGATCTACCCCGAGGCTCTCGATGAGATCCCCGCCGAGTTCGTCGAGCTCGCCAACGAGAAGCGCACCGAGCTGGTCGACGCCGCCGCCGACTACTCCGACGAGCTCATGGAGCTCGTGCTCGAGGACGAGGAGATCCCCGTCGACGTCCTCAAGGGCGCCATCCGTGCCGCCACCCTGGGCAACGCCATGAATCCGGTCTTCGTGGGCTCCGCCTACAAGAACAAGGGCATCCAGGAGCTCCTCGACGCCGTCATCGACTACCTGCCGAGCCCGCTCGACGTGCCCCCCGTGGAGGGCTTCAACCCCAAGAACGGGGAGCCCGAGGTCCGCAAGCCGTCCAACGACGAGCCCTTCAGCGCCCTCGCGTTCAAGATCATGACCGACCCCTACGTGGGCAAGCTCACCTACGTCCGCGTGTACTCCGGTACCGCCGACGCCGGCAGCTACGTCTACAACTCGGTCAAGGAGGACCGCGAGCGCTTCGGCCGCATCCTCGAGATGAACGCCAACGACCGTGTGGACCGCGAGTCCTGCTCCACCGCCGACATCGTCGCCGTCGTGGGCCTCAAGAACACCACCACCGGTGAGACCCTCTGCGACCAGGCCCACCCCATCGTGCTCGAGTCCATCGAGTTCGCCGAGCCCGTCATCGACGTCGCCGTGGAGCCCAAGGACAAGGCCAACCAGGACAAGATGTCCGTGGGCCTCGCCAAGCTCGCCGAGGAGGACCCGACCTTCAAGGTGCACACCGACCACGAGACCGGCCAGACCATCATCGCCGGCATGGGCGAGCTGCACCTCGAGATCATCGTCGACCGCCTGCGCCGCGAGTTCAAGGTGGAGTGCAACGTGGGCAAGCCCCAGGTCGCCTACCGCGAGACCGCCGGCAAGCCCGTCACCCACGCCGAGGGCAAGTTCGTCCGCCAGTCCGGCGGCCGCGGCCAGTACGGCCATGCCATCATCGACATCGAGCCCACCGAGCCCGGCAGCGGCTACGAGTTCGTCAACGCCATCGTCGGCGGCGTGGTGCCCAAGGAGTTCATCCCCTCCATCGACAAGGGCATCCAGGAGGCGCTGCAGTCCGGCGTCATCGCCGGCTACCCGGTCGTGGACGTCAAGGTGACCCTCACCGACGGCTCCTACCACGAGGTCGACTCCTCCGAGGCCGCCTTCAAGATCGCCGGCTCCATGGCCATCAAGGACGCCCTCAAGAAGTCCAACCCCGTCCTGCTCGAGCCCATCGAGGCCGTCGAGGTCGAGACTCCCGAGGAGTACATGGGCGACGTAATGGGCAACCTCTCCAGCCGTCGCGGCAAGATCGAGGGCATGGAGGACCGCCGCAACACCAAGGTCATCAAGGCCAAGGTGCCCCTGGGCGAGATGTTCGGCTATGCCACCGACCTCCGCTCCCAGACCCAGGGCCGCGCGAGCTACACCATGCAGTTCGCCGAGTACGAGCCCGTCCCCAAGAACGTTGCCGACGAGATCGTCAGCAAGGCCGGCGGAAACGCCTAGTCACCAAGCCCGCGAGCATTCCGCCCGCCCATCGATGGAGGTACCACGTTGTCTAACCAGAAGATCAGGATCCGCCTCAAGGGCTTCGACCACGAGGTCGTCGACCAGTCCTCCCGGCAGATCGTCGAGACCGCCCAGAAGACCGGCGCCCGCGTCTCCGGCCCGATCCCCCTGCCCACCGAGCGCAATCTCTACTGCGTCATCCGCTCGCCGCACAAGGACAAGGACTCCCGCGAGCAGTTCGAGATGCGCACCCACAAGCGCCTCATCGACATCCTCGACCCCCCGAGCGAGACCGTCGACTCGCTGATGCGCCTCGACCTTCCCGCGGGCGTGGAGATCGACATCAAGCTCGACGCCTAAGTCAAGGCAGTCGACAGGGGCCGGGCCGCAAGCCCGGCCCCTTTTCCTGGGCCCGCCATTCCCGTTTTGTTCTTCCTCTGGGGAGAATCTATGAAATGGGGAAGGCGGGCCCTATACTATTCAGGCTGCAATTTGGGGTGTTCTGTGCCGAGACTCATACCACGGGGTCGGGCGTATCCCAAAGAGCGGCGATCCGTAGGATGTGGTCCTCTGGGAACGGGGGCATGCGGTCCCCGTGCCGTCCCATGACCACCGAAGGTAAGGAACAGGAATGGTCAGCACGATTCTCGGCCGCAAGCTCGGGATGACGCAGGTCTGGGACGAGGAGGACAACGTCGTCCCCGTCACCGTCATCCAGGCCGGCCCCTGCGTCGTCTCGCAGGTCAAGTCCGAGGCCACCGACGGCTACGACGCCGTCCAGATCGGCTTCGGCGACATCAAGGCCTCCCGCGTCAACAAGCCCATGAAGGGCCACTTCGCCAAGGCCGGCGTCGAGCCCATGCGCTATCTGCGCGAGGTCCGCGTAGACAACGCCGCCGACCACAAGGTGGGCGACGTCGTGAGCGTGGCGGACTTCGAGGGCGTCAAGAACGTGGACGTCACCGGTACCTCCAAGGGCAAGGGCTTCCAGGGCACCATCAAGCGCTGGAACTTCGCCTGCGGCCCCATCACCCACGGCTCCCGCAACCAGCGCCGCCCGGGCTCCATCGGCCAGTGCGCCTACCCCGCCCGCGTGCGCAAGGGCCTGCACATGGCCGGCCACATGGGCCACGAGCGCGTCACCGTCAAGAACCTCAAGCTGGTGCGCATCGACCCCGAGCAGAACCTCATGCTCGTGAAGGGCGCCGTGCCCGGCCCCAAGAACGCCTTGGTCCAGATCCGCATGGCCTAAGGGCCTTCGAACGTTCTCACCCTCAGGCTCACAAGGAGAATCCAGATGTCCAACATCGAAGTCAAGAATGCGGAGGGCGCCTCGGTCAAGACCGTCGAGCTCGATTCCCGCGTGTTCGGCATCGAGCCGAACATCCCGGTGGTGCACCACGTGGTGGTCAACTACCTGTCCTGCCTGCGTCAGGGCACCCATGACACCAAGGGCCGCTCCGAGGTCTCCGGCGGCGGCAAGAAGCCGTGGCGCCAGAAGGGCACCGGCCGTGCCCGTCAGGGCTCCATCCGCGCCACCCAGTGGGTCGGCGGCGGCGTGCCCTTCGGCCCCACCCCGCGCTCGCACTACAAGCGCACCAACAAGAAGGAGATCAAGCTGGCCATGCGCTCTGTCCTCTCGGGCAAGCTGGCCGACGGCGAGCTCTTCCTCGTCGATTCCATCGACTTCGGCGATGAGCCCAAGACCAAGAAGGCCAAGGCCCTCCTCGAGTCCCTCGGCATCGCCGACAAGCGCGTGACCGTCGTGGTGGGCAACGACGACATCGTCGAGATGATCTCGTTCCGCAACCTCCCCAACGTCCGCGTCCTGGGCGTCAACGAGGCCAACACCCACAACCTCATCGACAACGGCGCCCTCCTCATGACCGAGGCCGTCGCCAAGACCCTCGAGGAGGCTCTCGTCTAATGAACTCCGTCTACAACGTCATCATCCGCCCCATCGTCTCGGAGCGCACCTTCGACCAGATGGGCGACAACAAGTACACCTTCGAGGTGGCCGGTGACGCCGCCAAGCAGGAGATCGCCAGCGCCGTGGAGCAGATCTTCAACGTGAAGGTCGTCAAGGTCAACACCATGTGGGTCAAGCCCAAGAACAAGCGCGTGCGCTACGCCCAGGGCAAGACCCGCCGCTGGAAGAAGGCCATCGTCACCCTCGCCGAGGGCGACACCATCGAGATCTTCGGCCAGCAGGTCGCAGAGTAGTCCTCTGATGAGGCCCGGGCCCCGTCGCGGGTCCGGGTCGGTGCCGCAATGGATACGCGCGGTACCGTGGTAATCCGGCGTCGTCCCGGTCCCGGCGTCAAGCCGATCCCTGGCCGGGGCGGCCATCGGACATATTCGAAAGGGAACATCACCATGGGAGTCAAGCATCTCAAGCCGACCAGCGCGGGCAGGCGTTGGCAGACGGTCTCGGACTTCTCCGAGATCACCTGCACCACGCCCGAGAAGTCGCTTCTCGAGCCCCTGCCCAAGAAGGCCGGTCGCAACAACAACGGCCGCATCACCACCCGTCACCAGGGCGGCCGCGTCAAGCGCAAGTACCGTCGCATCGACTTCAAGCGCAACAAGGACGGCGTGCCCGCCAAGGTCGCCACGATCGAGTACGACCCCAACCGCTCGGCCCGCATCGCCCTGCTGCACTACGTCGACGGCGCCAAGGCCTACATCCTGGCCCCCAAGGGCCTCAAGGTGGGCGACACCGTCATCTCCGGCCCCGGCGCCGACATCAAGCCCGGCAACGCCCTGCCGCTGTCCGAGATCCCCGTCGGCACCCTGGTCCACGCCATCGAGTTCCAGCCTGGCAAGGGCGCTGCCATCGCCCGTTCCGCCGGCACCTCGGTGCAGCTCATGGGCAAGGAGGGCAAGTACGCCATCCTGCGCATGCCGTCTTCCGAGATGCGCCGTGTGCTGGTCACCTGCCGCGCCACCGTGGGCGAGGTCGGCAACGCCGACCACTCCAACATCCGCATCGGCAAGGCCGGCCGTAACCGCTACAAGGGCATCCGTCCCACCGTCCGCGGCACGGTCATGAACCCGGTCGACCACCCGCACGGCGGCGGCGAGGGCAAGAACCACACCTCCGGCCGTCCCTCGGTCTCTCCCTGGGGCAAGCCGTCCAAGGGCGCCAAGACCCGCGACCCGAAGAAGGGTTCGAACCGTCTCATCATCCGCCGTCGCAAGACGAAGTAGCGCAGTCGCGAGAAGCAGGAGCAATTACCTATGAGCAGGAGTCTCAAGAAGGGCCCGTACGTGGAGACCCGCCTCCTCCAGCGCGTCGTCGCGCAGAACGAGGCCGGCACCAAGGAGGTCATCAAGACCTGGTCGCGTGCCTCCACCATCTTCCCCGACATGGTCGGCCACACCATCGCCGTCCACGACGGCCGCAAGCACGTGCCCGTGTACATCACCGAGTCCATGGTGGGCCACAAGCTCGGCGAGTTTGCCCCCACCCGCACCTTCCGCGGACACAAGGCCTAAAAGAGGGGATAGACAAGCATGGCAAAGAGCACCACTAATCCGTCGCACGTGTCCGCGACCGCGAAGTACGTGCGCGTCGCGCCGCGCAAGGCGCGCCTGGTCGTCGACCAGATCCGCAACAAGTCCGTCGAGCGCGCCATGGAGATCCTCCGCTTCTCCGAGCGTGCCGTGGCGGTCGACGTCGAGAAGGTCCTCCGCTCCGCGGTGGCCAACGCCTACCAGAACAAGGGCTTCCGTCCCGACGACCTCGTGATCGTCGAGACCTACGTCGACGAGGGCCCCACCCTGAAGCGCATCCGTCCCCGCGCCAAGGGCTCGGCCTCGCGCATCAACAAGCGCACCAGCCACATCACCGTCACCGTCGCTCCCCGAAAGGAGGCGTAACAGATCCATGGGTCACAAGGTTTCTCCCACCGGATTCCGTCTCGGCGTCACCGAGAACTGGCGTTCTCGCTGGTACGCCGATAAGGATTACTCGGCCAACGTCGGCAACGACCTCAAGATCCGCAAGTTCCTCAAGAAGCGCCTCGAGCGTGCCGCCCTCTCCCGGGTCGACATCGAGCGTGCCGGCAACAAGGTGAAGGTGGTCATCTACACCGCCCGTCCCGGCATCGTCATCGGCAAGAAGGGCTCCGAGATCGACGCCCTCCGTCGTGAGCTCGAGAAGATCGCCGGCACCGAGAAGGGCGGCGTGTCCGTCGACGTCATCGAGGTCAAGCGCCCCGAGCTCGACGCCAGCCTGGTCGCCCAGTCCATCGCCGAGCAGCTCGAGCAGCGCATCGCCTTCCGTCGCGCCATGCGCAAGGCCGTCCAGAGCGCCCGCAAGTCCGGCGCCAAGGGCATCCGCATCGAGTGCTCCGGCCGTCTCGGTGGTGCCGAGATGGGCCGCCGCGAGTGGTACCGCGAGGGTCGCGTGCCCCTGCAGACCCTCCGTGCCAAGATCGACTTCTCCGAGGCCACTGCCCGCACCATCATGGGTGCCTGCGGCGTGAAGACCTGGATCTACCTCGGCGAGAAGCTGCCGGGCCAGCCTGCGCCCAACCCTGCGCTCGAGGGCCCGTCCCGCCCCCGTCGCCGTAACGAGAGGAGGGGCAACTAATGCTGGCTCCCAAGCGTGTTCTCCACCGCAAGGTGCAGCGCGGTTCCATGAAGGGCAAGGCCAAGGGCGGCACCAAGCTCAACTTCGGCTCCTGGGGCATCCGCGCCGAGGAGTGCCACTGGATCACCAACCGCCAGATCGAGGCCGCCCGTATCGCCATGACCCGCCAGATGAAGCGTGGCGGCAAGGTCTGGATCACCATCTTCCCGGACAAGCCCATCACCAAGAAGCCCGCCGAGACCCGCATGGGTTCCGGTAAGGGCAACCCGGAGGAGTGGGTGGCCGTCGTCAAGCCCGGCCGCATCATGTTCGAGATCGACGGCGTGAGCGAAGAGGTTGCCAAGGAGGCCCTGCGTCTGGCGCAGCACAAGCTTCCCATCCGCACCAAGATCGTCTCCCGCGCCGACCAGGCCGAGGAGGATTAACCAGTATGAAGGCCAAAGAGATTCGCGAGCTCACCGACGAGCAGCTGTCCACCAAGCTCGAGGAGGCCAGGGCCGAGCTCTTCAACCTGCGCTTCCAGATGGCCACGAGCCAGCTCGACAACACCGCTCGGGTGACCACCGTCAAGCGTGACATCGCCCGAATCCAGACCGAGATGCGCGCGCGCGAGATCGCGGCCGCCAAAGCCGCCAACTAGTCGCTAGGGGAGAAGAAACATGAGCGATTCCCGTAATTCGCGCAAGGTCCGCACCGGCGTCGTGTCGTCGATCTCCGGCGACAAGTCCATCACGGTGTCGATCACCGAGCGCAAGCCGCACCCCAAGTACGGCAAGATGATGAACGTCACCAAGAAGCTCCACGCCCACGACGAGAACAACGAGTGCGGCATCGGCGACACCGTGAGGGTCATGGAGACCCGCCCCCTGTCCAAGACCAAGCGCTGGCGTCTTGTGGAGATCGTCGAGAAGGCCAAGTAGCCACCGCCATCAGAACCCCGGCACACGTGCGTCGCTCTCGTGGGCGCACCTCTGGAACCCGGCGGTACGGAGGATAGAACTATGATTCAAATGGAGACCGTGCTCAACGTCGCTGACAACAGCGGCGCGCGCAAGGTGAAGTGCATCAAGGTCCTGGGCGGCTCCAAGCGCCGTTACGCCGGCATCGCCGACGTCATCGTGTGCGCCGTCCAGGAGGCCACCCCCGGTGGCTCGGTGAAGAAGGGCGACGTCGTCCGTTGCGTCGTCGTGCGCACCGTCAAGGAGACCCGCCGCAAGGACGGCAGCTACATCCGCTTCGACCAGAACGCCTGCGTCCTGATCGACAAGGACGGCAATCCCGTCGGCACCCGTATCTTCGGGCCCGTCGCCCGCGAGCTGCGCGACCGCAAGTACATGAAGATCGTCTCGCTCGCACCCGAGACGCTGTAGGAGGTCCAGACGATATGCCTAAGATGAACGTCAAGAAGGGCGACCTCGTCGAGGTCATCTCCGGCAAGGACAAGGGCGCCCGCGGCAAGGTGCTGCGCGCGCTGCCCTCCGAGGGCCGTGTGGTCGTCGAGGGCGTCGCCATGGTCAAGAAGGCCATGCGCCCGACCCAGGCCAACCCCCAGGGCGGCATCGTGAGCCAGGAGGCCCCCATCTACGTGTCCAACGTGATGCTGGTCTGCCCGAGCTGCGACAAGGCCACCCGTGTGGGCCACGACTGGAACGACGAGGGCAAGAAGGTCCGCGTCTGCAAGAAGTGCGGCGCCCAGTTCTAAGGAACCCAGGCAACGCCTGACAGTGGGCCCCGGCGACACGTTCGCCGGGGCCCGTTTTTGTCGGATTCATTGTGTGGCGGGCGCGATTCTCGCGTGCCTGCCATTGACTCTGTCCTATGATTCTGAATTGCACTGTGCCGGCCCCTGGCCAAAGACCATGACCAGGGGGCGCGAGGACCCCGGAGCCATAGGACAGCCCCGCGCTTAAAACCCCAGAAGGAGAACCATGGCAGAAGAGAAGTACGTCCCCCGTCTCAAGACCAGGTACGAGGACGAGGTGCGCGCCAAGCTCATCGAGCAGTTCGGCTACACCAACCCCATGACCGTCCCGCAGATCGAGAAGATCGTCGTGAACATGGGCGTGGGCGAGGCCGCCACCGACGCCAAGGCCATCGACGCCGCCGTCGCCGACCTCCGCACCATCACGGGCCAGCAGCCCATGGTCACCCGAGCCCGCAAGTCCATCGCCACCTTCCACCTCCGTGCCGGCATGCCCATCGGCGCCAAGGTGACCCTGCGCAAGGACCGCATGTGGGACTTCCTCGACCGCCTCATCGACATCGCCATCCCGCGCATTCGTGACTTCCGCGGCCTCCCCGTCAAGAGCTTCGACGGCCGCGGCAACTACTCCCTTGGCGTGACCGAGCAGACGATCTTCCCGGAGATCGACTTCGACAAGGTCGACCATACCCGCGGCATGGACATCACCATCGTCACCACCGCCGCCACCGACGAGGAGGGCAAGGCCCTGCTCGAGGGCTTCAACTTCCCGTTCAAGAAGAACGGCAAGTAAACCAGGTTTCCATGTGTCGCCCGGCAGCTGCCGGGACGCATTGATGAAGGAGGATTTGTGGCTAAGACTTCGATGATCGTCAAGGCCCAGCGCACGCCGAAGTACTCCACGCGCACGCAGCGCCGCTGCCAGCGGTGCGGCCGTCCGCACTCGGTGTACCGCAAGTTCGGCCTGTGCCGTGTCTGCCTGCGCGAGCTGGCAAACAAGGGCGATCTCCCCGGTGTCCGCAAGGCCAGCTGGTAAGGCTGGGGGACCTCGGAGGAGGACCCGCGAGAAGGCGTCGGCGCCACGGGTGCCGACGAACCGATCGTGGTGGTTTCATCCGTAACGAAGGAGAATCTGCATGAACGTGAACGACCCCATCAGCGATATGCTCACGCGCATCCGCAACGCGAACACCGTCGGCAAGGCCGAGGTGGCCATGCCGTCCACAAAGGTGCTCGTCGAGATCGCCCGTGTGCTCCAGGAGGAGGGCTACGTCGAGGGCTACGTGGTGAACGACACCAAGCCCCAGAAGACCCTCGTCATCACCCTCAAGTACGGGCCCAAGCGCGCCCGCACCATCAAGGGCATCAAGCGCATCTCCAAGCCCGGTCTGCGCAAGTACTCTTCCGCTGCCGACCTGCCCCGCGTGCTGGGCGGCCTCGGCACTGCCGTGATCTCCACCTCCCGTGGCATGATGTGCGACCGCGACGCCCGCAAGGCCGGCGTCGGCGGCGAGATCATCGCCTTCGTGTGGTAACCCGGCAGGACTGAAAGGAGATACCGTGTCCCGTATCGGCAAGATGCCTGTCCAGATTCCCGCCGGAGTCACCGTGGCAGTCGACAACAGCACCGTGATCGTCAAGGGCCCGAAGGGCGAGCTCACCCGCACCTTCTCGCCCCTGGTGTCCTTCAAGGTCGAGGGTGACGAGGTGCTCGTCGCCCCCGAGAACGAGACCCGCGAGGCCAACGCCCAGTGGGGTCTCTCCCGCACCCTCGTGCACAACATGGTCCTGGGCGTGTCCCAGGGCTTCGAGAAGCGCCTGCAGCTGGTCGGCGTCGGTTACCGCGCCGCCCTCAAGGGCCGCGACCTCGACCTCTCCCTTGGCTACTCCCACCCCGTCATCATGGCGGCCCCGGAGAACATCTCCTTCGAGGTCCCCGACAACACCCACATCGTGGTGAAGGGCATCTCCAAGGAGCAGGTCGGCCAGGTTGCCGCCGAGATCCGTGCCAAGCGTCCCCCCGAGCCCTACAAGGGCAAGGGCATCCGCTACGAGGACGAGCACGTGCGCCGCAAGCTCGGTAAGGCCGCCAAGTAGTGTCTGCGCCCGGTTTTCAAGTCCGCCACCCCGTCAGGTGGCGGCGTGATAGAAGGAGACTGTTTCCATGAACAAGCAGAAGGCGAAGAAGCTCGGGCTGAAGCGCCGCGAGCGTCGCGTCCGCAGCAAGATCACCGGAACCGCGGAGCGTCCGCGCCTCTCGGTGCACCGCACCAATGCCAACATCTACGCGCAGGTGATCGACGACGTCGACGCCAAGACCATCTGCACCTGCTCCACCCTCGACCCCGAGTTCCGCGCCACCGGCAAGCTGGGCTCCAACAAGGAGGCCGCCGAGATCGTGGGCAAGCTCATCGGCGAGCGCGCGCTCGCCAAGGGCGTCACCACCGTCACGTTCGACCGTGGCGGCCGCATCTACCATGGCCGCGTCAAGGCCCTCGCCGATGGTGCCCGCGCTGCGGGCCTGAAGTTCTAGGAGGTATGACAGATGGCTCGTAACCCGAAGCAGCGTGACGCCTCCGATCTCCAGGAGCGCGTCGTCTTCATCCACCGTGTGTCCAAGGTCGTCAAGGGCGGCCGCCGCTTCTCCCTCGTCGCCCTCGTGGCCGTGGGCGACGGCAAGGGCAACGTCGGCCTCGGCATGGGCAAGTCCGCCGAGGTGCCCCTGGCCATCCAGAAGGCCGTCGACGACGCCAAGAAGAACATGTTCCACGTGCCCGTCACCGACGAGGGCTCCATCCCCCACAAGGTCATGGGCCACTTCGGTGCCGGCCGCGTGCTGATCCAGCCCGCCATCGAGGGTACCGGTGTCATCTCCGGTGGCTCCGTGCGCCCGCTGTTCGAGCTCGCCGGCATCAAGAACGTCATGTCGAAGTCGCTCGGCACCACCAACGCCATGAACGTCATCAAGGCGGCGGCCGACGGCCTCAAGCAGCTTGAGAGCCCCGAGCAGACCGCTGAGCGCCGCGGCATCACCGTGGCCCAGATGTTCGGCACGAAGGAGAACTAACGATGGCCAACACCCTCAAGATCAAGCTCGTCAGGAGCGCGGTCACCCAGGTCAAGGGCGACCAGACGCGTACCGCCCGCGCCCTCGGCCTCCGTCGTATCGGCGACGTCGTCGAGCAGCCCGACAACCCCAGCATCAGGGGCATGGTCTTCAAGATCAAGCACCTGGTCGAAGTGGAAGAGAACTAGGAGTACCCCCATGCAGCTCAATGATCTCCGTCCCGCAGACGGTGCCAAGAAGAAGCGCAAGCGCATCGGTCGCGGCAACTCCTCCGGTCACGGCACCACCGCCGGCCGCGGCACCAAGGGTCAGCTCTCCCGCTCCGGCGGCGGCAAGGGCGCCGGCTTCGAGGGCGGCCAGAACCCGCTCGCCATGCGCCTGCCCAAGCTCCCCGGCTTCAAGAACCCCAACCGCGTGGAGTACGCCCCCGTCAACCTCGACCGCCTCGAGGCCAAGTTCGAGGCCGGCGACGTGGTGGACGGCGCCTCCCTCGAGGCCAAGGGCATCATCAAGAAGGCCTCCACGCCCGTGAAGGTCCTCGGCGACGGCGAGCTCACCAAGGCCCTCACCGTCAAGGTCGACAAGGTGTCCGCCTCTGCCCAGAAGAAGATCGAGGCAGCCGGAGGAAAGGTCGAGTAATCGTGCTAAAAGGTATTGCCAACGCGTTCCGTGTGAAGGAACTCCGTGACAAGATCTTGCTGACGATCGGCATCCTCGTGCTGTACCGCATCGGCGCCTACGTGCCGGTGCCGGGCATCCCCTTCGAGGGCATGCTCAACCAATTCCAGACCGCACTCGGCGATCAGAGCGCGCTCGCCCTCCTGAACCTGTTCAGTGGCGGCGCGCTCGCCCGCGTGTCGGTCTTCAGCCTCGGCATCATGCCCTACATCACGGCCCAGATCATCATGCAGATGCTCCAGGCCGTGATTCCCTCCCTCGGCGAGCTCGCCAAGGAGGGCGATGCCGGTCAGCGCAAGATCACTCAGTACACCCGCTACATCACCGTGGGGCTCGCGCTGCTCAACGCGGTGGGCTACCTCTTCCTGTTCAAGAGCGACGCCTACGGCATCAACTTCACGGGCATCCCCGCCCCCGAGTGGCTCATGGACGTCATGGTGGTCGTCACCATGCTGGCCGGCGCCATGATCATCATGTGGCTCGGCGAGGTCATCACCCAGCGCGGTGTGGGCAACGGCATGTCGCTCATCATCTTCGCCAACATCATGGCCGGCCTTCCCGCGGCCATCTTCAGCTCGGTCTCCCAGGGCGACAACGGCGCCCTCATGACCGTGCTCGTGGTGCTGGTGATCCTGGCCGTCATCCCGTTCATCATCTACATCGAGCGCGGCCAGCGCCGCATCCCGGTGTCCTATGCCAAGCGCGTCCAGGGTCGTCGCGTGATGGGTGGGCAGTCCACCTACCTCCCGGTCAAGGTGAACACCGCCGGCGTCATTCCCATCATCTTCGCCTCGGCCATCCTGTACTTCCCGGCCCAGATCGCCGTGTTCTTCCCCACGGTGGGCTGGATGCAGGTCTTTGCCAACGCGGTCTCGGCCGGTTGGCTCAACTGGATCCTGTCGGTGCTGCTCATCGTCGCCTTCGCGTACTTCTACACCTCCATGGTGTTCAACCCGGAGGAGACGGCCGACCAGCTCCGCAAGCAGGGCGGCTACATCCCCGGCGTGCGCCCCGGCGCCGCCACGGCCGCCTACATCAAGGGCGTCCTCGACCACATCACCCTGCCGGGCGCGCTCTTCCTGGCCGTGATCGCGGTCGCCCCATCGATCCTGTTCACGTTCACGTCGAACACCCTCATCCAGGCCTTCGGCGGCACCTCCATCCTCATCATGGTGGGCGTCGCCCTCGACACCCTCACCCAGGTGGAGAGCCAGCTGAAGACCCACGACTACGAGGGCCTGTTCATCCGCTAGATGCCACATCCCGGCGCCGGAGCGCCCCAACGTAAGGAGACACCATGAACATCGTTCTTCTCGGGGCGCCCGGCGCCGGCAAGGGCACCCAGGCCCAGAAGCTCGTGGAGGAGTTCGGCTTCGACCACATCTCCACAGGCGACCTGCTCCGCGCCGCCGTCAAGGCCGGCACGGAGCTCGGCAAGGAGGCCAAGGGCTACATGGACGCCGGCAAGCTCGTGCCGGACTCCGTGGTCATCGGCCTCGTCAAGGAGCGCCTGGGCATGCCCGAGGCCGCCGCGGGCTTCATCCTCGACGGCTTTCCACGCAACACCTCCCAGGCCGAGTCCCTCGACGCGGAGCTCGCCGGGATGGGCGTCAGCCTCGACGCCGCACTCCTCGTCTCCGTGGAGCCCGAGGTCATCGTGGAGCGCCTGAGCTCGAGGCGTACCTGCCGCACCTGCGGTTACACCGGCACCGCCGCGGACGAGACCTGCCCGCGCGACGGCGGCGAGATGTACCAGCGCGACGACGACGAGCCCGAGACCATCAAGCAGCGCCTCGACGTCTACGAGGAGTCAACGGCACCGCTCGTGGGCTACTACCGCGACAAGGGCCTGCTGCGCGAGGTGGACGGCGACCGCTCCCAGGACGAGGTCTACGCTGACGTCAAGACCCTCCTGGGCCTGTAAAGGACGCTGATCCCCCATGATCAAGATCAAGCGCCCCGAAGAGATCGAGCAGATGAAGAACGCGGGCGCCCTCTCCAAGACGGCGCTCCGCCGCGTGGGCGCGCGCATCGTGCCCGGCGTCTCCACGCTCGAGCTCGACCGCGTGGCCGAGGGCATCATCCGCATGCACGGCGGCGTGCCCGCGTTCAAGGGTTACGGCGGCTTCCCGGCCTCCATCTGCTGCTCCATCAACGACGAGATCGTCCACGGCATCCCGTCCGCGGACGTGATCCTCAAGGACGGCGACATCGTGTCCATCGACACCGGCGCCGTCCTCAACGGCTGGGTGGGGGACAACGCCTGGACGTTCTACTGCGGCACGCCCACCCCCTCCCACAAGGAGCTCTGCGAGGTCACCCGCGACTGCCTCAAGCTCGCCATCAAGCAGGCCGTCCCGGGCAACCGCCTCGGCGACATCGGCCACGCCGTGCAGGAGCACGCCGAGCGCCACGGCTTCGGGGTCATCCGCGACTACGTGGGCCACGGCGTGGGCCACGAGATGCACGAGGAGCCGAGCGTCCCCAACTACGGGCACCACGGCCGGGGCGTGAAGCTCCAGGCCGGCATGGTCATCGCCATCGAGCCCATGATCGTGGAGCGCGACTACGCCTCCCGCGTCATGGCCAACCGGTGGACCGTCGTCACCGCCGACGGCGGCTGCGCGGCCCACTACGAGAACACCGTGGCCATCACCGAGGACGGCCCGGTCATCCTCACCGAGGACGACCAGGGTCCCTGGTGCCCGATGGAGGGCGGCCAGAACTGACGCCAAGCGTGGTCATCCTGTGTGCAGGACCGCCGTCACGGGGTCCTGCTCCGTCGTGCTCGTGGACGGGTGGGGGACCATCGGATACACTGGAAAATCGCCGTAACGTGTGGAGAAAGGTTGCCACGTGAGTAAACAGGACGCGATCGAGCTCGAGGGCAAGGTCATCGAGCCCCTGCCCAATGCCATGTTCAACGTCGAGCTTGAGAACGGTCACACCATCCTGTGCACGATCTCCGGCAAGATCCGGATGAACTACATCCGCATCCTCCCGGGCGACCGTGTGGTCGTAGAGATCTCCCCCTACGACCTCACCCGCGGGCGCATCACCTACCGCTACAAATAGGAGGGCGACGCCCTCGCATTCCAACCGCAGAAACTTACGCCAGCGGCTGGGCGAAGATATAGCAAGCGCAACTTGAAAGGATGACAGATGAAGGTACGTCCTTCCGTCAAGAAGATGTGCGACAAGTGCAAGATCATCAGGCGCCACGGCAAGGTCCTCGTCATCTGCGAGAACCCCCGTCACAAGCAGCGCCAGGGTTAAAGAATCGAGAGGAGCTTCAAGTTGGCCCGTATCAACGGCGTCGACCTCCCGCGCGAGAAGCGCGTGGAGATCGGTCTTACCTATATCTACGGCATCGGCCGCACCACCGCTGAGAAGATCTGCGCCGCCACCGGCGTGAATCCCGACACCCGCGTCCGCGACCTCACCGAGGACGAGGTCTCCAAGATGCGCGACTACATCGACCAGAACCTCACGGTCGAGGGCGACCTCCGTCGCGAGACCCGCACCAACATCGCCCGCCTGATGGAGATCGGCTGCTACCGCGGCCTCCGTCACCGCAAGGGCCTGCCCGTCCGCGGCCAGCGCACCCACACCAACGCTCGCACCCGCAAGGGCAAGAAGCGTCAGATCGGTGCCAAGAAGAGGGGCTAAGGGAGAGACATGGCTCAGAAGAAGAACGTGAAGCAGACGCGTATCCGTCGTGCCGAGCGCAAGAACATCGCTGTGGGCCAGGCCCACATCAAGAGCACCTTCAACAACACGATCATCAGCATCACCGACCCCCAGGGCAACGTGATCGCCTGGCAGTCCGCCGGCACCGTGGGCTTCAAGGGCTCCCGCAAGTCGACCCCCTTCGCCGCCCAGATGGCCGCCGAGGCCTGCGCCAAGACGGCCATGGAGCACGGCATGCACAAGGTCGCCGTGTTCACCAAGGGCCCCGGCTCCGGCCGCGAGACCGCCATCCGCTCCCTCCAGGCCGCCGGCCTCGAGGTCTCGAGCATCCAGGACAAGACCCCCATCCCGCACAACGGTTGCCGTCCGTGCAAGCGTCGTCGCATGTAATCAGGATCAGGAAGGAATACAAGCATGGCAGTTGATAGGACTCCTGTCCTGAAGCGGTGCAGGGCTCTCGACATCGACCCCATTGTCATGGGCATCAACAAGAAGTCCAACCGTCAGCCCAAGCGTCAGCGTCGCCAGGAGAGCGAGTACGGCCGTCAGCTCCGCGAGAAGCAGAAGGCCAAGTTCATCTACGGCGTCCTCGAGAAGCAGTTCCACGGCTACTACGAGCAGGCCCTCAAGGTCGAGGGCATCACGGGCGACAACCTGATGTCGATCCTGGAGACCCGCCTCGACAACGTCGTCTTCCGCCTCGGCTTCGCCCGCACCCGCAAGGAGGCCCGCCAGACCGTCCGCCACGGCCACATCCAGGTGAACGGCCACCGCGTGGACATCCCCTCCTACCGCGTGAAGGGCGGCGACGTCGTGTCCGTCGCCCCCAAGTACTCCGACCTCCTTCCCATCAAGGAGGCCATCATCGCCTCCGAGCACATGGCTGTCCCGTCGTGGCTCGAGGTCGACATCGAGAAGCTCTCGGGCAAGGTGCTTCAGGTGCCCTCCCGCGACCAGATCGACCTCGACATCAACGCCCAGCTCATCGTCGAGCTCTACTCCAAGTAGCCCGTCACCCCGGTTGGAGGTATACATGTCCGAGTTCATCCGACCGCAGGTGTCGGTGGAAGAGGTCAAGGGCGACGTCGCCCGCGTGACCGTGGAGCCGCTCGAGCGCGGCTTCGGCGACACGCTGGGCAACTCCATTCGCCGCGTGCTCCTCTCCTCCCTGGAGGGGGCGGCCGTCCAGGCCATCCGCATCGACGGCGTGCAGCACGAGTTCACCACCGTCGAGGGCGTCTACGAGGACGTCACCGACATCGTGCTCAACGTGAAGCGCCTCGTCTTCCAGCGCACCGGCTCCGTCGACACCGCCGAGTGCGAGGTCAACATCGACGGTCCCGCCACCGTCTCCGGCGCCGACTTCTCCGTCCCCGCCGGCTTCGAGCTGGTCAACCCCGAGCTGGTCATCTGCCACCTCGCCGAGGGCGCGCACCTCAAGATGACCATGTACGTGGGGTGCGGCCGCGGGTACGTGTCCGGCGAGAGCAACGAGGGCGACAACGACGCCATCGGCGTCATCCACGTCGACTCCCTCTACTCGCCGGTGCGCCGCTGCGCCAAGACCGTCGAGCCCTGCCGCGTGGGCCAGCACACCGACTTCGACCGCCTCGTCCTCGAGATCGAGACCAACGGCGCCATGACCCCCCGCGAGGCCGTGGTCGACGCCGCCAACATCATCAACCAGCACATGAGCGCCTTCATGTCGCTGGACGAGGAGGGCGAGGACGAGGAGGGCGAGGACGAGGAGGAGGTCTCCATCTTCGCCACCGGCGAGGAGGACGACAACAGCGAGCTTGACAAGGCCATCGAGGGGCTCGACCTTTCGGTCCGCTCCTACAACTGCCTCAAGCGCGCCGGCATCCACTCCGTGCGCCAGCTCGTGGACTTCTCCGAGAACGACCTGCTCAACATTCGCAACTTCGGCGTGAAGTCCATCGAGGAGGTCAAGGACAAGCTCGAGTCCATGGGCCTCGGCCTCAAGGCCTGACGTCGACGACACTGAACTTTTAGGAGTAACGCAACATGAGGCACCAGAAGAAGCGCGGTATGAAGCTCGGCACCGATGCCAGCCATACCAAGGCCATGAAGAAGAGCCTGGTCGCGGCGCTGCTTGCCAACGACCGCATCAAGACCACGCTCCCCCGCGCGAAGGCCATCCGCGGCAACGTGGACCGCGTCATCACGTGGGCCAAGAAGGGCGACCTGCACTCCCGCCGCCTTGCCATCGCCGCCGTGGGCGACAAGGAGATCGTGCGCGAGGTCTTTGAGAAGGCAGAGCAGGGCATGTGGGCCGACCGTAACGGCGGCTACACCCGCATCATGAAGCTCGGCCCCCGCAAGGGCGACAACGCCGAGATCGCCATCATCGAGCTCGTCAACGAGCCGGTGAAGAAGGCCGCCGCTCCCACCAAGGTGGAGCCGGTCGCCGAGAAGGCCGAGGACGCCGAGTAGGCGCCCCTGCGGCAGCGACAGACCAACGGGGCCTCGAAGGTTACTTCGGGGCCCCGTTCTTTTGACCGCCCGACGGAGAGGGGAGGGAACATGCTCGAGACGCGGGCCGTCTGGCTCGCCTACGGCGAGGACGGGGCCTGGGCGGTGGAGGACGCCACCCTGGCCGTGCGGCCGGGCGAGGACCTCTGCCTCGTGGGGCGCAACGGCTCTGGCAAGAGCACGCTCCTCTCGGCGCTGAACGGCGGCCTCGCCCCGAGGCGCGGCGGGGTGGTGGTGGACGGTGCGACCGTCGGGGCAGGCCGGTCGTCGCGCCTCGGGGCCGCCCGGGCCGTGGGCCTCGTCTCCCAGGACCCGGAGTCGCGCATCCTCGGCTCCACGGTGGGGGAGGACGTGGCCTTCGGCCCCCGGAACCTCGGGCTCGCCCCGGAGGAGGTCGCGCGCCGCGTCGCGTGGGCCCTCGGCTCCGTCGGGCTCGCGGACCGCGCGGCACAGCCGTGCTCGGAGCTCTCCGGCGGCCAGGCCCAGCGGCTCGCCCTCGCGTCGGCCCTCGCCATGGAGCCCCCGTACCTTGCCCTCGACGAGGTGGGCGGCGAGCTCGACGAGGGCGCGCGGGCCGGTGTGCGGGCGCTCCTCGGAAAGGGGCCCCTGGCCTCCTGCGGCCGCGTGCGGGCCACCCATGACGTGCTCGACGTGGCGTCTGCGACGTCCGTGGCCGTCATGGCCGGCGGCCGTGTCACCTGGCAGGGGAGCCCCTGGGACTTCTTCTGCGACCTCGACCTCGTGGCCGAGGCCGGCATGGGGGGGTCCGTCCCCGCGGCGTGGGCGCGCGACCTCGTGCTCTCCGGCCTGCCGCTCTCGCTTCTCGCAGACCCCGGCGCCCTCGCGCGCGCCCTCGGCCCGGCAGCGGCGGGCGGCATCGGCCGGCGCCCGGCCGCGGCGCTCGACACGGCGTCCGGCGCCGCGGGCGGGCTCGTGCTCGACGGCGTGTCCGTGACGGCCCCCTCGGGCCCCGTGCTCGCCGGCCTCTCCCTCGCCGTGCCCCGGGGCGCCGTGACGCTCGTGGCCGGCGTCTCCGGCAGCGGCAAAACCACGGCCGCCCGCGTGGCGGCGGGCCTCCTCGGGCCCGACTCCGGCTCGGCCACCCTCGACGGCGCCCCCGTGCGGGCCGGCGCCGTGGGCATCGCCTTCCAGCGCCCCGAGGACCAGACCCTCGCCGACTCCGTGCTCGCGGACGCCATGATGGGGCCGTCCCTGCCCCCGTGCGACCCGGCCGGTGCCCGCGGGAGGGCCGCCGCGGCCCTGGCCGCCGTGGGGCTCGACGAGTCCCTCTGGGACCGCCCCACCTGGTGCCTCTCGGGCGGCCAGCGGCGGCGCGCGGCCCTGGCCGCCGTGGTCGCCCGTCCGTCCGGCGCCTACATCCTCGACGAGCCCACGGTGGGCCTCGACGGCCCGGGCCGCGCCGCCGTGCACGCCGTGGCGCGCTCCCTCGCCGACGGCGGCGCGGCCGTGTGCGTGGTCAGCCACGACGTGGGGGAGTGGCTCCCCGTGGCCGACCGCCTCGCCCTCGTGGCCGGGGGCCGCACGGTGTGGGAGGGCCCGGCCGCCCAGGGGCCGTCCTCGGGCGCCTTCGAGGCGGCCGGCGTGAGGCTCCCCCTGGAGCTCGCGGTGGCGAGGGAGGCGGGGCTCCTGTGATCCGCACCGTCCCCGGGGCCTACCTCGGTCTGGACGGGCCGCTCCAGCGGCTCTCCGCCGGCCCTAAGATCCTCTGGCTTCTCGGCGTCACCGTGGCCGCCTTCGCCGCCCCGTCGCCCGCCGTTGTCCTCGCCCTGGTGGCCGGGGCCGCGGTGTGCGCCCGCGTCGCCGGGGTCGCCTGGCGCCGGGTCGGGGAGGCCGTGGCCCCGACGGCCGTCGTCCTCGTCCTGGCCCTGGCCGCCAACGCCCTCGTGGCCGACGGCACCGGCGACGTCGTGCTGCTCGGCACCGTGGGGGTGAGCCTCCCGGGCCTCGTGCGGGGCGTCACCGCCGTGCTGCGCATCGTGGCCCTCGTGGCCTGGGCCCTCGTCTACACGGCCACGACGCCCTCGCAGGCCACCGTGGACGCCCTCTCCCGGGCGCTCTCGCCCCTCGGGCGCCTGGGCGCCCCCGTGGACTCCTGGGCCATGGTGGCCTCGCTCGTGCTCCGGTTCGTGCCGCTCTGCGGCGAGGAGCTCGTGCGCGTGCGCGACGCCCAGCGGGCCCGCGGCGTCATGCTCGACGGCGGCGGCCCCGTGGCCCGGCTCGCCCGCTGGCGCCTCGTGCTGGCGCCGCTCGTGGTGGCACTGTTCCGCCGCGCCGACGAGAGCGCCCGCGCCATGGCCGACCGCTGCTGGGGATACGGCCCCCGGACCCCCGCGCGCCGGCCCCCCTCGGCCGCCGACGTCGCCTGCGCGGTGGCGGCGGTGGCCCTCGTGTGCCTATGCTGTGCCCTGTAGGAAGGAGACTGCCGTGACAGACGAGACCTCGACGGACGCCCCCGACGCGGGGACCCTCGTGCTCAAGGTGGGGTACCGGGGCGCCGGCTTCTCGGGCTTCGCGGCCCAGGAGGGACAACGCACCGTGGCTGGCGAGCTCGTGCGCGCCCTGGAGACCCTGCTCCGCAGGCCCGTGGAGATCGCCTGCGCCGGCCGCACGGACGCCGGCGTCTCGGCCGTCGCCCAACACGTCTCGCTGCCGGTGACGCGCGGGGAGTGGGAGGGCCTCACCGCCCGGCGCCTGCTCTGGTCGCTCACGGCCCTCACGCCGCCGGACATCTCGGTCATGGGGGCCTGGCGGGCGGCGCCGGGCTTCTCGGCGCGCTTCGACGCGCTGGGGCGCCGCTACCGCTACCGCATCAAGTGCGGGTCCCAGCCGGTGCTGCTGGCGGACCACGTCTGGTGGCTCCGCGACGGGCTGGACGTGGGTGCCATGGACCGCGCGGCCCGCGCCCTCGTGGGCGAGCACGACTTCAGGAGCTTCTGCAAGAAGTCGTCGGCCGAGGGGCGGCGCACCTTTCGCTGCCTCACCGGGTGCGCTGTCTCGCGCCAGGTGGAGGCCGGCGAGGAGCTCGTGTGCGTGGACGTGGCGGCCAACGCGTTCCTCCACAACATGGTGCGCATCGTCGTGGGCACCCTCGTGGAGGTGGGCGCCGGCCGCAGGCCCGAGTCCTGGGTGGCCGACGTCCTGGCCGCGTGCGACCGCGAGGCGGCCGGCCCCACGGCGCCTCCCGAGGGTTTGACCTTTGTTGAGGTACAATATCCCCCATCAGCACTTGTCACCTGGTAGGGGAGTGGCGCGGCCCAGGCCGTGGCACAGCACCTGGGTTGCGAGGACAGGCGCCGCACGTCGGCGCGACGTTCATTCGTAGGCCCGGTTGCGGGCCGCGAGCGAGAGAGAGGACCGGCCATGGCCAACCTTGAGAGCGGGCTCACCTACGATCAGGCCCACGACCTTCTCACCACCTACAACAAGGACCCCTTCCACGTCCAGCACGGTGAGACCGTCGGCGGCCTCATGGGCTACTTCGCCGCCGAGTACGACCCGGAGAACGTGGACTTCTGGACCCAGGTGGGGCTCCTCCACGACCTCGACTGGGAGATGTTCGACCCCGACCTGCACACCGTGGAGACGGCGCGTCTGCTCGAGGAGGCCGGGGCCTCGCCGGAGCTGGCCAAGTCCATCCAGACCCACCAGTCCGATCTCAACCCGGAGCTCCCCGCGCCCGAGCTCAAGATGGAGAAGATGCTCTACGCCTGCGACGAGCTCTCGGGCCTCGTGACGGCGACCGTGGCCATGCGCCCGTCCAAGAGCGTCATGGACTTCAACGTGAAGTCGCTCAAGAAGAAGTTCAAGACCAAGAGCTTCGCGGCGGGCTGCAACCGCGACGACATCCGCCGCGGCGCCGAGATCAACGGGCTGGAGCTCGACGAGCTGTTCGCGATGGTGATCGAGGGTATGAAGGCCATCGCGCCCGACCGCGACACCTTCGGCAAGGACGGCGAGTAGGGCGTCGGTCCGAAACCTCCGATCAGAACGGGATGTGATCTAACGGTATGGAAGAGGGTCTCTGGCACCTGCTCGGGCACTCGCTCGAGCACAGCGTCGAGGACACGTTGGTCCTCGTCCCGTTCCTCTTTGTCACCTACCTGGCCATGGAGGCCCTGGAGCACGGGGCGGCGGGGTTCTCGGAGCGCGTCATCCTCAGGGCCGGCAAGGCCGGGCCCGTGGTGGGCGCGCTCCTGGGGGCCCTGCCGCAGTGCGGCTTCTCGGCCATGGGCGCCACGCTCTACAGCGCCCGCGTGGTGACCGTGGGCACGCTCGTGGCGGTGATCCTGTCCACGTCCGACGAGATGCTGCCGGTCTTCGTGGCCAACGGGGCGCCCGTGTCGCAGATCGCCGCCATCCTCGCCTTCAAGGTGGCCGTGGGCATGGTGGCCGGCCTCCTCGTGGACCTCGCCGTGCGCGTGCTGCGCATACCCGCCTCCAACGCCCTGCGCATCCACGAGCTGTGCGAGCGCGACCACTGCGGCTGCGGGGACGTCGAGGGCCTCGCCGAGCGCGTCTACGAGGACGACGGCGACCTTGCCGAGGCCGAGGCCCACGGCGGGTGCTGCCCGTCCTGCGGCCACGAGCTCCCGGCTGAGGCCCGCGGCCACGGGTGCTGCCACGACGGGGGCGGTCACGGGGCCTGCGGCCACGGCCACGACGCCGAGGGCCACTCCCACGGCCACTCCCACGGCGGCCACGGCTCCATCTGGCGGAGCGCCCTCGTCCACACGGTGCAGGTGACCGCGTTCATCTTCGTCATCACCCTCGTGCTCGAGGTGGTCATCGAGGCCGTGGGCACCGACGTCTTCGCCGCCTTCATGCTCGCCCACCCCGGCCAGGCCGTCTTCTACGCCGGCCTCGTGGGCCTCATCCCCAACTGCGCCGCCTCCGTCCTCATCAGCGAGCTCTTCCTCGAGGGGGCCCTGGGCTCCGGCGCCATGATCAGCGGCCTGCTCGTGGGTGCCGGCGTGGGCCTGCTCGTGCTCTTCAGGGCCAACCGCCCGCTCCGCTCGAACCTGGCCATCGTGGCCGTGCTCTACGTCGTGGCCGTGGTGTGCGGCCTCTGCGTCAACGTCAGCGGGTTCGTGTTCTGACCCAAGGCCCCGGGTCCCGGGGCGCGTATCCGAGGAGGCAGCCGTGTACGAGCGCCCCGACGTCCCCAAGCCCGGCAGGCACCGCACCGCCGTCGCGGTGGCGGTGCTCGTCGCCATCGGCTGCGCCCTCCTCGTAGGCCTGCCGGCCCTCTGGCACCTCGCCAACGAGACCAACGCCTCCACGCTGGGCGACGGGGCCCTGCAGGAGGCCGTGGCGTCCCGGGACAACGCCCTCGCGGTCCCCGAGGGCTCCGAGCCCACCGGCGCCGACGTCGAGACGTTCCTCGTCCTCACGGTGGGCGACGTCCGCGCCGACGCCCCGGCCCTCCAGGGGGCCGAGCTCCTCTGCGTCGACCACACGGCCAAGGACAGCCACCGGGTCACGCTCCCCACCGACCTCGCCGTGACGGCGGGCGGCGCGGCCACCACCCTCGCCGACCTCTTCGCCGCCCGGGGCGAGGGCGCCTGCGTGGCCCCGGTCTCGGCGGCCACGGGCCTCGCGGTCTCCCATGTGGTGGAGCTCGACGGCGAGGGCTGGTCGCTCTTCGAGCGCGCGGTGGCCGGCGGCATCCAGGGGGCGGCCCAGGCCGGGCCGGAGCTCCTCTCCTCCCTCAGGACCGACATGGACACCGGGCAGCTCATGGACCTGCCGGACTCCCTCGCGGGGACCGGCGTCTCGGCCGCCGAGCCCGAGCCCTGCCCCATGGCGGGCGACGGGGTGGACCGCGCGGCCCTCGGCGTCCTCGTGGGCACGCTCCGCGGATGACTCTGTGGGTGTTTGCTGAAGGCTCGGTGACGGGTGTGTGGTGGCGCGTCTCGTTTTAAAGCTTATATTGTGACGCTGCTACATTTACCTCTGACCACACGACCCGTCAGGGGGTTCCAGCCCTATGTCTCCCAAGCCGCCCGCCGTCACGCTCATCATGCCTGCGTACAACATCGAGGCCTATGTGGCCCGGGCCGTGGAGTCGGTGCAGAACCAGACCCTGCGGGACTGGGAGCTCATCGTCGTGGACGACGGCTCCACCGACCGCACCGGTCAGATCCTCGACCGTCTGGCCTCCCGGGACTGGCGCATCGAGGTCATCCACACCGAGAACCACGGTGCCGCGGCGGCGCGCAACACCGCCCTCGACCGCGCCCGGGGCCGCTACATCCACTTCCTCGACGGCGACGACTGGGTCGAGTCGGCCATGCTGGAGCGCGAGGTGGCCTTCGCCGAGGCCAACGACCTCGAGCTCGTGGTGGCCGGCTTCTACATCGAGACCTTCTACGGCAACGGCGGAGAGCACCTCACCGAGGCCAAGCGTGTGGACGGGCAGGTCTTCGCCACCCGGTCCGAGTTCCGCTCCCAGGCCTTCCGCCTCTTCGACCAGAACCTCCTGTACGTGCCCTGGAACAAGCTGTTCCTGAGGGGCCGCATCGAGGAGATGGGCCTGCGCTTCAGGCCCACGTTCTGGGACGACTTCCCCTTCGTGCTCGACTACATCCGCGACGTCGGGCGCGTGGGCGTCATGGGCGAGTGCTTCTACCACTTCGGCCGCAGCCGCGCGGAGAGCGAGACCGCCCGCTGGCGCCCCGGCATGTACGAGAAGCGCGAGGAGGAGCACGGCTGGATGCTCGACCTCTACGACCACTGGGGCCTCTCGGCCGACCCGTCGTCGGTGGAGATGGTCCAGCGTCGCTACATCGAGCGCCTCGTGGGCTGCATCGAGAACGTCTGCAACGACGCCTGCACGCTCCCGCGCGAGGAGAAGCGCGCCCAGATCGAGGCCATGATCTCCACGCCGCGCGCCCAGATGGCCGTGGAGCTCGCTCAGCCCCGGAGCGCCATGATGCGGGCCATGCTCATGCCCATCCGCCGCAAGGACGCCTCCATGGCCATGCTCGAGGGTCGGGTCATCTCCCTCGTCAAGGGCGCCGACCCGCGGCTCTTCGCCTCCCTCAAGGCCCGCCGCTAGGCACGAGTAGGGCCGCTCGGTATCCGTGGAGTGTGGGCGCCTGACGCTTGGGGTGGTCGCGGGCGGGTAGGCACCAGCTGGTACGAGAGGAACCTTCCCAGAAGGGGGACACCATGGCAGACAACACCGGCAAGAAGGTCAAGGTCCACTACCGCGGCACCCTTGACGACGGCACGCAGTTCGACAGCTCCTACGACCGCGGTGAGCCCCTGGAGTTCACCGTCGGCGCCGGGCAGATGATCCCGGGCTTCGACAAGGCCGTCGTGGACATGGAGGTGGGCGAGAAGAGGACCGCCCACCTGGAGCCCGCCGACGCCTACGGCGAGCCCCGCGAGGAGCTCGTGGTGAGCTTCCCGGTGGACCAGGTGCCCAACCTGGACCAGCTCTCCGAGGGCGACCGCATCTTCCTCCAGGGCCCCATGGGCCAGCCCATCCCGGCCGCCGTGACCTCCATCACCGAGGAGGCCGTGACCGTGGACGCCAACCACGAGCTCGCCGGCAAGCCCCTGAACTTCGACATCGAGCTCGTCGAGGTGGGGGAGTAGCGGCCTGCGGCCCAAGGGCCCTTTTCTGGCGGGACGCGCCACTGTGGCGCGGCAGGGGCGGTGTCGGCCCATGGAAAAGGCCCCGACGTCCGAAGACGCCGGGGCCGTCCCGCCCGTCTCGCCCTAGGCGAACTCGATGGCGCCGGTCTTCGGGTCCATGGAGCTCACGACGGCCAGCGACTCCAGGTTGTAGCCGCGCTCGCGGAGGCTCTTGCCGCCGGGCTGGAAGCCCTTCTCGATGGCGATGCCGATGCCCTCCACCACGGCGCCGGCGTCCTCGCAGATCTCGAGCAGGCCGTTCAAGGCGCAGCCCATGGCCAGGAAGTCGTCGATGATGAGCATGTGCTCGCCCTCCTGGATGAAGCGCTTGGCGACGATGACGTCGTACTCGCGCTTCTTGGTGTAGCTCACGATGTGGCTGCGGTACTGGCTGCCGTCGAGGTTGAGCGACTCGGTCTTGCGGGCAAAGACCACCGGCACGTTGCCGAAGTGGCGCGCCGCCACGCAGGCGAGGCCGATGCCCGAGGACTCGATGGTCAGGATCTTGTCCACGGGGCGCCCGGCGAAGAGCCGCGCCCATTCGGCCCCGAGCTCGTCGTAGAGGGCGGTGTCGCACTGGTGGTTGAGGAAGTTGTCGACCTTGAGGATGTTGCCCTCGCGGACGATCCCGTCACGGCGGATGCGCTCTTCCAGAGCCTGCATGAAGACCCCTCTCTCGGTTTCTCTCCCTTGGGATCACCCCATTATGGGGCACTCGGCGCGATTCGTCTCGCGGGGAGGCGCCCCGTGGGAAGCGCCGTTGTTCCCGCCGCGTAACGCCGGGGCAACGTGGGCGACGTACGCTCTATCCCCACGGACGGTTCCGCCGATCGAGAAAGGCCACGGCCATGGCGCTGATCAGACCTGTCGACGAGACCCTCGCCGGCTTCCTGCGCGACGAGTCGCGCACGCAGGGCCGGGCCGAGACGATCTCGCAGCCGGCCGACGAGGCCGAGGTCCGGCAGGTGTTCCGCGAGCTCGCGTCGGTCCCCGGTGCTCCGGTGCCGGTGACGGTGCAGGGGGCCCGCACGGGCCTCGCCGCCGGCTGCGTGCCGGACGGCGGCCACGTGATGTCGCTCCAGCGCATGAACCGGGTGCTCGGCGTCTCCGGCGACGCTGAGGGCGGCTTCTCCGTGCGCGTGCAGCCGGGCGTGGTGCTCCAGGACCTCAGGAACGCCCTGGCCAAGCGGGCGTTCGACACCGCGGGCTGGGACGACGCGTCCCTGGCCGCCCTCGGGCGCCTCCGCGGGGCCGATCCCGTCTTCTTCCCCTGCGACCCCACCGAGACCTCGGCGACCGTCGGCGGCATGGTGGCCTGCAACGCGTCGGGCGCCCGGAGCTACCGCTATGGGGCCATGCGCCGCCACGTGCGGGGCCTCCGCGTCGTACTGCCCTCCGGCGAGACCCTCGCCCTCTCCCGCGGCGCGGCCGTGGCGGATGGGCGCCGCCTGACCCTGACGACCGAGCAGGGCACCGTGATCGAGGTGCCGCTGCCCACCTACTCCATGCCCGACGTCAAGAACGCCAGCGGCTACTTCGCCGCGGGCGCCATGGACGCCGTGGACCTCTTCGTGGGGTCCGACGGCACCCTCGGCGTCGTCACCGAGGTGGAGCTGGCCCTCGCGCCCATGCCGCCCGTCGTGTGGGGTGTCAACTGCTTCTTCGACGGCGAGGACCGCGCCGTGGGCTTCGTGGGGGCCGTGCGCGGCGCCGTGCCGGGCCTCGGGGCCGTGGAGTACTTCGACCCGGCGGCCCTGGACATCCTGCGCTCCCAGCGCCACTGCGACCCGGCGTTCTCCTCGCTGCCCGAGGTGCCGCCCGCCTACGCCTGCTGCGTCTTCGTGGAGCTCCAGGAGCCGGGCCGCCCCGAGGCCCTCGAGGCGCTCGCCGCGGTGGGCCGCGCCATGGGGGAGGCCGGCGCGGACCCGGCGGCCACGTGGGTGGGCACGACGGATGTGGACCGCGAGCGCCAGCGGTTCTTCCGCCACGCCGTGCCCGAGTCGGTGAACATGCTCATCGACGAGCGCCGCCGCACCGACCCCGCCATCACCAAGCTCGGCAGCGACATGGCCGTGCCCGACGGCCGCCTCCGCGACGTCGTGGCCCTCTACCGCCGCACGCTCGCCGAGGAGGGCCTCGAGAGCGCCACATGGGGCCATATCGGCGACAACCACCTCCACGTGAACGTGCTCCCCCGGAACGCCGGGGAGCATGCGCGCGGCAAGGCGCTGTTCCGCCGTTGGGCCGAGGAGGTCTCGGCCATGGGGGGCACCGTGTCGGCCGAGCACGGCGTGGGCAAGATCAAGCGGGACTTCCTCGTGCCCATGTACGGGCGCGAGGGGGTGGCCGAGATGGCCGCCGTTAAGCGGGCGCTGGACCCGGACGGAGTCCTCGGCCGCGGCAACCTCTTCGACGCGTCGCTTCTGGAAGGGGGTGAGGCGTAGTGGACGTCTGCGTGCTCATGAAGGCGGTCCCCGCCTCCACCGAGGTCTCCATGGACCCGGTGACCCACACCATCGTGCGCGACGGCGGCGACGCCGTCTGGAACCCCTTCGACACCGCGGCCCTGGAGCTGGCCCTCCGCCTCAAGGACGGCTGCGGCGCCACGGTGACGGTGCTCTCCATGGGCATCCCGGCCACCGCCGCCCTGCTTCGCGACGCCGTGGCCCGGGGCGCCGACCGCTGCCTGCTGCTGTCCGACCGCGCCTTCGCCGGCAGCGACACCCTCGCCACGTCCTACGCCCTCACGCTCGGGCTCCGGGCGCTCGGCGGCTTCGACCTCGTGCTCTGCGGCAAGATGGCCGTGGACGGCGACACCGCGCAGATCGGCCCGGAGGTGGCCGAGGCCCTGGGCGTGCCCTGTGTCTCGGCCGTGGGGTCGCTCTCCGTGGGCGCCGGCCGCGCCACCTGCACGGCGGTCTCCGACGGCGTGCGCCGCACCGTGAGGGTGCCGCTGCCCTGCGTGCTCACGGTCGAGAAGGCCGCGGCCGATCTCCGGATGCCCTCCGTCGAGGGCGTGCTCGCGGCCGAGGGCCGGCCCGTGCCCGTGATGGGTGCGGCCGAGGCGGGGGCCGACCCGGCCCGCTGCGGCCTCGACGGCTCGCCCACCCAGGTGGCCTCCTGCACCGTGCCCGAGACCTCGTCGTCCTGCGTGGTCGTGGAGGGCGCCCCGGCCGAGGCCGCGGCGCGCCTGTGCGACCTCCTCGCCCACGTCCTGGAAGGAGCGGCCTCATGAGCGGCCTCGTCGTGGATGCCGACCTCTGCGTGGGATGCGGGCGCTGCGTGCGCGTGTGCGCCAACGACGGCATCGAGGTGGTCGACCGTCTCGCCCGGGTGCTCCCGGGGTGCGTCTCGTGCGGCATGTGCGTGGACGCCTGCCCCGTGGGCGCCCTCGAGATGGTGCGCGAGGGCACCGGCGCGGACCTCTCGCAGTGGTCGGGCGTGCTCGTGGTGGCCCAGACCGACGCCGACGGCGCGCCGCTTCCCGTGGCGAGCGAGCTCGTGGGCGTGGGCCGCGGCCTGGCCGACGCCCGAGGCTGCGCGCTCAGGGTCCTCGTGCTGGCGCCGGGCACCCACGGCTGTGCCTGCACCGGCGGGTTCTCCGGGCTCGGGGCCGACGGCGCGGACGAGGTGCTCGTGTCCCGCAGCCCGCGCTTCGGCGCCCGCGACTGCGCCGCCATGGCCGCCACGGTGGCCGCCGCCGTGGGGGCCACCAAGCCCGAGGCCGTGCTCTTCGGCGCCACGGACCTCGGCCGCGAGCTCGCGCCGCGCGTGGCGCAGCGCTTGGGCTGCGGCCTGACGGCCGACTGCACGGGGCTGGCTGTGGACTCTGAGACGGGCCTCCTGCTCCAGACGCGCCCGGCCTTCGGCGGCAACCTCATGGCCACCATCGTCTCGCCCGAGGCGCGGCCCCAGATGGCCACGGTGCGCCCGGGCGTCTTCGCGGCCCCGGAGCGCGACGCCTCGCGGGTGTGCACCGTCTACGAGATGCCGCCCGCGCCGTGCGACGTGGCGGCGCCGGAGGTGCTCGCCGAGGAGCCCGCCGACGACGGCACCTCCATCGCGGCGTGCGACGTGCTCGTGGTGGTGGGGCGCGGCATCCGCGACAAGAAGTCGCTCGCCGTGGCCCGTCGCCTGGCCGACGCCCTCGGCGCCGGTCTGGGCTGTACGCGTCCCGTGGTGGAGGCCGGGTGGCTCGACCACGGCTGCCAGGTGGGTCAGACCGGCGTCTCCGTGGCGCCCCGGCTGCTCGTGAGCCTCGGTGTGTCCGGCGCCGTGCAGCACCTCGCCGGCATCTCCGGCGCCGGCTGCGTGGTGGCCGTGAACGAGGACCCGGAGGCGCCGATCCTCGCGGCGGCGGACTACGCCGTGGTGGGGGACTGCCGCGAAGTGGCCCGAGCCTGGGCGGAAGCGTTGGAAAACCGGTAACCGGTTGGCGCTCCCAAATCAGAACAGATGTTCTATCATGGGTTCCCCGGTGACGAGAGAGGGGAGCATTCCATGGTGGAGCGGATCGAGGGTGCTGGCAAGGTCGCGACCGTCGTCGAGGTGGACAAGGACGTCTGGCGCGCACAGCTGGTGGGCGCCAAGGCGAGCGTGGACTTTGCCACCGCGGCCAAGGCCCGCCTGTGGGCGAGCCTGGCGTGCGGGCTGTTCTCGTCGCCGAGGGAGGCCGCGGCGGCGACGGCGTGAGGGGTGGGATGGCGCCCGTTGCGGCGGCCGGCCTACACCCGGTTCTCCAGGCAGAGGAGGCCGCCCATGGGGACGCCCAGGACGTCGGCGATGTGCTGGCACTTGGCCATAAACAGGAAGTAGAGCCGGTCGTGGAGGCGGCCGTAGAGGGTCTCGAAGTTGCCCTGCCCCTTGGAGACCACGAGGTCGGCCATCTCCACCAGGTGCCTGAACTCCGGCGAGAGCGAGCCGTCGAGCAGGGTGCCCGCGCCGTAGTCGGCGTCGCCGTTGGTCATGAGGTCGGCCACCTCGTCCATGCCGGCCGCCAGGGCCTCGTCCATGGTGAGGTCGTTGAGGATGACGTTGTTGCGCACCACGTAGACCATGCGAGCCGACGGGTTCAGGCGGTGCAGGGTCTCGATGAGGATGCGGTCGAGGGCCGACTCCCCGCAGTTGTCGGCGAGAAAGACGATAGTGCGGGCCGTGGAGGCGCGCTCGATGAGCGAGGGGGAGTCGTCTCGGGCGAACGCGAGGGACGGCACGGAGTCCAGGAGCTCGGCCACGCGGTCCTCGGTGAAGCCCATCGGCGTGCCCACGTCGATGAGGTTGCCGGCCACGGCAAAGCGGACCGCGAGGGGCGCGGGGTCGTCGGAGGCCTCCACGACGGAGCGGATGCGCGGGGCAAGCGATGTGGTGAGCCGCTCGAAGGTGGACTTGACCTCGGCGTAGGGGTCGGGTCCCACGGCGTCGACGAGGTCCGCCCACACCTCGCTCATGGCGTAGGGCGCGCGGGAGATGTCGTTGTCGGAGGGGAAGTGCGCGATGAGCGTGAGGGCGCGGTCGTGAAGGCGGTGGCACCCTTCCTCGTCCACGCCGGCCGCCTTGGCGATCTTGGCGGCATTGTTGGCAACGCACTCGCGGCATCGGTCGTACACGGCGAACCTCCAGCTAGTAGAATCTGACCGCCACCGATTCTACCGCCGGGTCGTCGCGTTTTGGCTCCTTGTGCTTTTTCAGCCCGTTTGTGGAGGGGAGCGTCGACGCGGTAGGCTTTTCCCGAACCATCGACCCAGACAGAATCGTCCGGCCCCATCGGCGGCCGCCACCGAGAGGACCAGTCCATGACTCACACGCTGCCGCGCGCCCTCGCAGTCCTCAGCGCCTCCGCTCTCATCGCCCTCGCCGGCTGCTCCGGCCAGCCCGCCTCCCAGGACGCCGGCGACCCGCCCGCCCAGGAGGGGCAGGCCGAGGCCAAGACCGTGGCCGAGAAGGGCGACACCGTGAAAGTGAACTACCGCGGCACCCTTGACGACGGCACGCAGTTCGACAGCTCCTACGACCGCGGCGAGCCCCTAGAGTTCACCGTCGGCGCCGGGCAGATGATCTCTGGCTTCGACGCCGCCGTGGAGGGCATGGAGGTGGGCGAGAAGAAGACCGTGCGTCTCGAGCCTGCCGACGCCTACGGCGAGCGCTCCGACGCCATGGTGACCACCTTCTCCAAGGACGACGTCCCCGACTTCGACTCCCTCGAGGTGGGCGACACCGTGACCCTTTCCACCTCCAACGGCTCCACCGTGGCCGCCGCGGTGACCGAGAAGACCGACGACTCCGTCACCGTGGACGCCAACCACGAGCTTGCCGGCAAGCCCCTTACCTTCGAGATCGAGCTCGTCGAGGTGGGGTAGTGGCCGAGCCCTACCGCTTTCCCGAGCCCCTGCGCGAGGGCACCATCCTCGCCCGGCCCAACCGCTTCATCATGGACGTGGACCTCGACGGCGAGACCGTGCGGTGCCACTGCCCCGTGGTGAGCCGCATCGGCGACATCGACACCGCGGGGCTGCCCTGCTTGGTCTCGGACTCCCACAACCCCCGGCGCAAGCTCCCGCTCACCGTCGAGGCCCTCTCGCTCACGGCCCCGGGCGACCCCGGCCGCCGCTGGGTGGGCCTCAACCAGAACGCCTCCAACCGCTACGTGGAGCACTTCCTGCGGCAGGGGGCCGTACCCGGCATCGTCGACGAGCCGGTGCCCGTGCGCCGCGAGGTGCCGCTGGGCTCCTCCCGCCTGGACTTCCTCGTGGACGACTCCGTGTACCTGGAGGTCAAGACGCCCCTGCGCCAGCTGGAGTGCGCCGTCCCCGAGGGGGTGGGGCGCCTGCCGCAGCCGCCCTTCTCGTCCACCGACCGCGCCGTGCGCCACCTGCACGAGCTGGCCGACTCCCTGGCCGACCACGACCGGGCTGTGATCCTCTACTGCCTCTACTACGCCAACGACGGCTTCCACTTCTACCACGGCACCACCTACGACGAGGTCATGGCCTGCGTCGACGAGGTCCGTGCCCGTGGCGTCGAGCTCTGGCAGGCCGACTTCTCGGTGGACGCGGAGAAGGTCGACCTCGTGGGCTGCCACCCCCTCGAGGAGTGGTGAGGGGCCGGTTCCACGGGAGTTTTCCGAGGGTAACTATGGTGCGCGGGGCTCACCGCGGCCTGTGGGGTTAACCGGTTGCGCTAAACTGAAACGCAACCGTGGATTCGGGCCATGTGTCCGTGCCGCGCATGTCCCCATGAACCAGATGTCTGTCGAGGAGGAGAGAGGAGCCGCTGCATGTTCGAAATCCTCGAGAAGACGCAGTACTCGGAGAAGGTGTTCAAATTCCGCGTACATGCGCCGCAGATGGCCAAGAAGGCCAAGGCGGGTCAGTTCTTGATGGTGCGTACGGACGAGAAGGGCGAGCGCGTGCCGTTCACCTTCGCCGACTGGAACCCCGAGGAGGGCTGGATCGAGTTCATCTTCATGGTGATCGGCAAGACCACCCAGGACCTCTCCCAGCTCCAGGCGGGCGACTCCATCCTCGACGTCACCGGCCCTCTGGGCCAGCCCACCGAGATGAAACCCGGCAACTGGTGCGTCATCGGCGGCGGCGTGGGCCTCGCCATCGCCTACCCCGTGGCCCGCGCCCTCGTGGCGGCAGGCAACAAGGTCACCGTCATCATGGGCGCCCGCACCAAGGACCTGCTCATCCTCACCGAGCAGTTCCGCGAGCTTCCCCTGGAGAACCTCATCATCACCACCGACGACGGCTCCGAGGGCGAGAAGGGCGTGGTCACCGCGCCGCTCGAGCGCCTGTGCATCGACCACGCCATCGACCAGGTCTTCGCCGTGGGGCCCGTGCCCATGATGAAGTTCTCGGCCCTCACCTGCGAGAAGTACGACATGCCCATCACGGCCAGCCTCAACCCCATCATGGTCGACGGCACCGGCATGTGCGGCTGCTGCCGCGTCACCGTGGGCGGCGAGACCAAGTTCGCCTGTGTCGACGGCCCCGACTTCGACGCCACCAAGGTCGACTGGGCCGACCTCGCCGCCCGTCAGGGCTCCTACCGCGCCGAGGAGGGCGAGGCCCTGGAGCACGCCAAGCATGAGGGGGGTTGCAAATGCCACTCGTAAACGGCAAGTACCGCGCCAACAACAAGGACCCGAGGGTCCCCGCCAACGAGGTGCCGGCCGAGGTCCGCGCCAAGAACTTCGAGCCCGTGGACACCGGCTACACCACCGAGGACGCCATCGAGGAGGCCAACCGCTGCCTCGACTGCAAGAAGCCCCACTGCGTCGCCGGCTGCCCCGTGGGCATCGACATCCCCACCTTCATCCGTCAGATCCGCGACGAGGACTTCGCCGGCGGCCTGGCCACCATCCGCGACTCCAACATGCTCCCCTCGGTCTGCGGCCGCGTGTGCCCCCAGGAGAACCAGTGCGAGGGCAACTGCATCCTCAACAAGACCGGCAACGACCCCATCGCCATCGGCCAGCTCGAGCGCTTCCTCGGCGACATGACCGAGTCCGTGGGCGCCACGCCCCAGTGCAAGCCGGCCAACGGCAAGAAGGTGGCCGTGGTGGGCTCCGGCCCCTCCGGCATCGCCTGCGCCGGTGCGCTCGCCCGCGAGGGCTTCGACGTCACGGTGTTCGAGGCCTTCCAGACCGGCGGCGGCGTGCTCACCTACGGCATCCCCGAGTTCCGCCTCCCCAAGGCCATCGTCAAGCGTGAGATCGACGGCCTCAAGGACCTCGGCGTGAAGTTCGAGTACGACGCCGTGGTGGGCAACCTCTACGACGCCGACGAGTTCTTCAACGAGCACGGCTTCGACGCCATGTACCTGGCCGTGGGTGCCGGCCTTCCCAAGTTCCTCAACATCCCGGGCGAGAACCTCCCCGGCGTCTTCTGCGCCAACGAGTACCTCACCCGCGTGAACCTCATGAAGGCCATGGACTTCCCCGAGTTCGACACCCCCATCAAGCACGGCAAGAACGTGGCGGTCTTCGGTGGCGGCAACGTGGCCATGGACGCGGCGCGCACGGCCCTGCGCCTGGGCGCCGAGTCGGTGACCCTGGCCTACCGCCGCACCGAGAAGGAGATGCCCGCCCGCGTGGCCGAGCTGCACCACGCCAAGGAGGAGGGCGTCCGCGTGCTGGAGCTCGTCTCCCCGCTGGAGTTCGAGGCCGGCGAGGACGGCTTCGTGGCCAAGGTGAAGCTCGAGCGCATGGAGCTCGGCGAGCCCGACGACTCCGGCCGCCGCCGCCCGGTGCGCGTGGAGGGCAGCGAGTTCGAGCTGCCCTGCGACGTGGCCATCACCGCCATCGGCACCAACGCCAACCCCTTCGCCTCCAAGGCCGCCCCGGTGAAGCTCAACAAGTGGGGCTACATCGAGGCCGACGAGGACGGCCGCACGAGCGACCCGCGCGTGTGGGCCGGCGGCGACATCGTCACCGGTGCCGCCACGGTCATCCTGGCCATGGGAGCCGGCAAGCAGGCCGCCGCGTCCATGACCCAGGCCCTGCTCGGCGAGGACGCCGAGTAGCTCTCGGCCCCCAAGACCCGCGCTCCATGGAGAAAGGGCGGTCCCGCATGGGGGCCGCCCTTTCCTGTGGGGGGTGCGTCCGGTATGCCGCCGGCCTAGGCGCCGTGGGTGGCGTGGTAGCTCTCGATATAGCTCCGGTACCAGTCGAAGCTGTCCTTCTTGCGCCGCTCGTAGGTGCCCTCGCCCCGGTCGTCGGCGTCCACATAGACCACGCCGTAGCGCTTGGCCATCTCGCAGGACCCGGCGCTCACGATGTCGATGACGCCCCAGAGGATGAATCCCAGCACATCGACGCCGTCCTGTTGGGCCAGGAGCAGCTGCTCGAAGTGCCTCTCGAGGTACTCCACCCGATAGGGGTCGTGGATGGAGCCGTCGTCTTCCAGGCGGTCCCGGGCGCCGAAGCCGCACTCGCTCACGAACACCGGCTTGTGGGTGCGGTCGTAGAAGGCGTTGAGCTGGGTGCGGAGCCCCACCGGGTCGATCTGCCAACCCCACTCGCTGGCCTCCAGGTAGGGGTTCTTGATGGAGCACACCAGGTTGCCGGCGGTCTGCTCGCCGTTGTCGGCGGCTCCCAGCACGGAGCTGGAGTAGTAGGAGAAGCTCACGAAGTCGCAGCTGTAGCGGGCAAAGAGCTCCAGGTCCTCGTCGGTGATGTCCACGGTGATGCCGTGGTCGCGGTAGAAGGCGTCCATGTAGTAGGGCTGGATGCCACAGGCCAGAACGTCCACCGGGTACCACATGTTGACCTGCTCGTCGTGGAGCTTGATCCAGTTGTCCTCGGGCGAGCAGGTGTGGGGGTAGTAGCAGAAGGCCGCCACCATGCAGCCCGACCGGGCGTCGGGGCAGATCTCGCGCTGGGCCCGGATGACCTTGGCGCTGGCCACGAACTGGTGGTGGAGGCTCTGGAACACCGCGGACTGGTCGTAGGGGCCGTCCTCGGGCCTGAGGAGCCCCACGCCGTTCCAGGGCGAGAAGTAGCCGGCGTTGATCTCGTTGAAGGGGAGGTAGTAGTCGATCATGGACCCCCAGCGCTCGAACACCGTCCGGGCGAAGCGCTCGTAGAGGTCGATGAGGGCGCGGTTGGTCCAGCTGCCGTAGGCCTCCACCAGGTGGAGGGGGATGGCGTAGTGGGTGAGGGTCACGAAGGTCTTCATGCCGGCGGCCCTCACCGCCTCGAAGACCCGGTCGTAGTAGGCGAGCCCCTCCGGGCTGGGCTCGGCCTCGTCCCCCTGGGGGAAGAGCCGGGCCCAGCTGAGGGAGAACCGGTAGATGTCGATGCCGAGCTCCTGGAGGAGGGCGATGTCCTCCTCGAGGTGGTCGTGGCCCTGGGTGCCCCGGGTGAAGGGGTAGTTGCCCTCGCGGGCGGCGAGGTCGGCCTTGGCCTTGGCCACGGCCGAGGCCGTGAGGAGCCGGGTCTCGCAGGTGGCGTTGCTGGTGCGGGGCTTCCAGGGGCGGACGTCCTGGGTGTCGAGGCCCTTGCCGCCTACGGTGGCGGCCCCCTCGTACTGGGAGGAGGCGGTGGCGCCTCCCCACATGAGCGTGCGGGTCATGGGTGCTCCTTTGGTCGCAGGGATGGGTTCAGAGGTTGAGGGCGCGCACGGCCCGCATCCAGGCTCCGTCCAGGGGAGTGCCCTGGGGGGCCAGGGGCACGAGGGTGTCGTCGAGGGCCGCTTTGAACGGGCCGAGCACGGCGTCGCCGGCCGAGAAGAGGCCGCCCGTCCACGAGACCGGCGCCCCGGGGTGCCCCTCCGCCGCGCGGTTGGCCAGGCGGGCGAGCTCCGTGGCGGCCCGGGCCACCAGGGCCTGGGCGCCCCCGTCGCCCCCTCGGGCGCTCGAGACGGCCGCCGGGGCCGCCCGGGCCAGGAGGCGCCGCTGGTCGCGGGAGGCCGCCAGGGCGCCCGCGATGGCCTCGGGGCTGTCCACGGCGAGGGCCTCGCAGACGGCGGCGTCGAGGAGGGGCCCCGCGGGGTCGCGGCCGTCGTGGCGGCGCAGGACCAGGCCCACCGCCTCGCGGCCCAGCCAGGCCCCGGACCCCTCGTCGCCCACGGGCCAGCCCCAGCCGCCCACGCGCACCGGGAGCCCGTCGAAGGAGCCCACGGCGATAGACCCGGTCCCGGCCACCACGAGCACGCCGTCGGCACCTCCCAGGGCGCCGACCCGTGCGACCTCGGCGTCGCTGGCCACGAGCAGCGCCGCCGCGTCGCCGAAGGCGTCTTCCAGGGCGGTCTCGACGGCCCCCTCGCGGCCGGGACCATAGCCGGCCACGCCCAGGGAGACCGCGGTGGACGCCATGGGCGCCCCCGCGGCCGAGGCCACGCGCTCCACGCCCTCGCGCAGCATGCGGGCCATGGCGTCGAGGCCCACCTGGGCCGGGTGGCAGGTGGTGCCGGCATGGGAGCACCTCACCGTGCCGTCGGGCCCCCGAAGCTCGAAGCGTGTCCGGGTCCCCCCGGCGTCGACCGTTGCCACGTACATGGATGGTCCTCTCGGAGAAGGCCCGGCCGGGGCCGGGCCATGGGTTTCGTCGGGCGATGGGTCGTCTCGGCCTAGGCGGCCTCGGCCTCGTCGGCCTTCTCCTCGGCGATGACCTGCTTCTCCCAGGCGCGGAAGAACGGGTAGTAGATGGCCACGCCGATGGCGATGAGCACCACGGAGAGCACGGCGGCCCGCCAGTCGCCGCCGCAGGCCAGGAACGCGCCCACGGGCCCGGGCAGCGTCCAGGGGACGATGGCGCCCACGAACCGGCCCACCAGCCCCACCGACAGGCAGAGGTAGGAGATCAGGACGTTGACCACGGGGACCAGGATGAGCGGGATCATCATCGTGGGGTTGAGCACCAGGGGCACGCCGAACATCAGGGGCTCGTTGATGTTGAAGACGGCGGGCACGATGGTGGCCTTGCCCATCATCTTGCCGTACTTGGAACGGGAGGCAAACAGCAGCAGGATGGCGAGGCTGATGGTGCAGCCGGATCCGCCGATCTGGACGAACCACTGGAAGAAGGGCTCGGACACCACGTGGGGCAGGGCGGTGCCGGCGGCGTAGGCGGCGGCGTTCTCATCGAGCAGCACCAGCCAGAGGGGACGGGCGATGGAGTAGACCACGGAGCTGCCGTGGATGCCGAAGAACCAGAAGAGCATCTCGAGGAAGACCACCACCAGGGCGGCGCCCAGGGTGTCGACGCCGGAGACCAGGGGCATGATCAGCGCGGTGATGAAGTCGTGGATGTTGAAGCCGCCCCAGATGCACACCGCGGAGAACAGGAAGAAGACGATGGCCGTGGGGATGAGGGCGGCAAAGGAATTGGAGACGGCCTCGGGGACCTGGGCCGGCATCTTGATGGTGAGCCTGTGCTGCACGCAGAGGCGGTAGATCTCCACCGCGGCGAAGGCGGCGATGATGGCCACGAAGAGCTGGCCGGTGCCCAGGTAGTTCATGTTCATGACGTAGGCGCCGTTGACGGCGGTCATGGCGTCGGGGAAGCCCGCGTCGGCCAGGGGAGAGGCGGCCAGGGCGGCGTTGATGGCGTCGTCGAGGTCGGGCATCATCACCGGCACGATGGTGAGCAGCATGGCCATGACCGACAGTAGGCCGCTCATGAGGCCGTCCACCTTGTAGGAGCGGCCCAGGGAGTAGCCGATGCCGAAGCAGGCGTAGAGCGACAGGATGTACATGGACATGCGGTAGGGCAGCAGGATCTTGACGGCGTTGGCCTTGAGCCACGCGGCCAGGGCCCAGTCGGCGGGCATCTGGTTGTAGGCGAAGGCGATGACCATGAGGAACGAGCTCACGATGATGAGCGGGAGGGTGGAGACGATGCCGTCGCGGATGGCACGTAGATGCCTCTGCTCGGCCACGCGGGCCATGGGGCCGGCGAGGTGCTCGTCGATCCAGGTGGACATGGACTCGAATGCGGCCATGGGTACTCCTTAGGGTCGTGGGTGGCGAAGGCCTTAGGCCAGGTCGGGCAGAAGCTCGGCGAGCTGCGCGAAGAGCTTGGGGCCGCCCATGGGGCTGTAGGCCATGGGCTGGATGAGGCACACGGGCACGGAGGCCGCCTCGCAGGTGGCGGCGAGCTCCTTGAACCGGTGGCGCACCTGGGGCGCCACCAGAACCGCGTCGTAGCCCTCCTTGAGCTCGTCCTCGAGGGCCGAGGTGCCGCAGGCGGCCACCTCGAGGGTGAGGCCGCGCTTGGCCGCCTCCTTCCTCAGGGCGTCCTCGGCGATGGTGGAGGACATGCCTCCCGAGCAGACGACGAGAACCTTCATGACATGCTCCTTTCCTTGACGGCTGGGGTGCGGGTCAGACGAACAGGACGCAGAACACAGCGGCGAGGGCCGCAGAGAGGGCCGCCGCCACGAACCAGAAACCGGGGCAGGGCCCGCGGTCGTTCTCGTGGAAGAACTCCATGACGGCCACGGAGAAGCCCACGAGCAGGCCCTGGGCCACGGGCGTGGCCAGCGGGAGGGACGGGGCCAGCGGGGCGGTGAGGGCCGGGACGACGAAGACGGCGATGACGAGGGAGGCGGTGACCACGGCGGCGCTCACGAAGCCGAAGCGGGGAATGTCGTAGTCGGTCTCCCCGAGCCAGCGGCGGGCGAGGTCCGGCGTGCCGGCCGCCCTAGCCACGGTCGTGCCCCTCGAGGGCCTCGACGCGCCGCTCCAGGGCGTCGATGCGCTTGGCCTGAGCCACCAGGTGCCCGATGAGCGACTGGGCCTCGAGGGCGCACATGAGGTGGTCCTGGGCGTGGACGAAGATCATGGAGAGGGGGATGTCCTCTCCGGCGGCGGACCGCTGGATGAACTCGGTCTGGATGTTGTGGGCGTCCACGAGGTCCTGCTCTGCCTGGGCGAGGGCCTTGTCGGCCTCGTCGAAGCGCCCCTCCTCGGCTGCCGCGAGGGCCTCGTAGGCCTCCCCCTTGGCGTTGCCGCCGATGGCCACGATGGCGAAGGCTTTCTCGAGCGCGGTCTCCTGGTTCATCGCATCTCCTGTTCCTGTCGGGTGTCTTGGGCAAGGGCTATGGCCCGGCGCACGTCGCCGGAGGCCTGGGCGAGCAGGGTGTCGGCGGTCTTGGCGTCGACATCGGCGAGGATGGAGACGATGGCCGGCTTGGCCATGCCGCCGGCGTCTTCCAAGGCCGCCTCCGCCCGGGAGGCGTCCGTGCCGCAGGCCTGCTCCACGATGGACAGGGCCCGGGCCCGGAGCTTCTCGTTGGTGGGCTGCACGTCCACCATGAGGTTGCCGAAGGCCTTGCCCGTGCCCACCATGGAGCCCGTCGAGATCATGTTGAGGATCATCTTCTGGGCCGTGCCGGCCTTGAGCCGGGTGGAGCCGGTGAGCACCTCCGGGCCGCAGGAGACCTCGATGGCGAGCCCGGCCATGGTGCCGATGAGGGAGGGGCGGGTGCAGGCCACGGCCACGGTGCGCGCCCCGCGCTCCCGGGCCCGCCGGAGGGCACCGGCCACGTAGGGGGTGCGCCCGCTGGCGGCAAGGCCCACCACCATGTCGGAGGCGCCCACCGAGAGCCCGTCGATGTCGGAGACGCCGAGGCCCTCGTCGTCCTCCGCCCCCTCCACGGCCTGGGTGAATGCCGGGGCGCCCCCGGCGATGAGGCCAACCACCACGCCGTCGGGCACCCCGAAGGTGGGGCGGCACTCCACGGCGTCGAGGACCCCGAGGCGCCCCGACGTGCCGGCCCCCACGTAGACGATGCGCCCCTGGGCGGCCAGGGCGTCCCTGCCCCAGGCGATGGCCTGGGCCACCCGGTCGAGCACCTCGCCCACGGCCCGGGCCACCTCCCGGTCCTCCCGGTTCATGGCCCGGGCCACCTCCAGGGGGCTCATGGTGTCGAGGTCGGATGTCGCGGGGTTGGGACTCTCGGTCACGAGGGATTCGAGATCGACCAAAGCTCCTCCCTTCGTTGTCGCTTTCTGTCGCCCCCTATCGTCGCCGTTCTCACAAGGTGTTCGTCTTGCCATCGGTAAATGACGTCTTTGTACCGCGCCATGGAAAAAAGAAGGGCCGGGAAAGGCCGTCTGCCGACAGAGCGCTACCGTCGGCAGAATGGGAGGGTGGTGATATTCCAGTTTGAGTTCACAGCATGGGCCCAGGTGCCCCGAGCGGTGCCCCTATTCGGCCTCCCCGAGGGCCTTGTGGTGGTAGTTGCCGGCAAAGCGCTGGGAGGCGGCGTCGTAGTCGCGCAGGGCCACCACGGTGAACAGGATGTCCACCACGTGAAGCTGGGCGATGCGGCTGGCCATGGCGCCGCTCCTCAGGCCGTGCTCGCTCGCGGCGACGCAGAGGGCGACGTCGGTGTAGGGGAGCAGCCCGTGGCCGCTCACGGCCGCCGTGACCGAGATGACCGGTGCGCCGGCCTCCTTGCAGCGTCGGGCGCACTCCACCACCTCGCGGGTCTCCCCGGAGTAGCTGAAGGCCACGGCCACGTCGTCGGGGCCGATGTTCTTGGCGGCGAGGAGCTGGGCGTGCCAGTCGGCGTTGCAGGTGCACGGGATGTTGGCCCGGAGGAGCTTGAGGCCCAGGTCCTCGGCCACGATCTGGGACGCCCCCATGCCGAAGAGCACCACGTTCTTGGCGTGGCCCACCAGGTAGGCCGCCCGGTCCACGGCCGAGACGTCGAGGGCCACGGCGGTGGCGTCGAGGGCGTGGACGGTGCGGCTGCTGAGCTTGTGGATCACCGACCGGGTGGAGTCGCTCCGGCCCACGTCGCCCATGGAGGCCCGGGCCGAGCGGCGCCGCACGGCGAGGTCGTAGATCAGGGCCTGCTGGAAGTCGCGGTAACCCCTGTAACCGAGCTTGTGGACCAGGCGCATGATGGTGGACACCGATGCGCCCGTGGCCTCGGCCAGGGAGCGCACGGTGAGGCCCGCCGCCCGCTCCACGTCGCCCACCACGTACTCGATGACGGGGGCCTCCGCGGGGCTCGCATAGCGCAGGTACTCCTCCAGCTTGAAGTTGGTGCCGCTGATCTCCATGGGCCTCTCCGGGCGGTATGCGGGCGACGACGCGCCGCTGTGGCGGGGTGTCTCGGCAAAACGGGGGTGCGGCCGCGCCACGGTGGCGTTATGGGCGGCGTCGACGGGGCTCAGGCCTGCCCCTGCCGCCTGAGCTCCCGCTCCACCAGGTCGGCCGCGTCGGCCACCGTGAGCCCGAACTCCTCCAGGAACCTGCCCTTGAGGGTCCTCAGCACGAAGTCGGCCGGGTCCATGCGTCCCGGCGGGCGCCCGATGCCCACCTCCACCCGCTTGAAGTCGCGGGTCTTGAGCTTGTCGGCGATGGAGCGCAGGCCGTTGTGGCCGTCGAGGCCGCCGCCCGCCTTGTACTTGACCGCACCTGCGGGGATGTCGAGCATGTCGTGGACCACGAGGATACCCTCGGGCTGCACCCGGTGCTCCCGGGCCAGCTTGGAGACGGGGCCGCCGCTCGTGTTCATGAAGCTCTGGGGTTTGGCGAGGAGCACCGTCTGCCCCTCGACGGTGCAGGGGGCGACGAGGGCGCCGGCATCCTGCTTCCAATAGCCGGCCCCCCATCGCTCGGCGAGGAGGTCCACCACCTGGAAGCCGGCATTGTGCCGGGTCTCGGCATACTCGTCCCCGGGGTTGCCGAGCCCCACGACCATGCCGATGGGCACGGGTGCCTTGGATGGGTTGGCCCCCCGGGGCCTTTTGCCGCCGGTGGGGGCCTGGTCGCGGTTCCTTGCTGCCATGGTGCTCCTTGCTGTCGAGGAGGTGACGTGTCCAGTATGGCCCACGGCGCCATTGCGGGGAGGCGGGGCCGCCATGGGCCCGGTGCCGTTGCCCTCCGCGCCACCGTGGCGCGGCCTTCTGACAAAACGGGGATGGCTCCTCGCCGCCGTGGCGCGGCTGGCCTTTATGGCGGTGCCACGGGCCCGGACCTGCGGCCGCCACCGTGGGGCACGGGGCCGAACCCGGCCGGTCGGTGCCTGCCCGCGCCCGGGAGACACAGAAAGCCCCCGTCCCCTCCTGAGGGAGACGGGGGCGGGGCCAGGGTCCCATACTCGGGGGGCGGGGTCGCCCCGGGCCGAGGTCGCCGACCCTAGAGGTTCATGTCGGCGCCCACCATGCCGCTCACGCTCACCTCGTTGTAGATGCGCTGGATGCACTCGGCGAACTCGTCGGCCACCGAGATGGTCTTGATCTTGCCGTCGTAGCAGGCGGGGTCCAGGGGCACGGCGTCGGTGACCACGCACTCCACGATGGGGGCGTCCTCGATGCGCTCCACGCCGGGGCCCGAGAAGATGCCGTGGGTGGCGCAGACGTAGATGTCGCCGGCGCCGAGCTTCTTGAGCTCGCGGACGCTGGCGCAGAGGGTGCCGGCGGTGTCGATCATGTCATCGTTGATGATGCAGGTCTTGCCCTTGATGTCGCCGATGATTCCGGTGACGGCGGCCTGGTTGTGCTTGGGGCGGCCCTTGTGGGCGATGGCCAGCGAGCAGCCGAGCATGTCGGAGAGCTTCTTGGCGGCCTTGGCGCGGCCCACGTCGGGCGAGACCACCACGAGCTCGTCGGTGTCGAAGTCCATGGCGTTGTAGTACTCGCCGAAGAGGGGCATGGCGGTGATGTGGTTCACCGGGATGTTGAAGAAGCCCTGGATCTGGTTCTGATGGAGGTCGAGGGTGACCACGCGGTCGACGCCGGCGGTCTCGAGGAGGTTGGCCACGAGGCGGGCCGTGATGGGCTCGCGGGGGGCTGCCTTGCGGTCTTGGCGGGCGTAGCCGTAGTGGGGGATGACCGCCGTGAAGGTGCGGCAGGAGGCGCGGCGGGCGGCGTCGGCGGTGATGAGGGTCTCCATCATCATGTCGTTGACGTTGGCGCCCACGATGGACTGGATGAAGAAGACGTCGGCCCCGCGCACCGACTCGTCGAAGCGCGCGTAGATCTCGCCGTTGGCGAACTTCTCGAGGAGGAGCCCCGAGAGCTCGACGCCGAGCAGGTCGGCGATGCGCTGGGCCAACACCGGGTTGCTGGAACCGGTGTAGAGCTTGAAGCGCTTGGTCATCGGTGTGATCTTGTTGAGGTCCTGATCCTGGTTCATGGTCGCCTTTCTCTACGACTCTCGGCTGGCGGCGCGCTTGGCGGCGTACCCTTCGACATTGGTCTGACGGGCCCGGGCGATGCCCAGGGCGCCGTCAGGAACGTCCTCGACGATGCAGCTGGCGGCCCCGGTTATGACGTCGGAGCCCAGGTTCACGGGGGCCACCATCATGGTGTTGGAGCCGATGAAGGCCCGGTCGCCGATGGTGGTGGGGTTCTTCTCGTAGCCGTTGTAGTTGCAGGTGATCGACCCGGCCCCCACGTTGACGTCGTCGCCCATGGCGGTGTCGCCGATGTAGGAGAGGTGCGGGACCTTGGAGCCGCGCCCGATCGTGGACTTCTTGATCTCCACGTGGGTGCCGGCCTTGGAGCCGTCCAGCATGTGGGTGCCGGGGCGCAGGTAGGCGCGGGGGCCGCAGGAGACGTCGTTCTCGATGAGGGCGCCCTCGGCCACGGTCTCGTCGACGGTGCAGCGGTCGCCCACCGAGGTGTCGGTGAGGCGGGAGTCGGGGCCCACGACGCAGTCCTCGCCGACGGAGGTGGAGCCCCACAGGTAGGTGCCGGGCAGGAGCTCGGTGTCGCGGCCCACGGTGACGCCGGGGCCCACCCACACGAGGTCGGGGTCGAGCATGGTGACGCCCTCGGCCATGAGCCGGCCGTTGATGCGGCGCTGCATGACCTTGGTGGCCTCGGCGAGCTGGGTGCGCGAGTTGACGCCGAGCATCTCGGTGTCGTCCTCCACGTGCACGGCGGTGACGGAGAGGCCGTGGCCCTTGAGGATCTCCACCATGTCGGTGATGTAGTACTCGCCCTGGACGTTGTCGTTGCCGATCTCGCCGATGTGGGCGGCCAGCTGGGCGCCGTCGAAGGCGTAGACGCCGGAGTTGCACTCGGTGAGGCTGGCGCGCTGCTCCTCGGTGCAGTCCTTGTGCTCCACGATGGCCACGACCTCGCCGGCGTCGTCGAGGACGATGCGGCCGTAGCCGGTGGGGTCCTCGGGCGCCATGGTGAGCACGGCGGCGGCGCGGCCGCCGTCGGTCACCTGGTCGGTGAGGGCGGCGATGGTGGAGGGCTCCACGAGGGGCGTGTCCCCGTACAGCACGGCCACGCACCCCGAGGCGACGCCCGTCTCGTCGAGGGCGACCTTGAGTGCGTGGCCGGTGCCGAGGCGCTCGCCCTGGAGCACGCACTCGACGTTCTCGTCGGCGAGGAGCTCCCTGACCTCCTCGGCGCCGTTGCCCACGACCACGACGACGCGGTCCGCGCCCGCCTGGCGGGCGGCCTCGACCGCCCAGACCACGAGGGGACGGCCGAGCATCCTGTGGGCCACTTTGGGGTGTTTGGACTTCATGCGGGTGCCCTCGCCGGCGGCGAGGACGATGGCGGTGAATGCCATAGAAGGGTGCCTCCTGGGCAACGGGCCGCGGCCGTTGAACTCGCGGCACAGATGCATGAACGCCTTGCATGATAACGCAGATAGGAGCCGCTTCGGCGAGGCCGTGGGGAGCCCGTGGTACACTTGCCTCCCACAGGGGCATCGTCCAACGGTCAGGACCCTGGTTTTTGGTACCAGTTATGGGGGTTCGAATCCCTCTGCCCCCGCCAGCGCGCGGCAGGCCGCCCGGCAACCGCCGGCGGCCTTTTTTCATGCACGTATCGTCGGCGGTGCTGGAGGCTCAGGCGGTGATGACGCGCGTCTCGGCGGCGACCGCGGGGTCGCTGCGGTCGGAGACGACCGTGACGCGGTCCAGCGGGAGCACCCTGACGTTTAGGACCTCCCCGAACTTGGAGGAGTCGGCGAGCACGTAGGTCTCCTTGGCGTGCTCGGCCACCACCTGCTTCTTGTTGGACTCCTGCATGCTCGGCGTGGTGACCCCGAACCTGACGTCGACGCCGTTGGCCCCCAGGAACGCCCGGTCGAACACGAAGCGCCCGACGTTCTCCTCGGTCATGGGGCCGTACACGGAGGAGAGGTCGGGGCTCAGGATGCCGCCCAGCATCACGAGGGTGGCGCAGGGGTCGGCACCTGCGAGGGAGAACGCGTCGGCGTTGGTGGTGACCACCGTGACCGGCCTCGCCATGAGGAGGGCGAGCAGGGCCGAGCAGGTGGACCCGGAGTCCACGTAGACCGTCTCGCCGTCCTCCACGAGGGCGGCCGCCGCCGCCGCGATGGCGCGCTTCTCACCCACGTGGATGGCCGCCTTGACGCTGATGGGTGTCTCGCGGGGGCCGCCGGCGGCCTTCACGGCGCCGCCGCTCAGGCGCTGGAGCCTGCCGTCCGCCTCGAGCTCGCGCACGTCGCGCCGGAGCGTCGACTCCGACACCTCGGGCAGGAGCTCCTGTATGTCGGAGAAGCGCACGACCTCCTCCTGGGAGAGGAGGTCGAGGATGGTCTGCTGACGCTTGTAGGGGATCATGGGCCCTCGTGTTCCCGATGGGGCCTTCTCGGCCCGGTGGTCGACTGTCTATGACTGTACATGACCGTCCATGAAAGAAATCTACCGCTCGCGGGAGATTACCTACCGTTCATCCCATGGAATGACCCTAAGTGACAGGAAATGATAGTTTCCAACTCTGAGTGACAGTTTGTGACGGTATAGTCCTTCTCAACGACTGCAAATGAACGTGGTTGACAGGAATTGACGGAAGAGAAGGAGACGCCCCATGAAACTGGCCACCCGCATCAACTCGTTCCTCTCGGAGGCGGACGGCGACCTCGCCTCCGTGCTCCAGGAGTTCTCGGGGCTCGGCCTCACCCACTGCGACTTCAACTATCCCGAGCACGTGGAGGGCCTGCTCGCGGCCGACCTCAAGGCCATGCTCGACGCCAACGGGCTCGAGGCCAACGGCGTCGCCGTGCGCTTCCGCAGGCACTTCCTCAACGGCGAGTTCGGCAACGCCGACCCCGCGGTCGCCGCCGACGCCCTCGCCCTCGCCAAGGAGGGCACCGACTACTGCCGTGCCATCGGCGGCAGGGTGGTCACCCTCTGGCTGGGCTTCGACGGCTTCGACTACCCCTTCCAGGCCGACTACCGCCGCATGTGGGACGCCGTCGCCTCGGCCTTCCGCGAGCTCTGCGACTACGCCCCCGACGTGCTCTTCTCCATCGAGTACAAGCCCTTCGAGGAGCGCTCCTTCGCCTTCATCGACAGCTTCGGGCTCGTGCTCGCCATGATCGACGAGATCGACCGCCCCAACATCGGCGCCACCCTCGACTACTGCCACATGCTCATGAAGCATGACAACCCCGCGTACGGCGCCGACATCCTCGGCTCCAGGGGGCGCCTCTTCGGCGTCCACCTCAACGACGGCTACGGGCGCTTCGACGACGGCCTCATGGTGGGCACCGTCACCCTGCCCCAGACCCTCGAGTTCCTCTACTACGTGAAGAAGCACGGCTTCGACCACGCCGTCTACTTCGACACCTTCCCCAAGCGCGAGCGCGCGGCCGCCGAGTGCGCGGCCAACGTCGCCATGGTGCGCCGCATCGACGAGACCATCGACCGCCTGGGCCTCGACCGCATCCAGGCCGCCGTGGACGCCAACGACGGCGTGGGCGTGAGCCGCCTCGTGCTCGACGCCTTCATGAAGTGAGCCCCGGAGAAACGGAGAGAGGAAACCACGATGGACTACAAAGTGACGGCCGAGAGGATCCTCGAGTACGTCGGCGGCCCCGAGAACGTCGCGAACGTCTCCCACTGCGCCACGCGCCTGCGCCTCATCCTCAAGGACGAGTCCTTGGCCGACGACGACGCCATCCGCGCCCTCGACGGCATCCCCAACGTGGCCCACGGGTCGGGCCAGTACCAGATCCTCGTGGGCATCAACGTGCCCAAGCTCTACGAGCGGTTCCAGCCGCTGGTGACGGGCGGCGCCGCCGAGACGGCCGCGGCCGTCGACGAGGGCGGCAGCCCCGTCACCAATGTGTTCAGCGCCATCTCGGCGATCTTCTCGCCGCTTCTGGCCCCCCTGGCCGGCTCCGGCGTGCTCCGCGGCCTCCTGATCCTGTGCACCCAGCTGGGGTGGATCGCGGAGGGCTCGAGCACCTACACGATCCTCTACTCCGCGTCGATGGCCGTGTTCTACTTCCTCCCTGTGCTCCTCGCCGTGAGCGCGGCCAAGCGCTTCGGCGCCAACCCCTACATCTCGGCCCTCATCGGCGCGGCCCTCATCTACCCGGACTTCCTGGGCCTCATGGGCGACGTGGGCAACGGCGCCATGGGCGACTTCTTCGGCATCCCCGTCGTGCTCATGAACTACAGCTCCACCGTCATCCCCATCATCCTGGCCATCTGGGTCTACAGCCACCTCTTCAAGCTTCTCGACTCCAAGGTGCCGGAGGACCTGCAGCTCGTCGTCACGCCCCTCGTGTCGCTCGTCGTGATGGTCCCCCTGACCATGATCGTGATCGGCCCCATCGGCGTGTACGGCGGCGAGGTCATCGCCGCGGGCGTCAACTGGCTCCTCGGTGTGTCCGGCATGGTCGCCGGCGCCGTGGTGGGCGGCGGCTGGTCGGTGCTCGTCTCCGTGGGCATGCACTGGGCCGTGAACCCCATCATGATCAACAACATCGCGCAGAATGGCATGGACTACATCTGCCCCATGACCTTCGCCTGCAACTTCGCCGTCATCGGCGTCGCCCTCGGCGTCTTCCTCAAGGCCAAGGACCGCGACGTGAAGAGTTTTCCCTCACCGGCGTGATCACCATCGTGCTCTCCGCCATCATCGAGCCCACGCTCTTCGGCCTGCTTGTGAAGAACAAGCGCCTCTTCCTGGCCCAGATAGTCGCGGGCGCCGTGGGCGGCGCGGTCCTCGGCCTCCTGCAGGTGCACACCACCGCCTTCGTGTTCGGCTCCGTGGTGACCTTCCCCGCCTTCATCTCGGCCGACATGATGAACTTCGTGAACGCCATGATCGGCCTCGGCATCTCCACCGTGCTCGGGGCGGTGCTCGGGTACGCCTTCTGCAAGAAGGACGAGAAGCTGGTGTAGCGACCGTCCGGGTGCCCGTCCCGCAGGGCGGGCACCCCATTTTTCAGAGAGGAGAGGCCATGGGTCTCTTTGACAGGTTCAAGAAAGGGCCGGCGAGGCCCGACGCGGTGCCGTGCCACTGGGAGCCCCTGACTGTGCTCTCGCCGGTCGACGGTGAGGCGGTCGCTCTCGCGGACGTCCCCGACGACGCGTTCTCCCAGGGGCTCCTGGGGCAGGGGCTCGCCGTGAGGCCGAGCGGGCGGACGGTCTTCTCGCCCGTGGACGGCACTGTGGCCGCCCTGGTGGGCTCCGGCCACGCCGTCGGGCTCGAGACGGCAGACGGCACGGAGGTCCTCGTGCATGTGGGCGTGGACACCGTGGCCATGGAGGGGGAGGGCTTCACGGCCTACGTCTCCCAGGGCGATGCCGTGAGGGCGGGGCAGCCGCTGCTGGGGTTCGACCCCGACGCCATCGCGGCGGCCGGCCATCCCGACGAGGTGATGGTGCTCGTCTCCAACTCCGCCGAGTACGGCGCCGTCACGCCGGTGGCCCCGGGCCCTGTCAGGGCAGGGGAGCGGGTCGTCGCCCTCGTCCGGTAGCCCGGGTCGGGCCGATAAGAGAGGCGGGACCCCCGCCCCGGAAGGGGAGGGGGTCCCGCCTTTTTCTCCCGATGCCGGGTTCTCTACGCCTCTTCGAAGGCCGCGCAGACAGCGTCCAGGATCACGCTCGCGATCATCTGGGCGCGGTTGCTCGTGAAGCTGCCGTCGTACTCGTTGGCGTCGGCCGGCAGCTGGATGCGCACGTAGGGCGGGCGGTGCCGGCTGGCGGCCAGGGAGGTGCGCAGGCGCCGCGGGAGGTCGTCGCCGCAGCGGTCCACGTGCACGGAGGTCACGCCCGGCTGGGCCTCCGGGTCGTCGCAGACGAGCTCGAGGATGGCGGTCACATCCCCGGGCACCTCGTCGAGGCTGTTGTAGAGGGCGAGGCCGGAGTCCTCGCTCGTGGCGCTCGCGAGGTTCCAGATGCGGCCGGCCACCGTGCGGGCGATGGGCCCGTCGGCGAACAGGGCCAGGTCGTTGTCCTCGAGCACGGAGGCCGCCCGGGCGAAGCCGATGCCCGCCTGGGGCACCGGCCCCTGGGCCTCCTTGCCGCCCCACACGTGGTAGAGGCGCCAGATGGCCTGGAACGTGTCCTGGAAGCACATGCCGTCGGCCAGCATGCCCACGTTGTCCTGGAACTGCTTGACAGCCGCCTCGGTGTGGGCGCCGAAGCAGCCGTCGATCTCCCCGCAGGAGAAGCCGAGGATGGACAGCGCGTTCTGCATGGTGCGGACGTCGTTGCCCTTGAAGTTGGGCAGGCGCAGGTAGAGGGTGCGGTCGCCCATGTGGTAACCCTCGTCCACGAGGGACGACCACATGGTGGCGTCGACGTCGCGCCCGGCCTCGAGGCCGTGGGCACGGCGGAAGGCCAGGACCGCCTCGGCGGTGGAGGGGCCGAAGCGCTCGGCATCGCGCTCGTCGGGGGCGATGGCGTAGCCGAGGGAGACGAGACGGTCCTGCACGTCCTCCACGGCGATGCCGTCCATCCCTTCCTTGATTGGATCCATGGTGCTCCTTTTTGTACAGGTGGTGCGTGGTGCGGTGCCCGGGCGGGCCGGGCGGTGTCAGGCGGTGCGGGAGACGAAGAACGAGGGCATGGCCAGGAGGGCGTCGAGGGCCTCGCCGGGCACGAGCCCCGCGTCCTCGAGGCGCGTGGCGGCGCGGTCCGCGAGGTCCGCGGCATAGGCGCGGGCGTGGTCCACGGCGCCGGTGGCCTCGAGGATGGAGACGGCGCGTGAGAGACCTGCGGGGTCGGACGTGCCCGACTCGAGGATCCGCCGGAGCTCGGAGGCCTGCTCGGCCGTGCCGTGCCCCAGGGCCCAGCAGACCATGAGGGTGCGCTTGCCCTCGGTGATGTCGCTCCGGAAGTCCTTTCCCTGGGCGGCGGGGTCGCCGACGACGTTGAGGACGTCGTCTTGGATCTGGAAGGCGAGCCCGGCGTCGAGGCCGAAGGAGCGCAGGGCGTCCACCTGGGCCGACGGGGCCCCGGCCACCATGGCGCCCAGGGCCAGCGGCGAGGCGGCCGAGTAGTGCGCCGTCTTGAGGGTGGCCATGGCCAGGTAGTCCTCGCAGGTCACGTCCCAGCGGCCGTCGCGGGCCCAGCCGAGGTCGAGGGCCTGGCCCTCGACGGTGCGCATCATCATCTCGCAGAGCTCCACCATGACGGCGTGGCGGCAGGCGGCGGGCACGCGCGTGTCGTCGGCCACGCAGGCGAAGCTCTCCACGAGGGAGAGGTCGCCGGCGTTGATCGCCAGCCCATCCCCTTCGGAGCGGTGCAGGCAGGGGACACCGCGGCGGGTCTCGGACTCGTCGGCGATGTCGTCGTGGATGAGCGCCGCGCTCTGGAAGTGCTCCACGGCCGCCGCCACGGGCATGGCCGCCGACTCGTCGCCGCCGGTGACGGCGCAGCCCATGAGCACGAGGGCCGGACGGATGCGCTTGCCGCCGTGGGCCGAGAAGTCCTGGAGGGGGCGGTAGAGGTAGCGGCGCAGGTCGTCGGTGGGGACGAGCGCGTAGGCGGCCGCGAGCTCGGCGTCCACGGCGTCGCGGCGCGCGGCCACGTAGTCGGGGAACGCCTGGGGCACGGCCGCGGACGGGGAGGCGGGCGCCACGTCAGGCACCGAGCCCGTCGGGGTTCTTGGACTGCCAGTTCCAGGAGTCGCGGCACATGTCGGCGAGGTCGTAGCGGGCCTTCCAGCCCATCTCGCGCCCGGCCTTGGCGCAGTCGGCGTAGTTCTCGGCGACGTCGCCGGCGCGGCGGGCCTCCACGACGTAGGGGATCTCGTGGCCGCAGGCCTCGGAGAAGCACTTGACGACGTCGAGCACAGAGGAGCCCACGCCGGTGCCCAGGTTGAACACCTCGACGCCGCATCGCCCGTTCATCCAGGCGAGGGCGGCCACATGGCCGGCGGCCAGGTCGCACACGTGGATGTAGTCGCGCACGCCGGTGCCGTCGGGGGTGGGGTAGTCGTCGCCGAAGACATGGACGGCCTCGCGTTTGCCCACAGCGGTCTGGGCCACGTAGGGCACGAGGTTGTTGGGGATGCCCTTGGGGTCCTCGCCGATGAGGCCGGAGGGGTGGGCGCCGATGGGGTTGAAGTAGCGGAGCAGCACGACGTCCCACTCGGGGTCGGCCACGGTGAGGTCGGTGAGGACCTGCTCGATCATCCACTTGGTCCAGCCGTAGGGGTTGGTGGCCGGCTTCTTGGGGGAGTCCTCGGTGAGGGGCAGGGCGTCGGGGTCGCCGTAGACGGTGGCCGAGCTGGAGAAGATGATGGCCTTGCAGCCGGCCTCGCGCATGACCTCGCAGAGGGTGAGGGTGCCGCCGATGTTGTTGCTGTAGTACTCGAGCGGCTTCTCGACGGACTCGCCGACGGCCTTGAAGCCGGCGAAGTGGATCACGCGGTCGACGTCGTGGCGCGCGAAGACCTCCTCGAGGGCGGCGCGGTCGCAGATGTCCACCTCGTGGAAGGTGCAGCGGGAGAAGGCCTCGTCGCCCACGATCCGGTGGATGCGGTCGAGGACGCGGGGGCTGGAGTTGGAGAGGTCGTCCACGATCACGACGTGGTAGCCGTTCTCGAGCAGGTCGACGACGGTGTGGCTGCCGATGAAGCCGGCGCCTCCGGTGACGAGGACGCAGGTGTCCTCAGGCTTCTTGGAATCCATGGTTCTCCTCGCAACAAGAGACTTGAACGTGCACCCCACCATAAGGCCAATGGGCCGGCCTCCGAATGGAGACCGGCCCATTTGCGGGAGAAAACCGTATGGGTGAGCGCTCTACACGAGGCCTGCCGCCTTCATGGACACCGACCCGATGTAGTTGACGGGGTTGGAGAAGTTGGGCTGGAAGAGCAGGTCCACCTGGGCCAGCTGCTCCACCGTCATCTTGTTGGCAATGGCGATGGACACGGCGTTGGCGGCCTGGGCCACGTCGGGCTCAGTGGAGAAGAACTGGGCGCCCTTGACCTGGCGCGTCTCGGGGTCGAAGACCAAAGTGGCAGTCACCGGCGCCGTGGTGAGCATGAAGTCGGGGCGGTAGTTTTCAGTCACCGTGGTGCTCTCGAGGGAGAGGCCGCGCACGGCGCCGCCCTCCACGGTAAGGCCCGTGGCGGCGAGGCTGTACTCGTAGAGCTGGACGGCCGAGGTGGCCTGGGTGCCGGCGTAGGCGATCGTGGGCTCGACGATGTTGGCGCCGACGAGCGAGGCCTGGCGCACGGCGTTGGTGGCCAGCGGGATGTAGTCCTCCTTGCCCGTGGGGTTGAAGAGGATGGACGCGGCGTCGCCGGCCGCGAAGACGCCCGGCACGGAGGTGCGCAGGTACTCGTCCACGCGGATGGCGCCGTTGGGCATCATGTCGAGCTGCCCGTCGAAGAGGTCGGTGCGGGGTAAAAAGCCCAGGCCGAGGATGGCGTAGTCGGCGGTATAGGCGCCCTTGTCGGTGGTGACGGTGACGGCGCTGTCGCTCGACTCGAAGGCCACGACCTTCTCGCCCAGGGCGAGCTCGACGCCGTGGTCGGCAAAGGCGCGCTCCATCTGGTCGGTCACGTCGGCGTCGAAGTTCTTGGCCAGGACGCGGGGCAGCGCGTCTACGAGGACCACGCGCTTGCCGGCCTCGGAGAGCTGATCGGCGAGCTCGGAGCCGATGTAGCCGGCACCGATCACGGCAACGGAGTCGGCGTCGCCGCAGAGCTCCTTGACGCGCAGGGCGTCGTCCCAGTTCTTGCAGTGGAGCACGCGGCCGCCGTCGATGCCGGGGATGGGCGGCAAAACGGGCTTGGAGCCGGTGGTGACCACGAGGTAGTCGAAGTCGCAGGCGCCCTTCTCGTCGGTCTGGAGGTCGGTCCACTCCACGTGCTTGGTGGCGGCGTCGGCGCTGACGACGTCGGTGTGCATGTGCACATGGGCGCCGGCGTCGGCGAGGGCGGCGGGGGAGCTGTAGAACATCCGATTGGGGTCGCTCACGTGGTCGCCCACCCAAAGGGCGATGCCGCACGAGAGGAACGACACGGTGTCGTTGCGCTCGAAGACGTGGACCTCCCAGTCGGGATGGGCCTTGAGGATGGAGACGGTGGCGAACACACCGGCGTGGGTGCATCCGATGACGGCGACTTTGGCCATGACGAACCTTCCTTCTGACGATGTGCCTTACATCAGAGATGCTACCCGCTTGACGCAGAGGAAGGCCGCGGGACGCCTCGGTCCTACGCGAAGCCCCAACGGGCGGTCACACCGCCGGACTGGTAGTAGGAGATCCAGGAGTCAAGGTTGATCGTGCGGATGTAGCCGATGTTGTCCATAACCATGCCGCCTCCCACGTAGATGCCCACGTGGCCGTAGATGCGGCCCGCCGCGGTGTGGGGGTGGGACGGCACTGCCACGAGCATGCCGGGTTGGATGGCAGAACGGTTGGAGCTCGTGCAGAACGAGTAGTACTGGTCCACGGCGTTGCCACCGGGGTAGCCGCAGCCCGCCGCCTGGTAGACCTGGCTCACCCACATGGCGCAGTAGCCGGCGCCCGGCGAGGGCACGCGCCCGCAGGCGGCCACGATGGCCGCGCCCTTGCCGGAGGCGGAGCCGCCCGAGCCGGCGAGGGCCGCCGAGGCGCTGGCCGCCTGGGAGGCGGAGGCTGCGCGGGCGGCCTCGGCGCGCTCGCGCTCCTCCTGCTCGGCCTTGGCCGACGCCATGATCTCGGCGTCGCGCTGGGCCATGAGCCCTTGGACCTCGGAGGAGAGGCTCGCGAGCATGTTCTGTGTCTCCACCTGCTTGGCCTGCATGGCCTCGAGGTCGGAGGCCTGGGAGGTCTTGAGGTCCTCCAGCTGGGCCTTCTGGGCCTCCAGCTGGGCCTTGGTGTTGTCGAGGGCCCGCTTGGCCGTGGTCACCTCGTCGATGAGGGCGACGTCTGCCTGGGTGACCTTGTTCATGTAGTAGATGTTGCTCGTGAGCTCCTCGAAGCTCGAGGAGGCCATGAGGACCTCGAGGAAGTTGGTGTCGCCTGCCTTGTAGTTGGCGTTCACGCGGGCGGCGAGGAGCTCCTTCTTCTCCTCGAGCTCCCTCTCCTTCTTCTCGATCTCCGCCTCGGTGTCGGCGATCTGGCCGTTGACGTCCTCGATCTTGCCCATGGTCTCGGAGAGCTGGGCGGCGAGCTGCTCGTACTCGTCGCCGAGGCGGTCGAGCTCGGCCTGGGCGGCGTCGAGCTGGGCCTGGGCGTCGGCGAGGGCGTCGAGGGTCGACTGGGAGGCCGACGGCCTGGCGAGGGCGCCGGTGACGGGGGTCGCGAGGGCGGCGAGGCCGAGGCCGCAGGCGACCCGGAGGAAGCCGCGGCGGGAGAGGCCGCGGAGGGGGGTATGGGGGGCGGGGGCTACCCCGCGGGGGGCGGCGTCGGGGCGTCCCTCTCGGATGGTCTGCGACATTGCGGCTCCGTTCAATCTGCGTGCACGTCGTACCACGGGCGAGGATTTTTCCAGTCGGTTTTGAAGGTCAAAACCATCCCAGTGTAGTCCACGGATGCCGGGGCGTCTAACCGATTCGCCCTGCCGCCAGCAGTACGGCGAGGTAGACGGCGCAGGCGATCGCCAAGGCCACGTCGGCTCCACGGACCTTGGGCCGCCTCCAAACGGTGCGGGGGCGTGTCGGGTCGTAGCCGCGGGCCTCCAGGGCGAGGGAGAGCCCCTGGGCGTGGCGGAGCGCCCCGGTGAGGGCCGGGACGAGCACGCTCGCGAGGGCGCGCACGCGCCGCACGGGGCCGCCGCGTCCGAGGTCGCCGCCGCGGGCCTCCTGGGCCTCGCGGACACCATCGAGCTCGTCGCCGATGGTGGGGACGAAGCGCAGGGCCAGGGAGAGCACGAGGGCGAGGGGCCCCACCGGCACGCCGAGGCGGGCCAGCGGGGAGAGCAGGCTCGAGAAAGCGCCGGTGAGCTCCGTGGGCGTGGTGGTGGAGAGCAGGAGCGAGCCCGTGAGCACGAGCAGCGTCAGGCGCACCGAGTAGAGGGCCGCCCAGTCGAGGCCCCCCTCCGTGACGGAGAGCGGCCCCAGGGACCACACCACGGGCCCCGTGCGGGTCACCAGGAGGTTGAGGCACGAGACGAGCACGAGCGCCGCCACCACGGGCAGGCAGGTGCGCAGGCACCGGAGGGGCGACGTCCGAGCCGTGGCGCACAGGCCGAGGAACGCGCCCAGGGCGAGGAGCGCCTGGGCCGGCGTGGCCACGAGGAACGTGGCGGCCATGACGGCGGCCACGACCAGGGTCTTGACGCGCGGGTCGGCGCGGTGGAGCGGGGAGGAGCCGGGCACGTACCGGCCGATGGAGGCCGCCACAGGTCACGCCCCCTCTCTCGGTCCGCGGGCGAGGCCTGCGAGGGCGTCCGCCAGGGCGTTGAGGGTGAGCGGCTCGCCCACGTCGACGCCGCGGCGCTCCCTGAGGAGATGCGCGGCCTCCAGGGCGCTCGGGAGGCCGAGACCCAGGCGCCGGAGCTCGCCCGACCGGGGGAAGACCTCCGCCGGCGAGCCGGAAAGCGCCACGCGCCCGCGGTCGAGCACGGCCACAGACGCCGCCAGCGAGGCGGCGTCGTCCATGTCGTGGGTCACGAGCAGCACGGCCCCGCGCCGCGAGGCGAGGTGGGCCACGGCGTCGCGCACGATGGCGCGCCCCTCGGGGTCGAGGGCGGCCATGGGCTCGTCGAGCACGAGGTTGGCCGGGTCCATGGCCAGGACGCCGGCGATGGCGGCGAGGCGCTGCTGGCCGCCGGAGAGCTCGAAGGGCGAGCGGCAGGCCAGGTGGCGGATGCCGAGGAGCCCGAGGGCGGCCTCGGCGGCCTCGGCGGCCTCCGCGTCGGTGGCGCCGAGGTTCCGGGGCCCGAAGGCCGCGTCCTCGGCGACGGTGGCCGCGAAGAGCTGGCGCTCGGGGCGCTGCATGACGTAGCCCACGGCCCGGGGGAGGCCGGGCCGGCGCCGCGGGCGCCCCAGCACGCCGCGGCGCACCCACGTGGGCGCACCGTCCACGAGGGCCTCGCCCGCGGTGGGGGCCACGAGGCCGGCCATGGCGCGTAGGAGGGTGGACTTGCCCGACCCGGTGGCGCCGAGCAGGCAGGTCACCCGGCCGTCGCGCGCCTCGAGGTCGACGCCGTCCACGGCGGGGAAGGGGGCGTCGGGGTAGCGGTAGGTGAGGGACCTGGCGGCGAGGCTCATCTCCCCACCTCCCGGACCACGGCGTCGGCCAGCCGGCCGGTGTCGAGCGTCGCCGGGACGTCCAGCCCGCGCTCCGCGAGGGCGCGGGCGAGCCGCACCGTGAAGGGGGCCTCGAGGGAGAGCCCTGCCAGGGACGGGTCCTCGAGCACCTTGTCGGGGGATCCCTCCAGGGCCACGCGGCCGCGGTCGAGCACGACCACGCGGTCGGCGGAGGCCGCCTCCTCCATGAAGTGCGTCACGTGGACCACGGCGGTGCGGCCGCGGAGGCCGTCGAGCACCCGGGCCACGCCCCGGCGCCCCCGCACGTCCAGGCGGGCGCCGGGTTCGTCGAGCACGAGGAGGTCGGGCTCCATGGCGAGGGCCCCGGCGATGGCCACGCGCTGCTGCTGACCGCCGGAGAGCCGTGTCGGGTCCGCGTCCGCGAGGTCCGCCATGGCCACGCGGTCGAGTTCCCGGGCCACCGCGGCGCCGATGCGCGCGGGCGGCCACCCGAGGTTCTCGGGCCCGAAGGCCACGTCGTCTGCCACCCGGGTGGTCACGATCTGGTCCTCGGGGTTCTGGAACACCATGGAGATGCGCGAGCGGGCCTCCGCGTAGGAGGCGCCGTCGGGGCGGCCGTCGGAGAAGCAGGTCAGGCCCATGAGCTCCACCGTGCCCTCGTCGGGCGCGCTGATGGCTGCCACGAGCCGGGCCAGGGTGGATTTTCCGGAGCCGTTGGCACCCAGGAGGCACAGGCGCTCGCCCAGGGCCACGTCGAGGTCCACGCCGTCCAGGGCCCAGGTGGTGCCCCCGTCGTAGGAGAAGCGCACGCCCCTGAGGGAGCAGGCGGGGCCGCGCCCGGTGGCGGGTGCCACAGCTACCGGCCCACCATGTCGGAGACGGGCTTGTAGGCCAGCCAGCACACGACGTCGTTGAGCACGACCTTGATGAGGTTGAACGGCAGGAGCACCGGCACGATGAGCGCCACGACGGCGTCCACGGGCACGCCGCTGTAGAGGGGCGTGATGACGATGTTGCCTGCCACGGCCACAACTATGGCCACGACCGATCCCAGCGCGAGGCCGGCCGCGGCGCCCGCGCGGGTGTGGCGGCGGCGGTAGACGAGGGACGCCGGGAGCACGGCGGCGAGGGAGCACGCCATGCCCATGACGGCGCCGAACGGCTCGACGAACAGGTGGATCACCCAGGGGAGCACCGCGACGCAGCTTCCCACGGCCGGCCCGAAGGCCAGGCCCGCCACGAGGCCCACGATGCCGGAGGGGTCGTACTTGAGGTAGGGCGCCGGCGGGAACAGGGGGATCTCGATGAAGCTCGCCACGATGGCCAGGGCGCAGAACAGCGCCGAGACGGCCACCCGCCGGCTGTTCCAGCCGCCGGAGGACGAGGACGTGGTATGGGAGGAGGGACGGTTCTGCTGCGCAGGCATGGCGACTCCGTTTCTTTCATCCGGACTGTGACCGTTGGCCCCGGACTCCCACCGGGTCGGCCGCGCGCACGCGGTTCGCGGGCTTCCCCCTCGGGGGTTACCGCCAGTGGGGACTTCCACCCCGCCCTGAAACTGACGCCACGAGCTTACCCCTCTTTGGGGCCGCCTGTCCTGCCGCGTCGGCGCATGCGCCCCGAGATGCGCCCGGCGGCGGTCGCCGCGATGACGATGACGCCGGTGATGGCGCCGCCCCTCCCGCCGCGGGACCCGGGCGCGGCCTGGGCCGCGGTGCCGGGGGCGGTCGGGGCGTCGTCGGGTTCCTCGGGGCCGTCGGCGGCGTCCCCGGCCCGGGGGGCCTCCCCGTCGGCGGCCTCCACGTCGCCGCCGAGCTCCCCCTTCACGTCGGGGTCGAGGGCCAAAAGCGTGAGGTCGCGCTCCACGGGCTTGCCGAAGTCCCAGAGCAGCCCCGTCGCGTCGTCCACCCAGTCCGTGCCCCCGTCGTCGGGGCGGTCGAGCGTGGCGCCGGGCTCCACCAGGGTCACGGCGGGGTCCGAGCCGTCGGCGGGCAGGAGCCGCACCTCCCATACCGGGGCGGCCGAGAGGCGGCGCTCCTCGCTGTCGAGCACGAAGCGCGACGCCGTGCCGGCCACGCCCTCCTCGCACCAGCCGAGGGCGGCCAGGGAGGGGTCGTCGGGGGCGTCGAGGGTGAAGGTGCCCCGCGACCCGTCGTCGAGGTAGTTGTAGAAGTCGTTGGCCGTCTCGGCGGTGTTGCGCCCCACGAGGGCGCCCATCACGCTCGCGGTGCCGGCGTTGAGGATGCCCCCGCCGCGTCGCGCGGAGTTGTGGGCCACGGTGCCGCCCGCAAGCTCGAGCGAGCCCGTGTTCACGACGCCGCCGCCCATGCCGTCCACGGCGTTGTGGACGATGATGGCGCGCTCCGCCTCCACCGAGCCCCGGTTGTAGAGGGCGCCGCCGTTCATGGCGGCGTTGTGGGAGAGGGCCGAGGCCCCCAGGCGCACGGAGCCCACGTTGTAGATGCCGCCGCCCATGCCCTGGGAGGCGTTGTGGACGATGGTGGCCCGGTCGCAGGAGAGCAGGCCCGTGTTGTAGATGCCGCCGCCGCCGAACTGCGTGGAGTTGGCGCAGTTGTCCACGATGTCGCCGGTGACGATGTCCACCCGGCCCCGGGCGTTGTAGATGCCGCCGCCGTAGAGGGCGCGGTTGTTGGAGAGGCCCGCGCCGTCCATGTCCACGGTGCCGGAGCGGGTGTTGTAGAGGCCTCCGCCGGTGTAGAGGGCGCGGTTGCCCGCGATGATGCCCTCGCCCAGGACCAGCCTGCCGGTGTTGTAGACGCCCCCGCCCGACCCCTGCACGCCGTCGGCGGCGTTGCCCACGATGGAGCCGCCCTCCACGGAGGCGGTGCCGCGGTTGTAGACGCCGGCGCCGGAGTCGGCGGTGTTGCCCGAGACGACGGCGGAGCGCTCGTGGAGCGTGCCGGCGTTGAAGACGCCGCCGCCGAAGGACGCGCGGTTGTCGGTCACGTCGCCGCCCTCGAGCATCACGGTGCCGGTGCTGTAGACGCCGCCGCCGCGGTGGAGGGCCCGGTTGCTGGCTATGCGCCCTCCGGAGACCTCCACGAGGCCGCGGCCCACGCAATAGACGCCGGCCCCGTGCACGGCGCGGTTGCCCTCGACGGAGCCGCCGGTCATGGAGAGGGTGGCCTTGTCCACGTAGACGCCGCCGCCGTAGAGGACGCCGTCGCCCTCCTGGCGGCAGTTGTCCTGGACCGCCCCCGCCTCGATGAGGAGGCAGGCACCGTCGAGCACCTGGACGGCCGCGCCCGGCGCAGCCTCGGTGCCGAGGCTCGTGCAGCCGGAGACGCGGCCGCCGCCCATGCGGGCCACGGCCCCCTGGCCGGAGACCCGGAGCGCGCAGGGGGAGGGCTCGGCCTCGGAGGGTGCGACGACCCAGCCGTCCAGGGCCGAGCAGGGGCCCAGGTTGACCGTGCCGTGGCAGTCGACCAGGCACGACGACGGCGCCGGCGCCCCGGGAGCGCCGGGTCTCGCCAGGAGGGCGCAGTCGAGGTCGAGGCGGCCGCCGCCGTCCACCGAGAGGAGGGGCGCGGTGCTGTCGCCCGGGGTCACGAGGAGCGAGCCGGCCAGGCGCAGGCGGCCCCCGTCGGCCACAGAGAACATCTGCGACACGCCCGGCGCGAAGCGCACCGACGTGGCGCAGCCCATGACGTCGAGGCTGCGGCCGGGGCCCACGGGGACGGGGCCGTCGACCACGACCGACGCAGGGAGGGCCGCCGCGGCGCAGCCGCCCTCGGCCACGAGGGCGCGCAGCTCGTGCCAGGTGGAGACGGGGACCGGGGCGCTCATGACGAGAAGGGTCCCACGAACCGCACCTCGGGCTCGAGTTCGACGCCGAAGCGCTCGCGGACGGTCTCGCGCACATGGGCGATGACGGCGGCGACGTCGGCGGCGGTGGCGCCGCCCAGGTTCACCACGAAGCCCGCGTGCTTCTCCGACACGGCTGCACCGCCCACGGTGTAGCCCTTGAGGCCGGCGTCGCCGATGAGCTTGCCGGCGAAGTGCCCCTCGGGGCGCTTGAAGGTGGAGCCGGCGCTGCCGAGCTCGAGGGGCTGCTTGGACGCGCGGCGCTCGGTGAGGTCGTCCATCTTGGAGCGGATCGCGTCCGCGTTGCCGGGGGCGAGCAGGAACGTGGCCGACACCACCGTGAGGCCGTCGGTGCGCACGCGGCTCGTGCGGTAGCCGAGGGCGAGGTCGGCGGCGGCGACGGTCTCGGTGTGGCCGTCGGGGAACACGCACTCGCACGACTCGAGGACGTCGGCGATGCAGCCGTCGTAGGCGCCGGCGTTCATGAAGACGGCGCCACCCACGGTGCCCGGGATGCCGCAGGCGAACTCGAGGCCCGTGAGGGAGAGGGCCGCCGCCATCTCGGAGGCCTCCGGGAGCGAGACGCCGGCCTGGCATGTGACGCGGCAGCCGTCGTGGGAGACGTCGTCGAGGCCGCGGGTCACGTCCACCACGACGCCGCGGTAGCCGGCGTCGGAGACCAGCAGGTCGGAGCCCTTGCCCAGGATGAGGTGGGGCGCGCCGTGCTCGCGGAGCACACGGAGGCAGGAGGCGAGTCCGCCCGCGCCCCGCGGCGTCACGAAGACGTCGGCGGGGCCGCCCAGGTGGAAGGTCGTGTGGGCCGCCATGGGCTCGCCCAGGGCCACGCAGTCCTCGCCGAGCTCGGCGCCCAGGGCCTCGGCCACGGCGTAGCGGTCGTAGCCCGACGCCATGGCGTCCACGATACGGGCGCAGCGCAGGGAGTCGGCCAGGGGCATGACGGGGCTCTCCTGGGCGCCGGAGAGCAGGGAGTCGGTGAACGAGGCGATCTCGGCCGAGAAGTCGTCGCCGGGCAGCGGGCACTCGACGAGCTCGTCGTCGGCGCCGTCGCGGCGCAGCACGGCGCGCTCCGGGCGGGTGACCTCCAGCACCTCGATGGAGCCGAGGCTGCCGGAGATGGTGACGCGGGAGTCGTCGGCGGCGTCGGCCGAGACGTCGACCGTGCACGCCACGTCGCCCAGGGTGAACTCGCAGCGGTCGGCGCGGTCCACCTCGTCGCGGTAGGTGTGGGAGCACGCGGAGACCGATATGGCGCCCCCGGCGTACTCGTCGGCCCAGGCGGCGCCGTAGATGCCGAGGTCGAGGGCCGCGCCGCCGCCCACGGGGTCGTTGTACCAGTGGCCGTCGCCGTGCTCGATGGTGCGCCTGAGGGTGAAGGCCACGGACCCCACCTCGCCGATGAGGCCGTCGACGACGAGGCCGCGGACCTTCTGGTAGAGCGGGGTGAAGCGCGGCTTCATGGCCTCTACGTAGAGGCGGTCGTGGTCCACGGCCGCCTGGGCCACCCGGGAGAACTCGGCCGCGGTGAGGGCCGCGGGCTTCTCGCAGAGCACCGCCTTGCCGGCCTCGAGGGCCTTGACGGACCACTCGGCATGCATGGACGCCGGCAGCGCTACGTAGACGGCGTCCACGTCGTCGCGGGCGAGCAGGGCGTCGTGGTCCGCGCAGGCGTCGCAGCGGAACTCGGAGGCGAAGGCCTCCACGTGGGCGGGGGTGCGGCCGCTGGCCGCGACGAGGGTGCCCCGGGGCTCCCCCGCGAGGGAGGCGGCGAACCTCTTGGCGATGGACCCTGCGCCGAGGATGCCCCACCTGACCGTATCTGACACGATTCCTACCTTCCGGCGCGCCGCGGGGACGCGCGAATGCTCGGTTCCAGGACATCCCGTGTTCTACCCCAACCGCGCCCGGGCTCCAAGGAGGCCCTTCGGGAAAGGGGGAGGGAGGTCCTGTCCATCAGTATAGAAGTAAAATTACAGGAATCAATCAGGTTCATTTTGGGTGGGACCTTTTGGCGCACTGCGCCCCGCCGCGTCCGTGCCATGATGGGCAGACCCTCAAACCGTCGCGAAAGGGGTCCCATGGACGTCCTCGTGTTGCTCCTGTCCGTCGTGGCCGCCGCCGCGGCCGTGGCCGCCTGCCTCGTGGCCACCCGCGCCGCCCGGGCTGCCGGTTCCACTGCCGCCGCGGTGTCCGACCTCGGGCGCCGCCAGGCTGACGACGCCGGCTCGCTCGCCTCGTCGCTCGCCCGCGTTGACGGTGCCCAGGGCCAGGGCCTGCGCTCCATGGAGGCCCTGCGTCAGGACGTGGCGTCCCGGCTCAGCTCCGTCGACGGCCGCCTCGACGCCATGTCGTCCACCGTGGGCCTGCAGCTGGCCCGCACCACCGACACCGTGGTGGGGCAGCTCTCCTCCATCCGCGAGGACAACGCGCGCCAGCTCGAGCAGATGCGCGCCACCGTGGACGAGAAGCTCGAGCGCACCCTCAACGACCGCCTGGCCACGTCGTTCCGCCAGATCAGCGACCAGCTGGAGTCGGTCCACCGCGGCCTCGGCTCCATGCAGGCCCTGGCGTCGGACGTGGGCGACCTGCGTCGGGTGCTCTCCAACGTCAAGACCCGCGGCATCCTGGGCGAGGTGCAGCTGGGCGCCATCCTGTCCGAGGTCATGGCGCCCGACCAGTACGCCTGCGACGTGGCCTGCAAGCCCGGCAGCCGTGACCGCGTGGAGTTTGCCGTCAAGGTGCCCGTGGAGGGCGGCGACCCGGTCCTGCTCCCCATCGACGCCAAGTTCCCCGGCGACCTCTACGCCCGCCTCGCGGACGCCCAGGGGGCGGGCGACGCCGAGGCCGCGGCCAAGGCGCGCAAGGAGCTGGAGGCACGCATCCGCCAGGAGGCCAGGGACATCTCCTCCAAGTACCTGGCCGTGCCGGCCACCACGGGCTTCGGCATCATGTTCCTGCCCTTCGAGGGCCTCTACGCCGAGGTGGTCTCCACCCCGGGCCTCGTGGAGCGGCTCCAGCGCGAGCACTCCGTGGTGGTGGCGGGCCCGTCCACCATGGCCGCGCTGCTCAACAGCCTCCAGCTCTCGTTCCAGACCTTCGCCCTCCAGCGCCAGACCAACGAGGTCATGGCCGTGCTCCAGGCCGTGCGCGCCGAGCTGCCCCGCTACCAGGACGCCCTGCGCCAGGCCAAGCGCCGCATCGACCTCGCCGGCGACGCCGTGGACAAGATCATCACCACCCGCACCAACGCCATGGAGCGCACCCTGCGCTCCGTGACCCTCACCGACGGCGCCCCCGCGGCACCCGCCGACGCTCTGGGCGCCGGGGACGGGGACGGCGGGGAGGGGCTGTGAGCCGCCGCCGCACGGCGCGCCACGGGCGGCTGCGGCTCGTCTGGGCCGTCTGCCTCGTCGCCCTCGCCGCGGTCCTGCTCCCTCCCGGCACCGGCCTCGCCTGGCGGGCCGGCGCGCTGCTCCGCCCGCAGCCGGAGCCCGTGGGCCTCTCGGCGGACGGCCGGATCGAGGGCGTGCCTGTCTTCGAGGGCGACCTCGTGGTCCCGGTGGGCGACGGCAAGGCGGACTTCGGTGCCGACGACGGCCGCACGGACGCCTTCGAGGACTACGCGCCGCTGGACGGCGAGGGCCGCTGCGGCGCCGCCTACGCCAACGTGTGCGAGCAGACCATGCCCACCGGCGAGCGCGGGGCCATCTCCGAGGTGCGCCCCACGGGCTGGCGCCAGGCGAGCTACCCGTGGGTGGACGGCGAGATGCTCTACAATCGCTGCCACCTCATCGCCTGGAGCCTCACCGGCGAGGACGCCAACGAGCGCAACCTCGTCACCGGCACCCGGACCATGAACGCGGGGTCCATGGTGCCCTACGAGACCTCGGTGGCCGACCACGTGCGCAGGACGTCCCACCACGTGCTCTACCGGGCCACGCCCGTCTTCGTGGGCGACGAGGAGGTCTGCCGCGGCGTGCGCCTGGAGGCCCGCTGCGTGGAGGGCGACGGCGAGCTGTCGTTCGACGTCTTCTGCCACAACGTGGAGCCCGGCGTCTCCATCGACTACGCCACCGGCGAGTCGGAGGCCGACGGCGCCCGCGGGGAGGCCGTGGCGGCGCTGCCCCCGGCGGGCGGCACCGAGCGGGGTGACTACGTGCTCAACGTGCGCTCGAGGCGGTTCCACCGGCCCGACTGCCCCGGGCTCTCCTCGGCGTCGGCGATCAACCTGGAGGACTTCTCCGGCGACCGCTCCGACCTCCTCGAGGAGGGCTACGAGCCCTGCGGCACCTGCAACCCGTGAGCCGCGCCGCTGCACCACGGGCCGCCGGGGTGCATCTCGCGTGCCCGTGACGACGCCTCGCGCCGGTGCCGCGGGTCCCGGGCCGCGTCCGTGGCACCGTGGGTTCCGAGGAAGGGAGGGCCTATGAGGGTCGAGATCGTCGAGGACCCGGCGTTCACCGAGACCGTGGTGCGCATCGGCTGCGCCCGGCTCGACCAGCAGGTCGCCGACCTTGTCGCGCGCCTGAGGATCCTCGACCGCACCGTGGTGGGCGTAGAGGACGGGACCACCTACGTGGCCCCCGCCTCCGAGGTGCGCTTCGTGGAGTCGGTCGACCGCCGCTGCTTCGCCTACACGGCCGACCGGGTGCTCGAGAGCCGGCTCACCCTCGCGGAGTTCGAGGACCGCCTGGGCGACGTCGGCTTCGTGCGGGCGTCCAGGTCGTGCATCGTGAACCTCTCCCACGTGGCCGCCCTGAGCCCCGACATCAACGGCCGGCTCCGCGCCGTGCTCGACACCGCCGAGGAGCTCCAGGTCTCGCGCAGCTTTGTGAGACCGCTCAAGCGCGCCCTCGGCATGGAGTGAGGAGGCAAGCCATGGCAACGGATAGGAACGACCGGGCCCCCCACGGGGCCGAGCGCCCGTCGTGGCCGTCGGTGCTCTCGGCGGTCGCGGTCAGGGCCTGTGTGATCTTCACCGTGGCGTGTGCCGTCGCCTTGGCGGTGGGGACGGCCGCGGGCGCGGCGGGGGTGGCCTACGGCTGGTCGCTCCTGGCGGCCTCGGCCGCGGGGGCTGTGCTCCAGGCGGTCTTCTTCACCGACGTCCTCATCCGGGGCGTCCCATACCCGGTGCGCGTGCTGCTCTTCGGGGTGGGGTTCTACGGGCTGCTCGCCTGGGTGGCCGCGGCGTGTCGCTGGTTCCCCGTGGACCGTCCCGGGGCCTGGGTCATGTTCACGGCGTTCTACCTGGGCGGCCTCGTGGCGGGCTGCGTCGCGCAGACAGTGCGGGAGCGCGCTGAGGAGCGCCGCCTCGCCGAACACCTCGACCGCTGGAAGGGCGGGCGCCTCTGAGCGCGCGCCGCTATCCCGCCTCGGTCACGGCCACCTGCCCGGTCGCCTCGGTCACGGCCAACCGCCCGATGGCGTCCAGGGCCACGACCACCCGGTCAAGGCGCTCGAAGTCGTCCCCGTCGTCGGTCATGACGGCGATGACGTAGGCCGTGTCGCCGCGTTCGACCACACCGGCGTTGACGGTGGACGACTCCGACTCCACGGCGATCCAGCCGGGCTTGGACCAGCTGGCGGTGACGCCCTCCAGGGACGGGATGACGCTGTTGGCGGGTCCCGAGAAGACCGACGCGGCGAACGTGTCCCCCTCGGCGTCCTGTGCCTGGATGTAGGGGTAGGCCTGCACCCAGAGGCCGGCGAGCTGGCGGGGTGTGAGGTCCACGTAGGAGCCGACGTCCTCGTCGAGGGTCTCGGCGGAGCCTGCGGCCTCGAGCCACTCGTTTATCCTGTCGGTGCCGAAGGCGCTCTTGACCCGGTAGTAGGAGTTGTTGTCGGAGTCCACGATGGCGCTGGCCACGGACCCGGAGAGGGCGCCGGGCGCGCCGGAGCCCCCGTCGGAGAGGACCGAGAGCACGTAGGGACCCTTGATGGCGCTGGCCGCGTAGTAGGCGGTGTCCTCGTTGTGGGCCGAGATGACCGTGCCGTCGGTGGTGCAGAGGTACCAGCCCACGGTGTCGCCCCGGTCCTGGATGGCCGAGACCGCCTGGGTGAGGTCGGAGGCCGCCGCCGCGGTGGAGGCCGCCCCCTGCAGGAGGTCGTGGGGGCCTGCGGCCGCGGCGGACATCGTCGCCGTGCGCGCCGGGGCCAGGCGGGCGGTCTCGGCGTTGCCGGCCACGCACGATGCCACGAGCGCCACGGCCGTCACGGCCACGGCGGCCGCGGCCCAGAGCAGGACGCGCATCGGGGCGGCGGGGCGGCCGAGGGCGCTCCTGAGGAGGGGGGAGGACGGCCGGCGACGGGTGCCGGGCCCCATGAGGTCCCGGTGCGCGCGGGCCCCGGGGAGCGCGCGCACCGTGCCACGGCCGTGGGACCGATCCTGGCGCGCGTCGGCCGCGGGCCTGCCGTGGGCCGGTGTGGTGCCGCGGCGCCTGTCGCCGGTGGGGCGGCCGTGGGGCGCTGGCTCGCGGCCGCCCGTGCGGCGGGTCCCCCCGCGGCCGGGGCACCCGCCGTCAGCGGACGGCCGCGCTCTCGGAGTTCGGGCCATGGAAACCTCCCCGGGCCTCGCGCCTGTCGTGTGCGGCGCCTGTTCGGGGCCACAGCATAGCGTCGGACGGCGGGCCGTCGCCAGGGCCTGTCCCCCGGAACTAGTTCTTGAGGCTGTTGAGCGGTGCGGGGAAGTGGCCTCCGCGGTGGGCGAGGACGGTCCCGGCGTGGGGGTTCACCGCCATGACGGGCGCCTCGCCGAAGAGGCCGCCGAACACGAGGGTGTCGCCCGCTTCCTTGCCGATGGCGGGGATGATGCGCACGGCCGTGGTCTTGTTGTTGATGACGCCGATGGCCATCTCGTCGGCGATGATGCCGGCGAGGGCCTCCACCGTGGTGTCGCCCGGGACGGCGATCATGTCGAGGCCCACGGAGCACACGCAGGTCATGGCCTCGAGCTTCTCGAGGGAGATGGCGCCGTCGCGGGCGGCGCGGATCATGTCGGCGTCCTCCGACACCGGGATGAAGGCGCCCGACAGGCCGCCCACGCTCGAGCTGGCCATGACGCCGCCCTTCTTGACGGCGTCGTTGAGCAGGGCCAGGGCGCACGTGGTGCCCGGGCCGCCGCACTCTCCCACGCCGATGATCTCGAGGATGCGGGCCACGGAGTCGCCCACGGCGGGGGTGGGGGCCAACGAGAGGTCGACGATGCCCTTGGCCGCGCCGAGCCGCCTGGCGGCCTCGCGGCTCATGAGCTCGCCGGCGCGGGTGATCTTGAAGGCGGTCTCCTTGATGCGCTCGGCCACCTCGTCGAGGTTCGCGGTGGGGGGCAGCTGCTCGAGGGCGGCGGCCATGACGCCGGGGCCCGAGACGCCCACGTTGATCACGGCGTCCGCCTCGCCCGTGCCGTGGACGGCGCCGGCCATGAAGGGGGAGTCCTCCACCATGTTGGCGAAGACCACGAGCTTGGAGGCGGCCACGCACTGCTCGTCGCGGGTGAGCTCGGCGCACTCGAAGATCTTCTCGGCCATGAGCAGCACGGCGTCCATGTTGATGCCCGCGCGCAGGGTGGCCACGTTGACGCTCGAGCAGACGCGGGAGGTCCCGGCCAGGGCCTCGGGGATGGACTGGATGAGGCGGCGGTCGGAGTCGCCCACGCCCTTCTGGACGAGGGCCGAGAAGCCGCCGATGAAGTCGACGCCGAGGGTCTCCGCCGCGCGGTCGAGGGCGTGGGCCACGGGGGTGAGGTCCTCGTCGGGGCAGGCCGCGGCCACCTGGGCCACCGGCGTCACCGAGACGCGCTTGTTGATGATGGGGATGCCGTACTCGCGCTCCAACGACTCCGCCACGGGGACGAGGCGCTCCGCCGTGCGGCACACGTGGTCGTAGACCTTGGAGCAGAGGGCGTCCATGGAGGGGTCGGCGCACGAGCCTAGGGAGATGCCCATGGTGACGGTGCGGATGTCGAGGTTCTGCTGCGAGACCATGTTGAGGGTCTCGAAGACCTCCTCGGGCGTGATGGACATGGGGCCTCCGTTCTCGGCGTTGCGGTCCCGCCATTGTATACGAGGGCGCGGCCCCCATGGCCTACACTGGGTGGCCCGGCAAAACCCGGCGAGAGGAGCCCCATGACCCACGCGTCCACGCCTGAGGACGTGCTCAAGGACGTCTTCGGGTACGACTCGTTCAGGCCACACCAGCGCGAGGTCGTCGGTGCCGCCCTCGACGGCCGCGACGCCCTCGCCGTCATGCCCACCTCCGCCGGCAAGTCCATCTGCTACCAGGTGCCGGCCATCCTGCTGCCCGGTGTGGCCGTGGTGGTCTCGCCGCTCATCTCCCTCATGGCCGACCAAGTGGCCGCCCTCGAGGCCTGCGGCGTGGAGGCCGCCTACCTCAACTCCACGCTCTCGGCCGCCGAGCAGGCCGACGTCCTCGCCCGCGTCGCGCGCGACCTCGACCTCCTCTACGTGGCTCCCGAGCGCCTGGGGGACCCGCGCCTCGCCGCCGCCGTGGCACGCCGCGGCTGCCCCATCGTGGCCGTGGACGAGGCCCACTGCATCTCCCAGTGGGGCGCCGACTTCCGCCCCGACTACCTGCGCATCCGCGACGCCGTCGACGCGGTGGCCGCCGCCCAGGGCTCGCGCCCGGCCATTCTCGCGCTCACCGCCACGGCCACCGACGCCGTGCGTGCCGACATCGCGGCGTCGCTCGGGCTCGTCGACCCCCTCCGCGTGGTGGCGAGCTTCGACCGTCCCAACCTGGCCTTCTCCTGCGAGCGCTTCCCCAACGAGCGTCGGCGCACCGACTGGGTCGTCTCCTACGTGCGCGCCCACGCCGACACCTCGGGCATCGTCTACTGCGCCACCCGCAAGCAGGTGGACGCCCTTCACGAGGCGCTCAGGGCCGCCGGGGTCCGCGCCGCCCGCTACCATGCCGGCATGGCCGAGTCCGAGCGCGCCCAGGCCCAGGACGACTTCACCCATGACCGATGCTGTTGTGTCGTGGCCACCAACGCCTTCGGCATGGGCATCGACAAGTCCGACGTCTCCTACGTGCTGCACCGATCGCTGCCCCTCACGCTCGAGGCCTACTACCAGGAGGCCGGCCGCGCGGGGCGCGACGGCTCGCCGGCTGAGTGCGTGCTGCTCTACCGGGAGGCCGACCTCCAGACGGCGCGGTTCCTCATCTCCCACGGCTCCGAGGCCTCCGACGGCGACCCGGGGGCCGAGGCTCGGCTCCAGGCCGCCTACGCCAGGCTCGAGGCCATGCGCCGCTACGCGGTGTCCGAGCGGTGCCTGCGGCAGCGGATCCTCGCGTACTTCGGCGAGGAGGCCCCGGACCGCTGCGGGCCCGGCGTGGAGGCCTGCGGCGTGTGCCGCGACGCCGAGGCCCGGGCGGCCGCGGGCACGGCCGACGAGGACCGCACCACCGACGCCCTCAAGGTCCTCTCCTGCGTGGCCCGGCTGCAGTGCCAGGGGCGCCTCCAGGGTCGCGCCCGGGTGAGCGCCGTGCTCACGGGCTCGCGCTCCGTCGACATCCTGGACCGCGGCCTCGACCGCCTCTCCACCTACGGGCTGCTCGCGTCGGTGGGCACCGCCGGCGTGGACCGGCTGGTGGACGTGCTGGTTGACCGCGGGCTGCTCGCCTTCACCGCAGAGGAGCGCCCGGTGCTGTACCTCACCGAGGAGGGCTCCGCCTACCTGCAGAGCCGGGAGCCGCTCATGCTGGCCCCCGGGGCCCGCGGGGCGTCGGCCGCCCCCGGCGCCCCTGGCCGGGGGAGGGCGTTCGGCTCGGGGGGCGGTCCCGTGGACGAGGCGCTCTTCCAGCGCCTGCGCGACGTGCGCCGCGAGCTCGCCGGGGACTCTCCGGCCTACGTCGTGGCCACCAATGCCTGCCTGGAGGAGATCTGCCGCAGGCGTCCTACCACCCGTGAGGAGCTCCTCGAGGTGCCGGGCATGGGCCGCCGCAAGGTGGAGCGCTACGGCGACGAGCTGCTGGAGGCGGTGCGCCAGGCCGCGGGGTGAAGGCGGCCGCACGGGAACGCCCGCCCGTATCGTCGGATACGGGCGGGCGTTCCAAGCGCTTCCGTTGATGCGAGGACCCGGGCTCCGGGTGGCGAGGGGCCTTACAGCGTGGTCCCGAACCACTTCTGCTCGAGCTGGTCCATGGTGCCGTCGTCCTCGAGGTCCTTGAGGGCCTGGTTGATCTTCTCGGTGAGGCCGGGGTTGTCCTTGGATACCACGATGCCGTACTGCTCGCCGGTGGGGATCTCGGTGGTCACCTCGAGGTCGGAGTAGGCGATCTTGATCTCGTACTGGGCCACGGGCAGGTCGCAGACCACGGCGTTGTAGAGGCCGCTCTGCAGGCCTGTGAGGCACTGGATGATGTCGTCCAGGGGCACGCAGGTGGCGTTGGGCAGGTTCTCCTTGACCCAGGACTCGCCGGTGGTGCCGGACTGCACGGCCACCTGGGTGCCGGCGACGTTGAGGGTGTCCACGTCGGTGGCGGTGGCGCCCTTCTTGACCACGATGGCCTGGTTGGAGTCCATGTAGGGGTCGGTCATGTCGACCTCCTCCAGGCGCTCGTCGGTGATGGTGACCGCGCCGATGGAGACGTCGGCCTTGCCGCCCTGCTTGATGGTGGGGACGATGGTGTCGAACTGCACGGAGGGCAGGATGTTGGGCTCGAGGCCGAGCTTGTCGCAGACCGCCTTGTAGACGTCCACGTCGAAGCCCTCGAAGTCGCCGCCGTTCTCCGCACTCATCGAGACGAAGGGCGGGAAGTAGAAGTTGGAGATCATGGTGAGCTTGCCGTCCTCGACCAGCGCGTAGTCATCGGTCGTGGAGGTGTCGGGCTCCTGGGCGGAGGAGCCGGACGGGGAGGGCGAGCCGCCGCAGGCCGCGAGGGTCACGGCGAGCACGGCTGCCAGCATGCAGCCGAGCACGGTGGAAAGGTGGGGCTTCTTCTTCATGGTTGCTCCTTGTGCTGTCGCGTCGGGCGTGAGGAGGATGCTGACACGGGTGCGGGGGAGGGCTCCCCTAAAGGGGCACCTTGAAACAGTCTTGTTATAGAAAGTGGCCTAATACACGATTTTTGACACATTGTCCGAATGAATACGCGAATGAGTGCATAGATATCCTCCGAACGGTCGGAGGCCCCGGGCGGCTGGGACAGAAGTGCCCGACCATTGGGACAGAAGTGGGACGGGTGGGGTGGTGGGACGGGTGGTGGGACGGCGGGCACTGGTATGCCGCGGCGATTTTTGGGGAACCATTTGCACGGTATGTGCAATACTTCACGGACCGTGCAGTATTGCACACCATGTATACAAAATCGGTCAGGAGTGCCCTTGCCCCGAACCAGCCAGTCCAACGCCGCCGACCCGCGCTGCGTGCGGTCCCGGGAGCTTCTCCGCGACGCCCTCGCCGCCGACCTTGTGGCCCAGGGGGACCTCGCCCGGGTCACGGTCACCTCGGTGAGCGACCGCGCAGGCCTTACCCGACGCACCTTCTACGCCCACTACCGCTCCATCGACGACCTCGTGGCCGAGGTGGAGGACGAGACCCTCGCCGACGTCGTGCGCCTCGCCGAGGCCGTGGCCGAGAACCACCTCGATCAGGTCTTCTCGGCCTGCGACGCCCTGGAGCCCGTGCCCGGGTCGGTGGAGCTCCTCTCCTATTTCAGGGACCGCAGCGCGCTGCTCGTCCCGCTCCTGGGCCCCGGCGGCGACCCCAGTTTCATGCAGCGCCTCAAGGCCGCCCTCCACGACGCCTTCGCGTCCCGGGCCCTCGAGGGCCTGGACGGCCGCACCCTCGGCGCCTTCTTCGACTACTACGTCACCTTCGCCGTGAGCGCGGAGTGCGGTGTGCTGGAGCGGTGGCTCCAGGGCGGCATGGCCGAGCCCGTGGGCGCGATGGCCCGCCTCATGACCCTGCTCATGTTCGTGCGCCCCGGCGACCTGTACGGCAGCTCCTACGACATGAACATCCCCATGTACGGCTTGGCCCTCATGGCTTCTTTGGAGGACGCAGATGAGTCATAACGCCACGGAAAACAGCAGGTACCACTTGGTGGAGACGGGCGCCGAGCTCGCTCCTGCCGAGCCGTTGGACCTCTCCGGCACCGACCTCCGCCTCGGCATCGACGTCGGCTCCACCACCGTCAAGGTGGCCGTGCTCGACGCCGACGGCGAGCTGGTCTACGCCAACTACCAGCGCCACCACACCGACATCCGCGCCACGGCCAAGGAGCTCTTCGAGCGCGCCCGCGCCCACGTGGGCGGCGCCCCCATGCGCGTGGCCATCACCGGTTCCGGCGGCCTCCTGCTGGCCCAGTGGCTCGACCTCGAGTTCGTCCAGGAGGTCATCGCCTCCAAGCGCGCCGTCGAGACGCTCATCCCTCAGACCGACTGCGCCATCGAGCTCGGCGGCGAGGACGCCAAGATCATCTACTTCGACAACGGCATCGAGCAGCGCATGAACGGCACCTGCGCCGGTGGCACGGGCGCGTTCATCGACCAGATGGCGTCGCTGCTCCACACCGACGCCACCGGCCTCGACGAGCTGGCCCGCGACGCCACGCACATCTACCCCATCGCGAGTCGCTGCGGCGTCTTCGCCAAGTCCGACGTCCAGCCCCTGCTCAACGAGGGCGCCGCGCCGGCCGACATCGCCGCCTCCATCTTCCAGTCGGTGGCCAACCAGACCGTGTCGGGCCTGGCCTGCGGCCACCCCATCCGCGGCTACGTCGCCTTCCTCGGCGGCCCGCTCCAGTACCTCTCCCAGCTTCGCGAGCGCTTCTACGAGACCCTCGACCTCGACGAGGAGCACCGCGTGGTGCCCGAGAACGCCCACCTCTTCGTGGCCTCCGGCGCTGCCATGGCCGGCGAGAGCGACAGGCTCGTCACCTTCGACGACGTCATCGCCTCCCTCGACGCCCTCGGCTCCACACAGGGCTCCGAGGTCGAGCGCCTGCCCCCGCTCTTCGCCACGGAGGGGGCCCTCGAGGAGTTCCGCGCCCGCCACGGCGCCGAGGTGGTCCCCAAGGGCAGCCTCGAGGGCTACCGCGGCCGCGTGTTCATCGGCATCGACGCCGGCTCCACGACCATGAAGGCCGCCATGGTGGGCGAGGACGGCCAGCTCCTGCGCACCTGGTACGGCAACAACAACGGCGACGTGCTCGGCACCGCCCGCGTCATCATGGACGACTTCTACGACGCACTGCCCGAGGGCGCGACCGTCGGCCACGTGACCACCACCGGCTACGGCGAGGCCCTGCTCATCGAGGCCCTCAAGGCCGACTCCGGCGAGATCGAGACCGTGGCCCACCTTCGCGGTGCCAAGGCGTTCGTGCCCGACGTGGAGTTCATCCTCGACATCGGCGGCCAGGACATGAAGTGCCTGCGCGTGCGCGACGGCGTCATCGAGTCGATCATGCTCAACGAGGCCTGCTCGAGCGGCTGCGGCTCGTTCATCGAGAGCTTCGCCGACTCCATGGGCATGGACGTGCGCGACTTCGCCGCCGCGGCCGTGGGCGCGACGGCCCCCGTGGACCTCGGCAGCCGCTGCACCGTGTTCATGAACAGCCGCGTGAAGCAGGCCCAGAAGGAGGGCGCCACCGTGGGCGACATCGCCGCGGGCCTGTCCTACTCGGTCATCAAGAACGCGCTGTTCAAGGTCATCAAGATGCGCGACGCCGGGTCCATCGGCCGGAAGGTCGTGGTCCAGGGCGGCACCTTCATGAGCGACGCCACGCTGCGCGCCTTCGAGCAGCTCTGCGGCCGCACGGCCATCCGCCCCGACATCGCCGGGTGCATGGGCGCCTACGGCGCCGCCCTCCTCGCCCGCGACCGCGCCGGGGAGGACGGCGCCTCCGCGCTGCTCTCCCGCGATGAGATCGACAACCTCGAGGTGAGGCATGTCAACGCCCACTGCGGCCGCTGCTCCAACAACTGCCTGCTCACCATCAACGACTTCGGCGGCGGTCGGCGCTTCATCACCGGCAACCGCTGCGAGAAGGGCGCCGGCGGCTCCAAGGCCAAGCGCACCGCCCCCAACCTCTTCGAGGTCAAGAACCGCCTGCTGTTCGACCGTCCGGGCTGGTCCCGCGAGGAGGCGCCCCGCGGCACCGTGGGCATACCGCGCGCCCTCAACATGTACGAGAACTACCCCTTCTGGCACACGTTCTTCACCGAGCTGGGTTTCGCCGTGGTGCCGTCGGACGACTCCACCAGGGCCACCTACGAGGCCGGCATCGAGTCCATGCCCTCGGAGTCCGTCTGCTACCCGGCAAAGCTCTCCCACGGCCACGTGATGAACCTGCTGGGCAAGGACGTCGACTTCATCTGGATGCCCTGCGTGCGCTGGGAGCGCCAGGAGGACGAGACCGCCGGCAACCACTACAACTGCCCCATCGTCATGAGCTACCCGCAGGCCCTGGAGCTCAACGTCGACGAGCTCTCCTCGCCCTCCGTGGAGTACCTGGCACCCTTCCTGCCCTACGACGACAGGCGGGAGCTCAAGCGGCGCCTCTACGAGGTGGTCTCCGTCCAGCGCGAGGCCGACGCCGCCGAGGGCCGCGGCCGCGTGCGGGGCGCCCACATCACCCGCGCCGAGGTGGACGCCGCCGTCAACGCCGCGTGGCAGGCCGACCTCGACTTCAAGCAGGCCATGGCCGACGCCGGCGACGAGGCGCTTGACTGGGTCGAGCGCAACGACGCCCACGGCATCGTGCTCGCCGGCCGCCCGTACCACAACGACCCCGAGGTCAACCACGCCATCCCCGAGCTCATCTCCTCGTTCGGCTTCGCCGTGCTCACCGAGGACTCCGTGGCGCACCGCACCCGCCCCGAGCGCCCCATCCGCGTGGTGGACCAGTGGATGTACCACTCCCGCCTCTACCGCGCCGCGCGCTTCGTGGCCGGCCGCAACGACCTCGACCTCATCCAGCTGAACTCCTTCGGCTGCGGCCTCGACGCCCTCACCTGCGACCAGGTCCAGGAGATCCTCGAGGCGTCCGGCAAGGTCTACACCTGCCTCAAGATCGACGAGGTCTCCAACCTGGGTGCCGCCCGCATCCGCGTGCGCTCCCTCATGGCCGCGCTCGAGGAGCAGCGCGCCGGGCTAGAGGAGGAGTTCGGCGCCGACGCCGTGCCTGTGGAGCGGGAGGCCGGCAGCGCCGCGTTCCCCAAGCCCCGCTACACCGAGGAGATGCGCGAGGAGGGCTACACCATCCTCGTGCCGCAGATGGCCCCCATCCACTTCGCCCTCGTGGAGCCCATCATCAAGGCGGCGGGCTACAACATGGTGCTGCTGCCGTCGGTGGACCGCGGCGCCGTGGACGCCAGTCTCAAGTACGTGAACAACGACATCTGCTACCCGTCGATCCTGGTCACCGGCCAGATCATGGAGGCGATCGAGAGCGGGGAGTACGACCTCGACCGCACGGCCGTCCTCATCACCCAGACCGGCGGCGGCTGCCGCGCCACCAACTACATCGCCCTCATCCGCAAGGCGCTCAAGGACTCCGGCAACGGCCACATCCCCGTGATCAGCCTCGCCGTGGCCGGCGGCCTCGACGAGGACAACCCCGGCTTCGAGCTGCTCAAGCCCGCCGTGATCGTCAAGGCCCTCTACGCCCTGCTCTTCGGCGACCTCATCATGCAGCTGCTCTACCGCTGCCGCCCCTACGAGGAGGAGCCCGGCAGCGCCGACGCCCTGTTCGCCCTCATCATGGACGAGGCGGAGCGGGCCATGCCCACCATGGACCGCAGGTCGTTCTACCGCCTGTGCCAGCGCACCATCGATGCGTTCGAGCTCCTGCCGCTGGTCAACGACCGCTCCAAGCCCCGCGTGGGCGTGGTGGGCGAGATCCTCGTCAAGTTCCACCCCACGGCCAACAACGAGGTGGTCAAGGTCATCGAGTCCGAGGGCTGCGAGGCCCAGGTGCCCGGCCTCGTGGACTTCTTCCTCTTCGGCCTCACGAGCCCCATCAACATGAGGGGCGAGCTCGGCAGCTCCATGAGGCGCCGCGCCACCCACATGGCGGGCATCAAGGCCATCGAGGCCTTCCGCGCGCCCATCAACCGCATGCTCGAGGAGACCACACGCTTCCAGCCGTACCCCGACATCTTCGACATGGCCGCCAAGGCCGAGGAGATCCTCTCCCTCTGCAACACCATGGGCGAGGGCTGGCTCCTCACCGCCGAGATGTGCGACCTCATCGAGGAGGGCTGCCCCAACATCGTGTGCGCGAGCCCCTTCGCCTGCCTGCCCAACCACGTGGTGGGCAAGTCGGTGATCAAGCGCCTGCGCCAGATGCATCCCGAGAGCAACATCGTGGCCGTGGACTACGACCCCGGCGCCTCCGAGGTCAACCAGCTCAACCGCATCAAGCTCATGATCAGCGTGGCCAAGGAGAACTTCAAGAACGGGGGAGGGGCGACCGTGGGCCTCGACCTCGACGCCGCCCCGCGCCACGCCACGTCGCTCTGCCACGGCCACATGACGGCGGCCGAGCCCATCCACCTCTCCCGCGAGCAGCTGGAGCTCATCGCCCAGGCCGAGGCAGAGGCCGCGGAGCGCGCTGCCGCGGCCGAGCGGGCCGCCGGGCGGGCCGAGCGTCACGAGGGCGCCGTTCGCGACTGACGGCGGCGCCCGTCGGGCCGCTCGGGTTTAGGCGCGTATCGGCGAGAGGGGGCCTCCCGAGGCGTCTCGGGAGGCCCCCTCGCCGTCTCCGGGCCGCAGGGGCCCGATGCCCGGGTGGGTCAGAGGCAGCAGTCCGCCGCCAGGGCCGAGAGGACCCTCCGCACCCTGACGAGGTCGGCCACGGGCACGTGCTCGTCGGGCTTGTGGGCCACCTCCAGGCTGCCGGGGCCGTAGCTCAGGAACTCGAGGTTCCCGGTGGCGGCGGCCATGACGGCGGTGTCGGTGTAGCCGGTGAAGACGTCCACGGGCGCCGGCGAGCCGGTCACGGCCTCCGAGGCCCCCTCGAGGGCCGCCAGCAGGCGGGAGTCCGGGTCGCGCTCCACCGGCGGGCGGTCGCCGGTGACGGTGTAGGAGCCGTCCGCCCCCGGCACCGCCTCGGCGGCGCCGGCCAGGGCGTCGGCCACGAGCCGCTCCGCGAGGGCGGTGTCCGCCGGCGGGACGAGGCGCATGTCGATCCACAGGTGGGCGCGGTCGGGCACCACGTAGGGGCGGTAGCCGCCCTCCACCTGCCCGAACGTCACCGTGCTCCGCCCGAGCTCCGGGTGCTCGGGGAGCGCGAGCACCGACGAGCGCAGCCGGCACACGAACTCCGCCGCCGCGGCCACGGCGTCGGCGCCCTCCCACGGGGTGGAGGCGTGGGCCGTCAGGCCGCGGACGTCCACCTCGAACCACGTGCGCCCCTTGTGGGAGACCCGCGCGCGGCCGTCCGTGGGCTCCGTGTCCACCACCCAGCAGCCGTCGTCCAGCCAGCCGGCGTCGAGCACGGCCTCGATGCCGCGCATGAAGTCCTCCTCGTCCACGGTCAGGAGCATCATGAGGGGCCTTCTCGGCAGCCAGGAGCGGTCGTCGGCGGACGGGGCGTCGCCGGAGCAGACGCAGGTGCCGTGGCATCCCGCCTCCCAGCGGGCCTGGGAGACGGAGCGCAGCAGGTCGTCGAAGGCCAGCAGGGCGCAGGCGAGGCCGCCCTTCATGTCGCAGGCGCCGCGGCCGTAGAGCAGGCCGTCGCGCACCTCGCCGCCGAAGGGGTCCACGTCGGCGGACCAGCCGTCGCCCACCACCACGGTGTCCATGTGGCAGCAGAAGACGAGCGCCCCCTCGCACGAGCCGTCGCGCCCCGGCACGCACGCCGAGAGGCACGGGCGCCCCGGCAGCGCCTCGAGCTCGCGGAACCGGACGACGTCTCCCAGCCCGGCGCGGCGCACGCGCCCCTCGAGCCACGCCCTCACCTGTGCCTCCAGCGCACCCTCGTAGGTGCCGGGGTCGGTGCTCTCGGTCCGCACGAGCCCTGCGCAGAGCTCCGCCTCTTCCCGGCCTTCCATGGCGTTCCTTTCCCGGTGGCCCTCGAGCGGGCCGCCCTTTCTCGGTGGCTCTCCGGGGGACCTCGTACCCAATGGGGACCCCGGGCCGCGGGTCCCGGTCGGCGACCGGTTGCGGAGGCTCTCCATGACCCTGATGCCGCTCGCCCCCGCGGACGGTGCCGCTCACCGACGGTCACGGCTGAAAACCAGACAAAAAGTAAGGGAGTCAACAAGCCGGCGTCCTGAGCCTCATCCAGAGCCACCCCCTCGTGGGCCACCTCGGGTCGGGGCTGCCCGTGTTCATGGGCGCGGCCTTCGCCTACGTGCCCACGCTCACAGCCGTCGCCGGCATGGGCGGCACCGGGGCCGAGGACTTCGGCAGCGCCCGCAACTGGCTCGTCGCCACCGTCACCCTCGTGGCGTGCGTGGCCTTCGCCAACTTCGGCAAGGGCGTGCTCAAGCTCGGCTCGCTCTTCTGGGGCCTCCTCGTGGGCTACGGGCTCTCCCTGGCCCTGGGCATGGTGTCGTTCGACGGGCTGGCCGGCGAGGCCTGGTTCGCGCTCCCCGCGTTCACGCCCTTCTCTCTCGAGTTCCAGCCGGCGGCCATCGCCTCGCTCTCCATCGTGTTCGTCGTGGGTGCCGTGCAGATCGTGGGCGACCTCAACGGCGCCTGCGCCGGCGCCCTCGACCGCGAGCCCGCCGAGCGCGAGGTACTCGCAGAACATCGGCATCGTCAACCAGAACAAGGTCATCAACAAGAAGGTGATGGTGGCCGCCTGCCTCATCATGCTCTGCGCCGGCCTCATGCCCAAGGTCGCCTTCGTGCTCCCGGGCATCCCCAAGGCCGTCATCGGCGGTGCCACCATCAACGTCTTCGCCACCATCACGATGACGGGCGTGCGCCTGCTCACCAAGAACGGCCTGTCCCAGCGCACGGCCTCCGTCGCGGGCCTCTCCGTCGCCCTGGGCATGGGCATCGCTCTCACCTCCGGCGCCCTGGCCGGCCCCGGGGTGCCCGAGTGGGCCCAGGGCGTCCTCGGCTCGTCCTCGCTCGTGGTGACCGCCATCACGGCCATCGTGCTCAACCTCGTGCTCCCGGGGCGCGAGGAGGTCGAGCCGGCGGGGGAGGGCGCGCCCGGAAGCGGCTCGCCGGCCGGCGGCCCGAGGCTCGCGGCGGGCGCCTGGGGGCACCGCGCCCAGGGGCGCCGGGAGCGGGCCCCGTGCCGGGCCCACCCATGATGAGTGGGCCGTCGCTGCAGATGTCGGACGGATAATGGCAACCGGTTGCTCACCTGCGCGCGGCCGGTTGCCCCATTTCGGCGGTAGGGACGCCTGACGGCACGATAAAGGCAACCAGGTGCATTGACAGCGCTCACACCTGCCGTCTAAGGTCTCTCGGCGGTCCTTGGCGCCGAGCGTCGTCCTCCCGTCGCCGTGGCCGCGGCACCGGCCATGCGTGGCGGCATGGCGGAGACGCGGGACGCGGCACGCAGGGGACCGTCCGCCTCTGGTAGACCAGAGGGGTACGACGCACCTAGCGGGAGGACGGGCTTCCATGATCTACCTCAACTGCGCGGCGACGTCCCACGACCGGCCGCCGTGCGTGGCCGAGGCCGTGGTGGAGGCCATGGGCAACCTCGGCAGCTCCGGGAGGGGGGCCGGCGACGCCGAGCTGGGTGCCGCCCGCACCGTGGCCCACGCACGCGTCTCGCTGGCGCGGCTCCTGGGCAGCGACTCCCCCGAGCGCGTCGTCTTCACCGCCAACGCCACGGAGGCCCTGAACATCGCCATCCTGGGCTGCGTGCGGCCCGGCGACCCGGTGGTGGCCACCGACTGGGACCACAACTCGGTGCTCCGCCCCCTCTACCGGTTGGAGCGCGCCGAGGGCGTGCGCCTCTCGTTCTGGCGGGCCGACAGGCGCGGCCGCCTCGACCTGGCGGACCTCGAGCGGCTGTGCGTGCCCGGGACGCGGCTCGTCGCGGTCACCCACGGGTCCAACCTCACCGGCAACCTGGTGGACGTGGCCGCCTGCGCCGAGGTGGCCCACGCCGCGGGTGCCCTGCTCCTCGTGGACTGCTCCCAGACGGCCGGCTCGGTGCCCTTCTCCATGGAGCGGGCAGGCGCCGACCTCGTGGCCTTCACGGGCCACAAGGCGCTCCTCGGCCCCCAGGGCACGGGCGGGCTCATCGTGGCGCCCGGCGTGGAGGTGGAGCCCGTCCTGAGCGGCGGCACGGGCATCGCCTCGTCCCTCCCGCACCAACCCGATGCCTACCCCGAGCACCTCGAGGCCGGCACGCTCAACGGTCACGGCATCGCCGGCCTGGGCGCGGGCGTCGACTGGCTGCTCGAGCGCGGCGTCGGCGCCGTCCACTCCCACGACCTCGCCCTCGTGCGCCGCTTCGTGGCCGGGCTCCGCGCCATCGACGGCGTGACGGTCTACGGCGACTTCCCCGACGACCTCTCCACGCTGGACGGCGTCACGTGCGACCACGGGGCCGCGGTGGCCGTCAACCTCGACGGCTGGGACTCCTCCGAGGCCGCCGACGAGCTCGAGGAGACCTACGGCATCGCGGTGCGCGCGGGGCTGCACTGCGCCCCCCGCATGCACGGGGCGCTCGGGACGTCCGACACCGGCGCCGTGCGCTTCTCGTTCGGCGCGTTCACCACCGAGGCCGACGTGGACGCGGCCCTCGCCGCTCTCGCGGCCATGGCCTCCGAGGAGGGCTGACATGGGCAGGCGCAAGAGGCTCAGGGCCGTGGCGACCTTCGCCTCCACCCACGACGCCGTGGAGGCGGAGGCCCTCTGCAAGGGGGCCGGCATCGCCGGCAGGCTCATCCCCACGCCGGTGGCCGTGCGCGCCACCTGCGGGCTCTCCTGGTCCATGGACCCGGCCGACCGCGGGGCCTTCGAGGCCGTGGCCCGAGGGAGGTTCGCCATAGAGAGCATCCAGGAGCTCGAGCTCTAGAGAAGGGAAGAACCATGACCCAGCCGATCAAGCTCACCAAGCTCGCGGAGTGCGCGGGGTGCGGCGCCAAGGTGGGTGCCGGCGAGCTCGCCAGGCTCCTGGAGGGCCTCGACGTGCGCCGCGACCCCAACCTGCTTGTGGGCTTCGACAAGAGCGACGACGCCGCGGTGTACAGGGTCTCCGAGGACCTCGCCATCGTGGAGACGCTCGACTTCTTCCCGCCCATCGCCGACGACCCCTACACCTATGGCGCCATCGCCGCCGCCAACGCCCTCTCCGACGTCTGGGCCATGGGCGGCGAGCCCAAGGTGGCCCTCAACATCATGGCCGTCCCCGAGGACATGCCCAAAGACGTGGTGCACCAGATCCTCCGCGGCGGCTACGAGAAGGTCTACGAGGCCGGCGCCTCCATCGTGGGCGGCCATTCCATCTACGACGAGGAGCCCAAGTACGGCCTGTCCGTCACCGGCTTCGTGGAACCGGGCTCCATGTGGACCAACGCCGGTGCCCGGGAGGGAGACGTCCTCGTCTACACCAAGCCCCTGGGTATCGGCATCGTGGTGACCGCCGCCAAGGGCGGCCTCGCCACGCCCGAGCAGCTGTCGCTCGCTGAGGAGGCCATGATGCGCCTCAACCGCTGGCCCCACGACGTGGCCCTTGAGGGCGGCTTCACCGTGGACGCCGCCACCGACGTCACAGGCTTCGGCGTCATGGGGCATCTGCTGGAGATGGCCCAGGGGGCCGGCCTCGCCTGCGAGGTGGACGCCGGCGCCTTCGACGTGCTGCCCGGCGCCCTGGAGGCGGCGAGGCTGGGCCTGCTGCCCGCCGGCACCTACCGCAACCGCCACTTCGCCGCGGACTACGTGGACGGCGGAGACACCGAGCTCGCCCTACTCGACCTGCTCTTCACCCCCGAGACCTCGGGCGGCCTGCTGTTCGCCGTGCCCGCCGAGGAGGCGGATGCCTTCGTGGCGACCCTGACGGCCGACGGGCGCGTCCTGGCGGCCTGCGCCGTGGGCCGTATGGTGGCGGCAGGGGAGGGCGCCCCACGCATCCGCGTGCGCTGACCGCCGTCCCGGCACCTGTCCCAACACCCGGGCACTTTTGTCCCACGGCGGGGTCGAGGCGCACCGCCGGCCTGGCGGGCGCCTCGACCCTACCGATAGATATCGCAACATGCGAAGTGACAGATGGGCCAGGCACCGCTGTCACATCAGGCGTCAAATGGAGGGCCCCTCGGCGAGCGGACGTTCGCTCGTCGAGGGGCCCTTTGCGGCGAGGGGGTTTGGGGTGCGGCCCTACTTCGAGCCCTCCTGGACCTCCTTGCCGCTCGTCATCTGGTCCCACTTCTCCAGGACAGCGTCGCGTATCTCACCGAACTGCGAGATATCCTCCTTCATGAGGGCCTTCTCGTCGAAGTCCAGCTCCACGCCCTCGAGGGACGGGATGCAGAGCTTGATGGTGTTCTTCTTGTCGATGGCGGCCAGCTCCTTGAGGTTCTCGCCGCTGGAGAAGAGCCACTCGATGAACTCTTTGGCGCCGTCCACGTTGGCGGCACCCTTGAAGGCGGCCACGCCGTCGGGCATGTAGGGCATGCCGTCCGTGGGCTGGATGGTGTGGATGCCGTCGGTGAGCAGGTCGTCCAGGGTGCGGTCGAGGTAGGTGATGCCCACGGCGATCTCTCCCTGGGAGACGCGGGTGGCCGGGTCGCTGCCGCGCTTGGTGTAGAAGGGGATGTTGGCGTTGAGCTCCTCGAGGTACTTCCAGCCGTCGGTCTCGCCCATGGTCTGCAGGATGGCGGCCACGGCGGCATAGTTGGTGCCGGAGACGGCGGGCGAGCTCATGACGATCTCGTCCTTGTACTCGGTCTTCACCAGGTCGGTCCAGGCGGCGGGGGAGGAGGCGCCGACCTCCTTGAGCAGGTCGTCGTTGGCGATGAAGCCCACCACCGTGACGCCCTTGGAGAACCAGTAGTTGTCGGGGCTCTTGAAGCCCTCGGCGAACCTGTCGGCGTCCGGGAAGTCCACGGCCTCGAGCAGGCCGTCGGCGGCCGCGGCCATGAACGAGTCGATGCCGCCGCCGAACCACAGGTCGGCGCTGGGGGTGCCCCCCTCGGCCCGGAGCTTGGAGAGCACGTCGCCGCTCGACATGGAGACGAACTCCACGGGCATGCCCTTGTCCTCGGTGAACATGTCGAACAGGGCCTTGTACGACTCGTTGGTGCACACCACCTGGAGGGTCTTGTCCGAGGAGGCGCCCCCCTGGTCGGAGGAGGAGCCGTCGTCCGAGGAGGTGCCGTTGCATCCGGCCAGGGCCGCGGCGGGCACGAGGGCTGCGGCCGCACCGATGAACGACCTTCTCGAGAGGTTGAGCTTCATGACGCTGTTCCTTTCCATGTGAGCCTATGGGCTATGTCGAGAAACACGGAAGAGCCCACGGTGAGGTGCTCCCGGTTTTGCGACCGGATGGTGATGGGGTGCCCTGAGACCGACACCGTGTAGGAGAGCTCGTCGCCGAGGAAGGTGCACGACTCCACGGTGCCCTCCCACGGGCCGCGGTCGACCACGGCCACGTCCTCGATGCGGGCGAACACGGGGCCGTCCGGGCCGGGCAGCTCGTTCACCGGGCCGAGGAACCGGGCGCAGAACTCGTCGGCGGGGTGGAGGTAGACCTCCTCCGGGGTGCCCTGCTGCAGGATCCTGCCCCCGTCCATGACGGCCACCGTGTCGCCGAGGGCCATGGCCTCCCGCTGGTCGTGGGTGACAAAGAGCATGGTGAGGTCGAAGTCGCGCTGGATGGTGCGGATCTCGCGGCGCATGGCCTCCCTGAGGCCCGTGTCGAGGTTGCTCAGGGGTTCGTCGAGCAGGAGCACCTTGGGTTTGAGCACCAGGGAGCGGGCGAGGGCCACGCGCTGCTGCTGACCGCCGGAGAGCTGGGCCGGGTAGGCGTCGGCCAGCTCCCCCATGGCCACCGAGGCGAGCATGGACCGTGCCTCGGCGCGGCGTGCGGTGCGGTCCATGCCGTGGCACTTGAGCCCGTAGGCCACGTTCTCGAGGACCGTCATGTGGGGGAAGAGCGCGTAGGACTGGAACACCGTGGAGACGGGCCGCTCCTCGGGGGGCAGCCCGACGATGTCGGTGCCGTCCACCTCGACGGTCCCCGCGTCCGGGGCGAGGTAGCCGCCCACCATGCGCAGGGTCGTGGTCTTGCCGCAGCCCGAGGGGCCGAGCAGGCAGCAGATGGTCCCCCGCTCCACCCCGAGGTCCATGGCGTCCACCACGGCGGTGTCGCCGTAGCGCTTGGTGAGTCCTTCGATCTGGAGGAACATCTCAGCGACGCCCCCTTCCCGCCAGACGCCATGAGACCAGGTCCACGGCGAGGGTGATGGCGATGAGCACGACGGCGATGGCGGCGGCGTAGCCGTAGCGGCCGCCCGAGAGCGCGTCGAAGAGCTGGACGATACCGGTCTTGGTGCTGGGGGCCACGAGGAACACCACGGCGCCGTAGGCCATCATGGCGCTCGAGAACCCGTTGAGCAGGCTCACGGCCACCGCCTCGCGCAGGTTGGGCCAGAGCACGGAGGAGAAGCAGGTGAGCTCGCCCGCCCCCAGGTCGGCCGCGGCCCGGTCGAGGTCCCGGGGCACCTGGCCGAGGGCGTTGGAAAAGGCGTCCACCGAGACGGTGAGCTGCCTCGCGGCGAGCACGGCCACGATGACGGCGCCCGTCCCGGTGAGCTTGAGGGGGCCCGAGTTGAACGAGAGGATGTAGCCGAGGCCGAGGCAGGTGCCCGGCAGCATGTAGGGCATGGCGGCGGCGAACGAGAGGAGGGGCGAGCCGGCGACGTGCCTGCGGTGGCAGAAGTAGGCCACCGCCGCCCCCAGGGCGCAGCCGACGAGGGCGGCGAGGGCGCCGTAGGCCATGCCGCGGCCGAGGGGCGCCAGGTCGAAGTCGACCAGGTGCCGGAAGTTCTCCAGGGTGAAGGGCGCCCCCCAGCCCATGCCCCGCACGAAGGCACAGCGCACGATGGCGAGGTAGAGCACGGCCACGAAGGCGGCGAAGGCGCAGGCCACGCAGGAGAGCACGGCCGCCGCGGGGCCCGTGAGCCGCCAGGTGCCGGCGTCGCCCTCGCCCATGGTGCCCGCCACCAGCCGCTCGGCCTTGGCGTCCAGGTGCCGGCGTGCCCCGTAGGCTGCCACGGCGCACGCCAGGAGGCAGATGTTGAGCACGGCCGCCCCGGCCAGGTCGCCGTAGCCGGTGAGCTGCACGTAGATGCGGGAGGCCACGGTCTCGAAGGCCCCGCCGATCACCACGGGGGTGCCGTAGTCGGAGACGGAGCGCACGAATGTGAGCAGGAAGCAGGCGGCAAGGGTGGGGCGCACCAGCGGCATCACCACGTCGAGGAACACCCGGGTGCCCGACGCCCCCAGGTCGGCGGCGGCGGCCATGAGGCGTCGGTCGATGCGGGAGATGCTCGCCTGCAGCAGCATCACGTTCACGGCGCAGAAGAAGAGCCCCTGCATCACCACGATGCCGAGCCAGCCGTAGGGGTCGCACGACAGGCCGAGCAGCCCATGGGTCACCAGGCCCCGCCGGCCGAAGAGCTGGATGTAGGCGAGGGACGCGAGAAACGGGGGCGATACCATGGACAGCAGCGCGGCGCCGCGGGCGGCCGTGCCCAGCCGGCGAGGCCCGAAGGCACCCACCACGGCCACCGCCAGGGCCACGGCGCAGGAAAGGGCGGCGGCGAGCATGCCGCAGAACAGCGAGTTCGCGATCAGGGGTGACGAGTCGCCCAGGACCTTGGCAAAGCGTGCCGCCGCCGCGGCAGGCCCCCCGTCGAGGCTCCTCGCGAGCATCGCCACGATGGGCCATGCGCAGAACACCGCCACGAGGGCCACGGTCAGGGCCAGGGCCCCGTCGGCCCCCACCGCCTGGAGCCGGTGGCGTCGTCTCAGGGTCGCGTTGTCGGGAGGGGTGGCTGTCACAGGGGTCTCTCCGGGCGGGTGGGTCGGTATGTCAAGAGGATCCTGTCTGTCATACCCCAAGACCACCCACCGAGACTCCCTCGTTATATTTCTGCTGGGTCAACGGTGTGCCTTCCCGCGTCGACGGTAGGGATGCCGTGGTCCGGCCATGTCAGATGGATTTCAATCGATTTTCAATGGATAATCAGATATACCATTTGGCGACAATAAGGGACCGTCCATCCGGATGGCGTCCGTCCGTTGGGTGTAAGGGACCGACTATGGGGCAAACCGAAAGGCATATGCACTAACAAAGAGTTCGGTCATCGAGGACCGGACCCTGCCCTCGGTCACCCGGTCTGCAGTCCCCTGTATGGAGGTGATGGACGGCTCCCAGGACGGCGCGTCCTTGTGCGCTCTAGCGAATGTCCTCGGGAGAGGGGCTGCAAGCAAGTCAGCTACCCACCCTGATTGGAAGCGCAATGGAAGAGAAGCTCGACTCCCTGTTCCACCTCAAGGAGCGTGGAACCAACGTCAAGACGGAGTTCATCGCCGGCCTCACCACCTTCGTGACGGTGGCCTACGTCCTGGCCGTCAACCCCTCCGTGCTGGCCGACGCCGGCATGGACCACGGTGCCGTGTTCACCGCGTCGTGCCTTATCTGCATCATCGGCTCGCTGCTCATGGCGTTCCTGACCAACTTCCCGTTCCTGCTGGTGCCGTCCATGGGCCTCAACGCCTACTTCACCTACACCATCGTGGTGGGCATGGGCTACTCCTGGCAGGTCTCCCTGGCCGCCGTCATCGTCGAGGGAATCGTCTTCGCCATCATCTCCCTCACCAAGCTGCGCGACCTGCTCGCCGACGCCATCCCCTTCGGCCTGAAGAAGGCCATCACCGCCGGCATCGGTCTGTTCATCACCATCATCGGCCTCAAGGGCTCCGGCCTGCTGCAACCCAACGAGTCCACCTACGTCTCCATGGTCTCGTTCAACGGTACCGTCCAGGACGGCACCTTCTCCACCCTGGGCATCTGCGCCCTGCTCGCCCTCGTGGGCGTCATCATCACCGCCGTGCTCATGGCCAAGAACGTCAAGGGCAACATCCTCATCGGCATCGTGGCCACCTGGGTCCTCGGCATGATCTGCGAGGTCTGCGGCGTCTACGTCCCCAACCCCGATGCCGGCTTCTTCACCCTGTTCCCCGACTTCTCCAACGGCCTCGCCGTCCCGTCCCTGGCCCCCGTGGCCTTCCAGGCCGACTTCACGCAGTTCGCCACCGTCGGCTTCGTGGCCGTCGTCATCGCCATCCTGTTCGCCTCCATCTTCGACACCCTGGGCACCCTCATCGGCACCGCCACCAAGGCCGGCCTCGCCGACGAGGACGGCAACATCCCCGGCATCGGCAAGGGCCTGCTGGCCGAGGCCGTCACCACCATCTGCGCCGGCTTCATCGGCTCCAGCCCCACCTGTGTGGCCGTGGAATCCAACGCCGGCGTCGCCGAGGGCGGCCGCACCGGCCTCACCGCGGTCTTCGGTGCCGTCATGTTCGCCATCGCCCTGCTCCTCAGCCCCATCTTCCTGGCCATCCCGAGCTTCGCCACCGCCCCCGCCCTCATCATCGTCGGCTTCCTGATGATCGGTGCCTGCTGCGCCGTGGACTGGGACGACCCCACCGAGGGCGTTCCCGCCTTCATCACCCTGGCCGCCATGCCCTTCTTCTACTCCATCGCCGAGGGCGTCTTCCTGGGCATCATCTCCTACACACTCATCAACGCCTGCGCCGGCAAGGCCAAGAAGGTAAGCCCCCTGCTCTGGGTGCTCACGGTGCTCTTCATTATCAAGTACTTCTTCATCTAACCGTTCTCCGCGCGATTCCGACAGGCCGTGCCCCTGCGGGGGCACGGCCCCGTGAAGGAAAGGAAGCACCATGGCAGAGAAGACCTTCACCATCAAGGGCGACATCGTCTGGTCGGCCGGCCCCACCGAGCTCGCCGCCGTCAAGGACGGCTACCTGGTGGTCGTCGACGGCCTCGTGGCCGGTGTGTTCCCCGAGCTGCCCGCGGAGTACGCGGACATCGAGCTCGTCGACAAGACCGGTATGCTCGTGATGCCCGGTCTCGTGGACGCCCACGTCCACGCCCCCCAGTACGCCTTCCGCGGCACCGGTCTCGACCTCGAGCTTCTCGACTGGCTCAACACCTACACCTTCCCCGAGGAGGCCAAGTACGCCGACCTCGACTACGCCGAGCGCGCCTACGACATCTTCGTCGACGACCTCAAGAACTCCGAGACCTGCCGTGCCATCGTCTTCGGCACGCTCCATGTGCCTGCCACCGAGATGCTCATGGACAAGCTCGAGGCCACCGGTCTCAAGAGCTACGTGGGCAAGGTCAACATGGACCGCAACGGCGCCCCGGGCCTCGAGGAGGACACCCGCCAGTCCCTGGCCGACACCGAGCAGTGGCTGGCAGACACCCGCGACCGCTACGAGAACACCAAGCCCATCCTGACCCCGCGCTTCACCCCGAGCTGCACCGACGAGCTCATGGAGGGCATCGGCAAGCTCAAGGCGGCCCAGAACGTGCCGCTCCAGAGCCACCTGTCCGAGAACCTCTCCGAGATCGACTGGGTGGCCGAGCTCTGCCCTTGGGCCTCGTGCTACGGCGACACCTACCTGCAGACCGGCCAGCTCGCGGGCCCGGCAAAGTCCATCATGGCCCACTGCGTCTACTCCACCACCAACGAGGTGGAGATCCTCAAGGGCACCGGCTGCTACATCGCGCTCTGCCCCGAGTCCAACGCCGACCTGGCCAGCGGCATCGCCCCGGTGCGCATGTACTTCGACCTGGGCATGAACCTGGCCCTGGGCAGCGACGTGGCCGGCGGCCCGCACCTGTCCATGTTCTCGGCCATCGCCCACACGGTCTCGCTGTCCAAGCTGCGCTGGCGCTGCGTGGACGAGTCGCTGAAGCCCATCACCATTCCCGAGGCCATCTACATCGCCACCGTGGGCGGAGGATCGTTCTTCGGCAAGGTGGGCACCTTCGAGCCCGGCTTCGAGGCCGACATCCTCGTCCTCGACGACTCCGGCATCCGCTCCACCGTCGACCTCGACACCCAGCACCGCCTCGAGCGCTTCTGCTACGAGGCCAACGCCGGCGGCCGCGTCGACGCCAAGTTCGTCGCCGGGCGCCAGATCTTCTAGGGCTAGCCCCGGACGCCTTCCATGGAAGGGGGCCGCATCCCACCGGATGCGGCCCCCTTCTCTTATATATGTGCGTGGGTCGGGGAGGGCGGTCAGCGGCCCCCGTCGTCCTTGGCCCCCTCGGCCGCGGCCTTGGCCTCGTCGAGGTAGCTGTAGAGGGTGTACTTGGAGATGCCGAAGTAGGAGCACACCTTCTGGCTGGACTGGCGCACCAGGAAGGCGCCGGAGTCGTTGAGAAAGCCGATGGCCTTGATGCGCTCGGCCTTGTTCATGAGGGCCACGGGCTTTCCCACCAGGCGCACGCTCTGCTCGATGAGGTCGTCGAGCAGGTCGGAGACGTTGTGGGGGATGGTGGGGGCGTTCTCCTCGGCCGAGGCCTCATGGGCGGTGAGGGTGCCGATGGAGTTCTGGGCGGCCACGAGCATCGTGATGTCGAAGTTGATGGAGAGCAGGGCCGTGGGCCTGCCGTCGTCGTCGCGGTAGAAGACGGTGCTCGACTTCAGGATGCGGCCGTCCTCGGTGCGGGTGATGTAGGCGTAGCGGTCCTGGAGGGCCCGTGGGTCGCCGCTGAGCGACTGGAGCACCACGTTGGAGGGGCCGTCCCCGATGAAGCGGCCGCTCACGTGGCCGTTCTCGATGGCCACCACGGTGTGCTGGGGGTCGGCGGCCTCGAGGTCGTGGATGACCACCTCGCAGTTGGGGCCGAACTGGGCGGCCAGGCCCTTGGCCAGGCGGCTCAGAAACTCGATTCGTGCTGACGTCACGGATGCTCCTCCCACCATGGGGTCCCGATGGTTAGACAGTATAGAGGTCCGCGGCGGTATCCCCTCGTTTTTTGTCGATATTCCCACAAGGGAATAACGGGGGACAAGGAAAAAAGTAATGATTAGGGGAGTGGGGGAGGGCGCCGCCCTTCCGGTCCACGGTGAACGGTCCCTGTAAAAATCAGCCGCCGGCGCTGGTGGTTTCTTCCGCTTGCGCCGCAAATCGACCGCACGCCGAGAGCGCGGGGGCATCCCTTCCTTCTCATGCCAAGATGGGATACAGACAAAAAGTTTGGCTCCAAAACGCAAGCTGTATTTTGTCTGAACGGCCGGACATCCGGTCCGGGTCCTGTCCTTGGGGCGAACACGGATGGCGGGGCATGAGAGGGCCCATGCCACGGTCTGTTTTAGTCGTAGCTGATCTGCGACACGGCACAAGGAGACACCCTATGCTGCTTATCGGTAACGGAAGGGTCATCACCCGCGACGCCGCCAACCCCTACCTCGAGCAGGGGGCCGTCCTCATCGACGGGGACACCATCGTCGAGGTGGGCGACGAGGCGGCCCTCAAGGCTGCCAACCCCGGCGCCGACTACGTCGACGCCCACGGCGGCGTCATCATGCCGGGCCTGGTCAACTGCCACACGCACATCTACTCCGGCCTCGCCCGCGGCCTGGCCATCAAGGGCTGCGACCCCCACAACTTCCTCGAGAACCTCGAGCAGCAGTGGTGGAACATCGACCGTCACCTCACCCTCGACGGCACCCGCGCCTGCGCCTATGCCACGGTCCTCGACTCCATCCGCGACGGTGTGACCTGCATCTTCGACCACCACGCCAGCTTCAAGGAGATCCCGGGCTCGCTCTTCGCCATCAAGGACGTCTGCGCCGAGCTCGGCATGCGCGCCTGTCTCTGCTACGAGGTCTCAGACCGCGACGGCGTCGAGAAGCGCGACCAGGGCATCAAGGAGAACGCCGACTTCGCCCGCTGGTGCGCCAAGGAGGACTCCTCCATGATCGCCGCCATGTTCGGCGGCCACGCCACCTTCACCCTCTCCGACGAGACCATGGACCTCATGGCCGAGGCCAACGACGGCCTCACGGGCTTCCACATCCACGTGTCCGAGGGCATGAACGACGTCTACGACTCCCTGGAGAACCACTACGGCGTGCGTCCGGTGGAGCGCCTGCTCAACCACGGCCTGCTCGGTCCCAAGACCATGCTCGGCCACTGCATCCACGTCACCCCGGCCGAGATGGACATCGTCAAGGAGACCGGCACCTGGCTCGTCAACAACCCTGAGTCCAACATGGGCAACGCCGTGGGCTGCTCGCCGGTTCTCGAGTTCTTCCGCCGCGGCATCCCCGTGTGCCTGGGCACGGACGCCTACACCAACGACATGCTCGAGAGTCTCAAGGTCTTCGTGGCCATCCAGCGCCACAACGCCGGCATGCCCAACGTCGCCTGGGGCGAGGCCATGGCCATGTTGTTCCAGAACAACCCCGCCATGGGCGAGAAGTACTTCGGCCGTACCCTGGGCAAGCTCGCCCCCGGCGCCGCCGCCGACGTGGCCGTCTTCGACTACAACGTCTTCACCCCGTTCTCCGAGGAGAACGTCGACGGCCACTTGCTCTTCGGCATGATGGGCAAGAACTGCCGCACCACCGTCATCAACGGCCGCGTGGTCTACAAGGACCGCGAGTTCGTGGACGTGGACGAGGCGGCCATCAACGCCTGGACCCTCGAGCAGTCGAAGCTCCTCTGGGGCGACCTCAACGACCGTCAGTACTGATCCTCACCCCAAAGGAAGCGGCCGGAACCCCCGGCCCCGACAGATAGGACACCCATGAGCGACATCATGCGCCCCATCGGCTTCGACCACCTCATGACCTGGATCCTCGACGAGTACCGCACCAAGGGCACCGTCTTCGGCGAGCAGCGCGTCGTGCGCTGCGACCCCGAGCGCGCCTTCCCCATCTTCGACGAGCGCATCGAGACCCCCTTCGGCATGGCCGCCGGCCCCAACACCCAGCTCGCCCAGAACCTCGTGGCCGGCTATGTGTGCGGTGCCCGGTTCTTCGAGCTCAAGACCGTGCAGAAGATGGACGGAGCCGAGCTCTCCGCCTGCGTCCCCAAGCCCTGCATCCTCGCGTCCGACGAGGCCTACAACTGCGAGTGGTCCACCGAGCTCACCGTGCCCCAGGCCTTCGCCGAGTACGTCAAGGCCTGGGTGGCCTGCAAGCTCATCGCCCGCGAGTTCGGCTTCGGCGACCCCGACGGCTTCGTCTTCAACATGAGCGTGGGCTACGACTACGAGGGCATCACCACCCCTAAGATCGACGCCTACATCGAGGGCATGAAGGACGCCTCCGACACCGAGGTCTTCAAGGAGGCCATCGCGTGGACCCGCGACCACCTCGACCTGTTCGAGGTGGTGGACGAGGCCTTCGTCGACTCCATCACGCCCCATGTCTCCGCCTCCATCACCGAGTCCACCCTCCACGGCTGCCCACCCGCCGAGATCGAGAAGATCGCCACCCACCTCATCTGCGAGAAGGGGCTCAACACCTACGTCAAGTGCAACCCCACGCTCCTCGGCTACGAGTTCGCCCGCACCACCCTCGACGGCCTGGGCTACGACTACGTCGCCTTCGACGACCACCACTTCGTCGAGGACCTTCAGTGGGCCGACGCCGTTCCCATGATCGAGCGCCTGCGCGCCCTCTGCAACGAGCGCGGCCTCGAGTTCGGCGTGAAGCTCACCAACACCTTCCCGGTCGACGTCACCCGCTCCGAGCTCCCCAGCGAGGAGATGTACATGAGCGGCCGCTCCCTCTACCCGCTCTCCATCGCCCTGGCCGCCAAGATCGCCGAGCGCTTTGACGGCACCCTGCGCATGTCGTACTCCGGCGGCGCCGACGCCCACAACATGGCCGACCTGGTCTCCGCCGGCATCTGGCCGGTCACCGTGGCCACCACCATCCTCAAGCCCGGCGGCTACGAGCGCCTCTCCCAGATAATGGGCCTGCTCACCGAGCTGCCCGGCGAGGCCTTCACCGGCGCCGACCCCGAGCGCATCGCCGAGCTCGCCGACGAGGCCGCCCACGGCGACGCATGCCGCAAGCCCATCAAGCCGCTGCCCGAGCGCCACATCCCCGGCGAGCTGCCGATCACCGACTGCTTCACGGCCCCGTGCCGCCACGACTGCCCCATCCACCAGGACATCCCCGGCTACCTCCGCGCCGTGGACGAGGGCCGCTACGCCGACGCCCTGCGCATTGTCCTCGAGCGCAACGCCCTGCCCTTCATGACCGGCACTCTCTGCCCGCACCACTGCACCGACGCCTGCATGCGCAACTACGTCGACGCCCACGTGCTCATCCGCGAGGCCAAGCTCGAGGCCGCCAAGCGTGGCTTCGCCGCCGTGGCCCCCGCCCTCGCCGCCACCGAGAAGTCCTCCGACCGCCGTGTGGCCATCGTCGGCGGCGGCCCCGCCGGCCTCGCCTGCGCCTGCTTCCTCACCCGCGCCGGTGTCCCCGCCACCATCTTCGAGCGCGCCGAGTCCCTCGGCGGCGTCGTGCGCCACGTGATCCCCGGCTTCCGCATCGCCGACGAGGACATCCAGAAGGACATCGACCTCTGCCTGGCCTACGGCGCCGAGGTGCGCTGCGGCGTGGAGGTGGACTCCGTCGACGCCCTCAAGGACGAGGGCTTCACCGACGTCGTCGTGGCCACCGGCGCCTGGGCCCCCGCACCCCAGGTCCTCTCCGAGGGTGGCGAGCTCGACGCCCTGGAGTTCCTGGCCCAGGCCAAGGAGTCCCCGGAGACCCTCGACCTCGGCACCGACGTCGTGGTCATCGGCGGCGGCAACACCGCCATGGACGTGGCCCGTGCCGCCAAGCGCATCCCCGGCGTCGAGAACGTGCGCCTCGTCTACCGCCGCAACCGCCGCTACATGCCCGCCGAGGAGGAGGAGCTTGTGTTCGCCCTCGAGGACGGTGTGGAGTTCATGGAACTCCTGAGCCCGGGCAAGCTCCACGAGGGCAGCCTCACCTGCGACGTCATGGCCCTCGGCGCCCCCGACGCCTCCGGACGCCGCCGTCCCGAGCCCACGGGCGAGACCGTCGAGGTGCCCGCCACCTCCGTCATCGTTGCCGTGGGCGAGAAGGTCGAGTGCGGCCTGTTCGAGTCGGCCGGCGTGGAGCTCACCGACCGCGGCATCCCCGCCGTGTCCGCCAACCTTGCCAGCAACGTCGAGGGCGTCTGGGTCTCCGGCGACGCCCGCCGTGGGCCGGCCACCATCGTGGAGGCCATCGCCGACGCCGCCGTGGTCGCCGCGTCTATCTCGGGCTGCGACTTCAACGGCCAGTCGGCCCAGAACATCGACCCCGAGTACGGCCGCGCCCTGGCCACCCGCGGCGACGTGGCCCACGACTGCGGTCACTGCACCCCCACCCGCTGCCTCGGGTGCCCCACGGTGTGCGAGGCCTGCGTCGAGGTCTGCCCCAACCGGGCCAACGTCGCCGTGCGCATGCCCGGCATGCGCCAGCGCCAGATCGTCCATGTTGACGGCATGTGCAACGAGTGCGGCAACTGCGCGGTCTTCTGCCCCTACTCCGAGGGCCGTCCCTACAAGGACAAGCTCACGGTGTTCTGGGGTGAGGAGGACTTCGAGAACTCCGAGAACGAGGGCTTCCTCGAGGTCGACGGCGGCGTGAAGGTGCGCCTCGACGGCCAGGTGGCCGTCTTCGACCCCGACGACGGCGACTGCGGGCTCCCCGACGGGGTCCGCAGGACCATCCAGGCGGTTCGGAGGGACTACGCCTACCTCCTCTGCAGGTAAGGGAGAACGAGGACCGTTCGACTTCAAATAGTCGAACGGTCCTTCTCATGGGACCGGAATTCAAGGGAACAGATATTTCAGTAGGAAGGAGTGTCCCGTGGAAGACGTCTACACCTTCACCGTCAACGGGTGCCAGGTGAGCACCTCCGAGAAGAAGCCCCTGTTGCGCTTCTTGCGTGACGACCTGCACCTCACCTCCGTCAAGGACGGGTGCAGCCAGGGAGCCTGCGGCACCTGCACCATCGTCGTCGACGGCAAGGCCCAGAAGGCCTGCGTGCTCAACACCGCCAAGGCCGAGGGCAAGACCATCGTCACCTGCGAGGGCCTCACCGACGCCGAGAAGGACGCCTTCGTCTACGCCTTCGGCGCCAAGGGCGCCGTCCAGTGCGGCTTCTGCACGCCCGGTATGGTCATGGCGGCCAAGGCCCTCATCGACGGCAACCCGGACCCCTCCGAGGACGACGTCAAGAAGGCCATCAAGAACAACATCTGCCGCTGCACCGGCTACAAGAAGATCATCGAGGCCATCCAGCTGGCCGCGGCGGTGCTGCGCGGCGAGGCCCCCGTGGACGAGGCCCTCGAGAACGGCGCCGACGGCTTCGGCGTGGGCGACCTCGCCTTCCGCCTGGACGTCCGCGAGAAGGTGCTCGGTTACGGCCAGTACCCCGACGATATCTACGAGGAGGGCATGGTCCACGCCAGCGCCCTGCGCACCCCGCACCCCCGCGCCCGTGTGGTCTCCATCGACACCTCTGATGCCCTCGAGGTCCCCGGCGTGCTCGCCGTGCTCACGGCCGAGGACGTCCCCGTCAACAAGGTGGGCCACCTCCAGCAGGACTGGGACGTCATGATCGCCGAGGGCGACGTCACTCGCTGCGTGGGCGACGCCGTGGCCCTCGTCGTGGCGGAGAACGAGCGCGCCCTCGAGGAGGGCAGGCGCGCCGTCAGGGTGGAGTACGAGGTCCTCGAGCCCGTCCGCAACGTGCATGAGGCCGCCGCCGAGGGCGCCCCCGCCATCCATGAGGGCGGCAACCTCTGCCAGCAGCGCCACATCACCCGCGGCGACGCCAAGGCGGCGCTCGCCGAGGCGGCCCACACCGTCACCGAGAGCTTCACCACGCCCTTCACCGAGCATGCGTTCCTCGAGCCCGAGTGCGCCGTGGCGTGGCCCACGGAGGGTGGCGTGCGCATCGTCACCACCGACCAGAGCGTCTTCGACACCCGCAAGGAGGTCGCCCACATGTTCGGGTGGGACGACGAGCCCGAGCGCGTGGTGGTGGAGAACGCCCTTGTGGGCGGCGGCTTCGGCGGCAAGGAGGACGTCTCCGTGCAGCATCTGGCCGCCCTCGCGGCCCGCGCCGTGGGCCGTCCGGTGAAGGCCAAGCTCACCCGCGACGAGTCCATCCGCTTCCATCCCAAGCGCCATGCCATGGAGGCCACCTTCACCGTGGGCTGCGACGCCGACGGCGTCCTCGTGGGCCTCGACTGCGACGTCTACTTCGACACCGGCGCCTACGCGTCGCTCTGCGGTCCCGTCCTCGAGCGCGCCTGCACCCACGCCCCGGGCCCCTACTGCTACCAGAACACCGACATCCGCGGCTACGGCTACTACACCAACAACCCGCCCGCCGGCGCCTTCCGCGGCTTCGGCGTCTGCCAGACCGAGTACGCCCTCGAGGTCTGCCTCGACCTCCTCGCCGAGAAGGTGGGCATCTCGCCCTGGGAGATCCGTTACCGCAACGCCATCGAGCCCGGCAAGGTGCTGCCCAACGGCCAGATCGCCGACTGCTCCACCGCCCTCAAGGAGACCCTCGAGGCCGTGCGCGACGTCTACGAGGCCAACGCCGACCACGCGGGCGTGGCGTGTGCCATGAAGAACGCCGGCGTGGGCGTGGGCCTGCCCGACAAGGGCCGCGCCCGCATCGTGGTCCGCGACGGCGTGGCCTGCGTCTACTGCGCGGCCTCCGACATCGGCCAGGGCTGCAAGACGGTCTTCGCCCAGATGGCCTGCGAGGCGTCGGGGCTGCCCCTGGACAAGGTGCGCATGATGCCCGTGAGCAGCGAGCTCGGCCCCGACTCCGGCACCACCTCCGGCTCGCGCCAGACGCTCATCTCCGGCGAGGCCGTGCGCATGGTGGCCGCCGACCTCCGGGCCGACCTCGACGCGGCCGGCGGCGACCTCGCGGCCCTCGAGGGCCGCGAGTACTACGAGGAGTTCTTCGACCCCACCGACAAGCTCGGCGCCGACGTGCCCTATCCCAAGAGCCACGTGGCCTACGGGTTCGCCACCTCCGTGGCCATCCTCGACGAGGAGGGCTACGTCGACCAGATCTGGCAGGCCCACGACTCCGGCAAGGTGGTCAACCCCATCGCCATCCAGGGCCAGATCGAGGGCGGCGTGCTCATGTCCATGGGCTACGGCCTCACCGAGGACTTCCCCCTCAAGGACTGCGTGCCCACGGCCAAGTACGGCACCCTGGGGCTGCTCAGGGCCGACCGCATCCCCGACATCCACGCCATCTACGTCGAGAAGGACGAGCTCCTGCCCTTCGCCTACGGCGCCAAGGGCATCGGCGAGATCAGCTCCATTCCCACGGCCCAGGCCATCGCCGGCGCCTACATGGCCCGCGACGGCAAGGTCCGCAACAAGCTCCCCATGGAGGACACCCCCTATGCTAGGAAGCCCAAGAAGGCCGCCAAGATGACGCCCGAGCAGATCGCCGCCGCCATGGCCGCCAAGAAGGCCGCCAAGAAGGCCGAGTAGGGGAGCGTCGGCAGGAAACCGCGCATCCCCGGGGCCCCAGCCCCGGAGGCGCCAGGAGATCTTTTGAAAGAAGGTCGATCGATGAAGGAGTTCAAGGAGGTAGGAAGGCCGCTCAAGAGAGTTGACGCCTTCGACAAGGTCACGGGCAGGGCCAAGTACTGCTACGACCTCCTGCCCACGGACCACCTGGTGGCCAAGATGGTGCTCGCCACCGTCGGCAACGGCCGCGTGGTGTCCATCGACACCAGCGAGGCGGAAGAGATTCCCGGCGTGGTGGGTGTCTACACCTGCTTCGACCCCGACCTTCCCCAGCAGCCCTTCGGCACCGCCGGCCACCCCTGGTCGTGCGACCCGGGCCACCAGGACATCCAGGACCGCAACATCCTCACCCAGCGCGTGCGCCAGTACGGCGACGTCGTGGCCGCGGTCGTGGCCGAGGACACCGTGGCGGCCGACCGCGCCGTGCGCGCCGTCAAGGTGGAGTACGAGGAGTACCCGCTCGAGCTCACGCGCTTCGAGGCCGTGGACCGTCCCGAGGACTTCCCGCCGCTGCACGAGGCGCGCCCCAACAACATCATCGCCCACGTGGACAACCGCACCGAGGTCCAGGGCGGCTACGAGACCGTCGAGCAGATCCTCGACGACCCCCAGTGGCACCGCACCCACATCGAGGTCAAGACACCGCGCCAGTCCCAGGCCCACATCGAGCTCTGCCTCTCCTTCGCCTACGGCGAGGGCGACCGCATCGTGGTGGTCTCCTCCACGCAGCTGCCCCACATCTGCCGCCGCATCGTGGCCCAGGCACTCGGGCGCCCGTGGGGCGACATCCGCGTGATCAAGCCCTACATCGGCGGCGGCTTCGGCAACAAGCAGGACATCCTCTACGAGCCCCTCAACGCCTGGCTCTGCGAGAAGGTGGGCGGCCGCTGCGTGCTGCTCGAGCTCACCCGCGAGGAGGTCTTCGCCTACACGCGCTCCCGCCAGCCCAAGGAGTGCCACATCGACGCCGCGTGGGACGACGACATGAACCTCAAGGCCCGCAGCCTCGAGGGCTGGTCCAACCAGGGCTCCTACGCCGCCCACGGCCACGCGCTCATGGCCAACACCGCCAACTCGTTCCGCCAGGAGTACTCCGCCAAGGAGCTGGCGCACCACGGCGTGGCCACCACGTTCTACTCCAACGAGACCTGCGCCGGCGCCATGCGCGCCTACGGCGTGCCCGAGGGCAACTGGGCGGCCGAGGTGCTCATGAGCGACATCGCCTACGACATGGGCTGGGACGGCGCCGAGTTCCGCCTCAACAACTTCATGGAGCTCGGCTACAAGGACCCGTTCTGGCCCGGCCCCCTCTGCTGCTACTCCCGCGGCATCGACGAGTGCGTGGCCAAGGGCAAGGAGCTCATCGGCTGGGACGAGAAGCGCGCCGCCTACAAGGACCAGACCGGCCCCGTGCGCCGCGGCGTGGGCATGGCCCTCTTCTCCTACAAGACGTCGGTGGCCGGCCTCTCCCTCGAGACCTCCAACGTCCGCATGCACCTCGCCCAGGACGGCTCCATCATGCTGCAGATGGGCGCCACCGAGATCGGCCAGGGCGCCGACACCGTCTTCTCCCAGATGGCCGCCGAGACCGTGGGCGTGCCCACCGAGACGGTCCACATCGTCAGCCAGCAGGACACCGACGTCACGCCCTACGACTCCGGCGCCTACGCCAGCCGCCAGACCTACGTGGCCGGCACCGCCTGCCGCAAGGTGGCCGAGGAGCTGCGCGAGAAGATCCTCGACTACGCCGCTTTCCTCAACCCCAAGCGCCAGGGCCCCTTCGACATGCGCGACGGCGTCATCTACGACGTCGCCGGAAACGAGGTGACCACCATCGGCGAGGTCTCGATCCAGTCGTACTACCACCCCACCAACGCCAAGCAGATCGAGGCCCAGGACGGCATCAACGTCCAGGAGAACACGTTCGCCATGGGCGCCTGCTTCGTCGACCTCACCGTGGACATCCCCATGGCCAAGGTCACGGTCAACGACGTGGTGGAGGTGCACGACTCCGGCGTGATCATCAACCCCAAGACCGCGGAGCAGCAGGTCCACGGCGGCATCGCCCAGTCCGTGGGCATGGCGCTCTCCGAGGAGCTGCTCACCAACCCCAAGGACGGGTCCATCCGCAACAACAACCTGCTCGACTACAAGATCCCCACCATGATGGACCTGCCCGACCTCACGGCCGACTTCGTGGAGACCTACGACCCCACCGGCCCCTACGGCAACAAGGCGCTCGGCGAGTGCCCGTGCATCCCCGCCGCCCCCGCGGTGCGCGATGCGATCCTCAACGCCACGGGCGTCAAGTTCTACGAGGCGCCCATGACCCCTCAAAGGCTCTTTGAGGGATTCAAGAAGGAGGGATTGATCTAACCTATGTATGACATCACCTACTTCCACGAGGCAACGAGCGTCCAAGACGCCGTGAGGCACCTCACCGAACACCCCGAGGCCAAGGTGATCGCCGGTGGCACCGACGTCCTGGTCCAGATCCGCGAGGGGCGCTTCGGCCCCACGGAGCTGGTGTCCATCCACGAGCTCAAAGACGAGCTCTGGGGCGTTACCCTCACCGACGACGAGACCATCTGCATCGGCCCGATCACCTGGTTCCAGGCGGTGAACCGCGACCCCATCTGCCAGGAGCGCATCCCGGTGCTCTGCGACGCCTGCGACACCCCCGGCGGCCCCCAGCTCCGCGTCTCCGGCACCATCGGCGGCAACGTGGCCAACGGCATCACCTCGGCAGACACCGCCTCCACGCTCTTCGCCCTCGGCGCCAGGATGGTGCTCGAGGGGCCCGACGGCCAGCGCGTGGTGCCCATCGAGGAGTGGTACGCGGGTCCCGGCAAGACCGTGCGCGAGCAGAACGAGCTGCTCGTCTCCATCCAGATCCCCCGCGACCATTACGAGGGGTTCACCGGCGACTACATCAAGTACGGCAAGCGCAACGCCCTGGAGATCGCCACCATGGGGTGCTGCTGCCTGGTCAAGCTCGCCGCCGACCATGAGACCATCGAGGACGTCCGCTTCGCCTACGGCGTGGCCGGCCCCAACCCGTGCCGTTCCAAGGCGGCCGAGGACGCCGCCCGGGGCAAGACCGTGGCCGAGGCGGCTGCCGTCGTGGGCGACGCCGCCCTGGAGGACCTGCACCCCCGCGACTCCTGGCGCGCCTCCAAGGACTTCCGCATGCAGCTGATCAAAGAGATGACCCGGCGCGCTCTGGTGAACGCCGCCAACAAGGGAGGTTCCAGCGCATCATGGAAATGAGAATCCTGAGCTGCACCGTCAACGGCAAGCCCGTCCAGGTGGGCTACGACGTCCGCGAGTGCCTTCTCGACACCCTGCACGACCGCCTCGGCCTCACCTCCGTCAAGCGTGGCTGCGAGGTGGGGGAGTGCGGCGCCTGCACCGTCCTCATCGACGGCGTGGCCACCGACACCTGCCTCTACCTCACCGCGTGGGCCGAGGGCAAGACCATCGAGACCGTCGAGGGTCTCCAGGCCGCCGACGGCACCCTCGACCCCGTCCAGCAGGCCTTCATCGACGAGTTCGCCGTCCAGTGCGGCTTCTGCATCCCCGGCATCATCATGTCGGCCGAGGAGCTCGTGCGCTCCGGCAAGACCTACACCCGCGACGAGATCCGCAAGGCCCTCTCGGGGCACCTCTGCCGCTGCACCGGCTACCAGAACATCGTCACCGCTGTTGAGAAGGCCGTGAACCTCGTCAACGGCATGGTGGGGGAGGACGGCGGCGCCGCCTGACGCCCGGAACGTGACCGTGCGGCGCCCCAGGACCTGGCGGGAGCGGGGCGCCGCACGGAATGCAAGGAGACAGGGGACCGGCGGGAGGGCTCGAGGGCCCGCCTCTCGGCCGACTGTACCTTAGCTTCGAGCATACTCCTCGGACTCCCGCCATAGCACCCGCGTCTACACTCACGTTTTCCCGAAGGGGTAACTATGGCCATAGGAAGAAGCGTGACGCGCGTCGATGCCATCGACAAGGTCACCGGCCGAGCCCAGTTCACGGCCGATCTCGTACCCAACCCCCACCTCGTAGCCAAGGTGGTGCGCTCCACCATCGCCTCGGGACGGGTGGTGTCCATCGACACCTCCAAGGCCGAGAGGCTTCCGGGCGTGGTGGGCGTCTGGACCTGTTTCGACACCGACCTGCCCAGCTACCAGATCTACACCGCCGGCCACCCGTGGGTGGTCGACCCGGCCCACCGCGGCGACATCGAGGACCGCAAGATCCTCGACGCCAGGGTGCGCCAGTACGGCGACAACATCGCCGCCGTCGTCGCGGAGGACTCCGTGACCGCCGACAGGGCCGTGAGGCTCATCGAGGTGGAGTATGAGGAGTACCCCATCATCTTCGACTACGAAGACGCTGTGAACCCGCCGGCCGGTGCCCCGCCCGTCCACGAGGAGTGCCCCGGCAACGTCCATGCCGAGTGGGACACTCGCACCGACCTCGAGGGCACCGGCTACGGCTCCATCGAGGAGATCCACGCCGACCCCCGGTGGCACCACGGCTCCTACACCATGGCCACGCCGCGCCAGCAGCAGGCCCACATCGAGACGTGCCTGTCCTACTGCTACATGGAGGGCAAGCGCATCGTCTGCGTCACCTCCACCCAGATCCCGCACATCATCCGCCACTCCATCGGCCTCGCCCTCGAGATTCCCTGGGGCGACGTCCGCGTGATCAAGCCGTGCGTGGGCGGCGGCTTCGGCAACAAGCAGGACGTGCTATACGAGCCCCTCAACGCCTGGCTCTGCAAGAAGGTGGGCGGCCGCTGCGTCCTGCTCGAGCTCACCCGCGAGGAGGTCTTCTCCTGCACGCGCTCCCGCCAGCCCAAGCGCTTCGTGGCCGAGGCCAGCTGGGACGACGACATGAACCTCGTGGCCCGCTCCTGCGAGGGCTACTCCAACTCCGGCGGCTACGCCAGCCACGGCCAGGCCATCGTCGCCAACGGCCAGGGGTCGTTCCGCTACATGTACTCGGGTCAGGAGAAGGCCTGCTACACCAAGGCCCTCACCTACTACTCCAACCAGTCCACCGCCGGCGCCATGCGCGCCTACGGCGTGCCCGAGAGTACCTGGGCGGCCGAGTGCATGATGAGCGACATCGCCTACGACATGGGCTGGGACGGCGCCGAGTTCCGTCTCAACAACGCCATCAAGCTCGGTTACTCCGACCCGTTCTGGCCGGCGCCCCTGGTCTGCGTCTCAAACGGGCTGCCCGAGTGCGTCGAGCGGGGCAAGGAACTCATCGGTTGGGACGAGAAGAGGCGCCTCTACGCCGACGAGACCGGCCCCGTGCGCCACGGCGTGGGCATGGCGCTCCTGTGCTACAAGTGCTCCGTCGCCGGCCTCGAGCTCGAGACCGCCAGCGCCCGCATGCTGCTGGCCGAGGACGGCTCGGTCATGCTCGAGCTCGGCGCCACCGAGATCGGCCAGGGCTGCGACACCGTCATGTGCCAGATGTGCGCCGACGCGGTGGGCGTGCCCTTTGAGGCGGTGCACATCCTGTCCACCCAGGACACCGACGTGAGCCCCTACGGCGCCGGCGCCTACGCCAGCCGTCAGACCTACGTCACCGGCATCGCCATCAAGAAGGTGGCCGCCCAGCTCCGGGAGAAGATCCTCGCCTACGCCGCGGGCCTCATCCCAGACGGCCAGAACCTCGACCTCGTGGACGGCCAGATCGTGGGCGGCCCCGACAGGGACCACCTCGAGCCCCTCATGGGCCTCGGCGAGCTCTCCTGCATCGCGTACTACTCCCGCACCGACTCCCAGCAGATCAGCGCCGAGGGAACGGCCCAGACCGACCTCAACTCCTTCTGCCTCGGCGCCTGCTTCGTGGAGGTGGAGGTGGACGTCCCCCTGTGCAAGGTGGAGGTCAAGAACGTCGTCCAGGTCCACGACTCCGGACGCATCATCAACCCGGCCACGGCCTCCGGCCAGGTCCACGGCGGCATCGCCCAGTCCGTGGGGTTCGGCCTGTTCGAGGAGCTCATCGAGGACCCCGCCACCGGCCGGACCCTGAACGACAACTTCCTCGACTACAAGATCCCCACCATGCTCGACCTGCCCGACCTCACGGCCGAGTTCGTGGAGACCTGGGACCCCACGGGCCCCTTCGGCAACAAGTCCCTGGGGGAGCCGCCGGCCATCCCCGCCGCCCCGGCCATCCGCGACGCCATCCTCGACGCCACGGGCGTGAAGCTCTACGAGGCCCCCATGACGCCCCAGCGCCTCTTCGAGGGGTTCAAGGAGGCCGGCCTGGTCTGACGTTCTTCCAAATAGTGTGCCCATAGCACAAGCGTGGGCCGTACCCTTCGGTTTCCCCTTATTTTCCGTTCGCAGAACCAAACTGAACGTTTGGGGAACGGGCGTGTAAGGTGGAATGAAAATAAGGGGATGCACTTCAACGGGTTCTCTTATTTTCCCTGTACCGCGGGCGCGGCCCACGCCCGGCATCGGATCGTCGTCATCCCGAGAAAGGCGGTCGTATGGAAGAACTGCTGCGGATGGAGGGGATCAGCAAGCGCTTCGGGACGTTCTACGCCAACCACGGCGTGAACCTCGATATCAGGCGCGGCGAGGTCCACACGCTCCTCGGAGAGAACGGGGCGGGCAAGTCCACCCTCATGAACATCCTCATCGGGCTCTACCAGCCCACGGAGGGCAGGATCTTCATGGGGGGCAAGGAGGTCCACATCACCTCTCCGGCAGTCGCCGTCGAGCACGGCATCGGCATGGTGCACCAGCACTTCATGCTCATCGAGGCCATGACGGGCTTCGAGAACATCATCCTCGGCTCCAAGGTCAACCCGTCGCCCCTCATCGAGGAGGCCAAGGACAAGAAGGCCATCATGGAGCTGGCCGAGCGCTACGGCCTCGAGGTGGACCTCGACCTTCCCGTGAGCGAGATGTCCATCGGCATGCAGCAGCGCGTCGAGATCCTCAAGGTGCTCTACCGCGGTGCGGAGCTGCTCATCCTCGACGAGCCCACCGCCGTCCTCACCGACCAGGAGGTCGAGGGCCTCTTCGAGATCATGCGGTCGCTCACGGCCGAGGGTAAGTCGGTCATCTTCATCTCCCACAAGATGCGCGAGGTCACCCGCATCTCCGACCGGGTCACGGTGCTGCGCGCCGGCGAGTCGGTGGAGACCCTCGAGATGGCCGACACCACGGGTCAGGAGCTCTCCGACCTCATGATCGGCCACCACTACGTGGAGAGCACCTACGAGAAGGTCGCGGGCGAGCGCCCGGTCCTCGAGATCAAGGGGGTCTCCTACCACCCCGAGGAGAAGCACGGCGGCCTGAGGGACGTCGACCTCACGGTGCACAGCGGCGAGATCGTGGGCATCGCCGGCATCGACGGCAACGGCCAGTCCCAGGTCGCGGCCCTCGTGGCCGGGCTCATCGCGCCGGAGTCGGGGGAGGTGTGGCGCAACGGCGAGAAGGTGGCCGTGTTCTCCCCGGAGGACTTCATCGACCAGGGCCTCGGCAACATCCCCGAGGACCGCAACAAGATGGGTCTCGTGGGCGACATGACCGTGGCCCAGAACCTCATCCTCAAGGAGACCGACTCCGACCGGTTCTCCCTCGGCCACGGTCTCTGGCTCAAGTCCGGCGCCATCCAGGAGTTCGCCGAGACCAAGCGCGCCGAGAACGACATCCGCTGCACCTCGGTCAACCAGACCGCGAGGAGCCTCTCCGGCGGCAACCAGCAGAAGGTGATCCTGGCCAGGGAGCTCGACGGCGACCCCGAGGTGCTCGTGGCGGTGTACCCCACCCGCGGCCTCGACATCGGCGCCACCAACTTCATCCACGACTCCATCGTGGCCCAGCGCGACAAGGGCTGCGCGGTGCTCCTCATCTCCGCCGACTTCGACGAGGTCCTCAAGCTCTCCGACCGCATCGCGGTGCTGTTCGAGGGCGAGATCATGGGCGAGTACCCAGGAGACAACCCGCCCATCGACCAGATCAGCCTCGCGATGGCAGGAAAGTAGGTGAGAGGCAGTGAGTAGATTCAGATTCACCAAGTTCGGCAAGCGCTACCGCGACAAGGCCCTCGGCATCGTCATCCCCGTCGTGGCCATCCTCCTGGCCTTCGTGGTGGGCGCGATCGTCATCCTGTGCCTCGGCAAGAACCCCGTGGAGGGCTACGCCCTGCTCTTCTCCGGCGCCCTTGGCAACCCCGGGCGCGTGGCCCAGTCGCTCATGAGCGCGTGCCCGCTCATCTTCACGTCGCTCGCCGTGGCGTTCGCTTACAAGTGCGGCGTCTTCAACCTCGGCGGCGAGGGCCAGTTCATCATGGGCGCCACGGTGACCATGATGGTGCTGCAGGTCACGGGCGCCCAGGGTGTGCCCGGCGTCCTGCTCGGCATCCTCGTGGGCATCGTCGCCGGCGGCGTCTGGGGCCTCCTGCCCGGCGTCATGAAGATCACCCGCGGCCTCAACGAACTCATCACCACGATCATGCTCAACTACGTGGCCACGTTGTTCATGAACTACATCTACTCGGGTCCGTTCCACGACCCCGACTCCGGCAACCTCCAGACGCCCGCCGTGGCCGACAGCGTGAACCTCATCCGCGTCGACCGCATGCACTTCGGCGTCATCATCGCCATCCTCATGGCGGTCGTGGTCTGGTACGTCATCTACAAGACGAGCTTCGGTTTCAAGATCCGCGCCGTGGGCATCAACCCCACCGCCGCGCGGGTCGCGGGCTTCCCCGTCAAGCGCCTCGTGCTCCTCTCGTTCGTGATCTCGGGCGCCATCGCCGGCTTCGGCGGCTCCGTCGACCTCCTCGGGCGCCAGTACCGCCTCATGACGGGCTTCGGCTCGGGCTTCGGGTTCTCGGGCGTGGCCATCGCGCTCATCGCCCAGCTCAACCCGATCGGCTCCATGGTGGTAGCCCTGTTCTTCGGCATGCTCACCACCGGCGCCTCCTCCATGCAGGTGGGCATCATGGTCCCGTCCGCCATCCTCGACATCATCCGCGCCCTCATCATCATCTTCGCGGTGTCCGGCATGGCCCTCATGAAGCTCCCCACCTTCAAGAACCTGCTCAACCGTCGCCCCATGGATCAGGAGGGCCTCGTGCCCCCGGCCGCCGGTGACCAGAAAGTGGAGGTGAGCGAGTAATGGAAGCCTTCCTCAGCTCCATGCCCGACGTGCTGGCCACGACCATCCGCATGACGGTACCGCTGCTCTTCGTGGCCCTGGGCGAGCTCTTCTCGGAGCGCGCCGGCCTCGTGAACATCGGCCTCGACGGCCTCATGACCATCGGCGCCTTCACCGGCTTCGTGGTGGGCTACCAGACCGGCAACCTCTGGCTCGGTGTCCTGTGCGGCGCGGTGGCCGGCATAGCCGTGAACATGGTCTACGCCTTCTGCACCGTCTCGCTGCGCGTGGACCAGACGGTGACCGGCATGGCCATCAACATCCTCGCGCCCGGCATAGCCACCTTCGCCTACAAGGTCATCTTCGGCGACGGGTCCACCCTCGTCCAGGGCACCACCATGGACAAGCTGGCCGTCCCCGGCCTCTCGGCCATCCCGTTCGTGGGCGACATCCTGTTCAACCAGACGATCCTCGCCTATCTGGCCTACATCGCCGTGCCCCTCTGCTGGTTCTACTTCGCCCGCACCCGTGGCGGCCTCAACTTCCGCTCCGTGGGCGAGAACCCCCAGGCGGCCGAGACCCTGGGCATCGACGCCATCAGGACCAAGTACCTCGCCTCGGTGGTCTGCGGCGCCCTCGCCGGCATCGGCGGCGCCTTCCTCACCCTCTGCTACACGAGCACCTATGCCACCGGCGTGGTGGCAGGCCGCGGCTTCATCGCCCTCGCGGCCGTGATCTTCGGCCGCTGGAGCTCGGTGGGCATCCTCGGCGCCACGCTGCTCTTCGGCTTCTTCGACGCCGTGCAGATCGCCCTGCAGGTGTCCGCCCCTGTGGTCCCGTACCAGTTCTTCGCCATGATCCCCTATGTGTTCACCATCGTCGCCCTGTTCTTCTTCAACGCCCAGAAGGGCGGGCCAAAGGCCAACGGAAAGCCCTACTTCCGAGAGGAACGCTGACCCAGGTCCCAAGGGGCCCTGGTCCCAGGGCCCAGGAGAGCGCCTCGCACAAGAGGGGCGCGCAGAGAAAGGTGTGTCTATGAAGAACGTCAAGAAGTGGCTCGGGCTGTTCATGTGCGGCCTGCTCGCCGTGGTCTGCGTGGCCGGCCTCAGCGCCTGCGGCGGTTCCGGCGACTCGGGTTCCGGCGACTCGGGCACCGAGGGCGGCGGCTCCGGCAAGAAGGTCGCCATGATCCTCGACGGCCCCGTGAATGACGGCGGCTGGGGCGCCTCCTGCTACGACGCCATGGTCCAGGCTGCCAAGGACCACGGTTGGGAGACCGCCTATACCGAGAACGTCGCCCAAGCCGACTGGACCACCACCATGCAGGACTACGTCGACCAGGGCTACGACCTGGTCATCGCCCCGGGCAACCAGTACACCGCCTCCGTGGAGGACTGCGCCAAGTCCAACCCCGACGCCAAGTTCTGCATCTTCAACGACGAGGTGAGCGACTACGACAACATCGAGTGCACCATGCCCGACACCGTGCAGATCGGCCAGATCGCCGGCATCATGGCGGGCCTGACCTCCAAGACCAACAACATCGGCTTCATCGGCGCCATGGAGCTCGACACCACCCTCAACAAGATCAAGGGCTACACCGAGGCCGCCCAGAAGATCAACCCCGACATCAAGGTGACCACCGCCTACTCCAACAGCTTCTCCGACGCCGCCAAGGGCAAGGAGCTGGCCACCACCATGATCAACTCCAACAACGTCGACGTCATGTTCGGTGACGCCTCCATCGTCGACACCGGCGCCCGCGAGGCCCTCAAGGAGGCCGGTGCCGGCCACTTCGACATCGGCCAGCCCGGCGACATCACCGACACCGACCCCGAGCTCATCCTGGTCTCCGTGGTCACCGACAACGTGAAGATGACCAACGAGGTGATGGACGACGTGGAGAGCGGCTCCTTCGGCAAGAAGACCATCAAGGGCGACCTGTCCAACGGCGGCGTCTACGCCGGCGCCGTGTCCGACAAGATCGTCGACGCCGACACCAAGGCCAAGTTCGAGGAGTACGTGGCCCAGCTCAAGGACGGCAAGTTCTAACGCAAAACCTCCAACCGTCCCCGAACAACCCCTTGGTCAGGTCCGAGAAGGCCCCGGAGCGAGCGCGTCTGCCCGGGGCCTTCCCCTATGGAGCCGACGAGGAGAGGGAGGAGCGAAAATACCCGCTCACGGCCCCTGAACAACCGTCCACCGGTAAACGGCGTCGATTGGGGGGACTCTGGGGGATGAGCCTTGCAACCCCCCATGAACAGACTATAGTTGAGGTGTCCAAACAAAAAGTTTGGCTCCCAAATTGAACGTGTGGTCAATGTCGCAGGGAAGGGAACGTCCATGCAGCTGCCAGAGATGAAATGGGTCCTCAACAAGTGCCCCAAGAGCGAGGACTCCAACCTTCCCGTCATGTCCCTGGAGAACGTGGCCGCAGCCCGTGCCTTTCACCAGGGCTTCCCGCAGTACTCGGTGACCCCCCTCGCCGACCTCGATGCCATGGCCGGGCGCCTCGGCCTCGGCGGCCTCTACGTCAAGGACGAGAGCTACCGCTTCGGCCTCAACGCCTTCAAGGTCCTCGGCGGCTCCTTCGCCATGGCCCGCTACATCGCGCAGCAGACCGGCCGCGACATCGCCGACACCACCTTCGACTACCTCACCGGAGACGACCTGCAGAAGGACTTCGGTCAGGCCACCTTCTTCACCGCCACCGACGGCAACCACGGCCGCGGCGTGGCCTGGGCCGCCAACCGTCTCGGCCAGAAGGCCGTCGTGCACATGCCCAAGGGCTCCACGCAGACCCGCCTCGAGAACATCGCCAAGGAGGGTGCCGAGGTCACCATCGAGGAGCTCAACTACGACGACTGCGTGCGCCTGGCCGCCAAGGAGGCCGACGAGACCGAGCACGGCGTCATCGTCCAGGACACCGCCTGGGACGGCTACGAGGAGATTCCCTCCTGGATCATGCAGGGCTACGGCACCATGAGCTCCGAGGCCGCCGAGCAGCTCCGCGCCCTCGAGGTCAACCGTCCCACCCACGTGTTCGTCCAGGCCGGCGTGGGCTCGCTCGCCAGCTCCGTCGTGGGCTACTTCGCCAACCTGTTCCCCGGCTGCCCGCCCACGTTCGTGGTCATGGAGGCCGGCGCCGCCGACTGCCTGTACCAGAGCGCCAAGGCCGCCGACGGCGAGCCGCGCATCGTGGGCGGGGACCTTGAGACCATCATGGCCGGCCTTGCCTGCGGCGAGCCCAACACCATCGGCTGGGACATCCTGCGCAACCACGTCACCGCCTTCGTCAGCTGCCCCGACTGGGTGAGCGCCAAGGGCATGCGCATGCTCGCCGCGCCCCTGGCCGGCGACCCGGCCGTCACGTCCGGCGAGTCCGGCGCCGTGGGCATGGGCGTGGTCTCCACCATCATGGAGGACCCCGACTACGCCGACCTCAAGGAGGCCCTGGGCCTCGACGGCAGCTCCCGCGTGCTGCTCTTCTCCACCGAGGGCGACACCGACCCCGTCCGCTACCGCGAGGTGGTCTGGGGCGGCGCCTACCCGACCGAGGACATCGAGCGGTAGACATCCATCGCCAGAGTGTGGCCGGGCCGGCTGCGGGCCGGGTCCAGCCACCCCCCTTCGACCCTCCCAGACGCGAGGAGGCCCGCACAGGCACCGGTCCCATAGCGAGGAGGAACTGCAGTGAACAAAGAGCTCGACTACCAGAAGATCAAGGACGCGGCCGAGGCGTACCGCCCCCAGATGACCGCCTTCCTGCGTGCCATGATCTCCAAGCCCAGCGAGAGCTGCGAGGAGGGCGAGGTCGTCGCTGTCATCAAGGCCGAGATGGAGAAGCTCGGCTTCGACGAGGTCAAGGTCGACGGACTCGGCAACGTCATGGGCTTCATGGGCGACGGCGACAAGATCATCGCCCTCGACGGCCACATCGACACCGTGGGCATCGGCAATATCGACAACTGGAACGCCGACCCCTACGAGGGCTATGAGACCGACGACGTCATCTACGGCCGCGGCGGCTCCGACCAGGAGGGCGGCGTCTGCTCCGCCACCTACGCCGCCAAGATCATGAAGGATCTCGGCCTCATCCCCGAGGGCTACAAGATCATGGTCGTCGGCACCGTCCAGGAAGAGGACTGCGACGGCATGTGCTGGCAGTACATCTACAACAAGGACGGCATCAAGCCCGAGTTCGTCATCTCCACCGAGCCCACCGACGGCGGCATCTACCGCGGCCACCGCGGCCGTATGGAGATCCGCGTGGACGTCAAGGGCGTCTCCTGCCACGGCTCCGCCCCCGAGCGCGGCGACAACGCCATCTACAAGATGGCCGACATCATCGCCGACGTCCGCGACCTCAACAACAACGGTTGCGACGAGTCCACCGAGATCCGCGGCCTCGTGAAGATGCTCGACCCCAAGTACAACCCCGAGCACTTCGAGGACGCCCGCTTCCTGGGCCGCGGCACCTGCACCGTCTCCCAGATCTTCTACACCTCGCCCTCGCGCTGCGCCGTGGCCGACTCCTGCTCCATCTCCATCGACCGCCGTATGACCGCCGGCGAGACCTGGGAGAGCTGCCTCCAGGAGATCCGCGACCTCCCCGCGGTGAAGAAGTACGGCGACGACGTCCAGGTCTCCATGTACAACTACGACCGTCCCAGCTGGACGGGCGAGGTCTACGAGACCGAGGCCTACTTCCCCACGTGGATCAACAAGGAGTCCGCGCCCCACGTGGCCGCCATGGTGGAGGCCCACAAGGCCCTCTTCGGCGACGAGCGCCAGGGACCCGACTGCGCCATGGACCTGCGTCACCGCCCCCTCGTGGACAAGTGGACCTTCTCCACTAACTGCGTGGCCATCCAGGGCCGCTACGGCATCCCCTGCGTGGGCTACGGCCCCGGCGCCGAGTCCCAGGCCCACGCCCCCAACGAGGTCACCTACAAGGACGACCTCGTGGCCGCCGCCGCCCTCTACGTGGCCTCCGTCAACCTCTACGACGGCGACGCCGTCTGCGAGTCCGCCACCGAGTTCCGCGCCGACAACCTCGGCACCGACAACGACGGCGAGTAAACCCGGTTCCCTGCGGCGGGGCCCTGCGGCCCCGCCGCCCCATCGACCACGAAGAAAGGCACCCATGGACGCTCAGCTTCAGAAGCTCATCGACAAGCTCGACACCCTCGACTTCTCGGACATGTACGAGAACGACTTCCTGCTCACCTGGGACAAGTCCAAGGACGACCTCGAGGCCGTCATCGCCGTCGCCAACGCCCTGCGCAACCTCCGCGAGCGCAACATCAGCCCGCGCATCTTCGACTCGGGCCTCGGCATCTCCATCTTCCGTGACAACTCCACCCGCACCCGCTTCTCCTTCGCGAGCGCCTGCAACATGCTCGGCCTGACCGTCCAGGACCTCGACGAGAAGAAGTCCCAGATCGCCCACGGCGAGACCGTGCGCGAGACGGCCACCATGGTCTCCTTCATGGCCGACGTCATCGGCGTCCGCGACGACATGTACATCGGCGAGGGCCACAAGTACCAGAAGGAGGTCATCGCCTCGGTCGACGAGTCCTACAAGGACGGCATCCTCAACCAGAAGCCGACGCTCGTCTCCCTCCAGTGCGACATCGACCACCCCACGCAGTCCATGGCCGACCTCCTCTACATCGCCGACCAGTTCGGCGGCGTCGAGAACCTCAAGGGCAAGAAGATCGCCATGTCCTGGGCCTACTCGCCCAGCTACGCCAAGCCCCTCTCCGTGCCCCAGGCCATCATCGGCCTCATGACCCGCTTCGGCATGGACGTCGTCCTGGCCCACCCCGAGGGCTACGACGTCATGCCCGAGGTCGAGGACGTGGCCCGCAAGAACGCCCAGGAGTCCGGCGGCACCTTCACCAAGACCAACGACATGGCCGAGGCTTTCAAGGGCGCCGACATCGTGATCCCCAAGAGCTGGGCTCCGTTCGTGGGCATGGAGGAGCGCACCAAGCTCTACGCCGCCGGCGACTTCGACGGCATCGATGCCCTCGAGCAGAAGCTCCTCGAGCAGAACAAGCAGCACATGGACTGGGTGACCACCCCCGAGCTCATGGCCACCACCAACAACGCCATCTACATGCACCCGCTGCCCGCCGACATCGAGGGTGTCTCCTGCGAGCACGGCGAGGTCACCAACGACGTCTTCGAGGCGCACCGCGTGGGCATGTACAAGGAGGCCAGCTACAAGCCGTACGCCATCGCGGCCATGATCTTCCTGGCCAAGTGCAAGGACCCGCAGGCCACCCTGCGCGCCCTCGACGCCGCCGACAAGCCCCGTCTCTTCCAGGAGAAGTAAGCTGGACCCACACGCCCGTGGGGCCTGAGGGTACATAGCTTCCACCGGGCCGGGCGCGACCGATCGTGCCCGGCCCGGTCTGTATGGGTCGGATCTTCCGGGGGAGGGAGAGGGATGAGGCCTTCGGTACATGCGTCGCTGGTGGACGGGGACGGTGCCCGGTTCTTCGGGCCGGGGCCCTGCCGGCTCCTGGAGGGCGTCGACCGCCTCGGGAGCCTCTCCGCCGTGGCGCGCGAGATGGGCATGAGCTACTCCAAGGCCAACCGCGTGGTCAAGAACGCCGAGCAGGCCTGTGGCTTCCCGCTGCTGGCCCGCCGCATCGGCGGCGCCGACGGCGGCTCGTCGGAGCTTACGCCCCGGGGCGCCGACCTCCTCGCGCGCTACCGCGCCTTCGAGGCCGCCTGCTCCGATGCCGCGGACGCCGCGTTCGCCTCGTGCTTCGAGGGGCTCTTCGGCATGCCCCGGTGCGCCTGTGTGGTGCTCGCCAACGGCCGCTCGGAGCGGTTCGGCTCCCAGAAGCTCCTCGCCGACCTCGACGGCCGGCCGGTGCTTGCGCACACGCTCGCAGCGCTGCCCGAGGGGCTCCTCGACACCGTGGTCGCGGCGGCCTCTGGGCCCGTCGCGGACCTCGCCGAGGGCCTGGGCCTCACCTGTGTGGCCCCCAACGGCCCCGACATCTCCGACTCCGTGAGGGCCGGCCTCTCCGCCGTGGGCGACGCGGCCGGCTGCCTCTTCGTCTGCGGCGACCAGCCCCGGCTCGCGCCCGGGGACGTCTTCGCCCTCGTTGCCTGCCACCAGGCCAACCCCGGCGCTGTCGTCCGGCTCGCGTCCCGCGGCGAGCCCGGCAACCCCGTGCTCTGGCCGCGCGACCTGTTCGGTGCCCTGGCCGGCGTCGAGGGGGACCGCGGGGGCGCCGCGCTCATCGCCTCCAGGCCCGACGTCGCCGCGCGCGTGGTGACCGTGGAGGCCCTGGGGCCGGAGTCCGTCGCCGACGTCGACACGCCCGAGGAGCTCCGGCGCCTCGGCTCCTGCCAGTGAAGGAGGACAAGCACACCATGAAACTCATCGCCGACGGCATCCTCGTCACCCCCGCCGGGCCCGTGCGGGGCGACCTCGTCCTGGACGGCGGCTCCATCGCCGACGTCGTCCCCGGCGGCGTGGCCTCGCGCGACGGCTTCGACGAGGTCTACGACGCGTCGGGCTGCTACGTCTATCCCGGTTTCATCGACGCCCACACCCACATGCAGTGCTGGACCGGCATGGACTGGACCGCCGACTCCTTCGAGACCGGCACCCGTGCGGCGGCCTGCGGCGGCACCACCACCATCGTGGACTACGCCACCCAGGACCGCGGCACCACCATGCCCGACGCCCTGGCTGAGTGGCACCGCCGCGCCGACGGCACGTGCACGGCCAACTACGGCTTCCACATGGCCATCGCCGAGTGGAACAACGAGACCAAGGCCGACATCCCGGCCATGTTCGACGCCGGCGTGACCTCGTTCAAGACGTACTTCGCCTACGACCACCTGCGCCTCCCCGACGACCAGATGCTCGACGTCCTGGAGACGATAAGGCCCGGGGGCGGCATCCTCTGCGTCCACTGCGAGAACGGCGACCTCGTGGACAGCCTCCAGCGGCGCGTCTTCGACGCCGGCGTCACCGGCCCCGAGGGCCATCCCATGAGCCGACCGGCCATCTGCGAGGCCGAGGCGATCTCGCGCCTCATGTACCTCGCCGAGCTCTCCGGCGCCCGCGTCAACGTGGTGCACCTCTCCACGGCCCTGGGCCTCGAGGCCGTCGAGGCCGCCAAGGCCCGCGGCGTGGACGTGTGCGTGGAGTCGTGCCCGCAGTACCTCATCCTCGACGACACGTGTTTCCTCGAGCCCGACTTCCAGGGCGCCAAGTACGTCATGAGCCCGCCGCCCCGCAAGCCCCACGACCGCTCCGTGCTGCAGGACGCCCTGGTGGACGGCTCCATCGACACCCTGGCCACCGATCACTGCTCCTTCAACCTCTTCGGCCAGAAGGACCGCGGCGTCGGCGACTTCCGCAAGATCCCCAACGGCGGTCCCGGTGTGGAGCACCGGCCCGCCCTCATCCAAACCCTCTTTGCCGACGAGCTGGGTCCCGAGGACTTCTGCCGGCTCATGAGCGAGAACCCCGCCCGCGTGTTCGGCATGTATCCCGAGAAGGGCCGGCTGGCCGCCGGCTCGGACGCCGACGTCTGCGTGTGGGACCCCTCCGTGGCCTGGACCATCTCGGTCAAGAACCAGCACCAGGCCGTGGACTACACCCCCTACGAGGGCTTCGAGGCCCGGGGCATGCCCCGGTACGTGTTCGTCAACGGCGAGCTCGCTGCCGAGAACGGCGAGCCCACCGGCGCCAAGCCCGGCCGCTACGTGCCGCGCCACGCCGGCTGCGAGCCGCGTCGCGTCGACGACGGCCCCGAGGTCCCGTAAGGTCCCCGCGGCCGATGAGGCCGCTTTCCGTCCCGGTCATCCGCCCCGCCAGCCGGCGGGGGAGACAACGATAGGAGAACCCATGAACAACCGCGCCGTCACCACCGTCAACGCCCCCGCCGCCATCGGCCCCTACAGCCAGGCCGTGGCCGCCGAGGGTCTCTCGATCAACGTCTCGGGCCAGCTGCCCATCGACCCGGCCACCGGCGAGTTCGCCGGCGACGACATCGCCAGCCAGACCCGTCAGAGCCTCACCAACGTCAAGAACATCCTCGCCGAGGCCGGCGCCTCCATGGCCGACGTCGTGGAGACCACCGTGCTGCTCACCGACATCGCCGAGTTCGGCGCCATGAACGAGGTCTATGCCGAGTTCTTCTCCGAGCCCTTCCCGGCCCGCGCCGCCTTTCAGGTGGTGGCCCTGCCCAAGGGCGCCAAGGTCGAGATCAAGGCCGTGGCCCGCGTCTAGCGTGACAGCGGTGCCTGGCCCATCTGTCACTTCGCATATTTCATAATCTATGAAATCCCGGAGGCCCCGGGGAGCGGCGTGCAGCCGGCTCCCCGGGGCCTCCGCCCGATCGCTCCGGCCGGGATTCGGCCTTCTGGGACAGAAGTGCCCGGCCATTGGGACAGAAGTGTCCGGGTGGTGGGACGCCTGGCGGGTAGCCTAGAGCTCCCGCACGTGGTCGGCCCGCACGGACCCCGCTCCCACGCGGCCGGAGAAGCCGGCCTCCCGCAGGGCCGCCGCGAACCGCTCGGCCACAGCCATGGCGGCGCCGTCGCCCGGATCAACCTGGTTCACGAGGACGGTGCCCGCAAGCCCCTCGGCGACCACGGCGCGGGCCACAAGCTCCGGCGTGGCCTCGTCGAGCGGGGAGCCGCCCACCAGGCCGCAGAAGGTGTTGGGGCGGTGCACGGCCTCGGCCACCGCGCGGCCGAACCCGGAGGCGCCCATCATGAGCACCGTCGGCCGCGCCCCCTCCGGCACCACGGGCTCCCGGGGGGCGTGGGCCTTGAGCGGCAGCCGCTTGGAGCCGTCGGCCTCCACGAGCACGTAATCGGCCGCCGACGCCAGCGCGGCGACGCCGCAGGAGGGCTCCGCGAGCTTGTCGCGCTCAGCCGGCGCGCCCACGCACACCGCCCGGTGGCGCTGGAGGGCCCGGGCCACCTCGTCGGGCGAGGCGTCGCCCAGGCACGGCATGCCGTCGAAGGGCAGCACGCGCGTGGTCGTGGCGAGCACCGCCGTGCCGGGGAGCGTCCGGGCGAGATGGGCGAGGAGCGACGACTTGCCGCCGCTCCCCACCACCGGCGTGACGCCCGGTGCCGTTCGAAGGAAGTCAAGAATATTCATCTGGTTGCCCCACATGGAGTCTGGTAGGTTCCCGACAGGGGGGGGCGTCCACACCACCCCCTTGCGATATGTTCTCATTGAGACAACGAAACCTCCAGCCGTTAGGAGAGCGACATGCAGATCGACGCCCGCGGCATCACCTGCCCCAAGCCCGTCATCATGACCCTTCAGGCCCTCAAGGAGCTTCCCGCCGGGGAGGCCCTCGAGGTGCTCGTGGACGACGAGACCGCTCTGGGCAACCTCACCCGCCTCGCTTCCGAGAAGGGGTGCGCCCTCACGGTGACCGAGGCCGACGACCACACCGTCATGACACTCGTGCCCGAGGGCGCCGTCGAGGTCGCCTCCGCCGAGGAGGAGACCGCCGCCATCTGCGACCTGCCGGCCACGGTGCCCTCGGTCTTCGCCTTCGGGTCCTCCTCCATGGGCCAAGGCGACCCCGAGCTCGGCCACATTCTCGTGAAGGGCCTCATCTACGCCCTCTCCCAGCAGGACCAGGTGCCCTCCTGCTGCCTGTTCTTCAACGACGGCGCCCGGCTCACCTGCGAGGGGAGCGACACCGTGGAGGACATCCGCACCCTCGAGGAGCGCGGCTGCAGGATCCTCACCTGCGGTACCTGCCTCGACTTCCACCACCTTCGCGAGAAGCTCGCCGTGGGCGGCGTGACCAACCTCTACGAGATCGCCCAGATCCTGTCCGCCCAGCCGGGCGTGGTTACCGTTTAAGGCACTCCCGTCAAGGTCCTTTCGTTTACCGGAAGATTCGCGGTGCCCTGTTTTCCAGCGGCCTGAAGTGGCAAAGGCCCTAGGGGACAGGGCACAGGCCCTGTCATCGTTATCTGCTCTTGAGAACAACGGGGAAGGGAAGTCCCATGCTCGTCTGTGTGCGTGGTGCCGGCGACCTCGCCTCCGGCATCGCCGTGCGCCTTCACCGGGCCGGCTGGCAGGTGGCCATGCTCGATATCGCGGAGCCCACGTCGGTGAGGCGCACGGTGTGCTTCTCCGAGGCGGTGCGGCTGGGCGAGACCCTCGTGGAGGACGTGCGCGGCGTGGCCGTGGCAGGCCCCGACGAGGTGGCGGCCGCGGTGGCCGCCGGCAACGTGGCCGTGATGGTGGATCCCGACGGCCGCTCCATCCCCGCGCTCGCCCCCGACGCCGTCGTGGACGCCATCCTCGCCAAGCGCAACCTCGGCACCGACCTCTCCATGGCCCCCATCGTCGTGGGCGTGGGCCCCGGATTCACGGCCCCCGACGACGTCGATGCTGCGGTGGAGACCCAGCGCGGCCACGACCTCGGCCGCGTCTACTATCGCGGCACCCCGGCCCCCAACACCGGCATCCCCGGGAACATCGGCGGCTACACCGTGGAGCGGGTGCTCCGCGCCCCGGCCGACGGCGTCTTCAGCGGCGTGGCGTCCATCGGCGACGTGGTGGCCGCCGGCGACGTGGTGGCCACGGTGGATGGCGTGCCCATGGAGGCCACCATCGACGGCGTGCTCCGCGGCCTGCTCCAGGACGGCCTGACCGTCTTCCGCGGCATGAAGGCCGGCGACATCGACCCGCGCTGCGAGGTGTCCAACTGCTTCTCGGTCTCCGACAAGGCCCGGTCCGTCGCCGGCGGCGTCCTGGAGGCCCTGGACCACTTCCGCGCCCGCCCCCGCCGACCCAAGGGAGGGGAGTGACCGTGGCTGACCTCACCGACACCCTGCGCGACCCCCGCTTCGTGGGGGCCGTCGCCCGCTCCTTCGTCCAGGGCCGCCCCACGGTGGTGGCCGTGGTGCTGTCGTGCCGCGGCTCCATGCCCCGGGAGGCGTCTGCGGCCATGGCCTACGTGGGCGACGGCTTCATCGGCACCGTGGGCGGCGGCAAGGTAGAGGCCATGGTGCAGGAGCGCTGCCTCGCGGCGGCCGACGGCACCGGCCCCGCCGACGACCTCACCTGGTACACCCACGCTATGACCGCCATGGCCTGCGGCGGCGACGCCCTCGTGGGCATCCACCGGCTGGTGCCGGCCGACGCCGTGTTCCTCGACCGCCTGCTCGACGCCCTCGACGCGGGCGCGGGCCACTGGCTCGAGGCCGCGTGGCCCGAGGAGGGCCCGGCCGCGCTCGCGGTGCGCGACGGGGCGCCGGACGTCCCGGGCCCGGTGTCCCCGGGGGCCAACGACACCCTCTGGTACCCTGAGGCCCGCACCTACGTGGAGCGCCCCGTTGCTGACCCCGTGGTCTACGTCTTCGGCGCCGGCCACGTCTCTGCCGCCCTCGTGCCCGCGCTCTCGGCCGTGGGCTTCACCTGCGAGGTGGCCGACGACCGCCCGGCCCTCGCCGTCCCCGACCGGTTTCCCGAGGCCCGCGCCGTGCGCTGCGGCGACTTCGTGGAGGTGGCCCGGGGCCTCCCCATCGGCCCGCGCGACTACGTGGTGGTCATGACCCACGGCCATGTGGCCGACCTCGACGTGCTCAAGGCCGCCATGGGCCGCCACCCCACCTACGTGGGGTGCATCGGCAGCCGCTCCAAGCGCCGCCTGTTCGACGAGGAGCTCCTCTCCGCCGGCATCCCGGCGCCCGAGGTGGCCGCCCTGCACCTGCCCATCGGCGACGACATCGGCGCGGTCACTCCCGCCGAGATCGCCGTGTCGGTGTGCGCCGAGATGGTGCGCCACCGCGCCGGCGGCCCCCACCACCGCCCGTAGCCAGGTTCCCAACCTGTGCCGCAGGGGCCGTGGTTCCCATAGAAAGGACCCATCCATGAAGCCAGTCACCCGTCGCGCCTTCTGCGCCTCCGCCGCCGTCGCAGCCGGCACCATCGCCGGCTGCGGGCGGTCCCAGGACGAGGCCGACGACGCCGCGTCCGACGCCGGTCAGGGCACGGCCGACGACGCTGAGAAGGAACTCGTGGTCTTCGCCGCCGCCTCCCTCACCGAGTCGCTCGCCAGGATCGGCGAGCTCTTCGCCGAGGAGAACCCCTCGCAGCCCAGCTTCAACTTCGACTCCTCGGGCACCCTCAAGACCCAGATCCAGGAGGGCGCCTCCTGCGACGTGTTCATCTCGGCCGCCCAGAAGCAGATGAACCAGCTCGAGGCCGGCAACGAGGCCAACACCGAGAACCTCGACCTCGTGGAGCCCGGCACCCGCCTCGACCTCCTCGAGAACAAGGTCGTGCTCGTGGTGTCCGACGGCAACCCCGCCGCCATCGACTCCTTCGAGGCCATGGCCCGGAAGCTCGCCTCCGGCGACGTCGTGCTCGCCATGGGCAACGAGGACGTTCCCGTGGGCCAGTACACCCAGAAGATCCTCGCCTACCTCGAGCTCGACGAGAGGCGGCTCGCCGACGCCGGCCGCATCACCTACGGCTCCAACGTCAAGGAGGTCACCACGCAGGTGAGCGAGGCCGCCGTGGGCTGCGGCATCGTCTACGCCACCGACGCCTACTCCGCCGGCCTCGACTCCGTGGCCGAGGCCACCGAGGAGATGTGCGGCAAGGTGGTCTACCCCGCCGCCGCCATCAAGGGCGCCGCGCACCCGGACGACGCCGAGAGGTTCCTCGAGTTCTGCCGCGGCCCCAAGGCCTCCGCGGAGTTCGAGGCCGTGGGCTTCACCCCGCTCGCGGGGTAGGGAGGACGCGCCATGGACCTCTTCCCCCTCCTCAACTCGCTGAGGATCGCCGCCATCGCCACGGTGGCGGTCTTCTTCCTGGGCATCGGGCTCGCGGACCTCGTGGCCCGCGCCCCGCGGTGGCTCAAGGGGGTCCTGGACGTGGTGCTCACCCTGCCGCTCGTCCTGCCGCCCACGGTGGTGGGCTACCTGCTCCTGCTCGTCCTGGGGCCCAGGCGGCCCCTGGGCGGGTGGCTCCTCTCCACCTTCGACCTCAGGCTGGTCATGACGTGGTACTCGGCGGTCTTCGCCACCATGGTGGTGAGCTTCCCGCTCATGTACCGCACGGCCCGCGGCGCCTTCGAGGGATTCGACGAGCGGCTGGCCCAGGCCGGGCGCACGCTGGGCAAGTCCGACGCGTGGGTGTTCTGGCGCGTGAAGCTGCCCGCCTGCGCCCCCGGCATCGTGGCCGGGGCCGTGCTCGCCTTCGCCCGCGCGCTGGGCGAGTACGGCGCCACCTCCATGGTGGCCGGCTACATCCCCAACCAGACGGCCACCATCTCCACCACGGTCTACCAGCTGTGGCGCACCGGCGACGACGCCGGTGCCCTCAGCTGGGTGCTCGTCAACCTGGCCATCTCGGCCGTGGTGCTCATGGCCATGAACATGTTCGAGCGGCGCGCCCGCGCCCGGAAGGCGGCGTGACATGGCCCTCGACGTGTCGGTGAGGAAGGACCTCGGGTCGTTCAGGCTCGACGTGGAGTTCTCCCTGGAGGGCGACGGCGTGCTCGCGCTGCTCGGCCCCTCGGGCTGCGGCAAGTCGCTCACGCTCGGCTGCATCGCCGGCACCGTGCACCCCGACGACGGCCGCATCGTGCTCGACGGCCGCACGCTCTTCGACTCCGAGGCCGGCGTCGACCTCCCGCCCCAGGATCGCCGCGTGGGCTACCTCTTCCAGAACTACGCGCTCTTCCCCACGATGACGGTGCTCCAGAACGTCATGTGCGCCGTGCCGGTGCCCGGCCTCAGGGGCGCCGCCGCCCGCCGCCGGCGCCGCGAGGCGGCCGAGGCGCAGCTCGCGGCCATGGAGCTCTCGGGCCTCGAGGACCGCAGGCCCTCCCAGCTCTCCGGCGGCCAGCAGCAGCGCGTGGCCCTCGCCCGCATGCTTGCGAGCGAGCCTGCCCTCGTGCTGCTCGACGAGCCGTTCTCGGCCCTGGACGGCCACCTGCGCTGGACCCTCGAGATGGCGTTGGCCGACACCCTCCGGGGCTTTCCCGGCGGCACCGTCTACGTGAGCCACGACCGCGACGAGGTCTACCGCCTCTGCGACCAGGTGTGCGCCGTCGACCGCGGCGTGTCGGACCCGGCGGTGCCCACCAAGCGCTTCTTCGAGGAGCCCGGCACCCGGGCGGCGGCCGTCATCTCCGGTTGCAAGAACATCTCGGCCGCCCGCGCCACGGGGTCCCACGAGGTGGCCTGCGACGACTGGGGCGTCACGCTCGCGTGCGCGGGGGAGGCCGGGCCGGCCACCGACTACGTGGGGCTGCGCGCCCACTACTTCTCCGTGGAGGGGAGCGAGAATCCCATCCCATGCACCGTGGACCGCGTGATCGACAGCACGTTCTCCACCATCGTGATGCTCTCCACCCGGGGGCCCGGGAAGATTCGCTACGAGCTGGACAAGGACGCCTGGGCGGCCCTGGGCGACCCGGACCGGCTCACGCTGCACATCGCCCCCGAGCACGTCATGCCGCTCGCGGACCGCCGTGTCCGCTTCCAGGGAGGTGCCCATGCTTGACGAGACCGGTCGCTCCATCACCTACCTGCGTCTCTCGGTGACCGACCGATGCAACTGCCGCTGCCGCTACTGCATGCCGGCCGCCGGTGTGGAGAAGGTCTGCCATTCCGACGTCATGGGCCTCGAGGAGATGGCCGTCGTGGTCGCCGCCTGCGCGAGGCTCGGCGTCACGAAGGTGCGCATCACCGGCGGCGAGCCGCTGGCCCGCCTGGGCGTGGAGCGCCTCGTGGCCATGGTGCGCTCGGTGCCGGGCATCGAGGAGGTGGCCATGACCACCAACGCCACGCTGCTCGCGCCCAAGGCCCGCGCCCTGGCCGATGCCGGCCTCGACCGTGTGAACGTGAGCCTCGACTCCCTGGACCCGGACCGCTACCGCGCCATCACCCGCACGGGGAGCCTCGACGACGCCCTCGCCGGCCTGGCCGCGGCGCGGGAGGCGGGCCTCGGCCCCGTCAAGGTCAACGCCGTGCTCATGGGCGGCGTCAACGAGGCCGACATCCGCCCCCTGGCGGGCCTCGCCAGGGACGGTGCCGTCGCCTCGGTGCGCTTCATCGAGCTCATGCCCATCGGCGAGGCGGCGTCGTGGCCGAGGGCCTCGTTCGTCCCCGCGGAGCGCGTGCTCGAGGAGCTCCCAGATCTCGCCCCCGTGGGTGCGGACGGCGTGAGCGAGACCTTCTCGGCCCCGGGCTGGCGCGGCACCGTGGGCCTCATCAGGCCCATGAGCCACCGGTTCTGCTCCGGGTGCAACCGCATCCGGGTCACGGCCGACGGCATGCTCAAGGCCTGCCTGCACTCCGGGCGCGAGGTGCCGCTCCGGGGCCTGGCCCCCGACGCCCTCGTGCGCGTCATCGCCGACGAGATCCACCGCAAGCCCGAGCGCCACGCCATGGACGCCGACCACGCCAGCCAGAGCGCCCGGGCCATGAACGCCATTGGAGGTTGAACCTTGAACGACCTGACCCACGTGAACCGGCAGGGGCGCGCCCGCATGGTGGACGTCTCTGCCAAGGACGCCACCCTGCGCCGCGCCCGCGCCGCGGGCAAGGTGCTCATGGCGCCGTCGACCCTGGAGCTCGTGCGCACCGGCGGTACCAAGAAAGGCGACGTGCTCGCCGTGGCCCAGGTGGCCGGCATCCAGGCCGCCAAGCACTGCTGGGAGCTCGTGCCCATGTGCCACCAGGTGGCGCTCACGGGAGTGGACATCTCCTTTTCGCTCGAGGAGGACGGCGTCGCCGTCGAGGTGGTGTGCACCTGCCGGGGCGAGACCGGCGTGGAGATGGAGGCGCTCTGCGCGGCGTCCGTGGCGGGGCTCACCATCTACGACATGTGCAAGGCGCACCAGCGAGACATGGTCATAGCAGACGTTCGCCTCCTCGAGAAGGACGGCGGGAAGAGCGGGCACTTCGTGAGGGAGGACGGACGATGAGCGACGTCAGGGGCACCGTGGCGGCCACGAGCATCAGCACCGAGAAGGGCACGCGCAAGCGCCCCCAGGAGTCCATCGGGCTCGTCGTGGGCTCCGGCGTGGAGGGCGACGCCCACGCGGGCGCCTGGCACCGCCAGGTGAGCCTGCTTCCCGACGAGTCCGTGGACCGCATGCGCGGCCGCGGGTTCGAGCTGTCCGCCGGCGACTTCGCCGAGAACATCCTCACCCGGGGCATCGCCCTCTACGAGCTGCCCGTGGGCACCCTGCTCGAGGTGGGCGACGCCGTCCTGGCCGTCACCCAGATCGGCAAGACCTGCCACAACGACTGCGAGATCCGTCGCACCGTGGGCATGTGCGTCATGCCCACCGACGGCATCTTCGCCGTCGTGGTGCGCCCCGGCACCGTGCGCCCGGGCGACGCCGTCTCCGTCATCCAGATCTAAGGGGTAGAGCCATGAAGAAGATCCCGACCGAGGAGGCCGTCGGCCACGTCCTCGTGCACGATATGACCCAGATCGTCCCCGAGGGGCCGGAGCGCTACAAGGGCCCCCGGTTCCGCAAGGGCCACGTGGTGGCCGAGGAGGACGTCCCCGTCCTGCTCTCCATGGGCAAGCGGTTCCTCTACGTCTGGGAGATGGAGCCGGGCATGCTCCACGAGAACGACGCCGCCGAGCGCCTGGCCGCCCTCTGCATGGGCCCCGGCGTCTCCCGCGACGGCGACCCCAGCGAGGGCAAGATCGGCCTCTCCGCCGCCCGCGACGGCGTGCTGCTCGTGAACTCCGCGCGCCTCATGGCCGTGAACTCCGTGCCCGACGTCATGGTGGCCACCCGCCGCGGCGGCTTCGCCGTGTCGGAGGGCGACGCCGTGGCCGGCACCCGCGTGATCCCGCTCGCCGTGGCCTCCTCGGTGCTCGACGAGGCCGAGGCGGCCGCCGCGGGCGAGTCCCTCCTCGAGGTGCTCCCCTTCACGCTCCGGACAGCCGCCGTCGTGGCCACCGGCTCCGAGGTGGCCTCCGGGCTCATCGAGGACCGCTTCACGCCCGTGGTGGAGGGCAAGCTCGCGGCGTTCGGCATCGAGACCGTCTCGGTGTCGACGCCCGGCGACGACATGGACGACGTCATGGCCGCCATCCTCGACGCCAAGGCCTCCGGCGTGGACATCGTGGTGTGCACCGGTGGCATGTCGGTGGACCCCGACGACAACACCCCGGGCGCCATCCGCCGCAGCGGGGCCGAGGTCGTCACCTACGGCGCCCCGGTGCTCCCGGGCGCCATGATGTGCCTGGCGTACTTCGACGACGGCACCCCCGTGGTGGGACTCCCCGGCTGCGTCATGTACGCCGACTCCACGATCTTCGACCTCGTGCTGCCGCGCATCGCGGCCCGCGTGCCCCTGACCCGTGAGGACTTCGTGTCCATGGGGGAGGGCGGCCTCTGCCTGCGCTGCAAGCCGTGCACCTATCCCCACTGTCCCTTCGGCCGCTGACCCCCGCCTGTCCCGCCACCCGGACACTTCTGTCCCAATGGTCGGGCACTTCTGTCCCACCTCGCGACCTGCGACCCGCGACACCGCCCGCCCCCGACGCCCCGAGAGGAACGCCATGCCCCACGCCTGCCCCGACGCACCGTTCACCGCCGCCGTCCTCACCGTGTCGGACCGCGGCTCCCGCGGCGAGCGCCCCGACGGCAGCGGCCCCGCGGTCGCCGACCTCCTCGCCGAGAACGGCTTCTCCGTGGTGGACCGCGCCATCGTCCCCGACGGCGTGGAGCCGGTGGCGGCCGCGCTCCGCGGCTACGTGGCGCGCGACGTCGCCCTCGTGGTGACCACCGGCGGCACGGGCTTCTCGCCCCGCGACCTCACGCCCGAGGCCACGCTCCAGGTGGCGGAGCGCCTGTGCCCCGGCATCCCCGAGGCCATGCGCGCGGTGTCCCTGGCCAAGACGCCCCACGGCTGCCTTTCGCGCGAGGTGAGCGGCATCTGCGGCCGCACCCTCATCGTCAACGTGCCGGGCAGCCCGCGGGCGGCCGTGGAGAACCTCTCCGCCGTGGTGGGCGCCGTCTCCCACGGGCTCGCCATGCTCCGCGGCGGCACGGCCGACTGCGCGGCGGGGGCCTAGCATGCGCATCCTCAACGTGTCGGCACAGAAGCCCGACTCCACCGGCAGCGGCACGTACCTCTCGGCCCTCGTGCGCAGCGAGCTTGCCGCCGGCCACGAGGCCGCGGTGGTCTGCGGCATCGACGACGGCGACCCCCTGGACGCCGTTCCCGCCGGCGCCGCGGTCTACCCCGTGCGCTTCTGCACCGGGGAGCTCCCGTTCCACGTGTGCGGCATGAGCGACGTGATGCCCTACCCGGCCACGCGCTACCGCGACCTCACGCCGGCGATGGAGGAGGCCTTCGTGCGTGCGTTCTCCCGGACGGTGCGCCGGGCCGTGGCGGGGCTCCGCCCCGACGTCGTGGTCTGCCACCACCTCTACCTCGCCACCTCCGTCGTGCGAGAGGTCGTGGACGGCATCCCCGTGGTGGCCGTGAGCCACTCCACGGACCTTCGGCAGCTCCGTCAGCACGGCCTCGGGCGCGACAGGATCGTCCCCGCCGTCCGCGCCCTCGACGGCGTCTGCGCCCTCCACGACGCGCAGGTCGAGGAGATCGCCGACGTCTTCTCCATCGACCCCGGAGCCGTCACGGTGGTGGGCGTGGGCTACGACCCGCAGGTCTTCCATCCCGACCCGGCCGTCCCCCGCGACCCCGGCTCCCTCCTCTTTGTGGGGAAGGTCTGCCGGGCCAAGGGCGTGCCGTCCCTGCTAGCCGCCGTCTCGTGCCTGGAGCGCGAGGGCCGGGGGCCGTCGCGGCTGCGCCTGGCCGGCGGGTGGGGGAGCGCCCAGGCGGAGTGCGACGCCATCCGCGCGACCGCGGAGGGGCTCTCCACCCCCGTGGAGTTCCTCGGGCGCCTGGACCCGGCGAGTCTCGCGGCGGAGTACCGCGCGGCCGACACCTTCGTGCTGCCGTCGTTCTTCGAGGGCCTGCCCCTCGTGGCCGTGGAGGCCCTGGCCTGCGGCTGCAAGGCGGTGCTCACGGACCTGCCGGGCGTGCGCCCCTGGCTCGCGGCCGGCCTGCCCGACGCCCCCGTGCGCTGGGTGGCGCCGCCCACGGTCACCGACGTCGACAAGCCCCGCCCCGACGAGCTCCCCGCCTTCGAGGCGCGGCTGGCCGGGCAGCTCGCGGCGTCCCTCGCGGACCCGGAGCCGTCGCTCGACGCCACGGCCCTCTCCTGGGACGCGGTGCTCGACCGGGTGCTCGCCGCCTCCGGCGCGGCGATGTGACACCGGTGCCTGACCCACCTGTCACGCGCCCTTTTCGATAATTCATGGCCCTGGGGCGCCGGCCCCCGCCCCGCCCTCCGCACCCGGGCCCCGGCTGCACCGGGTCCGGCTCGGGTACACTTCCACCTAGCAACCGATCGAGGGGGAGGTCCCTATGGGTAGGTCCGGCGGCGGCGCGTCTGGTGGCGGGGGAGGCGGCTTCTCCGGCGGTGGCCGGGCGTCCGGCGGGTTCTCCGGGGGGTCGCGCTCCGGCGGGCGCAGCTCCTCGGGCGGCGGCCGCCCGCCCATGGGCTTCGGCCCGATGGGTCCGTTGGGTCCGATGGGCCCCATGGGGCCGCGGCGCTACCGCGGCGGGTCATCCGGCAGCTTCTGGGGAGGCATGCTCGGCGGCATGATCGGCAGCTCCCTGGGCGGGTCCGGTCGCCGCACGACGGCGCGGCAGGCCCCCGCCCCCGCGGCACCGCAGGGCCAGGGAGGCGCCCCGGGCGCCCCCGTATCCCCCGCCGGCCAAGCCGGCGCCCCGGCGTCGTCGGGCGGTTGCGGCTGCGGGACCGTCTTCATCGCCGTCTGCGCTGTGCTCCTCGTCCTCGCCCTCGCCACGTCGTTCGGCTGCACGCCGTCGTCGTGCTCGGGCCCGTCGGGCGCGTACCCCCAGGCGTCGTCCACTCACGAGCGCACAGCGCTGCCCCAGGGCACGGCTGAGGTCACGCCCCTCTACACCGACCGGGACGGCGACTGGGTCCACAACACGTCCCAGCTCGAGGGCGGCATGGAGGAGTTCTGGCGCCTTACCGGCGTGCGTCCCTACCTCGTGATCCTGCCCAACGGCACCACCGCGTCCACGGGCCGGCTGACGGAGATGGCCGAGCAGGTCTACGACGAGAGCTTCTCCGACGAGGGCCACTTCGTCCTCGTGTTCTGCGACAACGGCTCCGGCGGCTACAACTGCGGCTACTCCGTGGGTTCGGCCGCCCGCTCCGTCATGGACGACGAGGCCTGCCGCATTCTCGCCAAGGAGCTCGACCGCGCCTACGGCGACCGCTCGCTTTCCGAGGAGCAGATCTTCTCCCAGGCCTTCGAGCGCACGGCGGTCCAGATCATGGCCGACCCCGCCGAGGGCCGGCGCTCCGGGCTCATGCTCGCCGGCGGCCTCGGTGTGTGCATCGTGGGCGCGGGCGGGTACATGCTCTGGCGGCGGCGCCGTGCCCGCCAAAAGGAGCGCGACCGGCACCTCGACGAGATGCTCAACAAGCCCCTTGAGACCTTTGGCGACCAGGACCTCGCCGACCTCGAGAAGAAGTACGCGGACAAGGCGTCGGGTTCCGACGACGAGACGACCCGCTAGGCGGGTCGGGAAAGGGGGCGCCATGGGCATCCTCGACCGTTTCACCTCCATCATCAAGGCCAACGTGAACGACCTGCTCGACAAGGCGGAGGACCCCGCCAAGATGGTCGACCAGTACCTCCGCGACCTCACCGAGAGCCTCGCCGAGGTCAAGGGGGCCACCGCCGGCGTCATGGCCGAGGAGGCCCGCTGCAAGCGGCTGGTCGACGCCAACCAGGCCGACATCGACAAGTACGACGGCCTCGCCCGCCGCGCCCTCGCCGCCGGCGAGGAGGGCGACGCCCGCACGTTCCTGGCCAAGAAGCAGGAGCTCGTGGCCAAGAACGCCGGCCTCATCGCCGCCTACGACGCCGCCCACGAGAACGCACAGAAGATGCGCCAGATGCACGACAAGCTCGTGAACGACATCAACACCCTCAAGGGCCGCCGCGACGTCATCAAGGCCAAGGCCGCCGTCGCCAAGACCCAGGACAAGGTGGGCCGCATGACCGGCGGCGCCGACCGCGCCGAGGGCGCCATGGCCGCCTTCGAGCGCATGGAGGCCAAGGCCGATGAGATGCTCGACCGCTCCAACGCCATGGAGGAGCTCAACGCCGAGCCCGAGGACTCCGTCGCCTCCCTGGAGGCCAAGTACGCCGCTGCCGGCGCGTCCGCCGCGGTGGACGACGAGCTCGCGGCTATGAAGAAGGAGATGGGCCTCGACTAGGACGGGGTCCGGGAGAGACGCGGAGGGGGCCCGGCGGCCGGCCGTCGGGCCCCCTCCCATGGAGAAGGGAAGACACACGATGAAGGCCCTGGATGCCGAGACGGTCATGGCGAGCCCCGACACGAGCGACGTGCTGCGCCGCTTCCTGCGCTACGTGCAGGTGGACTCGCCCAGCGACCCCGACCACGAGGAGCGGGTACCGAGCGATCCGTCGGAGCACGCCATGGCGGCCCTGCTCGCCGACGAGCTCCGCGCCCTTGGCGCCGACGACGTGACCGTGGACGACCACGCCTACGTGACCGCCAGGGTGCCGGCGTCGCCGGGCGCCGCGGACCGTCAGACCCTCGGGTTCGTCGCGCACATCGACACGGCCCACGACGCCCCCAACCGCGGCGTGCGCCCGCAGGTGGTGACCTACGAGGGCGGCGACCTCGTCATCTCCGACAACGTGTCCGTGACCCCCGCGGCCGTGCCCGACCTGCCGTCCCTGGCGGGGCAGGCCGTGGTCACGAGCGACGGCACCACGCTCCTCTCGGCGGACGACAAGGCCGGGGTGGCCGAGGTCATGGCCCTCGTGGCCCGGCTCCTCGCCGACCCGTCCCTGCCGCACCCGCCCCTCGCGGTGGCCTTCGTCCCCGACGAGGAGATCGGCCACGGCGCGGCCTTGCTCGACCTCGATGCCTTCGGCGCGGCCTATGCCTACACCGTGGACGGCGAGGCCCTGGGCGAGCTCAACTACGAGTGCTTCTCGGCCGCCTCGGTGGAGGCCGTCTTCACCGGCGAGGGTGTGCACCCCGGCGACGCCAAGGACCGCATGGTCAACGCCATCCGCCTGTTCGAGGAGTTCGACGCGATGCTGCCGGCCGCCGGGCGCCCCGAGCACACCGCCGGCTACGAGGGCTACTTCCACTGCCACGGGGTGTCGGGCACCGTGGACGAGTGCCGCGCCTCCTACCTCGTGCGCGACTTCGACGCCGCCTCCTTCGAGGGACGACTCGACCTCATGGCCGCGGCCGCCGCGTATGTCGGGAGGCTGCACGGGGAGGGCCGCGTGCGCCTCACGGTCAGGCGGGAGTACCGCAACATGGCCGAGCGTCTGGACGGGGCCGAGTTCCTCGTGGACCGCGCCAAGGCGGCCATGGAGGCCTGCGACGTGACCCCGGTCTGCGTGCCCGCGCGCGGCGGCACCGACGGCGCCCAGCTCACGTTCCGTGGCCTGCCATGCCCCAACCTCGCCACCGGCGGCCGCCTGGCCCACTCCGTGCGCGAGTTCGTGCCGGTGCCCGCCCTCGAGGCCACCGTGGACATCCTCCAGGCCCTCGTGGCGTCGTTCGCCTGACCCCAGCGCCGTCCCGGGACAGGGGAGGCCCCGCACCCCGGCCGGGGTGCGGGGCCCCCTGCGTCTCCGCTTCGGGGCCTTCCTATGCGGCGCTCTCCGAGGCGCCCCCCGCCGTGAAGGGCGCCATGAGGGCGTCGGAGATGTCGGCCGTGGTGCCGCTGCTCTGGATGGTCGAGCCGTCGGTGGTGAACTCGTAGGTGGCCGTGGAGTCGATGGTGCCGTCGTCGCCGTCGACGCAGGCGAACGACACCTGCGACGTCCCCTGGCTCCGGCTTTGGAGGACGAAGGTCTCCACGCCGCCGCCGTCCGGGTCGTCGACGTTCTCGGGGGCGTAGCGCGTGTCCACCGTGACGAAGGAGCCCTCCGGCTTCACCGAGCACACCCAGGTGTAACCGGCCGCCCGGTTGGCGGGCAGCTGCACCGTGATCGTGGGGTAGCTGGACTTGGAGAAGACCGCGAGGCCGCAGAGCGCGCCGGCGACGGCGACCGTGCCCACGACCGCCAAGGCCCGTCTCCCTTTTCCCATGGTGCCCCCTCCCGTCTCTGCCTTGCCCCATGGTGTGGCATCGCCGGTCCCGATGAGACACGGTCGGGACGGTTCCACAATGCCCCCGTCGTTTGACCACAGGACGGCCACGTACCTTGGATGCCGTTCCTGCGCACCCCGCACCTTGTTGCCCATGGCGCGCAGGTCCCGCCATAATCGGGGAATGAGTCCGAGAGGGGGACGGCCCCGGGCGACGCGGCCCGGGGCGCACCGGTGGGAGGTTCTATGGGCGTCATCGCTTTTTCGGCCCTCGTGGGCCTGGCGGTCGCGGTCGCCGTGGTGGGTGTCGTGCTGTTCTTCGTGGGCGGCTGCCGGGCGCTCGGCCGCATGGGGGAGAGGCCCTGGCTCTTCCTCGTGCCGCTCTACGGCCCCTACCTCCTGTTCCGCTCCGCGCGCTGCGTGCTCCTCTTTGGCGTCGCCCTCGCCGGGGTCGCCGCCGTGGGCGCCTTCTGGGCCATGCCCACGGGCTTCCTCCAGCAGTTCTGGGTGGTGCCCGCCGCCGTCGTGTGGGTCTGCTACGCCTGGTGCGTGGCTGCGGTGGCGGAGTGCTTCCATGCCGGCGTGGGCTGGCAGGTTGCCTCGTTCGTCCTGGCTCCCTACGTCCTCACGCTCGTGGGCGCGGGCACCGGGCCCTTCGACCATGGCTGCGTGCCCGTGGTGACGGCGCCCTTCCGCGCCCTTGAGGGCCGTCTCTGGGAGCACGGCGGCGACGCGGGGCTCAGGCCCAGCGACTCCGTGCCGCCCGTGGAGGTGCTCGGGCGCCACGGGATACCCGCAGATTCCGCGGCTTCGCCTGCGGCGGCGAAAAAACCGGCCCGACATCGGGCATAGGCCCCAGGAAACCCCAGACGCCCCGATCGGGCGGGAAGGAGAGGGCCGTGGCATCCGAGGACCGTCCCTACCGAGGCACCGAGTTCGACCCCTGCGACCAGGGGCTCCCCACCGTCGAGGGGTCTCCCGACGAGGAGGCCGCGGTCCCCGACGAGGCCGCCCTCGCGGCGCGTGAGGCCGAGGAGGTCCTCTCGGCGGGCGGGCGCGGGGAGACCGCGCGCCGCTTCTAGACGGCGCGTCCCGCCCCCGGGGGCCCGTGGGGGCGCCTGGGGGCGGGACGTCGCGGGTGCCGTTGGGCACCCGGCGGCACCTTGCCGGCCGCTATCCCAGCCAGGGGGCGAACAACACCGGGACGAACGCCGCCGGCAGCATGTCGGCCACCTTTATGCGGGTGACCCCGAGCATGTTGAGGCCCACGGCCAGGAGCAGCAGCGAGCCCGTGACCGTCATGGCCGAGATGACGGCGTCGGTGAGCACGGGGGAGAGCAGGCTCGCGCCCGCGCTGAGCAGCGCCTCGTAGGCAAAGGCGCAGATTCCCGAGAAGGGCACGCCCACCCCCATGGACGCGGCCATGACGGCCACCACCACCATGTCGATGGCACCCTTGGCAAACAGCGTCGAGTGGTCGCCCGAGAGACCGCTTTGGAGCGACCCCACGACGGCCATGGAGCCCACGCAGATGAACAGCGTGGCCGCGACGAACCCCTCCGAGAAGCGGCCCATGGCCGCCGAGCCCCGGAAGCGGTGGGCCAGGGCGTCCTGCACCCGGTCCCCCAGGCGCCTGAGGGCGCCCTCGATGTCCAGCGCCCGACCCAGGAGGCTGCCGAGCACCACGGAGGCCACCACCGCGAGCACCGGGGTGGAGCCGGTCATGCCGCCCGCGGCCACGAGGATGACGCAGAGCCCCAGGCCCTCCATGAGGAAGTCGCCCAGCCCCTGGGACACGCGGCGCCGCAGGGCGAGCCCCGCCACGCCGCCGGCCACGGTGAGCGCTCCGTTGACCAAGGCGCCGAGTATAACCAAGGAAACCGCCCCTCCCCGTGCCCCGGGCATGGTCGGATGGGGCGGGTAGACTACAATGGCTGCTGAAAAAGCACCTTCCATTCTAGGAAATCGGGCACGCCCTGTGCGCCCGGCGGAAAGGCTCCCATGGCAGACAACGGGGACAAGGACGTTTTCCAGTCGCTGGGGTCGATGGTCCAGGACGCCATCGACAGCCGCGAGTTCGCCGAGCTCCGCACCATGGTGGAGCGCACCGCCGCGGCGGCGGGGGAGGGCGTGCGCAAGGCCCAGGAGGCCGTGGCGACCTCCATGACCGAGGCTCGTCGCAAGGAGGAGGAGCGCGTCGCCCGGGAGCGCGTGGCGGCCCGTTACGGCTCCGCGGCCGGCCTCCGCGTCACGGGCGCCGTCGCCGCGTTCCTCGGCGCCATGTTCGCCATCACGTTCGTCCTGGGGATCCTCGGCGCCCTGGCGCTCCGTCTGATGGACATGGGGCTGGTGGCCATCCTCGCCGTGTTCCTGTTCCTGTCCGTGGGCCTCCTGCGCGGGGGCGTCGACCGGCTCTCCCTCGCCCGGCGGTTCGACGCCTACCGCCGCGTCATCGGCAGTCGCGAGGCCTGCACCGTCGCGGAGCTCTGCCACCAGGTGGGCCGCAAGGCCGATGCCGTCCGGGCCGACGCCCGGCGACTCATCGTCAAGGGCCTCCTCCGCGAGGGGCGCCTGTCGTCCTCGGGTCGCACCCTCGCGGTCACCGAGACCGCCTTCGCCGCGGTGGAGGAGCAGGAGCGCGCTGCCGCCGAGGCCCGCCGCGCCAGCCGGGCGCAGCGGGTGGAGGCCAAGGTGGAGCCCGTGGGGCCCGCCCCGGCGGCCGATGCCGGGGACGCGCCGTTCTCCGTGGACGACGCCCCCGAGGAGGTGCGCCCCCTGTTGCGGCGCGGCGCCGCCTACCTGTCGGAGCTCGACGAGGCCAACGCGGCCATCGACGACGACGCCGTGTCGGCCAAGGTGGACCGCATCCAGTGCGTGGCCACCAACATCCTCGCCTACGCGTCCGAGCACCCCGAGGTGGCCGACGACCTCGAGCGCTTCATGAACTACTACCTGCCCATCACCGTCAAGCTCCTCAAGGCCTACGACGACCTCGAGGAGCAGCCGGTGCAGGGCGTCAACATCTCCACGTCGCGCAAGGAGATCGAGGGCACGCTCGACACCCTCGCGGTGGCCTACGAGCGCCTCCTCGACACCATCTTCCGCGACATGACCTGGGACGTCTCGGCCGACATCTCCGTGCTCAACGATGTCCTCGCCCAGGAAGGTCTCATCGATCGCGGCGGCCCGGCCGCCAAGGACTAGGAGGTACCCATGGACGACCAGCTCGACGCCCTCGCGGGCGAGCCCGTACCCACCCTCACCCTCAGCCCCGACCTCGGCGACGAGCCCCTCGTGGCCGTGGAGGAGGAAGAGGCCGCGGTCCCCGTGGCCTCCCTCGACGAGGAACTCCTCTCCGACGACGAGCGCCGCCAGGTGGACGCCTTCGCCAAGCAGATCGACCTCGCCGACTCCGCGCTCGTGCTCTCCTACGGCGCCGGCGCCCAGAAGAAGATGGCCGACTTCTCCCAGAGCGCCCTCGAGAAGGTGCGCACCCAGGACCTCGGCGAGGTGGGCGAGCTCATCACCGACGTCGTGGGCGAGCTCCGCAGCCTCGAGGTGGGGGAGGAGCGCGGGTTCCTCGGCATCTTCAAGCGCGGGGCCAGCCGCGTGGAGGCCCTCACGGCCAAGTACGACAAGGCCGAGAACAACGTCAACAAGATCGTGGGGCACCTCAAGGACCAGCAGCTCACCCTCATGAAGGACGCCAAGATTCTCGACAAGCTCTACGACCTCAACCTCACGTACTTCAAAGAGCTCACCATGTACATCCTGGCGGGCCGAAAGAAGCTGGAGGAGGTGCGCTCCGGCCAGCTCGCCGAGCTCGCCGCGAAGGCCCGCGCCACGGGCCGCACCGAGGACGCCGAGGCGGTGCAGAAGCTCACGGCCGCCTGCGACCGCTTCGAGAAGAAGCTCTCCGACCTCGACCTCACCCGCACCATCGCCATGCAGACGGCGCCCCAGATCCGGTTCGTCCAGAACAACGAGATGCTCATGGTGGAGAAGATCCAGACCACCGTCGTCAACACCATCCCGCTGTGGAAGAGCCAGATGGTGCTGGCCCTGGGCATTGCCAACGCCGACGCCGCCGTGAGGGCGCAGACCACGGTCACCGACATGACCAACGACCTGCTCAAGAAGAACGCCGAGATGCTCAAGACGTCCACCACCCAGATCGCCCGCGAGAACGAGCGCGGCATCGTGGACATCGAGACCCTCAAGGTCACCAACGAGAGCCTCATCCAGACCTTCGACGAGGTCATGCAGATCCAGCAGGAGGGCCGCGCCAAGCGCGCCGAGGCCGAGGCCGAGCTCCGCGCCATGGAGGCCGAGCTCCGCAAGAAGCTGCTGGAGGTCCGCGGCTAGGGCCGTCGGTGCCGGCCGACGGCGTCCGATTGCGTGCCCTTTGCGCGCCTGAAAGCGCTGGAGAGTACCGACGAACGAAAGGGGACGGCCGTCTTGTTGGCGACCGTCCCCTTTATCGTACGCATACCGTTCCTGCGGTCCTGGCCCTACAGCTCTCCCGCGAGAATCCTATGCAGCATCGTGGCGACTCCGTCTGCAAAGACCGGCGGGGCAATGACGTCTGCCAGCTCCTTCACGGACGCCACGCCGTTGTCCATGACCACGGCCACGTCGGCGGCCTCGAGCATGGTGACGTCGTTCTCGGAGTCGCCGAAGCCGTAGACCGTGCCGTGGGTGCCCAGGGCTGCCAGGACGTCGGCCATGCCGCTCGCCTTGGAGATCTCGGGAACCGTGAGCTCGAAACCGCCCACCCCCAGGTCGCTGATGCGGAACCGCTCCGCCAGCTCGGCCCGGCGCGGCGCGAGGCGGCCGTTCTCCTCGGCCATCCAGAAGGCCTTGACGAGGGAGAGGTCCTCGATGGCGGCCAGGGTTTTCTCGACGCTCCGGGTCACGGGCACCGACAGGTCGATGGCGGGGTGCTCGCCGGCAGGCATGAACACCATGGACCCCCGGGTTCCCTCAAGCAGTGCCGCCACGGAGCACTCGTTGAAGATCTCGATGACCCGGGCCATGAGGGCCGCATCGACGCTGTGGCAGAACAGCTCTTTTTCCTCCATCTCGCCCAGGGCGCCCGCCAGGGCCACGTAGCCGGAGAAGGGGACACGCTCCATCAGGAGGGCCAGGCCCGAGGGCGGCCGGCCCGAGCAGAGGAAGGCAAAGTTGCCTGCGTCCACAAACTCCTTTACGGCCTCGCGCACGGCAGGGGTGGGAAGAAAAACGCGCTCCTGCTCCTCAACGGTGGCCCCGGGCGCCTGCGCCTTGGCGTAGGACTCGGGGTCCGAGTCGATGAGGGTGCCGTCGATGTCAAAGAAGGCGACGAGCGGGGTGTGAAGGTGGGCCATGGCATCCTTTCCTGCAGTGTCCAACCGCCCCATTTTAGCGAGCGAGGCTGTGACGGGGACCGGTGGCCCTAGTCTTAATCTTGCCTGAATATATCGAGATACGATAATGTAAGAGGCGTCTCCTTTTGGCTGATGGGAGGTTTGTCATGCTGTCCATTGACGGTGCGTCACGCATTCCCTGCCTTCCCGACGAGATTCGTTGGATGTTTGAGGAGTGGGTGCTCAAGCACTTTCCCGAGATTCCCGACGACCCGGACGGCACCTGCCTTGCGCGTGGGCTGTTTGTCATGGGGGATCTGGAGTCGGTGTCCCGAGGCCTTGGGCACGACTGGCGCGAGGTGCTGGACGGCCGCTTCCTCAACGCCTTCTCGCTCTCCGCCCTCGACGAGCACGTGGAGGGCGTGGAGGTCGAAGGCATGGACTCCCACGGCGTCTACGACGACGGTGGACTCATCAGCTGGGGCCCGAGTGCCGGTACCGGCCGCCTCCTCGGCAAGCGCTTCTTCCGCCAGGCCTGACCCCCTGTTGCCTCGGCCGGACATTTCTGCCTCCCGCATCCGCCCGGCGGCGGCCGCCTGCCGCCGGGCCCCTCCCTTTGTTACCATCGGCTCACGGAGATGAAAACACGGCCCCGTCGGGTAGTCGGGGCGCGGCCCACGCCGCCAGTAACCTGCCTCCTTGGTTGTCCCTTCTCCAACGCGTCGCCACCACATAAAGGAGGATCGCCATGGGGATGACCGGCACGTCGTCCACCCTCACCGTCTATTTCGACGGCCAGTTCTGGGTGGGCCTGATGGAGCATGTCGACGGCAGTCACTACGGGTGCGTGCGGCAGGTCTTCGGGGCGGAGCCGTCCGCCGAGGAGCTGCACCGGTTCGTGCTGGCGCGGTGGTCGTCCATCCGCTTTCCCATGGGGGAGGGCCGCCCGCAGGACCCGCTGCCCACAAACCCCAAGCGCCGTCAGCGCGAGGTCGCCCGCACCCTCGGTGACCGGGGCCCATCCACCAAGGCCCAGGAGGCCCTGGCGCGCCAGCGGGAGGCGTGTGCGCGGGAGCGCAAGGGCCGCGAACGCGACCGCAAGGCCGTGGATGCCGAGGCCCGCTACGAGCTTCGCAAGGAGCGCCGGAAGCGCCGCCACCGCGGCCGCTGACGCCGGGCCCGGTCCGGGCACCTCTGCCGCCCGCCCCCGCCCAGTGTCCGGCGCCTGCCTAACCCCGGGCCAGCGAGCCGGCCACGGCCTGGCCGACGAGGACGCCTGCCGCGCACAGCCCCACCGAGGCCGCCGCGTAGAGGCAGGCGAGCCCCGTGCGACCCTGCTGCCAGAGCGTCACGGTCTCCAGCGAGAACGTGGAGAAGGTCGTGAACCCACCGCAGAGACCGGTCTTGAGGAGGAGGGTGGCATGGGGGGAGAGCCGCGCGGGCGCGAGCCCGGCGACGATGCCGATGAGCACGGCTCCTACAAAGTTTGTAATCAGCGTCATTGTGGGCCAGGCCCCGGGCACCGGCACGCAGGAAAGCAGGTAGCGGGCCACAGACCCCACGGCCCCGCCCGCAGCAACACACAGCACGTCGATCATCGCGGCCCCCGTCTTCCGCTGGCCCTCAGTGCCTTGCAGCATCCGGGGGCTCCTCCATCTCGGCCCGGTACCATGCTATCGCCACCTGGGTGCGGTCCCGCATGGCCAGCTTCGCGAGAATCCGGGAAACGGCCCGTTTGGCGCTGGCCGTCTGGATCGTCAGGCGCTCCGCCACCTCGGCGTTGGAGAGCCCGTCGGCGATGAGGGAGCAGATGAGCAGCTCGTGGTCGGTGAGTCGCCGAAACGCCCGCCGCAGGCGCTCTTTCTCGGAGTCCGGCGTTACCCTGGGGATGCCGCGCTCGATGACTGCTCGGGTGATCCGTGGCGTGAGGACCGCGTCCCCGTCGGCGACGGCCCGGACGGCCCTCACGAGGTCACGCGAGGTCACGTCCTTGAGCAGGAAGCCCGACGCTCCCGCCTCGAGGCCGCCGAAGGCATAGTCGTCCTCGTCGTAGGTGGTGAGGATCAAGACGCGCACGTCGGGGTGCCGCGAGCAGATAAGGGCGCAGGCGTCGATCCCGTCCATGGTCGGCATGCGCACGTCCATGAGCACGACGTCGGGGAGCGGCCGGCCGGCGGCAGAGGCGCGCTCCAAGGCGTCCACTGCCTGCCTGCCGTTGTCGGCCTGACCCCATACCGCACAGGTCGGGTCGCGCCGCATCATGAGGGAGAAGCCGAGCCTCGTCTCGGGCTGGTCGTCCACGAGCAGCACGCTTATCGTCTCAGCCATCGGCCCCTCCTTTCCCTGGGCGCCCTTCTAAAGGCACGGTCGCGAGGACCTCCCATCCTCCGTCAGGACCGGGGCCGCACGAGAAGGATCCGCCGCAGCCTGTCACGGCATCTTCCAGATGTCGAAGACCTGTGCCCCGCTTTTTTCTGCCCTGCGCCGCGGCCCCGTCGTTGCGCACCGCGACGGCGCAGGTGCCGTTTTCGCCGTGATCCAAAGAGACCGTGATGCGGCGGAGGTCGTCGCTGTGGCGCAGCGCGTTGGTGAGGGCCTCGCGCACCACTGTGAACACGGTGTCCGCTTGACGCCTTGCTCCCTCCGTGCGCACTCCGGTCTCAATGAGGGCGACGGCGACCCCTGCGGCGCGGGCGTTGTCGAGCACGGAGGAGATGTCGTCCCAGTCCCTGAGCGCGGGCTCGCCAACGGCGACAGGCGAAGGGGCGCGTTGCTTCGACCCGTGAAGCGCCGAGAGCCGCCGCACCGCTTTGCGGGTGTCGTTGAGGCCCTCCCGGGCAAGGCGGTCGATGGCGGTGACGGCCTCGTCGAGGGTCTCGTCGCCCGTGCCGCCCGAAAGGCCCTCGGCCAAGGCGATGATGGCCGTGAGGTCGTGGCCCACCGAGTCATGAAGCTCCGCCGCGATGCGGCTGCGCTCCTTTGCCTCGTCCCGCTCGGCGGCCATGCGGTCGCGTTCTTCTGTGAGCCTCTCTGCCATGGTGTGCTCGGCCACGACCTCCCGCTGTGCTTGGCTCCGTGCGAGCGCCGTCCTCAGGCCAAGCGCCGCGGCCGCTACGAGGGCCATGGCCATGGTGTGGGCAAGGACGAGCCGCTCGTCCCCCATGAAGGCGACGGGGAGGCAGAAGGCCGCCGCGGCAGCCGCAATCCCTATGGCGGCGGTTGTCGCAGTGCCCTGGGACGCCAGGTAGAAGACCATAACGAGCGCGGGCACCCCGGTGCAGGCCCCGGCGTCAACGGGAGACGCCACTGCCATAAGGAGGCTGGCGGCGAGAATCGACGCCAAGGGGAAGGCCTTTCTCAGGGCAACGCAGACAAGCATGCCGGTGGCGCACGCGTTGAGAATCCAGAGGTTGGAAACGTCTGCGCCCAAGGGAAGCAGGAACGCGAACCGGGTGAGCGCGACCGCATCCCAGAGCGCACAGCCCACCGGCACGGCCACAGACGTCCAGGGGGACTGGAACCAGCGATTGGCGATGCCGTCAAGCACGCCGCCCATGGAGACCCCTTTCGTTTGCATCGCCCTATGGTCCCACAAGGCCGTTCTGCGGGCTGTCGGCTCAGAGCGTCGCAACGATGTCGTGCCGACCGAGCCAGGTCGAGGCCGCTGCCGTCGCTGCCGTTATGTAGAGGACCGAGGCGACCACGACTTGCAGGATCGTGCCGCTCGAGAGGTCGACGAGGTTGTTGGAGTTCATGCCGGACTGCATGAGGGAGTACGGCCAAATCCAGCCGAAGCCGCCCATCGTGGCCACGAGGCCGCACACGCCGCCCCCGAGCGCGATGGCCACGGGGGTCGCGAAGCTTCTTATCAGCATGGATATGAAAAGCTGCACGGCGACGATGACGATGGAGCCAAGGAGCCCAAGGCCGAGGTAGGTTGTCACCTGGGCCGTGGGAAATGGCCCAGGCACCCCCAGAAGCACGCCGGAAAACCCGTAGAAGACGAGGATGGACGCGAACGCGGTGGCTGCCATGAGCGACCCTGCGCAGAGCTTGCCCAGCACAAGGTCGAGCGTTGAGACGGGCTGGACCATGAACTCGTTCCAGTTTGACCCCTGATGTTCTTGGCGCCAGAGGAGCGAGCAGCCTGCGCCGAGCAGGGCCGGCAGGAAGAAGTAGCAGACAAAGAGCGTCTGCTGGGTCCACAGATTCTCCCATCCGGGCGTGATGACCTCGAGGTTCGCCGTGTAGTTTGCGCTGCCGATGAGGGCGGAAAGACCCGGTAGCGCCACAAAGGCAACCCAGACAGGGGAGCGGCGGAGTTTCACAAGCTCCGCTTGGATGGAGGCGACGAGCATTTTAGAGCTCCTTTCTTGAAGAGACGCGCAAGGAGAGCAAAAAGGCGGCGGCAGTGATCACGGCAACCAACAAGAACCGCCACAGGGGCCAAGGCACCGAGCCCCAGATGATGGAGCCGGACGCCGCGTCATAGGTCATGCTCACCGTTGACAGGAGCCCAAAATAGGCGCTGGGGACGAACATGCTGACGGCAGGGGGCAGGTAAAGGGAGAACAGGCCGAGAAACGACAGCACGATGCCTGTGGCCACGGGGAGGAACTGGTTGTTCGCAAAGAAGCAGATGGCCTCGACCACCGTGGAGACGAAGAGGCAGACCCCGAGCGTCGACGCCCAGAGGACCGCCGCCTCTCCCAAGGGGACGGGGTCGAACCCGAGCATGACGCCGAGGGCCGTCGTGGCCGCTACCTCGCCTGTCACCGTTGCCGCGAGCAGGATGGCGCAGGTGAGCCATTTGGCACAGAAGAGGCTGTCGGCGCGTTCTATGGTGAGGAGCTCTTTCCACTTGTTCGTCCGGTTCTCGATGTCGCAGACCGTGGAGGCGACCACCGTGGAGAGAAGGGGTAGGATCACGGCGTTTATCTGGGGGAGGCTGTAGAGAACGGTCCGGTAGTCGTCCGAGCGCACGACCTGTTTCGCCCCCTGGCTTCCAAACCACAAGAGCACAAAGGCAACCATGGCGATGCAGACGGCTACGAGGTGGCGGTGCCGCAGCTTGCTGAACTCAAGGGCAACCTGGGATCCCATGCGAAGGCCCCGGCTGTTGGAAGCCATCAGAGCACCTCCTTCAAAGAGGTGAGCCTCAAGAAGATGTCCTCGAGCGTTTCCTCGTGCCCCTCCATGCGCACGATGCCTACGCCTCGGCCTGCAAGGCCCAGCGAGACCCGTGCCGCCTCGCGGTCGTCAACCGCCTTGATCCTCAGGTAAGAGCGGTCGTTCGGGTCTGTTTCCGCACCGGGCAGGAGCTGCGCGGCCAAACGGTTGTCTGTGGTCCTCAGCGCGATCCATCGGCGCCCCATGGCGTGGAGGTCTTCGAGCGCGCCCTGCCAGACCATGTGCCCGCGGTTGATGATGCCCACGTGGTCGGCCATTTGGTCGATTTCCGAGAGCAGGTGCGACGACACGACGACCGTCATGCCAAAGCGGTGGGGAAGCGACTTCACGAGGGCGCGGATCTCGTGGATGCCAGAGGGGTCGAGCCCGTTAGTGGGTTCGTCCAACAGGAGCAGGGGCGGTTTTCCCATGAGCGCCGCGGCGATGCCGAGGCGCTGGCGCATGCCGAGGGAGAAGTTGCCGGCCGCCTTTTTGTGCACTGCGGGGCCGTCAAGCCCCACGATGGCGAGTACCTCGTCTATCTCTGATTTGGGCAGGCCTCTCAGTCGCCGCACGATCTCAAGGTTCTCCCGTGCGGTGAGTCTGGGGTAGCAGCTGGGGCTCTCGATGAGCGAGCCCACGCCCCGGAGCACTTCGAGGCGGTTTTCCGGGAGAAGGGGGCAGCCAAGAACCGTGGCCGCCCCCTCGCTCGGGTGGACAAGGCCGAGGAGCATCTTCATGGTGGTGGACTTGCCTGCCCCATTGGGGCCGAGAAAGCCGTAGACCGCGTGCTCTGGCACGGCGAGGTCGACGTGGTCCACCACGCAGGTGTCGCCATAGCGCTTGGTGAGGCCCTCAGTGGATACAGCCAAGGCTGTGCCTGCGCTGTTGCCGAGTTCGGGTTTCATGGCTGCCATCGGCTTCTCCTTCCTCTCACAGGATCGATACGGCGCAATTGTCGATTGGCCTGTCGAGAGAGGAGGGGTCGTTTGGACGGTTGTCATCCGAGGATGACGGCTCGCCGAGCGGGTCTGCAGGCGAGGGCGATCGGGGCAACAAAAAACGGGCGGCCGATAAAATCGACCGCCCGTGAACGTGTGGTCGCGGGGGCAGGATTTGAACCTACGACCTTCGGGTTATGAGCCCGACGAGCTACCAGACTGCTCCACCCCGCAATAATTGGTGCGCCTCAGCGCAAAAAGGAACATTACACCGCTCGGGCGTGCCTGTCAATCGCCGAAGGTCGTTCACTTCTCCTCCATATCTCATCTCCGACTGAAAGCACCAGGAGCTCGCCGAGAGCTCGCCAAAAAGCGAATAGGGGCACCCTCAATCGTTTTCAGGCGCGGTGACAAACCAACCCGGTACCTTGTCTGCCCACTCTGAACCCGTCTCTCACCCCGTGTTCTGGAGGCCGGCGGCCACGCCGCTCACGGTGCAGAGGATGAGGTAGGTGAGCTCGGCGCGCTCCTCGTCGCCCATCTCGTCGCCCTCCTTCGAGCGCAGGCGGTCGAGGGCCCGCACCTGGGCCAGCGAGAGCACGTTCACAAAGGGGCGGCGCATGCGCACGAGCGGGCCGAGGACGCGGCGCTTCTCCAGGGGCCACTCGTTGCCGGTTATAGCCAGGACCCAACGGGTGGTGAGGGCCATCTCGTCGAGCACGGTCTCGGCCAGGTCGTCTCGGTCGCCCAGGGCGAGGTACATGCGGGCCAGGCGCTCGTCGGTCTTTGCGAGCGACATCTCGATGTTGTCGATGAACGTGGTGAAGAGCGGCCAGCGGCGGTAGGCCTCCTGGAGCAGCTCGAGGTCGCCCACGGTCTCGCAGGCCGTGCCGAGGCCGTACCAGGCTGCCAGGTTGAGGCGCGCCTGGGACCACGAGAAGATCCAAGGGATGGCGCGGAGGTCGTCGAGCGACTTGGCGCCCAGGCCGCGCTTGGCCGGACGGCTGCCGATGGGCAGGAGGCCGATCTCGGCCAGCGGCGTCACCTGGGAGAACCACTCCACGAAGCCGTCCGTGCCGAGGAGCTCGGCGTACTTGGCCGTGGAGGCGTCCTCGAGGGTCTGGGCGAGGTCGGCGAACTCGATGCCCGCCTCGCCGTTCACCTGCTGCGTCGAGGTGCTGGCGTGTACGAGGGTGGCGCCGGCCACGCCCTCGATGTGGCGCCGGGCCAGGGTGGGGTTGCCGTAGCGGGCGAAGATGACCTCGCCCTGCTCCGTGAGCTTGAAGCAGCAGTTGACCGACCCCTTGGGCTGGGACAGCACCGCGCGGTTGGCAGGGCCGCCGCCGCGGCCCACGGCGCCGCCGCGGCCGTGCATGAGCACGAGGTCGATGGCGTTGCGCTCGGCCCAGCGGGCGATGGCCTCCTGGGCGGTGTTGAGCACGAAGGTCGCGGCGGTGGGGCCGGCGTCCTTGGAGGAGTCGGAGTAGCCGAGCATGACCTCCATCCGGCGCCCGGTCTGCTCAAGGCGGCGCTGGACATCCGGGAGCTCGACGATCTGATCGAGGGTGTCCACGGCACGCTCGAGGTCCTCCACCTGCTCGAAGAGCGGGATGACGTCCAGCTGCGGCACGTCCTTGGAATGGGCGAAGGCCAGCCGCGCCAGCTCGTAGACGTTGGCCACGTCCTCGGCGCTCTGGGTGAACGAGATGATGTAGCGGCGGGCGGCGTCGACGCCGTTCTTGCGCTGGATGGACCCGATGGCGCGGAACGTGTCGAGCACCTCCTGGGTCATGGGCTCGAGCTCGCCGCGCTCGCCCCAGCGGCCGTGCTCGCGGATGTCCTCGAGGGCGCGGCGGTGCACGAGGGAGTGCTGGCGGAACTCCATCTCCACGAGGGAGAAGCCGAAGGTCTCCGCCTGCCAGACGAGCTTCTGCAGGGGGCCGTAGGCCTCGCGGCGGGCGCCGGCCTCCTCGAGGGAGCGCTGCACCACGCGGAGGTCGTCGAGGAACTCGTCCACGGACCGGTACATGATGTCGGCCGTGCGGGTGGCCGTGGCCAGGAGCCGCTCGCTCATCACGAGCATGACGGCACGGTGCGTCTCGCGGGTGGACATGCCCGCGGCCTTGGAGGTGAGCACCTCGCTCATCTCCACCTGGTGGTTCCACAAGTTGGCGAGCTCGCGGGAGGGCTTGGTGTAGGTGCTGTCCAGGGTGAGGTTGCGGCCCACCTCGGCGCAGCGCGCGGCCAGCGTCTTGACGGCGTGGAGGCGGTACTTCTCGGCCACGAGGCGGCTCACCTTGGCGGTGACGTTGGGGTTGCCGTCGCGGTCCGAGCCGATCCAGCTGCCCGGGTGGAAGAACGCCGGGCACATCGGGGGCACGGCGCCGGCCTTGGGGCCCAGCTCCCAGTCGTCGAACCGGCGGTAGACCTCGGGGACCGCGTCGAGGAGGGTGCTGTCGAAGATGTCGATGACGGTGTCGGCCTCCTCGACGGGCGTGGGCTTGCGGTGGGAGATGGGGGAGGTGCGCACCATGGCGCTGATCTCCTGCTTCATCTGCCGCTCGTTCTCGAAGAGGTTGATGCCGTGGAGGCGGCCGCGCTCGTCGAGGAGCGCGGAGAGCCTCCGGATCTTGCCCTCGATGGCCTTGCGCCGGGCCTCCGTGGGGTGCGCCGTGAACACGGGGCGGAACTCCAGGCGGTCGAGGATGCCCTGCGCCTTCACGCGCCCGCGCTCGTCGATCAGGTGGTGGAAGCCCACCGTGAGCTCGTTCACGGGGTCCTCGGCCTCGGTGGTGGCCACGGCGGCCTCGCGGGCGTCGAGGCTGTGGACGCGGTAGTCCTCCTCGCAGATGTTGGCGAGGTGGAAAAAGACGGTGAAGGCGCGCACGAGCATGGTCGCGCGGTCGACGGGCAGCTCGTCGAGGGTGGCCACAGCGTCCTCGAAGGCGTCGTCGGCGGAGTACCGGCCGAGGAGGGGGGAGATCTCCGTGCGGCTCGCCGTGACGGGAAGGTTCACCACCACGGCGTCCACGAGCAGGCGGTCAAAGAGGTTGAGCAGCCCGCCGTCGTACTCGTCGAGCACCTCGCGCACGAGGTGCAGGAAGAACATCATGTTGTGCTTGAGCTCGTCGGGGATGTCGATGAGGTCGAGCGCCCGCTCCGCGGCCACCTGCCGCTCGGGGGTGTCGATCCCGTCGTCCTTCAGCCGCTCCATAGGGTGAGTCTCGGTCTGGGTCACGCCAAACTCCTCGTCCAAAGGGTTCACCTATGCGCCGAAGACTGTACCCCAAGACCGTGTCGCCTCTGTTTCAGGGGGATGGGCCCGCTGTCAGGCTCCATGCAGCTACGGGGCCGTCCCTATAATCGTGGGGTGACCCCAGGCCCCTTCCTATGGAGGAAAACGTTGATAAGGCTCGTCCTCTCCGACCTTGATGCGACCCTGCTCGACACGCCCCGCTCCGGGCTCACCGGCCGCGCGGCGGCCGCCATCCGCGCCGTCATGGCCCACGGCGCGGTCTTCGGCCCCTGCACCGGGCGCTCCCCGGCGCACCTGCCGGGGCTCTTCGGCCCGGGCACGGGCGACCTGTACCGGTCCGGCGTGTTCGACAACGGCATGGTCGCCTACCTCGACGGAGAGCGCGTCCACGCCCGCTTCTACGACCCGGCGGCCCTCGCCGACCTCGCCCTCAGGGTGCGGCGCGAGGGCATCGGCGAGCTCGGGGTGTGCGGGCTCCCGGGCCTGCCCGGGGAGTTCGTCGTCGTGGACGGCCCCTGGCTCGCGAGCCACGGGGAGGGGGCCCTGGCCGGCCTCACCAAGGCCAACATCCACCTGCCCGAGGGGGCGGACCTCGGGGCGGCCGCGGACCACCTCTCCGCCCTGTACCCGGCCTTCGACCTCGTGAGCCCCACCCGCAGCCGGCCTATCCTCGACGTGCTCGCGGCCGGCTGCTCCAAGGCCACCGGCGCCCGGGCCCTCGCCGAGGCGGTGGGCGCCGCCCCCGACGAGGTGCTCGTCTTCGGCGACTCCGACAACGACCTCGAGGTCCTCGGGGCGTTCCCCAACTCCTGCGCGGTGGCCGACGCCAAGCCCGCCGTCCTCGAACGGGCCCGCTGGGTGGTGGGCCCCTGCGGCGAGGACGGGGTCGCCCGCGCCCTGGAGGGGCTCGTCTCCACATCGGGGGCCGTCCCGCGCTAGGCCGGCGCCGGGGCGGGTAGGGTCCCTGGGACGAGAGCCGGCGGCAGGAGGGCCCATGGACGACAGGCATATCGGGGAAGGCCGGGACGGGGGAGCCCCCGCGGCGCGCTGGCGGCGCTGGCTGCCCGTGGCCGCCGTGGTCGCCGTGGCGGCCGTGCTCGCAGTGGCGTTCGGCCTCGACGTCTTCTCGCCGCTCGGGTCCCCGGGCGGCTCCGCGTCGGCCGACGGCGGGTCTGGGTCGGCGGGGGCCTCCGACGGGGCGTCCGGCGGGTCCGTGCCCGATCCGTCCAGGACGCTCACGTCCCTCTCCGCGGGCGGGGTCACGGTGCGGGTCCCCGACAACTGGGCGGAGGTCGACATCGCGGGCGTCAAGGGGGCCTCCCCCACGTCGGACGGCAGCGTCGCCCGCGTGACCGCCGACACCGCCGAGGCGAGTGCCATGGGCCCCGTGCCGTCCGTCTCCTCGGCCGACGACATGGAGGCGCTCGCCCGCACCGTCTCGTCGGCCGAGGGCGGCTCCGCTGACGCCGACGTGGCCGTCGAGCGGGGCGCGGACGGCCTGTGGCGCGCCACGCTCCCTGTGCGGGAGGACGGCATGGAGGGCACGGAGCTCCTGCTGGCCGACGGCGGCAAGGTTCACGTCGTCGAAGGCGCCTGGTCCCCCGACGCCCCCGCCGCCGTCGTCGCCGCCGTCAAGGCCGCCGTGGCGTCCGTCACCGTGGGGCCGTAGCCCGGTTTTGGCTAAGCTGGGACCATGGAGGGTGCCGGCGCCGCGACGGGCGGGCCCGTCGCAGGGGCAAGCACCTGCAGGGCGACCGCCGCACCCGGCCGGGCCGCCCATCGTCTACAAGGAGGGACAATGCCCAGAGAGTTCGTCGAAATCGACCCCAAGGACCTGCAGTTCAACCCGTTCGAGCTGATCGGCGACGACTGGATGCTGGTCACCGCGGGCAACGACTCCGCCTTCAACACCATGACCGCGTCGTGGGGTGGGCTCGGTGTCCTTTGGGACCGCCCCGTCGCCACGTGCTTCATCCGCCCGCAGCGCTACACCAAGGAGTTCGTGGACCGGTCCGACGACTTCACGCTGAGCTTCTTCGGGGAGGAGCGGCGCGACGCCCTCAAGGTCTGCGGCTCCACGAGCGGCCGCGACACCGACAAGGTCCTCGACGCCGGCCTCTTCCCCATGCAGGTGGACGGCTCCATGGCCTTCGAGGAGGCCCAGCTCGTCATCGTCTGCCACAAGCTCTACGCCCAGCAGCTCGACAAGGCCTGCTTCACGGCACCCGAGGTCTACGGCGAAAACTATCCCGACGACGACCTCCACACCCTGTACGTGGGGTCCGTCGAGCACATGTACCTCGCTGCCGACATGTTCGACGACGAGGGCGACGAGGGCTGCGGCTGCGGCCACGACCACGGCCACGGTGACGGCTGCTGCCATGGGCATGGCCACGACCACGGCGAGGGCTGCTGCCACGGGCATGGCCACGACCACGGCGAGGGCTGCTGCCACCACGACCACGAGTAGGGGCGACCCGAAGCGGGAACGGGGGAGGGACCGCGCCCGTCGAGGCGCGGCCCCTCCCTTGTCTTGTACATGGGTTCAGGCCTCGGGCCCGTCGTCGACGAGACGCCCCAGGACCTCGTCCGCGGTCTCCTCGAAGTCGAAGAAGTCGGTGACCCGGACGTCGTAGAGCGTGGCCAAGCGGTAGAGCGTGGCCAGGCGCGGCGAGCGGCGCCCCTGCTCGATGTAGCCGATGGAGACGCGGTCCATGTCCAGCATCTGCGCCACGCGCTCCTGGGAGAGCCCGCGGGAGCGTCGCACGGCGCCGAGCCTGCGGCCGAGCCCTGCGAGAAACGTGGTGTAAGCAGAATCTTTCATGGCTCTGAAGATGGGCGAGGCCGGGTGGGTCATCCACTAACCACCGGTTAGCAATTTGTGTGCTCCTAGCTCAATGGACAACGGGACCCTCTCCATACGTCTCCCCTCAAGGCCCCTTCCAGTTTCCTTGCGAGACGTATCAGGTATGGGGCGAGTCGGGGATGGTCCCCATGGGAGCGCTACGGGTCCCAAAAAAGGGGGGATAGCCCTCCCAGCGCGCGGAGACGTGCGCCCTAAGCCGTCACCCCATAGGGAGGTCCGCAGATGAAGGCCCGGGATTTCTCCGTAGACTCCTCCGACATCGCCTACGAGGCGAGACTCGCCCTCGACCAGATGGACGCCGAGGAGGAGGTGAGCGCCGAGGCGCTCGTCAAGAGCCTCTTTGCCGCCCTCAAGTGCGCCCGCACCAACCAGCGGTGCCTCGACTCCCTGCTCCTCGCCTCGGAAGGCGAGCTCCCCGAGCGCATCCGCGGTCTGGGCATCGACTGCTCCGACGACGAGGTGCGCGAGCTTGTGGACCAGTTCGGCAGAAGCTACTGCTGGTAGTCTGCGCCGCTGCCATACGGGTACGAGCCGCCAAGCATCGGGACGAGTCCGGGCCGGGCCCGGGAAAGGCGGCTTGCGATGTGCACAGCGGTCCGGTTCTGCGACCCCGAGGGTCATCTGTACTGCGGTCGTAACTACGACTGGGGCGTCAGCTACGGCGAGGGCCCTGTGGCCGTCCCCGCCGGCTGGGAGTGGCGGTCGCGCCACGAGGGCACGTTCAAGACGCGCACCGGCCTGATCGGCATGTCCATCGTCGAGGAGGGCATGCCCCTGTTCTTCGACTGCGCCAACGAGGACGGCCTCTATTGTGCCGGGCTCTCGTTCGCGGGTGGCTTCGGCGTCTACCGCGACCCCGAGGAGGGCAAGACCAACATCGCCAGCTTCGAGATGCCGCTCTGGGTGTGCGGGACGTTCTCCTCGGTCGACGAGGTCGAGGAGGCCCTCGCCGATGCCGCGATCACCAACGACAGCTTCTCCTCGGCCCTCGAGCCCTCTTCCCTCCACTGGTTCGTCGCCGACGCCGAGCGCTCCATCGTCGTCGAGCAGGACGCCGACGGCCTCAAGGTGAGCCACGACGGCTTCGACGTCCTCACCAACCAGCCCGAGTTCAGGTTCCACTGCGAGAACATGCGCAACTACGTGCACCTCGACAACGCCTGGACCCCCGAGGTCACCCTGCGCGAGGAGCACCTCACCGCCATGGGCGTCGGTCCCTCGATGATGGGCCTGCCTGGCGACCCCTCCGCCATCTCGCGCTTCGTCTGCGTCGCCATCCTCAACGCCCTCTATCCCGACGAGGAGGGGGAGAAGGCCAACGTCGCGCGCCTCTTCAGGACCCTCGGGGCCGTCTCGATGGTCAAGGGCCACTGTCGCCAGGAGTCTGGCGACTTCGAGTACACCTTCTACACGGGGGGCTACTCCTCCGCCAGCAAGACGTATTACTACAGCACCTACGAGGACCCGGCTCTGCGCACCGTCACCTTCGACGACTGCAGGGGGGTCGACGGCCTCGCCAAGGTGGCGGCCGTCTAGGGGTGCCCTGCGGCGCGTATCGAACGGCGCGCCCCATACGGCACGTCCCTCGGGGGCGGGGCACCCTCCCGGTGCGCCGCCCCTTCGCATCCATGGGGCTCGCTTGCCGACAGAACGGTGCCGTTTGCCGGCATCAGCACGGTAAATCACAGGGGGCAAGGCATAGTGGTAGTGCGCTGTCGCCGTTGTACGCCGGCACGAGCACGAATGATGCCCCCTCGTCTTTGTGAAGGAAAAATGAGGGGAAAACCTATTCCGAGATTCTCGAAGGCATGGGGCCCCAAGCACTGTATTGTTCTTTCTCGCGCCGCGGCACCCACCGCCTGGTGGTCCCGGCGCGACGGACCTTGAGAACCGGATACCGCGGCCTTTGGGGGCCGCGGGGAGACAGACCATTAAGGATGGTTCCTCGCGGCGGGGGAGACCCCGCCGGGAAACGAGCGAACCTGTCATTTCCTTGTGGATCCGACGATCGGCGGATCATCGGCCGGGTCGGGCTCCATCTGACACGCACCGCGGCGCCAGCGGGCGCCGCGTGTCCGAACGGAGAGTTCGATCCTGGCTCAGGATGAACGCTGGCGGCGCGCCTAACACATGCAAGTCGAACGGGAAGCGGGGCCTCCGGGCCCCGCCGAGAGTGGCGAACGGCTGAGTAACACGTGGGCAACCTGCCCCCTCCACCGGGACAGCCTCGGGAAACCGTGGGTAATACCGGATACTCCGGGACGGCCGCATGGCCGGCCCGGGAAAGCCCAGACGGGAGGGGATGGGCCCGCGGCCTGTTAGCTAGTCGGCGGGGTAACGGCCCACCGAGGCGATTATGGGTAGCCGGGTTGAGAGACCGACCGGCCAGATTGGGACTGAGACACGGCCCAGACTCCTACGGGAGGCAGCAGTGGGGAATCTTGCGCAATGGGCGGAAGCCTGACGCAGCGACGCCGCGTGCGGGACGAAGGCCTTCGGGTCGTAAACCGCTTTCAGCAGGGACGAGGCCCTCACGGTGACGGTACCTGCAGAAGAAGCCCCGGCTAACTACGTGCCAGCAGCCGCGGTAATACGTAGGGGGCGAGCGTTATCCGGATTCATTGGGCGTAAAGCGCGCGTAGGCGGCCTGTTAGGTCGGGGGTCAAATACCGGGGCTCAACCCCGGTCCGCCCCCGATACCGGCAGGCTTGAGTCTGGTAGGGGAAGGCGGAATTCCCAGTGTAGCGGTGGAATGCGCAGATATTGGGAAGAACACCGGCGGCGAAGGCGGCCTTCTGGGCCACGACTGACGCTGAGGCGCGAAAGCTAGGGGAGCGAACAGGATTAGATACCCTGGTAGTCCTAGCCGTAAACGATGGACGCTAGGTGTGGGGGGACCTGCCCTCCGTGCCGCAGCCAACGCATTAAGCGTCCCGCCTGGGGAGTACGGCCGCAAGGCTAAAACTCAAAGGAATTGACGGGGGCCCGCACAAGCAGCGGAGCATGTGGCTTAATTCGAAGCAACGCGAAGAACCTTACCAGGGCTTGACATCACCGTGAAGCGGCGGAGACGCCGTGGCCGAGAGGAGCGGTGACAGGTGGTGCATGGCTGTCGTCAGCTCGTGTCGTGAGATGTTGGGTTAAGTCCCGCAACGAGCGCAACCCCTGCCGCGTGTTGCCAGCATTCAGTTGGGCACCCGCGCGGGACCGCCGGCGTCAAGCCGGAGGAGGGTGGGGACGACGTCAAGTCATCATGCCCCTTATGTCCTGGGCTGCACACGTGCTACAATGGCCGGCACAACGGGCTGCGACCGCGCGAGCGGAAGCGAATCCCTCAAAGCCGGCCCCAGTTCGGATCGGAGGCTGCAACCCGCCTCCGTGAAGTCGGAGTTGCTAGTAATCGCGGATCAGCACGCCGCGGTGAATGCGTTCCCGGGCCTTGTACACACCGCCCGTCACACCACCCGAGTCGTCTGCACCCGAAGTCGCCGGCCCAACCGCTCCGCGGGGGGAGGCGCCTAAGGTGTGGAGGGTAAGGGGGGTGAAGTCGTAACAAGGTAGCCGTACCGGAAGGTGCGGCTGGATCACCTCCTTTCTAGGGAGAACAAGCTTTCTAGAATCACTTTTCATCGAAGCTCACGCAGCCGGGCCCGCCCGGCCGGTGGGCCGCCGTCTCCCCGCGCACCCGAGGCGCCGCGGCACCCGGTCCCGAGGGCCCGTCCCTCCGCACCTTGAGAGCCGCATAGCACGCGAAGCAATCCCCTCCCCCCAAGGGGGAGGGGTCGCATCTGATCGCCTGGGCCCCTCCCTGGGGCCCGGGTATGTGCAACTGCACAAGAAAGCACACCAGCGTTAAGAAAGCGAGCCCCCCGCGCACCCGCGCGGGGGGCGGGCAAGATGGAAAAGGCGCACGGTGGATGCCTTGGCACAGGAAGCCGACGAAGGACGTGACAAGCTGCGATAAGCCGCGGTGAGGCGCACATGGCCTGCGACCCGCGGATCTCCGAATGGGCGAACCCGGCAGGAAGAGACGCCTGCCGCCCGCCGGCCGAACCCATAGGCCGGCGGGGGACAACCCGCCGAACTGAAACATCTAAGTAGGCGGAGGAAGAGAAATCAACAGAGATTCCCCCAGTAGCGGCGAGCGAACGGGGAAGAGGCCAAACCGGCGAGCGCGCGCACCCGGCAGGGTTTGCGCCGCCGGGGTTGCAGGGGCGCGCATCGGGGGCCTGCCGGCCCCCGGCGCAGTGACAAACCGGGACGGGAGCCGAACGGCATGGGAAGGCCGGCGGCACAGGGTTAGAGCCCCGTAGGCGAACCCGCCCCGGCTGCGCGTCGCGCACCCTGAGTACCGCCGGACACGTGAAACCCGGTGGGAAGCAGGGGGGACCACCCTCCAAGCCTAAACACTCTCCTGTGACCGATAGCGGACCAGTACCGTGAGGGAAAGGTGAAAAGCACCCCGGGAGGGGAGTGAAACAGCACCTGAAACCGTGCGCCCACAAGCAGTCGGAGCACCCCTTCGGGGTGTGACGGCGTGCCTTTTGTAGAATGAGCCAGCGAGTTGCGCCGCGCGGCGAGGTTTAGCTTGGAAGCGAGCCGCAGCGAAAGCGAGTCCGAAACGGGCGTTCCAGTCGCGCGACGCAGACGCGAAGCCGGGTGAGCTACCCATGGGCAGGCTGAAGCGGGGGTAAGACCCCGTGGAGGGCCGAACCCACCTAGGTTGAAAACTGGGGGGATGACCTGTGGGTAGGGGTGAAAGGCCAATCAAACCCGGAGATATCTCGTTCTCCCCGAAATAGCTTTAGGGCTAGCCTCGGCCGTTTACCGTCGCAGGTAGAGCACCGGATGGGCGCGGGGGCCTCACCGCCTACCAACCCCAACCGAACTCCGAATGGCGACGGTCGAGAGGCCGGGAGTCAGAACGCGTGGGCTAAGCCGCGCGTTCGAGAGGGAAACAGCCCAGACCGCCCGCCAAGGCCCCCAAGTCCGTGCCGAGTGGCAAAGGATGTGCGTCTGCCCAGACAACCAGGATGTTGGCTTAGAAGCAGCCATCCATTCAAAGAGTGCGTAACAGCTCACTGGTCGAGTGGACATGCGCCGACAATACACGGGGCTAAGCACGGCGCCGAAGCGGCGGACCGGACCCAGCGTCCGGTGGTAGGGGAGCTTTCCGCGCAGCGGCGAAGCCGGCGGGCGACCGACCGGTGGAGCGCGCGGAAGTGAGAATGCTGGCATGAGTAACGAGAGCGGCGTGGGAAACGCCGCCGCCGTGAACCCAAGGTTTCCTGGGCGAGGCTAATCCTCCCAGGGTCAGTCGGGGGCTAAGGCGAGGCCGGAAGGCGTAGCCGATGCACAGCAGGCAGACATTCCTGCACCCCCCGAGGGGCGCTATCAGCGACGGGGTGACGGAGAGGGGTGGCTCGACGGGGTTCTGGACGTCCCCGCGAAGCCGCGTAGCCCGGGGCGCTGTGAAACGCGCGCCCCGCCAAGGGGTGAGGCGGCCGACGAAGCGATTGAGCGAAGCGAGTGAGCCCGTGCTTCCTAGAAAAACCTCTAGCGAGCCCCTGGGGGCCCGTACCGCAAACCGACACAGGTGGGTGGGTAGAACATACCAAGGCGATCGGGAGAACCATGGTCAAGGAACTCGGCAAAATGGCCCCGTAACTTCGGGAGAAGGGGCGCTCCCCCAGGTGATGGACCTCGCGTCCGGAGCCCGGGGGAGCCGCAGTGGAGAGGCCCAAACGACTGTTTACCAAAAACACAGGACTCTGCTGAAGTCGTAAGACGACGTATAGGGTCTGACGCCTGCCCGGTGCCGGAAGGTCACGGGGAGCCGTCAGCGCCTCCGGGCGCGAAGCGGCGAACCCAAGCCCCGGTAAACGGCGGCCGTAACTATAACGGTCCTAAGGTAGCGAAATTCCTTGTCGGGTAAGTTCCGACCTGCACGAAAGGCGCAACGATTTGGGCGCTGTCTCGACCATGGACCCGGTGAAATTGCACTAGTCGTGAAGATGCGACTTACCCGCGGAAGGACGGAAAGACCCCGTGAACCTTTACTGCAGCTAGGCATTGGCTGCCGGTCCGACGTGTAGAGGATAGGTGGGAGACCGAGAACCGCAGGCGCCAGCCTGCGGGGAGTCGCCCTTGGAATACCACCCTCGTCGCTCTGGCATCCTAACCCGGGACCGTGAACCGGCCCGGGGACCGTGCCTGGTGGGTAGTTTGACTGGGGCGGTCGCCTCCTAAAGAGTAACGGAGGCGCGCAAAGGTCTGCTCGGGACGGTCGGCAACCGTCCTCTTGAGTGCAAGAGCATAAGCAGGCTCGACTGCGAGGCCCACAGGCCGAGCAGGTGGGAAACCAGGCTCTAGTGATCCGGCGGCCCGGCGTGGAACGGCCGTCGCTCAACGGATAAAAGGTACTCCGGGGATAACAGGCTGATCTTCCCCAAGAGTCCACATCGACGGGAAGGTTTGGCACCTCGATGTCGGCTCATCGCATCCTGGGGCTGGAGCAGGTCCCAAGGGTATGGCTGTTCGCCATTCAAAGCGGTACGCGAGCTGGGTTCAGAACGTCGTGAGACAGTTCGGTCCCTATCCTCCGTGGGCGTAGGAGAATTGAAGGAGGCTGCCCCCAGTACGAGAGGACCGGGGTGGACGGACCTCCGGTGAACGGGTTGTCGACCAACGGCACGGCCCGGTAGCTGAGTCCGGTTCGGATAACCGCTGAAAGCATCTAAGCGGGAAGCCGGTCCTGAGATGAGTTCTCCCTTCCGGTAAGGCCCCTCGAAGACCACGAGGTCGATAGGCCGCAGGTGCAAGGCGCGCGAGCGCCTCAGCCGAGCGGTACTAATAGGCCGAGCTCTTGCCCCCCATTCTTACCCGGGACGGTGCGAGACGAGCGCTTCGCGTCGCTGTGCGGCCCTGAGGGGGCGGAGGCGACCCGCCCTCCCCGCGCCCGTCGCCGGTCGGCGGCCATGGCAGGGGGGGAACACCCGGTCCCATGCCGAACCCGGAAGTTAAGCCCCCGAGCGCCGATGGTACTGCCGGTCCAGCCGGTGGGAGAGCAGGACGCCGCCGACCAGCGACGGGCGCGGGACAGCGCGAACCCTCGAGGGGCCCTCCGGGGCCCCTCTTGCTTCAGGCGCCGGTTCGCAGCCCCCTACATTCATCTTTTGTGGGCCGTCCTTGGGACGGCCCTTTCTTTTTGTCCCTATGTTTTTAGCTGGTAAGAGCTATTACCATATGCTCAGATAACTGTCCGTATATCTAAAATAAGGCACTACCGTTCGCGGACCCCATTGGGCGCTCGTCCGATTGTCCTCATGATTAGGCCCTAATCTGTGCAGAATCTAGTTGTTGCGGGCGCCCGTCGCCCTTAGGTGGCTTTTCCCTCGAGAACAAAAGGTGGTTGCCGTGCCCAAGGCCCTGGTATTCGGAAGCATGAACATGGATCTCTCCATCTGCTGCGCGCGTATCCCTGCCGCGGGAGAGACCATCGATGGCGACTCCTTCATCACCAACCCCGGCGGCAAGGGCGCCAACCAGGCGGTCGCCGCGTCGCGTATGGGCGCCCCGGTGACTATGGTTGCGGCCGTGGGGGACGACACGTTCGGCTCCGTGCTCCTCGGGTGCCTCGATGGCGCCGGCATCGACGTGTCGGCCGTGAGGACGGTCACCGAGGTCCCCACGGGTACCGCCACGATCATCCGCGTCGACGGCGACAACCGCATCATCCTCGACCACGGCGCCAACTACTGTCTCTCCTCCGCCGACGTGTGCGATGCCGTCGACCGCTTCGGCGAGCCGGGGGACGTCTTCCTCACGCAGTTCGAGTGCGAGCCCGACGCCACGGCCGCCGCACTGGCCCATGCCCACGACCGGGGCCTCTTCACCATGGTGAACCCCGCCCCGGCCCGGCCCATCCCCGACGACTTCTGGCGGTCCGTCGACTACCTCTGCATGAACGAGACCGAGTGCGAGTCCATCACCGGCGACTTCCCGTTCGGCCCGGAGGACGCCTCCATGGCGGCTCGGAAGATCGCTGGGAAGGGCGTCTCCCAGGTGGTCGTCACCCTGGGTTCCAAGGGGTCCTACGGCTACGACCGCGGCGAGGAGTGTTTCGTCCCCGCGCGGTGCGTGGATGCGGTGGACACCACCGCCGCCGGCGACACCTTCATCGGCGCCATGGTCTCCGGGCACCTCATGGGCATGGGGTTCAGGGAGTCCATGGAGCTCGCGACCTGCGCGAGCGCCCTCACGGTGCAGCGCGTGGGCGCCCAGCAGTCCATCCCCTCCCTTGCCGAGGTCAACGCCTCGTTCTAGGTGGTTCACAGGACGTTCCCGGCGCCCCCTCGGCAGGGGCTCCGGGCCGTATGAGGAGGTTCGCATGAAGAAGCTCGTCCTCGACCTCGATGTGGGAATCGACGACACCCTCGCCGTGGCCTACGCCCTCGCGAGCCCGGAGGTGGAGCTCGTGGGCATCACCACCACCTATGGCAACGTGACCACGGAGCAGAGCACCGCCAACGCCCTCGCGGTGTGCGCGCTTCTCGGCGCCCCCGACGTCCCGGTGTACCCCGGGCTCCCCTGCGCCAGCTTCGCCGAAGACTTCACGGTGCAGCCCGTCTCCGCCTTCATCCACGGCAAGAACGGCGTCGGCGAGGTGGATGTCCCTGCCAGCGACCGGGCGCCCCAGGGGCAGGGGGCCGTGGACTTCATCGTCGAGGCCGTGCACCGGTGGGGCAAGGACCTGATCTACGTCCCCACCGGCCCCCTGACCAACTTCGACGCGGCCATCGCCCAGGACCCGTCCATCGTGGACGAGGTTGGGGCCGTGGTCCTCATGGGCGGCGCCCTCACCGTGCCGGGCAACGTGACCCCGTGGTCCGAGGCCAACATCAGCCAGGACCCCGACGCCGCGGACCGCGTCTTCCGCTCGGGCATCCCCGCGACCATGATCGGCCTCGACGTGACCCTCCAGACGCTCCTCACCTACCGCGAGACGGCCCTCTGGCGCGAGACGGGCACCGAGGCCGGCAAGCGCCTGGCCGACATCACCGACTACTACATCAAGGCCTACGAGACCACCGCGCCGCACCTGCACGGGTGCGGCCTCCACGACCCCCTGGCCTGTGCCGTCGCCGTGGACCCAAGCCTCGTGGAGTGCCTCCCCATCAACATGATGGTCGACGTCGAGGGTCCCACCCGCGGGCGCACCATCGGCAACCCCGAGCTGCTCAACGACCCGAACAAGACCATGGAGGTGGCCGTGCGCGTGGACGTGGCCCGCTTCCTCGACGAGTTCATGGGCCGCATCACCCGCCTCGTCTCCTCCTGCCAGTAACCGCCGCCCGTCCCGTAAGGAGCACACCGCCCATGGAACCCACCAAATCGGAGCTCGCCTCCTACCTCGACCACACCCTCCTCAAGCAGGACGCCACGGCAGAGGCCGTCGACCGAGTCGTCGGGGAGGCCCGCGAGATCGGCGCGGCCTCGGTCTGCGTCAACCCCTACTGGGTCTCCCGCGTGAGCGAGGGGCTTGCCGGCTCCGGCGTGAGGACCTGCACGGTCGTCGGGTTCCCCCTGGGCGCCACCACCACCGCGTCCAAGGTCGCCGAGACCGCCGAGGCCCTGGCCAACGGGGCCGACGAGGTCGACATGGTGATCAACGTCGGCGAGCTCAAGGCGGGCAACGACGCGGCCGTCCAGGCCGACATAGAGGCCGTGGCCGGGACCGTCCACGAGGCGGGCAAGCTGCTCAAGGTGATCCTCGAGACCTGCCTGCTCACGGACGACGAGATCCGCCGCGCGAGCGGGCTCGCGGCCGCGGCCGGGACCGACTTCGTGAAGACCTCCACGGGCTTCTCCATCGGCGGGGCCAAGGCTCACGACGTGGCGATCATGCGCGAGGCCGTGGGTCCGGACCTCGGAGTCAAGGCGTCCGGCGGCATCCACAGCTACGAGGAGGCCGTGGAGATGCTCGAGGCCGGTGCCGACCGCCTGGGCGTCTCGGCCTCGCTCGCGATCCTCGCCGGCGCCCCGGACGACGTGGCCTAGGAGTCGCCCGACCCACCACCGCACAACCGAGAGGGGTCCTCCGGGACCGTTCGAGCCCCCCTCCTTGTGCAGGGGGGTCGGGGCCCCTCTGTCCCAATGCAACGAACGGAGGAAGACATGGACCCTCGTTACCGGCGCATCTTCGTCATCGTGCTCGACGCCATGGGGGTGGGGGAGGCCCCCGACTCGGCGGCCTTCGACGATGTGGGGGCCGATACCCTCGGGTCGATAGCCCGCACCTACGACGGCTCCCTCGCGGTGCCCAACCTGGGGTCGCTGGGCCTCGGCAACATCCGCACCGACGACCCCCTCCCCGGGGTGCCCCCCGCCGAGCACCCGCGGGGCTGCTACGGCAGGATGACCGTCACGTCCAACGGCAACGACTCCATCGACGGCCACTGGGAGATGATGGGCCTGCCCGTGCGCTTCGACATGGGGCACTGCCCCGACGGGTTCCCCCGGTGGCTCGTGGACGACCTCGAGGGGTTCTCGGGCAGGAGGATGCTCGTCAACCGTGCCTACTCCGGCACGGAGGTCATCCGCGACCACGGCGAGCAGGCCGTCGAGGAGGGCGCCGTCATCCTCTACACTTCCGGGGACTCCGTGCTCCAGCTGGCCGCCCACACGGGCGTCGTGCCGCTCGACGAGCTCTACCGCCTGTGCGAGCACGCCCGCGGGCTCGTGAACGGCCCCGAGGTGGTCATGGGGCGCGTCATCGCCCGCCCGTTCGTGGGCGATGACGCCGGCTCCTTCTCGCGCACGTCGGAGCGTCGCGACTACGGGCTGGCCCCCACCGGCCCCACCGACATGGACCGGCTCGTGGGGGCGGGCTACGACGTCCTCGCCATCGGCAAGATCGGCGACCTCTTCTCCGGCCGGGGCATCACCCGCAGCTGGCACAACGAGTCGAACATGGACGGCATGGACCACGTCGACGAGGCCGTCGCCACGGACTTTTGCGGCCTGTGCTTCGTGAACCTCGTGGACTTCGACACCGTCTACGGGCACCGCCGCGACCCCGTGGGGGAGGGGCGGGCCCTCATGGACTTCGACGCCCGCCTCGGCCGCGTCATGGCCGCCATGGGCCCGGACGACCTGCTCATGATCTGCGCCGACCACGGCAACGACCCCTGCTACAAGGGCACCGACCACACGCGCGAGCTCGTGCCGCTCCTGGCCTTCTCGCCCTCCATGGCCCACCCCGGCCAGGACCTGGGCACGCGGCCCACGGCCGCCGACCTCGGGGCCACGGTGCTCGACAACTTCGGCGTCGAGGGGACGGGCGAGGGCACGAGCTTCCTCGCCCTCGTCTCCTGACCGGCGCCGGACCCACAAGCCGCAACGTCGAAAGGAACCACGATGGCAACCCCGCACAACACGGCCGAGCGCGGCGACTACGCCCCCGTCTGCCTGCTCCCCGGCGACCCCCTCCGGGCCCGCTACATCGCCGAGAACTACCTCGACGGCGCCCGCCAGGTCAACGCAGTCCGCAACTGCCTCGGCTACACGGGCACCTACAAGGGCGTCCCCGTCTCGGTCCAGGCCTCCGGCATGGGTATCCCCAGCCTCTCCATCTACGTGAACGAGCTCGTCCGCTTCTACGGCGTCAAGCGCATCATCCGGCCCGGGTCCGCGGGCGGCGTGGGCCGCGACGTCCACATCCGCGACATCGTCCTCGCCCAGGGCTCCTCCACCGACAGCAACGTCGCCGCCGGCGCCCTCGGGCCCCAGATCCACTACGCGCCCCTCGCCGACTTCGGCCTGCTCGACCGCGCCTACCACATCGCCTGCGACCGGGGGCTCCCGGTCAAGGTGGGCGACGTCTTCGCCGCCGACCGCTTCTACAACGACGACATCGACAACGGCCTGCTCGCCGACTACGGCGTCCTGGCCGTGGAGATGGAGTCGGCCGGCCTCTACCTCCTCGGGGCCAGGCTCGGCTTCGAGGCCCTGTCCATCCTCTCGGTCTCCGACATGATCGTCGGCGAGGGCGAGGCGCTCACCGCCGAGGAGCGCGCCTCCTCCCTCGACGACATGATCGCCCTGTCGCTCGAGACCGCGATCGCGGAGTAGGGGAGGCAACCATGAGGATGGTCGACGTCATCGACGTCAAGCGCAACGGCGGCGAGCTCACCGAGGAGCAGATCCGCTTCTTCGTGGACGGCTACACCGCCGGGGACATCCCCGACTACCAGGCCAGCGCCCTGCTCATGGCCATCTGGTTCAACGGCATGGCGGCCGAAGAGACCCGCCTGCTCACCCAGGCCATGCTCGAGTCGGGCGACCGCCTGGACCTCTCCGACATCCCGGGCGTCAAGGTCGACAAGCACTCCACCGGCGGCGTGGGCGACAAGGTCTCGATCCCCCTCGCGCCGCTCGTGGCCTCGCTCGGCATCCCCGTGCCCATGATCTCGGGTCGCGGCCTCGGCCACACCGGGGGCACCCTCGACAAGCTCGAGGCCATCCCCGGCTACACCGTGGAGCTCGACGAGGGGCGCTTCAAGGAGCAGCTCCGCGAGGTGGGGTGCGTCATCGCCGGTGCCACGGGCGACATCGCCCCGGCCGACAGGCGCATCTACGCCCTGCGCGACGTCACGGACACCGTGGACTCCATCCCGCTGATCGCCGGCTCCATCATGTCCAAGAAGATCGCCTCGGGCACCGACGCCCTCGTCATGGACGTCAAGACCGGCGCCGGCGCCTTCATGCGCGAGGAGGAGGACGCCGTCGCGCTGGCCCGGGCCCTCGTGGACATCGCCCACGGGTCGGGCATGGAGGCAGTGGCGGTCATCTCCGACATGAACCAGCCCCTCGGCCGGAAGATCGGCAACGCCCTCGAGATCGAGGAGTCCGTCGAGCTGCTCCGGGGCGAGGGCCCGGCAGACCTGCTGGAGCTGGTGCTCGCCATCGGCTCCCAGATGGTGGTCATGGCCGGCGTGGCCGACACCCCCGAGGAGGCCCGCCCACTCCTGGAGGCAAAGATCGCCGACGGCTCGGCCCTCGAGCGGTTCCGCGCCATGGTGGAGGCCCAGGGCGGCGACGGCTCGGTGGTCGACGACTTCACGGTCATGCCGCAGGCGGCATATCAGTTCGACGTCCCCGCCCCGAGGTCCGGCGTCGTGGCCTCCATGGCCGCCGACGAGCTCGGCATCGCCTCCATGATGCTCGGCGGCGGCCGCGCCACCAAGGACGACGAGCTCGACTACGCCGTGGGCCTCGTGCTCGACAAGAAGGTGGGCGACCCCGTCGAGGAGGGCGAGAGCCTGCTCACCATCCACAGCAACCGCGAGGACGTGGCCAACGTCGTCGACCTCGTGCTCGACAACATCCGCATCGCCGACGCGGCCGAGCCCGTCGAGCTCGTGCACCGGATGGTCCTGTAATCCTCCCGGCGCCCCGCGGCTGGGGCGCCGGGGCCCGGAAAGGGAGAGGAAACGCGCTATGGAACTGATCGTCAACATCCTGGGGGTCCTGGCCTTCATAGCCTTGGGCTGGGCCTTCTCGGCAGACCGCAAGAACATCGACTGGGTGTCGGTGGGGCTGATGTGCGCCATCAGCCTCTTCCTCGCCTGGTTCCTGACGAGCTTCGAGGTGGGCCGCGCCATCGTCTCCGGCGCCGCCGCGGGCTTCGCCGAGCTCGTCACGCTGTCCTATCAGGGCATCAACTTCGCCTTCGCCAACTGGGTCGGCCCCGACGGCCTCGACCCCGCGCCCGTCAACTTCGTCACGAGTGCCCTCCTGCCCATCCTGATGATCGTGCCGCTGTTCGACACCCTCACCTACATCGGATTCCTGCCCTGGGTCATCAAGTGGGTGGGCCGCGGCCTGTCCTTCATCACCCGCCGGCCCAAGTTCGAGACCTTCTACGCCGTCGAGATGATGTTCCTCGGCAACACCGAGGCCCTGGCCGTCTCCAAGGTCCAGCTGCAGCATATGAGGGCCGGCCGCAACGTCACGCTGGCCATGATGTCGATGTCGTGCGTCACCGCCGCCATCATCGGCTCGTACATCCAGATGGTGCCGGCGCAGTTCGTCATCACCGCCATCCCTCTCAACTGCATCAACGCCCTGATCTTCTCCCACATGCTCTACCCGGTGAAGGTCACTCCCGAGGAGGACCGGATCTACGGCCTCGCCGACACCCCCGACGAGACCCCGGTCGAGGACTCCACCGACGCCGAGAAGATCGAGCTCGCCAAGGCCGTCGAGGCCTACGAGGCCCTGCCCCCCGTCAAACGGTTCTTCACCCACGACCCGGCCAAGCCCGAGAAGGAGCCCTACTTCTCGTTCCTCGGCGACTCCATCCTCACCGGCGGCCAGCTCATCCTCATCATCACCGCCAACGTCGTCGCCTTCGTGGCCCTTGCCGCCGTCATCAACGCGCTGCTCGGCCTCATCAACCCCAACCTGTCCCTCGAGTCCATCCTCGGCGTGTTCATGTTCATCCCCGCCTGGCTCATGGGCCTCGACCCCGGCACCGCCTGGGACTTCGCCCAGCTCATGGGCCTCAAGCTCGTGACCAACGAGTTCGTGGTCATGGGCGAGGTCTCCGGTAGCGTGACCTCCTTCGCACCTCACTACCAGGCCGTCCTGACCACCTTCATCACCTCGTTCGCCAACTTCTCCACCCTCGGCATGGTCATCGGATGCTTCAAGGGCATGGTGAGCAAGGAGAAGAACGACGCCATCTCCCACCAGGTGGGCCGCCTCCTGCTCTCCGGCATCCTCGTGTCGCTGCTCTCCGCGGCGCTCGTGGGCCTGTTCGTCTGGTAGGCGCCGCGTCACGCGCCCTCTCCCGGGGCCCGGCCGCACGGGTTGCGGCCGGGCCTTTCCCGTGCCTCGACACCGCCGTGGCGCGGGTGGGTCCTACGTACGGGAACGGGCCCTGAGGGAATCGGTCTCCCGCAGGGCCCGTGGGGTCCTCCCGTGCGTCGTCCCGCTCCGGTCAGGGTCGCGGCGCCTCGGAGCACACGCGCTCGATGTCGGCCATGAGCTGCTGCGAGAAGCGCGCCCCGTCCACCGTGAGGGCCACCTTGACCGGGCGGTCCGGGTTGCGGATCTGCGACTGGTCGCCGATGGTGCGCCCGCGGAGCTCCCCCTCGAGGTCCACCTTCATGACGCTCGGGAGGTAACCGCAGAGCCCGGGGTCGGCCGCCACGGCCACCGAGAGGGGGTCGTGCAGGGCGCAGCCGCCCAGTGTGGGGGCGAGCCAGTCGTTGTGGGCGTCCACGTAGAACCCCACGATGTCGGCCATCGTCTCGCCGGCGGGCCCCGCCTCCCGCCAGCGGTCCACCATCTCCCTGGTGAGCACCTCCTTCATCGTCACGTCGAGCCCCACCAGCGTGACGGGGATGCCGGAGGTGAGGACGGCGGAGGCTGCCTCGGGGTCGTTGAAGACGTTGGCCTCGGCGCACGGGGAGACGTTGCCCTCGGTGGCCACGGCCCCGCCCATGACGGTGACGGACCCGGCGAGCCCGAGCGCCCCCGGGTCGCGCTCAAGGACGAGAGCGAGGTTGGTGAGCGGCCCCGTGGCCACGATGTCCAGGTCGCCGCCGCACTCGCGACAGAGCCGCACGATGGCGTCGACGGCCCCCTTCTCCTCCGCGGCGCGCGGGGAGTCGGGGAGCTCCACGTTGCCCACGCCGTTCTCCCCGTGGATGTCCATGATGTTGCGTGGCGGGAGGAAATCCCCGTCGCCGTCCCACAGGAGCGGGTGGCGCGCACCGGCCCATACAGGGACGTCGTCGCGGCCGAGGAGGTGCAGCACGGCGAGGGCGTTTCGCACCCCCTGGTCCACCGAGACGTTGCCGAACACCCCCGTGATGCCCACGAGGTCGAAGGCGGGGTTGGCGAGTGCCTCGCAGATGGCCATGGAGTCGTCGATGCCGGTGTCGAGGTCGAGCAGAACCTTGCGTGCCATGGGGTGCCTCCTTGGGGCTGGGACAGGCCCGGTACAGGGCCCTCGAGCATATTTTGGTACGAAAGTTATTTCAGAATAACTTTATATATGCCTGCGGTCGCCTGGGGGGAGCGAGCGGTTCCTGCAGGCGGACCCGACGGAGTTCGCCCATAATGGTCAGCGATCGTTCAGAGACGCTACGGCAGAGAAGAGAGGGGAACCGGCATGGGACAGTTCGACAACAAGACCGTCATCATCACCGGCGGCGGCTTCGCCGCGCTCAAGGACGGCTCGGCGGGCTCCATCGGTTACGGCATCGCCACCGCCTTCGCCAAGGAGGGTGCCAACATCGTGGTCACCGGCCGCAACACGGCCAAGCTCGAGGAGGCCAAGGCGCGCCTGGAGGCCGATTACGGCGTCAGGTGCCTGTGGGTGCAGGCCGACGTCGCCGCGGGGCAGGACAACAAGGCCACGGTCCAGAAGGTGGTCGACGCGGCGGTGGCCGAGTTCGGCTCCATCGATGTGCTCGTGAACAACGCCCAGGCCTCCGCCTCCGGCGTCACCGTCGCGGACCACACCACCGACCAGTTCGACCTTGCCGTCTACTCCGGCCTCTACGCCACCTTCTACTACATGCAGGCGTGCTACCCCTATCTCAAGGAGTCCAAGGGCTCCGTGGTCAACTTCGCCTCCGGCGCCGGGCTCTTCGGCAACTACGGCCAGGTGGCCTACGCCGCCGCCAAGGAGGGCATCCGCGGCATGAGCCGCGTGGCGGCCACCGAGTGGGGCCCCGACGGCATCAACGTCAACGTTGTGTGCCCGCTGGCCTGGACCAAGGCCCTCGAGGACTTCCAGACCGCCTACCCGGACGCCTTCGAGGCCAACGTCCACATGCCCCCCATGGGCCACTACGGCGACGTGGAGACCGAGATCGGCCGCGTGGTGGTGCAGATCGCCGGCCCCGACTTCAAGTTCATGACCGGCGAGACCCTCGTGCTCGAGGGCGGCATGGGCCAGCGCCCGTAAGCCGGCGCCCGCATCGCGCGGCGGCCTCAGGGGCCCGTCCCGGCATCGGGGCGGGCCCCTTTGCCGTGCCGGTGACGCCCGGGACGTGACCGTGCGGGTCCTCCGGGCACCTTCCCGTGCACGGTCCCGGCGCCCCTCGCCGCAGCCTCCGTGGGGCCCGGAGGCTGCGCCTCCCGTAGGACGCCCGGTGTCTGAGGGTCGTGCCCTTCGCACAGGGTCATGATACGCTGAAACTGTGTTCAAACTGAGTGAATCGATATGTTCGAATAGCTGTAGTGGGAATAATTATTACCCTCTAACACGAAAATTTACTTAAGCTAAATGGAACCACAGATTTTCTCTAGTTTGAATGGTGCTATAAAACTCAAGGTAGTTATTCTAAAAGGCAGTAGATTATACCGACATCCATAAATATGAGAGAATTTAAGTGTATAGGATATTGACTTGTCCGGGGGGGGGGGGCATAATCATTGGTGCTATAGAAATCATCTTCCCGGTCCCATGGAGTCTGGTGGGAGGGGTCGATGTGCCGTCACACGCAAAGAGAGGGAAGCTCCTATGGCCCACTGCAGTCACCTTGCTGCCACGGTCGGCTATCGGGGCTATTTTTTTAGACCTTCGACCCCTGAGGGCACGGGGCCCCGCTGGGGAACCTGCTGCCCTTTCCGTTCCCTCCCTCAAGATCATGCAGTCTGCGCCTCCCTTTCCGGCTGCCCGGTGGGGAGGTCGCTGTGAGCGCCCCGGAGAGGCGGCTGCCCGCGTCCCCGCCGTTCGCCACGTCCGGCGGGTCCGGGCGCGTGCCGCCGCGGTCGAGGGACGTCGACGCGGCGTTGGACAGCATCTCGCGGCGCATCGGCTCCCTGAGGTTCCGCCGGTCCCCCTGGGGCGCCGACGAGAGCGACGTCATGGCCAAGATCCACGGCCTCGACGCCATGTACCGGAGCCTGCTCCGCGAGCAGGGCGACAGGTACCAGGCCCTCCTGGAGGACCGCGACCGGCAGTTGCGCCTGCTCCAGCGGAGACTCGATAGAAACTAGCGGCTTGTCCGGGCGTGCGGCGCCCGCCGGCAGAGGAGGTTCGCATGTATACAGAGCGCGATTGGGAGCGGCTGTTCGAGCAGCTTCTCGACTCGGGTATGCCGGTCTCCTCGTTCTGCGAGCTTCCCGGCACCCCGTCGCGGAAGACCATGTGGCGCGCCCTGGCCGCCCATCCGGACGTTCTCGAGGCGTACCGCGAGCTCTTCCCCGGCGCCATGCGTCGTCGGGCGTCCCGTCTCGGCGGCCCCGACGAGACGGGTCCTGTGAAGGTGCACGACATCCCCGGGGCAGCCGCACGACGGGTCGGGGAGCGCCGGGCCGTCGAGCTCGAGGAGGCCCTGGCCCGCGCCGAGGCCGCCGAGGCCCGGAGCCGGGAGCTCGCAGAGGAGCTCGAGCGCGTGCGCTCGGGGGTCGTCGACGATGAGTCCGACCCCATCGTCGTCAAGGTCGTCTGGGTGAGCGACCCGGCAGGCAGGTCGGGGCCGCGGCGTCGGGCCTCGTCCCAGGAGTCGCCGTTTCAGGCGTGACATCCCGCAGGCACGCCCTCGTCACGGGGCGCCCCCCTCGGGGGCGCGCTTTTCCATGGGCCGATGCCGTTCGGCGACACGGGGGCGGCGTCCCTGTGACCCGTCCCCTGGCTCGGCCCTCTTCCCAGGGCGATGCCGAAAGGTTCAGAAACGTAAGGGTCCCCAGACACCGACAGGCGCACCGCCCCATGCGGCTCTCGCGCAAACCGACCGCTCCGCGATCGCGATGTTTCAGTCAAGTTTTGAATAACGGTCATTCTCCTGATGTTTTCCTGTTCCAAACCGGAATATCAGTTACATGGTTTACATAAAGAAACAAAAAAGACCTTCTTCTGTAAGATAGTTTTTTGCTTTAGAAAGAGGAATATCAAGGGACTGTGTGCTCCACGCTTGTCAATGTTTGACCGCGACGGGTTTTGGTGCATACTCCTCCAGTCCCGTCTGCGGCCGGAGGCCCGGCGGGAGGTACAGAAGGCCGCCCGCGGCTCGCGCCGCCGGCGGACCCCCTGGGAAAGGATGCCTCAATGAGTTCCGTTGCTGTCGTCTACTGGAATGCCAAGTCCAACACCGAGAAGATGGCCCGCCTGATCGCCCGCGGCGCCGCGAACGCCGGCGCCTCCGTGAGCGTCTTCTCCTCCGAGGAGTTCAAGCCCTCCATGGCCGCCAAGTACGGCGCCATCGCCCTCGGCTGCCCGGCTCTCGACGTCGACACGCTCAAGGAGTCCGACTTCGAGGTCCTCACCAAGGGCATAGACGGCGAGGTCGACGGCCGCGCCGTGGCCGTCTTCGGCTCCTACGACTGGGGTGTGGGCGAGTGGCTCGACCAGTGGGAGGCTCACCTCGGCCGCTGCGGCGCCAAGGTCGTGGGCAACCTCAAGGTCGCCGGCGCCCCCGAGGGCGTTCAGGACGAGCGCTGCCAGGCCCTCGGCGCCCAGCTCGCCCATCTCGCTGCCGCCGAGGACCCCGAGCTCTCCCGCGCCGTCTGACGGCCGCGCCATCCGAGGAACCGTCCCAGGGAGGGGGCGCGGGCGCCGCACGGGCCCGCGCCCCCTCCCTGCAAGGTGCCCATTCGATGGCGCGGCGGACCTGTTGCAATGCGCCTGCCCTTTCGGGTACTAGGCCCTTTGGATACGTCGGCCAGGCCCTGGCGAGGGGCGCCGGCCGGACTTAGCAAGGACCAAAGGAGCATTGCATGCGCATCAAGAACGCCAAGGTATACCAGGCCGACGGTACCTTCGCCGAGACCGATATCGTCACCGAGGGCGAGTTCATCAAGTCCGACGCCTCCGCCGACGGCGAGATCGTGGACGCCTACGATCTGATCGCCCTGCCGGGCCTCGTGGACATCCGCGTACGCCAGGCCGCTGACACCGTCTACGACGACGCCGGCAACTACGCCGTCGACAAGGTCGCCCGTTTCGAGGCCGGCAACGGCGTCACCTCCTTCGTGGGTACCGTCGAGCTCCCCGCGGCCCACGCCAAGAAGGTCGCCAAGACCGTCGTCGACTGGAACGCCGACGAGGCCGACCGCCACGACGACTGCGCCGCTGTGCTCGGCCTCTCCCTCGAGCGCCCGCTCGGGCACATCGAGGACGCCAAGCCCTCGCCCGAGTCCTGGAAGGACCTCGCCTACGACGACGTCGACACCTTCGACGACCTCCAGTCCGTGGGCGACGGCGTCTTCAAGGTGGTGGACGTCGACGCCACGCAGGAGGGCATGCACACCTACGTGGGGCTCGTCTCCAAGAAGGCCACGGTGGGCGTGGTGGACAACGACGCCACCTTCGCCCAGACCGAGAAGGCCATCAAGGCCGGCGCCACCCTCGTGAGCCGCCGTTGGGACGAGCGCATCGTCCTCGACGAGAAGAAGCCCGGCATGATGGACGCCGCCTTCAAGAACGACCAGGTGTTCGTGGAGCTCGTCGCCCATGAGGACAACGGCTCCAAGGAGGACATCGTCGCCAACTTCGCCCTGCTCCAGGGCCGCACCGTCCTCGTGGCCGAGGACGGCAACCTCTTCGACGCCATGAGGCGCGCCATCGAGATGGGCGTGCCGGCCAACGTTGCCATCGACGCCGCCACCTCCGGCCCCGCCCGCGCCCTCAAGATGGGTGACAAGGTCGGCTCCCTCGAGGACGGCCGCTACGCGGACATCGTGCTCGTGGACTCCTCCTACCACATCAAGCACGTCATCAATCGCGGCAAGACGATTCTCTAGCCGACGGCCCCCGACCACGCCCGTGAAGGCCGGCGCCCCCCCCCGGGTGTCGGCCTTTTCCGTGGGTTAGCTGCAGGCTGAAAGCAGGGTGGTCGCGGATGCGTGGAAAACCCGGCCTGGCCGGCTCCCGGCGTTGCGGCCGTTCGTTTGGCGGGATGAGTCCCTAAAGCGACGGAAGAGGACGGTGACGATGCGCTGGGCAGGGAACGAGGGCGGCGGACGAGCGGCCGACGGGGCCGGAGAGCCCGGCTACGAGCTCTTCGCCGCGCACTCGCCCGGCGCGTTCCCCCGCTCGTGCCAGACGTTCCTCGACACCGGGCGCGCCGTGTCGCTGGCGGCCCTCGCGGGCATCGTCGCGGGCTCCGTCGTGGCGGCCCTCGAGCTCAACCCCGGCTACAACTACAACACCTGGCTCTACATGAGCTTCGCCACCGGCTCCCTGGGCGTGTGGGCCATCGTCTCGGTGGTGCTCGCCGACCGCAGCGTGTCGCCGCGCCAGGCGGCCCTGCGCACCCTGTCGTTCATGGTCGCGGTGGTACTCACGTATTTCGCCGTGCGCTACGTGAACTACCTCGGCGGTCAGGAGCGCCTGCTGCGGTCCATGAGCGAGGTCATGGACGGGCGCTTCACGGCCATGCGGCACACGCCGTTCTGGGGCCCCGAGAAGCTCGTCTCCCTGGGCCTGGGCCTCGCCCTCGCGGGTTCGGCCGCCCTTGTGGCCTGGGGCATACGGCGGTTCGCCTCGTCGCCGCTCTACTGGGTGTTCGCGTGGGTGCCCCTGTTCATCCTCGTGTTCGAGGGGTGGAGCTACTTCGTGCCCATGGCGGTGTACGTGCAGGTGGGGTTCGTCCCCGCCGTGGTGGACGTCGTGGGCGCGGCGGCCGTGGCCTGGATCGTCGTGTGCGACCGCAACCGTGCCCTGGCGGAGCGCATCGCCTGACGGCCCCGGCCTCAGCGGTAGACGATGCGGAAGCTGCGGTCCTCGGGGTCGGGTTCCACGGAGTCCATGGCCTCCACGGTGTAGCGCCACGGGAACCGCTCGTAGGCGTGCTCGAGCAGCTTCATGAACCGCACCACCTGCGACGGGGTACCCTGGAGCTCCATGGAGACGGTGCCGTCGTCCTCGTTGCGCACCCAGCCGGAGAGGCCCACGCGCCCGGCGATGTCCGCACTCGTGTAGCGGAACCCCACGCCCTGGCACCGGCCGCCGAACGACATCCGGTAGCGTTCCAGCCTGTTCCCGCCGTCGCCCGTCCCGTCCACGGCCGCCCCTTTCTCCCATCGCCTATCATAGGTAAGCATAGCGGCTGTCGTCGGGGCCGCCGGTGTCGCGTCGGACGGGGGTGGCCGTGGCTTTCGTGCATTTCGAGGACGTCCGCAAGGTCTACCACATGGGAGACGTCGACGTCTGCGCCTTGGACGGCATGACCTTCGACATCGAGCGGGGCGAGCTCTGCGTCATCGTGGGCCCGTCCGGCGCCGGCAAGACCACCCTGCTCAACATGCTCGGCGGCATGGACCGCCCCACCTCCGGCGTCATCGAGCTCGGGGGGCGGCAGGTGTCGGACCTCGACGACCGCGGCCTCACCCTCTACCGCCGCAACGACATCGGCTTCGTCTTCCAGTTCTACAACCTCGTACAGAACCTCACGGCCCTGGAGAACGTGGAGCTTGCCTCCCAGATCTGCCCCGACCCGCTGCCCTCGGCCGAGGCGCTCGCGGCCGTCGGCCTCGAGGGGCGCCTCGACAACTTCCCGGCGCAGCTCTCCGGCGGCGAGCAGCAGCGCGTGGCCATCGCCCGCGCCATCGCCAAGAACCCCAAGCTCCTGCTCTGCGACGAGCCAACGGGCGCGCTGGACTACCGTACCGGCAAGCAGATCCTCGCCCTGCTCCAGGACACGTGCCGCGCCACCGGCCGCACCGTCGCCATCGTCACCCACAACAGCGCCTTCACCCAGGTGGCCGACCGCGTCATCCACGTGCGCGAGGGCCGTGCCACCTCCGTCTCCACCAACCCGTCGCCCGCCCCCGCGAGCTCCGTGGAGTGGTGAGCGTGCCCCCCGTCTTCTGGAGACACCTGCTGCGCACGGTCAGGCAGACCGCCGGCCGCTATGTGGCCATCGTCGTCATCGTGGCCTTGGGTTGCGGCTTCTTCGCCGGCCTGCGCATGACCGGCGTCGGCATGCGGCGCTCCGCCGACGCCTTCTTCGACCGGACGAACCTCTACGACCTCGAGCTGGTCTCCACGCTCGGGTTCTCGTCGTCCCAGGTGGGCGACGTCTCCTCGGTGGGGGGTGTGGCCGCCTGCGAGCCGGGCCGCTCCGTGGACGTCATGGCCCGCATGGGCGACGTAAACCATGCCTGCCGGGTCGTGTCGCTGGACTCCTGGGCCTCGGCCGGCTTCTCGGGAGGTCCCATGAACGGTCTTGAGCTCAGGAGCGGCAGGTGGCCGGAGTCCGCCGACGAGTGCGTGATCGTGGACAAGGCCGCCGACAAGGGCGCCGTGCCCGGGGACGTGGAGGTGCTCTACGGCGCCCAGGACCTCGACGGACTCCTCGCCACGCGGGACTTCAGGGTCGTGGGCACCGTGGTGTCGTCGGCCCACGTGCAGGAGGCGGTCCTCTCCACCACGTCCCTCGGCAGCGGCACCGTCAACCAGGTGCTCTTCACGCTGCCGTCGGCCTTCGTTCCCGACGCCCCCTACACCGAGCTCTACGTGCGTGTGGCCGGCGCGGCCGACGAGCCGTGGGGCTCGGCCTCCTACGACGGCGCGGTAGACGCCGTGGCCGGGCGCATCGAAGCCCTCATCCCCGGGCTCGCCCAGGGGCGGGCGGACGAGCTGCGCGCCGAGGCCCAGGAGAGGGTGGACGAGGGCCGCGCCGAGCTGGCTGACCGCCGGGCCGAGGCGGAGGCGTCCCTCGCGGACGGCGCCGCGGCGCTTGAGGAGGCCGGGGCCCGGCTGGACTCCGGCGCCGCCGAGGTGGAAGACGGCAGGCGGGGGCTCGCCGACGGCCGCGCCCAGGTGGCCGACGGGGAGCGTCTCCTCGCCGACGGCGAGGCCGAGATAGAGCGGAACGCGGCGGGGCTCGAGGAGGGCCGCCGACAGCTCGGGGCCGCCGCCGCGCAGGTGGACGCCGGCAGACAGGAGCTCGCCCGGGCCGAGGCGGGGCTCGAGGCCCAGGCTCCCGCCGTGGAGCAGGCCCGTGCCGCCGTGGCCGCCTACGACGAGGGGTGCCAGCGGCTCGTGGCCCAGGCCGCGGCCGCGGGTCTTTCCGGCGACGACGCCCAGGCCGTGGCCGACGCCGCCCGGGCGGCCCTGGACCGGCTCAAGGAGGACCAGGCCGCCGGTGCCGATGGACTGGAGGGCCAGGTCGCCGCCCTGGAGGACCTCCTGGAGGCCGCCCAGGCCCTCGTGTCCCAGGCGCCCCAGGTGGAGGCCGCCCGCGGGGCGGTCCGGACCTTCGAGGAGGGTCGCGCGCGCCTGGACGAGGAGGCCCGCCGCCTCGACGAGGCCGAGGCCGAGCTCGCCGACAACCGCGCCGCCCTCGACTCCGGCGCGGCCCGCCTCCAGGAGGGGAGGGACGCCCTCGACGCCTCCCGCGCGCAGCTGGACGAGGCCCGCGCGAAGGTGGAGTCCGGCCAGGCGTCCCTCGCAGACGCCGAGGCGCGCCTGGCCGACGGCCGCGCCGAGTACGAGGAGGGCCTCGCCACCTACGAGCGGGGGAGGGAGGAGGCCCTGGCCGGGATCGCCGACGCCGAGGCCCGGCTGGACGACGCGCAGCGCGAGGTCGACGCCATCGGGCCCGGCGACGTCTACCTGCTCGACCGCGAACAGAACTACGGGGCGGCCTCCTACCTGGCCGACTCCGAGCGCATCGACGCCATCGCCACGGCGTTCCCGTTCTTCTTCTTCCTCGTGGCCGCCCTCGTCTCGCTCACCACCATGACCCGCATGGTGGACGACGACCGCGGGCTCATGGGCACGCTCAAGGCCCTCGGCTACGGCCGCGCGGCCATCTGCTCCAAGTACGTGGCCTACGCCGGGTCCGCCTCGCTCCTCGGCGCGCTCGTGGGCGTGCTCTCCATGTCGCAGCTGCTCCCGTGTGTGATCTTCACCGCCTACGGCATCATCTACGGCGTCCCGGCGCGGCCCATGCCGCTCCCTGTGGAGGCGGCGCCCGCCGTCGCGGCCACCGTCATCGGTGTGGCCGTCACCGTGGGGGCGGCCCTCGCGGCCTGTCTGTCGTCGCTCCGAGAGAGTCCGGCCGGCCTCATGCAGCCCAAGGCCCCCAAGGCCGGGCGCCGCATCCTCCTGGAGCGCGTGGGGCCCGTCTGGCGCCGCCTCTCCTTCTCGTGGAAGGTCACGTTCCGCAACATCTTCCGCTACCGCCGTCGCTTCCTCATGACCGTGGTGGGCGTCGCTGGCTGCTGCGCTCTGCTGCTCACGGGCTTCGGCGTGCGTGACGCCGTGAACGACATCATCGACAAGCAGTTCGGCGAGATCGTGCACTACAACGCCACGGTGGGTCTCTCGGTCGACGCCACGGGGCGGCAGCGGGCCGACGTCCTGGACGCCCTCGGCTCCATGGGCCGCGGCGATCCCGTGGCGGCGTTCGAGGAGAACGTCGTGGCGAGGCCCGAGGACGGCTCCAAGGACCTCGCCGTCGTGCTCGTGGTCCCGGAGGACGCCGGCTCCCTGGGGCGCGCCGTCACCCTGCGCGAGCGCCGGGGCGGCGCCCCGGTGGACCTCGGCTCCGACTCCGTGGTGCTCACCGAGAAGCTGGCCACCACGCTCGGTGTCGGCCCCGGCGACGAGGTGCGCCTCTGGGCCCAGGACGCCACCGGCAACACCACGGGTCAGGAGCGCCGCCTCGTGGTCACCGCCGTGTGCGAGAACTACCTCGGTTCCTACGTCTACATCGGCGCGGATGCCTATGTCCGGGCCTTCGGCGAGCCGGGCGAGGCGAACACCGCCTTCGCGTTCCTGCCCACGGACGCCGTGGAGCGCGCCGTCGACGCCGACCGGCTCCAGGCCATGGACGGCGTGGAGACGCTCATGCTCGACGACGAGACCATCGAGACCTACCGCGAGATGCTCTCGTCGGTGGACCTCGTCATGGTGGTGCTCATCGCCGCCGCGGCCCTCCTCGCCTTCGTGGTGCTCTACAACCTGGCCAACATCAACATTGCCGAGCGCTCCCGCGAGATCGCGAGCCTCAAGGTGCTCGGGTTCCTGCCCAAGGAGGTCTGCTCCTACGTCTTCCGAGAGATCGCGATCATCGTGGTGGTGGGTGCCCTCGTCGGCCTCGTGCTCGGCACGTGGTTCGAGGGCTACGTGGTGGTGACGGCCGAGGTGGACGCCGCCATGTTCGGCCGTGAGATTCATGCCGTGAGCTACCTCTGCTCGTTCGGGCTCACGGTGCTGTTCTGCGTGCTCGTGCTGGCGGCCATGGTGCCCAGGCTCGCGTCCATCGACATGGTGGAGAGCCTGAAATCCGCCGAGTAGCCGCGCCCGGCCCCGGGCCTTCGGGCCGCCTGTGGGTTATCCGTGGGCTCTCGGGTCGTGCCCTATCATGGACGCGTTTGTGCCCCGTCTCACACTGGAGGTCCCATGGCCGCCGTCTGCAACCTCATCGTCGACTCCCCGTGCGAGCTCAGCCGCGAGTTCTGCGAGGAGAACGGCCTCACCGTCCTGCACTTCACCTACACCGAGCCCGACCGCGACGACGGGCGCGAGCCCCTCTGCGGCGTCGACGACATGTTCGCCACCATGAGCTCCCACGAGTTCTACGAGCGGATGCGCCACGGCGCCGAGCCCAAGACGAGCCAGCCCTCCCAGATGGAGTTCGAGGAGGCCTTCCGCGCGGCCATCGCCTCGGGCGTCCCCACCGTCTACCTCGCCTTCGACTCCGGCATCTCCGGCTGTTACGAGGGCGCCTGCATGGCCCTCGAGCGCATGAAGGAGGAGTTCGGTCCCGACATCGAGCTCTACGTGGTGGACACCAAGCTGCCCTCGACCCCGCTCACGCTCCTCGTGTGGGAGGCCGTGCGCCAGCGCGACAAGGGGCTCACGGCCCGCGAGCTTGCCGACTGGGCGGCCGAGGCCCACAACCACATCCACACCCTGTTCATGGTGGACGACCTCACGGCTCTTGCCCGCGGCGGCCGCATCCCCTCGGGCATCGCCTTCGTGGGCTCCAAGCTCGACATCAAGCCGCTGCTGACCGTGGCCCTCGACGGCACCCTCGAGCTCGCCGGTATCGCCCGTGGCCGCAAGAAGGCCATCCGCCGCCTGGCCGACAACTACCTCCAGAACCACTCCGACACCACCTTCGTGTGCGCCACCGCCAACGCCGACTGCCCCGCCGACATGCGGCGGTTGGAGGAGATCATCGGGCGCGGCGCCGACGGGGACGTGCTGTTCATCGAGGCCGAGGCCGGCCCCACCATCGGCTGCCACGTGGGCCCGGGCTTCCTGTCCTGCTGTTTCTGGGGCGCCGACCGCAGGGACGGCATGAGCGTTCCCGACCAGATCGCCAGCGAGGTCCGCTCCGAGGGGTAGGGTGTCCGCGGCGACGTGGGAGGGGGCGCCCCGGACGGTCCGGGGTGCCCCCTCTTTTTGCCCGTCCGCCGCGGTGCCTAGCGCACCCGGTCCTCCCAGGAGCGCACGGTCTCGTGGCGCAGGAGCCGCTTGAAGGGCTCGAGGTCGCCGGTGTCGTCGAAGGCCTCCAGGGCGGCGTAGTAGGCGTCCACCTCGTCCTCGAAGACGCTCACCGGCGGGTGCCCGCCGAAGAGGAGCACGTAGTTGGCCAGCTCGCGGGCCACGCGCCCCGTTCCCTCGCTGAACGGGTGGATGGTGACGAGCTCGTTGTGGAGGAAGGCCGCACAGGTGACGGCGCGCCTGGGCGTGAGGCCTGGGAGCGTCTCATCGACGTCGCGAAGGAGCTCGCGCGTGAGGCGCGGGCACTCGTCGGGGGCGGCGCCCACGTCATGGGTCTCGCGGACGATGTAGTCGGAGAGCTTGTAGGTGCCCGGCCGCTCGCCGTCGGCCAGCTGGGTGGGGCTGTAGGTGCCGTAGGTGAGGGTGCGGTGCAGCGTGAGCACAAAGGCCTCGTCCAGGGATGCGCGCTCCTCGAGCCGCTCCGTCATCCAGCCGAAGGCGGCCTTCTGGTTGGTGAGCGAGACGAGGGAGCGCACGTCGCCGGTGTAGGCCGTGACGCTGCCCTGCTCGAAGACCTCCCGCGATTCCTCGTAGGTGAGCTCGGCCCCCTCGACCCTGGCGGAGTGGTATGCGAACTCCATGGCGAAGTCGCCGAGCTCCCGTCGCCGCACCGGGCGGGGGAGGAGCCCCCACCACTCGAGGACCATACTGTATGCGCGGCTCTCGTCACTGGCCATGGCTGTCCCTTCCTCCGGAACCGTTTCATCCATCATGGACCAAGGCGCCCATCCGGGACGGCCGCGGGCGGAGGGGATTCGGGCAGCGGTCTGGAGATGTCGTGGCCCGGCGCGCGGCGCGGGATACTAAGGGCCGTACGGCAGGCGAGTAGGGGAGGGTCCCATGGCATGCACGCGACGGAGCTTTCTTGCGGCCTCGGCCGCCGCCTCCCTGGGCGCGGTCCTCTCCGCGTGCGGCAGGCCCGCCCCCGCGCCCGCTCCGGCGGCCTCCGACGACGGGCCCTCCGTGGACGTCCACGCCTACGACGACCTCGCCCTCGACGCCTCCGCCTGGAGCCATGACGAGGAGCACGACGTCTATTACCGGCTCTGCGTGCCCTACTGCCTGACGCCGGCCTCCTCCACCGTGCAGCGCCTCTCGATATTCGTCCCCGGCGCCTACTTCGACGCCGAGGCCAAGGGCGACACCTTCTCCTGCACCGTGGCCGAGGGAGCGAAGGTGGGGTCGTTCGACTCCTCCAACGCCCCGGTGGTCATGGCGGTGGACTCCGCCTCGTGGCGGGGTCAGACGCCGGCGGGCACCTACTCCTACGAGGGGCTCAAGCCTTACATGGACGCCGGGTGCATCTACGTGCTCGCCGGGTGCCGCGGCTGCACCACGGGCTTCGAGTCGCGGGGCCAGGCCTCCGGCGACGGCACCGTGCCCGGCGGCCTGCCGTGGAACGTCTGCGACCTCAAGAGCGCCATCCGGTTCCTGCGGCTCAACGCGGGCCGGCTGCCCGGCGGCGCCTCGGGCGTGTTCTGCCTGGGCGTGGGCGCCGGCGCCTCCCTCGTCGCATGCCTCGGTGCGTCGGGCGACGCCCCGGCGTTCGACCCCTTCCTCGACGCCGAGGGCGCCGCGCGTTGGGACGGCGAGGGTGCGACCCTGTCCGACGCCCCCTCCGGCTGTGCGATCTGGAACCCCGTGGGCCCCCTCGCCTCCGCCGACGGCGCCTACGAGTGGCTCTACGGGCGCCATGTGGACGACGGCACGCGCTCGCCCGACCGCTGGACGTCGGCCCTCTCCCGGGACCTGTCGGGGTCCTTCGGACGCTGGGTCTCCGGCCTGGGCCTCACCGATCCCGACAACGCCCCCCTGGCGCTCGACGAGACCCTGGACGGCGAGGCAAGCGACGGCTCCTACCTCCAGGCGGTGCTCTCCGAGCTCGAAGGATCGGCCAAGCGGTTCTTCGACGCCACGGCGTTCCCGGCCACCGTGGTGCGCGGCGCGGCCGAGCAGGCGTCGTTTCCCGGGGTGCAGCCGTCGTCCACGGGGACGGCCGAGGAGCTCGCCGCGGGCGCGCAGCAGAACGCGGAGGCCGTGGCGTCTGCGGGCCTCGACGTGGACCTCGGCGCGGCCTCCACGGTCGAGGGCGTCCATGCGCAGCTCAAGAGCCTGCCCTTCGAGACCGCGAAGGCCTACGTGGCCTCGCTCAACGGCGACGGCGACTCCTGGCTCTCCTACAGCCCCTCCCGCGGCACCGTCCGGGTGGGGTCCCTCGGCGCCTACGTGCGCGCCCTCGCCGCGCCGACGCTCGCCTGCACGGCCTTCGACGGCGTGGGCTGCGACACGGCCGAGAACCAGCTCCTGGGCGTCCCGGACACCCAGACGCTGCACTACTCCGAGATGGTCTACGACCTGCTGAACCACCGCCAGTGGGAGTACCGCTCCCTCGCGGGCTGGGACCCCGGGTACGTGGGCGCCTGGGGCCAGAACCTCACGGTGCGCGACGCCCAGGGCCTCACGCCGCCGGAGCGCTGCTCGCTCTGCGACCCCCTGGCCTACCTGGCCCCGGGAGGGGAGGCCTTCTCGGCCGGCGCCGTGGCGCCCGCGTGGCGCGTCAACGTGGGCCTCGCGCAGTCGGAGGTGCCCTTCACCGCCGCCATGGACCTGGCGTGGGCGCTCCGCTCCTACGACGGCGTCTCCACCGCCGACCTCACGGCGGTCTGGGAGGGCGGTTTCGGCCTCTGCGAGGAGTCCGGCGACCCCGTGGCCAACGCGCTGGCCTGGGTGGCCGCCCACAACGGCTGAGACCGCCGCCCCGTCCCACCAGTCGGACACTTTTGTCCCAACGGTCGGGCACTTTTGTCCCAATCTGGGCGCCGCCCCCCCGCGGGCCTAGAAACGCACGAGGAACCCGAACGCCGTCACGGCCCACAGCAGGCAGAAGCCTGCCCACAGGGCTGCCTGCGGGAGTGCCCCCATCGCGCGGCGGGCCGGCCCCGCGCCCCCCGCGGCCTCCAGCCGTCCCTCGAGCCGGCGCCTGGGACCCGTGCCGAGGTTGAGGCACACCAGCAGGAACGGCGAGATCTCGAAGAGCAGGTAACGCACCTGGATGCCGCCCACCAGCGGCGCCCCCACGTCGGTGTAGCCGAGGTAGAGGGCCGTGGCCATCAGCACGAGCGACAGCGCGATGCCCGCGAAGGTCCCCCAGCCGACGGCGGGGCCGCGCCAGCGGTCGTCCACGGGGCCGCGGTCGAGCAGGGCGGCCGACAGCGCGAGGCAGAACCACCCCGCGGCCATGAGGGGCCAGCCCTCGGGCATGGGCAGGTAGCAGAGGTTCACGGGGAGCTGCTGGAACACGGCCACGGGGTTGAAGGCCCGGAGGAAGCTCCCCACGAGGGTGGCGAGGTAGGTGACCGGGTGCGTGAGGAGGAAGGCGAGCTGCCGCCGCGAGTCGATGTCCGCGGCGCCCCCGCGGGTGTCGGCCCCCACGCTGCCGCCGGCGAGCAGGAACGGCACGGCGAACGTGGCGAGCACCGCCGCCGCCGTCGCGCAGCAGGCGCAGACCCAGGCGCGGTGCCCGCGGTCGTCGGAGAACTTCGTCCTCGGCATGAAGAGCAGCATGAGGGCCGAGGCGACGAACACCGCCTTGGTGACCGTCCCCACGAGGAACGGCACGAGGATCCAGGCCGCCCTGCCCGCGGTTAGGCGCTCGTTGGGGCGTTGGAGCTCGCCTACGAAGCGGCTCGCGGCCAGCGTGACCAGGGAGATCGCGAAGGGGTCGTACGAGTAGTTGCAGGCCATGAACACGAGCGTCGGCGTCACGGCCACGGCGAAGACCACCCAGCCCCCGCGCCTGAGCCACGACGCGGCGAGGGCCATGACCGCCGCGTACACGAGCAGGTTGCACACGCGCCCCAGGAAGAGCCTCGCCAGCACCGGCGCGCCGAGGAGGTCGCCGACGGCCAGCCCCAGCGCGTTGGGGAGCCGCCCCAGGGTGGTGGGCTCCCACGGGGTGACGTTGGTCTTGCGGGTGGAAACCACCTCGTCGAGCTCCTCGAACCGCTCGTTGGCGTGGTCCATGCCCTCCTCCGAGAGGATGGACTCCCAGTTGGGGTGCCAGTCGTCGTCGCTCGTCCCGAGCGGGTAGAGGCCCACGTCGTAGATGCCGTCCATGTCGTAGAGGACGTCGTCGGCGAGCGAGCTCACGGTCACCCGCCCTTGGGCGATGCGGTTGGCGGCCCGGTAATGCACGTAGCCGTCCCAGCTCACGGACACGATGGCCGGCATGTAGGCGCAGAGGAGGAGCCCCACCGGGAGCACCACGGCCAGGACGGCGGCCCCCGGGTGCGCGGCCAGGGCGCGCCGTCTCAGGCCGACGAGGAGGGCCGAGGGCACGAGGACGGTGGGGAAGAGGGCGTCCCTCCAGGCCATGCCGCCCAGGGTGGAGCACGCGAGCCAGAGGAGGGCGGCGAGCGTCGCGAGGCCGGCCGCGAGCACCCAGGGCGCCACCCGGCGCCGCGAGGCCTCAGCCACGGGAGAGCATCCCCTTGCAGCCCTCGCGGACGTCGCGGAAGGTGGCCCCGAAGTCGCCGGTGTACCACGGGTCGGCCACGTCGGTGCGGCCGCGGGCGTAGGCGGGGTCCGCGAACGAGAGGAGCGGCCTCACGCGCCCGCCGTCCAGGGCGGCGGGGCCGAGGATGCGCCGCAGGCCGCGGAGGTTCTCCCCGTCCATGTAGACCACGAGGCCCCAGTCGTCGAGCTCGTCGGCGCGCATCCGCCGCGCCCGGTGGGGGACGCAGGGGATGCCGTGGCGTGCGAGCTCCGCCACGGTTCCGGGGTGCGGCGGGTTGCCGAGCTCCTCGGTGCTCGTGGCGGCCGAGTCCACGGTCCAGAGCCCCTCCTCGCCGGCCTCCCGCACGAGGTGCCCCATGACGGACTGCGCCATGGTGGACCTGCAGATGTTGCCGTGACAGACGAACAGGACGGACACGGGGGCGCGGCTCGCCAAGGCTTGCTCCTTTTTGAAGGGGAGGAAAACGGGTCAAGCATACACGCTCTTCCCGGGGCCGTGGGGTATGATGCACCGCGTCCACAGCGGCTTCCCACGGGCGCCGCGCGAACGCGGGGAGGCCGCCATGTACGAGCTCATCGCCGAGGGGCACTTCGACTCCGCCCACTTCCTCCACGGCTACGACGGCAAGTGCGAGAACCTCCACGGCCACCGCTGGCGCGTCGTGGCGACGTTCGGCGCCGACAGCCTCGTCGAGGACGGCGACATGCGCGACATGGTGGTGGACTTCTCCGTGGTCAAAGGCGCCGTGGCCGAGGTCTGCGACTCGCTCGACCACACCCTCCTCGTGGAGGAGGGCACCCTCGCCCCCGCCACCGTGGCGGCCCTCGAGGCCGAGACCTTCTCCCTCACCGTGCTGCCTTTCCGCACCACGGCGGAGAACCTGGCCCGCCACGTCTTCGGCGAGCTCCGCGCCATGGGGCTGCCGGTCACGGCCGTGGAGGTCGACGAGACCCCCAACAACCGCGCGGTCTGCCGTCCCTAGGGGGCGACACGGGAAAGGGCCGCCCCGGGGGCGGCCCCAACGGCGGTCCATGCGCCCCGTACCCCCGAGGGCCGCTTCTCAGCGGCCCTCGTCCTTGTCGGCGCCGCGGTCGTTCTCGTCGAGTGCCACCTCCTGGGCCAGCTGGTCCACCCGGTACTTGAGCGTGGAGATCTTGGACGAGTTGCGGAACTCCCTCACGAGCATGAGTGCGATGATCGTCACGTAGACGAAGTTCGCGGGCGACTGAAAGCCCAGGAGCCCGGACAGCCAGAAGGCGATTTGGGGGAACACCGCCAGGACCACGAGGAGGCCGGAGAAGCAGATCCAGAAGAGGGAGTCCTCGATCTGGATCTTCTGGCGCTTGACGGCGCTGCAGATGAGCAGCAGGGTCGCGGCGGCGCCCACGATCAGGAGTATGCGCAGGGAGCGGTCCATGGGAGCTCCTATCGGAACCATTGGAAGAACAGGATGTTGAGGCAGGTGCGCCCCATGTAGGTGACGGCCTTGGCGGGGGAGAGGTAGCTCTCGCCCGCCTGGCGCTCGCGCATGGACGCCGGGACCTCGACCACCCTGGCACCGCCCTTGCGCACGAGCAGCGCGACGGCGTCCGGCTCGGGCCCCATGTCCATGCCGCCGGCGAAGGCCTTGAAGGTGCTGCGTCTGAACATGCGCATGCCGCTCGTGGGGTCGGTGATGGAGGCCCCCGTGGTGGCGCGGATGAGGCGGGAGATGAGCGAGTTGCCGATGTGGCGCAGGGAGTGGCCGCGCTCGCCCTCGAGGAAGCGGCTCGCGATCACGATGTCGGCGCCCTGCCCCTCCATGGCCCGGGCCATCTCGGCGATGTACTCGGGGCGGTGCTGGCCGTCGGCGTCGAACTGCACGGCGGCGTCGTAGCCGTGCCGCAGCGCGTACTTCATGCCGGCCTGGAAGCCGGACGTGAGGCCGCAGTTGATGGGCATGTCCAGGTGGTTGTAGCCCTCGCGGTCGCAGATGGCGCCCGTGGCGTCCCGCGAGCCGTCGTTGATGACGAGGATGTCCACGTCCGGGCAGCTCGCCATGAGCTCCTCGACCGTCGACTGGAGGCTCTCCTCCTCGTTGTATGCAGGCACTATGGCCAAGACCCTCATGGCGCTCCGTTCGCGGGACAACGCTCCAATCCTAGCATCCCGGCAGGTACCCGACGGCACCCTCCCAAAAGGCCACAGAGCCGCCCGGGTCCCTGAAGGGTGTCCCATAGTAACGACAAAAACAAACCAGTATATCTTGTGCTAGCATAGATGCAAGTGAAACGGAGGAAAACATGTACCAAATCGGTGATTACATCGTCCATCCGGGTCAAGGCGTCTGCTGCGTCGAGGCTGTGGAGGGCGGTGACTCCCCGGTCTACCACCTCATGCCCACCCACGGGCGCAACCCCATGCTCATCAAGTATCCCGTGGCCTCCGAGGCCAACCTCCGTCCGGTCCTGTCCGCCGACGAGGCCGCGTCCCTCATCGAGAGCTACCCCGACATGGAGCTCGACCCCTTCACGGACCGGTCCGCCGTCCTCGAGGAGAAGCACTTCAAGAAGGTCATCCGCCACGGCTCCTGCTCGGATGTCATGCGCATCGCCAAGACCTTCCGCTCCCGCATCGCCGACGTCGAGGCCAACCACAAGAAGGCCCCCGTCATCTACGAGCGCATCTACAAGGAGGCCCACGACCGCTCCGTGGAGGAGCTCTGCTGCGCGCTCCACGAGTCAGAGGACCAGATTACGGCCCGCTTTCAATCCTGCGTCTCCTAGGGGCCGCGCCGGCGGCGTCCGTTAGAATTCAGACCCGACCCTTCCCGGACCCCGGGCATGCCCCGGGGCCCTCGTTGTATGGAGGCACCATGGCTCAGGAACGCCAGGAGACCAGCGGCCGCGCGATCCTCACCGTCCTCGGCTCGGACCGCGCCGGCATCGTGGCTGCGGTCACCGCCGTGCTCGCCCGTCACGACGCGAACATCCTCGATATATCCCAGACCATCCTCCAAGGTGTCTTCACCATGACCATGCTGGTGGACCTCGGCGCCGTCGACGTGGACTTCGACACCCTCCAGGGTGAGCTCGCGGCCCTCCAGGGCGAGCTCGGCGTCCAGATCACCTTCCAGCGCGAAGAGGTCTTCCGCTTCATGTACCGCCTCTAGGCGTCCCGCCTGAGGGAGGCGGCCATCGGCCCCAAGGAGAGCCATGACCGTTAACAAAGAGAGCCTCACCGCCCACTACCGCCCCGTCATCCCGTCGGCCAGCACGAGCGCCATGCTCCACGTCACCGACGTGCGGCCCATGCCGTCGGTCTCCTGCGGCCGCGAGCCGGTGAGCGACGCCCTCTACGAGGGTTTTCGCAACATCGACGCCGTGGACCCGGCGCTTTACGAGCACTACGGGGTCAAGCGCGGCCTGCGCAACCCCGACGGCTCCGGCGTCGTGGCCGGCCTCACCACCGTGTGCGACGTCCACGGCTACCGCAAGGGCCCCGACGGCGTCGAGCCCGACGAGGGCGACCTCCTGCTGCGCGGCTACTCCATCGGCGACCTTGTGGGGGCCGCCGCCTCCGAGGGGCGGTTCGGCTACGAGGAGCTCGCCTTCCTGCTCATCAGCGGCCAGCTGCCCACCTACGCCCAGCTCGCGGACTTCAACGACCGCATCGACTCCCGCCGGGCACTCCCCGTGGGCTACCTCTCGCTCTTCCCGCGCACCACGGCCTCGACGTCCATCATGAACGTGCTCCAGCGTGCCACGCTGCTGCTCTACGCCTTCGACGACGACCCCGACGCCACGGACCCCCAGCACGAGGTCGACGTCGCCGTATCGCTGCTCGCCCGCCTGCCGCGCATCGCCGCCATCGCGAGCGCCGCGTACTCGGCCGAGGCCAACCAGTCCGAGCTCTCCATCCCGCCCATCGAGCCGGGGCTCTCCATGGCCGAGACGATCCTCCGGGTCCTCAGGGGCCCCGAGGGCTACACCCGCGAGGAGGCCCGGGTCCTCGACACCATGCTCATGCTCCACGCCGAGCACGGCGGCGGCAACAACTCCACCTTCACCTGCCGCGTGCTCTCCTCGTCGGGGACCGACCCGTACTCGGCCTACGCGGCCGCCATGGGGTCGCTCAAGGGGCCCAAGCACGGCGGCGCCAACTTCAAGGTGGGTCAGATGATCGACGACGTCTGCGACCACGTTGCGGACCCGTCGGACACCGAGGCCATGGAGGCCTACATCGCAAAGATCGCGGCGGGGGAGGCCTTCGACGGCACGGGGCTGCTCTACGGCATCGGCCACGCCGTCTACACCCTGAGCGACCCCCGCGCCGCCATCATCCGGCGCTACGCCGGGGCCCTGGCCGAGCACAAGGGCCTCTCGAGGAGGTTCCACACCATCGAGGCCATCGAGGACCTGGCGCCCGCCGTGGTCTCGCGGGTCCGCGGCACCTCCAAGCCGCTCTGCGCCAACGTGGACCTCTACGCGGGGTTCGTCTACGACATGCTGGGCATCCCCGCCGAGATGCACACGCCCATCTTCGCCATCGCCCGCCTCTCGGGCTGGGTGGCCCACCGCATGGAGGAGCTCTACGGCGCCGGCCGCATCATCCGCCCCGCCTATGTGGTGCCGTGGGCGTCCACCTGCCCGGTCTACGTGCCCATCGCCGACCGGGCGGGCGACGAGCCCCCGCTGCCGGCGCCCCTCGCCCAGTCGTCGCCCCACTAGGAGCCCCATGGCCATCGTCTTCTCCGACCTCGACGGCACCTTCCTCACTCCCGAGAAGCAGGTGCACCCCACCAACCTGCGCGCCCTGGAGGCCCTCGCGGCGTCCGGCGGCGAGTTCGTCGTCTGCACCGGCAGGCCGCTCGCGGGCCTTCCGGAGTCCCTGCGCTCGCTGCCCGGCGCCCGCCATGCCGTGTGCGTCAACGGCGCCGTGGTGGTGGACCTCGCCGCCGTGCGGGCCGGGGGCGACGGCGTCATCCACGCCACCCCCATGGGCCCCGGGAGGGCCCGCGCCGTCTACCGGGCCGTGCGCCATCTGGACATCGAGATAGACGTCATGGCCGACGGCCGCGCCTTCGCCGAGCGGGAGCGCTTCGACCGCCTGCACACCTACGGCCTGACGCCGGGGTTCCTCGACCAGATCCGCCGGTCGAGGACGGTGGTCGACGAGCCCCTGGACGAGGTGGTCGACGGCCTCGGCCGGGTGGACCGCCTCTCGGTGTACTACCACACGCCCGAGGAGCGCGACGAGTGCATCGCCGCCGTGGAGGCCGACCCGAGCCTCTCCTGGACCTCCTCGGAGTCGTGCAACCTCGAGATCAGCGACGCCGCGGCGTCCAAGGGCAGCGCCCTGGAGTGGCTCTGCCGCCACCTGGGGGTGCCCGTGGCCGACTCCGTGGCCTTCGGGGACGGCATGAACGACACCTCCATGCTCGCGGCCGCCGGCCTCGGCGTGGCCATGGCCAACGCCCAGCCGGGCGTCGCCCCCTTTGCCGACGCCTCCACGCGCCTCACCAACGACGAGGGCGGGGTGGGCGACTACCTCCTCCGGCTCCTCGGGGCCTGAGCCCCTCCTCTATCCCGGCCCATGGAGAACGGGGGCGCCGGCCACTGCAAGGCCGGCGCCCCCGTTCTCGTAAGGTCGCACAGGGCGGTCGCGGTCTAGTTCCTGCCGCGGCCGTGACGGTGTCCGCGGTGGCCCGGGCGCTCGATGCGCACGGGGCGGCCCTCCTCGTCGAAGACCACCTTGGGGTGCACGCCGGTGCGGTCGGCCGACTCCTCGCCGCCGATGACGTTGGCCTCGGTGTCGGCGATGACGTCGGCCATCTCGTCGGCAAGGTCGAGGGAGAGGATGTCGTCCTCGTCGTCGCCCTCCTCGGCCGCAAGGTCGGAGGAGAGGGAGAGGGGAACCCGCTCGAGCACTGTCACCGGCGCCATGCGGCTGAACAGGGGCACGTACTCGAAGAGCACGCCGGAGGTGGCCAGGCCGTACCACTGGGCCGGGCTGCCGCAGATGCGCCTGATGGCGTACTTGACGCTCATGACGGTGCGGTCCTCACCGGACAGCTCGGTCTCGGGGGTGAGGAGCTTGCGCAGCATCACGAAGCGGAAGTCGCCGATGGAGCCCGGGTCGCGGTAGATGGAGTAGCGGATGGGCTGGGGGGCCATCTCCTCGCTGCGGACAAGGTCGCCCACTACCTGACGGAGGTACGCGTTCACGCGCTGGTTGACCTTGAAGCCCAGGTGCAGGGTGCACTTGAAGACGAAGTCGGTGCCGAAGTCGTTGACGGTGTAGGCGTGGGTGAAGGGCTCGTCGGTCACCCGCACGGTCACGAAGAAGTAGCAGCGGGCACGCTTGGGGCGCTTGTCGAGGATCGAGTAGAGGATGTCTCGGTCGAGCATGTCGGAGCTGGCGTCGTTGGTGAGGAAGACCAGGTTGTCGGCGAGCATGGGGATGGTGTCGTCGTCGGACAGGCGCCTGAGCTGCGGGATGTAGCGGGCTACAGGCAGGAAGACCGACTGCGAGCGCTCGATGGCGCTGCCGCGGCGCCAGACGAACATGATGAAGAAGATGACGGCCGCCATGAGGATGGTGACGTAGCCGCCATGGAAGAACTTGGAGAGCGACGAGAGGAAGAAGGCGCCCTCGAGGGCCATGAAGAAGCAGGCGAAGATCACGGCGAGGCCGGTGTGGCGGCGCACCCTGGACAGGTAGACGGTGAGCAGCAGGGTGGTCATGAGCATGGTGAGGGTGATGGCCAGGCCGTAGGCGGCCTCCATGTTGTAGGAGGTCTTGAACAGCAGCACCACGCCGATGCAGCCGATCCACATGACGGTGTTGACCATGGGGATGTAGAGCTGGCCCTTGGTCTGGGAGGGGTAGGTGACGCGCAGGTGGGGCAGGAGGTTCAGGCGCGTGGCCTCGGAGACCAGGGTGAAGGAGCCGGTGATGAGGGCCTGGGACGCGATGAGGCCGGCCACGGCCGACAGCACCACGGCGAAGGCGCGGATGTCCACGGGCATCATCTCGAAGAAGGGGTTGAGCTCGGCCGTGGCAGCCAGCTCGGCGTTGCCGGCGTTGGCCACGATCCAGGCGCCCTGGCCGAGGTAGTTCAGGAACAGGCAGAACACCACGAAGGGCCAGGACGCGTAGATGTTGGAGCGGCCCACGTGGCCCATGTCGGAGTAGAGGGCCTCCGCGCCGGTGGTGGCCAGGAACACGAAGCCGAGCACGGCGAAGCCGGCCTTGTTGAGGGGGCCGAACAGGAACATGACGCCGCGCAGGGGGTTGAGGGCGCGGAGCATGTCGAGGTTGCCGACGAGGTTGATCGCGCCGGTGACGGCCAGGAAGAGGAACCACACGCACATGACCGGGCCGAACATCCTGCCGATGGAGCTCGTGCCGGCGCGCTGCAGGAGGAAGAGGGCGCAGAGGATGACGATGGTGATGAGCACCACGATGGTGGGGGTGTCGCCGAGGAAGGAGTGGCCCACCTCGATGGTGCGGAGGCCCTCGATGGCCGTGGTGACCGTGACGGCGGGGGTGAGGATGCCGTCGGCGAGGAGCGCCGCGCCGCCGATCATGGCCGGCAGGATCAGCCACTTGCCGCACCGGCGCACGAGGGAGTAGAGGGCGAAGATGCCGCCCTCGTTGTGGTTGTCGGCACGCATGGCTACCAGCACGTACTTGACCGTGGTGATGAGCATCACGGTCCACATGATCAGCGACACCGCGCCGATGATCATGTCCTGTGAGACGCTCGCGAGGCCGCCGTTGCCCGCGACGATGGCCTTCATCACGTAGAGGGGGCTCGTGCCGATGTCGCCGTAGACGACGCCCAAGGTCACGAGGGACATGCCCAGGGAGAAGGGGATGGCGCCGTGGCCCGCCTTCTTGGCGACGGCCGGGACGGTTGATGCCATGGTGACTCCAATCGAGGGATGGCAGGTGGAAAACTCACCTAGTCTAGCGTTGTTCCGCTGAGGTGGAAGTCCCTTTGTGCTGGGAAAACATCCATGGTTTCTACCCGGGACCGGTTGTTGCAAATCTGTGGCATTCGTGTGGCATAGGCCGTGAACATATCCGGGGATTACATGCGAGACTTAAAGCCAGCCAAAGGAGGTTCTTATGGAAAGGTTTTACATAGTATGGAAAATCGTAGCCCGTGACAGGAAGCTGCCTCTTGTGACTATGGCTGTGGCTTTGGCCCTCTTGATGCCTGCGATTGCTTCTGTTCCTGTGTTTGGCACTCCGTTTCTGCGTATGCAGGCAGAGAATCAGCTGAGGCAGGTAGAGGAGGAATGGTCGAATGGTTTCTACGATGGGATGACGCCAGAAGAGGAAGAGCCTTTCAAGGAGTTGCGGGCTGCCTTGAAGGAGGCGGTTTTCTCCCAAAGCGATGCGGTATTTTACTCATCGATGCAAAGGGCGAATGCCGTTGAGAGGGATCTGGCCGCGCAGGGAGCTCTTGTTTCAAGCGCAGGGCTGTTGGAGGGCTATCAGCTATTCTATGAGGCAATGGCGCAGGCCGGAGGGCCCCAGTCTTTTGATGTTGCGTCGAAAATGCCGGCGTTTGAATATGCGTCCTACGTATTCGGGACGACCCCGGCAATTATCCTCTGTATGCCGGTCTTAACGTGTGCGGCCGTTGCGGTTGGATCTTACAGGCAGGGCATTGTGTCCCTGCAGGCGCCCCGGCCTGTTTTGAATCTCTTTGTTTGCACTTTCGCCCCATGGGCTTTGTCCGTCGTAAGCCTCATTGTTTCCTTCCTCCCCGCTATGGTATGGATGGCCGCTTGCAATGGGTTGGGCGACCTTTCATATCCCATTGCTTTCATGCAGGGTGACCAGGCCATTTCCACGACAGTCGGGGAGTCCCTCTTCGTATCCGCGACCCTTGTACTGCTCGGTTCCCTCTGCCTGTCGGCCCTCATGGCCCTCCTTGGCATGTGGTCGAGTGTTTTCGTTGGTTGCTTGGTGGCCGGTGCGATTGGGCTGCTCCCTAACATTGGGCTGTACGGGGGTGCAGTGCCTGAGGACATCCTTGCTCTGTGCGTCAGCACATATCTTGCTCCCGGGATCTTGTGCGGATATGCGGGGTGCTTTAGCGCTGCCGATTCCGTCTTATCAGAAGCACTGTCTCCTTTTCCTTTGTGTTTTGTGGCATTTGCGCTGCTGATTGTTGCAGCTTCTCTTGTGGGGGCAGCGGCATGGGCACTACGTCGCGTCTATAGGCTATGGCTGACCGAAAGGTGGACCCATGCTTGAGGTTTCTAATCTTGCGGCTGGTTATGGATGGAGCCCTGTTTTCCGCAATATCTCATTTCGCCTGCGTCGAGGTGAGGTGGTTGGCCTTGCCGCGCCTAATGGAGTGGGAAAGACGACGCTTATGCGTGCCCTTGCAGGGGATGTGCCCGCTGGGAAAGGCTCCGTCGTTGAAGCGGATGGACAAAAGCGGCTCCCAGGGCGCTCTCGGCGCTGGCCCGTGTACTACTCGGGATGGCAGCAGGTGACTCAGCGGTGCCCGTTGAGCGCCTTTGAGCTTATGGGCCATGCGGCGGGGTGTTGGGGTTCGGATGCGTGCACTGAAGCGATTGGAGACCGATTGGGCGTCCTCTCGTTTTGGAAGAGGCCGCTTCGCTCCTACTCGCAGGGCATGATTCAACAAACACTCCTTGCGATGGCATCGGCAACGGAAGCGCCCTACACGCTCCTCGATGAGCCGATGAACGCCTTGGATCCCCTGCGAACGAAGCAGGCTGAGCTTGAAGTGCGTGCTATGGCACGTGCGGGAAGGACCGTCCTCATTTCCTCCCATTTGCTCGAGGGGCTGCAGCGCATATGCGATCGCGTCCTCTTTCTCCATTGCGATGCCGTTGAGGAGGTGAAGGGAAATGTGGACTTGAGGGAAGGATTTTTCAGTTGCTATGAGACGAGCAGAGAGTAAGGGGTTGGACATGCGGATGAGTAAGAGGGGCATCGGCCTGCTGGTGGCCTTGTTGGCAGTCGCGATCTTGGGTTTGGGCGCCCCGGCCCAGGCCCAGGCGGCCGTGAAGCAGCCCGATCAGGTGCAGACCTATACTGATGAGGTGATTGACACCTTTAAGGAGTTCACCTGTGGCCTTTTTCGCGTTGATCGGTATGATATTAAATATAAAAGGATAACATACCAGCGCACATACTCCTCTAAGGACACGGTGATCGATTATTACAACGGATGGTATAACGGCTATCAGGGTCAGATTTCTCAGCACAAGCTAATCTATACGTTGAGGTAGTGCTGATCGTTTAGTTAGGTAGGGGGCGAACGCCCCCTACCTTGTGCGCGAAGGGAAGCGCAGTGGCACTGATTTATCTCGCAGATGACGAGCGTGAGGTGCGCGAGATTCTCAATCGCTTTCTTGCTGCAGATGGCCACGAGGTTCTTGCTTTCGGTTCCGGCTCCGAGTTTTGGGACGTGTTCTCCAGAACGCCTTGCGATCTTGCAATACTCGATATAATGATGCCCGGGATAGACGGCATCGAGCTGCTGGCTCGCATCAGAGGCTCGTCTCAGGTGCCTGTTGTCATGGTCAGCGCCAAAGATTCGGACGAAGACTATTGCCGTGGCCTGGTATTTGGTGCCGACGATTACATTACGAAGCCGTTCAAGCCAACGCTCCTGGTGGCAAAGGTGCGTTCGATACTCCATCGGATCGATGTGAGGTCACGGGATCTTGGTGGAATGCCTAAAAGGTGGGGCAACCTCGAATACTGCGCTCGGACGAGAACCTTTTCTGTGGACGGTATGGAGCTTGCCCTGACGGCTCAAGAGCATCAGCTCCTTCTCTTCTACTTCAAAAAATTTAACGTACCGGTCTCTCGGGACGAGTTGTCCCGAGAGGTCTGGGGCTCTGAGCCTCTTCCTGCAAGTCGTGCCATCGACGAGGCTAATCGCAGGCTCAGGCGCCGTCTCTTAGCGGCTGGTAGCACCGTGTACAACCAGACGGTGTGGGGACGCGGCTACCGTCTGACCTATCGGGAAGGGGAGGGGCGGCTGTGACCGTGCCGAGCAACCATCCGGGCCTGCTTAACCGTGCGGGCATGGTGCTGGGGGTCGTTGTGGCGCTCATTCCCTTCCTGTTTGTGGCTGCCCAGTGGTGCATGCTGCAGGACCTTGCTCGCCGTGCCCTTTCGTCGGGAAACATCGGTTTTTTTCACAATGGACCGGTCGCTCCCGAAGTGTGGCTCATCTCTCTCGACCCGTCTCTTCAGCCGTCATCGAAGCCCGAGGGGTACGTGGGCGTGCTCTCGGCTGACCTGCTGGAGCATGTTCGAAGTGAGGCACATCGACTTGAGCCAGGCGAGATGTCCTCATATGTCAGGGGCGACGAATGCTTTTTCTTTACGCCCGAGAAGTCCGCCAATCCCAGTGAGACGGACTATAAGCCTGCTGGTGTTCTTGTGGCAGACGCGAGCGTGGCATGGGCGCTTGCGAGGTTTTCCGGAGGGGTCATTGCTTTCCTTTGTTTTGGCGTTGACGTCTTGCTCTGGATGGGCGTTCGATATATGAAGTCTCAGTTGCAAAGAGCTGAGTTGGCAAAGAGGGACTTCTTTGCCAATGCTTCGCATGAACTTAAGACGCCCCTCATGGTTATCGGAGCGCACATCGATGCCGTACGTGCCCAGCATGAGAGCTTTGACGATGCGGCCGCCGGTATCGACAGGGAACTGTCGCGGTCAGAGCGGCTCGTGGGCGACATCCTCCTCCTCTCCAAGGCGGATGCCGGAATGGTTGATGTTTCAATCGCATCTTTCGATGTCCGGGAGACGCTCTTCGACGTAGTGCGCTCATTGGGCCCAGAGGCTCGTTCTCGCGGAATCGAGCTTTCCCCTGTGAATCCCACGCCTCTTGTCCTGGGTTCTGACGAGGATAAAGTTGCGACCATTCTGTTTAACGCAGCTGTAAACGCGCTCCGTCATGCGGCGAGCGTGGTGAGGGTAGGAATGACGGTCCAAGAGGAACAGATCGAGCTTTTCGTTGAGAACGACGGGGCAGCTCTCGGGAACCAAGAGAGGGAGCATCTGTTTGATCGTTTTTACAGTTGCGATGCGGGAGGTACCGGCATTGGTATGGCGCTTGCAGCTGACTATGCCGAACGGTTGGGCGCGAAGCTGACCGCTGACTCAAGCAAAGGTGGGACTCGTGTGAGCCTTTGGTTACCAAGAACATGGGCCTCAGAGCACCTCCGCGCGCCCTGAGGCCCACTGCATCAGTGGCGGTTGCCGCCCTCGCGGCCCTGGCCGCGGCGGTTGTTGCCCGAGGGGCCTGCGCCGCGCGGGCCGCGGCGGTCGCCGCCCTTGAACCCGCCGCGGTCCGATCCGGGCCTGCCGCCCTTGAACCCGCCGCGGCGGTCGTCCTTGCCGCCATGGCCGCCGCCCCGCCGGTCGTTGTCGCGCCCGTCGCGCCCGCGGAAGCCGCCGGGCCTGCGGTCCGTGCGGCCGTCTGAGCCGTGACGGCCGTCCCGCCGGTTGCCGCGCCCGTGACCGTCCCTGCCGCCGCCAAAGCCGCCGGGCCTGCGGTCGCCGCGGTACCGGCTGTCGGGGGCCCGCTTGCCGGCGTGGTCGCCGCGGGCCTTGCGGGCCTCGATCTCGGCACGCTTCTCCTCGCTCATGGGCTTGCGGCGCACGATGTAGACATGGTGCACCTTGGAGTTGCGCTCGAAGTCGTGGGGGATGGTGCGCTCGGTGACATCCTCGACGGTCACGCCGCAGCGGTCGAGCTTCTCGACGTCGGGCGTGAAGTCGCGCAGGTTGCAGCTGAACAGGCACACGCCGTCGCGGGTGAGCAGGCGGGAGATGCCGATGAGCAGCTCGGAGTGGTCGCGCTGGACGTCGAAGCTGCGCTCGCCCATGGAGCTGGAGTTGGAGAAGGTGGGCGGGTCGCAGAAGACGAGGTCCCAGCGGTTGCGGGTCTTGCGCTGCTCGTCCACCCAGCGCAGGACGTCGGCCTTCACGTACTCGTGCTCCTCGCCGTCGAAGCCGTTGCGCTGCATGTTGCGGCGGGCCCAGTCGATGTAGGTGTAGGAGAGGTCCACCGTGGTGGTGTAGCCCGCGCCGCCGTCGGCTGCGTAGACGGTGCCGGTGCCGGTGTAGGCGAACAGGTTGAGGAAGCGCTTGGACCCCCTCATCTGCTTGGCCATCTCGCGGATCTCTGCGCGCACGTCGCGATGGTCGAGGAACAGGCCGCAGTCCAGGCGGTCGACGAGGTTGATCTCGAAGGTGAGGCCGCCCTCCTCCACGAGCTTGCAGCCCTCGGGCAGCTCCACGCCGTCCACGTAGCGGGCCTTGGGCTTGCGGGCCGGGCGGCCGGGGACGTTGCGGGCGAGCTCGCGGGCCTTGATGGTGCGGGTGATGTCCTCGGGTGCCGCGTACTGCGAGCCGCCCTTGGCCTTGTGGCGCACGCGCAGGGCCACGTCGCGGCCGCGCACGCCGAGCACCCGGGGCGCCACGGTGAGCACGTCGATGAGGCGGCGGCGGGCCTTCTCGGGGTCGATCTCGGACGGCGCGGCGTACTCGGAGACCACGAGCCAACGGCCCGGCGTCTGGGGCGCGCCGCGGAAGAGGTCGATGGCCACGTTGTAGTCGGGGAGGTCCTGGTCGTAGACGCGGTAGCAGGTGACGTCCTCGGCCTCGGCCCACTTGGAGCGCTCCTTGGCGTCCTTCTCCAGGCGGGCGGCGAACTGGTCGGTCACCGGCACGAGCACCGGCACCTCGGAGCCATCCTTAAGGGTGACCGCCGCCGGGGGATCCATGGCGATGTCGGCGTAGCCGCGCAGGTAGACGTTGTTCTTGCCCATGAGCGACTCCACCTCGTCCTCGGGCTCGATGCCGAGGAGGGCGTCCAGAGCGCCGTCGCGGGCCAGGGTGCAGGCGGGCGTGCCCTCGGGCAGGCCGGAGCAGAGCCCGGTGAGGTAGGAGAGGGCTTCGGCCTCGCGGGCGGCCTCGTCGGCGTGCAGCCAGGCGAGGTCCACGGCCACGAGACGGTCTTCGGTGAGCTCGGCCCCGGCGCGGGAGACCTCGCGGGCGGGCACGACCACCGGCTCGCGGTCGATGCCGGCGGAGTTGAGCAGGGCGCGGCAGTCGGCGCCGAAGCCCTCGCGGGTGTCGCTCACCACGAGCACGAGGGGGTTCTTGGCGCCTGCGGCGGCGCGGCGCTCGGCCTCGTTGCGCACCTGCGACCAGCTGCGCTCCGAGTGGCCGAGCCACCGGGAGAAGCCCCAGCGCACGCGGAGGAGCCCCGGGGCGCGGTCGAGGGCCACCGATGCGGCCTCGACGGCCAGGGTACCGCCGCCGGAGAAGGCCACGCAGACGGAGGGCATGGGGCGGCGCACGGTGCGCCACCAGCCGGCGAGCTCGAGCACGGCCGCGGCGTAGTCGGGGCGCTGGGGCGGGATGGCGGCGCGGCGGGCGGCCTTCTCGTAGCCGCGGCGGAACAGGGGCTCGCCGCTCATGTCGATCCCCATGGTGGCGTGGCCCTCGCGGATGCGCACGCGGATGCGGAGGTCGGGGTCGTCGGTGTCGACGTTGGGACGGGTGCCCTTGGCCGCGAGCATGCGGTCGACGACGGCGTCCTTGACCTTCTGGCTGGTGAAGAGGGTGTTGTCGAGGCCCTCCATGGTGCCGGAGGTGTACACGGCGAACGTGGCGCCCACGGGGAGGTGGTCCTCCCACGGGATGGCGGCGGCGAGGTCGTAGAGGGTCTCGGCACCGGTCACGGGGCCGGACTCCACGACGGCGACGACGGAGCTGGCGATGCGGCTCCATAGGCAGGCGACGTATGCCCACTTGAGGGGACCCTCGAAGCCCACCTGACCCTGGAGCGGGCGCACGGAGGGCACGCCCAGGCTCTCGAGCTCTTGGGCGAGGAGGTGTTCCAGACCGGTGGGGCAGGTCGCGTAGAATCTCATGGTGCGCCTCTCTTGGGTTGTCAAGCAAAGTCAACCCATGCTACCGCTTGCGGCGTCCCGGGTGGGGGCGGGGCGGCGCGACCCCATGAAATAAGGCGGGACCCAAAGGCAGCGGAAAGCACGGGCGCCGGGCGCCCGGTACCCGCGCTCAGCGCGCCCAGGGGTGCCGACGAACGTCAAACCTACCGACACAGAGGGGGCGGCACGTGTGGGTGCCGGCCCCTCTGTGTCGGTGGCTTTGACTGTCCGCCGCTACTCCGAGGCGGCCTCGAGCCCTTCCTGCACCTGGCGGCGGAACTCCTCCCCGCACTTGACGAAGGTCTCGTAGCCCAGACCCTCGGACATCTCGCTCTCGATGGCGATCGAGGGGTCGTCCTTCTTCCTCATCACGAGCGTGTAGGTCCACTCCTCTGGGCAAATGATCTCCATGGCTGCTCCTCAGCAAAAACTAGAAATATATGAATACAATTAAATCACGTGATTACCAAAACGCGGTCCCGGGGCGTGGCTTTTCGGACCGACAACGAGCCCAAGGGGCCGTATTGGAGTGTGGAATCTCCAGGACGGCCCCTTGGGCTCACTGCGGTCTTTCGATGAGTGCCGGGAGGCCCCTCGGTGAGCGGTATGGGCACGCACGAAGCTTCCGTGTGCGAGAATCCGCGCACCGAGGGGCTCGAGGCCGCTCGCCGAAGCCGCTCATCGAGGGGCCAGGGGGTCCGGCTGGCTCCCGGCCCTACGCCTCGATGAGGGAGAGGTAGCGCTCGCCGGTGTCGGGCAGGACGGCCACGATGACGGCGCCCTCCATGTCCTCGCGGTTGGCGAGCTCCACGGCGGCGGACACCGCGGCGCCGGCGGAGATGCCCACGAGCAGCCCGAGCTGCTCGGCCAGGCGGTCCTTCATGGCGATGGCGTCGTCGCCGGTCACGGCGAGCACCTTGTCGACCACCTCGGCGTCGTAGTTGTCCGGCACGAAGTTGGCGCCGATGCCCTGGATCTTGTGGGGGCCGGCCTGGCCGCCCTCGAGGACGGGGGACTCGGCGGGCTCCACGGCAAAGACCTGGGCGGAGGGCTTCATCTCCTTGAGGAAGCGGCCGGTGCCGCTCACCGTGCCGCCGGTGCCCACGCCGGCCACCAAGGCGTCCACGGCGCCGTCGGTGTCGCGCCAGATCTCGGGCCCGGTGGTGCGGTAGTGGGCCAGGGGGTTCTCGGGGTTGGAGAACTGGCCCATCATCACGGCCCCGGGGGTCTCGGCCACGATCTGCTCGGCGCGCTCCACGGCCCCGGCCATGCCGGTGGCGCCGGGTGTGAGCTCGATCCTGGCGCCGTAGGCCGCGGCGAGCTTGCGGCGCTCCACGCTCATGGTCTCGGGCATGACGAGGACCATGCCGTAGCCGCGCTCGGCGGCCACCATGGCCAGGCCCACGCCGGTGTTGCCGCTGGTGGGCTCCACGATGGTGCCGCCCTCCTCCAGGGTGCCGTCGTTCTCGGCGGCGTCCACCATGGCCCGGGCCACGCGGTCCTTCACGGAGCCGCCGGGGTTGGCGGCCTCGTACTTGCCGAGCAGGGTCACGTCGCCGTCGCAGAGGAACGACAGGTCGATCAGGGGGGTGTCGCCGATGGCGGCGCTGACGCTGGTTGCGATACGCATGCTTTCCTCCAAAGCCGGTGCAAGGTGGCCGGTCGGCCATGGCTATAATCCTACCCCTTCTCAGGTATTAAATCCCGCCGGGAGCGGACTCCATGGTAGACCGCCAAAAGAAAGGGCCCCGCGGACGGGGCCCGGATGGGGGGCTGGACGGCCCGTGGGCGTCGAAGGCTACGCCAGCATCTCCGCCATGTCGGCCTCGGGCGTGGTGATGCCGCGGATGCCGAACCGCTCCTGCAGGATGCCGAGGACGTTGGGGCTCACGAAGGCCGGCAGGTCGGGGCCGAGGTAGATGTCCTCGACGCCCAGGGCGAGCAGGGTGAGCAGCACGCAGACGGCCTTCTGCTCGTACCAGGAGAGGACGAAGGACAGCGGGAGCTCGTTGACCGAGCAGCCGAAGGCCTCCGCGAGGGCGAGGGCCACCTGGATGGCGCCGTAGGCGTCGTTGCACTGGCCCATGTCGAGGATGCGGGGCAGCCCGGCCACCTCGCCGAGGTCGAGGTCGTTGAAGCGGTACTTGCCGCAGGCGAGGGTGAGCACCACGCTGTCGGCAGGGGTCTCCTCGACGAAGCGGGTGTAGTAGTTGCGGCCCGGCTTGGCGCCGTCGCAGCCGCCCACGAGGAAGAAGTGGCCGATGGCACCGTCCTTCACGGCCTGCACGATGGCGCCGGCGTTGTCGAGGACGGTCTTGCGGCCGAAGCCGCAGGTGACCTGGGTGCCCCCGTTGACGCCGGTCATCCCGTGGCGCTCGGGGTAGCCCCCGAGCTCGATGGCGCGCTCGATGACGGGGGTGAAGTCCTTGCGGCCGCCCCCGTCGGCGTCGATGTGGGTGCAGCCGGGGTAGGCCACGACCTCCGTGGTGAAGACGCGGTCTGCGTAGGAGTCCTTGGGGGGCATGAGGCAGTTGGTGGTCCAGACGATGGGCGCGGGGATGTCCCTGAACTCGCGCTGCTGGTTCTGCCACGCGGTGCCGAAGTTGCCCTTGAGCTGCGGGTGCTCCTTGAGCCTGGGGTAGGCGTGGGCGGGGAGCATCTCGCCGTGGGTATAGACGTTGACGCCGCGGCCGTCGGTCTGCTCGAGGATCTGCTCGAGGTCGCGGAGGTCGTGGCCGGTCACCACGATGAAGGGCCCGGGCTCGACGGCGAGGTCCACGGTGGTGGGCACGGGGTCGCCGTAGGTGGAGGTGTTGGCCTCGTCGAGCATGGCCATGCACTCCAGGTTCACGCGGCCGCACTCCAGCACGAGGTCGAGGAGGGCCTGCCGGTCGTCGGTGGCCGAGAGCCCGTAGAGGGCGCGGAAGAAGAAGCCGTCCACGGCCTGGGACCGGGCGCCGAGCATGGCGGCGTGGTAGGCGTAGGCCGCCATGCCCTGCAGGCCGAAGAGCAGGAGGCTCTTGAGGGAGCGGACGTCCTCGTCGGCGTTCCAGACGAGACCCATGTCGTAGGCGGGGTAGTCGGCGGCGTCCAGGCCGTGGCGGGCGCTCACATGGTCGATGCGCTCACGGATGGAGGCGATGAGGGCGTGCACGGCGTCGTCGTCGAAGCACACGTTGGTGATGCAGCAGAACAGCCCCTCGACCATGGGCAGCGAGGCGTGGGCGCAGGGGGAGGCCACACCGGCGTCGTGGACGCAGCGGGCGTAGGCGACGAGGTAGCCGGTGAGCTCGTCCTCGAGGTTTGAGGTGGTGGCGTGCTTGCCGCACACCCCCTGGTGCCATCGGCAGCCGGTGCCCCCGGCGGTCTGCTCGCATTGGAAGCAGAACATCTCGTGGGGCAGGGCGGCGGCGAGCTCAGCCTGGATCTCCTCGGTCTCCTGGGTGGTCATGGGGCTCCTTTCGGGGTGGGTGCCTGATGGGCCATACCCTAGGCCGTCGGCCGGCCATGGTATGTTGCGATTGCAACATAACGAGAAGGCTGAGGGGGACCCAAAATGGTTGAGAGCCGGCTGCTGGCGGGGGTGGGGGAGGGGGACCTCGACCGTCTGGCCCAGATGGTGGGCTTCTCCCTCAGGGGGTGCGCGCAGGGGGAGCGCCTCCTGTCGCGGGGGGACGTCGGGGTGTGGGCGGGCCTCGTGGTGGAGGGGCGCGTGCGCATGGAGGCCGCGGACGGCCTGGGTCAGACCGCGGTGATCGGCTGGGCCGCCCCGGGCGAGGTCTTCGCCGAGGCCTACGCGGTCCTTGGGGACGAGCCGCTCATGGTCGACGTGGTGGCCGACACCGACGGCCGTGTGCTGTGGTTCGACGCCGCCCGCCTCCTCGAGCTCTCCGGCGACCCCGTCTGTGCCCCCGTGGCCCGCAACCTCTCGGAGATCCTGGCCCGGCGCAACGTGGGCCTGTCGAGGCGGGCCCTCCATACGGCGCCCCGCACCATCCGGGGGAAGGTCATGGCCTACCTGACCGCCGCCCGGGAGGCGCGGGGGGTCGGGGAGGGGGAGTGGTTCGAGGTGCCCGTGGGCCGCCAGCAGCTCGCCGACTACCTCGGGGTCGACCGCAGCGCCCTCTCCCGGGAGCTGGGGCGCATGGCCAGGGAGGGGCTGGTGGCGGTGGCGGGCCGGAGGTTCAGGATAGGGGGCTGAGGGGCGAGGGATCCCTAGACGCAGGCCGCCGAGATGGCGTCCTTGAGCTCGTCGATGCCCTGGCCCTTCTCGGCCGAGGTGACCAGGACCGTCTCCGGGTCGATGTCGAGCTCCCGGGCGATGAGGGCCCGCTGGCGCTGCTGCTGGGCGCGGCTGAGCTTGTCGGCCTTGGTGAGCACCACCACGAAGGGGAAGCCGCCCTCCTTGAGGAAGCCCACCATCTCGTGGTCGAGCTTCTGGGGCTCGTGGCGGATGTCCACGAGCGAGACCACGAGGTTGAAGCTGCGCTCCTGGTCGAAGTAGCCGCCGATGAGGTCGGCCCAGCGTCTCTTCTCCGCGGCGCTCACCTTGGCGAAGCCGTAGCCCGGCAGGTCCACGAGGTAGATGCCGTCCACGTCGTAGAAGTTCACCGTGGCCGTCTTGCCCGGCTTGGAGCTCACCTTGGCGAGGGCCTTGCGGCCCACGAGGCGGTTGATGAGCGACGACTTGCCCACGTTGGAGCGCCCCACCACGGAGACCTCGGGTCGCTTGGCCTCGGGGATCTGATCTGGGGTGCCATAGGCCGCGCAGAACCGCGCGTGGGTGAAGTCGATCTTTTCCAAGGGTCCTCCCGGGTCGTCGCCTTGGGCCATGATACCCGCTCGGCCGCCTCAGGCGGTGCGGCCGCCCCCCCCCGAAGGCCCTGCAAATGCCGGACTCTTCTGTAAAAAAGGTGCGCGACCCTGAAGAGTGCCCAAAGCGGCAACAATCCATCTTGATAAACATAGAATGGGGCCAACCAGACGGCTGAACCGGGTTTGAACGCCCGTTCGTGACCCCTCAAACGGAAAGAGGTTTCCATGGACACCAAGATCCAGGAGCGCGCGCAGCTCTGGAAGGAGAACGTCGACGAGCCCGAGCTCGCCGCCGAGCTTGCCGACCTGCTTGCCAAGGACGACGACTCCATCGTCGACGCCTTCTACCGCGACCTCGAGTTCGGCACCGCCGGCCTCCGCGGCGTGCTGGGCGTGGGCACCAACCGCATGAACGTCTACACCGTCTCCCAGGCCACCCAGGGCCTGGCCGACTACCTCAACGCCCATTGCGAGAACCCCACCGTCGCCATCATGCGCGACTCCCGCAACAAGGGCGACGAGTTCGTGAAGGCCGCTGCCGGCGTGCTCGCGGCCAACGGCATCAAGAGCTTCGTTGCCCCGCGCATCGAGCCGGTCCCCGTGCTCTCCTTTACCACCCGCCACCTGGGCTGCGACGCCGGCATCGTGATCACCGCCTCCCACAACCCCGCGCCCTACAACGGCTACAAGGTCTATGGCCCCGACGGCTGCCAGATCGCAAACGAGGCCGCCGACGAGATCCAGGCCTCCATCGACGGTACCGATATCTTCGCCGGCGTCCGGTCCATGGACTTCGGCGAGGCGCAGGAGAAGGGCCTTGTCGAGTGGGTCGGCGACGACGTCATCGACGCCTACCTCGACGCCATCCAGACCGTCTCCGTGCCCGGCTGCGTGGCCGAGGACGGCTCCTTCAAGGTGGTCTACACCCCGCTCAACGGCAGCGGCCTCGAGTGCGTCACCAAGATCCTGTCGCGCGTTGGCATCGACAACGTCGTCGTGGTGCCCGAGCAGAGGGAGCCTAACGGCGACTTCCCCACGTGCCCCTACCCCAACCCCGAGATCCGCGAGGCGCTGCAGAAGGGCCTGGAGCTCTGCGACGAGGTCAAGCCCGACCTCCTGCTGGCCACCGACCCCGACGCCGACCGCGTGGGCATCGCCGTGCCCCACGACGGCGACTACAAGCTGCTCTCCGGCAACGAGGTGGGCGTCCTGCTCGTCGACTGGCTCGCCCGCCTGAAGCAGGAGGCCGGCGAGGACGTCTCCCGTAAGGTCGTCGTCTCCACCATCGTCTCCTCCGCCATGCCCGACGCTTTGGCCGGCAAGTACGGCTTCGAGATGCGCCGCGTGCTCACCGGCTTCAAGTACATCGGCGGCCAGATCGACATGCTCACCTCCAAGGGTGAGGGCGACCGCTACCTGCTGGGCTTCGAGGAGTCCTACGGCTACCTGGCCGGGACCCATGCTCGCGACAAGGACGCCGTGGTCACCTCCATGCTCATCTGCGAGATGGCCGGCTGGTACGCCAGGCAGGGCAAGGACCTCTACGAGGCCATGGACGGGCTCTACCGCGAGCTCGGCTTCTACCTCAACGGCGTGGTCAACGTCACCTTCGAGGGCGCTGCCGGCGCCGACAAGATGGCCCGGATCATGAAGGGCCTCCGTGCCCAGCAGCCGCTGACCATCGCCGGCTACGACGTCGAGGGCTGCACCGACTACGCGGGGTGCGTTGAGATGCCCATCCTCAACAAGGACCCCGAGGACCCCGCGCAGACCCTGCCCGCGGCCAACGTGCTCGAGTACCGCCTCGCCGGCGGCCACAAGGTCATCGTGCGCCCCTCCGGCACCGAGCCCAAGATCAAGGCCTACCTGTTCACCACCGGCGCCACCCGCGAGGACGCCGAGGCCGTCCAGGACAAGCTGGCCGTCGCCGCCAAGGAGAGCCTGTTGGCCTAGGAATCCCTCCTTCATCTGCATCAAGCGCACCTGAAAAAGGCTGAGGGCGACCTGGTACACGCCGGGCCGCCCTCAGTCGTTTTCAGGTGCAGGGGGGGAGATGATGAGGTGCTACGCCTTGGCGGGCTGCACCGTCAGGGCCGTCGCGACGTCGGACGCCACGGTGGCGGGGTCCCACTGGTGCGAGGAGTTCCCGCTCGACGTGGGGTCGTGCACCGTGACGGCACCGTTGTCGCCCGGGGTCACGAGCACCCAGTGCGGCGTCGCGCCGAGAGCGCCGCCGCCGGTCTGTGCCAGCACGTAGGTGTCGTCGCCGAGGGCCTTCGCCAGGGCGTCGCCCGTGGCCGCGGTACCCGGCGCGGCTGCCTGGTCGGGGCCGTCGCCCTCGGGGGAGTCCTGGCCCGCGTCCTGCCCGGGGGCCGCGGTGCCGGCGAGGTCGAGTGCCGCCACGGCGAGCCCGAGGTCGCCGCCCTTCTCGGTGAAGAACGAGGCGTCGGTGCCCGAGTCGCCGGAGGCCTTGCCGGCGTCGGTAGCCGCCTGGGCGATGGTCGCGGGGGTCTGGTCGGCGTTCCCAAGGAGGGCGATGCGGGCCATGGCGCAGGCGATGGGGCCCGAGCCGGTCACGGCGAGCGGGGAGCCGCCGTAGTCGAGGTAGCCCCAGCGGGCGTCCCAGCCGTAGAGCGCTGGGACCTCGCCTTGGGCCACGGCGTCGTCGTAGGGCTGGGCGGTGTCGTGGTCTGAGGACGTCCAGCCGTAGACGAAGCCCACGGCGCCGGGCTCGGCGAGGGCGAGCCGGATGAGGGGCTCGGGGTACTCGGAGCCGCGCTCCGCGATCTCGGCCAGCTGGGAGTCGCGGGAGAGGGCCTGCCTGAGCGAGTTCTGGAGGTCGTCGGGCAGGTCCTGGGACACCGCGGGGCCTTGGTCCCGCGAGGGCGCCGACGACACGCACGAGACCACCGAGGAGACGACGAGCACCACCGCCACGAGGACGACGGCCACAAGGACGATGAGGCGCGGGTCGAGCGCGCCCAGGCGCCCGCGGCGCCCGGCGAAGTTGATGGGGTGGCGCTGGAGCTGGTAGCCGCTCGCGTTGCGGCGGCGTTGGGCCGGGGTCTGGTAGCCGCGGCCGTGCAGCTGCGGCGGCTGGCCCTGGGCACGTCTCCGCGAGGAGGACCGGCTGCCGTGGCTTGAGCGACGCCCGGACCCGTTGCCCAGGGGCGGACGCCCGTTTCCCATCTGCGGACTCTCGTTCACGGGACCTCCCGTATCATTTACGAATCTTGTTCCTCGGGTAACCAATCATAAACCCTCGGCCGGCGAGGACGCCTTTGTCAGGGACCCTGCAAAAGGGCCGACGGCGCCGATCCAGCCGTCCGCCGACGCTTTGGTACCGTCCGCCGGACATGTTTTGTTACGAAGTCGATAATTGAGGGGAAATACTGCCCTCAAAAGGTCCAGACAGGGGCAAACTGCCTGCAAGCCGACCAGCTCGACCGAGCGGCCCCGGTTCATGCGCCACGATGAATGGCGCGCCGAGGAAACCAAGGCAAAGGTGATTTTTTTGGTCAAGGGACGCAACAACAGGCAGGATGCCATCCGCGAGATCGTGCGCGGCAAGAGCATTCGCACCCAGCGCGTCCTTGTCCAAGAGCTTGAGGACGCCGGCTATGCCTGCACCCAGGCCACGGTCTCCCGCGACATCGCCGACATGGGCCTGCGCAAGCTGCCCGAGGGCGTGTACGTCCTCGCCGAGGACCTCCACCTCCAGCGCATGGTCTCCGAGCTCGTGACCGACGTCAACCACTCCGGCAACCTCGTGCTCGTCAAGGCGCAGCCCGGCACCGCGTCGGGCATCGCCGCGGCCATCGACGCCGCGGACCTCCCAGAGGTCGTCGGGACCCTCGCCGGCAACGACACCATCCTGGTGGTCGCGACCTCCCCCGAGAGCGCGGAGGCGTTCGAGGGCCACATCAACAAGCTCCGCAACTTCCGATGATGGCGGCCATCCGGTAGGCCTCGAGCCTCCGGGTGTCCGCGCCCCAGACCCCAGGCGACGCCTGTCCGGCGCCCGTCTGGCCGCGCATGCCCCGCCGAGGCGGTGCGTGCGTCTGTCTTCAAGCAAAGACCCGCTCACACAACAGAACAGCCTGGGACGGCCCCTCCTCGCGGGGGACCGTCGTCGACGGCACCCATCGTCAAGGAGCAGAGCCATGACCGCTACCGCCACCGCTACCGCCACCGCCAACACCGCCGCCCCCAAGGGAAAGGTCGTCCTCGCCTATTCCGGCGGTCTCGACACCTCCTGCCTCATCCCCTGGCTCCAAGACCAGGGCTTTGAGGTCGTCACCGCCATCGCCGCCCTCGGACAGCCCGGCTCCTCGGACATCGACCACATCGCCCAGAAGGCCGTCTCCCTCGGCGCCACCGCCTCCTACGCCGTCGACATGCGCGAGGAGTTCTGCGAGGACGTCTGCGCCTGTGCCATCAAGGCCAACGGCATGTACGAGAACCGCTACCCGCTCCTCTCCGCCCTGTCCCGCCCCGTCATCTGCAAGCACCTCGTGGACATCGCCCACAAGGAGGGTGCCGTGGCCATCGCCCACGGCTGCACCGGGAAGGGCAACGACCAGGTACGCTTCGAGCTGGAGTGCAAGGCCCTGGACCCCGACCTCGAGATCCTCGGGCCCGTGCGCGACTGGGACCTCCTCACCCGCTCCCAGGAGATCGAGTACTGCGCCGACCACGGCATCTTCATCGAGGTGACCAAGTCCTCGCCCTACTCCATCGACGAGAACGTGTGGGGCCGCGCCATCGAGTGCGGTGTGCTCGAGAACCCCTGGAACGAGCCGCCCTGCGACGCCTGGGTCATGACCGTCGACCCCATCGAGGCCCCCGACCAGCCCTGCGACGTCGTGGTCTCGTTCGAGTCGGGCAGGCCCGTGGCCCTCAACGGCGAGCCCATGGCCATGCTCGCCCTCATCGGCAAGCTCAACAACATCGCCGGCGGCAACGGCTTCGGGCGCATCGACATGATCGAGGACCGCGTCATCGGCATCAAGAGCCGCGAGTGCTACGAGCAGCCCGCCGCCCTCGCCCTCATCACCGCTCACAAGCACCTCGAGTCGCTCTGCCTGCCCGGCGACGTCCTGGCCGTCAAGCTGCAGCTCGAGCACGAGTGGGCCAAGCAGGTCTACGGCGGCCTCTGGTTCAGCCCCCTCAAGGACGCCCTCGACTCCTTCTTCGAGTCCACCCAGCAGACCGTCACCGGCGACGTGCGCCTGCGCTTCTACAAGGGTTCCTGCACCGTCACCGGCGTCAAGAGCGACAGCTCCATGTACGACTTCGGCCTCGCCACCTACGACGAGGGCGACACCTACGACCGCTCCGCCGCCAAGGGCTTCATGGATCTCTACGGCTTGCCCAACAAGGTGTGGGCCCAGCGCACCCTGGGCCAGGGAGCTCCCTGCGACGCCCCTGCGGCCGCCTGCGACCCCAAGCCTCTCGTGGTGAGCGTGGAGCCCTCCGGCGCCGCCGCCAAGGTCACCCTGTACAAGTAGACGAAAATCCGAGGTGGACGACCCATGGAAAGCCAGCAGAACCAAGCCCCGAAGCCCCTCTGGTCAGGCCGCTTCGACGCCACGCCCTCGGGCGAGCTTGAGCTCTTCGGGGCGTCGCTGACGTTCGACCGGCGCCTGTGGCGCGAGGACATCGCCGGATCCGTCGCCCACGCCACGATGCTCGGCCGTCAGGGCGTGCTCGACGAGGCCGACGTGGACGCCATCCGCGCCGGGCTCGCCCGGATTGCCGACGAGATCGAGGCCGGCACGTTCGTCTTCGACCCCACGGTGGACGAGGACGTGCACATGGCCATCGAGCGCGTGCTCACCGAGCGCATCGGCCCGGCGGGCGGGCGGCTCCACACCGGGCGGTCGCGCAACGACCAGACCGTCACCGACGGCCGCCTCGCGGCCAAGGGCTTCGCGGCCTCGTTGCATGACGCCGCCCTCGACCTCGTGGCCGCCCTCGCGGAGCGGGCGGAGGGGGAGTCCGGCGTCGTGATGCCCGGATACACGCACCTCCAGCCCGCCCAGCCGGTCCTCCTGTCCCACCACCTGCTGGCCTACGCGTGGATGCTCCTGCGCGACTGCCGCCGCTTCGACGCGGCCCTCGACGCCGCGGACGCCTCGCCGCTCGGCTCGGCGGCCCTGGCCGGCACCACCTACCCGCTGGACCGCGCCATGACGGCCGGGGCCATGGGCTTCTCCTCGGTCATCCCCAACTCCATGGACGCCGTGGCCGACCGCGACTTCGTGTGCGACCTCGTCTACGCCTGCTCCATGTGTCAGATGCACCTCTCGCGCCTCTGCGAGGAGCTCATCGTCTGGTCCACGGCGGAGTTCGGCTTCGTGGAGATGGACGACGCCCACTCCACGGGGTCGTCCATCATGCCGCAGAAGAAGAACCCCGACTTCTGTGAGCTTGTGCGCGGCAAGACCGGCCGCGTCTACGGCGACCTCGTCTCCATCCTCACGGTCCTCAAGGGCATCCCGCTCACCTACGACAAGGACCTCCAGGAGGACAAGGAGCCCATGTTCGACGCCTTCGACACCGTGCTGGGCTCGCTCCATGCCGTCACGGGCATGGTGCGCACCATGAGGGTGAGGTCCGACCGCATGGCCGAGGCGGCCCACGAGGGCTTCATGGCGGCCACGGACCTCGCCGACTACCTCGTGGGCAAGGGCATGCCGTTCCGGGAGGCCCACGGCGTGGTGGGCCGCGTGGTGGCCGACTGCGTCAAGGCCGGCGTGACGCTCCAGGATCTCACGGCCGAGGAGCTCCGCAGCTGGTCGCCGCTCTTCGGCGACGATGCCCCCGATGCCGTGGCCATCGACGCCGTGGTCTCGCGGCGCACCACGTTCGGAGGCACCGCCCCCGACGCCGTGGCCGAGCAGCTCGCCCTCCTCAAGGAGGCTGTTGCGGGGGAGGCGCGCTAGGGGTCCGCGGCCCGCGCGGCTGGGGTCGTCCTCCAGATGGACCGCCCCCTGATGGGGGGCACTTAGGGGTTCCCAAAGAAGAGGGGCCCGGCGACCGTCTCGATCGCCGGGCCCCTTGTTCGGTTCCCTGTGGGGGTGCCGGGCAGGGCGCCCGCGGCGTCAGCCCGTCGGGGTCGTGCCGCCCGCGGTATCGCCTCCGGCCCCGCCGTTGCCGCCGGCGCCACCGCCCGTATCTCCGCCGGTGCCTGTGCCGCCGTTGCCGCCCGTGCCTCCGGTGCCGGTGCCTCCCGCTGCATCGCCGCCGGTGGCCCCGCCCTGGGAGGGCGTCGTGGGTGTCGTGGCGCCGCCCTGGCCCTGCCCGTTGTCGGTGGGTGCCGTGGGCTGCTCGGTCGTCGTGGTGGTCGTGGTCTCCTCTGTCACCGTGGTCTCCTCAGGGGGCGTCTGGGCGGCGCGGGACGACGACCTGGAGCCGCCGTTCGAGGAGGACCCGGTGTTCTTGGCAAACGACCAGGTGCTGTTGGCCTTGTAGGTGGGCCTGGCGTCGGCGTCGGGGAACTCTGCCCTGGGGGTGTCTCCCAGGTAGGCCTTCACGAACTGGCCGAAGATGGGGCACGAGCTGTTGGAGGGGTGGCCGTCGGAGCCGTCGATGAAGACGGTCTTGGAGGAGTCGGGGTAGCCCGTCCACACCGCCACGGCGATCTGGGGCGTGTAACCGCAGAACCACAGGTTGTCGGCGTACTCGGTGGTGCCCGTCTTGCCGGCGATGGGCTGGTCGATGCCGTAGGACGACACCACCTTGGCCGTGCCGCTCCCGGAGGTGACCACGCCCTCGAGGACGTCGGTGGCCGCCGCCGCCACTGCGGGGTCGAGGGCCTGGGTGGGCGTGTCCTTGTGCTCGTAGACCTGGTTGCCGTTGCGGTCCTCGATCTTGGTGATGGCCACGGCGTCGCGGTGCACGCCGCCGGAGGCCAGGGTCGAGTAGGCCTCGGCCATCTGGATGACGGGGACGGGGATGGTGCCCAGGGTGATGGAGTCGTAGGCGGGGAGGTCCTCGGTGATGCCCATGTCCTTGGCGCACTTGACGATGCTCTGGCCGCCGACGGCCTGGGCCACCTGGACGTAGCCGGTGTTGGAGGAGAGCTCGGTGGCTTTCCTCAGCGTGATGGTGCCGTATGAGACGCCGCCGTAGTTCTTGACGGTCCAATTGGACGAGACTTTGAGCGGTGAGTTGCAGTTGAGGTAGACGTCGGGGTCCATGCCGTCTCGAATGGCCGCCACGAGCGTAAAGGCCTTGAACGAGGAGCCCGGCTGGCGCATGCCCTGGGTGGCCAGGTTCACCTGGTTCTTGGAGAAGTCGCTGCCGCCCACCATGGCCTTGATGTAGCCCGTGGAGGGGTCCACGGCCACGAGGGCGCTCTCGAGGCCCTCCTGGCCGATGGCCTCCAGGCGGTCGGACACGGCCTTCTGCGCCTCCTGCTGGGCGTCGGGGTCGATGGTGGTGTAGACCTTGAGGCCGCCCTTCATGACGGTGTCGCTGGAGAAGTCCTCCGACAGCACTTCCTTGATGTACTGCGTCCAGTAGGGGTAGACGCCGGTATTCGACATGGTGTTGGACCCCGGGTTGAGCTCCAAAGGCGTGTTGTGGGCCTCGTCGTACTCCTCTTGCGAGATGTCGCCGGCGTCCAGCATGCGCTTGAGCACGAGGTTGCGGCGCTTGACGGAGGCCTCGGGGTTTTGGGTGGGGTCGAACATGGTGGGGGAGTTGGGGATGCCCACGAGAAGGGCGGCCTGGGCCAGGGTGAGGTCCTTGGCCGTGGTGTTGAAGTAGGTCTTGGCCGCAGCCTCGATGCCGTAGGCGCCGTTGCCGTAGTAAATGGTGTTCAAGTACATGTTGAGGATCTGGTCCTTGGAGTACTTCTTCTCCATCTCCACGGCGATGTAGGCCTCGCGCACCTTGCGCTTGAGGGTGCGGTCGAACTGCTCGTCGGAGAGCACTGTGTTGCGCACGAGCTGCTGGTCGATGGTGGAGGCGCCCTCGGAACCGCCGACAAGCGTCACAAGCGCCGCGCGGGCGATGCCTTGGGGGTCGACGCCGTTGTGCTGGTAGAAGCGGATGTCCTCGGTGTCGACGGTGCCCGTGAGCACGTAGGGCGAGATCTCGGAGAGCTCAACGTTGCGCCGGTTCTCGGCCATGAACTCCGCGATGACGTTGCCCTTGGAGTCGTAGACCGTGGTGGGCTCCGACACCACGTAGGCGTCTGGCGAGTCGAAGTCGGGAAGGTCTTGGAGCCACCCCTCCACGATGGAGCCGACGGAAAAGGCAAGGGCGATGACGACGAGGGCTATGAAACCAAAGAGTCCGGCTGCGCCGAACCCAGCGATGTGGGTGCGTGAGTGCTTGCGGGCACGTCGCGTCCTGATTCCCATGTAGCGACCTCCTTTGGGGGCTTGGTCGCTAGTCATTATCAAGGAACCGAGGGCCGAAGGGGCCTGCTTGTGCGTGTCTCCACGGCATTTTGGAAACGGTGGGGGTTCTCGGAGCCGATGCGCAGAAAATGGCCCCTCGTTCGTCAGGCTGTTTTCAGTGGTTTTGATAGCGGTTATACTTCGGCCCATATGAAACGACGCAACGAAACAGGAGGGGCTTGAATGAAGGAGAAACGCGAGGTCCGCAGCAAGAACCCCGGCCTCAAGCGCGCCTTTAAAAGAGCCGCCGTCTCCGCCTGTGCGGCCGCTGCGGTCTCGTTGGCCTTGGCGGTGCCGGCCTTTGCCGCCTGCGGTCCGGTGGTGCTCGACGCGGGCCACGGCGGCGGCGATTCTGGCGCGGTGGGAAACGGCCTCACGGAGAGCAACCTCACGTGGAGGATCACCAAGTACGCCGAGGAGCGCCTTAAGCAGCTGGGCATCCCCACGGTCATGGCGCGCGCCTCGGAGAACTCAAATCCGTCGCTCTACCAGCGCAACAAGGTGGCGCAGGATGTGAAGGCGCGAGCCATCGTCTCGTTTCACATCAACAGCGGCGGCGGCACCGGCGCCGAGGTGCTCGTGGCCAACAACGCCGCATACAACAATTTCTGCGCCTCTGAGACCCAGTCGTTCGGCCGCGACGTGCTGTCGCGACTCTCGTCTCTGGGCCTCTACAATCGCGGGAACAAGCCGCGCGACTACCCGTCGGGCTCCACGGTGTCGCTCTATGCGAGCGCCCAGTCGTCCGACTATTACGCCATCGTGCGCAATGCCCGCGCTTCGGGCTTTTCGGGCGCCATCATCGAGCACGGCTTCATCGACAGGGGCGACGACGCCCTCAAGTTCAAGAGCGATGCCTTTTTGAAGCAGCTTGGCTATGCCGACGCCGAGGCCATCGCCCGTCAGTGGCCCAACAGCTACAGCCGGCCTGCCGCCAGCTCCTATAGCAGCCGTTGGGTGGCGTCTGGAAGCCGTTGGCGCTGGTTCGACGTCTCCGGGGCCTACGGCTCCTATGCCGCTGGCAGGTGGGTCGACTCCGGCGGTAGCCGCTACTACATCGGCGGCGACACCTACATGGTGACCGGTTGGGCGAAGATATCCAACCAGTGGTACTACTTCAACGCCCCTAACGGCGACATGGCCAAGGGCTGGAAACAGGTCGGCGGCCAGTGGTACTGGCTGCGCCCGTCCGGCAACGGCTACGGCCCTGTCGGTTCCATGGGCACGGGCTGGCTCCAGCTTGACGGTCAGTGGTACTACCTTGACGGCTCGGGCGCCCGCGTCGAGGGCTGGCGCGACATCGACGGCAAGCGCTACTACTTCATGCCCGGGTCCGGTCGGATGGTCACCGGCGTCCAGACGATCAATGGCGTCCAGTATCGGTTCGACGGCTCCGGGGCCTGCCAGGGGCAGGTGAACAAGACCGGATGGAGCTTTGAGAACGGCGCTTGGTATTACTACGAGAACGGCAAGAAGGCCACGGGCTGGAAGGACGTCTCCGGCCAGCGCTACTATCTCGATCCCGCCAACGGCGTCATGGCGCAGGGCTGGAAGAAGGTCTCGGGCACGTGGTACTGGTTCCGTACGTCCTCCGGGAGCGGTCCTGCCGGCTCGCTCGGGCGCGGCTGGCTCTCCGACGGCGGGCAGTGGTACTTCCTCGACCGCTCAAGCGGCGCCATGCGCACCGGCTGGGTCGACGACGGCGGCGCGCGCTACTGGCTGCGCGTCGACTCCTCGAGTGGCCCCGAGGGCTCCATGGGCAAGGGCTGGCTCGCCCGCGACGGCCACTGGTACTTCCTCGACCGCTCGAGCGGCGCCATGGCGCGCGGTTGGCGCGACATCGACGGCAAGCGCTACTGGTTCGACACGAGCGGCGCCATGGCCACGGGTACCCGGACCATCGACGGCAAGACCTGCGTCTTCGACGCCAGCGGTGCCCTTGTGTCCCAAAGCGTTGTGAAGAGCGGCTGGCAGACCGAGGGCAGCGCCCGCTACTACTACGAGAACGGCCGCAAGGTCACCGGGTGGATGTCCCTCGACGGCCACTGGTTCTTCTTCGACCGCTCCTCCGGCGCTATGCGCACCGGCTGGATCTCCGACGGCGGCAAGCGCTACTATCTGCGCACCAGCTCCGCGTACGGCCCCGTGGGCTCCATGGGGACCGGCTGGCTCTCCGACGGAGGCAAGCGCTACTTCCTCGACCGCTCGAGCGGCGCGGCCGCGACCGGCGTGCGCGTGGTGGACGGCAGGGTCTGCAACTTCGCCTCCGACGGCGCCCTCGCCTCCGACGGCCCCCTGAACGCTTGGTACGACGCCTCGTGGCGCCCGTCGAGCTCCTCGGTGTCGGGCTCCAAGGTCCACTTCTTCGACGCGAGCGGCAAGGAGGCCTGCACCCGCACCACCAACACCCCTGTCATGGGCTCCTCCTCCATGGGCAAGGACGCCTTCGTGAAGGTCTTCGCCGCCAAGATCCAGGGCAACTACCCGCAGGTCTATCGCTCCGACGCCAAGTACGGCGCCACCACGCCCGAGGCCTTTGCCGCCGCTGCGTGGAACGCCGCCACCTCCGAGGGCGTGCGCCCCGAGGTCCTGGCCGCCCAGGTGGGCAACGAGACCGGCTGGCTGCGCTTCGGCGGCATCGTCAACGCCAACCAGTGCAACTTCGGCGGCCTGGGCGCCCTCGACGGCAACGCCAACGGCAACGCCGCCACGTTCAAGAACGTGCAGGAGGGCCTGCTGGCCCAGGCCCAGCACCTCAAGGCCTACTCCTCCAAGGCGGCGCTCAGCCAAGCGTGCGTCGACCCCCGGTTCCACCTTGTGAACCGTGGCATCGCGCCCTACCTGGAGGACTACGGTGCCGACGGTCACGGCGGCCTCGTGTGGGCGAGCAACCGCCTCTACGGCCGCGACCTCTTGTCCGCCATGAGGTCTATCACCGGCTAGGGCGTCGCGCCGAGCGCGTTTGTAAGAGGGCCGCATCCGGGAGTGCCGGGTGCGGCCCTTCTTTGGGGTAGCATGGCTAGGCACACGCAACGACCCGGGCCACCGGGCAGAACGAAGGGATCGCCATGCTCAGCGCCGAGGAGCAGTTGAAGGTCATCGAGAGCGGCACGATGCAGATCGTGCCCTTGGCGGGGCTTAAGAAGAAGCTCGCCGAGGGACGCCCTCTCACCATCAAGCTGGGCGTGGATCCCACAAGTCCCGACCTGCACCTCGGCCATGCGGTGCCCCTGCGCAAGATGCGCCAGTTCCAGGACCTCGGCCACAACGTGGTGCTTATCATCGGCAGCGGCACCGCCCTTATCGGCGACCCGTCGGGGCGCGACTCCACCCGCCCGCCCCTCACCGAGGAGCAGGTGGAGGCCAACGCCGCCACCTACGTGGAGCAGGCCATGAAGGTGCTCGACCCCGAGCGCACCCGTGTGGTGTTCAACGGCGAGTGGTTGAAGCCCCTGGACCTCGCCCGGATGCTCGGCCTCATGGGCAAGTTCACCGTGGCCCGCATCCTGGAGCGCGAGGACTTCTCCAACCGCTACAAGAACCAGCAGCCCATCGCCTTGCACGAGTTCCTCTACCCGGTGCTGCAGGCCTACGATTCCGTGGTCGTGGAGGCCGACGTGGAGATGGGTGGCAACGACCAGATATTCAACCTTCTGGCCGGCCGCGACCTCATGGAGAAAAGCGGCATGGAGCCGCAGGTGGCCCTCACGATGCCGCTGCTGGTTGGCACGGACGGCGCCAAGAAGATGTCCAAGAGCTACGGCAACTACGTGGGCCTCACCGACGACGCGGCCGACATGTACGGCAAGCTCATGTCCATCCCCGACGAGCTCATCGCCACGTACTACCGCCTGGCCTCCACCCTTCCCGTGGACGAGGTGGACGCCATTGAGGCCGGGCTTTCCGACGGCACGGCCGACCCCTACCGCCTCAAGCGCGAGCTGGCCGCCAACATCTGCGACCTCTACCACGGCGAGGGGGCGGGCGAGAAGGCCGCGGCGGCTTTCGACGCCCTGTTCAAGGAGCACAAGCGCCCCGACGCGCCCGAAGTGGCCGTGGAGCTTGTCCCCAACGACGAGGGCTGCATCTACCTGCCGCCCGTGCTCGTGGCCTGCGGCCTGGCAAAGTCTGCCGGCGAGGCCCGGCGCCTCATCGACGGCGGCGCCGTGCGCCTGAACGACGAGCCGGTGGCGCCCAAGGACTACAACGTCGACCCGGCCCGCGTCGCGGGCGCCTTCGTCCAGGTGGGCAAGCGCCACGCCGCACAGCTGGTCTAGGCCGTGGGGAAGCGCTTTTTGGAGCTGTTGGCGCCGGCCGGCACAAAAGACGCCTTCTGGGCCGCCTTGGCAGGCGGTGCCGACGCCGTCTACTGCGGCTTGGGCAACGACTTCAACGCCCGCCGTGGCGCCGACAATTTTGACGACGAGACGTTCGCCACATGCTGCCGTGCCGCGCACGTGGCCGGCGCTCGGGTGTTCGTGACGTTCAACGTGGTCATCCAAGACGACGAGATGCCCCGCGCCCTGGCGAGCGTGGCCAGGGCCGTGCGCTTGGGCGCGGACGCCCTCATCGTCCAAGACTGGGGCCTCGCCGCCGAGGCCAAGCGCCGGTGGCCTGAGGTGGAGGTGCATGTCTCCACCCAGGCCAACGTGCAGGACCCTCACGGCGTGGCCTGGTGCGGCCAACAGGGTTTTGAACGCGTGACCCTGTCGCGCGAGCTCGCGCTTGACGAGATCGCCGCATGCTGCGCCACGGGAGTGGAGTGCGAGGTCTTTGGCCATGGGGCGCTGTGCTTTTGCTACTCCGGCCTCTGTCAGATGAGCTCGCTGCGCGGGCCTCGGTCGGCCAACCGCGGACTGTGCGCACAGCCCTGCCGGCTGCCCCACACCCTCGAGGACGCCTCGGGCAGAAGGCTCGGCCCCGTTTCGTGGGAGCGGGGCCTTTGTCCCAAAGACGCGCTCTCGCTGAGCCACTTGGCCGAGCTCGTGGACGCGGGCGCCGGCTCTCTCAAAGTGGAGGGCCGCATGAAGGCACCTGAGTACGTGCTCTCCGTGGTCTCCGCCTATCGAGAGGCCGTCGACGCCGCGGTGGGCGATGCCAAAGGGCCAGTCGACCCCGATGGGGCGCTTTACCGCCGGCTCAAGCGGGCCTTCAACCGCGACTTCACCGACGCCTATCTCATGGGCCGCTCGGGAAACGACATGATGAGCTACGAGCGCTCCAACAACCGCGGCGAGACCGTGGGCACGGTCATGGCCTGCTCTGCGTCCGAGGCGTCCGTGGCCTTGGACGCGCCCGTGGGCAAGGGCGACCTGCTCGAGTTTCGGCCGGTGGATGCCCCCGACACGTTCTTCTGCGTCACGGCCCAGGCAGACGCTGCCGCCGGTGCGCGCTTTGCCTGCCCCGTGCGGCGCCGAGTGCCTACGGGCACCCCGGTAAGGGTGCTGAGGAGCCAAGCGGCCCTTGACGCCGTCTCTGCCGTGGAGGGGCGCGCCTGGCCGAGACGTAGGCCCGTGGACGTGGCCGTGCGCTGCGTCCTCGGCGAGCCGCTGCGGGTGCGCCTGTCGTGCGCGGACGGCAGCGCTTGCGCCGAGGCCGTGGGCCCTGTGGTGGAGGCCGCGCGTACGAAGGAGCTGGTCGAGCAAGACGTCGCCGCCCATGTGGGCCGCATGGGGGAGACCCCTTTTGAGGCCGCCTCCATGGATGTGGAGCTCTCGCCCGGCTGCGGCATGGGCTTTTCTGTGCTGCACCGCGTGCGCGCCGAGGCGGCCTGCGCCCTGGTGGCCGCCATCGAGGCACCTTACGAGGAGCGTGCCGCTGCAGCGGCCGCGCCCCCGTCGTGGGAGGTATGGGGCGAGCAGTGCGCCGAGCGTCGCACACGGCGGGCAGGTAGCGCCCGACGCCGCGTTCCACGGGACGCCAAGGACCGTGAAGGGGCCCTGCGACAAGCGGCCCTTCGCGCCGAAGTTTGCTGCTTGGCGCCCTCGCCCGAGGTAGCCCATACCGCTTTTGAGGCCGGGGCAGGGCGCGTCTATGTGCCGGGAGACGAGCTTCTGGCCGCGCCCGAGGCCTTTCCGGCCGGCTGCATCCCCGTTTTGGACGAGGTCTGCCGCGAGCCCGACCACAGCCGCATCGACCCGCTCGTTGTGGCCGATGCCCCCGTCGCCGTGGGAAACGTGAGCGAGCTTGCCCTGGCGGCCGAGCGCGGGGCCGCCCCGGAGGTGCGCGGCTGCATTCCGGTGCACAACCGCAGCTGCGTGGAGGCCCTGGAGGAGGCGGGCGCCGCGGCGTTCTGGCTCTCTCCGGAGCTCACCGTGGCGCAGATGGCCCCGGTGTGCCGCGCCGCCTCGGTGCCTGTGGGGGTCACGGTGTACGGGGCCGTGCGCGCCATGACGAGCGAGCACTGCGTGCTCCAGATGGCCGACGCCTGCATCCATGACTGCGTTTGCTGCCGCCTGCGCGAGCGCGACCTTTACCTGCGAAACATCGACGACCGCAGGCTGCCCGTGCGCACCGACCGCCAGGGCCGCTCGCGCATTTGGTGGGACGAGCCCGCAGACTCCGTGCCCAAGGTGCGCGAGCTCTTGCTGGCAGGGGTGGAGCGCCTTTTGGTGGACGCCACCCTGCTCGACGCCGACGGTGCGGCCCGTCAGGTGCGTCGCGCCGCCGACGCCCTGACGGCCGTGGCGGCAGGAGAGGCCCTGCCCGCGCCGGAGCCCGGCAGCACCTTGGGCCATCTCTTCTCCAAGGTGGACTGAGGCGGGGTGCTTCGACGAATTTAGCTCTGTCGCTGTACAGGCGCCCCTGTTGGCCGGAATGGTCCGTTCGGACAACGACACATTCCGGCAAAAGGAGAGGGCCATGGCCGACGACGCCCAGAGCCATCGGGAAAGCCCCGCGAGACCCCAGCCTCCCGAGGCGATGCCGCCGTCCGGGAGTTCCGGCTCTCAGGGTGCGCTGGGCCACGGCCGGCGCACCCTGGCGATCGTGGCGTGCGTGACCGCCCTTGCGGGCCCGTGCCTGGGCGTGTGGGCCTTCTCGGCCGGCGCGGCGTCCGTAAACCGGCAGACATCGGCCCAGCAGCCGCAGGCCGCTTCCTCCTCGTCCTCAGGCACGGTTTCGGACGGCGCCGATGCCGGTGGGGGCGCCGTCACGTCTGTGGACGGCCTGGCATCCGGTGGCCGGGGCTATTGGCAGCTCGAGGTCAACGACCGCCCTGCCGCGGCCAGCACGCCGGTGGCCGCAGGCGACCGGGTGGAGTGCGACTTCGAGGACTTCAACTAGGACGTCCGGCGGGCGCCGGCGCCCGGCTCTTCTCAGGGCCTTCACCTATCGACGTCATGAAGCTGGTACCATGCCGAAAGAAAACACCTGCGCCTCGCCGGGATTTCGCGAGGCGCCGACCCAAAGGAGGCCCCTATGGCCGTTGACGAAGAGCTGCTCGAGAAGGTGCTCGATGCCGTGCGCCCCAGCCTGCAGGCTGACGGCGGCGACTGCGAGCTTGTGGGCGTGGACGAGAACGGCGTCGTCTCCCTCGAGCTCAACGGCGCATGCGCCGGCTGTGCCCTTTCGGGCATGACCCTTTCCATGGGTATCGAGCGCGTTCTCAAGGAGCACGTCCCCGGTGTCACCGCCGTCCGCGCCGTCTAGGGGTGAGCACCAGCGGGTCCGTTGAGGACAGGCGCACCAGGCCGCTTTCCATAAAACAAAACATGGCGTGGAACAGCGCGGGCTCGTTTTTCAACCTGCTCTGCCAGTGGCTTATCACCGTGCTTGTGCTGCGCCTCTCCGTGGGCTACGACGCAGCGGGCGTCTACTCCTATGTGATGAGCGTCTATCTCATCTTTGCGCCCGTGGTGGACTACCGCCTGTATGTCTATCAGATCAGCGACCTTCACGGCGAGCATACCCTGGGAGAGTACCTGGGGCTGCGGCTGATCACAGGGGGCCTGGGCATCGTCTTGCTCATGGCCTACTCCCTGGTCACAAGCGCTTCCGACCTGCTGCTTCCCATCTTTTGCTATGCCCTCTATAAAGTGGCCGCCACCACGCTCGATGCCGTGCACGGCTTTGAGCAGGTGCGCGGCCGCATGGACTACATCGGCATCTCCTACGCCCTCCAGGGCCTTGTGACCATCGTGGTGTTCGCCGGGGTCTTCGCGGCAACCCAGAACCTCACCCTCGCCCTGTTCTGCCTCTTTCTGGGCATGTGCGCCGTGGGCGTCTTCTACGACCTGCCCCATGGGCGCTACTTCACCGAGTTCAAGGTGGGCATTTCCTGGCCCAAGACCAAGCGCATGCTCGTGCGCTGCGCCCCTGCCGTGATCGCTTTCGTCACCATTTCGGGTGCCACGTCCGTTCCGCGCCAGTACCTGATGGTCGCCATGGGCGAGGCGGCCCTTGGCGCCTACGGGACCATGGCGGCCCCCATGGCCATCGTGCAGACCGGGGCGGCCTATATCTACAACCCGCTGCTGGGCTACTTCACCGACGCCTACGAGCGCGGCGACGGCGCCCGCTTCTGGAGGCTCATGGGCCTTGTGGCGGCAGGCATCGCGGCCATCGGCGTCGTGTGCATTGCGGGCGTGGAGCTGTTCGGCGAGTTTCTCTACACCCTCGTGTACGGCTCGCGCGTTGCAGACTATGTCTACCTCCTGCCGCCGCTCGTGGGGGCCTCGCTCGCCATTGCCTTTTTGAGCTTTATGGACAGCCTCGCCGCCGCGGTGCGCCTGTTCAAGATCAACCTTGCAGGCGGCGGCATTGCCCTGGCGGTCTCCCTTGCGGCCATGGTGCCCCTGGTGGCGGCGTTCCAGCTCAACGGCGTCACGTTTGCCGTCGTCCTCTCCTGCCTGTGCGGGGGCGGCTTTAACATGCTCGCGCTACGCCGCTCCATGGCAAAACGCTTTAGCCAGGGGGAGGGGAGCGGCCCTGTGGGGCGCCCCTAATCGAAAAAAGACCTTATCCGCTCGAAAGGAGCCTGCCATGGTCTTGTCGGACCGAGACATCAAACGAAAGCTTGCCGAGGGCCGCATCGTCATCGAGCCCTTGCTCGACCGCGACGTGCAACCGGCCTCCGTCGACGTCCGCTTGGGCGCCAACTTCAGGATCTTCCGCAACTCCACCCACGCCTTCATCGACCCCATGGCCGACCAGCCCGACCTCACGGAGGAGGTCGTGGTGGAGCCGGGCGAGGCCTTCATCCTGCACCCGGGCCAGTTCGCCCTCGGCACCACCCGGGAGCGCATCGTGCTCCCCGACGACGTCCTCGGCAAGCTCGAGGGCAAGTCGACCCTGGGGCGCCTGGGCCTCATGATCCACTCCACCGCCGGCTACGTCGACCCCGGCTGGGACGGCGAGCTCACGCTCGAGCTCTCCAACGTGGCCACGCTGCCCATCATGCTGCGCCCCGGCATGCGCATCGGCCAGTTGAGCTTCGAGCGCATGAGCAGCCCCGTGGAGCGGCCCTATGGGTCGGCGGCCTTGGGCAGCCACTACCAGGGGCAGATGGGCGCAACCGCCTCCCGGGTGCTCACCGACTGAGATGCGGCCCACGATTTAAGCTTGATGTGAAACAATGCAATATGATGAGGATTACGCCTTTGCTCGATTGAAGGCGTAGCCTAGTGTGCCGGCCGCAACGGCGGTCGGTTTTTTATCTGCCGAGCTGAGGGGAAGGGAAGGACCTTGAACAAGCGGGCCTTTCTTTTTCTGGGGGCGCTCCTCTGCGGCGCCGTGGCGTTTGGTGCGCCCACGGCCGCGCGGGCCGAGGCGCTTCCGTCAAATTACGCGAAAATCTATGTTGTGTCGGGTGCCGACACCGACGCCATCGTCTTGGAGAGCGTGCGCGACGGCCAAAAGGTCTTTGGCGTCGTGGACGCCGGCGAGGACGACGACGCCCCCGACGGCAGCGACCCGCGCTACCCTGCGCGCCCGGGCATTACCCGCGGGTCCGGCATCACCGACCGCGTGTTCGCGCTGCTCGACGGCTTGGGCGCCACCGCTGACAACGTGGAGTTCTTTATCGGCACGCATCCCCACAGCGACCACATCGGCGGCGCCGACGAGCTGATAGAGCGCTACCGCCCTGAGCGCGTGTACCTGATGCCCTACAACGACGACTGCGTCTCGACACCCTCCCGCCTGTGGGACAACCTGTACGTCTACGACCAGGCCGTTGCCGCCGTCGAGTCTTGCGGGGCCGTGCTCGTCCAGTCGTTCGACCCTGCCGCGCCCGTCAATCCCGGCGTGACCACCGATGGGGACGGCAACGTGGTGGTGGACCCATCTCCGCAGGTGGGGAACCCGAGGTTCTCGCTGGGCGCCATGGAGCTCGAGGTGGTCAACTACGACCAGGACTACCTCTCCCAGCCCAAGTGGGACGCCAACGAGTTCTCGCTGGGCGTTGTCGTGTCCGCCAACGGGCACAGGGCCTTTCTGGCCGGCGACATCGACAACGTGGACGGCGACGAGGACCGCCTGGCCAGACAGGTGGGCAACGTGGACGTCATGAAGGTCGCCCACCACGGTTGGGCCAAGTCCAACACCTCGGCCCTCATGGAGGCCTTGGACCCCGACATGTGCGTGATGACCGCTCCCATGCGCACCGTCACCCCTTCGGACGCGCTGCTCGGCTGGCTTGCCGGTCGCAGACCCCTGGTCCAGTTCATGGATACCGGCACGGCGCGGCGTGCGGGCCTCGACTCCATCATCATCGACCTCACGGGCGCCGTCATCACCAACAACTGGCCGGAAGACGCCGACGCCACCTACGTGCGCAACGAGTCGCCCCACTGCGTGTCGATCGTGGGCGGCCACCTCAAGCCCTTGGTCGGCTGGCACACGGACCCGGCCGGGAACCGCCGTTATTTCGACGACAGCTGCTTTGCGGCGGAGAGCCGCTGGGTGAGCGCCGACGGCGGGCGCTATTGGGTGGACGCCGAGGGCCTGGTGGCCAGCGGCGGCACCGCCAAGATGGACGACGGCTCCATGCGCCTTTTTGATGCGGGCGGGAAGCTGGTGGAGGGCAGCGGCTGGAAGCTGTTGTCCGGCCGCTACTACCTGCTCGACCGAGACTCCCGGGTTCTCATCGGCTGGCAGAGAGTGGGTGGCGACACCTACTACCTCGACCCCCAGACCGGCGTTATGGCCACGGGTTGGACCAAGGCGGGCGATGACTGGTACTGGCTGCGTCCCAACGGCGCCAGGGGGTCCGGCTGGCTCAACGACCGCGGCGCCTGGTACTTCCTCGACCGCTCCTCGGGCGCCATGCAGGTCGGATGGCTCAACGTGGACGGCTCGCGCTACTTCTTTGACAGGGGAACGGGCGTCATGGCCACCGGCTGGACCAAGGTCGACGGCACGTGGTACTGGCTGCGCCCCACGGGCTCCTCATGGGGCCCGCAAGGGTCGGTGGGCACAGGATGGCTCCAGGACGGCGGCCGGTGGTACTACCTCTCGGGCTCCGGCGCCATGACCACGGGGTGGCAGCGCGTCGGCGGCGCCTGGTACTGGCTGCGCCCCACGAGCTCCCCGTACGGCCCGGAGGGTTCTATGGGCACAGGCTGGCTCGACGACGGCGGCACGTGGTACCACCTGTCTGGCTCCGGCGCCATGGACACCGGCTGGCTCAAGAAGGGCGGCTCCTGGTATTGGCTGGCAAGCTCCGGCGCCATGCAGGTCGGCTGGCAGCGAGTGGGCGGCACGTGGTACTACCTCGACCCCAAAACGGGCGGGGCCATGGTCACGGGCACTGTGGTCATCGACGGGCGGCAGGAGCGGTTCTCGTCGTCCGGTGCCTGGTTGGGCTAGGCCGTCTTAGGTCACGTCCCCCATCTCGGTTTGGATCCTTATGCTCAACGAGCTCTACCATAGCCTCAGCCCTGTCGCCTTCGAGCTGGGGCCCCTCGTGGTGCGCTGGTACGGCCTTGCCTACCTCGCGGCCTTCGTTGTGGGCGGCCTCGTCATCGGGCGCATCGTCAAGCGCTGGTCGCTCGACCTGTCGGCAGACGACATCATGACCGGCGTCATCGGCGTGGCCTTCGGCGCCATCATCGGCGGCCGCCTGGGCTACGTCCTGTTCTACGGCGCCGGCTACTATTGGGCGCACCCGCTGGAGATCCTCGCCTTCTCCCAAGGGGGCATGAGCTTCCATGGCGGCCTTGTGGGTGCCATTTTGGGAGGCATCATTGCGTGCCGCCCGTTTCACATCTCCGTGGCAACCTTTTGCGACCTCGGCGTCATTGTGGCCCCCATCGGCCTGTTCTTCGGTCGCCTGGCCAACTTCGTCAACGGCGAGCTCTGGGGCAAGCCCACCGACCTTCCTTGGGGCGTGGTGTTCGAGACAGGCGGTGCCGTGGCGCGCCACCCCTCCCAGCTCTACGAGGCGTTTCTCGAGGGAATCGTGCTCTTTGCCATCCTCTACGCCCTGTCGCGCAAGCTCCCGCCCAGGCCCCAGGGCACGTTTCTCGGCTGGTTTCTCGTGCTTTACGGGTGTTTTCGCATCCTTGTGGAGTTCGTTCGCGTGCCCGACGCCCAGCTCGGCTACCTTTTTGGCCCCATCACCATGGGGCAGGTGCTGAGCTTGCCTTTGGTGGCCGCAGGTGTTGCCGTGCTGGTATGGGCCCACAAGACCAGGCGTCCCCAGCGGGGCCACACCTACGACACGACCCAAGGTGCGGACCGCCCCGTTGATTAGGGGCAAAACGGAATAGTCCAGTATTCGTTTCTTGTGATACCTTGATAGATGCTGATACGCGCATTCGGAAGGGGCGGGAAGCGCTGTGGATATGGGCAGGAAGAGGACTGCCGCAGCAGCCACTGCGGCTTTGGCTTTGGTCTGGGGTCTGGGGTCGGCTGCCCCCGCCGTTGCCGAGGATGCCTCCGACCTTTCCCTGACGACCGCCCCGGCCGCCCCCTTCAGGTCAGACGGGGCTTCGGCGGCCGTGCCCGCCCCCAGCGTCCCCTCGGCCGCTGGGGGCCCCACGACTCCGGCGGTCCCCGATGCCGGCGGCTCCGACCCCGGTTCTGCCCCCGACCCAAAGCCGTCGTCGGTCTCGCTTTCCGCCTCGGTCGCGCTGCCGGACGGCGCTCCCGCTGTCGGGACCGCGTCCGTGACCCTCTCGCGCGACGGCTCGCCGGTCCAGACCGTGGCCGTCGGCCCGGATGGCGTCGCGACCTTTGCCCTCCAGGGCTTTGACGCCCCGGGCAGCTATGCCTACACGCTTGCCATGGCCCCCGCTTCCGATTCCGCGGTGGCTGTGGACCCACGCACGGTGGCCGTGGTCGTCACCGTGTCCGTGTCGGACGATGGCTCTTCGCTTGTGGCGTCGATCACCTACGACGGGTCCGACCGGACCCCGGTCTTTCGCTGCACCTACGTGCCCGGTTGGGAGGGGGAGGGCGCTTCTCGCCGCTACCGGCTTTCCGATGGCACCTACGCCGTCTCTCGCTGGCTCGACGTCGACGGGAGCCGCTTTGCCTTTGACGCCGCGGGGCACGTGCGCCGCGGCTGGTACGACGACGGCGGCAAGCGCTACTTCCTCGACGCGGCCACGGGGGCCATGCGCACGGGATGGCTCGACGAGGCCGGTCAGCGCTACTACCTTGACCCATCCACGGGGGCCATGGCATCTGGCTGGGTCTCCGTGGGCGGCAAGCGCTACTTCATGCGTACCGCGAACACCTGGGGCCCCGTCGGCTCCATGGGGAAGGGCTGGCTTGTCGACGGCGGCAAGCGCTACTTCCTCGACCGTGCGAGCGGTGCGGCTGCCACCGGATGGCAGGCCGACGGCGGTCATCGCTATTTCTTTGACAGGACCACGGGCGCCATGGCCACGGGTTGGCTCGATGACGGAGGCCAGCGCTATTGGCTCCGCACGTCCGACAGTGCCTGGGGTCCGGCGGGAACCATAGGCTCCGGTTGGCTTCATGAGGGCGGCCACTGGTACTTCTTGCGCCGCGTCGGAAGCGCTTGGGGACCTCAAGGGTCCCTGGGAACGGGCTGGCTCACGGACAGCGGCCAGACTTACTTTCTGCGCCGTGAGGACAACCAGTGGGGCCCCAAGGGCTCCATGGGCGTGGGCTGGCTCAACGAGGGCGGGCGTTACTACTTCTTGCGCCGCGCCGGCAGCGCTTGGGGGCCGCAGGGCTCCATGGGCCGCGGCTGGCTCTCTGATGGCGGCAAGGACTACCTGCTCGACCGCTCCTCCGGCGCCATGTGCGTGGGCTGGGCCCGCGACCGCGGCGCGTGGTACTACCTGGGTGGCTCGGGCGCCCTCGACCCGTCCCATCCCGGCAAAGAGGGGTGGCAGAACCCTGCCGGCTACTACCAGGTCTCCTGTCGCAACGTGAATCTGGGCCTCTCGGCATCGGTGGCGCGGGGCTATTACGTGACCCCGTCAAGGATCTCTCCCTACGCGTCCAGGGCCGACTGCGTAAACGCCTTCGTGCAGCGGGCCAACGAGTATGTCGGCACGCCCTATATGTGGAACTACTCCGACCGCCCCGGCGTGGGCGTGGACTGCATCGGCTTGGTCTATCAGTGTGCCTATGCCACCGGCATGTCCATGGGGGAGTACAACCCCTACAACCACTGGATTACCGGCCCCAACGGCTGGCACAGCCATGACGCCAACAACGTTTGGGCCAATGGGAAGATGCAGCGTCTGCCCATTGGGTCCCGCCAGCGCGGCGACCTGGTGTTCTGGCCCGGACACGTGGCCATCTACATCGGCGGCGACCGCATCATAGAGGCGTGGCCCGGCACCGGTGTGCGCGTTGCGAGCCTGTGGGCCCACAGCACGCCCCGCGGCGTGGGCAGGCTCTACATCTAGCGGGCGCTTTTGCCCGGAGGGCCAAAGATGTCCCTCATTTGCAGGCGCGCTGCAGCTTTTGGTCTAAAGTGAGGACAACCGCAGGAGACGAGAGGAGTCCCATGGATGTGCGCACGTCGCCGCGCCGGGTCGCGGCACTGGTCGCTTCGGCCCTTTTCGTTCTTGGATGCGTGGCCCCGTCTGCGGCCTTGGCACTTGACGTCCCGGCCGCAGCTGAGAAGCCGGCGGCAACCGAGCCTGACGGCGAGAGCGGCGGAGCCCTTCCCGGCGCCGGAGCCGGTACCGATGTGTCCGGCGGCACCTCTCAAGAGCCCCCTGCGGCCGTGACGCCCGATCCGGTCTCGGTGTCGCTTTCGGCCCGTGTGACCCTGTCGGGGCGCGCCCTTGCGGCAGGGGAGCTTTCCGTTGAGCTCCTTCGCGACGGCACCGTCGTTCAGAAGGCCCCGTGCGCCGCTGACGGCACTGTGGTCTTTGCGCCCGTCGTCTTTACCGAGAAGGGGACGGCAGCCTTTGCCCTTCGCATGGCTCCTGCCACCGTTGCCGGTGTCACGGTGGACGACAAGACCGTGCCTGTGGATGTGGCCGTGGAAGAGGCTTCCGGCGCCTTGGTTGCAAGCGTTGCCTACGACGGGTCCGCCGACGCCCCGGTGTTCTCCAACGTGTATCGGCACCCGGCCGGCTGGGAGGGCCAGGGGCAGTCGCGCCGCTACTACCTCGCCGACGGCACCTATGTGGTAGACGCTTGGCACACCGTCGACGGTCTGCGCTACCGCTTTGACGGCGATGGGCACCCTCGCACCGGTTGGTACGACGAGGGCGGCAACCGCTACTATCTCGACCCTTCCACCGGGGCCGCCCGCACCGGCTGGCTCGACCTTGCCGGCCAGCGCTTCTACCTCGACCCTGCGTCGGGCGCCCTGAAGGTGGGCTGGGCGGACGTGGACGGCCAACGCTTCTGGCTGCGCCGTTCGGACAACGCCTGGGGCCCCAAGGGCTCTGTCGGCTCCGGTTGGCTCACCGAGAACGGCCAGACCTACTTCCTGCGCCGCGCCAACAGCCCGTGGGGCCCCAGAGGCTCCATCGGAACAGGCTGGCTCACGGAGGGCGGCCAGACCTACTTCCTGCGCCGCGCCGACAGCCAGTGGGGTCCCAAGGGCTCCATCGGCTCTGGGTGGCTCTCTGATGGCGGCCACTGGTACTTCCTGCGCCGCGCCAACAGCCCGTGGGGGCCGCGAGGGTCCATGGGCCGCGGCTGGCTCAACGACGGCGGCACGTGGTACCACCTGTCCGGCTCCGGCGCCATGGACACCGGATGGCTTGCTAGCGGTGGTCGCTGGTACTGGCTCTCTGCATCGGGCGCTATGGCTACCGGCTGGGCGAAAGTGGGCGGCTCTTGGTACTATCTCGATTGGCCTAGCGGCGCCATGTGGGCCAACCGCTGGGTCTCGGGCATCTATTGGGTGGGCTCGTCGGGCTCCATGGCCACCAACGCGTGGGTGGACGGCGGCCGCTACTGGGTGGATGGCTCCGGTCGCTGGACGCGCGGGGGCGCCCCCGGCTCCATGGGCGGCCGGGCCCAGGGCTACTCGAGCCCCACTCCCTACCTCATCCTCGTGGACAACGGCGCCAACCGCGTGGGCGTCTACCGCGGCGGCCGCGGCAGCTGGACCGAGGTGCGCTCCATGGCGTGCAGCTGCGGCAAGCGCTCCACGCCCACGGTGAGGGGCACGTTCTCGGTGGGCTCGCGCGGCTACTCCTTCGGCGAGAACAAGGGCTACAGCTGCTACTACTGGACGCAGTTCTATGGCGACTATCTGTTCCACTCCATCCTGTACAACCCCTACTCCCACGTGGTGCAGGACGGCCGGCTGGGCGCCGGCCTCAGCCACGGGTGCGTGCGCTTGGCCATCGGCGACGCCAAGTGGATATACGACACCATCCCCCGGGGAACCACGGTGGTCTCCTACTAGGAGGGGACAAGGGGAGACAAGGTACCAGGTTGTTTTGTCATCCCAAAGGTGTAGGGGCTTTCTGCCGTAGCGGGCTTCCTGGAAAGGTTTCTGGGAAGCAGGGGTTTGCCTGTTGGTGGGGGCTCCCCGCTGTCGCCCTCGGGGAGAGGGGGCTTCCCGATGCGCTTGTCGGGAAGGGATGGGCCCCTTGGGACCTCCCCGAAACCGTTGCTGGGGATTCGTCGGTGAAAGGGGCTGCCGGCGAGGGGGGTACCGCAGATTGCGAAAAGGGTGACAAAACAACCTGGTATCTTGTCTGGGCGTAGCTGCTACCCTAGGGTCTCGACGGAAACGGGGAGGCTTTGTGGCAGGCGCAGGAGCAAGGATCGTTGCGGGCCCTCGGCCTCACCCTGCCGTTCGCGCCCTCTGGGCCGCCTGCTGCCTCGCTGCGGCCATGGGCACGTTCGAGCCCGTGGTGCTGGGCCTTTCCCTAGGCTTTGCTGTCCTGTCCTCCTTTGTCTGGCGTGGAGTGCGGGCCACAGGCCGCACGTTGGCGACAGCCGTGCCCCTCATGGTGCTGGTGGCCGCAGTGAACCCGCTGCTGTCCCAGACGGGGCAGACAACCCTTTTTTCCTTTGGCCCCGTGGCGGTGCGCCTTGAGGCGGTGGCCTGGGGCGTTGCCATGGGGGCCATGCTGGCAGGCGCGCTGACCTGGTTTGCGGTGTGCTCCGCCATCCTGCCTGCCGACGACCTCCGCGACCTGCTCGGCAACGTCGTGCCCACCTTGGCCCTTGCCGTCTCCATGGTCATGCGGCTCGTGCCCGAGCTTTTGGGTCGGGCCCGCGCCTCTCGCGATGCCCGGGGCGCTTGCACGTGTGCAGGGTCGCCCAGCGCTGCGTCGAGCTTCAGCCGCGGCGTGGAGCAGGTGGGCGCCATGGTCATGTGGGCCCTGGGCGAGTCGGTGGAGAGGGCCTCGTCCATGGCGTCGCGCGGCTGGGGGGCAGGGCGGCGCACCCATTGGCGCCGCGCGCGCTGGACCGTCGGTGACTGGCCCTCCCTGATTACCGTGGCCGCCATCTCGGCGGCAGGAGTGGGCTACGCTTTGTGGCTCGGCTCACTTTGGACCTATGCGCCGCGGATGTCTGTGCCGGGGCCTGCCGCGGCCTACGGGCCCGTGGCGCTTCTCTTTGCATGGCCGTGTCTTGCGGCCGCGGCAGAGGTCTTTCTGTCAAGGAAGGAAGGCGGGAGATGACCGAGCTTGACGAGACGGGCGTCCCGGCCGTGGAGTGGGCAGACGTCGCGTTCTCCTATCCCGCAGACGACCCCGCAGGCGGCGTGGCCCCTCTCGGCTCCTGGGGCGAGCCAGTGCTGCGCGAAGCCTCGCTCTCGGTGCCCCAAGGCGCCTTCTGCCTTTTGTCGGGCGCCACGGGCTCGGGCAAGTCGACGCTTCTGCGGCTGGCAAAGCCCGAAGTCGCCCCGGTGGGCCGGCTGTCCGGGTCCGTGGAGGTGCTGGGCCGACCGGTGGGCAGTCTTTCGGTGCGCCAGTCTGCCTGCGCCCTCGGCCTTGTGACGCAGGACGCCTCTGCGCAACTCGTGTGCGACACCGTGGGAGACGAGCTTGCCTTTGCTCTGGAGAACCTCTCCATGGCGCCCGGCGCCATCGGTCGGCGCATGGCTGAGGCGTGCTGCTTCTTTGGCATCGACGGCTGGCTGCACACGCCGATCTCCGAGCTTTCCGGCGGCCAGCGACAGCTGGCCGTGCTCGCCGCTGCCATGGTGCTGCGGCCCCGGGTGCTTTTGCTCGACGAGCCCACGGCCCAGCTGGACCCGGTGGCCGAGCGCGCGTTCCTTCACGGGCTGTTCCGCGTGAACCGGGAGCTGGGCGTCACCGTGGTGGTGGCCACGCATCATGCCGCCCCTATGACGCCCTATGCGACCATGGCCGTGGAGGTGGTTGCGGGAGAGGTGCGCCCGGTGCCCGTGGACGCCCTGGCCGAGGAGCCTTCCACCCCCTGCGAACTGTCGCTGCCCGGGGAGCCGGCCCTCGTGGTCCGGGACCTGTGGGCCCGCTACGACGCTCGATGCCCCTGGGTGCTTTCAGGCTGCGGGCTGGAGGTGCGCTCCGGGGAGGTCAGGGCTCTCGTGGGCGGCAACGGCAGCGGTAAGTCGACGCTGATAAAGGCGCTGGCGGGCATCGTGCGGCTCCGGCGGGGAAAGGTGGCGGACGCCGGGGCCGACCGGCGAGGCTACGTGCCCCAGGACCCGAGGGAGGTGCTGGGCTCAGGCACCGTGGGCCAGGAGCTCATGGCCTGGGCGCCCGGGGCGGGCTTCTCGGAAGCAGACGCCCGCGCCATGGCGGTGTCCACAGGCCTTCTCGGTTTGTGGGACCGAGATGCCGCAGAGCTTTCCGGTGGCCAGCGCCAGCTGTTGGCCGTGGCAAAAGTGCTTCTGTGCCGGCCGCGCACGCTGCTTCTGGACGAGCCCGTGAAAGGGCTCGACGCCGCGGCCCGCGCCACGGTGGCGCGGCTTGTGGCCCTGGCGGCCCGCGAAGGCGCAGCGGTGGTGGTGGCCACCCACGACCTGGCCTATGCCCGCGATTGCTGCACCACGGTGTCCATGGTCTTCGACGGCGCCCTGACCGGCACGGCCCCGGCATCGGAGTTCTTCGCCGAGTCGGTCTTCTTCTCCTGACGGGCGCCTTACGGGGCCGGTCACGCCTCCGTGTCGTTCGTGGCGCTCGCGGCCTTTCCCTCCACGGCCGCCTCGCCGTCCACCCGGCCGATGAGGCGCGTCACGACGGGCACGGCCACCGTGGTGAGGGCGGCGGCGAACACGAGCACGTTGGCCATGTGGTGCGTCATGTCGCCGGCCTCCACGGCCACCGACGTCATGGCCACGACGGTGGACATGGCGGTGCAGGAGTAGACGGCCACGTTGACGCGGCGCAGCGGCGCCATGGACCGCGTCTCGGGCGCCAGCGAGAGCGACACGAGGCAGGGCACGCCGCGCACGAGGATGAGCAGGCAGATGAAGCCCAGGATCACGAGGGGCTCCGAGCCGCCCTCGAAGATGTCGATGGAGGCGCCCGACATCACGAAGCAGACCGGGATGAAGAATCCGTTGACCACGGCCTGGACCATGGGCATCACGGTCGTGTCGCCCTCGCCCACGAGCTGCCGCAGGATGAAGCCGGCGGCAAAGCCGGCCACGATCATGTCGGCGCCGAGGATGACGCCCAGGGCCACGAACCCCACGAGCACGCAGATCACGAGGCGCAGCATCATCTGACCGGAGCCGCTGCCGTCGCGCACGAAGGAGTCCAGGCGCGTGCGGCGCTCCTCCTCGTGGCGCGCGAGCCGGGCGCTGACCAGCGCCAGCACCACGAAGAGCCCGATGATGCCCAGCTCCACGAGGGGGGAGCGCTCCTCCAGGAGCAGGGCCACGGCCATGACGGGCAGCAGCTCGCCGGTGGCGCCGTAGGACTCCACGATGCGGCCCATGGGGGTGTCGAGGGCGCGGCGCTCCTTGAGGATGCCCTCCACCTTGGAGAAGGCCGTGGACGTGAGCGAGATGGCGAACGCCACGAGGGCCCTCCAGGAGAAGTCGAACGGCAGCGCCCAGGCCACGAGCAGGCCGAGGGCGAGGCTCGCCAGCCAGGAGAGGGCCGCATGGCGCCCGGTGGTGCCGAGCACCTCCTCGGGGGCGAGGCCGTAGCCGCCGATGAGGAACAGGAACGCGAGGCCCAGCTGGCGCAGGAGCGGCAGCCCCGGCGCCGCGGGGTCGATGAGGTGCGCCCCGTGGGGGCCGAGGAGCGCGCCCAGGATGAGGATGAACGCGCTCGCCTGCAGCCACCTTCCGGGGACGAGGTCGGCCAGGAAGGGGCCGACGAACGCCACGAGGCAGATGACGGCCAATGAGAAGAGCGACGTTGCCATGGACATGCCTTAGGACTCGGTGTGGTTTCATGGGGCGGGGCCCCGATGGGCTCCGACGGTCTGTACCCAGGGAAGGGGGTCGCCATGGTCATGGACGGCGAGGGCGCGGCGCCGGGAGGCCCCGCGGGCGCCCGCCGTGCCCGGGGGCGCGCCCTGGAGGCCGCCTGCCTCGCGGCGCCCCCGGCGGTGCTCGTGGCCGCCGTGCTCGCCGGCGGGGCGTGGGCCGTTCCCGCCCTGGCGGTGGCCGCCGCGTCGGTGGGCCTGGTGCTTGCCGGCTGGGAGCGCTCGGTGCCGGCGCTCCGCCAGCTCCTGCCCGCGGTCACGCTCGCGGCCGCCGCCACGGCGGGCCGCATCCTCCTCGCCGCCGTGCCCGACGTGAAGCCCGTCTCCGCCGTCGTAATCCTCTGCGGGGCGTGCCTGGGGCGGCGCCCGGGGTTCCTCTGCGGGGCGCTCGCCGCCCTGGCCTCCAACCTCTTCTTTGGCCAGGGCATGTGGACCCCCTGGCAGATGTACGCCTGGGGCCTCATGGGCTACGTCGCCGGCGCCCTGGCGGACCGCGGGCTCCTCGCCCGCCGGGGGGCGCTCTGCGCCTACGGGTTCCTCTCGTGCATGGCCTACGGGGCGGTCCTCGACGCCTACACCGCCGTGGGGTTCGTGCGACCGCTCACCGCGGCGTCGCTCCTCGGCTGCTGGGCGGCCAGCATCCCGTTCGACGTGGTCCACGGCCTGTCCACCGTGGCCTTCCTCCTGGCCGTGTGGGTGCCGTGGGGGCGCGCCATCCGCCGCACCGTGACGCGCTACGGCCTCCGCTAGGGCCGCCCGGGGCAGGGTCCCCATGTGATGGGGGAGTGCACGGCGGTTAGGCTGCGCGGGCCCGTGGTATCCTTCGTAAGGTTATGCGTCACCGTCGTGCCGGCGGGACGCGGACGTTCGATCATGTGGCGCAGCGGTGCGCCCGTCGAGAAGGAGTTTGCATGTCCGGACACTCTAAGTGGGCCACCACCAAGCACAAGAAGGCCGCCATCGACGCCAAGCGCTCGGCGCTCTTCTCCAAGCTCTCGCGCAACATCACCGTTGCCGCCAAGCTCGGTGGCGACCCCAACCCGGACAACAACGCGTCGCTCGCCGCCGCCGTCGCCCGCGCCCGCATGGTCTCCATGCCCAACGCCAAGATCAAGGCCGCCATCGACAAGGCCTTCGGCGCCGGCGCCGACGCCGCCGTCTACGAGAACGTGACCTACGAGGGTTACGGCCCCGCCGGCGTCGCCGTCTACGTGGAGTGCCTCACCGACAACCGCAACCGCACCGCGGCCGACGTCCGCTCCGCCTTCTCCCACGCCGGCGGCAACCTGGGCACCTCCGGCTCCGTGGCCTTCCAGTTCGAGCGCAAGGGCTCCATCGCCGTGGACAAGGTCATCAAGAGCGAGGAGAAGAAGGTCGCCGACCGCGAGAACGCGGTGGACGAGGACGAGTTCATGATGGCCGTGGCCGAGGCCGGCGGCGACGACTACGAGGACGCCGGCGAGCAGTGGATCGTCTGGACCGCCTACGACAAGATGCAGGACGTCCAGAAGGCCCTCGAGGCCCAGGGCATCGAGGTCAAGGGCTCCGAGCTCACCATGGTGCCCACCACCCCCACCCAGGTGACCGTGGCCGACGCCAAGAAGGTCCAGCGCCTCGTCGACCGCCTCGACGAGCTGGAGGACGTGCAGAACGTCTACAACACCATGGAGATGACCGACGAGATCGTCGCCGCCCTCGACGAGGAGTAGCGCGGCCGGTCCCGCACCGGCCCCGGCGGCCCGCGGCCGTCGGGGCCTTCCTGCACCCGTCGAGGAGGGCGCGATGAACGGATTCAAACGGTTCTGCCTGGTCGTGTTCGCCGTCTGCGGGACGCTCGCCCTGGCGGCGCTGCTCCTGCCGTGGGTCGGTCCCTGGACCGTCGAGGCCGCGGGCCTCATCTCGCTCGACTGGTACCTCTTCCTCGTCGAGCTCTTCGCGCTGGTCTGCGCCGTCGGCTTCGTGTGCGCCGTCGTGGTGGCCGTGCGCTCCAAGCGCCCCTCCGACATCGAGGTCTTGGACGGCGACGGCGGCCGCGTCTCCATCGCCCGCTCCGCCGTGGCGAGCCAGGCCACCTATCTCGTGGAGGCCGACGGCACCTGCGTGGCCGCCAAGGTCGTCGTCGACGTGCGTCACGACACCGTGGACGTCGCTGTGTGGGTGGAGCCCTACCGCTCCCTGGACGTGCGTGCCGAGGCCGAGAGCCTGCAGGGGCGCCTGCGCCAGGGGCTCGAGGTGCTCGTGGGCGACCGCCTGGGCGACATCACGCTGCGGTTCCTGGAGCCCCGCCAGACCTCCGACATCACGCCGGGCCGGGATGTGCACGACGCCCGCGGCGCCGACGGCGCCTACGTTCCCACCGCCGTCCACGAGGCCGACCGCGCCGCACGCCACGCGTCCGGCGCCGCCCCCGAACGCCCGCAGGACTTCGGCGTGGCCGTGCCCATGAAGGGCCACGGCGCGCCCGTGCAGCCCTCGGCGGCCGACGACGACGCCCCGTCCGCCGTGTCCGTGAGGGTGGAGCCCTCCGGGTCCCGGAAGGGGGTCGAGACCGATGGCTGACAAGAACGCCGCCCCGCGCGTCACCGTGGAGGTCGACGGCGTCGACGTCGACGTCAGGGACGCCCCCACGTCCGATCCGCGCGCCTCCGGCGCCGAGGCGCGCCGCCGCGCCGCGGCCGCCCGCGACGCCGCCGCCACCTGGGTGGACGGAGCGTTCCCCGGGCACCGCAACGCGGTGCTCTTCGGCGTCCTGGGCTTCGTCTGCGCCCTGCTCATCTTCTGGATCGGGTTCTTCCAGGCGCTGCTCGTGGCCGTCTTCGTGGTGTGCGGCGTGGCCTTCGGGCAGTGGCTCGACGGCGACCCCCGCATCGTGAACGGCGTCAAGCGCCTGCTCGGACCCGGCAACGACCCCCGCTGACCCGTCCCCGGCAGAGACAAGGAGCTAGATCATGGCAACCAAGAAGAGCCAGGTACCCACCGACGCTGCCGGGACCGACGCCCGCACTGCCGCGCCGGCCCCCGCGGACTCCTCGATCATGCGCGTCGAGGTGGCCCCCCTGGCCGAGACCGACGCGGACGACGACCTCGTGGAGGACGTGGACTCCGAGGACTCCCTCACCTTCTCCAACGGCGTCATCGAGAAGATCGTGGCCATCGCCTGCCGCGACGTCCCGGGCGTCTGCGGCATGAAGGGCGGCTTCTTCAAGCGCGTGCAGGAGACCTTCACCGGCACGGACCCCACCAAGGGCGTCTCCGTGGAGGTCATGCAGGACAACTCGGTGCGTGTGAACATCTCCATCCTCATGGAGTACGGCGCCTACGCCCCGCAGGTGTTCGAGGACGTCAAGAAGGCCGTCATCCGCGAGCTCTCGTCCATGACGGGGCTCGAGGTCTCCGGCGTGAACCTGCGCATCGAGGACGTCATCGCCCCCGGCGAGCTCGAGGCCGCCGAGGCCCAGGAGAGGGACTAGGGCCATGACCCTGCGCTCCTCCGTCGCCCGGGCGGCCGGCCGCGCCACCGCCTGGGGCCTGCGCTCCGTGCTGCACCGGAGCGCCTCCCAGCTGCCGGGCCGCGTGGGCCTGGCCATCGACCCCAACCTGCTCTCGGAGCTCTCCGCCAAGCTCTCGGACGGCGCCATCGTGGTCTGCGGCACCAACGGCAAGACCACCACCAACAACGTGCTCGCCGCCGCCGTGGAGGAGTCCGGCGCCACGGTGCTCTGCAACCGCGCCGGCGCCAACATGGAACCCGGCGTCACGGCCGCGCTGCTGCCCGGAAGGGGTGCCGACTGGGCCGTCATGGAGGCCGACGAGCTCTCCTGCGTGCGCATCCTGCCGGCGCTCAAGCCGCGCTACCTCGTGCTGCTCAACCTCTTCCGCGACCAGCTCGACCGCGCGGGCGAGATCGACCGCGTGCAGGACTCCATCGCCCGTGCGCTGGCGTCGTCCCCCGGCACGACGCTCGTGGCCTGCGGCGACGACCCGCTCTGCGCGGGCGTGGCCGAACGGCTCCACGGCTCCAACCCCTGCCTGTTCTTCGGCATCGACGAGGTCCTGGGGCTTCCCACCGACCGTGTGCCCGAGGCCCGGTTCTGCCAGGTGTGCGGCGCCGAGCTCGACTACGCCTACCGGCACTACGCCCAGCTGGGCGACTTCGCCTGCCCCAACGGCGACTTCTCCCGGCCGGAGCTCGCCTGGCGGGCCACCGGCGTAGAGGTGGGCCGCGAGGGGGTGGCCTTCGACGTCTCCGGCAGGGGCATCGACGGCTCCGTGCGCGTGCACGCGGGCTTCGGCGGCGTGTACATGGTCTACAACCTGCTGGCGGCCCTGGCCGGCGCCGTGCTTTGCGGCGTTGACCCGGCCACGTTCCAGCGGGCCCTCGACGGCTACCGCCCCGAGAACGGCCGCCTGCAGCACTTCTCCGTGGACGGCCGCGAGGTGGTGCTCAACCTCGCCAAGAACCCCACGGGCTTCAACCAGAACATCTCCCTCATGCTCGCCGACCCCCGGCCCAAGGCCGCGTTCTTCGTCGTCAACGACGACTACAACGACGGCAAGGACATCTCCTGGATCTGGGACGTGGACTTCGAGCGCCTGGGCGCGGAGGAGGCGCTCTCCCTCGTGGTCGGCGGCCACCGCGCCAACGACCTCCAGGTGCGCATGAAGTACGCCGGGCTGCCGGCGCCCATCGCCCTGACCGTGGCCGACGCCCTCGCCGCCCTCGGCGACCTCCCTGAGGGCCGACCCCTGTACGTGCTCACCAACTACTCGGCCCTCTGGCCCGCCAAGGCCGAGCTCGAGAGGATCGGTGAGCGCCGTGGTTAGGTCGCTGAACATCGTCCACCTGTACCCGGAGCTGCTCAACCTCTACGGCGACGGCGGCAACATCATCACGCTGACCAAGCGCCTGGAGTGGCGCGGCCTCGGGGCCTGTGTGGCCGAGGTGGCCATCTCCGACACCCCCACGTTCGCCGACGCCGACATCGTCTTCATCGGCGGCGGCTCCGACCGCGAGCAGGCCATCGTGTGCGAGCACCTCCTGGAGCGCAGGGCCGAGCTCTCGTCCTTCGTGGAGGACGGCGGCGTGCTCCTGGCCGTCTGTGGCGGCTACCAGCTGCTGGGCCACTCCTACGCCATGGGCGACGACGTGCTCGAGGGCCTGGGCCTCGTCGACATGGAGACCCGCCGCGGCGCCCCGCGCCTCATCGGCAACGTGGCGGTGGAGAGCCCCGTGTCGCCCCAGCCCGTGGTGGGCTACGAGAACCACGGCGGCCGCACGACCCTCGGCGAGGGCGTGGAGCCCCTGGGCCGCGTGGTCTTCGGTCACGGCAACGACGGCGAGTCGGGGAAGGAGGGCTGCCTCTACCGGAACGTGCTGGGCACCTACGTCCACGGCCCGCTGCTGCCCAAGAACCCCGGCGTGGCCGACTGGCTGCTGTCCCGCGCCTTGGACAGGCGCTGCGGCGACGGCTCGCTGGACCCCCTGGACGACGCCGTGGAGCTGGCCGCCAACAAGGTCATGGTGGACAGGCTGCTCAGTGGCGAGGAGAAGGAGTAGCCGTCCCACCACCCGGACACTTTTGTCCCAATGGTCGGGCACTTTTGTCCCAACTTGACGCGTGGCGGGCCACGGCGGCCTCGTCGGTCTGTCCTGCCCTGCAGGAGGGCGCCCCAGAGGAGCGCCCCAAGGGCATCATCCCCCTATAGGGGCACCCTGTGCGGGGGACTTGCCCCGACACCCCGTTGAAGGGTGCCGCCTCACCCTTCAACGCCCTTTTGCGTGCGAGAAGTCCCCCTCCAGCTGGTCTTTGGTCCGACAGCGCGCTGGTGTGTGCCCTGCATCGGGCCCTTGTCGCAAGGGGCCGTCGTAGGGGGGCGCTTGAAGGGTGACCGAGCCCCCGGGGCCGCCTGTGGAGGGCCGTCGAGCCCGCAGGGCCGCCCGTGACGCCCCCGCCCGGCATGCGCGCGGGCACCTGACAGCCACGCCCCGCCGCCGGCGGCCGTCACCCCGCCAGGAAGTCCACCGCGAACTGCGCCGCCAGCCTCACGCCGTCCGCCAGCACCCTCTCGTCGGGGTTGTAGTGGCAGGAGTGCTGCGGCCAGCAGTGGTCGGTCCCCGTGGTGGAGCAGCCCAGGAACACGAAGCACCCGGGCACCTCGAACAGGTACTCCGAGAAGTCCTCGCCGGGCATGGACCCGCGGTACGAGACCAATGCCTCCTCGCCCAGCATCTCCCGGGCCGCCCGCCGGGCCACCTCGGTCACCGCCGGGTCGTTCACCACGGCCCAGCTTCCCAGGGTGTAGTCGGTCACGCGGGCCGAGCACCCGAAGGCCTCGGCCGTGTCCTCCACGATGCGCTTCATGAGCAGAGGCACCCGCGCGTGGACCTCGGGGTCGAACGTACGCACCGTGCCCTCGAGCCAGGCGCTCCCGGCGATGACGTTCCGGGCCGTGCCGCCGTGGAACTGCCCCACGGTGACCACCACGGGCTCGAACGGCGACACCTGCCGGCTCACCACGGTCTGCAGCTGCTCAACGATGGCGGCGCCGGCCACCACGGCGTCGGCCCCGCGGTGGGGGAGCGCGCCGTGGGCCGAGGTGCCGGTGACCTCCACGCGCCACCAGTCGGCGTTTGCCATGCGGGCCCCGGGCTCCACCGAGACCGTGCCGCTCGGTAGCTCGCTCCAGATGTGGCAGCCCCACGCCGCGTCAACGCCGTCGCACACGCCGGCCTCCACCAGCATGCGGGCTCCCTGGGAGCACTCCTCGGCGGGCTGGAACACCAGACGCACCTCCCCGGCGAGGAGGTCGCGGTTGGCCTGGAGCACGGTGGCGGCGCCCAGGAGCATGGCGGCGTGGCAGTCGTGGCCGCAGGCATGCATGAGGCCGGGGGAGAGCGAGGAGAACGGCAGCCCGGTGTCCTCGGCCACGGGCAGTGCGTCGATGTCGGCCCGGAGCAGCACGCGTCTGCGGGCCGTGCCGTCCTGCCCGTAGGCGCCGGGCGCCGTGCCCCGCACCGTGGCCACCACGGCGTTGGGGAGCGGCATGGCGTGCTCCACGCCCAGGGCCGCGAGCTGGGCCGCGACGGCCGCGGCGGTGCCGGTCTCCTCCAGGGAGGCCTCCGGGTGCGCGTGGAACCAGCGGCGCAGCCCGATCACCGCCCCCTCCACGGCGTCAGCGGCGGCCGTCACGCGGGCGGCGCCCCCACGGCCGGGGTCGGTGCCCGCTGGCGCGGCGGCGAGCGGGGCGGTGTCCAGGACGTCAGCGAGCGGGTCTGCGGCCATGGGTCCTCCTCGGGGTCGTGATGTCCCTAGGATAGCGCCCCCACGGCCGGCCGGCTGGGCTATACTCCAACCGAACGGGGGGCTGGCGCACGCCGGCTGAGATTGGGCCCATCGCGGCCCTGACCCGCAACCTGATCTGGGTAATGCCAGCGTAGGGACCACAGCGCTCGTGACACGAGGGTCCCGGTCGAGGCGGGGCCCTTTTTCTCCCCGCCGGAGAGGAGCGCGTATGCAGTGTGCCGTAGCCATCCAGGTCCTTCCCATGGACGCCGTCTCCGACGACGAGGTGGTGCGCATCGTCGACGAGGTCATCGACTACCTCAGGGCCCAGCCCGTGAGCCTGTTCGTGGGGCCGTTCGAGTCCACCGTCGAGGGCGACTACGACCTCTGCATGGACATCCTGAAGGCCTGCCAGGAGATCGCCGTCAAGGCCGGCGCCGGCAAGGTCATGACCTACGCCAAGATCGACGTCCGCGCCGAGGAGCCCATGCTCACCACGGAGCGCAAGGTGGGCAAGTACGCCGGCATCAACGCGCGCTTCGACGCCGACCATGCCTGATTCCCCCGCCCGTCGGGCCGCCGCCCCCGCCCGTGCCGAGAGGCCCGCGCCCGCCCACGCCACCGCCCGCCCGCGCCGCCGCTGGGTGGCGCCCACGATGGCCGTGGCCGTGCTGCTCGTCGCCTGGCAGGCCGTGGTGTCGCTGGGCGTCGTGCCGTCGTTCCTGCTGCCCGGGCCTGTGGACGTCGCCCGCGCCCTTGTGGACGACGCGCCGCTGCTCGCCTCCCACGCGCTCGTGACCATGGCCGAGGCCCTCGCCGGCCTCGCCCTGGGCGTGGCCGCGGGCTTCCTCATCGCCTGCGCCATGGAGCGCTTCGGCCCCCTCAGGCGCGCCCTCCGGCCCCTGGTCACCGTGAGCCAGACCATCCCCACCGTGGCCATCGCGCCGCTCCTCGTGCTCTGGCTGGGCTACGGCATGCTGCCCAAGGTGCTGCTCGTGGCCCTCACCACGTTCTTCCCGGTGACCGTGGCCCTGGCCGAGGGCTTCGCCTCGGCCGACCCCGACGCCTGCGACCTGCTCCGCACCATGGGCGCCTCGCGCCTCCAGGTGTTCCGCTACGCCAAGCTGCCGGCGGCCATGGGGTCGTTCTTCGGCGGCCTGCGCATCAGCGTTACCTACGCCGTGGTGGGCGCCGTGGTGGCCGAGTGGCTCGGCGGCTTCGACGGCCTGGGCGTCTACATGACGCGCGTGCGCAAGTCCTACTCCTACGACCAGATGTTCGCGGTCATCGCGATCATCTCAGCCCTGTCCCTCGCGCTCATGGCGGCCGTCGACGCGCTCGCGCGCCTGGCCATGCCCTGGCGCCGCCACGGAAGGAACCCCCAGCCATGACCGGCATCCCCCGTCGAACCCTGATCGAGACCGCCCTCCTCGCCCCCGCCGCCTGCGCCCTGGCCGCGTGCGCCGGTACGGGTGGCACTTCCGGCTCCGGCACCCCCGAGGACCCCGAGAAACTCACCTTCGTGCTCGACTACACCCCCAACACCAACCACACCGGCATCTACGTGGCCATGGAGAAGGGCTGGTACAGGGAGCAGGGCATCGAGCTGGAGGTCGTGCAGCCGCCCGAGGACGGCGCCGACGCCCTCGTGGGCTCCGGACGCGCCCAGCTGGGCATGGGCTACCAGGACGTCATGGCCAACTACCTGGGCAGCGACGACCCGCTGCCGGTGACCGCGGTCGCGGCCGTGGTGCAGCACAACACGAGCGGCATCATCTCCCGCAAGGGCGACGGCGTCACGCGGCCGGCGGCCCTGGCGGGTAGGCGCTACGGCACGTGGGACCAGGACGTGGAGAAGGCCATCGTGAGGAGCGTGGTGGAGACGGACGGCGGCGACTGGTCCCAGGTGGAGCTCGTGCCCGCCAACTCCACCGACGAGGTCACCGGCCTCAGGGCCGACCAGTTCGACGCCATCTGGTGCTTCGAGGCCTGGGCCGGGCAGAACGCCAAGGTCCAGGACTACCCCGTGGACTACTTCGCCTTCCGCGACATCGACCCGCGGTTCGACTACTACACGCCGGTCATCGTCGCCAACGACACCTTCCTCGCCGAGCAGCCGGACACCGTGCGGAGGTTCCTCGATGCCACGGCCAGGGGTTACCTCTACGCCTCCGAGCACGTGGACGAGGCCGCCGACATCCTCGTGGAGGCCGCCCCCGAGGTGGACCCCGAGCTCGCCCGCGCCTCCCAGGAGTACCTTGCCGACAAGTACGTGGCCGACGCCCCCCGCTGGGGCTACATCGACCCGGAGCGCTGGGCCTCGTTCTACACGTGGATGAACGACCAGGGCCTTACGGCGGAGAGGCTGGACCCCGAGGGCGGCTTCACGAACGACTACCTGCCCGGCGGTGAGTGACGTGGCGCCGGTCCTCGAGGCGCGCGGCCTCACGGTCTCCTGGGAGGGCATGGGGGTGCTGGACGACGTCTCGCTCTCCGTGGGCGCCGGCCAGCTCGTGTGCCTCGTGGGCCGTTCCGGCTCCGGCAAGTCGACGCTGTTCCACGCGCTGGCCGGGCTCTCGGTGCCCGACGCCGGCACCGTGCTCCTGGAGGGGGAGGACGTCACCGGGCACCCCGGCTCCGTGGCCTACATGCTGCAGAAGGACCTGCTCCTGCCCGAGCGCACCGTGCTCGACAACACCGCCCTGCCGCTCCTGCTCAAGGGCGTGCCCAAGGCCGAGGCCCGCACCCGGGCGTCGGGGAGGTTCGCCCGGTTTGGCCTCGAGGGCAGCCAGGGTCTCTACCCGGACCAGCTCTCCGGCGGCATGCGCCAGCGGGCCGCGCTCCTGCGCACCTGCCTCATGGACGACCCCGTGGTCCTCATGGACGAGCCCTTCAGCGCGCTGGACGCCCTCACGCGGCAGGACATGCGCGCATGGCTCCTCGACCTCGTGGACGCCGTCGGGCTCACGGTGCTGCTCGTCACCCACGACGTCGACGAGGCCGTGGCCCTGGCCGACCGCATCCTCGTGCTCCGGGGCGACCCCGCGGCCGGCGTGCCCTCCTCCGTCGCGGGCGAGGTGGACGTGGACTGTCCCCGGGCCGATCGCGCGGGGTTCGTGCTCACAGAGGCCGCCCTCGAGGTCAAGCGGGCGGTGCTCGCGCTGCTCTGAGGGCCGGGTGCGGCGGATGCGGGCGAGGGGCGTGGCGACGGCCGGGGCCGCCCCCCCGCGGCGCCCCGGCTACCCCTTGGCCCCGCGGTGGAAGATGCCGCCGCGGAAGCCCCGCTGCGAGCTGCGGTCGAGCGCGTCGTGGAGCTCGTCGTTCTCGGCGCAGGCCTCCTCGAGGCGCCGCTCGAGGTCGGCCACACGGTCGCGCAGGCCGGCGTTCTCGGTCTCCAGGCGGTCGTGGCCGTCGATGGCCACGGCGCAGGCCTCCTTGAGGCGGTCGCAGGTCTCCTCGAAGGTCCGGGCGCTCCTCACCAGGCGGATGGCCAGCACGCGGGAGTCGAGGTCGCGCCGGGTGGGCGTGCCCAGGGAGAGCGCTGAGACGAGCCCGTTCTCCCGGGTCACGCGCACGCTGCCAATGGACCACAGCTCGCCGTCCACGTTGTCGGCCGGCACGACGCAGGTGGCGAGGGCCACCTGCGCGGCGCAGCGCCGGTAGGCGGCCGTGCCCTCAAGGGGCTCGGAGGCCACCACGGCCACGGGCAGGCCGGCGGCGCGGGCCACGAGGGCGTCGTAGGCGCAGCGCTCGTCGCCGGCGAGCATCACGAGGGCGTCGGCCTCTGCGTCGGCGAGGGCCTTCTCGAGCGCTCGGGCGCGGTCGAGCACGCGGTCCTGGGGCGGGAGCGCCGCGTTGCCCGAGAGGCCCGAGGGGAGCGGACCGGCGGCGTCGCTCAGCACGGTGGGGGAGGAGCGCCTGGCGCCCAGGGCGTCGATGACATGCTTGGCGCGGGCCACGTCGTCCCCCGCGTGGAGCAGGAACGCCGGTCGGTGCACGCGGCCCCCCTCGAGGGCGAGGCCTTGGGCGGAGGCCAGCGCCACGGCGTAGGCCGCCACGTCGGCGTCGCCGCCGGCCACGGCGCCGCACACGTAGGGCGCGCCCCAGCTCTCGAGGAGGGCGTCGGCCGCCGCGGGCCAGTCCTCCACGCCCACGCGGTCGGGGAAGCACGCCACGGCCTCGCCGGCGAGCATGAGGGCCATGCCCTCCCAGTCGTCGTAGTAGCGCTCCCAGCGCTCGGTGCGGTTGAGGTACTCCACCACGACCTCGGCCGTGGCGCGGTTGGCGCACACCTGGCGGAATTCCTCGAGCGAGAGCGTGCCGCCCCCGTCGTCGGTGCAGATGGTGACCGAGCGGAGGTCGGGGCGCACGGTGAGGCGGGGGCAGAGGGTGGCCGCGAGGAAGCTCAGCACGGCCTCGTCACGGCTGGCCACGGCGCCGATGCCGATCTCCGCGAAGGCGCGGCGCACGAGCTCCGCTGAGAAGAGCCGGCCGCGGATCTGCACGGGCACCTGGCGCGTCACGAACATGGCGTCCACCACGTCGCGGCCCTCGAGGGTCTGCATGAGCGGGGAGACCACGCGGGCCACGGAGCCGGTGGTGCGGTCGTCGAAGACGTCGTCCGGGGTCACGCGGGCGGCGGAGAGGTCGCCGGTGTCGCCGGTGCGGGAGAGGGCGTCGGCCACGGTGGGGACGTCTGCGGGCACGGGCGCCGGCGCGCGGCCGGCGACGTACTCGACGGAAGGGACCACCACCTGGGCCTGGGCCTCATCGGCGGCCTCCACGAGGGAGGCGAGCGAGCGCGGCTCCAGGCGGTCGCCAGCGTCGGTGAAGACGATCCACCGGCCGCGGGACGCGCGCTGGCCCGAGCGGTACGACTCGAGGCGGCCGAGGGTGTCCGCGTGGCTCACCACGCGGACGGACGGGTCCTCGATGGCGGCCTCGGCCGCCACGCGGGCGGTGCCGTCGGTGGAGGCGTCGTCGACCACCACCACCTCGACGGTGGACGGGGCCTGGTCGAGGGCCGCCTTGACGGCGCGGCGGAGCGTGCGCTCGGCGTTGTGGGCACGGATGACCACGGAGACGTCGGGTTCCATGGGAGAGCCTCCTCGCTGGGTGTGTTTGGGGTGCGGGTGCGGGACGCCGGCCCTATCGTACCCCAGCGGGGAGGGGGAGCCGCCACCTCGGCGGCCCAGGGGACCCAAAACCCGGTGCGCCGGGCCGGGGAGCCCCATGGGTCACTCCTCGGCGGCCGGGTTCCAGGGTAGGCAGCCGGAGGCCACGAGCTGCCTGCGGAGCGCGCGGGCCTCCCCCTGGGCGGAGGCCAGGCGCGCCTGGAGGATGCTCACCTGCTCGCGCAGGCGCGCCACCTCGTCGGCGTCGGAGGCACGGGGCCCCATGGAGGAGTCGTCGTTGAGGCGCGGGTCGAAGAGCGGCAGCAGCGGTCCCTCCACCGCCGGTGCGGCGTCGCGGGGCGCGCCCTGCTCGAGGGCGTCGAGGAGTCGCGCGAGCCACGAGTCGCAGGTCTCGGACCCCTGGCGGGGCATCACGGCACCGCCGGTCGCGGCGCGCCAGAAGGGGGCGTCGACGGCCCTTGGGGGCGCGAGCACCGTGGCGGCTTGGGCGACGGCCACGAGGTCGTGCACACGGCCCGTCTCGCCGAGCGCCCACGCCAGCGAGGCGGGGACGCGCACGAGCACGGGGCGTCCGGACAGGCGGGCGACCATGAGGTCGAGGGGAAGCGCCGGGTCGCAGCAGAGCGTGCAGGCCACGGCGTCGGCGTCGTGCTCGTTGAGGACGGTGAGGAGGCGCCGTGCGCGCGGGAGGTACGACTCGCCGGGCTGCCAGTGCGGGAGCTCGAGCGTGGGTGCCACGGCGGCCCGATCGCGGTCGGCCAGGGGGACGGCCCTCACGGTCGAGTTGGCGAGGGCCAGCTCCATGGCCGGCCCCTCCGAGGCGGGCTCGTCGCCGGGGCCGATCAGCACCGCCAGGGCGCCCAGGGGCTCCGCGGGCCGCGGCTCGAGGGAGGATGAGCCCTGCACGGCGTCGAGGACGGCCGCGAGCGAGTCGGCGCACCAGGCCCCCACGGCATCTACGGCCTCGGCCACGGGGAAGGCCGAGCAGAGCGCGTCGAAGGCCGCGGCACGGGCGCGGGGCTCCACGTTGGCGGGGAACCCGTCGAGCAGGGGTCTCGTGAGGCGAAGCGAGAGGGCGCGGTACGTGCGTCTCCGCTCGTCCCAGGCGTCGTGGCGGGAGATGACCCGTCCGGCCGCCCGCAGGGCCTCGGCGGCGGTGCAGAGCTCGGTGAAGGCCCGGACGTCCATGGCGGCGTCCCAGGGGCACCCGGCCTCGGGCGGGGCCACGGGAGGGGTGTCGAGCGACGCCATGGCGGGCGCCTCGAGCGCCATGGAGAAGAGCGCGAGCGTGCCGCCGGCCCGGCAGGGGCCCGTGGTCGGCAGGCCGTCGAAGGAGCGGCGGGCGAGGCCCGTCTCGCAGAAGACGCCGTTGAGCTCCAGGGGCTGGCACGGGTCGTCGAAGAGCCGCGAGCAGGGGTCGGACGCACCCGCGGTCTCTGGCGAGAGGAGCGACGAGGGCACCACGAGGGGGGCGCCGGTACGGTCGGCGCAGCGGAGGGCCATGAGGCAGGCGTCCCGCTCGAGCCGGCGGTCGGCGTCGAGGAAACAGGCCCAGGGGGAGGCGGCCTCGGCGAGGCCCGCGGCACGCGCGGCCACGGACCCGCGGCGCCCCTCGAGCGTGACGACCGTCACCCGGGGGTCGAAGGAGAAGAGCAGGCACACGAGGCCCGTGGCGTCGTCGGAGGCGTCGTCGACGACGACCACCTGCACGGCGACGCCGGTCTGGGAGAGCGCGCTCTGGATGGAGCCGGCGAGGGTCTCTCCGGCGTTGTGGGCGGGAATCACGACGGTAATACGGGGCTTGTCCATGGTGCCTCGATTCCGGGGATGTCTTTCAATGCCGTTTCAGCATACCAGTTGAAGTCGATATGAAAAACAGGGACTTCAGCTCCGCCCCACCGAGGCCCTGTCCCATCACCCGGACACTTTTGTCCCAACGGTCGGGCACCTCTGTCCCACGGCGCCGTGGGACAGAGGTGCCCGACCGGGGCGAAGTCCCGGCGCCCGCCGCGGGGGGGGGCTAGGAGGCGCTCGCCGCGGGCGCGCCCTGGGAGGCGCCGTCCGACTGGGCCGACGCGCCGCCACCGGAGCCGGAGCCGCCGCCCGAGGTCCCCGCACCGGAGCCCGTGCCGGTGCCGGAGCCTGTGGAGCCGGACGTGCCGCCCGTCCCCGTTCCGCTCCCCGAGGCGTCCGTGCCGGTGCCGCCGCCGGTCGAGCCCGAGGTGCCGTCGGCGCCGGTCCCGCTGCCGGTGTTGCCGCCGCCGCCCGTGGCGGTCCCGGGGCCCGTGCCGTCGGAGGCACCCCCGCTCCCGGAGCCTGTGGAGCCGGACGTGCCGTCGGTGGTCGCGGCTCCGTTCGCGTCCGTCGGGGAGCCTGTGCCCGTCCCGGAGCCCGTGCCCGTGGACGGGGAGCCGTCGCCCGCCGCGCCCTTGTCGCCGGGGGCGTCGTCGGCGCCCTTGTCGGCGTCCGCGGCGTCGCTGCGGGACGTGCGGACGATCGAGACCTTCTCGCCCAGCCCCTGGCCGGCCGTGGCCAGGGTCACGAAGCCCGCCGAGAGCCACACGCCCACGATGGCGGCGACCACGGCCACGGCCAGCACGCCCATGGTGACGCGCTTCTGCACCGTGCGGTCGTGCCGCGCGCGGGCGCGCTCGCGCAGGCCCTCGGGGGCGATGCGCGTGCCGTCCGGCGTGACGGTGCCGGACTCGTCCCCGGCGTCGCCCGCCGCCCCGGGCACCTGCCCGGCCGCCATGCCCGCCGCCCCGGCCCCGCCGCCGACCTGGGGCTCCTCGCCGGGCACCACGATCTTCTCCTTGATGCGGTCGGCGCCGCGGGCGATGGCGCGCTTGTACAGGGAGCTAGCCACCGTGGACACCACGGAACCCACGGCCACGCCGATCACCGAGCCCGCGATGCCGATCTGGTTGGAGAGCAGCATGGACGTCACGGCCGCCAGGGCGCCGGCAGCGACCTGGGGCACGGACAGGTCGCTGAAGAGCCCCTGCCCTCTGCCGCCGTCCGCCGCCGGGGCGGCCGGCCGCCGGGGCGCCGCCTCCCTCGGGGGCCGCTCGTCGTGGTTTGCGTGGTTCATGGGACCGTGCTGCAAGGCGCTCCTCCTTCTCCCTCGGCTCTCCCGGAACGTACCCGCCATGCGCCGTCCCCTGGCCCCGTCGCGCCGCGTGTCGCCCGGACTTCACGGGCCCTTCTCACAACGGGTGCGCGGCTGTGACAGACTCGGGTGGACCGCCCGTTCGAGAGGAGCCCCCATGGAGAAGATCGCCAGCTTCACCGTGAACCACATCGACCTGGAGCCCGGCGTCTACGTGTCGCGCCGCGACACGGTGGGCAGCGAGCCCGTCACCACCTTCGATATCCGCATGACCTCGCCCAACGACGAGCCCGTCATGGACACCGCCGCCGTGCACTGCCTGGAGCACCTGGGCGCCACGTTCCTGCGCAACGACCCCGAGTGGGGCCCGCGTACGGTGTACTTCGGCCCCATGGGCTGCCGCACGGGCTTCTACCTCGTGGCGGCGGGGGAGCTGGGGCCCGCCGACGTCCTGGACGTTCTCACGCGGCTCTTCACCTGGGCCGCCTCCTACGACGGTCCCGTGCCCGGCGCGGCGCCCCGCGACTGCGGCAACTACCTCGACATCAACCTGCCCATGGCCCGCTGGGAGGCCCGGCGCTACCTCGACCGCTGCCTCACGGGCATCGACGAGGCGCACACCGTCTACCCGGCCTAGCGCGTCCGGGCGCGGGCCGGCGCCGGGCGGCCCGGCGCCCCTCAGCGCGCCTGGGCGCGGCTCAGGGGCGCCGTGAGCTCGCCGCGCATGGAGACCTGCATGTAGGAGGTCACCTGCTCGGGGGAGAGCCCTCGGCCGAAGAGGTGCATGAGCTTGGTGAGCGCGGCCTCGCCGGTCATGTCGTAGCCCGAGACCACGCCGGCCCTGGCCAGCGCGTCGCCGGTGGCGTAGCGCTTCTCCTCCACGCCGCCGGCGGGGCACTGCGTCACGTTGACGACCACCTTGCCGGCCTTCACGGCGTCGGCCAGGGCGTCCACGAACCAGTCCTCGGTGGGGGCGTTGCCGGCGCCGTAGGTCCGCAGCACGAACGCCTTGACGCCGTCGATGGAGAGGGTGCCGCGCAGCACGCGCTCCGAGATGCCCGGGTAGACCACGAGCTCGGTGACGGCGTCGTCCATGGCGAAGCACGGGTTCAGCGGCGTGTCGCCCGCGGGGCGCCACAGGCGGTCGCGGTTGAAGTCGATGTGCAGGTCGGAGCGGCCGAGGGGCGGGTAGTTAAATGTCTTGAACGCGCCGAAGTTCGTGGAGCTGGCCTTGGTGGCGCGGTTGCCGCGCAGGATGTCACGGCCGAACGAGATGACGACCTCCCGCACCATGGGGCCGCCGTCGCGGGGGTCGCGGGCCGCGGCAACCTGGAGGGCGGTGATCAGGTTCTCGGTGCCGTCCTCGCGGATTTCTCCGATGGGCAGCTGGGAGCCGGTGAGCACCACGGGCTTGGCCAGCGCGCCGAGCATGAACGAGAGGGCCGACGCCGTGTAGGCCATGGTGTCGGTGCCGTGGAGGATGACGAAGCCGTCGTAGGAGTCGTAGACGTCGGCCACCATGTGGCAGACCTTGGCCCAGAGGGCCGGGTTCATGTTGGAGGAGTCGATGGGCGGGTCGAGCTCCACGTGGTCCAGCCGGTAGCCCAGGCGGCCGATCTTGGGGACGTTCTCCATGAGGTGCGAGAAGTCGAACGGCACCAGGGTGCCGGTGGCGTGGTCCTCGGTCATCCCGATGGTGCCGCCGGTGTAGATGAGCAGGATACGCGGGGCGTCGGCCGTGGTGGTCATGGTTCCTCCTGACGTAGGGAAGCTGCAGCAAAGGTACCCCTCCGGGCGGCCCCGGTGGCGTGCGGGGGCGTAGGATGGAGGGGAGAGAACGGACTCCCGAGGAAGGACCTTCATGAAGATCGGTATCGTCGGCGCCATGGACAACGAGGTGCGCGACCTCGTCGCCCACATCGAGGGGGACAAGGTCACCGAGCGCAGCCACCTGGAGTTCCACGAGGGCACCATCGAGGGGGTGCCCGTGGTGGTGGTGAAGTCGGGTATCGGCAAGGTGTCCATGGCCGCGTGCGCCCAGCAGCTGTGCGACCTGTTCGCCGTGACGCACCTCGTGAACACCGGCGTCGCCGGGGCCGTGGACGACCGCGTGGACATCGGCGACGTCGTGGTCTCCACCGCGGCCGTGCACCACGACATGGACGTCACGGCGCTGGGCTACCCCCTCGGCCAGGTGCCGGGCTATCCCACGCTGTTCGAGGCCGACCCCGCGCTCGTGGACGACTTCTGCGCCGCCGTGGCCGAGGTGGCCCCCGGGGTCTCCGTGTTCAAGGGCGTCGTGGCCTCCGGCGAGCGGTTCGTGGCCGGCGGCGAGGACCGCGGGCGCATCCGCGGGGCGTTCGATGCGCTGTGCTCCGAGATGGAGGGCGCCGCTCTGGCCCAGGTGGCGTGGCTGAACGACGTGCCGTTCGTGGTGCTCCGCGCCATGAGCGACAAGGCCGACGGCACCGGCGCCGAGTCCTACCAGCGGTTCGAGGACGAGGCCGCCTCCGTGATGGCCCACGCCCTGATGGCGGCGCTGCCCCGCATCGCAGGCCAGCCCGCGTGACGGCGGTGCCGGCCGCTGTCGTCGTGTGACAGCGGCGCCTGGCCCATCTGTCACTCTCCCTATTGCGACAATGATATGAAGGGGCGCCCGTCGCCGTGGTACGGACGCCCCTTTTCCCGGGCATGACGGCGGTGCCAGGCCGCCGGGGGCCAAAGGCCGCGCTGCTATCGCTTCCCGCTGTAGTTGAGCCCGCCCACGGCGGTCTCGATGGCGTCGCCGCCGCGGCAGAAGGCCTCGGCCACCACGGGGAAGCCGTCCACGGCCCCGTCGAAGAGGTCCATGAACGAGGCGTGGGACACCCTGCCGGTGAAGGGGTCGGTCCAGGGCAGGCGCCGTGGGTTGGCCAGCGGGCACACGTCCTCGCGCAGCACCTCGTGGGCCATGGCCTCCACCTGGGAGAACGTGCCGCGCAGGCGCTCCTCCACCAGGGCCACGGCCTCGCCGCGGGGCGACCCGGCCGGCTCGATCAGGCGGTAGACGGCCTGCATGTCGTCGACCGCGGCGCCGAACTCCTCGCAGGAGATGGAGATCCCGAACACCTGCCAGGCCACCTGCGAGAAGATCGCGCCGGCCACGCGGTCGATGCGCGGCGTGCGGCAGAGCTCCAGCGCCGGGTGGCAGGTGAGCACGGTGCTGTGGCGCTCCTTCCAGAGCATCCAGGAGTCGATGCGCCCCTCGATGATGGCGTGCACCTGACTGCCGCAGCCCTCGAGCTCGCCGTCGGAGGCGTCGATGATCTCGTCCTGTTCGGCGAAGATGAAGGGGTGCACGGAGCGGTCGAGCTGGTAATGGGCCACCAGGCCCAGGCAGAACGCGCGGCCGAGGCCCTGCTCGTCCTCGGGAAGGCGCCCCACGCTCTCGTGGGCTGCGGTGAAGGCGGGGGCCACGCGCGTGGAGTGCATGGAGGTGGCCAGCCGGTGGCAGGCCTTGAGCTCGGCGGGGAGCGCCCTGAAGCGGAAGAAGAAGGGATCGGGGCCCTGGTTGCCGAGGAGGAAGGCCAGGAGCTGCTCCTGGTCCTCCACGAGGCCCTCGGGAAGCTCCGGGGCGCATTTCTCGCCGAAGATGTGATGGGTTATCAAGGCAGGCATCTGATGGCTCCTTGTCGGTGTCGTCGGGCCGCTGGGGCGGGACCCAAAGTCTAGCGCACGGGAGGGTGTACCGTCCCTCTCCCCGCGGTCTATGGTCCGTGGGGAGATTCAGCACCGTTTCAACACCGAGGCGTATCTGGTTGCCTTTGTAGTCTATCGTGTGCCCGACGGGGCGGAGTGGCCCCCGCGGATAAAGGATATTGATGAAACTTTTCAGTCATCACACGCGGCAGGAACGCGACTGGATCATGTACGACGTGGGCAACTCGGCCCTCGTGCTGCTGAGCACCACCGTCGTGCCCATCTACTTCAACGCGCTCGCCGCGGAGACCACCGACTCCGCCGGTCTCGTGGCCCAGTGGGGCATGGCGCAGACCGTCGCGTCGCTCATCGTGGCCCTGCTCATGCCCGTCCTCGGCTCCCTGGCCGACTACAGGGGCAACAAGATCAAGTTCTTTATCGGGTTCTTCGCCACGGGCCTCGTGGCCTGCTTCTGCCAGGCGCTCCCGGTGTCCGCGGCCGTGTTCCTCGCCATCTTCGTGGTGGCCACGGTGGGCCTCAACTCGTCCATGACGTTCTATGACGCCATGCTCGTGGACATCACGGACGACGAGAGGATGGACGACATCTCCTCCGCGGGCTTTGCCTGGGGCTACATCGGCTCCACCGTCCCGTTCGTCGCCTGTATCGCCCTCATCTTCGGGGGCCCGGCCCTGCTCGGCCTCGACTCCATGCTCTGCACCCAGCTGTCGTTCGTCATCACCGGAATCTGGTGGCTCTGCTTCACCGTCCCGCTGCTCCGCAGCTACCGGCAGGTGCACTACAAGCGCTCCGAGGACGCCCGCGCCGAGGTGCTCGACACCTTCCGCGGCCTCGCCCGCACCATGCGCGACATCTTCCACGACAGGCGCCTGTTCGTGTTCCTCGTTGCTTTCTTCTTCTACATCGACGGCGTCCACACCGTCATCGCCATGGCCACGAGCTACGGCTCGGCCTTGGGCATCGACTCCACGCACCTCATCCTGGCGCTCCTCGTGACCCAGTTCGTGGCGTTCCCCTCGGCCGTCGCCTACGGCAGGTTGGCCGACCGCTTCGGCACCCTCACCATGATCCTCGTCGCCGTGGTCGCCTACTGCGGCATCGTGGGCTTTGCGGCCTTCTTCCTCAAGACGGCCACCGAGTTCTGGGTCCTCGCCGTGCTCGTGGGTCTCTTCCAGGGCGGCATCCAGGCCCTGTCGCGCTCGTACTTTGGCAAGATCATCCCCAAGGACCGCGCCAACGAGTACTTTGGCTTCTACGACATCTTCGGCCGCTACGCGAGCGTCATGGGCACCCTCCTGGTGTCGGTGGTGACGGCCGCCACGGGCTCCGCCGAGCTCGGCGTGCTGTCCATCGCCATCCTCCTCGTGGTCGGCTTCGTGATGCTGCTGCTCATGCCCAAGGAGCACGGGGAGCCCGCCGGCGCCTAGGGCCTGGCCCGCGGCCCCCTGTCCCATCACCCGGACACTTCTGTCCCACCACCTGGACACTTCTGTCTCACACCGTCCGGCCCCGCGTCGTCGCTCCCTTCGCGGAGGAGCCGGCGGCGTTATCATGGTGGGCCGTTCGGTCGGAGAGGGGAGTGCCCGTGGGTCTCGGTGAGTGTCTCGTTCTGGGTGTGGCCCTGGCCATGGACGCGTTCGCCGTCACCGTCTCCAACACGCTGGCCGCTCCCGGTGCCCGGCGCCGCCGGCTTCTGCTCATGCCGTTGCTCTTCGGCCTCTTCCAGGGTCTCATGACCCTGCTGGGCAGCCTTCTCGGGTCGCTCTTCGGCGACGTCATCGAGCGCTTCTCGGGCCTAGTCGCCCTCGTGGTGCTCGGCGCCATCGGCGTCAACATGGTTCGCGAGGGCCTGGGCGCCCTGCGTCCGGTTGCTGCCGAGGAGGTCGCCGCAAAGGGGAGCCCGGCCGAGGAGGACCGCGACTGCGGCGGGGACGACGTCCTCTCCCCCGGCCGGCTCCTGCTCGAGGCCGTCGCCACGTCCATCGACGCCTTTGCCGTGGGTGTGTCGCTCCGCGCCATGGGCGTGGCCGTCGGGCCCGCCTCCACGGTCATCGGCCTCGTGACGGCGGCTCTCTGTGTGGCCGCCATCGCCTGCGGCCGCTGGGTGGGGCCGCGCATCGGCGACCGGGCCCAGGTGGCGGGCGGTGTGGTCCTCGTCGCCCTGGGCGTCAAGGCGTTCTTCTTCTAGCCCGCCCCCCCCGGCGCCCACCTGCTGCCGGCCGCCCGGCAGCCGCCCGTCGCGGGTGCCCGCCCGCCGCGGCCCATTGATATGGGGGCTCGGGTCCTTTGGTTTACCCTGTGCACGAATGGGGCAAAAAACTTCGACAGCAAACGAAGCGATGCAAAGGAGCCCCCGTGAACACGCTGTTCAGGCGCACGAAAGCGTCCATCATCTTTCTCGGCATTGCCATGACCCTGCTGGGTCTGGCCTTCTTCATCAACCCTGTGGACTCGATCCTCTTCGTGGTCTACTGCTGCGCGTGGGCGTTCCTGTTCGCGGGCGTCGGCACCCTCGTGGGCTACTTCCGCCACGACCCGGCCGACCGCGGTGCCGCCAACATCGTGCTCGCCGTCCTCGAGATCGTCTGCTCCGTCTACATCTTCTTCTTCCCCGGCTGGTCCACCGTGGCCCTCTGCATCTTCCTGGGCTGCGTGGTCTTTGTCACCGGCATCTGGGACGTCGCCGAGGCCCTCTCCTTCCGCAAGGTCGAGGGCGGCAGCTGGGGCCTCTGGCTGGTGTTGGGCATCATCACCATCATCCTGGGCTTCCTGACGCTCTTCGCGCCGTTCATGATGGCCGAGGCCATCATGATCGTGGCCGGCATCTCCCTGGTGTTCGACGGCATCACCGAGATCGTCCTCGGCGTCCGCATGTAGCTACCGCCCCACGCGCGCTGCCAAGGCGCCCGGTGCCTCGCGGCATCGGGCGCCTTTTCCGTGCCGTGCCGCTGGACCATCAACTCTCGAATAGACAAAGTGACAGATGGGCCAGGCCCCTCTGTCTCACGCTAGCCGAAGGCCAGGCCCCTCTGTCGCGCCGTGCCCCGCCGCAAGAAGGGCGGGCCCCGCCGTCGCCAGCGGGGCCCGCCCGGGGCCGTGCTCTATGGGGTCGGCGCTACCGCACCGGGAACAGCGGCGCGCCGAAGAAGCACACCAGCATCATCACGACCACATAGCCGATGAAGTACGGTAGGACGCGCGAGAAGATCTCGGAGTCCTCGCCGTTGCAGTCGCACGCGGCGCTGCCGATGGCGATGGACTGCGGAGAGAGCATCTTGCCGGCCGAGACGCCCACGGAGTTGGCGGCCACGAGCCAGTAGGGGTTGGCGCCGATGGCCGTGGCGGCCTCCAGCTGCACGCCGCCGAACAGCGTGGACGAGCTGGTGCCGGAGCCGGTGACGAACGTGCCCAGGGCGCCCAGCACCGGGGCGATGGCCGGGTAGAACGCGCCCAGGGTGCCCACGAAGAACGCGGAGATGGCGCTCGTCATGCCGGAGTAGCCCATGAGTTTGGCCACGGCCAGGACCGAGAGCATGGTGACCACGGTCTTGCTCATCTGCCTGGCGGTGGCGCCGAGCACGGAGACCATGTCGCGCCACCCGCACCCCTGGATGAGGCCGCCCGCAACGCCGCAGAGCAAGATCAGCACGCCGGGGGTGTTGATCCACTTGAACGTGAGCGTGGCGTTGGGGTCGCCGGCGTAGATGTTCACGGTCGACTTGATCGAGGCCAGCGGCTCTGAGATGAACGGGAACAGGCTGGAGGTGAGCAGCAGCACCACGAAGATGAGGATGAAGGGCGACCAGGCCACCACGGCGCTGCGGAGGTCGACGGTGACCGCGTCGTCGGGGTCAAGGTTGTCGATGGCGTACCGTTCGGGGACGGGGCGGTCCTTCTGGAACAGGGCGAACGCAACGGTGCACACGAGGGAGCACACGGCGCCCACGATGACGGCGAGGTCGGCGCCGATGGTGGAGGCGCACACGAACTCGGCGGCCAGGAACGAGAGGGACGTGACGCACAGCAGCGGCACCATCCCCTTGAGGGCGCCCTTGCCGCCGGCCACGAGACACATGAGGAACGGCGTGGCGACCACGAGGGGCGCCACCTGGACGACCTGCATGGTGCTGAGTTGCACCACGTCGAGGCCGGTGATGGTGGCCAGCGTGTTGGTGGGGATGCCGATGGAGCCGAACATGGTGGGCACGCCGTTGGCGAGCAGGCACGAGAGGATGGCCGTCACGGGGTTGATGCCCAGGGCCACGAGCATGGAGGCCGGGATGGCCACGGCGCTGCCGAAGCCGGCCATGCCCTCGAGAAAGCCGCCGAAACACCAGCCGATGAGGATGGTGAGCACGCGCTTGTCGGAGGACACGCCCATGAGCTGGGCCTTGATGACCTCCATGGCGCCGGTGTGCACGGTGAGGTTGTAGACCCACACGGCGGCGACGATGACGATGGTGATGGGCCACAGGGCCATGGCGAAACCCTCGGCCGCAGCGGTGACGGCGTTCCACGCCGGCATCCGCCAGATGAGGAGCGCCTCGACGGCGGTGACGGCGAGGGCGCCCAGGGCCGCGGCGTAGGCCTCCCACTTGAGGGCGGTCAGGGCCACGATGAGAAAGGCGATGGGCAACAGCGCCAGGATGAACATTCCTAGAATCGCGATCATCTCCAAAGGTCGGTGCGGCCCCATGGAAAACGCCCCCGCCGCGGGTAGCGACGGGGGCGTGGAGTGCTGGGGTTCGCGCTGCTCGTAGCACGAATTGTAGTACGCGGCCCTGCCGCGGAGACCGTCGGGGGGCCTGCGGCTCTCATATACTTGGCGGCCGCCGGTTCCGGGGTGATGTGCTCTCAGCCCAGCAGCATGCGGTCGTTGTCCAGGGCCGAGCCCGAGACCTCCTCGAACTTGCGCAGCAGGTCCTCGACGGAGAGGGCGTCTTTCTCGGCGCCGCGCACGTCGTAGATGATGCGCCCCTCCCACATCATGATCAGGCGGTTGCCCATGGAGAGGGCGTCGGCCATGTTGTGGGTCACCATGAACGTGGTGAGGCCCTGCTCGCCCACGATGGTGCGGATGAGCCCCAGCACCTTGGAGGCCGTGGAGGGGTCCAGGGCGGCCGTGGGCTCGTCGAGCAGGAGCAGGTCTGGCTTCTGGAGCGTGGCCATGAGGAGCGTGAGCGCCTGGCGCTGGCCGCCGGAGAGAAGGCCCACCTTGTCCGCCAGGCGGTCCTCCAGGCCCAGGCCCAGGCCGGCGAGGCGCTCGCGGAACATGGCGCGCTCGTCGCGGGTCACGCCCCAGGCCAGCGTACGCCGCTTGCCGCGGCGGTAGGCCATGGCCAGGTTCTCCGAGATCTGCATGTCGGCCGCGGTGCCGCGCATGGGGTCCTGGAACACGCGGCCCAGGTACCTGGCGCGCTGGGGCTCGGAGAGCAGTGTGACGTCGCGGCCGTCCAGGGTCACGGTGCCGCCGTCGGGCAGGAACATGCCCGCGATGATGTTGAGCAGCGTGGACTTGCCGGCTCCGTTGCCGCCGATGATGGTCACGAAGTCGCCGCGCTCCACCGTGAGGTCGCACGGGTGCAGGGCGCGCTTCTCGGTGGCGGTGCCGCGGTTGAAGGTCTTGGAGACGTGCCTGAGCACGAGCATGTCGTTTCCCGCCATCACTCGCTCACCCCTTCCCTCTGGTAGGAGCTCCGTTGCCTGGCCTTGCCCGCCAGGTAGGGGACGCCCAGGGCGAAGACCACGATGAGGGCGGTGAGGAGCTTCATGTCGTTGGCGTCGAGGCCCATCTGCAGGACGACGGCGCGGATCAGGAAGTACGCGGCCGAGCCCACCACGGCGGCCACGAGGCGGCTGCCGAAGGAGCGCAGCCTGCCGGGCGTGAGCCGCCCGAGCGCCTCGCCGATGACGATGGCGGCCAGGCCGATGACGATGGCACCGGTGCCCATGCCCACGTCGGCGTACTTCTGGCTCTGGCACACGAGGGCGCCGGACATGGCCACGAGGCCGTTGGAGACCATGAGGGCCAGGAGCACCGCCATGCGGGTGTCGACGCCAAGGGCGCGGGCCATGTCGGGGTTGTTACCCGTGGCGCGCAGGGAGCTGCCCACCTCCGTGCCGAAGAACCAGTAGAGCAGGCCCACGAGCGCCGCGGCCATGGCCGCGGCCACCACGAGCACCACGATGTCGCGGGGGAGGCCCGTGAGGTCGGCGACGTCGGTGTAGACGGTGCGGGCGTTGAGCAGGGGCGTGTTGGACTTGCCCATGATCCGCAGGTTGACCGACCACAGGCCGATCATCGTGAGGATGCCTGCGAGGATGGCGGGGATGTTGAGCAGCGCGTGCATGAGGCCCGTGCAGCCGCCGGCCAGGGCGCCCGCGCCGAAGGCGAGGAGCACGGCGAGCCAGGGGTCTACCCCGCCGGTGGCCATGGCCGTGGCGGCCACGCAGCCGCCGAGGGCGAACGTGCCGTCGACGGAGAGGTCGGCGATGTTCAGGAGCTTGTACGTGATGTAGACGCCCAGCACCATGACGCCCCAGAGGATGCCTTGGTTGATGGCGCTGAAGAGTGCGGCAGCCATATGGCCCCTTTCACAGGCCATGGGCACCTGGACAAGAACGGTCCGGGCACCCATGGCAAAACGGTTGCGGTCTTCAGGCCTCGCGACGGCAGAGGCACTGACAGGGGTTAGGACTCGAGCCCGGAGACGTCGATGCCCAGGGTCTTGGCGGTCTCCTCGTTGACCACGAGCTTCAGGTCGTCGCCGGAGAGGTACTCGATGGGCATGTCGGCGGGCTTGGCCTCGCCTTTGAGGATCTTCACGGCCATCTCGCCGGCGCGGTAGCCCAGGTCGCGGTAGTTGAGGCTGTAGGTTGCCAGGCCACCGCCGTTGACCATGTTCTCCTCGCCGCAGATCACAGGCAGGTTGTTCTCGTTGGCCACCATGGACACGGTGGCGATGCCGGCGGCGATGACGTTGTCGGTGGGGGCGTAGACGGCGTCGACCTTGCCGGCCATGGACTCCACCACCTGCTGGATCTCATTGGAGCTGGAGACGGTGAAGCGCTCGGTGGAAAGGCCGGCGTCCTTGCAGGCCTTCTCGGCCAGGTCGGCCTGGATGCCGGAGTTGTCCTCTGCAGAACAGTAGAGGATGCCCACCTTCTTGGCTTCGGGCACGAGCTTCTGGAGCAGGGCGATCTGGTCGGACACGGGGTTGAGGTCGCTCGTGCCGGTGACGTTGCCGCCGGGGGCGTCGTTGGCCTCGACGAGGCCGGCCGCGGCGAAGTCGGTCACGGCGGTGCCCACGACGGGGATCTCGGTCGTGGAGCCGGCCACGGCCTGGGCGGCCGGGGTGCCGATGGCCAGGATCAGGTCGTCGCCGTCGTTGACGAGCTTGGACGCGATGGTCTGGCAGGCGCTCTGGTCGCCCTGGGCGTTCTGCTGGTCCACGGTGTAGTCGATGCCGGAGTCGTCGAGGGCGGCGATGAAGCCCTCGTTGGCGGCGTCGAGGGCCGCGTGCTCGGTGAGCTGGATGACGCCGATCCTGTAGGTGCCCGAGGCCGCCTCGGCCTCGGGAGAGGAGGCCGGTTGGGCTCCGCAGGCGCCCAGGACGAGCGCCAGGGCGCCGGCCATGGTTGCGGCGCCGATCTTCTGCAGCGGTTTCATGTGTCCCCCTTTTGGTGGTCCCCTGGCGCCCAGGGGAGCGTGTACGTTCAGCTGTTGTACAGCATCCCCGGTGGCGGGGGTCGTGGGGGAGGCCCATCTGTCACGTCGCCTTAATATAGATAAAAAGGGGATAGACCCCGGGAAAGGGCCCCTCCCGGGGACGCGCGCCGCACCCGGGAGGGGCCTGCCGTGCCGGCTCTTCGCCTACACGTAGAAGAGCATGGTGTTGTAGCTGGGGAACGGCCAGTAGTCGTGGCCCACCACCTGCTCCATGGCGTCCACCGCCCCGCGCAGCGACTCCATGGCCGGGATCACGACGTCGCGGTAGGCGTCGTCCTGCAGGCCGGGGTCGTCCACGGCCGCGGCCTCGGCGTTCTTGGCCTCCAGCCCGTCGGCCAGGCCCGTGACCGTGGTGATGCCCTCCGTGAGCTCGGCGAGCAGGCCGCGCTCCGCGGGGCTCTTGATGCCGATGGCGTCCTTGGTGGCCACGGTCTGGGCCAGGTCGCCCGAGTAGGAGTAGAGGGCCGGCAGGTAGAAGTGGCGCACCATGTAGACCATGGTGTTGGCCTCGATGTTGAGCAGCTTGGCGTACTGCTCGGCCTTGGCCACGTAACGGGCGCCGGCCTCGGCGGCGTCGAGCACACCGTAGCGGGCGAAGAACTCGATGTTCTCGGGGTCGAGCAGGGCCGGAAGGGCGTCGGCGGTGGTGCGCAGGTTGAGCAGCCCGCGGCGCGCGGCCTCCTCGGGCCACTCGGCGGAGTAACCGTTGCCGTTGAAGATGATGCGCTGGTGCCGCGTCAGGGTGTCGCGCACCCATTCGAGGGCGTGGGCGGCGAACTCGCCGTCTTCGAGGCCGTCCATGGCGGTGGCGAACTCGTCGAGCATCTCGGCCACGGCGGTGTTGAGCACCATGTTGGCGTCAGAGAGGTTCTGCTGCGAGCCGCACATGCGGAACTCGAACTTGTTGCCGGTGAAGGCGAAGGGCGACGTGCGGTTGCGGTCCGTGGTGTCGAGCACGACGTCGGCGAGCTGCGGCACGCCCACGTCGAAGACCTCGTGGCCGTGGCTCGTGTAGGAGCCGCCGTTGATCAGGGCGTCCACGACGCCGGCGAGGTCGTCGCCCAGGAAGATGGAGATGATGGCCGGCGGGGCCTCGTTGGCGCCCAGACGGTGGTCGTTGCCGGCGGAGGCCACCGAGCAGCGCATGAGGTCCTGGTGCCGGTCAACGGCGGCGATCACGCAGGTGAGGAACACGAGGAACTGCAGGTTCTCCTCGGGGGTGTCGGACGGGTCGAGCAGGTTCTTGCCGTCGGCGGCGATGGACCAGTTGTCGTGCTTGCCGCTGCCGTTGACGTAGTCGAACGGCTTCTCGTGCTGCAGGCAGGCGAGGCCGTGGCGGCTGGCCACGAGCTTCATCATCTCCATGGTGAGCAGGTTGTGGTCGATGGCCATGGAGGCGCGCTCGAAGATGGGGGCGAGCTCGTGCTGGCAGGGGGCCACCTCGTTGTGCTTGGTGGTGGCGGGCACGCCGAGCCTCCAGAGCTCGTCGTCGAGCTCCTTCATGAACTCGTTGACCGTGGGGCGGATGGCGCCGAAGTAGTGCTCCTCGAGCTCCTGGCCCTTGACCGGCGGGCAGCCGAAGAGCGTGCGGCCGCACATGACGAGGTCGGGGCGCTGGGCGAAGTCCTCCTCCTTGATGAGGAAGTACTCCTGCTCGGGGCCCACGGTGCAGGAGACCTCCCGGGGGTGCTTGCCAAAGAGGGCGAGCACGCGCTTGGCCTGCTCGTTGAGGACCACCGTGGAGCGCAGGAACGGGGTCTTCTTGTCCAGGGCCTCGCCGGTGTAGGAGATGAAGGCCGTGGGGATGCACAGCACCTCGTCCTTGATGAAGGCCGGGCTCGTGGGGTCCCAGGCGGTGTAGCCGCGGGCCTCGAAGGTGGCGCGCAGGCCGCCGTTGGGGAAGCTCGAGGCGTCGGGCTCGCCCTGCACCAGCTCCTTGCCGGAGAAGGCCATGAGCGCGGTGCCGTCGCCGCGGGGGGCGAGGAACGAGTCGTGTTTCTCGCTCGTGATGCCGTTGAGGGGCTGGAACCAGTGCGCGTAGTGGGTGGCCCCCTTCTCGAGCGCCCACTCCTTCATGGCGTGGGCGACCTCGTTGGCGATGTCGAGGTCGAGGCGGCGCCCCTCCTTGATGACCTTCGCGAGCTCCTTGTAGGTGGGGCGCGGCAGCCGCTCTTGCATGACGGCGTCGTTGAAGACCAGGATGCCGTACTCCTCGGTGACCTTGGATGCCATGGGCCTCTCGCTTTCTCTCTCGGTGGAGAACCGTGTGCCGGACGTGTAAGACCATACGAGCCTCGTGTTTCCCGCGCTTTTCCGTTGGCGTTCGACCTTGTCGCCATCGGTGGACCGCACGGAGACGCGGACGTTGCGCCGCCGTTGTGGCGCCGGCGTGGGCGGGCCGGGGCGCCGCGGTGGGGCCGTGCCGGCGCGCGGCTGGTAGGATGGGCAGAAAAAACCGGCTCATCCGGGAGGTTCAATGGCAGACCAGCGCAAGACCGTGGCCGTCGTCGACGGCAACTCCCTGATCCACAGGGCGTTCCACGCGATCTCGGCCAACATGACGGCACCCGACGGCACGCCCACCAACGCGGTGTTCGGCTTCATGTCCATGTTCATAAAGCTCGAGGAGCGTTTCAAGCCCTGGGGCATCGCCGTGTGCTTCGACAAGGGCCGCCCCAAGGCCCGCATGGAGCTGCTGCCCTCCTACAAGGCCCAGCGCCCGCCCATGGACCCCGACCTCGCGGCGCAGTTCCCGCTGGTGAAGGACCTGCTCGCCGCCATGTCGGTGCCGGTGGTGGAGCTCGAGGGCTGGGAGGGCGACGACCTCCTGGGCACCCTGGCCCGCGAGGGCGCCGAGCAGGGCTACGACATGCTGCTGGTCACCGGCGACCGCGACATGTACCAGCTCTCCGGCGACCACGTGCGCGTGGTCTCCACCCGCAAGGGCATGAGCGACGTGGCCGTCATGACGCCCGAGGCGGTGGCCGACCTCTACGGCGGCATCACGCCCGACCTCGTGCCGGACTTCTACGGCCTCAAGGGCGATAGCTCCGACAACATCCCCGGCGTGCCTGGCATCGGCCCCAAGAAGGCCCAACAGCTCATCGAACGCTACGGCAGCCTCGACGAGGTGCTGGCCCACGCCGACGAGGTCAAGGGCAAGATGGGGGAGAACCTGCGCGCTCACAGGGAGGACGCCCTCGTGAGCCGCCGGGTGGCCACCATCCGCTGCGACGCGCCGGTGGACGTGGACCTCGCCGAGACGCGCTTCCCGGACTTCGACGTCGCCACGGCCCGGGAGGCCTTCTCTCGTCTGGGCTTCACCGCCATCGCCCAGCGGGTGCTGGCCATGGCGGGCGCCGAGGCCGCAGCGGGGCTGGAGGGCGCCGAGGCCGCGTCGCTCGCGGTGCCCGAGCCTCTGGAGGGCGCCGGGGCCGATGCTGCCTGGGAGGCTGCCCTCGAGGACGGCTCCTGGCTGGGTCTCGCCGTGGAGGAGGAGCAGGGTCAGTCCACGCTCTTCGGCACCGCGGCCGTGCTCTGGTGCGCCGTGGGCGACAGGCTCCTGCGCTTTGGCGGTGGCGACATGGCCGAGCGCCTTGTGGCCGCGTTCTCCCGGGGCCGGGTGGCCGGCCTGGACGTCAAGGCGCTCATCCACCGCGTGAGCCCCATGGACTCCTCGGAGCCCGCCGCCCTCGACGTGCGCTCCGTGCGCCCCGACGCCATCTTCGACGTGGCCGTGGCCGCCTACCTGCTGGACTCCACCAAGAGCGGCTACACCGTCTCCGACCTCGCCGCCGGCGTGCTGGGTGTCGGGCTGCCGGACGGCGACGACGTGCCCGCCGCGGCCGTGGAGGCCCTCGTGGCCGGCCGCTGCGTGGAGCCCCTCGTGGAGCGCCTGCAGAAGGGGGGCGCGTGGCCCTGCTTCGGCGAGATCGAGATGCCGCTCCTGCCCGTGCTCGCCCAGATGGAGCGCGTGGGCATGCATGCCGACGCATCGGTCTTCGCCGAGCAGGACGCCGAGCTCGCCGCGCAGATAGACGCCCTGGCCGCCCGCATCTACGAGGACGCGGGGGAGGAGTTCAACATCGGCTCGCCCTCCCAGCTCTCCCACGTGCTCTTCGACGTCATGGGGCTGCCCACCGCCGGCCTCAAGAGGACCAAGCGCGGCTACTACTCCACCAACGCCCAGGTGCTCGACGAGCTCTCCCGCAGCCACGATATCGTGGCCAACGTGCTCACCTGGCGCGAGAAGTCCAAGATCGCCAAGACCTACCTCGCGGCCCTGCCCAACGAGATCCGCGGCGACGGGCGCATCCACACCACGTTCAACCAGACCGTGACCGCCACGGGCCGCATCTCCAGCTCGGACCCCAACCTCCAGAACATCCCGGTGAAGACCGAGGAGGGCCGCCGTGTGCGCTCTGCCTTCACGGTGCCCGAGGGCTGGAAGTTCCTGGCTGTGGACTACTCCCAGATCGAGCTGCGCCTGCTCGCGCACCTCTCCGGCGACGAGCACCTGGTGCGCGCCTTCGTGGAGGGGGAGGACTTCCACGCGGAGACCGCCGCCCGCGTGTTCGGCGTGCCGGTGGAGGAGGTCACGCCGCTCCTGCGCAGCCGCGCCAAGGCCGTGAACTTTGGCATCGTGTACGGCCAGCAGGCCTACGGGCTCTCCCAGACGCTGCACATCCCGCAGCGGGAGGCCCAGGGGATGATCGACTCCTATTACGCCGCCTACCCCGGCGTGCGCCGCTTCCTCGACGAGACCGTGGCCCGCGCCCGCGAGCTGGGCTTTGCCACCACCATGTGGGGCAGGCGCCGCCTCGTGCCCGACATCTCGGCCCGCAACGCCATGGTGCGCGCCGCGGCCGAGCGGACGGCCATGAACCACCCCATGCAGGGCAGCGCCGCCGACATCATCAAGATCGCCATGGAGCGCGTGCAGCGGGCCCTCAACGAGCGGGGGCTGGAGAGCCGCCTCATCATGCAGATCCACGACGAGCTGGACCTCCAGGTGCCCGACGGCGAGCTCGAGGAGGTGCGCGAGCTAGTCTCCCGGATCATGGAGGGCGTGGCCGACCTCAGCGTCCCGCTCGTAGCCGACGCCAGCTGGGGAGACAACTGGGCCGAGGCCAAGTAGGGGCCTCGGGGGAGGGGGTCGGCGGCGTCCGGCCCGTTGCCGAAAACCCCTCCACAATTGTTGGTCAATCATGAAACCCCCGGTAGACGGCCGTAAGTGGACCGTCTCCGGGGGTTTGTCGAATTTGCTCGGGAATTTGTCGCATTTTCCCTTGCATCGGATTTTGCTGCGTTGCATAATAACCAACGCACCGCGAGGTGGGAGACGGTGGGCGTAGCTCAGTTGGCAGAGCGACGGACTGTGGCTCCGTAGGTCGAGGGTTCGAGCCCCTTCGCCCACCCCATTTCCACCGGTGCGCACATAGCACGGACCGTTAGCTCAGCTGGTAGAGCAGGGGACTCTTAATCCCAAGGTCCAGGGTTCGAACCCCTGACGGTCCACCATGAACTCGCAGGCCACCGCATCCAAGCGGTGGCCTTTTTTCATGCCGCCCCCCTGTCCCAACACCCGGACACTTTTGTCCCAATGGTCGGGTACTTCTGTCCCATTTGGCACTTTTCCGGTGGGGGAGTGGCTAAAAACCACCAAACGACGGCCCGTTTGGTGGTTTTTATCATCAGTGGAACCAAGAACCACCAAACGGATTCCGGCCCGCGGCGGGGCGGAGGTCGGGGGCCAGCAGCCCGCGGCCCCCCGGCAGGGGCCCAGTATCCGTCTGGCCTCCTCTCTCAAAGGTTGTCTATTCATTACTGGGCATTTATCACGGGATATCTGCTGTATTTGCGTGTTTGCGCCCACCGGGGTCGGCCCTGCGGGAAAAGCGGCGCCCCGCGCATTAGCATGGCCTCGAACACTCGAGAAAGGACACCGTCATGGGCCAGTTCCTCACCGCCGACAACGTCTTCCTCCATTGCGACGCCTCCACGCGCGACGAGGCCCTGTCCCTCATCGCCGAGAAGGCCGTGGAGCAGGGTGCGGCCACCGACGCCCAGGTCCTTTACCAGGCCTTCCTCGACCGCGAGGCCGAGGGGTCCTGCGGCATGGTGTCCGGCTTCGCCATCCCCCACGCCAAGTCGGCCGCCGTCACGCGGCCCTGCGTCCTGGTGGTGCGCAGCGACCGTCCCCTCGAGGGCTGGGAGACCATGGACCGCGCGCCCGTCACCTGCGCCGTGGCCATCATGGTGCCCGACACCGACGCCGGCACCCCGTACCTGCGCCTCCTCGCCAAGCTCGCCGTCATGCTCATGAACGACGGCTTCGCCCGGGAGGTCCTGTCCCAGGAGGACCCGGCAGAGGTGGCCGCCGCCATCGACGCCGGCCTGGAGGCCTAGCCTCCGCGCTCGCCTGCCTCGCGTCTTCCGCGAGGAGAACGCCCGAGGCGGTACACTGTCCTTCAAGCTACGTCCAGTAAACCCACGCGAGGGGAGCCCCGTTGATCTACACCGTCACCTTCAACCCGTCCGTCGACTACGTGATGCACCCCACCACGCTCGACATGGGCTACACAAACCGCTCCACCGCCGAGGAGATGTACGCCGGCGGCAACGGCATCAACGTCTCCACCATCCTCACCGAGCTCGGCGTCGATAACGTGGCTATGGGCTTCATCGGCGGCTTCACCGGCGACTTCGTGCTCAACACCCTGCAGCAGCAGGGCATCAACACCAACTTCATCCGTCTCGACAAGGGCAACACGCGCATCAACGTCAAACTCAACGGCATCATCATGACCATCATCAACGGCATGGGGCCCAACATCCCCATCTCCAAGGTCGACGAGCTGTTCACCCGCATCGACCGCGTGAGCTCCGGCAGCACCCTCGTCCTCACGGGCTCCATCCCCAGCTGCCTGCCCGACGACATGTACGACATGATGATGAGCAAGTTCTCCGGCCGTGGCATCCGCTTCGTGGTGGACGCCCCTGGCGACCTCCTCATGAACGCCCTGGCCGCCGAGCCCTTCTTCATCAAGCCCAACAACCACGAGGTCGGCCGCATCTTCGGCGCCAACCCCGAGACCCCCGAGGAGGTCCTGCCCTACGCCCGCCAGCTCCACGAGAAGGGCGCCCAGAACGTCCTCGTCTCCTGCGGCGGCTATGGCGCCGCGCTCGTGGACGCCAACGGCGAGGAGCACGTCACCCGCTGCCCGCCGTGCCGCCTCGTGAACGCCACCGGCGCCGGCGACTCCATGGTGGCCGGCTTCCTGGCCGCCCTTGACCGCGGCTGGTCCTACGGCGACGCCCTCAACTACGCCAGCGCCTGCGGCTCCGCCACTGCGGCCTCCAACGGCCTGGCCAACCGCAGCACCATCGAGCGCTTCTACTCCTCGCTCAATCACCTGCTGGCCGACGAGAAGGCCCATGCGGGTGAGGAAGTTGTCGAGGTCGTGGAAACTGACGACGATAGCGAGGCATAGCCCCGTTCAACGCAGACAGTTTTAAGCTCGCTGGTACAATCAACTCGGTAAAACGGGGAGGGGTGCCCCTTCCTGGAGCCCTCAAAGGGGCAGGTAAGCAAGCCTTTATTAAAAGGAGAAGGAACATGGTTTCTCAGACCGTCACCATCATCAACCCCACCGGCCTCCACATGCGCCCCGCCGGCCTCTTCGCCTCCACCATGGGCAAGTTCAGCTCCAACGTCACCATCAAGGGCAACGGCAAGGAGATCAACGGCAAGTCGCCCATGGCCATCATGGCCGGCGGCCTCGGTGCCGGCACCGAGATCGAGATCGTGTGCGAGGGATCCGACGAGGCCGACGCCCTCAAGGCCGCCGTGGAGCTCGTGGAGAGCGGCCTCGGCGAGTAGCTCTTAAGGCCCCTCGGGCTTCCAAGAGCCCATAGCCCTGTTTCACCTCGGGGGGCGCGACCGCTTGGACCCAAGCGCCGCGCCCCCTTTTTCATCCGAGAGAGAGCCGCCCCGGGGCGGCGAGAAGGAGGAACCAATGTTCCAGGGAGTCAACGGCTCCGACGGCATCGGTATCGGCCAGGCCCAGGTGGCCGTTGAGCCGGACCTCAGCTACACCCCCACGGCCCATAACGACCCCGCCGCCGAGCGCGAGCGCTACAACGGCGCCCTCGAGGCCTTCTGCGACCGCACCCAGGCCCAGGCCGACCGCATGGCGGTCACGGTGGGCGAGGAGGAGTCGCAGATCATGATCGGCCACATCAACATGGCCCGCGACCCGTTCATGATCGACGAGATCAACAACCGCATCAACACCGGCATGAGCGCCGAGCAGGCCGTGGACGAGGTCTGCGACATGTTCTACGGCATGTTCGCCGGCATGGACGACCCCATGATGCGCGAGCGCGCCGCCGACGTGCAGGACATCCGCGTGGGCCTTCTGGCTAACCTGCTGGGCAAGGAGGTCGTGGACCTCTCCGTGCTGCCTGCCGGCTCCATCGTCGTGGTGCACGACCTCACCCCGTCCATGACGGCGGACATCGACAAGGAGAACGTGGCCGGCATCGTCACCGAGACCGGCGGCCGCACCTCCCACTCCGCCATCATCGCCCGCGCCTTGGAGATTCCCGCGGTCCTCTCCGTGCCCAACGCCTGCACCATCTGCCGCAACGGCGACACCGTGGTGGTGGACGGCACCAAGGGCGAGGTCTTCGTGAACCCGGACGAGGAGGCCCTCGAGGGCTTCCGCGCCGAGGCTGCCAAGGCCGCCGAGGCCAAGGCCGCCCTCAACGCCTACCGTGGCAAGCCCACCGAGACCGCCGACGGCGACCGCGTGCTGCTCGTGGCCAACATCGGCAACCCCGACGACGCCACCGGCGCCATCGAGCACGACGCCGAGGGCGTGGGCCTGTTCCGCTCCGAGTTCCTGTTCATGGACGCCAAGGAGCTCCCCAGCGAGGAGGACCAGTTCAAGGCCTACCAGAAGGTGGCCCTGAAGATGAAGGACCAGCCGGTCATCATCCGCACCCTCGACGTGGGCGGCGACAAGGAGATCCCGTACCTGGACCTCAAGAAGGAGGAGAACCCCTTCATGGGGTACCGTGCCGTCCGCTACTGCCTGTCCAACCCCGAGCAGTACAAGGTGCAGCTCCGGGCCCTCCTGCGCGCCAGCGCCTTCGGTGACATCAAGATCATGGTGCCCCTGGTGACCTGCCTCGAGGAGATTCGCTCGGTCAAGGAGCTCGTGGAGGAGTGCAAGAAGGAGCTCGACGCCGAGGGCGTGAAGTACAACCCCGACATCGAGGTCGGCACCATGATCGAGACCCCCGCGGCCTCCCTCATCGCCGACGACCTCGCCGCCGAGTGCGACTTCTTCTCCATCGGCACCAACGACCTCATCGGCTACACCATGTGCGCCGACCGCGGCAACGACGCCATCGCCTACCTCTACAGCGTCTACAACCCCGCGGTGCTCCGCTCCATCAAGCGCATCGTGGAGTGCGGCAACGAGGCCGGCATCATGGTGGGCATGTGCGGCGAGGCCGCGGCCGACCCGCTGCTGATCCCCATGCTCATCAGCTTTGGTCTGGGCGAGTACTCCGTGAGCGCCCCCTCCGTGCTCAAGACCCGCAAGACCATCTCCGAGTGGACCAAGGCCGAGGCCGACGCCCTGGCCGAGAAGGTCATGAGGCTCAAGACCGCCGAGGAGGTCAAGGACGCCCTGGCCGAGGCCGCCAAGTAGCCCCGAGCCCCTCATAACTGCCTGACAGGCGCATCGAAGGCCCCCGTCCCCACCAGGGACGGGGGCCTTTTTCTGTGCCGCAGCCACCTTGGCCCGGCAGCCCATTCCACCAAAACTGCCCTTTAATTGTAAGAAAACTTCCCACAAAACTACCCTCTAAAACCAGAGGGATATTATTGCAACGGTGAGCGTCCTAAAAGGATATGAAGGCTTTGCGCTGGCGCCACAGAACAATCAAGGTGCCTTGTTTACACCCAGACTCGGTACCTGATGTAAAACTGCAGGTAGAAATCCATACATTATATACCACGGACTTCAGACAGGAATACGAGAGGGGACCGGCCTCCTATCACCTCATCGGTCATAAACGCGATGGGGGGGGGTGCTATCATTGCCCCCAGCATGAATGGTTAGACACATTCACGCAAAGGTATCTGCACCCAAGGAAAGGACGAGGGGCCCATGACCCTCCTGGAACTGTTCGCACTCCTCAAGAAGCACCTGAGGCTGGTCATAGCGCTGCCGGTGGTGTGCGCGCTCGTGTGCGCGGTGGTGAGCTACGGCTTCCTGCCCAACACCTACACGGCCACCACCTCCATGTACGTGCTCGCCAAGACCGGCGACGGCACCTCCAACACCCTCAACAGCGACCTCACGGCCTCGCAGCAGCTCACCAACGACGTCTCCACGCTGCTCAAGAGCTCCCGCGTGGAGACTCAGACGGCCGGCGCCCTGGGCCTCAAGGACCTCTCCGACTACAAGATCGACGTCACCAGCAGCACCACCAGCCGCGTCATCTCCCTCTCGGTCACCGGCACGGACCCCGCCCAGACGGCGGAGGTCGCCAACGGGCTGGCCCAGCAGGTCTCGGCCATCGCCCAGGAGGTCATGAACGTGGACTCCGTGAACGTGGTGGACCAGGCCCAGACCCCCGAGAGCCCGTCCGGCCCCAGGCGCCCGCTCTACGTGGCCGTCGCGTTCCTCGCCGGCCTCTTCCTCGCCGTGGCGTTTGTCGTGGTGGAGGACATGGTCAACACCCGGGTGCGCAGCCAGGAGGAGCTCGAGGAGCTCGTAGGCCTGCCCGTCATGGGCCGCATCCCCGCCATGAAGGAGGCCCGCTGATGGCTCGCTCCACCGGAATCGACCGCGTCCAGATGCAGAACGCCCTCAAGCGTCTGGCCACCAACATCCAGTTCTCCTCCGTGGACGACCCCGTGCGCACCCTCACGGTCACCTCGTCCATCCCCAACGAGGGCAAGACCACCATCTCCTGCGGCCTGGCCGAGGCCTTCGCGTCGGCCGGCAAGCGCGTGGTCGTGGTGGAGTGCGACATGCGCCGCCGCTCGGTGGCCAACCAGCTCAAGGTCTACGCCAAGCACGGCCTCTACTCCGTGCTCTCCCACCAGGTGACCCTGGATGACGCCGTGGTGGAGACGGGCGTCGCCGGCCTCTACTTCCTGGACGCCGAGCCGCGCCTGCCCAACCCCGTGGACATCCTGCAGTCCAGGCGCTTCCACGCCCTCATGGACGACCTCTCCCGTGCCTACGACTACGTGATCTTTGACACCCCGCCCATCTCCGCCTTTGTGGACGGCGCCGTGGTGGGGCACCTCACCGACGCCACGCTCCTGGTGGTGCGCGAGAACTTCACCAAGCGCGAGACCGTGCAGGCCGCGGTGGAGCAGCTCAAGACCGCCGAGGCCAACGTCATCGGCACGGTGCTCAACTACTGCGAGGCCGAGGAGAACGAGTACTACTACAGCTACTACGCCAAGGACGGCAAGCGCATGAGGCGCGAGGACGTGGAGGTGGCCCGCAAGCAGACCGCCGCTCCCGCCGCCGCGCCGTCCATGAGGCCGGTGGCGGCCGGCACCGTGACCGCCCCCAGGCCCTCTGCGGCCGGCCCCCGGCGCATCGCCCCCGAGACCACGGCCGAGATGCTCGGCCTCACCCACGACCCCCGCATCCGTGCGGGCGAGGAGTGAGGTAGGCCATGAGAGACATCCACAGCCATATTCTGCCGGGCGTGGACGACGGCGCCCCGGACATCAAGGCGTCCCTGGAGATGCTGGAGGCCGCCAAGGCGGCCGGCGTCACCTCCATCGTGTGTACGCCCCACTGCCGCGAGCCGTTCTTTGACTATGCCGCCATGAACGAGGCCTTCCGCGAGCTCACGGCGGCCGCCCCGGACTTCCCGTTCACCATGGGCTTTGAGGTCAACCACTCCAAGCTCATGGACCTGGGGCTCGAGGAGTGGGCGCCCAAGCTGGGCGTCTCCGGCTCCAACGACTTCCTGCTGGAGCTCTCCAGCCGCTGCACGGCGGACGACTTCCAGGACTACGAGCGCACCATCCTCGCGCTGCAGTCCATGGGCTACCGCGTGATCGTGGCGCACCCGGAGCGCTACCGGGCCATCCAGGAGGACCTCTCCCTGGCCCAGCGCCTCATCGACCTGGGCTGTCGCCTCCAGGCCTCCGCGGACTTCATCGACGGCGGGCGCCTGGGCCGCGAGAAGAAGCCCGCCACCAGGCTCTTCAACCAGATGGCCTACTCCTTTGTGGCCAGCGACGCCCACCGGCCGGAGCACTACGAGATGCTCGGGCGCATCCGTGCCAGCGGCAACTACCGCCTCAGACCACGGCACATGCGGGTGCCGAGCGTGGCCTGAGGCCCCAGCGGGATCACCGGGAGCGTGCGGCCCGGTGGCCTGCGACGGGGGCTCTTGGGGTGTGTGGGCAGCCCGAGAGCCTCCATCGCAGGCAACTGCACCCATAGCCCCTGCGGCACCGGTCGTCGCCTCGGTGCGCGCCGGCAGCCGGAAGGGGTCACACACAACGGTCCGTGCGCCGTGCCCGGGAGGGCGCGGCGGCGGCGAAGCCGTGCCGTCTTGAGGAGGACCTCGTGCCCAGGGACCACACCCGCACCTACGTGCTGCAGACCATGGCAGGCCGGGAGCGAAAGCTCAAGGAGGCCGTGGAGCGCGGCGTGAGCGGGGTGGGGGAGTGCTACATCTGCGAGCGCGAGGTGGCCGAGAAGCGCGACGGCCGGTGGGTGAGGGCCGTGAAACGGCTGCTGCCCGGCTATGTGTTCGTGCGGACGGACGACCCGGACACCCTCGCGGCCGGGCTTCGCGGGCTTCCTGGTTTCTCGAGGCTCCTGGGCGTCTCGGGCGAGCGGTTCTTGCCGCTGACGCCGGGCGAGGAGGCCTGGCTGGGGGCACTGGCGAACCCGGATACCCACGTGGTGGAGCTTAGCCAGGGCGTCATCGAGGGGGACCGCGTGCGTGTGAGTGCGGGGCCGTTGAAGGGTTTGGAGAGCGCGATCCGCAAGGTGGACCGCCACAAGCGGACGGCTTGGATCGAGGTGTCCCTCATGGGGCGCACCAAGCTGGTGAAGGTTGGGATGGAGATTGTCAGAAAACAGGGTTGACCGGAAGCTGCCGAGGACGGGGGCGGCTGCTGCCGCGCTGTCCGCGACGTGGACCAAGGAGATGCCTGCGAACTCGATTCAGGCGGCATGCGACAGCTACGCAGCCAATCTGATGCCTGGGACCCCAGAGTTCGCAGAGCTCAGCAAGAGTCTCGATACGCGTTCGATGGGCTATCGCTTCTTCAGGCGAACGTTCGACATCGTGTTCAGTGGTGTCGTTATCGCGGTAGGTGTCATCCCTTGCACACTGCTCGCTGTGGCCATAGCGCTCGATACCAAAGGGTCGCCCATTTACACCCAAAAGCGTGCCGGTAGGTTTGGCAGACCATTTCGAATCTTCAAGTTCCGCACCATGGTTGCCGATGCAGACGACGTTGAGAAGCATCTATCTTCCGAACAGCTTGCAGAGTGGCGTAGGGAGCGAAAAGTCACCAATGACCCGCGAATTACGCGGCTGGGTCGTCTTCTGCGAAAGACTTCTGTCGACGAGCTCCCCCAGTTTATCAATGTACTGATTGGTCAGATTTCTGTGGTTGGACCGAGGCCCGTCTCTTTTGACGAGCTGGATCACTTTGGCGCCGATGCGGCCCTTCTGCTGAGTGTTCCTGGGGGCATCACGGGGCTGTGGCAGGTGACCACAAGAAACAACGCAACGTTTGAGAGCGGTGAACGCCAGGAAATCGAGTTGGATTACGTGCGTGAGGCTTCTCCCCGGCTGGATTTGCGATGCATCGCAGGAACTCTTGGTGCCATGTTCGGTCGAAGGAGCGGGCGATGAGTGAAAATATAAGATCTGAATCAAGTAATAGCGAAATGACAGATCGAAGACTCAAAATTATATATTTTACTCAGTTTTATAGCCCTGAGCCCATCGCCGCCGCTTTCCGCGCCACTGAGCACGCCGAGCTTTGGGCTGCAGAGGACAACGACGTCACGGTCTTCACCAGCTGGCCGAATTATCCAACGGGCAGGCTCTTCGACGGTTACGAGATTGAGCGACTTGGAGAGGAGGAGGTTGGCGGCGTACGTGTCCTCCGGTCTGGCTCTTCATTGCGTCCGAACACATCGCTCCTTAAGCGTGTCCACAGTGGCCTCAGCCTCATAGTGAACGGCCTTCGCAACCTTAGGCGCCACTCGTCGGTGGGCTCGGACTACGATGTGTGTCTCGTGACGTGTGGGACGGTGTTCTTTGCTTGGCTCGGTGTTCATTGGGCCCGCAGGAACGGTATTCCCTTCGTCGTTGAGTTCCGCGACCTCACTTGGCGCCAGCTCATGGCGACTGGATTCTCAGAGGACGACTTCAAGGTGCGGGCTGTGCGCCGACTCGAGCTTTCCCTTTGCGAAGGGGCTGCGAGGGTAGTGGTCCTCACCGAGGGGTTCAGGCGGGATCTCGTGGCAGAAGGGGTGCCGGCCTCTTCTATCGAGGTGGTGCCGAACGGGGCCGACATCGTGGACTGCCACCACAGTTTTCGGTCGCCTCTCCGTCTCGGCTATTTCGGGACCATTGGGCTTTCCCAGGATGTGCCGCGGACGCTCCGCTATGCCTCGGCTCTCGCGGCTGAGCGGCTTGTCGCTTCCTACACGGTGGTGGGTAATGGCGCCGCAAGGGACGAAGCGGTCTCCGCCTCCTCCTCCTGTCCGGACGGGCTCGTGACATTTCTCGGCGGTATGCCGAAGGATGACCTTGAGTCTCTTTACGCCTCGGTGGATATGACCGTCGTCTCCCTCAGGAAGGATTCGGCCTTCGAGGGGACTGTCCCCTCCAAAATCTTCCAGTCTCTCGCTCGAGGTGTCCCGGTCCTCTACATCGGCCCGAAGGGCGATGCGGCCGAGATTGTGAAAGCAAGCGGGGGAGGGGTCGCGCTCTGTGGTGACGAGGAGGCGGACCTCTCTGACCTCAAGGCCTTTGTCTCGCAGCACGACATCCTCGATGTCCTCGCAAAAATGAGCGCTTCGGCCGTCTCCTACATGGGGGCGTATTACACCCGGGCCATTATGGCCAATCGCCTGCTTGCGGTCTTGAAGGGTGTTGCTGACCAAAACAAGGAAAACAAATCGTGAATGGAGTGCACTCTATGGTCAATGTCATAGGTCTCGGATACATAGGACTTCCTACTGCTCTCATGATGGCGGCTCACGGCGTGGAGGTGGTGGGCACTGACTACGACGAAGGTCTCGTCGCAACGCTCAACGCAGGGCGGACTACCTTCAAGGAGGACGGTCTCGACGATCTCTTTGCGGAGGCCGTGACCAAGGGTGTCAGGTTCACCACCGAGTACCAAAAGTGCGACACATACATTGTTTCAGTGCCCACACCCTATGATAAGGTTTCAAAAAAGATTGATCCTGCCTTCGTCGTGTCGGCCTGCCGATCAGTGCTCGACGTCGCTCCGGTGGGTGCGGTGCTCGTGATTGAGTCCACCGTTTCGCCCAACACGGTCGATCGCTTCGTTCGTCCACTCCTCGATGAGACCGGGCGCCAGGATGTGTCCCTGGCCCATGCTCCCGAGCGTATCATCCCGGGGAATATGGTCTTCGAGCTTTTGCACAACAACCGCACCGTCGGTGCGGACGACCCCGCTATTGGAAAACGGGTGGCAGAGCTCTATTCCTCGTTTTGCCAAGGTGAGGTCTCGGTCACCGACATCCGCACGGCGGAGATGACAAAGGTCGTCGAGAACACCTTCCGGGCCGTCAATATTGCTTTCTCCAATGAGCTTGCCAGAATCTGCCGCGTGGGCGGGATGGATGTTGCTGAGGTGGTCCGCATCGCCAACAAACATCCGCGCGTGAACATCCTTCAGCCTGGCCCCGGTGTGGGCGGCCACTGCATCCCGGTGGACCCTTGGTTCCTCGTGGGTGATTTCCCCGAGACCGCCCGGCTCACCCGCATGGCCCTTGAGACTAATGCCTCAATGCCTGAGTACGTGCTCAGGCGGGCGTTCGACGTTATGCAGGAGAAGGGCATCGAAGACGTGTCGCACGTTGGTGTCTATGGACTCACTTACAAGGAGGACGTCGACGACGTCCGTGAGTCTCCGACGCTTCAGATGCTCGAATCGATGGAGAGGCATCTCTGCGGTTCTCCACTGCGAGTCTACGACCCGTGGATTGAGCGAGATGTGGTGCCCAACCAGGTGCACTCCATGGAGGATTTCCTTGACGGGCTCGACATTGTGATCGTCATGGTCGGCCACTCCGAGGTGCGTGGAAGGCCCGAGGCCTTCCACGGTCGTGTTCTTGTGGACCCACGTGACGTAATGGGCGATGGGGAGAACGTCTACAAGCTCTAGGGGGAGCAAATGAGGAAAGTCCTGCTCGTCTTTGGAACGAGGCCTGAGGCTATCAAGATGTGCCCGCTCGTCAGGGAACTGCAGATGCGTCCCGCCGAGTTTGAGTGCGTTGTGTGTGTCACGGGCCAGCACAGGGAGATGCTCGACCAGGTGCTCGAAGCGTTCGGTGTCGTGCCTGATTACGACTTGGCCCTCATGAGGCCGGGACAGACTCTGTCCGATGTCACCTGTGGTGTTCTTCAGGGCATGGGCTCGGTGCTTGATGAGGAGCGCCCGGACGTGGTTCTCGTGCACGGCGACACTACCACGAGCTTCGCAGCAGCCTTGTCTTGCTTCTATCAACGCGTTCCTGTGGGCCATGTTGAGGCCGGCCTGCGTACCCACGACCTCTCATCGCCTTGGCCGGAGGAGTTCAACCGCCAGGTGGTGGACATCGTGAGCGACTACTGGTTTGCTCCCACAGAGACGAGTAGAGCAAACCTTCTGGCCGAGGGGAAGCCTGTCGAACGCGTCTGGGTCACCGGAAATACCGGCATTGATGCGCTCGCAACCACAGTGAGGGAGGGCTATACGCATCCCGAGCTCGAGTGGGCGAGTGGAAGCCGCCTTATCCTGGTCACGGCGCACCGCCGTGAGAATCTCGGCGAACCTATGCATCATATGTTCCGGGCCATACGTCGAGTCATGGAGGAGCACCCTAATACCAAGGCCATCTACCCGATTCATATGAACCCGGAGGTCCGCGCCGCGGCCCATGCCGAGCTTGACGGCTTCGACCGCCTTCACATCATCAACCCACTGGATGTCCTCGACTTCCATAACTTCATGGCAGCTTCAGACATCATACTCACCGACTCGGGTGGTATTCAGGAGGAGGCACCGGCGCTCGGCAAGCCGGTGCTCGTCATGCGCGATACTACCGAGCGCCCTGAGGGTGTGGAGGCTGGCACGCTCAAGCTCGTGGGCACCGACGAGGAAGCTGTCTATCGTGAGTTCTCTCGCCTGCTCTCGGACAGTGCAGAATATGCGGCTATGAGCAAGGCGAGCAACCCCTACGGCGACGGGCACGCGAGCGAGCGCATCGCTGACGTTCTGCAAACGCCTTCGAGCTCTGCGGACAAGGGGCGGTAACGTGGCTGTTCAGACTGACTGTTCTAAGAGGGAGCAGATTCGCGTCCTCTACTTCGCCAACTGCAATAACTACCACACTCGTAAGTGGGCAGCTTTTTTTGCTGGCAGGGGCTGGGACGTTCATGTGGCCAGCCTGGAGGAGCCTAACAAGAACAGCGTCGGCGAGATTAACGGTGTCACTGTGCATTGGCTCTTCAACAGCGGCAATCGTCTTGGTAGCGATTTGCAGAAGCTCGGCTATCTCAGCACCTTTGGCGAGGCCCGAAGGCTGATCGAGTCGCTGAACCCAGACATCGTCCACGCTCATTATGCGTCGAGCTACGGCACCGTTTGCGCCGCCACATGCAGGCGCCCCTTCTACCTTTCGGTTTGGGGAAGCGATGTCTACGACTTTCCTCGGAAGGGTCCTCTGCAACGTTTACTTCTTAAGAATGCCCTTTCTAAGGCGTCTTGGGTCATGTCGACGAGCGCGGCCATGGCGGAGGAGACCCGTAAGTACACCGATAAGGACATCTATATCACACCCTTCGGCGTAGACATGGCACTCTTCAACCCCAGCAAGCGGGTGCCTCACGACGGTCTGCTCGTGGGCACAGTAAAGGCGCTAGAGGAAAAGTACGGCATCTCGGCGCTCCTGGAGGCGTGCGCCTTCGTTCACGACCGAAGGCCGGACCTCGGTTTGAAGGTTCGTATAGCTGGCACTGGTGCCCGTGAGGCGGAGCTGAGGAATCAGGCGCGCCGCCTCGGTATGGACGGCTATCTCGAGTGGCTCGGCTTTATTCCGCAGGAACAGGCTGCACGGGAGTGGGCTTCTTTTGACATCGCTCTGGTGCCGAGTAAGAGCGAGAGTTTTGGGGTCTCGGCTGTAGAGGCGCAAGCCTCGGGCACCCCGTTGGTTATCTCGGATGTTCCTGGCTTAATGGAGGCGTGCGACGGCGGAAATACTGCGCTGGTTGTGTCTCGAGATGACTCATCTGCGTTGGCGGGCGCGATTGAGCGTCTCGCTGATTGTCCAGCTCTTAGGAAGTCGATTGCGAAGAGAGGACTTGATTACGTTAGATCGGTCTACGAGATAGGCGACTGTTTCGAAACTATCGAAAAAATCTATGCAGCTCATCTCGAGTAGCAGCAGGAAACAATCGCTCAAGCTAGCGGCGAGGGCGAAATGGAACGTGAGCATAATCGTTTCAGATTATGAAAGCAAGTAAGGCTTGCTGATGACAGGTGTTATGGCCTGCTAGCCTCTGTATCGGCGACCCATTGTTCTCGTTACTCGTGCCTATGCGTACGGTCTGATTCAGCGAATCCAGAATATAGTAGGATTATTGAATTATGTTGCTACTGCTGATCTCAAGCTGTATCTGTGTGTCACTTCTAGAAAAAAGAATATTTGGAACAATATATCTACCAACATCGATAATATTTTGGCCAATTATCGTTGCTGCTGTTGCTCTGTCGATTTTGGGCCCGTCATTCGGATTTCATCAGATTACTGACGCGTCTCTATTCCCATTGATACTAGGTCTCTACGGCGTATTCTTTGGAGAAATAATAGGTGCTAGCTTGAAGAATTCTCTGGCTAGGACCAGGACCCAGTGCTCTTTGCAAGCCAGCATCAATTCCGCTGTTGGAATGACGGAGATGCTGCCTCGTCGTCTGGTTTTGAGCGTAGTGGGCGTGTGTCTTTGTTTTGGTCTAGTTCGCCTTTTAGGTCTATTGGGAAGTGTCGGCGCTTCGCACTATTTTGCAAGCGATGGATTGGACGGCATCTTGCTGACGGGTCCTGTCGCTCATATAGTCCTGGTGGGCTACGCACTCTGCCCTTTGCTGCTAAGGGACGCTTTAATGTCCCATTCAAAAATACCCTGGCTCCTGTGGGCCGGTTACATACTTTTGATGTTCTGTACTATGGTTAAATATCACCCAATTTTTCTCATTATAGCCTCGGTGATCTACTGCTTGATAACTGATACGCCAGGAGCGCGTCGCTTAGTGCCGATGCTTGCCATTCTTCCAATCGTCATCTTCATGTCAGTATATATCGTGAATTTCATGTCCAGTAACTCTGTTATTAGATCAGAATACCTAGTCACGCATCTGATGAATTACCTGTTTGGAGGGACACTATATAGCTCAATTGTAGGTATGACATTTCTGCCGACATCCGTTACTCCAGTTGTCATGTTGGTTGCCCAATTTGCGCCATTGCCAAATTTGGTCTGGAACTCGCTTACGGGAGCAACTCTCTTTGAAATTCCGCAGATTCCTTTCCTTGTCCTGGGTCCCAATGGAGAGACAGGAAACGTCTGCAATTTAATAACTGTATTCTTCTTACAGGGCAATTGGCTGGTGTCGTTCATTTGCGTTGCGTTTATTGGGTTCATCGCTTCGGTTGCTATGTATAGAATACAAAACAGTCTTACTGGCGCATTTCTTGCAGCTGCGCTCCTCCTGGCCTTTTTTGGCGACTATTTCACACTAACTCCTGTTTGGGAGGTACTGTTGCTTTCATCAGTACTGCCGCTGTTTTTATCTGTCCTATCTGTTCGAAGAAAGGACGCAGGTGTGTAATAAAGTTGCGATCTGCATTTTGAATTACAACGGGTCAAAAGATACGATAGATTGCATTCGCTCCATCAAGAAGTACGAGTGTTGTCTTGAATTTCAGATTCTCATTTACGATAATAACTCTATTTCAGATGATTTAGAAACGCTTCGTGACGCCTTGGCTTGCGAGTTCTTTTCCTTTTTTGAAATCAATCCTGATTCTATAGATGATGATGAGCTAGTAAGAGCATCAGATAGCTCCTGCATATTATTCTCTGGTACAGAGAACCTGGGTTTTGCTAAAGCGAATAATTGGCTAATGCGGTTTGCCTTGAATGAAGGTTTCGATCATGTTGTGCTTCTGAACAACGATACAGAGCTTGTGGACGATTCCATTTCGAAGCTGCTTAAAGCCTATAGCGATCCGACTGTTCAGTGCGATTACGCAACAACGGATATCCGTTTTTACTCTGATCCGGAAAAGAGTTGGAATGCAGGCGGGTCAATCTTTTTTGGAACGAGACGGTATTATAGGGAAACAGATGTCCTGAGATTTCAAAAGCGGGGAGAGCTATTCCCTCGTGTGGAGTTCATCACTGGTTGCTTTCTCCTCTTAGACAGGAGAGCCATAAAAAAATTGGGGTTCCTTTCCGAAGACTTTTTCTTTGGGGAAGAAGACTATGAATTTGCACTTCGCGCAAAGGAGAAGGGTGCTGTAGGCCGGGTGCTCCTTAGCACCCATATTCTTCATAAGGTTGGGGCCACTGCTTCACGTTCGAGTGCTAATCGTATCTTATCTCGTGATTATGTTCATAGGCTCAACCGAGTTATCGATATGAAGCATTATTATCGACCCTTGAGGTGGAAGCTTTGGCTTGCCATCACTTCTGTCTATTACTTCGTTGACTCCATAAAACGGCTTGGTCTTGGCAGAAAAGAGGCCACCGCATATGTCGGTAACATTGTCAGATTAGGCTCCGTTCTAAATAGAGTTAGCAAGGACACCTTTGAGCGGTTGATAACTATGGACAGGCAAGCTCTTGTTACCTGCTTTGACGATGAGACGCTAGACCTCTTCGCGAATTTGCCAAGTTGCCCTGTAGTGGATAAATAATGAACTATCGATCTCTTGCCAGGAATGCCGGTGCAGCCTTTTTGGCTCAAGGTGTGGCAATGCTGCTTAGTATTGTTCAAACTCTTCTTGTCCCCAAGCTGCTTGGGATTGAAGAGTACGGCTACTGGCAATTGTTCTTGTTTTACACATCGTACGTAGGCTTCGCTCACCTAGGTCTTAACGATGGTGTCTATCTTGTCAAGGGAGGACAGAGGCGTGGTGATGTTGATAAACGCTCTGTCGCTTCACAATTTGCAGTAGGCATTACTTTCCAGCTCATTTTAGCCTTTATTATTATTTCAGTCGCGATTGCTGGGGGCTTTGGGAGAGACCGTGAGTTCGTTGTCTCCTGTACCGGTATTTTTCTGGTTGTTCAGAACAGCGCCTACTTCTTGATGTACCTCCTGCAAGCTATGAACGAGACAAAGAGGTCGTCATTTTCAACCATTGTGGGGCGTTTGGCCTTCCTGGTACCGCTAATCTCCCTTTTGGTAATTCGGTGCGATTCGTACAAACCCTTTGTAATTGCATATATGTTGTCAAGCGTTGTGCAGCTTGCGTATTGTGCATGGTTTTGTAGGGATTTCTTTGGGTCTGGTCTGGAGCCTTTGCCTGTCGCTGTTCGCCAGGCTGTTGTATCGGTTCGTGTTGGCAGCAGGCTTATGCTGGCCAACATCGCCAGTCAGCTAATTCTTGGTATTGCGCGTTTTGCATCCGATGTTGTTTGGGGAATTGAGGCGTTCGGTGAGTTCTCATTTGCAATATCTATGGTCAATTTCTTCTTGGCTTTTGTAAGCCAGGCATCAATGGTGCTATTTCCTGCGCTCCGCCAGGCAAGTCCCGGAGAGGTGCAGGGTTTTTTCCGCAATTCCAGAGATATTCTGTCTCTTGTATTCCCGGTGGTTTACGCGCTCTATTTCCCAATGGTGTCCTTACTTTCACTGTGGTTGCCTCGATATGCCACGAGTTTCTTTTACTTTATTTACCTAATTCCAATTTGCGTTTTCGATAGTAAAATGAATATATGTTGTACTACTTTTTTTAAAGTGATCAGGGAAGAGAAGAAACTTCTGCTAGTGAATGTGTTTACTTGCATATTTAGCGGTGCAGTTGCCTTGGTCGGCATTTTTGTTTTTGACAGCATCGATGTGGTCATCTCTGGAGCAGTCATTTCTATAATTTTGCGTAGCCTATGGTCTGAGAACTACCTTGAAAAACGGTTGGAAGCACCCTCGCTGCATGGTGTGGAGGCGGGAGAACTGCTTCTTACTTGTATTTTTATTACGTCTGCCGTTTTATTGCCAGGTTATCTGGCTTTTATTGTTTATCTGTCTGCTTATGCAGTTTATCTATTCCTTTTCAAGGAGCGACTTATCAGGGTGGTTGGTAAGTTGCTCAATGTGATATCAGGGGACATCTGAGCGCAACGGCTTCGACCTCGTGGCCGTCTGCGACGTGCTGCCCGAGCGCATGGAGTCGCTCCTGGCCAAGCACGGCCTCGAGGGCGACCGCTCCATCGCCCGCTACACCGATTACCGGCAGATGCTGGCCGAGCACCCCGAGATCGAGCTCGCAGCCGTGGCCACCGAGAGCGGCGAGCACGCCGGGATCGCCCTGGACCTCATAGACGCCGGGGTGAACTGCATCGTGGAGAAGCCCCTGGCCATGGCCATGGCCGATGCCGACGAGATCGTGCGCCGGGCCGACGAGGCCGGCGTCCTCGAGGGCGAAATGTCCCCGCTCTCTTAGCGGGAAGGGTAGGGAAGGGTTTCCCGCCGCTACCCCAGCTGCTTCCGCATCCAGCGGTGTTCCACGTGCTCGTCCAGCTCTACGGGCCCGTACGGTTCGTAGCCCGCGCGCCCGTAGAAGGGGATGGCGGCCAGCTGGGCGTGCAGGTGCAGCTCCCTCGCACCGCGCATCCTGGCCTCCTCCTCGCTGTAGGCGAGGATCTTCGACCCCAGACCGCCGTGGCGGTGCTCGGGCACCACGGCCAGGCGTCCAAAGACCCAGCGGCCCTCCTCGGTGACAACGCCCGGCTCCAGCTCCGAGGGGAACACGCGGGCGCAGCCTACGGGGTTGTCGTCGGCGTCCCGCACGGCCACCTCCAGGGTGCGCGGGTCTTGGTCCACGCCGTCAAACTCGTTCTGAAAGCCCTGCTCCTCCATGAACACGCGGATGCGCACGGCCTTGGCGCCGTCAAAGTCGTCGGGGCGGTAGGTGAGGGTCTCGGCCATGGGGCTCCTTAGGGTCGAAGGGCTAACGCTATCGGTCATACGCTTGGGTGGTACCCCGAGGTGGTTGTCAAACTTCTTCATACAACACCCGCCCGTCCCGGGCCACGGCGTCCCGGAGCTCCTGGGACGCCGGCCCGTCGAGGTTCACCACGTCCACCTGGAGGAGCGACCACAGGTCTTCCTGCAGCGTCTCCTCAAACCCGGGGAAGTCGGGGCACCCCTCAACGGCAAGGTCGATGTCGCTCTTTGGCAGGTTGGTCCCGCGGCCGCGGGAGCCAAACAGCGTGACCCTGCCCACGCCGGCCGCCTGGGCCAGCTCGGCTATCTGCCTGTAGACCTGCTCGATGGGAACCACGGTGCCTCCTTCTGACCCCATGGTAGGGGAACGGGGGGATAGGGGAAGGCACAGATGGGGCGGAGGGATCCTCGCAACTTTCCCGCTATCTCTGACGTCCGGATGAAACCGCCGCTCGTTGCCTGCCCGGCACCTCCGCCGCTGTAAACTGATGGCACTTGGGCCGCCGGGGGCGGCCCTTCCAGGCGGGCCCACAACCGCTGACCCAACTGCATAGCCGCCAAAAAGACCGAGGAGGATCTTCGTGGCAAAGCACTTCAGGCAGCCCGGCGGGCAACCGTCCGCCGGGGGCCGGGACAACCGTGGGCCCGAGCGACAGAACCCCTATCTCTCCACGTCCCAACAGGGCAGGCAGCCTGCGCCGCAACCGCAGCCGTCCCAGCCGCAGCAGCGGCCCGAGCCCGAGCCCCGGCAGGCGGGGGAGGGCCGCACGCCCCGGCGCGGGCCCGCGCCGGCCCCCGCGCAGGAGTCCTCCGAGTGGCCCGCGCTCCCCAGCGACTTCGCCATCCCTGTGGAGGACCACGACGTCCCGTCGTCCACGGACCGCGGGAGCGAGGTCGTACGCGTCAAGCGCCGCCGCCGTCGCAAACGCGCCTGGCCCAAGGTCGTGCTCGTGGTGGCGGTCGTGCTCGTGGTGGTCTGCGGCATCTGCGGCGCCGTCCTCGTCAACGACGCCCGCGGGCTGCGCGACGACGCCTCCTCCCTCATGAGCCAGGTGGACGAGTTCTCCAAGGCCGCCACCTCGGGCGACTCCGACGCCGTAAAGCGCTCCGCCGCCTCCATCGCCGGCAGCGCCCAGGCCATGCACCGCACCACCGAGGGCCCCATCTGGGCCGCCGCGCAGTTTGTGCCGGTGCTGGGCGTGGACGTCCGGCAGGCCCGCGAGCTCTGCTCCTCCCTGGACGACCTGGCCACCAACGGTATCGTGCCCCTGGGCGACGCCCTCGCCGGCGTCAACCTCAAGAACCTCGTGGGCAACGGCGGCACCGTGTACATCCCCACGCTCCAGCAGCTCATCCAGGCCTTGGGCGTGATGCAGCAGCCCCTGGGCGCCATGGCAAACACGCTGGACTCCATGGAGCCTTTCCATATCGGCAAGCTCAACGAGCTGATCGACAAGGCGCGGCCCATGGTGGACAACGCCAACCGCCTGGTGGGGGAGGCCGGCAACGTCCTGCCCGCTGTGCCCGACATGTTGGGGGCCAACGGCCAGACCAAGACCTACCTGGTGCTGGCCATGACGGGGGCCGAGATTCGCGCCGCCGGCGGCTTCCCCGGCTCGTGGGGCACCGTCTCCGTCACCGACGGCCACCTGCAGATGGGGGAGTTCTCCTCCATGCAGATGGCGGCCCTGGGCGACGTGGACCTCTCCTACGCCGTGGAGCCCGACGAGGCCTCCGTGCTCAATGCCGGTTCCATGGCCAACACCCCCGGATCCGTCACCATGACGCCGCAGTTTCCCCGCGTGGCCCAGGTGGCCGCCGAGTACTGGCGGGTGGTGCGCGGCCAGAACGTGGACGGCGTCGTGGCGGTCACGCCCGAGTTCCTCGCTGCGCTCATGGGTCTTACCGGCGCCTCGGTCACCGAGTACGGCTTTACGGTGGATGCCAACAACGTCAACCAGGTGCTTTCTCACGACGCCTACAACCAGCTTCCCGCCGAGCAGACCGACGCGTTCTTTTCCGCCGTGGCGGGCCGGTCCTTTGATGCCGTGGTTTCGGGTCTTGGCAATGCCGAGTTGCCCAAGCTGGCCGAGACCTTTGGCAAGCAAGTGGAGGCCGGCACCATCAAGATGTGGATGGCCAACGAGCAGGCTCAGGCCGTGGTGCAGGCACTTTCTGCCTCCGGCGAGCTTTCCCAAGACCCCGTGCGGCCTGTGCTGGGCGTCTACGTGAACGACCAGACCTGGTCCAAGATCGACTGGTACCTTGACATGGCCACCACCGTGGGCGACGGCGTCAAGAACGCCGACGGCACCACGAGCTACCAGGTGATCACCACGCTCGCCAACACTATGACTGCCGAGGAGGCCTCGGGCGACGTGGACTACATCGTGGGAGGCAACCCCCTCAAGCGCGACCGCGGGGACATGGTCACCGGATTAATCCTCATGGCGCCGGCCGGCGGCTCGATCTCGGACGTGTCCGGCTCGGGCGGCGTTTTTGCGGTGGCGGCCCAAGGGCAGGTCTACGGCTTTGACGCGGTCTCCTGTAACGTGCAGGACCTTCCCGGCGAGACCACCACAGTTACCTACACCGTGACCACCTCGCCCCAGGCGACGGAGCCCCTGGCGGTGCAGTCCACGCCGCTGGCCCGCAGTTTCGGGTGAGTACGCGCACGACATACCGTGCCTGACGCGGGGACGTCCCTCCGGGGGCGGCCCCGTTTTTGCGAAGCGAATCAGGTCCCCTGAATACATGACGTGAGCATGAAAATGGCCCAGTAGGTCAGGTAATGTGTATGAAACATTCCCTTTCGTTTACTATCGAGGAACGACTCGTCATCTCCCGCATTTCAGGAGCCGCCATGAACCGATTCACCCCGCGTGCTTGGCGCCGTTTTGTCGGCGTCGCCGTTGTTCTATGTGCATTGATGCTGCTTGCGCCGCGACCGGCGCTGGCGCAGACGACGCCCGAGCCAGCCGACGCCAACCGCCGCCAGCTGGTGCTTGTGGTTCGTTTTGCAGGCGATGCCACCGGCGACGGTGCCACCGGCCTCAACGCCGCCTACCCCTACGGTGGTGCCTACCGCACCCAATACGAATCTTTCTTGCGCGACCTCAACGGCGAGGTAAGTTCCAAGACAACACTTCAGACTCTGTACAGCTACATCAAGACCGTCTCTTTGGGCCAGTGCCGCTTGGCCTCTGTCACTCCCCAGTACGATGCCTCCACCGGTCGCGTGGCCTATCTCACGCTGCCCGGAAGTCGAGGCTCTTACCGCGCCTCCGAGTCCATTGCGGCCGACGCCGTGAAGGCCTTCTCGGCCGCCTATCCTGCCTTTGACGCCTCCGTGCTCGATGGCAACGGCGACGGCCTGGCGGACAACGTGCTCGTGGTGCCCGAGACGGGCTCCTCCGTGCCGCAGGTGGGCGACGCCTGTTGGCCCCGTCGCTCCAACCTGGGGGCTCCGGCATCATTGGGCTCTTCGGGCGTGCGGGCGTTCGACTACACGCTGGTGGACACCACGCATCTTGCGGGCGTGGGCACCGTTGCCCACGAGACGCTCCATGTCTTTGGCGCCCGCGACCTCTATCGCGGCGGCTCTGCCGAGATCAGCCAGGGCAGCAACATGCCCGTGGGCGTGTGGGACATCATGGCTCAGCATGGCGGCTCCAAGCTCATGTGGCCGCTGGCGATCACCCGGGCCGACTGCGGCTGGCTCCCTCTCGACACCGTGGACGCCGGCACCTACACTCTGGCGGCCCCTGGTTCTGGCCGCCAAGCCGTGGCCGTGCGCTCGCCCCTCTCCGACAGCGAGTACTTTGTCCTGGAGTACCGTCGCGCAAATACCGACATCGCCGATCTCTCGGCCCTCGATACCTCCCAAGAGGGCTCGCTCATGACCATCGGCGGTTCCGGCCTGCTCGTGTATCGCGTGAACCCAGTCGCCAAGCCCGAGGGAAACAAGGGTGACAAGGATTACGTGTACCTGTTCCGCTCCGGCGAGACAGGCGGTCCCCGCGGCAACGGTGCCGGCGACATACGTCATTGCCAGCTGAGCTTGGGCGGCCGCGAGAGCCTGGGGTCGCAGGATCTCTCTCTGGGTCTCGAGGACGGCGCCATCACCCTGTCCGATGGCCAGAACTCGGGCCTTGTGGTGCGGGTGACCGGTCAGACCGACAATTCGGTGACCTTTGCCGTGACGAAACCCTCCTCGGCCGACGCCGGGCTCTGGACCCGGGCCACCGACGGCTCCGGCGCTTGCCCGCTGCCCTCGACCAACGTTGTGGCCAGCGATGTCGCGGCCAGCGGCCCCTCTGTGCTCCAAGCGGTGCAGACGGGCGTTGGCAGCGGTTCCAAGGTGTCTGCTGCGGTCTTTGACGGGACCTCGTGGAGCTCGCTTGCCGCAGTGGCCTCCGGCCAGGACCTCAAGGCCGTTGCCGCCTCGGGCTCTGGGCGCTACGTGCTCACCGTGGCCTATGGCTCGCCCAACCGTTTCACGCTGTATCGCCAGACCGGCTCCGGCCCGTGGTCCTCCGTTGCCTCGGTGACGGGCTCCGGCAACGCCGGCGAGGTGGCCGTGGTGGGCGGCACGGCGTACGTGCTGGTGGAAGATGGTGGCGTGCAGGCATACCGCCTGGACGGCTCCCGTCTCGCGACGGTGGGGGCCAAGGTCCCGTGCGGGTACGTTGCGGCGCTCGCAGTTGTCGACGTCGGCGGTGTGCCCGCTGTGGCCGTGTCTGACTTCTCGGCGTCCTCCACGGGCCTGTGGCGTCTCTCAGGCTCTTTGTGGACCAAGGTCTGGAGCCACGCCGGTGCGGCCAACGGTCTGAGCTCGGCTTTTGTCGGGCAGACCGGGTACCTCCACGTGAAGGGGCAGGACGGCTCGGGCGGTATGGTGTCGGTGGCCCCGTCAGGAACGCCTGTCTATACGGCGCTCCCGTCCTCGGTGCCCGCCGCCCTCGAAGGGTCGCTTGCGGCGAGCGGCGGTTCGCTCTACCTGGCCGTCTCTGCGCAGTCGGGCAATGCCGTGACCGTGTGGAAGGCATCGCCGTCAAAGCTGGGCACCTGGGGGCAGGTGGGTTCCCGCGTGGTGGGCTCCTCTGACAACGTGGGCGCCGTAGCGGCCGGGACCCGCGTCTACGTGGCTTCCGTGGGTGGGGGAGCGGCTTCGCTGCGCTGGCGCGACGTGGGCACCGCTGCCGAGAAGCCGCAGGTACCGACCAAGCCCGAGAAGCCCGTCGCGACCAAGCTGACCTCGGTGGAGGTGCAGGGAGGGCCGCGCACCTGGAACGGCGGTGCCCACACGCCCGTCGTCATCGTGAAGGCTGGCAACGTCGTGGTGCCTGCCAGCGGGTACACCGTGAGCTACAAGAATAATGTGGATGTGGGCACGGCAAAGGTTGTCGTTGTGGGCAAAGGCTCTTACGTCGGCACCGTGAACGCTACCTTCGCCATCGCCAAGGGCCGGCCCGGTTGGGTGGCCGCGGGCAGCGGGCAACGCTGGTCCACCGGCTCGGCCTGGCAGACCGGCTGGCTGAGGGCGGCCGGCCAGACCTACTGGCTGGGCGCCGACGGCTACATGCGCACAGGCTGGCAGGACGTCGACGGCCAGCGCTACCTATTCCGGGGGAAGGAAAACCCCTACGGGCCAGAGGGCTCCATGGGAATCGGCTGGCTGAAGGAGGGCGGCTTCTGGTACATCTTTCGCCGATCCGGCAGCCCCTACGGCCCGGTGGGCTCCATGGGCCGCGGTTGGCTCAAGGACGGCGGCAAGTGGTACTTCTTCGACCGCTCCAGCGGCCGCATGGCCACCGGTTGGGTAGCCGACGGAGGGTCCTGGTACTACCTGAGTGCCTCCGGGGCCATGGTCACCGGGTGGCTCAAGGAGGGCGGCTCCTGGTACTACCTGGACGGCTCTGGAAAGATGCTCACCGGCTGGTACCGCGTGGGCCGGGACTGGTACTGGAGCGACGCCTCGGGCCGCATGGCCTCTGACCGCTGGGTGGGTGACTACTACCTCACCGGCTCCGGCGCCATGGCCACCAGCCGTTGGGTGGGCCGGTACTGGGTGGATGCCTCGGGCCGCTGGACCCGCACGCGCTAGGGAGGGGCTCTCCCGTCCCCTCCTTGCCCCCTCTCCCGCCGTCCCCCCCCCCGGCGCCTGAAAGCGATTGAGGGCGCCCTCAGCTGCTTTCAGGCGCAGGGGGGGACGGGCCGCGGTCGCGCCCCTCCCGGCCGGGCCGTCGCCCGGCGCCACGCTCCTCTCCTGTCTCTGCCACACAGAACGGCCCCGCACGCAGCTGCGTGCGGGGCCGTTCTCGTAGTCGTGGTGTCGGCGGGTTGCCCTACACCAGTGCCTGCCTCCACTGCGGCGTGCACTGGGCGCGGTAGATGGCGGCCTTGCCACAGCTGTCCAGGAGCTCCATTTTCTGGGTGAGCACCTGCTTGGCCGCGTCGATGCACTCCGGGAAAAGGTTGTTGGGGTCCCATCCCGAGCCCTCGCGGCTCAACACCTCGCGGGCCTTCTCAAAGAAAGCGCTCTTGTAGTCGCTGGAGATATTGACCTTGGCGATACCCAGGCGCACGGCCTCGGCAATCTCGGAGTCGGGGTTGCCCGAGCCGCCGTGCAGCACCAGGGGCACGTCCACCACGTGGGTGATCTCCTCGAGCACGTCCATGCGCAGCTTGGGCGTCACGCCCTTGGGATAGAGGCCGTGGCAGGTGCCGATGGCAACGGCCAGGCTGTCGATGCCGGTCTCGTTCACAAACTGTGCCGCCTTGGCGGGGTCGGTGTAGATGACCTCGGTCATGCCGCCCTCGATGGAGGTGCCGGTGTCGCCGATGGTGCCCAGCTCGCCCTCCACCGATACGTCCACCATGTGGCTGTAGCGGACTACCTCGGCGGTCTTGGCCACGTTCTCCTCAAAGGGCAGCGAGGAGCCGTCGATCATGACGGAGGAGAAGCCGTCGTGGATGGCGCGCATGCAGCTCTCGATGGAGTCGCCGTGGTCCATGTGCAGCACAAAGGGCACAGGACTGTTGGAGATGCGGGCGATGACGTACTTGAAGAAGTCGTCCTTGCAGTAGTCGAGCTCCGTGGGGTGCACGGCGATGATGGCGGGGGCGTCGTTGGCCTCGGCGGCCTCCACCACGCAGCGGACGAGGTTGGACTCGCTGATGTTGAAGGCCCCCACGGCGAAGTGGTTGTCCTTGGCCACCGAGAGCATCTGCTTCATGTTGACGAGCATGGGTGGTACTCCTTTGCGTTTCAAACGGTATGGGTCCGTAGGGAATACCCGGCGGCCACGGGGCCGCCGGGATGGTGCCTGGTTAGGAGAGCTTGAACTCGGAGAGGTCGAGCTCCTCTTCCTCGAAGTTGCCGTCGATGTCCACCGCGTCGGGGTCGATGCGCCTCTTGAGGAGGAAGAGGATGGTGCCGGTGACCAGGGTGCCGGCGAGCAGCGCCAGCACGGCCACGAGAGGCTCGCTCATGGCGGGGATCACGAAGACGCCGCCGGAGGGCACGGGGCTGGCGTTGCCGAAGAAGAAGCTGATGGCGCCGCAGACGCCGCAGCCGATGGAGGTGGCGCAGACGGTGCGCACCAGGTCGTTCATGGCGATGGGGATGACGCCCTCCGAGATCATGCAGAGGCCCATGGGGAAGGCCACCTTGATGTTCTCGACCTCCTCGTTGTTGAAGATGGGCTTGTGGAACCACTTGGAGAAGAGCCACGCCAGGGTGACGCCGAAGGGCGGGACCATGGCGGCGAGCACCTTGATGCCCTCGGGCTCCATGATGCCGTCGGCCAGCAGGCCGTCGCAGATGAGGTTGGGGACCTTGGAGATGGCCCCGCCGTAGTCGATGCAGCCGATGAAGCCGATGATGAAGCCGTAGGCGAGCTTGGCGGATTGGTCGAGGCCGACGATGAAGTCGTTGAGGGCCTGAGTGAGGGCCATGACCGGCTCGCCGATGACGAAGAGCATGATGAGGGCGCCGAGGATGGCGGTGATCGTGGGCACGATCATCATGGGCATGAGTGCCTGGGCCCACTTGGGGACCTTGAGGTAGGTCACGAGCGCCAGGGCGATGTAGCCCGCGATGAAGCCGCCGATGAGGCCGCCCAAAAAGCCGGTGCCCAGGAACGAGGCGATCATGCCCATGAGGAAGCCGGGGGCGAGGCCGGGGCGGTCGGCCAGGGTGTAGGCGATGTAGCCCGAGATGAACGCGGGGATGAGCCCCATACCGAAGACGCCGACGGTGGTGAGGGCGTCGGGCACGGTCATACCCTCGAGGCTCTCCACGTTGCTGCCGCCGCAGAGGTTGCCGATGGCGATGAGGAGGCCGGAGGCGACGATGAGGGGCAAAAGGTAGCTGATGGCGGTGAGGACCGGTTGCTTGAACTGGACCTTTATCTTCTTTGAAGCCATGGTGGGCCTTTCTCGTACGGGAAGGTAAGGGTCGGGGCGGTCTCCTAGAGTTCCGCCTGGATCTTCTTGAGCACCTGGCGGGGCGCCTTGATGGCGATGTCGGTGGGGATCTCCATGACGCGCTTGCCCTCGAAGCGCTCGCGGCCCTCGACGTGCACGTCCACGGCCAGAAGCACGGCGTCGGCCTCGGCGATCTGCTCGGGCGTGAGCTCGTTCTCCACGCCGATGGTGCCCTGGGTCTCGATGTGGATGTCCACGCCGAGGTCGTCCGCCGCGTTCAGGAGCGCCTCCCTCGCCATGTAGGTGTGGGCGATCCCGCTGCAACAGGCACAGATTCCGACGATCTTCATGGTTCTCCCTCCAACGGTCCTTGGGCCGGGTGGCCCTGTGTGCTTGCTGAAACTGTGTTTCATTATGCAGAAGAGAATGAAACAACGTCTCAGAACGGGCCTGAGGACCGCCAGCGGTAGGTTTCAACCGGTGAGCGTTGGATTGTATTCAGTTAGTGATAAAGAGGGGGAATCAGCTCATCGTGGGCGTCGACATCTTGTCGCGACCCAGCGACTTGTGCTCCATGCGGGCGTGCTCGAGCGCCTGGCTGCGGCCGGTCATGACGAGGAGGAAGAGCGCCTCCACCACGAAGTCCGCCGAGATGTGCGACGAGAACTGGCTGCTCGAGAGGGCGTGGTCCCGCGACACCGTGTGGAGCACGCAGTCCGCGCGCGGGGCGAAAGGTGCGGCGGGGTTTGAGGTGACGAGCACCACGGGGGTGGAGCTGTCCTCCGCGTTGTCGAGGATGGTCTCGAGGCGCCGCGAGTACCCGGACGACGAGACGAGCACGAGCACGTCGGTGGGCCGGAGGGAGAGCGAGGCCAGGATCATGGACTCGGTGGTGGCGGGGCACTGGCAGCGGACGCCGATCTGCCCGAGCTTGAACGCCAGGTTGGCGCAGACGGGGATGGAGTTGCCCACCGCGGCGAACACCACGGAGTCGGCGTTCTGGACGAGGTCGACCACCCGGGAGACGACGGCGGGGTCGAGCCCGCGGGCCGTGGCGCGGAGCTCCGAGACCTTGGTCTCGAGGATGAGCTCGAGCGACCCCGACACGTCCGCGGTGGAGACAGACGCGGCGGCCGGCGTCTTGGGTCCGTCCGCGCCCTCGCCCTCCTCCGCAGCGATGGTCATGCGGAGGTCGGAGAAGCTGTCGAACCCGATGTGTCTCACAAAGCGCGACACCGTGGCCGCGGAGGTGCCGCTGCTCTCGGCTATCTCGCGCACGGAGAGGAACGGCACGCGGCTCACGTTGCGCACCACGAAGTCGGCCACCTTGGCCTCGGTACCGGGGAGGCGGTCGTAGGCGCCGCAGACGATGTCGATGGCCGACTGGCGTTCTACCATGGTGCGTCCCTCCCTTTTCTCCCTGGCCCCCATCATAGCGGCAGCGGGGGAGGGCCTGCGCCGTCCGGCCGCGCTTGCCGCCTGCGGCGTCCGGAAATCGCGGTCGCAGACGGTGTCTTTGGTCGAGCGGCCGTCCTTATCGGCCTGAAATCACGATTTCAGGCCGTTCTGGACGAGGATGGCGAGCCGGGAGACCTCGGAACCGACCTGGAATCGCGGTCTCGTACACCGGCCAACGCCGCCAGCTCCGCCGCCGAGCCCCACCGCCGAGACCCACCGCCGGCACCGGTCCGGTACCTTGTCGCGCCCGGCCTACTCGCCCCGCAGTTTGCCGGCCAGCTTGGAGCCGAGCAGCCCCTCGGTCACGCTCGGCTTGTCCACCGTCACCGGATCGGGGTGCCACTCAAAGGAGTTGGGCACCAGCACCTCGAGTGCGCTGGGCTCGCAGCGCACGTCGAACACCCTGCCGTGCAGCGGCTCGCCGTCCACCTGGGCCGGGGGCTCCTCGTCGAACTCCACGCGAATGCGGGAGAACGGCGCGATCTCCACCGCGTCGGAGCCGGCGTGCATGCCAAAGCGCGCGCCGGTGAACAGCGCGAGCGTCGCGGCCCTGCCCGGGATGCGCACGTTGCGGCAGAGATCCAGCCTGCCGTCGACGGGGGAGGCCTCCGGGCACACCCTGAACCCGCCGCCGTAGGTAGGGCCCACCTGGCAGGCGAAGATGATCTCCCGGCCCTCCTTGCGCGGGCCGCCGTCCACACGCATCTCGTAGTGCCAGCCGTCGCTGTGCTCGGAGAGGATGCGGTAGCCGCTTTTGGCGAACAGTCTGGTACCGGCGAGGCCGTTCTTGGTGCGCGTGCCCATGGTGTCCAGGGCGATGGCGGCGTCCAGGCCGAAGGAGCATGTCTCGCAGAAGTACTCGCCGTTGACCTCGCCCAGGTCCAGCGCCACGGGGGTCCCGTTGGTCACCTGGCCGAGGCTCGCCATGGGGTCGTTGAGGGCCATGTGCAGGGTGCGGCCGTAGTCGTTGCCCGACCCCATGGGTATGACGCCCAGACGCGGGCGCTTGGGTTTGGGCACCGCCATGAGGCCGTTCACCACATCATGGATCACGCCGTCGCCGCCGAGGGCGATCACCGTGTCGTTGCCGGCCGCCTTGGACGCGTGCCTGCGGGCGTCCCCGGGCTTCTCGGTGCGCACCACCTTGAAGCCGGAGGTGGCGTTGTCGTAGCTCTGGAGGAACCGCTCCACGAAGTCCGCTGCGCCGGCCCCCTTGCCGCTGTGGGCGGCGGGGTTGGCGATCACGAGGGTGCGTCCGAGTCTGCTCTGGGTCATGGTTGCTCCGGGTCGGTGGGCCGAGTGTTGCGCCGGTGGCACACGCCCCATGCTACCCGTCTGCGCCGTCTCTGCCGGGCGGGTTTGCCCGGGCGCCCGGAAAAGGCGGCTTGGCATGTCTTGCGTGGGCGCCGCGGCGTGTGACGTGTGACAGCGGTGCCTGGCCCATCTGTCACTCGCTCTATTGCGCTGCTGATGGGACGGGAAGGCTGTGGCTGCCGTCGGGGGGGCGGGTGCCTCCGTCCTCCACAGTTGGGACAAAAGTGCCCGACCATTGGGACAAAAGTGTCCGGGTGTTGGGACAGCCGGGCCACGAGAAAGGGCGCCCCGCTGCCGGGACGCCCTGGGTCTGTCGTATGGAGCGGGCGACGGGAGTCGAACCCGCCTCATCAGCTTGGAAGGCTGAGGTTCTACCGATGAACTACGCCCGCAAACACAAGCAGTATAGCCTACGGCGGGCCGCGTGGGCCCATGAAGGGCAGAGCGGGCGCCGGGCCATGGACCCGACGCCCGTGCGTCTTCTGGTCGGGGCGACTGGATTCGAACCAGCGACCCTCTGCTCCCAAATGATACGTGCTAGGTAGTACCGATAGGGACCATTAGAGCTGTAGACCTTGAATAACAGCGATTATGTGGGATAGAGTGAGCCCATTAGGTACCGACGTTCACCAAGTTTGCGGACCAGTTTGCGGACCATCTTGCGGACCAGGGGGTTGCCATGAAGTACCAGAGCGCGTTTCTGAAGGACAGGAAGGGGCGCAAGGGATGGACTGGCTATCTGAAGTTCAAGGACGGGGATGGCCGGTGGCGCGAGTGCTCCCGGTCCCTCAAGGCCGCCACGAAGACCGAGGCACGTCGCGAGCTGGCATCGTGGAGGGCGGAGATGGAGGATGCGGCCGAGCGCGAGGCCGAGGCCCGTACAGACGCGCTCGGGACTCGCGCAGAGGTTCCCGACTACGTGGCGGGCATGGTTGACCGCCTGGAGGCTTCGGGGGCCATAGAGCCCTCGACGGCGAGCGGCTACCGCACGACCGTCAACCACATACGACGCCGGTTCACGGGCGTGACTGTGGCCGACCTCACGGCGGCTGAGGTTCAGGCGTGGGAGGCCGACTTGACGGCGAGCGGCCTCGGCTCCTCGACCGTGGGCAAGTGCCACAGGCTCCTCAAACAAGCCATGAAGGAGGCGTGCGCCCTCGACCTAATCAAAAGGAACCCCCTCGACGCGGTGAGGCCGCCCAAGAGGCGGCCGGTGCACGAGGGAATCAACGCCCTGGACCTCGACGGGCGCACGAGGCTCCTCGACGCCCTGGACGCCATGGAGCTTACGCCCGTGACGGTGGGGGCCCGCGTGGCCCTCTACACGGGGCTCAGGCGCGGCGAGGTGTGCGGCCTCAGGTGGGCCGACATCGACCCCGAGGCGGGGGTGCTCTGGGTAAGGCGTTCCATAGGCAAGGGCGGCTACGTGAAGGATCCCAAGACGGGGAAGGGGCGCGACGTGGCGCTCCCGCCGAGCCTCGCGGCGGCGCTGGCCGACTGGAGAGCGTTCATGGAGGAGGCCTACAGGGCCGCGGGGGCCGTGCTCCCACGGACGGCCTATGTGCTCGGGTACGGGGACCGGTTCATGAGCCCCGAGCTCCTCGGGAAGCAGTGGGCGACCCTTGCGGGGGCCCTGGGCATCCGGGGCACCGAGGGGCGCATACCGACGTTCCACGACCTCAGGCATACATGGGCGACGCTTTACCTTGCGGCCGGCGGGGACGTGAAGACGGCCGCGAGCAACCTTGGCCATGCGGATGTGTCAATGACCCTCAACACGTACGCAAGCGCCGACCCGGATGCCAAGAGGCGGGCGGCCGTGCTCGTGGAGGGCGCCATGAGGGCCCCCGAGGGCGCGGCTGTGCCATTCAGGGCGAGGGGGGAGGCCGTATGAGGGCGATACCCGGCGCAATCTCGTATAACGTACATTATGTAAAGCTGGAAGTGTGTTTTTCGACGCTGTTTGTCGACAAACGACCCGGTGAAGGCCGTTTTTCATCATGAGCGGCGATGTGCTCAGCACGGGCGGTGACCCTCGTTGCCACGTCTTGGGCGTGCTGAACAGGGCCGCTGACAGTTGCGGGTGGCTAGGAGTCGAAGGCATCGAATCTCTTGCGGGGTTCCTTGTGGGAACCGATGGAGAGAGGCACGAGAGAAAGCCCGGAACTATGGCCAACCCTCCAGACCTCGATTGGGGAGAAAGCCCGTTGGGGGAGGTTGTTTTCGGCGATGGCCGGCACGACCCCCGGCGCATGGAGTGGTGCGAGGTGTCGAAGCCGTGGGGGTTCGGAACTATGGCGGGGCTCAGAGAGATTGGAGTGACCCCGGACCACAGGCAGAACCCCGGACGCATGGGAGCCGAGGAGGTGCGCCATATCCTAGCGGCGGTATGCGCCAGGGCCGACCAGGCGGGGGACCTCGACGGGTTCGACCGTTGGCTAGAGGGCCGCATCAGGCGGCCGTCTCCTTGGTTCGTGGGAACTTCGGAGGAGGCGGAGTATGAGGCCTTGGTAGAGCAAGCCGAGGCATGCCTGGGGGCCGAGGGCTTGCGGCGGCTGGTCGAATACGCGCGGCTCCTCACGTTGGACCCCGAGCTGGTTCGGGATGGCGCGGACCCTGAACAGCTGGGGGCCGTGAGGGAGGGGGTTCTTACGGACCGCTATCGGGCGGTGTCACCGGCCGTTCGTTAGCTTGTGGTGTCCTTGTGGAGACGGCAAAGGGAGCCTCTCAAGGCAAATAGGCCCTCAGCGTTCCCCGACAAACCCCAGCAGACTACGAGGAGTGACAACCCCCGGAATAATATGCCCCGAGACCCCGAAAAAGGGGCTTCGGGGCATATTTCGTGCAGAATCGCGAGTACCTATGGGCGAGTGTACAGTCCGGTTGTCCGTGCGCACGGCGTGACCCAAAGGCACGTCGAAGGGCAACAAAATGGCAATCGAAATCATGAAGGACGGGGCGGCCGTGGCCGCTCCCGATACCCCGGCACTCGTGACCGTGGCCAAGGCGGCCGATGTTCTCGGGGTGACCGAGGCGACCGTCTACCGCATGGTGCGCAACGGCGAGATTCCGGCCGTGAAGGTGCGCAGGGTGTGGCGCGTCAACCTGACCGAGTTCGTGGCCCGGGGCGGCTCCCTATGACGGCCCGGGAAAGGGCCCTCGCGGCGCACTGGGGGCCCATGTGCCGCGATGACATGAGGGCCCAGTACCAAATCATGTTCAGCGAGCGGGGGGCCGTGTCCTACCCCCTCCCGCAATGCGCCCTCGCGGTGGGCGACGGGGCCGCCGAGCGTGCGGCCCGGAAGGCGCTTGTCATGGCCATGGGCTACCCGCCGAGCATACGGTTCCGCTCCCCCCACCACGCGCTCGTGTCGTTCAGGAAGGCCGTCGACCTATGCCCGAACCCGGCGGGTCGCGCTGTGCTTCGCCTCAACGGCGAGGCCTTGGGCGACGTGTGCAAGCTCAAGAGCGGCGCGTGAGGGCCCGTGGAGTGGGGAGAGGGGTTCAGCCGGACCCCGAACCCATGGCTGGAGGCCATGGCCCGCGCGGGGTGCTCGGCTAGCGAGGTGCTGACCGTGGCGGCCCTCTGTGGGCGCATGAGGCCCGAGCCGGGCGGCGGATGGGTGGCGGGCTACCCGGCCGCCGAGCTGTGCGAGCGCCTCGGCTGGGGCGAGCGGAGGCGCGTTCAGGCCGTGGCGCGCCTCAAAGGCCGAGGGTTCCTGGAGCCCATCGGCTACGCCCACAAGGGGCGGGCGGCCGAATACCGCATGTTCCCAGGCATCCCTTACAGGTTCCCAGCCAAGCGCCACGAGGGGTCCGACCCCCAGCCGACGGGGCGCGACCTGAAGCCGTGGCGGCTCCCGGAAGGGGAGCGCGGCCGGGACCCGTGACGCGCCTGAAGCCCTATCAGACCGACAGGGATTCAGGCCTCAAAGGGTGCTTGAACCGAGAACCCTTACAGCCCAAAGGGTTCTTGAACCGAGCACTAAAGGGTGCTTGAACCGAGAACCCCTATACGAAGGTACGAAAGGGGGCGGCCCATAGAGGGCCGCCCCCGGGGCCGAGGGCCCTCGACCGATGGGAGAGTGACGAAATGGAGCAGAGCGAGACGGGCGGCAACTGGGAGCTGTGGACGATGGAGTTCGGCGACGCGGCCCGCGACCTCAAGGCCTACCGGAACCCGCCCCCGGTGACCCCGACGGGGTTCGAAGCCCTCGACGCCCTCAAGGGCGGGGGCCCCTGCCCCGGCGTGCACGTGCTCATGGGCATGCCCGGCGCCGGGAAGAGCGCGCTGGCCCTCGATGTGGCCCTGAAGGTGGCCATGGGACGCGGCCGGGTGCTCTACGTGAGCGCGGAGATGGGCCGCCAACAGTGCCTGGCCCGCCTCTGCTCGTGCCTCGCGGCCATGGGTGCGGCGGGGGCCGACGGCGAGCCCCTACAGGGGTTCCCCTGGAGCCGGTGGGAGGCCATGGGCGCGGCTTGCGGGCCCGAGGGCGAGGACGCTGGCACGCGTGCGCTCGCGGCCTTGGCCAAGTACGCGCCGGGGCTCGTGTTGGCCGACGGCGGCCGGGCGGTGACCGTGCCCGGCCTGTGCGCGGTGATACGCGAGGCGGCGGCCATGGGGGTGTCGCTCGTGGTCGTGGACTACCTTCAGCGGCTTGCGTGGCCCGAGGGCCAAGAGCCAAGCGACCAGTTCCAAGCCGTCACGAGGGCGTCGAAGGCCGTCACGGCGGCGGCCAAGGAGGCCCGGGTGCCCGCGCTCTGCCTCTCCTCGATGAACCGGGCGGCTCTGAAGGACGGAAAGCCGACCATGTGGGGTGGCCGCAACAGCGGGGACATCGAATATGACGCCGAGACGGTGATGCAACTGATCCCAGCAGACGAAGGCGCGGGGACCTCGGGGCACAGGGCCGTGGACCTTCACGTGACGAAGAGCCGGTGCGGGGCCCAGACTGGCGAGCGCCCGATATCCCTCGACCTCGACGGCCCCCATTGCATGTTCAGCGAGTACGCGTGAGGGCGCCCGAACTACGGGCGAGCTACGGGCGAGGCCCGACAGGAAGCACGGGCGAAGCTTGGCCCGGCCGCCGAGGCCGGGCCATGGAGGGCCAACAGGGGCCGGGAAGGTGGGGACGATGCCGAGTGGAGACAGGACCCCGAAGGGGAGGCGCGACGCGCTCATGTTGGCCATGCTCGGGGGCGCGAGCGTGGCCGAGGCGGCCGCCGAGGCCGGGATACCGGGGCGCACTGCGCGGGCCATAGCGGCCGACGACGGTTTCAGGGCCGAGCTGGGGGCCATGAGGGCGCGGGTGCTCGACGCGGCCGGAGCCGAGGTGGCCGAGGACCTGGCCCAGGGCGCGCGGGAGGCGGTGGCCGTGCTCAGGGCCTACGCGGCGGGCGGCTACTTCGCCACGGATGCGACCCGCATACGGGCCGCCGAGGCCCTTTGCCGGGCGGCCACGGCGGCGGGCGTGGACCCGTTCGCCAAGGCGCCCTAGGGGCCGCGCGGGGGCCCGGCGCGCCCCGGGAGGCAATCGGAGGGCCCGGGTGCCCGTGGCGCGCCTCTCAGGGGCGCTCTGGGGACGCCCAGGGGCATCCACGGGGACGGCGGCCGCCCGGTGCGGTACCCTCTGAACTAGCCAACGTTCCTGTAAACAACGACCATGAAAGGACAATCCCATGACAACAGAGACTGGAGCGGCCGTGCCGAGGGGCGCGGGCATCGGCGTGGCCTACCGCGACCTCAGGGCCGGGGCGGCCGGGGCCATTGCTGGGGCGCTGGACGTGCTGGACGGCGTGGCCGCGAGGGGCGGCGTGTGCACGGCCGAGGGCCTGAACCTGGCGGCCCTGGCGGTGGAGAGGGCCAAGGTGGTCCACGAGGCGACCGACTGGGAGGCCCACGAGGCGGAGACGGAGGCCCTGGGCACGCTCTGCCGCATCATGGAGGACGCGAGCCCGGGGCGGCTCATGGTGGCCCCCGGGGAGCTGGGGGCGCTCAGGGCCTGTGTGGCGCGGGCGCTGGCGGCCGCATCGTAGGCGAGGACAGGCACGGAAGGCGTTGGCACTGGGGCCCGGGCACAAAAGCCCGGGCCCCTTCTCGTGGGCGCTCGATGGGGGCCCGGAAACACGGCGGGGCCTGGCCGGTTTCCCGACCAGACCCCTAGCCAACGTCCCTCACAACGACGTGAAGGAACGGCCCCACTGTACCCCTCTGGGTGGCCCCCGTGGGCTCCCGGCGCCGCATCCCGGCCCAAGTTTGCGGACCATCTTGCGGACCGTTTGCGGACCAAGAAAAAGCTGATACCCGATATGAACCGAGTACCAGCGGTTTTTTGGTCGGGGCGACTGGATTCGAACCAGCGACCCTCTGCTCCCAAAGCAGATGCGCTACCAAGCTGCGCCACGCCCCGTCAGGTCCATGAGTATAGCGCGGCCGCCGGCGCCCGGCCGCCGTATCCATCCTGTTACCGGAAGCCGGGCGCTGCCGCGGGCCCATTTGACCCCTCCTTATGCTCAGATAAGCGTTTGCCAGGCCCCAAGCCTTGCTTCGAGAGGAGCCCCATGTCTTATACAGAGCGTGTCGTCGGCGAGCTCAAGACCCGCTACGCCGACCAGCCCGAGTTCGTCCAGGCCGCCACCGAGGTCCTGGAGTCCATCGAGCCCGCCGTCTCCGCCCACCCCGAGTACGAGGCCACCGGCCTGCTCGAGCGCATCGTGGAGCCCGAGCGCGTGGTCATGTTCCGCGTGCCGTGGACAGACGATGACGGCAAGGTCCAGGTCAACCGCGGCTTCCGCGTGGAGTACAACAGCGCCATCGGCCCCTACAAGGGCGGCCTGCGCTTCCACCCGTCCGTGAACCTCGGCATCCTCAAGTTCCTTGGCTTCGAGCAGATCTTCAAGAACGCCCTCACCGGCCTGCCCATGGGCGGCGGCAAGGGCGGCGCCGACTTTGACCCCAAGGGCAAGTCCGACCGCGAGGTCATGGCCTTCTGCCAGTCGTTCATGACCGAGCTCCAGCGCCACATCGGTCCCGACACCGACGTGCCCGCCGGCGACATCGGCGTGGGCGGCCGCGAGATCGGCTACCTCTTCGGCCAGTACAAGCGCATCCGCGACCAGTTCTCCGGTGTGCTCACCGGCAAGGGCCTCTCCTTCGGCGGCTCGCTCTGCCGTACCCAGGCCACCGGTTACGGCCTCGTCTACTTCGTCGACACCCTGCTCGCCGACAAGGGCGACTCCCTCGAGGGCAAGACCGTGGTGGTCTCCGGCGCCGGCAACGTGGCCATCTACGCTATCGAGAAGGCACAGGCCCTCGGCGCCGCCGTGGTCACCTGCTCCGACTCCTCCGGCTGGGTCCACGACCCCGACGGCATCGACGTGGAGCTCCTCAAGGACGTCAAGGAGCGCCGCCGCGAGCGCCTCACCGCCTACGTGGAGGCCCGTCCCGGCGCCACCTACCACGAGGGCCGCAGCGTATGGTCCGTGCCGTGCGACGTCGCGCTGCCCTGCGCCACCCAGAACGAGCTCCTCATCGACGATGCCGAGGCCCTCGTGGCCAGCGGCTGCAAGGTGGTGGGGGAGGGGGCCAACATGCCCACCACCCTCGACGCCACCCAGTACCTCATCGCCAACGGAGTGGCCTTCTGCCCCGGCAAGGCGGCCAACGCCGGTGGCGTGGCGGTCTCGGGCCTCGAGATGAGCCAGAACTCCGAGCGCCTCTCCTGGACCTTCGAGGAGGTGGACTCCCGCCTCAAGGGCATTATGGAGAACATCTACGCCACCGCCTCGGCGGCGGCCGAGGCGGCCGGCGCCCCCGGCAACCTCGTGGTGGGCGCCAACTGCGCCGGCTTCCTCAAGGTGGCCGACGCCATGTACGCCCAGGGCATTGTTTAGGCCTGCGCAGACAAGGACGTTTCCTCAGCGCCCCTATCCGTCTGAAAGCGGATAGGGGCGCCCTCAATCGCTTTCAGGCACAGGGGTTCGTGCGGGGCTCGGGAGCGCAGGGGCTCTGGGGGCCGCTCTGCTAGAATGCCCTTGCATGCGGGTGTGGCGGAACTGGCATACGCGCTGGATTTAGGTTCCAGTGGACCCTGTCCATGGAGGTTCGAGCCCTCTCGCCCGCACCATCTGCGCACCCGGCCCCCGGCGCTTACCGGGGGCCCGCCGCGGCCGGGGCCCTTTGTGGAGCGGCCGCCCCTTTTTTGACGTTGGCGTCCACTTGGCGCACAATGTACCTCCGTGAAGCTAGGTGCATTCTGGCACCCGGGTAGCCGCATGGCGCGGCAAAGACTTTTCAGGAGGAACGTTGAACATCACCGTCACCGCAGGGGATCCCGTCGATTCCAAGCTTTCCGCAGATGTCACCATCCCCGCCGACGACGTGAACAAGGCCGTCGCCAAGGCCTATAAGGACATTGCCAAGCGCTACAACTTCCAGGGCTTCCGCAAGGGCCGCGCCCCGCGCCCCGTCATCGACGCCGCCGTGGGCCGCGAGGCCGTGATGGCCGACGCCACCAACGCGCTGCTCTCCGCCGCCGAGCCCCTCGTGCTCAACGAGCTCGACGTCGTGCCCGTGGGCGACGTTGACTTCGGCGAGGACCTCGAGTCCGCCCAGGAGAAGCAGGACTACACGGTGAAGGTCACCGTCAACCTCATCCCCGAGGCCGAGCTCAGCTCCTACGACCCCGTCGCCATCTCTATGCCCCCGGCGGACGCCACCACCGCCGAGATCGACCAGCAGCTCGACGTCCTCATGGGCTACCAGGCACGCTTTGAGGACGCCGACGGCGACCACGCCGTGGTCTCGGGCGACTTCGTGAACGTGGACGTCGAGGACATCGAGAACGGCGAGCGTCTCGCCGGCGAGAACCGCATGCTCGCCACCGAGGCCGGCATGCTCCCCGAGGCCCTCGAGGAGGCCCTCGTGGGCATGAAGCCGGGTGACGAGAAGGAGGTCGAGTTCACCCAGGGCGAGGGCGACGACGCCCAGACCGTCAAGGTCAAGGTCAAGGTCAAGGTCAACGACATCAAGGTCAAGGTCGTGCCCGAGCTCACCGACGACTTCGCCAAGGACGTCTTCGGCTTCGACGGCCTCGACGCCCTGCGCGACGCCGTGTCCATCGAGATCAAGGGCGACAAGGACCGCAACCTGCCCGCCCTCAAGGAGGAGCGCGCCGTCACCGAGCTTGAGAAGCGCCTCGAGATGGAGACCGTGCCCGAGGACTACGTCAAGCAGGTCCACGACGAGATCGCCCGCCAGTTCGTCTCCGACCTCCAGGCCCAGGGTCAGACGGTGGACTCCTTCCTCCAGATGCGCCACATCACCATCGACCAGCTCCTGGCCGACCTCCAGCTCCAGGCCACCGAGCACGCCCGTCAGTCCATCGCCCTCGACGCCCTGGCCAGGCACCTCGCCATCGAGGTCACCGACGACGACGTCAAGGCCGAGTTCTCCGACGTCTACGACTCCGACAAGGCCGTGAAGAAGGCCATGAAGGAGTTCGCCGAGTCGGGCCAGATGCCCGCCGTGCGCCAGACCATCCGTCGTTCCAAGGCCGTCTCCTGGCTGCTCGACAATGCCCAGGTGACCGAGGTCGACGAGATTGCCGAGAAGCGCGCCAACAACTAAGACAGTCCCGGTCATGGCGGTCGGGGGCCCCGGTCCGGGGCGCCCGACCGCCTTATCGGGAGGAAAGGTGCGACATGACCCACAGGCCCACCAACATCCCGAACATCCCCTACGTCATCGAGCAGACCCCCCGCGGGGAGCGCTCCTACGACATCTACAGCCGCCTGCTCAACGACCGCATCGTGTTCCTCGGCGAGCAGGTGGACCCCAACTCCGCCAGCCTGGTGATCGCCCAGCTCCTGCACCTCGAGAGTCAGGATCCGGACAAGGACATCGCCCTCTACATCAACTCGCCGGGCGGCGACATCTACTCCGGCCTGGGCATCATCGACACCATGAACTACATCAAGCCGGACGTCTCCACCATCTGCGTGGGCATGGCCGCCTCCATGGGCGCCATGATCCTGGCCTCCGGCGCCAAGGGCAAGCGCTTCGCGCTACCCAACTCCATGGTACTCATCCACCAGCCCTCCAGCGGCGTCCAGGGCCAGCAGACCGACATCCGCATCGTGGCCGAGGAGACCAGCTACCTGCGCAGGCACCTCAACCAGATGCTCTCCGACGCCACGGGCCAGCCCTTCGACCGCATCGAGGCCGACACCGAGCGCGACAACTACATGCGCGCCCAGGAGGCCCTCGAGTACGGGCTCGTCGACAAGGTCATCACCAGCCGCGCAGACGCGAGCGAGGACTAGCCTATGAGCGACTTCGAGAAGGGCAACGGTGACGGCGAGCTGCACTGCTCGTTCTGCGGCAAGAGCCGCGACCAGGTGGACAAGCTCATCCAGGGGCCCGACGGCGTCTACATCTGCGACGAGTGCGTGGAGACCTGCTCCGACATCATCAACGAGGCCGAGCAGCTCGACGGCCCGGAGTCCCCGGCCGGCATGCTCATCGACGAGCTGCCCACCCCGCACGAGATCTACGACGAGCTGTCCCAGTACGTCATGGGGCAGGAGGACGCCAAGCGCGCCATGGCGGTGGCCGTGTACAACCACTACCGCCGCATCATGACGGGCGCCCCCGTCACCGCCCCGGCGGACGACCGCCTGTCCTTTGGCGCGGCGGCCGCGGCCGACGACGGCGAGGGCGAGGTGGAGCTCGCCAAGAGCAACATCCTGCTTCTGGGGCCCACCGGCACCGGCAAGACGCTCCTCGCCCAGACCCTCGCGCGGTTCCTCGAGGTGCCCTTCGCCATCGCCGACGCCACCACCCTCACCGAGGCCGGCTACGTGGGCGAGGACGTGGAGAACATCCTGCTCAAGCTCATCAACGCCGCCGACGGCGACGTCGAGCGCGCCCAGGTGGGCATCGTCTACGTGGACGAGATCGACAAGATCGCGCGCAAGGCGGAGAACTTCTCCATCACCCGCGACGTCTCGGGCGAGGGCGTGCAGCAGGCCCTGCTCAAGATCCTCGAGGGCACGGTGGCCTCGGTGCCTCCCCAGGGCGGCCGCAAGCACCCCCAGCAGGAGCTCATCCAGATCGACACCACCAACATCCTGTTCATCTGCGGCGGTGCCTTCGTGGGCCTCGACAAGATCGTGGCCGACCGCATCGGCAAGAAGGGCATCGGCTTCGGCTCCGACCTGGGCACCCGTACGGAGGAGTCCGAGGACGAGCTCATGGCCCAGGTGAGCCCCCAGGACCTGCACAAGTTCGGCCTCATCCCCGAGTTCATCGGCCGCATCCCCGTGGTCACCAACACCAAGGAGCTCACGGAGTCCGACCTCGTGGACATCCTCACCGAGCCCAAGAACGCCCTGGTGAAGCAGTACCGGCGGATGTTCGAGATCGAGGGGGTCCAGCTCGACTTCGAGCCCGACGCCCTGACCGAGATCGCCGCCAAGTCCCTCGAGCGCGGCACCGGCGCCCGCGGCCTCAGGGCCATCTGCGAGGCGACCCTCCAAGACACCATGTTCGACATCCCCTCCGAGCCCGACGTCGTGCGCGTCGAGGTCACCAAGGAGTCCGTCGACGGCCTCGAGCAGCCCCGCCGCATCTCGGCCGAGACGGCCCGCCACCTGGCGGGTTAGGGCGTCCACACCGCATCGCACCCGGGGCGGCCTCCCGCAGGACGGGGGAGGCCGCCCCTGCCACCTAATGTCGAGCACAGAGAGAAAGGCACCCACCATGGAACGTCCCTGCGCCTGGAACCGCTACGACGACAGGCAGCTCGCCGACCTAGAGTCCCTCGCCGCCGACTACCGCACCTTCATCTCGGAGAACAAGACCGAGCGCGAGTGCGTGGCCGCCTCCGTGCGCCTGGCCGAGGCCGCCGGCTACACCGACCTCGCCGACGCCGTGGCCGCCGGCCGCGCCGTCAAGCCGGGCGACCGCCTCTACGTGAACACCCGCGGCAAGGCCCTCACGCTGTTCTGCGTGGGCACCGAGCCCATCGAGGCCGGCATGGACATCCTGGGCGCCCACGTGGACTCCCCGCGCCTGGACGTCAAGCAGAACCCCGTGTACGAGAAGGCCGACCTCGCCTTCCTCGACACCCACTACTACGGCGGCCTCAAGGCCAACCTCTGGGTGGCCACGCCCCTGGCCATCCACGGCGTCGTGGCCAAGAAGGACGGCTCCGTGGTGCCCGTGGTCGTGGGCGAGGACCCCGCCGACCCGGTGTTCTGTATCTCCGACATCCTCATCCACCTCGCCCAGGAGCAGATGAAGAAGCCCATGGCCGAGGCCGTGGAGCACGAGAAGCTCGACGTCATCGTGGGCGGCCGGCCCCTCGTGGACGGCTCCGGCGACGATGACGACGCCAAGGGAGAGGCTGTCAAGGGCCTGCTGCTCCAGATCCTCGGCGACCGCTACGGCATCGAGGAGGAGGACCTCCTGTCCGCCGAGCTCGAGGTGGTCCCGGCCGGCCCCGCCCGCGATATGGGCTTCGACCGCTCCATGATCCTGGGCTACGGCCACGACGACCGCGTGTGCGCCTACACGTCCCTCCGCGCCATGCTCGACGTCGAGGCGCCGCGCCGCACCTCCGCCTGCCTGCTCGTGGACAAGGAGGAGATCGGCTCCGTGGGCGCCACCGGCATGGACGCCCTCTACTTCGAGAACGCCGTCGCCGAGCTCATGGAGCTCGCCGGCGAGGGCGGGTCGCTGCGCCTGCACCGCGCCCTGGCCAACTCCCGCATGCTCTCGAGCGACGTCTCCGCGGGCTTCGACCCGGCCTACGCCGACCGCTTCGAGGAGAAGAACTCCGCGTTCCTCGGGCGCGGCCTCTGCTTCAACAAGTACACGGGGTCCCGCGGCAAGAGCGGCTCCAACGACGCCGACGCCGAGTACGTGGCCCAGGTGCGCGCCATCATGGACGGCGCCGACGTGGCGTTCCAGACCTGCGAGCTCGGCCGCGTGAACGCGGGCGGCGGCGGCACCATCGCCTACCTCATGGCCCACTACGGCATGGACGTCATCGACTCCGGCGTGGCCGTGCTGTCCATGCACTCCCTCTGGGAGGTCGTCTCCAAGGCCGACGTCTTCGAGGCCTACCGCGGCTACAAGGCGTTCCTGGAGTGCCCGGAGGCCTAGGCCCCGGTCCCTCCCGCACCGCCCGCATCCCTGCAGGGCCAGGCCCCGCCCGCCGTCCCGGCAGGTGGGGCCTTCTCGGCCCGCGACCGAAAGGAGCGCCCGTGCGCGCCGCGTCACCCAACCTGAAGGTCTCGTCCGACGTCACCCGGCAGACCCTCCGCCACTACTGGGCCGTCACCGCCAGGCACCTGCCCTGGTTCGTGGGCGCGGTGCTCTCGAGCCTGGGGTTCGTGTTCTTCCTCTCCTACATGAACCCGTACCTCATGGGCCTCGTGATCGACCGCGTGAGCGAGGGGCGAACGGCCGCCGCCGACGTCCTGCCGGTGTTCGGACCGGTCATGGCCGCGCTGGTGGCCGTGAACGCCGTGGGCCAGGCCTGCTCCAAGCTGCAGGACTACTTCACCGCCAAGGTCGAGATCCTGGCCACCTACGACCTCACCACCCAGGCCTTCGACACACTCTCCAACCAGTCCATGACGTTCTACGCCAACCGGTTCGGCGGGTCGCTCGTCTCCCAGGTGCAGCGCTTCTGCGGCGCCTACACCACCCTCATGGACTGCCTGCAGTACGCCGTGATCCCCATCTGCTCGGCCGTGGTGTTCACCATCGGCCTGCTGGCGGCGGAGGTCCCGGTGTACGTGTGCGTGCTCTCGCTGTTCCTCGTGGTCTACGTGTGCGTGGTCTACCGGCTCTACAGCCGCATCCTGCCGGCTAATGCAGAGGCCGCGGCGGCGGGCAACCGGCTCTCGGGCCAGCTGGCCGATGCCGTCACCAACATCATGGCCGTCAAGACGAGCGGCCGCGAGGACTACGAGCGTGGGCGCTTCGACGACGCCAGCCGCGAGGTGCGCGCCGCCGACTCCCGCCGCATGCGCGCCAACATCCGCTGCGGCGCTGCCACGAGCTCCATCATCGTGCTCATCATGGCCGCGTGCACGGTGTTCGTGGCGGGCGGCAACGCGTGGTTCGGCGTCACGCCGGGCGTGCTCGTGATGATGTTCAACTACACCTACAGCCTCACCATGCAGTTCAACCGCCTGTCGTCCACCTTCTCCACGCTCAACCGCGCCTTCGGCGACGCCTACGACCTCACGGTGGCCCTGGGCGAGCCGCTGCTCGTGGCCGACGCCCCCGGCGCGCCGGCCCTCGAGGTGACCGAGGGGGCCATCGACTTCGAGGGCGTCACGTTCCACTACCCTGACGCCGACGACGAGGACCGCGTCTTCTCGGACTTCACGCTCCACGTGCCCGCCGGCCAGCGGGTGGGCCTCGTGGGCCGCAGCGGCTCGGGCAAGACGACACTCACCACGCTGCTCCTGCGCCTGGCCGACCTCCAGGGCGGCCGCATCCTCATCGACGGCCAGGACGTCTCGGCGGCGGCCCAGGCGAGCCTGCGCCGCTCCATTTCCTACGTGCCGCAAGAGCCGCTGCTGTTCCACCGCAGCATCCGCGACAACATCGCCTACGGGCGCCCTGATGCCACCGACGAGGAGGTGCGCGCCGCCGCCGAGCGCGCCAACGCGCTCGAGTTCATCGACCGCCTTCCCCAGGGCATGGACACCATGGTGGGGGAGCGTGGCGTCAAGCTGTCGGGCGGTCAGCGCCAGCGCGTGGCCATCGCCCGCGCCATCCTCACCGACGCGCCCATCCTCGTGCTAGACGAGGCCACGAGTGCCCTGGACTCCGAGAGCGAGAGGCTCATCCAGGAGGCCCTGGCCACGCTCATGGAGGGGCGCACGAGCATCGTCGTCGCGCATCGCCTGTCCACCGTGGCGAGCCTGGACCGCATCGTGGTGCTGCAGGACGGGAAGGTCGTGGAGGACGGCACGCACGGGGAGCTCGTAGGGGCCGGCGGCGCCTACGAGATGCTGTGGGACCGCCAGACCGGCGCGTTCCTCGACGAGGAGGGGGACGGCCAGTGATGGACAGGGTGACGGTCTATACGGATGGGTCGAGCCGCGGCAACCCGGGCCCCGGAGGCTACGGGGCCGTGCTGCTCTTTGTGGACGCCGCGGGCGTGGAGCACCGGCTGGAGCTCTCCCAGGGCTTCCGGCGCACGACGAACAACCGCATGGAGATGATGGCCGCCGCCGCCGCCCTCGAGGCGCTCAAGCGCCCCTGCGAGGTGGAGCTCCACAGCGACTCCCAGTACCTCGTGAACGCCCATGAGAAGGGGTGGATCCGCGGCTGGCAGCGCAACGGCTGGAAGACGGCCTCCAAGAAGCCCGTGAAGAACGTGGACCTGTGGGAGCGCCTCATCGCCGCCGAGAGGCCGCACAACGTACGCTACGTCTGGGTGAAGGGCCATGCCGGCCACGAGCTCAACGAGCGGTGCGATCAGCTGGCGGTCTCGGCGGCCACGGGCTCCGGCCTGGCGGACGACAAGGGCTTCGAGGCCTGACGCCCCGGGACCCCTCTCTCGACACCTGAACGCGAACAGGGGCGACCTTCTTCGCACCTTCACCGCACCTGAACGTGGGTAGGGGCGATTTCGGCGTCCCTGAACACGGTTGGGGGCAGATTTCGACGCCGGTCCGCCGGGGGAGTCGCCCTCAACCGCGTTCAGGTGCGGAGAGGAGGAACCGCCTGCTGCCGGCACCCGCCGGCCCGGGCCCATGCCGCTTGGGCCTGGTTACCCACCGCTCGCCGTCTGAATTGAATCGGTTTAAATCTGTGGTGTCCCCCTGCTGTACATTCATGGAGTCATATTTGAACCGATTCAAAAATCGACGGCGCCGGGATGCCGGCCCGTATGGGGGGGGGGAGGGCCCATGGCCATCGGAATATCGCTCTATCCCGAGCACGCCTCCTTCGAGCGCAACGCCGCCTATGTGGAGCGGGCTGCGGCCCACGGGTGCACCCGCGTCTTCAGCTGCCTGCTTTCCGCCGAGGGCGACCGCGCGTCGCTGGCGGGGGAGTTCTCGGCCCTCTCCCGGGTGTGCCACGACCACGGCATGGAGGTCGTCCTCGACGTCGCACCGGCCGTCTTCTCCCGTGTGGGTGCCAGACCCGACGACCTCTCGTTCTTCGCCGAGGCCGGCGCCGACGGCATCCGGCTCGACGAGGGCTTTGGCGGCCCTGACGTCGCGGCCATGACCGCCGATCCCCACTGCCTCGTCGTCGAGCTCAACGCCTCCACCGCCGACGGCTCCCTCGAGGCCGCCCTCGCCTGCGGTGCCGACAAGGGCCGGCTCCAGGCCTGCCACAACTTCTTTCCGCAGCGCTATACCGGCCTCGGCCTCGACTTCCTCGTCCGCGAGAGCGCCCGTGCCAAGGACGCCGGCGTGAGGCTCGCCGCCTTCGTCTCCAGCTCGGCCCCCAGCGCCTTCGGCCCCTGGCCCGGCGCGGACGGCCTGCCCACCCTCGAGATGCACCGCGGCCTCCCGGTCTCGTTCCAGGCGCGCCACCTGTACGCCCTCGGGCTCGTGGACGACCTGCTCGTCTCCAACTGCTTCGCCACCGACGACGAGCTCGCCGCCCTCGCGGCTGCCCGGCCCGGCACCGTGGCCATGGCCGTGGCCCCGGTCCCCTCCGTGGGCGACGCCGAGCGCGACGTGCTCGCCTTCGCCCACCGCGTCCGCGGCGACCTCTCCCCCTACCTGTTCCGCAGCACCGCCTCGCGCGTCGTCTTCGCCGACCGCGACTTCCCGGCCCACGACACCCGCGACCTCGAACCCGGCGACGTCGTGGTGGTCAACGAGCGCGGCGGCCGCTACAAGGGCGAGCTCCAGGTCGTGCGCCGCCCCATCCCCAACGACGGCACCCGCAACGTCGTCGCCACCGTCGAGGACTCGGAGGCCCGTCTCCTGGACTGCCTCGACTCCTGGGTCCCGTTCACGTTCGTCGAGGAGGCATAGCCATGGCAAACGGCAACGGCGTCAAGGTCGTCACCATCGGTGGAGGCTCCAGCTACACCCCGGAGCTCGTGGAGGGGCTTATCCTCCGGCACGACCGCCTGCCCGTCTCCGAGCTCGTGCTCGTGGACGTCCCCGAGGGCGAGGAGAAGCTCGAGACCGTGGGCGCCCTAGCCCGCCGCATGGTGGAGCACGCCGGCGTGCCCATGAGGGTCGCCACCACCCTCGACCGCCGCCGCGCCCTCGAGGGGGCGGACTTCGTCACCACCCAGATTCGCGTGGGGCGTCTCCCGGCCCGCATCCTCGACGAGCGCATCCCGCTCTCCCACGGCATCATGGGCCAAGAGACCAACGGCGCCGGCGGCATGTTCAAGGCCTTCCGCACCATCCCCGTGATCCTGGGGTTCGTCCGCGACATCCAGGAGCTCTGCCCCGATGCCTGGATGGTCAACTTCTCAAACCCGTCCGGCATGATCGAGGAGGCCGTCCTCACCCAGACGGACTTCCAGCGCGCCATCGGCCTCTGCAACGTGCCGGTGAACATGCGCGCCGGCATAGCCGCCATCATGGGCGTGGGCGAGGACCGCCTCGAGCTCAGGCTTCAGGGCGTCAACCACTTCGTCTTCGCCACCGACGTCCTCGTGGACGGCCGCTCCGTCATGGACGAGGCCGTGGAGCGCTACGCCACCATCGCCGACGACGAGACGCTGGCCATGAACAACTTCGCGGCCAAGCCCTACTCGCCCGAGTTCATCCGCGGCATCCGCGCCATCCCGTGCCCCTACCACGACTACTACTTCCACACCGCCGAGCAACTGGACGAGTTCCGGACCGGCAACGTCCGCGGCGAGGTGGTGGGCCGCCTCGAGGAGACGCTCTTTGCGACCTACCGCGACGTGCGCCTCGACGTGAAGCCTCCCGAGCTCGCCCAGCGCGGCGGGGCCCGCTACAGCGACGCCGCCTGCGACTTGCTCGCCTCCATCCACAGCGGCGCCGGCGACATCCAGTACGTGGACGTCCGCAACCGCGGGTGCATCGCCGACCTGCCCTACGACAGCGCCGTGGAGGTGGCCTGCCGCATCACGGCCGACGGGGCCGAGCCCCTGGCAACCGGGCGCCTCAACCCTCGCATCGCCGGCCCGGTCCACATGATCAAGGGCTTCGAGCGCCTCGTCGTGGAGGCCGCCGTCACCGGCGACCGCGACCTCGCCGTGGCCGCCCTCGCCCAGAACCCGCTCTGCCCCACGGAGTCGACGTCCGTCGCCGTCGTCGACGAGCTTCTCCGCGCCCACGGGGAGTACCTCCCGCAGTTCTCCCGGTAGGGGAGGGCGCGCCCCGGCGTGAACCAACGGTCTGCCGCGGCCGGCCGATGAGAGGCCAGGGCCTTGGCCCACGACCATGAAAGGACCCGCCACGACCAACATCCTCCTCGTGTGCTCCGCAGGCATGTCCACGAGCATGCTCGTGAAGAAGATGGAGCAGGAGGCGGAGAGGCGCGGCGTCGAGGCCCGCATCCGGGCCGTCGCCGACGCCAAGGCCGCCGAGAACGTGGGCGAGGCCGACGTGATGCTGCTCGGCCCCCAGGCGCGCTTCATGCTCGACAAGATGCGCGTCCTTGCCGGCGACACCCCGGTGGACGTCATCGACATGCGCACCTACGGCGCCATGAACGGCGCCGCCGTCCTCGACCAGGCCCTCGCCCTTATCGGCTAGGCGACCGGACCCAAGGAGGTATCCCATGGCATCGCCCATGAAGGGGTTCATGAACTGGATGGGGACCAAGTTCATGCCCATCGCCACCCGCATCGGCAACCAGCGTCACCTCGTGGCCATCCGCGACGGCTTCATCTCCATCATGCCCGTGACCATGGTGGGCTCCATCGCCGTTCTGCTCAACGTCTTCTTTCGCGACCTGCCCGCCATGTGGTGGGGCGAGGGCAACGCCTTCACCGAGGCCTGTGCCCAGCTCATCTCCATTAACGGCTTCGTGTGGAATGGCTCGCTCGCCATTCTCGGCCTGTGCTTCACGTTCTCCCTCGGGTACCACCTCTCGCGGTCCTACGGGGTCAACGCCATCGCCGGCGGCGTCATAGCCCTGTCGGCAGTCGTGTGCACGATGAACCTCGCGCCGGCCTTTTCCTACGTGCTGCCCGAGGTGGGCGCCGACGCCGTGCCCGCGCTGCAGGCAGCCGGCCTCGCCGTGACGGAGGCCGACGGCGCCGTGAGCCTGGCGGTCACCGGCGCAGGCATGATCTCCACGGAGCTTACGAGCGCCACGGGCCTGTTCACTTGCCTGATCTTTGGCATGGTGTCCACCATGATCTATGTGGAGCTCACGCTCAAGAAGATCACCATCAAGCTCCCCGAGAACGTTCCGCCCGCCGTGTCCAACGCCTTCACGGCCATCATCCCCGGCTGCCTGGCCATCTACGTCTGCGCCATCGTCACCCAGGTGTGCGTGAACCTCACGGGCGAGTACCCCAACGCGCTCATCAGCGAGATGATCCAAAAGCCGCTTTTGGGCATGAGCCAGAGCTTCTTCGCCGTCGTCCTCACCAACTTCCTCATGCAGCTGTTCTGGTTCTTCGGCATCCACGGCTCCAACGTCATGGCGCCCATCACCGAGGGCATCTACACCCCGGCCCTGCTCGAGAACCTCCAGGTGTGGAACGCCACCCACGACGTCTCCCAGATGCCCTACCTGTGGACCCGCGGCTCCTTTGACGCCTACACCATGATGGGCGGCTCCGGCATCACCCTCGGCCTGCTCATCGCTGTGTTCGCCTTCTCGCGCCGCGAGGACTCTCGCACCATCGCCAAGCTCTCTGCCCCCATGGGCGTCTTCAACATCAACGAGCCTGTGGTCTTTGGCATGCCCATCGTCTTGAACCCGCTCTACCTCATCCCCTGGCTGCTCGTGCCCGTGGTTGCCACGGTCGTGGCCTACCTCTTCACCGCTGCCGGCATCATTCCGCCCGTCTTCATCCAGGTGCCTTGGATCATGCCCGTGGGCCTCTATGCCTTCTTCGCCACGGGAGGAAACGTCATCGCAGGCCTTGTGGCCCTGCTCAACCTCGCCATCTCCTTTGCCATCTGGACGCCGTTCGTGCTCCTTGCCAACCGTGACGCCGCCGCCGAGGCCGCGGCGGAGGAGAAGTTCGACCAGTAGCGACGCACTGACACTGTGCGAAGCCGTATCAGCATTGTGTGACGGGGCGGGCGCTCGCGGGTGCCCGCCCCCTGAGAGAGGAGGCCCCATGGGCAAGCGCTCGTGGTCTGCGTTCGTCGTGGTCGTCGGCATGCTCTTTGTGCTGGCCTCCGCCGCCTTCGCCCCTGCAGGCACGACCGATGCGCCCCTTTTGGTGGGCGGTCTTGTCGTGGCGGCCGCAGGCGCCGCTTTCATGGTCCGCGCCCCGCGCCGCCTTCGCGCCGGCTCTCGTTCTGGGAGGTCGGCATGAGGGTGCAGCGGGCGGTTGCCGCCTCTCCCGAGCGCGTCTTTGCGCTGATCGAGCGCTCCGTTGCCGCCGACATGGAGCAGGCGGGGCGTAAGCCGGGGCCTGCGGGCATCCGTCGGGGAACCGCCTACACCAAGTCCATGCGTACCAAGCTGGGCGCTTCGCGTTCGGTCAAGGTGCGGGTGGAGGCCTTTGACGCCCCGCACCTGTACGAGGCGTCCTTCACGAGCGCGGACGGCGTCAACCGGGTGCGCTACGAGGTGGAATCCGCAGGAGGCGGCGCTCTGGTCTCCTACGAGGAGTCCTTTGAGGCCCCCACGAGGCTGGGCTCGCTCAACGGCCGCATTATGCAGCGCCTATACGCCCACCGGGCCAAGCGACGCATGAACGCCCTGCTCGACGTTATGGAGGCCCAGCTGGCCGCCGAGTGAAACCGACGCCTGAAAACAGAGAAGAGTAAACTTAACGGCATCGGGACCCACCTTATCCTCGGCCTTTTTCTTAGACCTGTCGGTGTCCTGTGCCTCCTGGTTGCCCGAGACGCCCTCCAGGGCCCCTACCCGCTCCTCGAGGGCGGCCACACGGGCTTTGAGATCGGCTGTGTTTCCGGCGCCCGAGCACCCGGCAAGGACGATAAGGGCCGCGGCGGAAAGAGCCGTTAAAGCGGCCTTTGGCTTGCTCATCATAGTTTTCCTTATAACTGCCTGATATTTAACGGTCAAAGGAAACCAAAGGTTCGCATCGCAGCGCATCCAGCGTTGTCCGGGCGTTTGTTCTGAGAGGTGGCAGCAAGAGTGTCGCTGGTAGTCCCCAGCACAATACTTTTCGCGGCGAAAATATACTCCCTGCGTGTGACAAAACAACCTGGTACCTTGTCACAGTCTGGTTCCGATACCACCGGCAATAAACAATAATCGTACGGTGTTGCGTCCATCGGCCTATCTTCTTCAAAAAGGGGTTGATGTCATGAGCATTACGCCGAACGATGTCGTTGTCTGCAGCGAGATTGTGTACGACCGCGAAGAAAAGAGCGGATTTCACTCTCTGCTGTTTGCGGTAACCGGAAACGAGCCCGTTATCGTCAACGAGAGCGCCTACAGGGTTCTTATGGAATGTCCCCGCGCCAGCAAGGTCTCTGCCATACAAAGCAATGTAAAGGCCGGTTATGGCAACCAGGACAGTAGGAGTATTGAGCAAGATGTCTTGGACTGCCTCGACCAGATGACCGCAATGGGGGTGGTCCGCAAGGTCTTACCCGATGGTCCGGACTTTGTCCATCTGACTGCAGACGACATTAGGGAGCTTCTGTCTTTCGATTGGGAGCGTTTCGACAAGGATGCTCCAAAGGATAACTTGCGCATTCGTTCCTGCAATTTTCCTGTATGCACGCTTTCAAGCCCCCTTGTGGCCCGGTCGATTCTATTTCGTGAGGACTTCGACTTTTTCCTGCTCAGGTCCGATATTGCGAGCAAAGTAGAGGGCTACGTTGTAACCAGGGCGACCGACGAGATTCTGAGCGGCTCAGTCGAGGTGCTGTGCTGCAACCTCCCTACCGGGGCCGTCGGCAAGGCCATTGAGACTGTTTTCTGCTTCTATGACAGATTCGCGAAGGTCCGAAGGCTCGTTGCCCTTTGCAGCTCAGAGGAACTCGATGGTTTGAGCCGGGTGGGCATGCCTTCCTCTGACTTGAAGATTTGCGGTGTGCTCGAGGTGCCCAACAATTGCGGCGATGGCGGCTCTTTGTTCTTGGTCGTCGCTTCTCGTCTTGAGAAGGCGTCATGAACCCCTACGTCGGTGTGGTGTCGTTCCCCCATCACGTCGCCTTTGACATCACTAATCGGTGCAACCTCCGTTGCTTGCATTGCTACAACAGTAGCGGCGAGAACTGTGTCATGAAAGACGAGATGGGAGACGGGGAGGTCTTAGACTTCGTTCGATCGGTTGCAGTCAAAAGGCCCTATAGCTTTTGCTTTTGCGGCGGAGAGCCGCTTCTCAGGGCCTCCCTTGTGATGGGGGCGCTTGAAGAGCTGCGGACAGGTAAAGTCAATGTCGGCCTTGTGACGAACGGGATGCTGCTTGATCGGGAGATAGCTAGCGATCTCGAGAAGTGCGGTCTTAGTGGCATTCAGATTAGCCTCGATGGCAACAAAGGAAGCCATAACAGGCTCCGGGGCAACAAGGGTGCTTATGATGGTGCAATTCGCGCTATAGACAATGTGCTTCGCCATACAGACCTTCATTTGCAGATTGCTTTCTCTCCGACATCCTTTAATATATGCAATGTCGTAGAAGAAATTAAATTAATTGAGCAGTTGCTCCACGACAGTGGCCGCCTCGAGCGCAATTGGGCCGATCGGGTCGAACTCAGGGTCCAGCCTATGATGTTGCTTGGACGGGCAAGATGCCACAGCGATATAGTTCCTGACGCCGATCAGTATGACAGCTTAGTACGGAAAATCAGAAGACTGCAGAAAGGCTCTTTCGGCTGTTCTGTCTCCTTGATATGGGGTGATCCCGTGGACCACTTGGTCCGGTATGCTGATTCAAAGCGCTTGTCAACTCATGTCGCTGTGCACGCAAACGGCGATATTGTCGTGTCGCCATATCTGAATATGGTTGTCGGCAACGTCAAGAGGCACAGTTTGGCAGAGTACTGGGCCTCTGGTCTCAACTCGGTCTGGTCTCTGCCTTTTATCAGGTCGCAATGCTCCCGTATCTTGTGCACTCGCGATATGGATGAGGTTTCAAAGATTGATGGTGACCTGAATCAAGGCCATGGAACAGTGGTCGATCTTATTGATAAAAAGTAAAATAACTTGAATCAAGATAAAAGTGAACGAATGGAGAGAGCCATGGGAGAAGAACGCTATGATCACGGAGTACTTGCGTCGTATCGTGCGCCGGCAATTGATTTCCTTGAGGGACCCAACGAGAGTGTTCGTCCTGGCGGAAGTATCGTCTACGATTACGATTATGTGCTCGGTCAGAACATTTTGATTGGTGTTACGGCCGCTATTGCATTTCAGGTTGTTAGTCTTCCGGAAGCCATTCCGAGCGTCTTGCCCTCTTTGCCTGAGGCAAAGATATGAATGTAGATTTCCTTATCCCTACCATCGTTTCGTTCATGGGTTTGTCCCTGGCACTCGCGGTCGCGCTGATCGGAAACGAGGGCTCTGTTTACCCCCACCTCGTTGCCCAGATCCCCATTCCCCTGAGAGGGGCGTTTGTGAAGCGCTTAGGCCGTGGGTTCGCTGTGATATGTGGCGGCGCCTGCCTTCTCATGCTCGACCGGTTGTTTCCTGCGCTCGCCATCATCGAAATTCCCGCTCTTGTGGTGACGGTTGCCGGGGCCGCTCTCGTGCTCGTGACGATGGCCGGGGTTGGCCTCGTCCCCCGAAGCCCGAAGGGCCGTTAGGCGCTCACTTCGAAATACTGCGCCTGAAAGCGGTTGAGGGCGCCCTCCACCGCTTTCAGGTGACAAAGCAACCTGGTACCTTGTCAGGCCTCCTCGGAGCGCCCCAGCAGGGCCGGGTCGATGCCCGTGAACGACGGCTGCCAGGTGATGAGGTCGGGGAAGGTCGTGACCTCGCCCGAGGCCGGAACGCCCGCCTCGACAAGCTCCAACAGGTGCGAGGCCGCGTAGGTCCCGATGGCGCCCGTGGGCGGGCAGATGGTGGTGATGCGGGGGTAGAACAGCGACGCCAGGTCGAAGTAGTCGTAGCTCGCGTAGTTGAGGTCCTCGCCGATCACGAGCCCGCGCTCGGCTACGGCCTGGAGCGCCCCCTGGCCCATGCCGTAGTTGCAGCAGAACACGGTGTCGAGGCCGTGCCCCTCCACGAGGTCCACCAGGCCCGCGTACCCGCTCTCGCGCGAGTAGTCGCCCAGGTACACGGTGAGGCTCCCCTCCGGCAGCCCGGCCTCGGCCACGGCCTCTCGGACACCCTCGAGGCGCTCGGACGACACGTGCTCGTGCTGGGGGCCGGCGATGACGCCCAGGCGCTCGTGGCCGGCCCGCAGCATTTCGCGGGCCACCCGGCGCGCGCTGGCGCGGCTGTCGGCCACCACGGAGTCGACGCAGGGGGAGTCGTAGGGCGACGAGACCGAGATGACCGGGATGCCGGAGCGCTCCACGAGCCTGCCCGGCGACCAGGCAGCGTCGCCCTCGAACAGGACGATGCCGTCCACCTGCCGGTCGAGGAGCAGCCCGAGCTTCTGCTCGAAGACGGCCGGGTCGTTGCGGAAGCCAGCCAGCAGGATGATGTAGTTGCCCAACTCCATCTCCCGCTCGATGGCGGCGATGGCGCTCGTGGCGAAGTGGTTGAGCATGTTGTTGACGAGGAGGCCCACGGAGCGGCTCTTGCGGCTCCGGAGACTGCCCGCCAGCAGGTTGCGGTGGTAGCCGAGCTCGGCCACGGCCGCGTCGATGCTCTCCTTGGTGGCGTCCTTGACCCTCGCGCCGTTGAGGTAGCGCGACACCGTGCCCGTCGAGACGCCCGCGAGGGCCGCGACCTGCTGGATGGTGGCCATGGGCCCTCCCTGTGAAATCGGTCCGGGTGCCCTGCAATCATAGGACGGGGGAGGGCCCGCGGCGCCGGGGCGCGGCCGCCGGGCCCATGACGGGCCTGCGCACCGTGAATTCACCACAGGATTGTTGGTATGGGCCTTGAAAAGGTGAGGTGTGTCACGGTACCCTATCCAACGTGTGGGTCGGACGCCCGCACACAGTATCTGTCGGCCCCCGAGCATGCGATTTCAGACGTCGAGCAAGGGTTTATCCAACCGGTCGCTCTGCAGGCGAAGCCCATGACCATCGGGGCCCCGTGTTTTTGAAAGGGGTCCACCTTTGAGTGAGATTCAGAACTCGTCCGTCTTCTCGTTCGACGACGTCAGCGATGAGGAGATGAACAACCTCATCGACGGCACCATCACCGACTTCGACGAGGGCGACCTTGTGACGGGCACCGTCGTCAAGATCGAGCGCGACGAGGTCCTGCTCGACATCGGCTTCAAGTCCGAGGGCGTCATCCCCGTCCGTGAGCTCTCCATCCGCAAGGACGCCAACCCCGAGGACATCGTCGCCATGGGCGAGACCATCGAGGCCCTGGTCCTTCAGAAGGAGGACAAGGACGGCCGTCTCATCCTCTCCAAGAAGCGCGCCGAGTACGAGCGTGCCTGGAACCGCGTGGAGGAGGACTTCAACAACGGCCAGAACGTCGAGGGCGAGGTCATCGAGGTCGTCAAGGGCGGCCTGATCCTGGACATCGGCCTCCGCGGCTTCCTGCCCGCCTCCCTCGTCGACCTCCGTCGCGTCAAGGACCTCAACGCCTACCTCGGCACCCGCATCGAGGCCCGCGTCATCGAGATGGACCGCAACCGCAACAACGTGGTTCTGTCCCGTCGCGTCGTGCTCGAGGAGGCCCGCAAGGCCGAGCGTTCCGAGATCCTCTCCAAGCTCCAGGCCGGCATGCGCCTCAAGGGCGTCGTGTCCTCCATCGTCGACTTCGGCGCCTTCGTCGATCTCGGCGGCATCGACGGCCTCATCCACATCTCCGAGCTCTCCTGGAACCACGTCAACCACCCCTCCGAGGTCGTCAAGGTCGGCCAGGAGGTCGAGGTGCAGGTTCTCGACGTCGACCTCAATCGCGAGCGCATCTCCCTCGGTCTCAAGCAGACCACCGAGGATCCCTGGCGCACCCTCGTCAAGAAGTACCCCGTGGGCGCCATCGTCGAGGGCCGCGTGACCAAGCTCGTGCCCTTCGGCGCCTTCGTCGACCTCGGCGACGGCATCGAGGGCCTGGTGCACATCTCCGAGATGGCGCGCCAGCACGTCGACACCCCCTCCCAGGTCACCAACGTCAACGAGACCGTGCAGGTCAAGGTCATGGAGATCGACCTCGACCGTCGTCGCATCTCCCTGTCCATGAAGGCCGCCGCCGAGACCCTCGGCTTCGAGGTCGAGGTCGCCCCGCTCGACAAGCCTGAGGACGAGGAGGTCGAGGCCGAGGTCGTGGAGGTCGACGAGGACTAACCCGTCGCTCCCCGAGCCCAGCTCCGAGCCTTTGCAGCGCGCCCCCGCCGTCCGGCCGGGGGCGCGCTTCCTTTGTGTCGCGCTATGCTGGGCCATGGAGGCAACAACGGAAGGGGAGGGCCATGAGGGTGCTGGTGACGGCGTTCGAGCCGTTCGGGGGCCAGGAGGACAACGCGTCGCGGCTGGCGGTGGGGGCGCTCCCCGCCACCGTGGCCGGCGTCCCTGTGGAGCGCGCCGTGCTGCCGTGCGTCTTCGGCGCCGCGGCTGAGGCCGCCCTCGCGGCCGTGGACTCCGTGCGCCCCGACGTCGTGCTGGCCTGCGGGGAGCACCGCGGCGCCGCCGGGATCGCCGTGGAGCGCGTGGCCCTCAACCTGGCCTCCACACCCCCCGACCGTCCCGACAACGGCGGGTCCGCGCCGGAGGAGCGCCCGCTCGTGCCCGGCGCCCCCGGGTCGCTTTGTGCCACGGTCCCCGTGGCCGACTGCGTGCGGGCGGCCCAGGCGGCCGGCGTCCCGGCGCACCTCTCCTGCTCGGCGGGGCTCTACGTCTGCAACTCGGTCATGTACGCGCTCCTCCTCCGGCAGCACGGGCCCCACGGACCCGGCACGGCGGCGCCCGCCATGGCCGGCTTCGTCCATGTGCCCGGCACCCCCGCCCAGGCGTCGCGAGGCATCCTCGCCGAGCCTCTTCCGTCCATGGACACGGCGCTCTCGGCAAGGGGCCTCGAGGCTGTCGTGGCGGCGTGCGTCGGAGTCCTCCGGCAGGGCCGCGCCTGACGCACTGCCCATCCCGGTGCCCGAGCTCGGGTTATCGACGTTTTTCAATTCGTAAGGGCTGTAAAAGCTCTGTAAAGCGATGGAGTGCCAGGCATACCAATTCAGGCTGAATACAGCATAGTTCTCCCATACGCGCAGGCGCACCCAGGGCGCCGTCGTGCCTGGACGTCGCCTGCCTTCACACGAACAGAGGGGGACCCCATGGTGTTCAACCGAATCTCGCGCCGCACCTTCGTCAGGGGCTCCGGTCTCGCCGCCCTTGCCGGTGCCGCCACGACCCTCGCCGGCTGCGGCGGGGCGCCCACCGCCGACGCCAATACCGAGAAGGTCCTGCGCTGGGCCCAGAGCAACGCCAAGCAGGGCATGGACATGCAGAAGAACACCAACTCCGGCATGTCGTCGGTCTCCGACCCTGTGGTGGAGAGCCTCCTGCGCTTCACGGAGGACAACGAGCTCGTGCCCTGCCTGCTCACCGAGATTCCCACCGTGGGGGACGACGGCGTCACCTATCACTGCACCCTCAAGGAGGGCATCAAGTGCCATGACGGCTCTACCCTCACGGCCGAGGACGTCAAGTTCTCCTTCACGCGCATGTTCCTGCCCGAGACCGCGGGCCTCTCCACCTACATGTACGACATGATAGTGGGCGCCCAGGACGTCATTGCAGGCAAGACCACCGACCTCGCCGGCCTCATCGTGGAGGACGACACCCACTTCACCTTTACCCTGCAGTACCCCATGGCCGCCTTCGTCAAGAACCTCGGCATCAACTACGCCAACGTGTTCCCCCGCGGGGCCTGCGAGGAGGCCGGCGACAAGTGGGGCTACGAGCTCAACTACGTGGGCTCCGGCCCCTTCAAGCTCGTGGAGAACGACGACTCCACCTTCATGCGCTACGAGCGCTTCGAGGACTACCACGGCGACCCCGTGGCCCTCGACGGCCTCACGGTCACCTTCATCGACGACGCCAACACCAAGCTCATGAGCTTCAAGAACGGCGACATCGACATGTGTGACCTGTCCAACGACCTGCTCAAGCAGTACAAGGACGACCCCGAGGTCGGCGAGCTCATCTCCTACAACACGCCGCTGGGCACCTGGTTCGTGAACCTCAACCTCAACACGCCTGCCCTCCAGGACGTCCGCGTGCGCCAGGCCCTCTCGCTCGCCATCGACCGCCAGGCCATTGTCGACACCGTGTTCTCCGGCGCGGGCGTGCCCGCCTCCGGCTTCCTCAACCCCGGCGTCCCCGGCTTCGATGCCAACGCCGAGGTCTTTGAGTACAACCCCGAGAAGGCAAAGCAGCTTCTGTCCGAGGCCGGCGCCGAGAACCTCTCCATCAAGTGCGTGGTGCGCACAAACCAGTACGAGACCGTTATGGTGGCCGTGCAGGACTACCTGAAGGCCGTGGGCGTGAACATGGACGTACAGACCGTGGACGCCGGCGTGTGGGCCACCGACTGGGCGGCAGGCGAGTACGAGGTCACGGCCCTGGCTTGGTATCCGCTCTACGCCGACGCCGACAACCAGATGTACACCTACTTCTACTCCGAGAACGCCAAGGGCAAGGGCAGCTTCTACAACAACGCCGAGTTCGACCGTCTCATGGACGAGGCCCGTCGCTCCGCCGACGAGGACCATCGCGCCGAGCTCTACCGCCAGGCCGACGACATCATGAGCCGCCAGGACTTCGCCTGCCTGCCGCTGTTCTACCCGCAGATCATGTTCTGCGCCCAGCCTTGGGTGAAGAATGCCAAGATCGGCAACTTGATCTACCACTTCCGTGACATCGATATCGACACCGAGGCGATGGGCTAAACTATTTCAGCACGCGCGTCTGTGCCGGGCCGGTTGCCGCATGGGTTCGGTAACCGGCCCTTCTTGTATCTGTGGGAGAGGAGCACCATGAGGGACTTCCTCGTGAAGCGGCTGTTGCAGGCGGTGGGCATCATCCTCTGCATCTCGGCCATAACGTTCTTCATGCTCAACATCGTGCCCGGCGACCCGGTGCGCATCATGATGGGCGACATGGCCGACGAGGCCACCATCGAGACCGTGCGTCACAACATGGGCCTCGACAAACCCGTGGCCGAGCAGTACGTCGACTGGCTCGCCGGCATGGTCACCGGCGACTTCGGCCAGTCCTACACCCAGCGCAAGGACGTAACCCAGCTCATGGGCCAGGCCTTCTCGGTGACGGCGGCCCTTGCGGCCTCCGCCTACGTGTTCGCCCTCGTGCTGGGGGTCGTGGTCGGCGTCGTGGCCGCGGCCAAACGCGGCACGTGGGTGGACCAGACCCTCATGAGCCTCGCCATATTCGGCATATCGGCCCCGGTCTTCTGGGTGGCCATCATCCTGCAGATCGTCTTCGCCCTCACGCTGCACTGGCTGCCGCTCTCGGGCATCAAGACGCCGGCGTACTTCGTCCTGCCCACCATCGCCCTGGGCGTACGCTATGCCGCCTCCATCGCGCGCGTCACCCGCACGTCCATGCTCGAGGTGCTCTCCCAGGACTACATGCGCACGGCCGAGGCCAAGGGCCTCAAGTACTGGGTCATCGTGGTGCGCCACGCGCTGCGCAACGCGCTCATCCCCATCATCACCATCGCCGGCACCCAGCTCGGCGACATCTTCACGGGCTCCATCCTCATCGAGAGCATCTTCTCAATGCCGGGCATGGGCAAGATGATGCTCGACGCCATCAACGCCCGTGACCTGCCGCTCATCCAGGGCGGCGTCATGTACATCGCCTTGATCTGCGTGGTCGTCTACTTCGTCGTCGACGTGCTCTACGCCGTGGTCGACCCGCGGATCCGCCTTGGAGAGGAAGGGGCCAACTGATGAGCGTCAAAGACCCCAGGAAGCTTCAGGAGGCCGTTGACCGCAAGGTCCTCCAGGACGAGGGCGTTGCGGTTCCCGACGACTCCTTCTCGGCCTACGATTCCGAGACCAACCCCGTGAACGAGGAGACCTATCCCGAGATGCTCGTCGGCGCCAACCCCGACGCGGGGGAGGGCCCCCGGAGCCGCCGGGAGAGGGCCGAGGAGCTCGCGAGTGAGATCAGCCGCCAGAACCTCGCCGCCCAGGCGGCCGGCAAGAGGAAGGCGGCCCAGAGCTACTGGGCCGTCTCGTGGCAGATCTTCCGCAGGAACCGCCTGGGCATGGCGTGCCTCGCCGTGGTGCTGTTCCTCGTGGCCGTCGCCGTGCTCGCGCCGGTGATCGCCCCCTACGACCCCGACGCCCAGAACCTGCGCGCCATGCTGCAGCCGCCCTCGGCCGAGCACTGGTTCGGCACCGACAACTACGGCCGCGACATCTTCTCGCGCGTGCTCTACGGCTGCCGGGTGTCGCTCTCGGTGGGCGTGGTGTCCCAGGCCATCGCCCTGGTCATCGGCTTCTTCGCCGGCGTGGCCGCGGGGTACTTCGGCGGCAAGGTCGACGCCGTGATCTCCTTCGTCATCCAGGTGTTCAGCAGCTTCCCGTTCCTGCTGTTCGCCATCGTGGTCATGTTCGTCATGGAGCCGGGCCTCGCCAACCTCTACGTGGCCCTGGGGCTCCTCGGCTGGACCTCCATGGCGCGCCTCGTGCGCGGCGACGTCAAGCGTCTCAAGGGCGCCGAGTACATCCAGGCCTGCACGCTCTCGGGCGGCAAGCCCATGCGCATCATCCTGCGGCACCTGCTGCCCAACTGCGTGTCCACCATCATCGTCATGGCCACGCTTGGCATCCCGAGCGCCATCATGAGCGAGGCGTCCCTCTCGTTCCTCGGCCTGGGCGTCCAGCCGCCCATGGCCAGCTGGGGCCAGATGATCAGCGCCTCGCAGCCCTACATCCAGTCTTCCACGTACTTCTCGGTCATCCCGGGCATCGCCATCATCGTCACGGTCATGGCGTTCAACCTTCTGGGCGACGCCATGCGCGACGCCCTCGACCCCAAGATGCGCTCCTAAGGAGGGAGGTCCCATGGCATCGGACACCCAAGACAGGCAGGGCGGCCAGGGAGGGCCGCTGCTCGAGGTCGACGGCCTCTGCGTGACGCTGTTCACCGACGCCGGCGAGCTCAGGTGCATCCAGGACCTCTCCTTCTCCATGCGCCGGGGCGAGACCCTGGCCGTGGTGGGTGAGTCCGGCTGCGGCAAGTCTATGACGGCGCTGTCCATCATGGACCTCATCCCCAAGCCACCGGCAAAGATCGTGGGCGGCCGCATCCTGTTCGAGGGCACCGACCTCGTGCAGCTCCCCGACGACCGGATGCGCGACTACCGCGGCAACGAGATCTCCATGATCTTCCAGGAGCCCATGACGTCGCTCAACCCTGTCATGCTCTGCGGCAAGCAGATCGCCGAGGGGCTCCTCGTGCACAACCCCGACATGGCCAAGGCCGAGGCCGACGCCAAGGCCCTCGACATGATCCGCTTTGTGGGCATCCCCGCCCCCGAGAAGGTCTTCAAGAGCTACCCGTTCGAGCTCTCTGGGGGCATGCGCCAGCGCATCATGATCGCCATGGCGCTGGCCTGCGAGCCCGCCATGCTCATCTGCGACGAGCCCACCACGGCCCTTGACGTCACCATCCAGGCCCAGGTGCTCCAGCTCATCGACCGCATGCGCCAGGAGACCGGCACGGCCGTCATGCTCATCACCCACGACATGGGCGTCGTCTCCGAGATGGCCGACTGGGTGCTCGTCATGTACGCCGGCCGCCAGGTGGAGTACACCCGGGCCTCCGAGCTGTTTGCCCACCCGGCGCACCCCTACGCCCAGGGCCTCATCGACTCCATCCCCTCCATGGACGCCTCCGGCGAGCGCCTCTACGCCATCCCGGGCAACGTGCCCATGCTCAACGAGCTGCCCTCGGGCTGCCTGTTCAACCCGCGGTGCCCCTACGCCCGCGACATCTGCCGCCGCGAGGTCCCCGGCTTCACGCCGGTGGACGGCGACGAGGGCCACCGCGTGGCCTGCTGGAAGTACACCGACCGCTGGGAGGAGGGGCGATGACCGCCTTCACCGAGGAGGACCGCATCCTCGAGGTCCGCGACCTCGTCAAGCGCTACCCCATCAAGAAGGGCTTCTTCGGGACCTCCGACACGGTGGTGCACGCCCTCGAGGGCGTCTCGTTCGACGTGCACCGGGGCGAGACCTTCGCCATTGTGGGCGAGTCCGGCTGCGGCAAGTCCACCTGCGGCAAGTGCGTGCTCAGGCTCACGGACCCCACGTCCGGGTCCGTCAGGCTCGACGGGGTGGAGTTCACAGAGCTCTCCGGCGCCGAGCTCACCGAGGCCCGCAAGAAGCTCAAGCTTATCTTTCAGGACCCTTACAGCTCGCTCAACCCGCGCATGACGGTGGCCGACATCATCGCCGAGCCCATCGACATCGCGAGGACCTACAAGACGAAGGCCGAGCGCGACGCCCGTGTGGACGAGATCATGGAGGCCGTGGGCCTGGACCTCTCGTACCGCACCCGCTACCCGCACGAGTTCTCCGGCGGCCAGCGCCAGCGCATCGGCATCGCCCGCGCCATCGTCCTCGAACCCGAGATCGTGGTGTGCGACGAGCCTGTGAGCGCCTTGGACGTCTCGGTGCAGGCCAAGGTCATCAACCTCCTGGAGGACCTCCAGGAGCGCCTGGGCCTCGCCTACATCTTCATCAGCCACGACCTCTCCGTGGTCAAGCACATCGCCGACACGGTCATGGTCATGTACCTGGGCCACATGATGGAGAAGGCCTCCAAGGAGGCGCTGTTCGACGACCCGCTGCATCCCTACACCCGGGCGCTCCTCGACGTGGTGCCCACCATCGCGGGCGGCCGCATCCAGGACAAGCGGATCCTGCAGGGCGACGTCCCAAGCCCCACGCACCCGCCCCAGGGCTGCTGCTTCCACACGCGATGCACCTCGTGTATGCGGGTGTGCGAGGACAGGGTCCCGGCGGATCTGGAGCCTAGGCCCGGCCACGTGGTGGCGTGCCACCTCTACGACGAGGGCCTCACGGCCGAGGAGCGCAAGCCGGCCGGCCTGAACCCGGCGGCCTGCTGACCGTCGTCCCGTTGGTCGGGCACGGTCGCTGTCACGCCGCCGTGCCGACGCCTTGGACCTCCGTGCCCGGGGCGATATAGCATGACAAAGGGGGAGCCCCTCGCACCCGCTCGGCGCGAGGGGCTCCCCCTCGGGTCCGGAACGCGCATCTGAGACGACTCGCGGACCCCTCTGCACGCCCGTCGCCCTTTGCGACGGCGGATTCCGGTGACACCTGGGAGGATGACGTTTCTATGCCTCCACATCGGGCAGCGGGATTGCCGCCACGGGGCTCCTGTGGGGTCGTTGGCAGCGGTCCGTGCGGCTGCACCTTGTCTCTTTTTGGGCCATACCGCCCTGTTCCGTGCGACGCCGGGCAGGGGAGGCTCCCTCCGCCCCCGAGCGCAGGTGTGTCAGAATGACTCGACGCCATGACCCTCGGTCGAAGGGAGCATCGATGACGAGGTCCATGCGGATCACCCTGGCGTGCGTTGTCGCCGTCGTCCTCTACATAGTCCTGTCCATCGCCTTCGACGCGGTTCCTTCGGGCTTGCCCAAGTTTGGCCTCATCGCCTCGCGCATTGGCACCGCCGTTGCCGTGGCCGTCGCCATAGGCCGCGATCGCGAGGGCCGTCGCGAGTAGGCCCGGGGTCGCGGCTCAGCGGAGCAGTACTCCCCGAAAGAACCGCTCCTGGAATCGAATGCGCTCCATGATCTCCTCGTCCGAGAAGCTCGTGTCGCCCAGTGAGACGACCCACTTGTCCTCATCGTCGTCGAGCCTGCGGTACACCGCTATGACGCGGCCCTCGAACTCCTCCACGGGGCCGTCGGCTCCGAGTAGGTACGCGTCCTGCTCCTCGCCGTCTTCTGCAAGCACTCCCTCGATATAGCCGTAGTTGACCGGATAGACCGTCTCCGGATGGCTCGGGTGACAGCTCCCGAGCGGTCGGTCGACCCTCCCGTGAACCGTTGTTCCGATAACGTCGGGGTAATCGGTCTTCATTCTGCGTCTCCTCAGAAAGGGGCGGTCCCTCAAGGCAAGGGCCGCCCCTTTCTCCAATGTGGGACAGAGGTGTCCGCGCAATGGGAAAGGTGCTCGGTGCCGTTCGGGCCGCCTTCGATGATGGGTGCGCCCTACGCGAGCTTGTTGGTGAACTTGAAGTCGTAGACCCGGTAGACGCCCGAGAAGTCGGCGTCCTTGAGGTAGGGGGTCTGGGGCCAGTCCACGGGGATGGTGCCGAAGTCAACGTTGACGAGCTGGTTGTCGGCCTGCAGCGTGAGGTCGGTGCGCTGGCCCTCGTCCATGGTGGCCTCGGCCTTGTCCACGAGCCCGTCGAAGGTGGCCGAGTCGTAGAAGGAGCTCCTCTGGGAGGCCTTGGAGGCGTAGAAGAACGAGCGCATGTGCTCGGCGCCCACCCAGCAAAGCGTCGTCCAGGTGATGAGGGTGCAGGGGAGCGAGCCGGCGGCGCGCTGGTCGATCCACATGGCGTCGTCGATGACGTTGATGTTCGCGGTCACGCCGATCGCGCGCCAGTACTCTTGGAGCGCGGTGGCCACCTGCTCGTCGCGGGAGCGCACCGGGAAGTCGAAGGAGAGCCCGGTGGCGCCGGCGTCGGCGAGGAGCTGCTTGGCCTTGTCCACGTCGTGGGGGAGGGTCTCGAGGGTGTCGTCGTGGCCCTCCTCGCCCGGGGCGCAGAACTGCGTGCAGGGGGCCGAGGCACCCTGGAGCACGGTCTCGCAGAGCTCGTTGCGGTCGATGGCCAGCGACAGGGCCTGGCGCACGCGGGCGTCCTTGAAGGCGTCCTCGTGGAGGTTGAGGTTCACAAAGCGCGTGGAGGCCGGCGTGTAGTCGACGATGGAGCCGGCCACGGCCTCGTCGTCAACGTACTGGTCGTAGAGGGTGGGGGCGAGGTTCACGAGGTCCAGCTGCCCCGCCTTGAAGTTCATGACCAGGGTGTTGGGGTCGTCCACGTACACGACGTCGATGCCGTCGACCTTGGCGGGGCCGTCGTGGTAGTCGGCGAAGGTCTCGAGGGTGAGGCCCGTGGCGCTCTCGGCCGTGAGCTTGAAGGGGCCGGTGCCCACGAAGTCCGTGCCGGTGCCCCACTTGTCGCCGGCGGCCTCGCAGGCCTTCCGGGGGTAGATGAGGGCGTAGAACTCGGTGAGCATGGGGAGGAAGACGGCCGTGACCTCGGAGAGCCGCATGGTGAAGTGGCGGTCGTCCTGCACGGTGAGGCCGGCGAGCTCGGTGGTCTTGCCCTCCATGACGTCCTTGGCGCCCACGATGGTGTCGTAGACGTTGGTGGAGGGGTTCTTGGTCTCGGGGAGGAACATGCGGGTGAAGGTGTACTTCACGTCGTCGGCCGTGAGGTTGCCGCCGTCGTGGGTGGGCAGCTTCTCCTTGAGCTCGAAGGTGTAGGTGAGGCCGTCGGCGGAGATGTCGGGCATCTTCGTGAGGAGCACGGGCTCCATGTCGAGGTTCTCGTTGAACCTGATGAGCGGCTCGCACACGGACTCGGCCACGCCGATCTCGTTGGAGGTGTTGGTCTGCAGGTCGAGGGAGGCCTTGGGGTTGGCGCAGCCGTAGCGCAGCACCTTGCCGCCGCCACCCTCGCCGCCGCAGCCCGCGAGGGTGGCGGCGGCACCGGTGATGGAGGCGGCGGCGCCGAGGCGCATGAAGCCGCGGCGCGAGATCGGGTTGTGGGAGAAGGGCATCGTTTCTCCTTCCGGAGGCCGGCTGTGCCGGCATTGGGCGCCCTCTGGCGGGCGCGTCGGTCGTCTGTAAACCTACCAAAACGATGGGGGTCTCATACACGGGGCCGCGCGTCGCCTCGAGGGTGCCAGACCGGGCCCCTCCCGGGCGGTTGCGACTTGCCCCATGTTCTCGGCGGCAGATAGCTGAATGGGCGCTAAAATTACCGGTGTCACGACAGGGGTGAGAGGAGCGTCCTTGGGAGACATCGCAGAAAGGCTCGTGCGCTACTGCGCCATCGCGTCCCCGTCCAGCCCGGACGGTGCCGGGGCGGTGCCGTCGACGCCCTCCCAGCACGCCATGGCCGCCCTCCTCGGTCGCGAGCTCGAGGAACTCGGTGCCGAGGACGTCTCCGTGGACGCCCATGCCTACGTGACGGCCCACTGGCCCGCCTCGCCGGGCTGCGAGGGGCTGCCCCGCCTGGGCCTCTGCGCGCATCTGGACACCGCGTGGCAGGCGGTCGGCGACCCGGTGCGCCCGCGGGTGGTGCGCTACGGCGGCGGCCCCCTCGTCATGGGCGAGGTGGATGGCGAGACGGTGGCCGTCACCCCCGAGGAGGAGCCCGTGCTGCTCGGCCTTGCGGGCACCGACGTCGTGGTGACGGACGGCACCTCGCTCCTCGGCGGGGACGACAAGGCCGGCATAGCCGAGATCATGGCCTACCTCGAGCGCCTGGCGGCGGACCCCGCCATCCCGCACCCGCCCCTGGCCGTGGCCTTCGTGCCCGACGAGGAGGTCGGCCACGGCGCGTCCCTGCTCGACATCGACGCCTGGGGCGCCGCCTGGGCCTTCACGCTCGACACCGGCCCCCTGGGCGAGGTCACCCTCGAGACCTTCAACGCCTGCGACGCCTTCGTGGAGGCCCGCGGGCGCGCCGTGCACACCGGGTGGGCCAAGGGGGTGCTCGTGAACGCCTGCGAGGCCCTCGCCGCCTTCCACGGGCTGCTGCCCGCCGCCGAGCGCCCGGAGCACACCGAGGGTCGCGAGGGGTTCTACCACCTCGTCTCCATGGAGGGGGAGTGCGAGCGTGCGCGCGCCCACTACATCGTGCGCGACCACGACCGCGCGGGGTTCGAGCGGCGCCGCGACGTCATGGCGGCCGCCTGCGACCACGTTAACCGCGCCATGGGGGCCGGGACGCTCTCCGTGTCGTTCAGGGACACCTACCGCAACATGGGGGAGGAGGTCGGCCGGCACCCCGAGCTCCTGGAGGCCGCCTTCGGCGCGTTCCGAGACGTCGGTGTGGAACCTTCCGCGGTGCCCATGCGCGGCGGCACCGACGGTGCGCAGCTCACCTTCCGAGGGCTGCCGTGTCCCAACCTGTCGGCCGGTTACCACCTCGCCCACAGCCGCCGCGAGTTCGTGCCGGTCCGCGAGATGGAGGTCATGGTGGACGTCCTCGAGCACCTCGGGCGTCGCCTCGGCTCCCCGCCCGGCGGGTGAGGGCGCGACCGGCCGCACGTGACGGGTGAAGAGGGAAGAGACCATACTGGGGGGGACCAATGGAATTCACGGTGGACAAGGACTACCTGCTCGAGACCTTTGCGAGGCTCATCGGCTGCGACAGCCCCGTGGGCTACTACCGCGAGATGGAGCCGCTCATGACCTCCCTGGTCGCCGAGCTCGGCCACCACGCCTTCCGCGACCGCAAGCACACCGTCTACGTGCGCGTCCCGGGCCGTGACCGCTCGCGCACGGTCTGCCTGGGCGCGCACCTCGACACCATCGCCCTGGCCGTCTGCTCCGTCGAGGAGGACGGCACCCTGCGGGGGAGGCACCTGGGCGGCGTCAACTTCAGCTCCCTCGAGGGCGCGAGCTGCCGCGTCATCTGCCGAGACGGCACCAAGATCGACGCCGTGGTGGAGTTCGACCACCACTCGCCCCACGTGTGGGCCGACGCCAAGAAGGGCCGGGAGCGCGATGAGGAGAACATGCGCATCCACCTGCTCGAGGACGTCGCCTGCGCCGCGGACGCCCGCGCCCTCGGCGTGACCCCCGGCGCCGTGGTGGCCTTCGAGCCCGAGCTCGAGATCCACGACAACGGCTTCGTGCTCTCGCGCTTCGTCGACGACAAGGCCTGCGTGGCATCGCTGCTCGGCCTGCTCAAGTGGTTCGGCGACACGGGGAGCACGCCCAGCTGCGACATCCTGTTGGCCTTCCCGTTCTACGAGGAGGTGGGCTGGGGCGGCGCCTACCTGCCCGACGACATCGAGGCCTACGTGGCCCTCGACATCGCCCTCATGGGGCCCGAGTACCCCGGCACCGAGCACGACGTCGCCGTCATCGCCGACGACTACCACGGGCCCTACGACTGGGACCTCACCAACGCCGTGGTGGAGGCCGGCCGCCGCGCGTTCGGGACGGCGCCGGAGCTCCAGAACGCCAAGCTCTACTCCACCGACGCCATGGGGGCCTTCCTCACGGCCAACGACGTGGCGGCCTCGGCCTTCGGTCCGCTCACGCGCAACACCCACGGCCGCGAGCTCACCCACGTGGACGCCATGGTGAAGGTGCAGCAGCTGGCCGCCTCCTTCGTGATGCACTGCTAGGCCCGGCCCCGGACGTCCCCGTCGCCCCTCCCGGCGCCCCCGGCCCCCGTCGGCCGGGGGCGCCGTTCCGCAGGGGACCCGAAGCCTCTGTGAGGGTGCCCGGGGCGCGTCGCGGGCGCGACGGCCGCGGGGTAGGATAGGGGACTGCGCATACGACGCGGGCGGTCCCGGGCCGCCCGCCATCGACGGGAGGCGGCCCCATGGCCAAGGGAGACTTCGACAGGCGGGTCCAGGAGTTCATGCGGGGGCGAAACGGCCCCGACGACATGACGCGGGTATGCACGTGGGTCGCCCTCGCCCTCATCGTCGTCTACCTGTTCGTGCCGGCGTGGTGGCTGTCCGTCGTGGCCCTCGCGCTCATCGTCTACGGGTGGTGGCGCATGCTGTCGCGCGACGTGGCCGCACGGGCCCGGGAGAACGAGCGCTTCATGGGCCGTCTCGGGCCCCTGCGCCCCTGGGTCTCGTCGCCCACGGGCACCCTGCGCGAGCGCCGCAGCCACAAGGTGCTCACCTGCCCCCGGTGCGGCCAGCGGCTGCGCGTGCCGCGCGGCAAGGGCAAGGTGCGGGTGCGCTGCCGTCGCTGCGGCACCACCTTCGAGGGCCGTTCCTGAGGGAGGGGGAGACCATGAGGACCGTGTTCCTGGTGGGCGGCACCGCGTCGGGCAAGTCGTGCGTTGGCCGCGTGCTCGAGTCCCTGGGCGCCGAGCGCATCGACCTCGACGACGTCTCGCGAGAGGTGCTTGCCTCCGACGATGCCTGCGTCGAGGAGCTCGTGGACGCCTTCGGCCCCGAGGTGGCCCTGGGCGGCGCGCTGTTCGACGAGGAGGGGGGTCGCTGGGTGCCCTGCGACGGCTCCTGGTCGGTGGACCGCGCCGCCCTCGCCCGGGCCGCCTTCGCGACGTCCGAGGGGGCGGCCCGGCTCGAGGCCGTGGAGCTGCCCTACATCCGCGAGCGGCTGGCCGACCGGCTCACGGCCGTCTCGTGCGCCTCGTCGCGCCCCGCCACCTGCGTGGTGGAGGTGCCGCTGCTCGACCGCGTGGAGGACCTCCTCCCCCTGGCCGACGACGTGGTGTGGGTACGTACGGGCAAGGACCGCCGCCGCGCGCTCGCCGAGGGTCGCGGCATGGACGGCGGGGACTTCGACGCCCGGGTGAAGGGCCAGCCCACCGACGCCTACCTCGAGGCCCGGGCCACGGCGGTCATCGACAACGACGGCGACCTCGCGACGCTCGAGCGCCGCGCTCGGGAGTGGTGGGACGCCAACGGCTTGGAGGGAGGAGGGGACCATGGCTGCAGCTGAGGGCTGGACGCCCCGGCGGGACAACCCCTACGCGGGCCCCGGCGACGAGGGCCTGGACGATGCCGCCGGCGGCGCCGCCGTGCCCGACCCCGACGCCACCCGGCTGGTGTCGGGCGCCGACCCGGATGCCACCGTGCTCTCCGCCGCCCAGGCCACCGTGGCCGTGGACCCCGGCGCCACGGTCATGGCCCCGCCCGCGGACGATCTCGGCGCGACGTGCCTCGCGGCCGCGCCGGACACCGTGGCCGTGGCCGACCCCGGCGCTACCCGCGTCCAGGCCCCGGCTGCCGGCGGCGCCCCCGCCGTGGACCCGACGGTCTACTCCCGGGCGGCCGCCCTCGAGCGGTCCTTAGGCACGGACGGCCGCACCGAGGCCCGTCCGGCCGCCCGCCGCGCCGCCGCGCCGCCGGCCGACCTCCAGCGCGCCCGGGCCGCCCGCGAGCTCCTCGACCGTCAGGGCGCCGCCTGGGACGACGGCGCCTGGGAGGGGCCGTCCCGCGGCAGGCGCCGCCGTGCCCCGTCCGGGGGAGCCGCGTCCAAGGCGTCCGCCTCCAAGGGGCCCCTCGGGCGCCGCCGCCTGCGGTTCTGGCGCTGGTTCCGCACCGTCCCCATCCTGCTCATGGTGCTCATGGGGGCGCTCTCCGTGGCCCTGGGGCTCCTGCCGGGCGCGGCGATCCGGCACTGGCTCTACCCGGTGCACTACGCCCAGGCCGTGCAGGACTCCGCCGAGCGCCACGGGGTGGACCCGTCCCTTGTGGCCGCGGTGATCAAGAGCGAGTCCAACTGGGTCTCCACGGCCCGGAGCGGCGCGGGTGCCGAGGGCCTCATGCAGCTCATGCCGGCCACGGCCCGGGAGCTCGCGGACCGCGGCATCGTCGACGGGAGCGTCTACGACCCCGACGACCTCTCCGACCCGGCCACCAACATCGAGTACGGCACGGCCTACCTCGCCACGCTGCTCGACTCCGCCGGCTCCACCGACAGGGCCGTGGCGGCCTACAACGCCGGCCCCGGCGCGGCGAGCGCCTGGGGCGGGGGCGACTCGGACTTCAGGGACGCCATCGAGTTCCCCGAGACCCGCCTCTACCTCGAGAAGGTCACGGAGGCCTACGAGCAGTACCGCGCACTCTACCCCGACGGCCTCGTCGACGACGCCGTCACGCGATAAGGGAGGCAGCCACATGGACCAGGGAGACACCGGCCGCGGCCGCGTGGGCGCCGGGCTCGTCCGCTTCGGGCGGGAGGGCGGCAGCCCCGACTTCTCCGTGCAGATGCCCTACGAGCCTGCGGGCGACCAGCCCCAGGCCATCGAGAGGCTCGCCCGCGGCGTCGAGGAGGGCCTGCGCTACCAGACGCTCATGGGCGTGACCGGCTCCGGCAAGACCTACACCGTGGCCAAGACCATCGAGAAGGTCAACCGCCCGGCCCTCATCCTCGAGCCCAACAAGACGCTCGCCGCCCAGGTGGCCGCCGAGATGCGCGAGATGTTCCCCGACAACGCCGTCGTGTACTTCGTCTCGTACTACGACTACTACCAGCCCGAGGCCTATGTGCCCCAGAGCGACACCTACATCGAGAAGGACGCCTCCATCAACGAGGAGGTGGAGAAGCTCCGCCACCAGGCCACGGCCAACCTCCTGTCGCGCCGCGACGTCATCGTGGTGGCGTCGGTCTCCTGCATCTACGGCATCGGCTCCCCCGACGACTACGCCGGCCTCGCCCCCAACGTGGACAAGGAGGCGCCTCTGGAGCGCGACGACTTCATCCGCAACCTCCTGGCCGTGCAGTACGACCGCAACGACCTCGACCTCCAGCGGGGCATGTTCCGCGTGCGCGGCGACTCCGTGGACGTCTTTCCGCCCTACGCCGAACACCCCCTCAAGGTGGAGTTCTTCGGCGACGAGGTGGAGCGCATCGCCGAGGTGGACGAGCTCACCGGCGAGGTCATCCGCGACTTCGACGCGGTGCCCATCTGGCCGGCCTCCCACTACGTCACGGAGCGCCCCAAGGTCAACCACGCCCTCAAGACCATCAACGACGAGCTCATCGCCCGCGTGGGCGAGCTCAAGGCCGCCGACAAGCTCCTCGAGGCCCAGCGCCTCTCGGAGCGCACGGCCTACGACCTCGAGATGCTCGAGACCATGGGGTTCTGCAACGGCATCGAGAACTACTCGCGCCACCTGGACGGCCGCAAGCCCGGCGAGCCGCCCTACACCCTCATCGACTACTTCCCGAGCGACATGGTGTGCATCGTCGACGAGAGCCACGTCACGGTGCCGCAGGTGCGCGGCATGCACGAGGGCGACCGCTCCCGCAAGGTGACCCTCGTGGAGCACGGCTTCCGCCTGCCGTCGGCCCTCGACAACCGGCCCCTGCGCTTCGACGAGTTCGAGGCCCGTATCCCGCAGTTCATCTACGTCTCGGCGACGCCCGGCGACTACGAGTGCTCCGTGAGCCAGCAGGACGTGGAGATGATCATCCGCCCCACGGGCCTGCTCGACCCCTCCATCGACGTGCGCCCCGTGCGCGGCCAGATCGACGACCTCACGTCCGAGATCCGCGACCGCGTGACGCGTCACGAGCGCGTGCTCGTGACCACGCTCACCAAGCGCATGGCCGAGGACCTCACCGATCACCTGCTCGACCAGGGCATCCGCGTCAACTACATGCACTCCGACACCGCCACGCTCGACCGCGTGGACATCGTGCGCGACCTGCGCCAGGGCAAGATCGACGTGCTCGTGGGCATCAACCTGCTCCGCGAGGGCCTGGACATCCCCGAGGTGTCGCTCGTGGCCATCCTCGACGCCGACAAGGAGGGGTTCCTCCGCAACCGGCGCTCCCTCATCCAGACCATGGGCCGCGCGGCGCGCAACGCCGACGGCCAGGTGATCATGTACGCCGACACCGTCACCGACTCCATGCGCGAGGCCATCGACGAGACCAACCGCCGCCGCACCCTCCAGAAGGCCTACAACGAGGAGCACGGCATCGTGCCCAAGACGGTGCGCAAGGCCGTGAACGACATCTCGGGCTTCATCGAGGAGGCCGACGCCTCCGTGGGCAGGCGCAGCCGCCGCCACGGCGGCGACGGCGACGAGCTGGGCCACGGCGAGTTCTACACGCCGGGCACGGCCCCGGGGGAGGGCAGGGCCGCCCAGGTGGCCGCCGAGCTGGCGGAGCTCCCGCGGGAGGAGGCCGAGGCGGTGCTGGCCTCCCTGGAGGAGGAGATGCGCGCGGCGAGCGACGCCACGGACTTCGAGCGGGCCGCAGCCCTGCGCGACCAGGTGGTGGAGCTGCGCGCCGCCCTGGAGGGGACCTCCGAGGACGCCGTCATCGCGAGGCTGCGCTCCGGCGCCCGCAAGGGGTCGTCCCACGCGTCGCGCAAGCGCCTCGGGGGTCGGAGGAACCCCCGGCGCTAGGAAGGGGGCTAGCGGGAGATGGCCTTGACGAGCTCCTCGAGCTCCTCCTCCTGGCCGATGCCGGTGAGGAAGGCCACGCCGTTGAAGACCGGGGTGGGGAAGCTCTCGTCGGTCTTGACCACCGAGATGTAGGCGTCGGCGCCGCGCAGCGCCTGGCGCAGGTTCTTGATCTCGACCGCCTGTACGTCGGCCTCGACGCCGCGGGCGTCCAGGAGGTGGCGCACCTTGCTCGCCACGGTCTGGGACGTCGCCACGCCGGAGCCGCACGCCACGATGATCTTTGCCGCCATGCTCGTTCCTCCCATGCCGCCGGCGCCGGGGTCACCAGCGCCGGCCGTCGTCTCTGTGTCGGGTTCTCGGCGCCCGCCGGGCGCCGCCGTTGCGGGGGCCGGGCCCGTCAGGCGTTCCGGATGCGCCCCGCGACGGCCATGGCGCAGCCCACGCCGTCGGCTGCCGCGCTCATTATGCCACCTGCGTAGCCGGCGCCCTCGCCCACGGGGAAGAGACCGGCCACCGAGACGCTCTCGTATCCTTTGTCGCGCACCACGCGCACCGGCGACGAGGAACGCGTCTCCACGCCGGTGAGCACAGCCTCTGGGTCGGCGAAGCACCGCAGCTTGCCGGCCATGGCGGGGATGCCCGCCCTCATGGCCCCGAGCACCGTCTCGGGCAGGAGGCCGTCGAGCGACCCCCAGGTGACGCCGCGGGGATACGTGGGCGCCACGTGGCCCGGACCGGAGGAGGGGGTGCCGGCCAGGAAGTCACCCACGAGCTGCGCCGGCGCCCGGAACGCCCCGCCGCCGGCGGCGTAGGCCGTCTGCTCGCAGCGGCGCTGGAGGGCCACGCCCGCCAGCACGTCGTCGCCGGGGAGGTCGCCCGGGTTGACGTTCACGAGGATGCCGGAGTTGGCGTTGGCCCCGTCGCGTGCGGCCAGGCTCATGCCGTTGGTGACCACCCCGTGGGCCTCGCTCGCCGCGGCGACCACGTAGCCGCCGGGGCACATGCAGAACGAGTAGGCGGGGGCCGCGCCGCGCACGTGGGAGACGAGCTTGTAGGGGGCGGCCCCGAGCAGGGGGCTGCCGGCGGCCGGGCCGTACTGGCAGCGGTCGACGTCGGCCTGCAGGTGCTCGATGCGCGCCCCCATGGAGAACGTCTTGCGCTCCATGGCCACGTCGAGGTCCCGCAGCAGCTCGAAGACGTCGCGGGCAGAGTGGCCGCAGGCGAGCACCACGCAGGAAGCGGCGAGGGTCTCGGCGCGTTCCGGCCCCGGCGCCCCCACGGGCGCGTCGGGCGAGGGGGCCGGCCGCCCCTCCCGCCAGGCCAGCTCCACGCCGGTGACCCTGCGGCCGAGGCCGGAGCCCTCCACCCTGAGGCCCGTGAGGCGGCAGCGGTGGCGGACCTCGCCGCCCAGGCGCTCGACCTCCCGGGCGATGTGGGTCACCACGCGGGGGAGCACGTCGCTGCCCACGTGGGGCTTGGCCTCGAACAGGATGCGGGGACTCGCGCCGCCGGCCACGAGGGCCTCGAGGATGGCGCGGTGGTAGGGGCTCCTCGTGCCCGTGGTGAGCTTGCCGTCGGAGAAGGTCCCGGCGCCGCCGAGGCCGAACTGTATGTTGGACTCGCAGTCGAGCTCGCCCGTGCGGTCGAACCGGTCGATGAGGGCGGTACGGCGCGCGGCGTCGTCGCCACGCTCCACGAGCACGGGGCAGAGACCCTGGCGGGCGAGGGCCCAGGCGCAGAAGAGGCCCGCGCAGCCGGCGCCCACCACCACGGGGCGCTCGCCGTCCGAGAGGGGGGCGCCGGAGACCAGCGGCACCGGGTTGCCGTCGGGCTCCACGACCTCCACCTTGGGCCCGCGGCCGCGGCGCCCGATGGAGGACAGGAGCGCCCGCTCGGAGTTGGTGCCGCCGCGCATGAAGCAGCGCACCGTGTAGACCACGGTGATGGGCCTGCCGCGGCGCGCGTCTATGGAGCGGCGGCGGATCTCGAGGGAGGCGATGGCGTCGGGCGCGACGTGGAGCCGTTTCTGGGCGGCCTTTCGGACCGCGGCCATCTCGTCACCGGCACGCTCGAGGTCGCGCAGCGGTACGGAGATGTTGGGGACTTCGATCATGGGGCCTTCCCGGGCAGAGTGGTCGTTTCTCCCCTTGTTCCCATGTTTTCAGGGGAGTGGATTCAGGGGAGCAGCAGGCTTGAGAGGGCGCATCGGCCGGCCCTCAGGCCGGAGAGCCACGCGAAGGCGAGGTTGTACCCGCCGCAGGGGCCGTCCACGTCCAGCGCCTCGCCGCAGACCGAGAGGCCTGGCACGGAGGGCACGGCCAGGGTGGAGCCGTCCACGGCCGAGGCGGCCACGCCGCCTCGGGTGACCTGCGCGGTCTCGGGGTGGGCGAGGCCCGTCACCGAGAAGGGCAGCGCCTTCACGAGGGACGCCATGGCCTCGGCCGGGTCGTGGGAGCCGGACGCCTCGCGGGCGAGCACCTCGGCCACGGCGGGGTCGATCAGGCCGTCGGCGCCATGGGGCCTGAAGCGGGGGCCCACGAGCGAGGCGACGTCGTCCAGGGAGGCCTCGGGGGCGAGGTCCACCTCCACGGCGTCCCCGGGCACGGCCTGGCGCGAGAGGTCGAGCGACACGATGCCCGAGAGCGCCCCGCTGCGGAACAGCACCTCTCCGCGCCCTTCCCAGACGGGCGACCCGCCGCGCAGGAGCCGCACGGCGCCGCGGGCGCGGCGGCCTTCCAGGGCGTCGGCGAACGAGGGCGCCACGGCCACGGGGCAGAGGACGGGGGAGGTGGGCGTCACGTCCACGCCGAGGGGCCGCAGGGCGTCCTGGGAGCCGCCGCCGGCGGCCCAGACGAGGCGCCGGCAAAAGAGCGTCCGCCGGCGCCAGCCGCCGGTGCCGCCGTCCTCGCGGAAGCGTTCCTCGTAACCCACGCGGAACCCACCGTCCGCGGCCTCCACGGCGGTGACGGGGCGCATGGTCCCCACGACGGCGCCGGAGGCCGCCACGGCCTGCAGCAGGACCGACCTGACGGAGCCGGCCGCGCGGCTGCGCGGGTAGATGCGGCCCTCCTCGTCGTCCCAAGCGAGGCCCAGGGCGCCGAAGAGGTCGAGGACGTCGCTCTCGGGGGTGGGGCCCATGGCGGCCCCTGCGAGGGCCGGGTCGTTGTAGCGCTCGGGGGAGAGGTCCGCGTTGGAGAGGTTGCACCGCCCGTTGCCCGTGGCAAGGATGGGCGCGCCGGCCCGCGGGCCGGCCTCGAGGCAGACGACCGACGCCGCGCCGGCCCCCTCGCGCGCGGCGGCGAGGGCGGCGCAGAGGCCGGAGGCGCCGGCCCCCACCACGCAGACGCCGCAGGAGTCGGGGACGGCCTGGGAGGCGGCCTCCCTGCGGGCCACGGCCCGGGCATGGAGGCGGCGCCCCTTGGGGGAGCCGGCGCGGGCCACCTCAGACCTCCTCGGGGGTCATGTCCACGGTCTCCTCGGCGGTCGGCTGGGGCACCGCGCCGTAGGCCGCCTCGTAGCGGGCGTCCATGGCGGCGACGTCGGGCACGGGGGCCGGCTCGTTCCCCAGGGCGAGCACGCGGGCCACGGTCTTCGGCAGGAAGTCGGCGGGCAGGCACCTGGCGAGGTCGCCGGCGTCGCAGGCTGCCGCCAGGGCCGGGTCCTGGGGCAGGCGGTCGAGGGCGGCCACGCCGGCGAGCTCGCTGTCCCGCTCCAGGTGGGAGGGGCCGAACACGTCGATGCGCTCGCCGCAGTGGGGGCAGGTGGCGTAGCCCATGTTCTCCACGAGGCCGAGGACGCCCACGCCCATCTTGGCGGCCATCTTGACGGCCTTGCCCACGATCATGGAGACGAGGTCCTGGGGCGTGGTGACGATGACGGTGCCGTCCACGGGGAGGGCCTGGTAGACCGTGAGGGCCACGTCGCCGGTCCCCGGGGGCATGTCCACCACGAGCACGTCGATGGGGCCCCAGGAGGTCTGGCTCCAGAACTGGCGGATGGCCCCGGCCAGCACCGGGCCGCGCCAGAGCACGGGGTCGTTCTCGTGGGCCAGGAGCATGTTGGCGCTCATGACCTTGATGCCGAGGGGTCCCACGGCCGGCAGGAAGAGGTCGCCGATGGTGGTGGCGTGCCGGCCGCCCAGGCCGAGCATGCGGGGGACCGAGGGGCCGGTGATGTCGGCGTCAAGGATTCCCACCTTGAGGCCCCGGCGGGCGAGCTCCACGGCGAGGCTGCAGGAGACGAGGGACTTGCCCACGCCCCCCTTGCCGGAGACCACGCCCACCACGCACGCCACCTCCGAGAGGGGGTGCTGCTCGAACCTCTGGGGCGCGCCGCCGTCCCTGTCTGTGGAACCGTCCTTCTTGGAGCAGGCCATGGGCCCTCCTTCACTGTCGCGGTGTGTTCACTCGGCCCATTCTACTTCCGTCCGGGGCCCCGCCCCTTCCGGCCCCGGCCGTCGGGCCCGAGAGGAAGAAGGCCCGGCACCCCGGGAGGGGGTGCCGGGCCCGGGAGGGGCGCCGCCGCCCTCTTTGGGCAAGGTTAGAACAGGGCGCCGCCGTCCACGGAGACCACGGTCCCGGTGACGTAGGAGGCTCTGTCGCTCGCCAGGAAGCAGAAGACGTCCGCCACCTCCTCCGGCGTGCCGGGGCGCCCCATGGCGATGCCCTGGGAGATGCGGGCCACCACCTCGTCGGGCAGGGCGGCCACCATGTCGGTGGCCGTGACCCCGGGCGCCACGGCGTTCACGCGGACCCCGGCGGGGGCGAGCTCCCGGGCGAGGGACTTGGTGAGGCCGTTGACGGCGAACTTCGAGGTGGGGTAGCCCACGCCGGACCTCTGGCCGTAGAGGGAGACCATGGAGCTCGTGTTGACGATGGAGCCGCCGCCCTGGGGCACCATGATGCGGGCCGCCGCCTGGCACCCGTTGAACACGGCGGTCACGTTGAGGTCCATGGCCTTCTGGAACTCCTCGGGGGTGTAGTCGAGCAGGGGGGTGGACTGGGAGATGCCGGCGTTGTTGACCATGACGTCGAGCCGGCCCCACTCGGCCACCACCTCGTCGAGGGTCGACGCCACGGCTGCGGCGTCGGTGAGGTCGGGGGCCATGCCCATGACGGGGGCGTCCCCGGCCTCGGCGCGGAGGGTGGCGAGGGCGGCGTCGACGGTCTCCCGGCGCGAGCCCCAGAGGGCCACCTTGGCCCCCTCGGCGAGGAACGCCCTCACGCAGGCGAGGCCGATGCCGCGGGTGCCCCCGGTGACGACGCAGACCTTGTTCTCGAGAAGCATGGGTCTTCCTTTCTCGTAGGGCCCCGCTCCGGGGCCATCGGTTGAAAGTATGACAAAACGCGGCCGCCCGCGCCGCGTCCTCCCCGCTCCGCCCGGTCGCAGGGGGCCGGCCGCGCTGTGCCTGTAAGTACCAATATCCGTGCTCCCAGAGGGAAAAAGGCAACCGGTGACGTTGACTTCGATTTCAAGGAGGTTTAGGCTGCTTTTAAGGATAAATTAAGCGTCTGGCCCGGAGGCGGCGTTTGGAAGAGGGGGCTCGATGACACAGACCGGTCGGCCCCTCGGCGGGCTGCCCCTTCTCGAGCGGCCCATGGGACGCCGCGCCTTCCTGCGCTCCTGCATCGTCGGCGCCGCCGCCCTCGTTGGCACGGCCTCCCTGGCCGGGTGCTCCGGCATCGAGGGGTTCCTCGAGCCCCCGGCGGTCTCCCAGGCCTCCTACCGCGTGGGCATCGACTGCGCCCACCCCGCCTACGAGATGCTGGTGGACCCCTCTGTGGACCGGTCCCTTCCCCTGGAGAACCGCGACTACAACGTCAGCGGCTTCGACGCCTTCTTCCTCAGCCGCGTCTCCGAGGGGCTCGGCTGCCGCCCCCGCATGGTCGACGTCGACCATGCCGATCTCGCCGACTACCTCAAGCGCGGCTACATCGACGTCGCCGTCTCCTCGGTGTTCAACGGGTCCCGCGACACCGGCATCACCTTCTCCGACCCCTACGCGGCGGTGGACCTCGCCGTGGTGTGCCGGGCCGACTCCCGCTTCGCCGGAGCCACCTCCCTTGAGGCCCTCGAGGGGGCCCGCATGGCCGCCCGCTCCGACACCGACCTCGACCGGGCCATATCCCAGGTCCCCGGCGCGGTCCACGTCCCTCCCTACGGGTCCCGCACCTACCCCTGCCTCAAGGTGGTCTCCGGCGAGATCGACGCCACCGTGGTCGACCGTCGGGGCTTCGAGCAGTGCGCCGGGGTCTTCCCCGAGCTTGTGGTGGCTCCCATCCCCCCTGCCCAGTGCCCCCGGGCCGACGAGGGGTCCCTGCGCATCGCCGTGCGCCACGACGACACCGCCTTCCTCGACAGCCTCAACCGGGTCATCGCCGGCATCACCGACGAGGATGCCTCCCAGATGTGGAGGGATGCTAAAGAGGTCTCGCCCCGCACCCTCCTCGAGGTCTGAAACGTACAATTGTTCGGTTGAGCGCCATGGCGCCGTCATCGAACAGCTGCACGTGAGGGGGAGGTTCGCCCAGTGGCATCCAACGCGATCGTCATCCGCGGTGCTCGGGAGCACAACCTGAGAGACATCGACGTCACCATCCCGCGCAACGAGCTCGTGGTCATCACGGGCCTCTCCGGCTCGGGGAAGAGCTCCTTGGCCTTCGACACGATCTACGCCGAGGGCCAGCGGCGCTACGTGGAGAGCCTGTCCAGCTACGCCCGCATGTTCCTCGGACAGATGGACAAGCCCGACCTCGACTCCATCGACGGCCTGTCGCCGGCCGTCTCCATCGACCAGAAGACCACCTCCAAGAACCCCCGGTCCACCGTGGGCACGGTCACGGAGATCTACGACTACCTCAGGCTCCTGTTCGCCCGGGTGGGTACGGCCCACTGCCCGGAGTGCGGGCGCGTCATCGAGCGGCAGACCACCGACCAGGTGGTGGACAAGGTCATCGAGGCGGCCGACGGCCGCCGGGCCTTCGTCCTTGCCCCCGTGGTCCTCGGCCGCAAGGGCGAGTTCGCCAAGCTCTTCGCCGACCTGCTCAAGGAGGGCTTCTCCCGGGTGCGCGTGGACGGCGAGGTCATGGAGCTCGAGGACGGCATCAAGCTCGACAAGAAGTACAAGCACACCGTCGAGGTGGTGGTCGACCGTGTGGTGGTGAGGCCCTCCTCGCGCAGCCGCATCGCCGAGGCCGTGGAGCAGGCCTGCCGCATCGCCTCCGACAAGGTGGGCGTCTACGTGCTCGCCCCCCGGGAGGCCGGCCCCGACGCCCAGGGGGAGCTGCTCCAGTACTCCCTGGCCCTCTCGTGCCCGGTCCACGGCCATTCCATCGACGACCTCCAGCCCCGGGATTTCTCGTTCAACGCCCCCTATGGCGCCTGCCCCGACTGCGACGGCCTGGGCATGCGCCGGGTTGTTGATGCCGAGGCCCTGGTGGAGAACCCCGACGCCGCCGTGGACGACGGGGTCTTCGGGAGCTTCTTCGGGCGCTCCAACTACTACCCCCAGATCTTCCGCGCCGTGGTGGTCCATTTCGGCGTGGACCCCGCCACCCCGTGGAAGGACCTCCCGGCCAAGGTGCGCCGGGCGCTGCTCGACGGCCTTGGGTCCACCAAGGTGCGGGTGGACTACCATACCCGCGACGGCCGCGACACCCACTGGCTCACCACCTTCTCCGGCGTGCGGTCGGTGCTCTTCGAGAAGTACACCGACTCCTCCAACGACAAGGTGAAGGCGCGGCTCGAGAGGTACATCCGCGAGGAGCCCTGCTCCACCTGCGGGGGCGCCCGGCTCAAGCCCGAGTTCCTCGCCGTGACCGTGGGCGGGAAGTCCATCTGGGACGTCTGCTCAATGAGCTGCCGCGACTCCTTGGAGTTCTTCCGGAGCCTCCAGCTCGACGAGCGCCAGGAGTTCATCGGAGGCCGCGTGGTGCGCGAGATCGTGGAGCGCCTGCGGTTCCTGGTGGACGTGGGCCTCGACTACCTCACCCTGGCCCGGGCCAGCGCCACGCTGTCGGGCGGCGAGGCCCAGCGCATCCGGCTGGCGACTCAGATCGGCGCCGGTCTCATGGGCGTGCTCTACATCCTCGACGAGCCTTCCATCGGTCTCCACCAGCGCGACAACGACCGCCTCATCCACACCCTCGAGCGCCTGCGCGACCAGGGCAACACCGTCATCGTGGTGGAGCACGACGAGGACACCATCCGCGCGGCCGACTACGTGGTGGACATGGGCCCCGGCGCCGGGGAGCTCGGCGGCGAGGTCGTGTGCGCCGGCACGCCGGCCGAGGTCATGGCCTGCCCCGACTCCCTCACGGGCGCCTACCTGTCGGGCCGCCGCATCATCGCGCTGCCCGAGGCCCGCCGCGACCCGGGTCGGGGCGCCCTCACCATCACGGGCGCCCGCCACAACAACCTCAAGGACGTCACCTGCTCCGTGGAGTTCGGCACGCTCACCGTGGTCACGGGTGTCTCGGGCTCGGGCAAGTCATCCCTGGTCACCGACACCCTCGCCCCGGCCCTCACCAACGCCGTGCACCGGTCCCAGCGCCCTGTGGGCGAGTACGGCACCCTCGAGGGCGTGGAGGCCATCGACAAGGTCATAGACATCGACCAGGCCCCCATCGGCCGCACACCCCGCTCCAACCCGGCCACCTACATCGGCCTCTGGGACGACCTCAGGGCCCTCTTCGCCTCCACGCCGGAGAGCCGCCTGCGCGGCTACTCGCCGGGGCGCTTCTCCTTCAACGTGCCCGGCGGCCGCTGCGAGGCGTGCAAGGGCGACGGGCAGATAAAGATCGAGATGAACTTCCTGCCCGACGTCTACGTGCCCTGCGAGGTCTGCCACGGCAAGCGCTACAACCGCGAGACCCTCGAGGTCACCTACCACGACAAGACCATCAGCGACGTCCTCGACATGTCGGTGACCGAGGCCCTGGCGTTCTTCGGCGCCATCCCGCAGGTCCGCAACAAGCTCCAGACCCTCTACGACGTGGGCCTGGGCTACGTGCGCCTGGGGCAGCCCGCCACCACGCTGTCCGGCGGCGAGGCCCAGCGCGTCAAGCTCGCTAAGGAGCTCCACCGCCGCCAGACCGGCAAGACGTTCTACATCCTCGACGAGCCCACCACGGGCCTCTCGTTCGAGGACGTCCGCCAGCTCCTCGACGTCCTGCAGCGCCTCGTGGACGCCGGCAACACGGTGCTGGTGATCGAGCACAACCTCGACGTCATCAAGGTGGCCGACCGCATCATCGACCTCGGCCCCGATGGCGGGGACGGCGGCGGCACGGTCGTGGCCCAGGGCACCCCTGAGGAGGTCGCTCAGAACCCGGCGAGCGTCACCGGGCGCTTCCTCGCCCCCGTGCTCGAGCGGACCCGTCTCTTCGAGGCGGGGGAGGGCGCCTCGTTGGAGACGCCCCGTTAGGGGTACCCTCCGGAGTGCCTTGTGTGATCTCGGGGAGGGGGCGCCACCATGGCACGGCGCGAGAAGGGGCCGACCAAGACCAACGCCATGCGCGAGCTGGACTCCGCGGGCATCGCCTACGAGGCCCGCGAGTACGAGCACGGCGTCGGCGTCCCCGGCAGGCACCTGGGCGACTCCGTGGCCGCGGCGTTGGGGGAGGACCCCGACGCCTGTTTCAAGACGCTGGTCTGCGAGGAGCCGTCCGGCGGCCACGTGGTCTGCTGCGTGCCGGTGTCGTGCGAGGTGGACCTCAAGAAGGCCGCGGCGGCCGCGGGTGTCAAGCGCCTCGAGCTCGTGCCGGTGGCTTCCATCGAGCGCCTCACGGGCTATGTTCGTGGAGGGTGCTCCCCTGTGGGCATGAGGAGGCCGTTCCCCACTATCATCGATGAGGCGGCAACGCTCTTCGACTCCGTCGCGGTGTCGGGCGGCCGCCTGGGGCTGCAGCTCGTGCTCGACCCCACCGACCTCGTGGCCTTCACGGGGGCGCACCTGGCCGACATCACGCGTGAGGGGAACTGAGATGGCGCAACGTCGCCCGAGGCACATGGCGGCCCCCGGCCCACGGCCCGAGAGGCGCGCCGACCCCGGCCCCGGGACCGACCCGGGCTCGACCATGATGTTCGTCGCGGCCTTGGAGGCATCGCGCAAGACCCAGGCGACCGCCCCCACGCCCGACCCCCGCGCCGAGCGCGCCGATCGCTCGCGCCGCATCGCCTCCGGCGTCCCCGACCCCCTCGAGGCCGACGCCTTCATCCCCGCGGCGCCATCGGCGCCGGCGGCCTCGCCCTTCCTGCCTCAGCCCCACCGCCCCAAGGGGCCGGGCCACCTGCGGCGCACGGCGCCCGCCCCCGACACCACGGCCGCCTTTATGGAGGCCCTCGAGGAGGGCGGCCTCCACGGCAGGGCCTGCCGCCGTCATGGGCTGGCTCCCGGCGACACCGGCTCCGTGGACCTCACCCGGGATGCCGACGTCCTGGCCGGCGAGCCGCCCCTCGTGGGGGTGGAGCCGGGGGAGGTGCTGCCGGTGGCCTCCTTCGACGACGACCCGCTGGCCGCCGAGGCGGGGGAGGCCCGCGCCGCGGCGCGGGCCGACGTCGAGGCCTCCGTGGGCCGCAGCGCCGCCATGATGAGCCTGCTCGTCATCCTCAGCCGCATCACGGGGTTTCTCCGCACCTGGGGCCAGGGGGCCGCCATCGGCGGGGCCATGCTCGCCAGCTGCTACACCGTGGCCAACAACCTGCCAAACCAGCTCTACGAGCTTGTCATGGGCGGCATGCTCGTCACCGCCTTCCTTCCGGTCTACCTCTCGGTCAAGGAGGAGGGGGGCCGCGAGCGGGCGAGCGCCTACACGTCCAACCTCGTGACCATCGTGCTCGTGGTCATGGGGGCGGTGGCCCTGCTGGGTTTCGTGTTCGCGTCCCAGGTGGTGCTCACCCAGTCCTTCGGCGCCACCGAGGACTTCGACCACGGACTCGCCATCTACTTCTTCCGCTTCTTCGTGGTGGAGGTCGTGCTCTACGGCCTCTCCTCGGTGTTCTCCGGGGTGCTCAACGCCGAGCGCGACTACTTCTGGTCCACGGCGGCCCCGGTCTTCAACAACATCATCTGCACCGCGAGCTTCGCCGCGTACGCCCTGCTCGTGGGTACCGAGCCCGCGGCCGCCGTGCTGGCCCTGGCCGTGGGCAACCCCCTCGGCGTGGCGGTGCAGGTGCTCATGCAGATGCCCAGCCTGAGGCGCCACGGCATACGGCTGCGCCTCTCCGTCGACCTGCACGACCCTGCCCTCAGGGAGACCCTCTCCATCGGCGTGCCCTCCCTCGTTGTCATGGTGGTGAGCTTCGCCACCGTCTCGGTGCAGACGAGCTGCGTGCTCTCCGCCACGTCGTCCGGCGCCGCCGTGGCCTACTACGCCAGGCTCTGGTACACGCTGCCCTACGCCATCCTGGCGGTGCCGGTCACCACGGCCATGTTCACCGAGCTATCCCACGCCTATGCCGCCCGGGACATCCCCGGCTTCGTATCCGGCATCTCCTCGGGGTGCTCGCGCATCCTGTTCTTCCTCGTGCCCATGGCCGTCCTGCTTGTGGTGTTCTCGCCCCAGCTCTCCCAGCTCCTCAACGCCGGGTCGTTCACGGCCGAGGAGACGTCCATGATCGCCGGCTACCTCTCGGCCCTGGCCGTCTCGCTGCCATTCTACGGGGTCTGCACGTACCTGCAGAAGGTGTGCTCCTCCTGGCGCCGCATGCGCCTGTTCGCCGTGGCCAACGTCGTGGCCGGCGTGGTCCAGGTGGTCTTCTGCCTCGCCCTCACCCCGGTCTGGGGCTACGTGGTGCCCGGCCTCTCGTCGCTCTTCTTCTTCGTCGCCGTCGACGTGGTCACCTTCGTCCAGCTGCGCCGAGAGCTCGGCCCCATCGGCTTCAAGGCCCTCCTCGCCTGCGCCGTGCGCTCCCTGGCCCTGGGCCTCGCCGGCGGCGCCGCGGGGGCCCTCCTGGTGTGGGCGCTCACCGGCCCCGCCGGCCTCGGAGGCCCGGGCCTCGCCAAGGGCCTCCTGGTCTGTGTGGCGGCGGGCCTGCCGGCCCTCGCGGTCACCTTCGGCGGTGCCATGGCGCTTCGCCTCCCCGAGGCGTCCTTCCTCCGGTCCATGGTGGGCAGGGTGGCCTCGCGCAGGGCTGCCTAGGCCGTCGCGGCCCCCAAAGTGAAAACCTTGTTTCAGCTGGTTTTGCATTCTGCTAACGAGCCGACCGCTCATGGGCCGTTCGCTACCATCTGTCCAAGGTATCAGCGCGTTCGCCGATGCGACGTGGTTCTCGACGTCGTCGGCTCTCGCACTACGCAAGGGGGATAGCCATGAAGTTCTCCAACGTCTCGCGTCGTGGGTTCGTCCAGGCCATGGGTGTGGCCGGTGCCGCCGGCGCGGTGGCCCTCACCGGATGCGGCAACTCCGCCTCCGGAGGCGGGGCGGGCGCCGGCTCCGACGGCGGCAAGTTCAAGCTGGGCGGCATCGGCCCCGTTACCGGCCCCACCGCCATTTACGGCAACGCCTGCAAGAACGCGGCCCAGATCGCCGTTGACGAGATCGACGCCTCGGACTCCACGTTCAAGTTCGACTACCGCTTCGAGGACGACGAGAACAACGCCGAGAAGTCGGTCAACGCCTTCAACACCCTCAAGGACTGGGGCATGCAGATGCTCATGGGCACCACCACCACGGCCCCGTGCATCGCGGTGTCCAAGGAGGCCAACGCTGACAACATCTTCGAGCTGACGCCCTCGGCCTCCTCCACCGACGTCATCGGCGGCCAGGAGGATGCGAGCGGCAACATCTCCGAGACGCGCAAGCCCAACGTCTTCCAGATGTGCTTCACCGACCCCAACCAGGGCGTCGCGTCGGCCAAGTACATCTCCGAGCAGAAGCTCGGCACCAAGGTGGGCATCATCTACGACAGCTCCGACGCCTATTCCACCGGCATCGACCAGAAGTTCCTCGCCGAGGCCAAGCAGGTGAGCCTCGAGGTGGTAGCCAACGAGGCCTTCACCGCCGACAGCGCCACCGACTTCTCCACGCAGCTCAACAACTGCAAGAATGCCGGCGCAGACATTCTCTTCCTCCCCATCTACTACACCCCGGCCTCCATCATCCTCAAGCAGGCCAACGACATGGGCTACAAGCCCAAGTTCTTCGGTGTCGACGGCATGGACGGCATTTTGACCCTCGCGGGCTTCGACGAGTCCCTCGCCGAGGGCGTCATGCTGCTCACCCCCTTCAACGCCGACGCCACCGACGAGAAGACCCAGGCCTTCGTGAAGTCGTACAAGGACAAGTTCGGTGAGATCCCCAACCAGTTCGCCGCCGACGCCTACGACTGCGTCTACGCCCTGCAGGCGGCCCTCGAAAAGGGCGGTTGCACGCCCGACATGAGCGCCTCCGACGTCTGCGACAAGCTCGTGGAGGTCTTTACCTCCGGCGACTTCACCTTCGACGGCCTTACCGGCGAGACCATGGCCTGGTCCGACACGGGCGAGGTCTCCAAGGAGCCCAAGGGCATGGTCATCCAGGGCGGCCAGTACGTTGGCATGGAGTAGCACTGCCCAATGTAAGTGCTGCGTAACAAGAAAGCTGTGACACCGCGGGGGTCACCTATATTCAGGTGACCCCCGCACCTAGGCGCGGGGAGCCTGTCAATCCCAACCAGGAGGGGAGGCGCTTTGGAGTTTTTGACCAACCTGATCAACGGCGTCAGCCTGGGCAGCGTGTACGCGATCATCGCCCTTGGCTACACTATGGTCTACGGCATCGCTAAAATGCTCAACTTCGCCCACGGCGACGTCATCATGGTGGGCGGCTACATCGCCTTCATCACGTTCAACACCCTTGGGCTCAACCCGCTTCTCGCCGTGCTCGCCGCCGTGGTGGTCTGCACGCTTTTGGGCATGGGCATCGAGCGCGTGGCCTACAAGCCCTTGCGCCAGTCGCCGAGCCTCACGGTGCTCATCACGGCCATCGGCGTGTCGTACCTGCTGCAGAACCTAGCGCTGCTCATCTGGGGCTCCAACCCCCGCGTCTTCGCGTCCGTGGTGGCGGGCTGGCCGCAGGTCGTGCTCTTCGACGGGCAGCTGACCATCTCGGCCGAGACCATCGTCACCATTGCGTGCTCCGTGGTCATCATGGTGGCCCTGGGCCTGTTCACCGCCAAGACCAAGATGGGCAAGGCCATGAGGGCCTGCTCCGAGGACCCCGGCGCGGCGCGGCTCATGGGCATCAACGTGGACAGCACCATCTCCACCACCTTTGCCATCGGCTCGGGGCTCGCCGCCGTGGCGGGCGTGCTGCTCTGCAGCTCCTACCCGGTGCTCCAGCCCACCACGGGTGCCATGCCCGGCATCAAGGCCTTCACGGCGGCCGTCTTCGGCGGCATCGGCTCCATCCCCGGCGCCGTGCTCGGCGGCCTGCTCTTGGGCATCATCGAGACCTTTGCCAAGGCCTATATCTCCACCCAGCTGTCAGACGCCGTGGTGTTTGCCGTGCTCATCATCGTCTTGCTGATCAAGCCCTCCGGCCTGCTCGGCAAGTACGTTCCCGAGAAGGTTTAGGAGGAGGCCATGGCATCTAAGACGACCGTTTCGGCCCAGGCCCCCACGTTCGCAGCGCGCCTCTCTGAGGCCGTACGAGGGGCCTTCGGCACCTACGCCCTTGTGGTCATCGCCTTCCTGATCGTCCAGGGCCTGATTGCCACGGGCTCCATCACGAGCGCCCTCCAGGGCCAGCTCGTGCCCATCTGCGTCTACATCTGCGCCGCCGTGTCGCTCAACCTCGTGGTGGGTATCTCCGGCGAACTCTCCTTGGGCCATGCCGGCTTCATGAGCGTGGGCGCTTTCACCGGCGTCGTCATGGCCTCGCTTCTGGCCGACGTCATCCCCAACGATGCCCTGCGCCTTTTGGTGTCGGTTGCCACCGGCGGCTGCTTCGGCGCCCTTGCCGGCTTTTTGGTGGGCGTGCCCGTCATGCGCCTGTCCGGCGACTACCTCGCCATCGTGACCTTGGCGTTCGGCGAGATCATCAAGAACATCGTCAACAACCTCTATGTGGGCCGCGATGCCGCGGGCCTCCACATGTCGCTCAGCTCGGTGGCCGACCTCGGCATGAACCACGGCGTCGTCATCATCAACGGCCCCCAGGGAGCCGTGGGCATCGACAAGCTCTCCACGTTCGCAGCCGGCTTCGTCCTTATTCTCGTCACGCTCTTCGTGGTGCTCAACCTCGTGCGCAGCAGAAGCGGCCGCGCCATCATGGCCGTGCGCGACAACCGCATCGCGGCCGAGTCGGTGGGCATCAATATCACCAAGTACCGCCTTATGGCCTTCGTCGTGGCCGCTGCCTTGGCCGGTATGGCGGGCACGCTCTATGCCATGAACTTCTCAAGCGTCGTCGCCGGCCGCTTCGACTACAACACGTCCATCCTCATCCTGGTGTACGTGGTGCTCGGCGGCATCGGCAACGTCCGTGGCTCCATCATTGCCGCGGCCATTCTCACGATCCTGCCCGAGTTCCTGCGCTTTATGGCCGACTACCGCATGCTCATCTACGCCGTCGTGCTCATCTGCGTGATGGTGCTGCCCAACATCCCTGCAGTACAGCGCGTGATGGAGGCGGTCAAGAGAAAGGTCCCGTGGCTCTCCGACAAGGACGCCATCGAGGACCCCGACATGGTCACGACGGGAGGCGACAGCCGTGGCTGATCCCAAGAAGACTTCTGCAGACCTCAAGGCCCGTGCTGCGCAGGGGTCCTACCGGGTGCAGGCCGCCCGCGCCAAGGGCGACGAGGCGCCCGTCAAGGCCCCCCAGTCTCCCAAGCGCGGCACGCGCATGGTGCCCCTACCTTCCGACGGCATCGTCCCCGAACGCGACGTGCATGCCACGCCGGTGCTCGAGTGCCGCCACCTTGGCATCGACTTCGGCGGCCTCCACGCCGTGGAGGACTTCAACCTCATCGTGGGCAAGACCGAGATCGCCGGCCTCATCGGCCCCAACGGCGCCGGCAAGACCACGGTGTTCAACCTGCTCACAAAGGTCTATCAGCCCACCCGCGGCACCATCCTGCTCGACGGGCACGACACTGCGGGCAAGAGCACGGCCAAGGTGAGCCAGATGGGCATCGCCCGCACGTTCCAGAACATCCGCCTGTTCTCGAGCCTCACGGTGGAGGAGAACGTCACCATCGGTCTGCACAACGCCATCGGGTGCGGCATGTGGAGCGGCATCTTCCGCCTGCCCCGCTACTGGGTGAGCGAGAAGGAGTTCCACGACCGCTCCTTGGAGCTGCTCGACGTCTTCGGCATGGCCGGCCTGGCCCACGTCCAGGCCGGCAACCTGCCCTACGGCGCCCAGCGGCGCCTCGAGATCGTGCGTGCGCTGGCCACGGGCCCCAAGTTGCTGCTCCTCGACGAGCCCGCGGCCGGCATGAATCCCAGCGAGACCACTGAGCTCATGGAGAACATCCGCAAGATTCGCGACCAGTTCCAGATCGCCGTGCTGCTCATCGAGCACGACATGGACCTGGTCATGGGCATCTGCGAGGGCATTGCCGTGCTCAACTTCGGCCGCATCATCGCCAAGGGAACTCCCGACCAGATCCAGGGCAACCCCCAGGTCGTCGAGGCGTACCTCGGCGCGTCCGCGAAGGAGGCGTAGGGCCATGGCGCTGCTCAAGGTTACCGACCTCAACGTGTACTACGGCAACATCCACGCCATCAAGGACGTCTCCTTCGAGGTCGAGGAGGGTGAGATCGTCACGCTCATCGGTGCCAACGGCGCTGGCAAGACCACCACGCTCAACACCGTGGCGGGCCTGCTCACCCCGCGCTCCGGTACCGTCGAGTTCAAAGGCGAGGAGCTCTCCCGCGTCCCGGCCCACCACACCGTGGGCCGCGGCATGGCCCTCTGCCCCGAGGGCAGGCGCGTGTTCCTCAACATGTCGGTGCGAGAGAACCTCGAGATGGGGGCCTTCACCCGCAGCGACTCCGAGGCCCGAGAGACCATCTCCACGGTCTTCGACCGCTTCCCGCGCCTCAAGGAGCGCGAGGGGCAGAGTGCGGGCACCCTTTCCGGCGGCGAGCAGCAGATGCTCGCCATGGGCCGGGCCATGATGAGCCGGCCCTCCCTGCTCATGCTCGACGAGCCGTCCATGGGCCTCGCTCCCATTCTCGTGGACGAGATCTTCGACATCGTCAAAGAGCTCCACGAGGCGGGGACCACCGTCCTTCTGGTGGAGCAGAACGCCGCCAAGGCCCTCTCCATCGCCGACCGCGCCTACGTGCTCGAGACCGGCAGGGTGTCCATGGCCGGCGACGCCGCCGACCTCGCCCACGACGACCGCGTGCGCAAGGCCTACCTGGGCGGCTGAGGCCGTTTCCGCCCGGTGCGGGGAGGGGCCGCCGTCCCTCCCCGTTGACTTTACTAGGGTAAAGTGCTTTACTCTGCTAAAGCATCCGCGACCCCGTCCCCGAGGAGGCGCCGATGATCCACGGCACCCCGCGCGGTTTCCGCGACATCCTGCCCGAGGAGGCCCTGGCCCGCGAGGCCCTGGCCGACACCGTGAGGCGCGTCTTCTCCGACCACGGCTACCTTCCCGTGGAGACGCCCCTGCTCGAGAGCCGCGAGGTCCTCGAGCGGGCCGGCCGCATCCGCGGCGTGCCGTTTCAGCTCATCGACGCCGACGACCGGCTCCTTATGCTGCGCCCCGACCTCACGCTGCCCATCGCCCGGCTCGTGGCCGGCCGGATGGGGGAGGGCGACCTCCCGGCGCGCCTGCGATACGCCGCCCCCGTGGTACGCGAGCAGCGCAGCCTTTCCGGCGAGGCGCGCCAGTTCACCCAGCTGGGCGTGGAGCTCGTGGGCGCCCCCGACGGCGAGGCCGAGGCGGAGGTCGTGGGCATCCTCATGGAGACCCTCGGGGCCGTGGGCCTCTCGGGTTGCACGGTCGTGTGCGGCTCGGTGCGCCCCCTTGCCGCGGCCATCGGGGCCGCCGGCGTCTCCCGCGCCGAGGCCGACAGGATCCTGGCCTTGGTGCACTCCTCCGACCTTGTGGGCCTCGACGCCTTCGTGGCCTCCCTGGACGTCCCCGGCCCCGCCGCCGCGGCGCTCCGCGGGCTGCCACGCTCCATGGGCGGGGTCGAGGCGCTCGACGCCGTGGACGCCCTGCTTGGCGCCGCCGGCGTGGCCGAGGCCGACCGCGGCACGGCGGAGCTCCGCGCCCTGGCCGGGGCCGTGGCGTCCGGGCCGGTGCCCCTGGCCTTTGACTTCTCCATCGCCAACTCGTTCGACTACTATACGGGCCTCGTGTTCAAGGCCTTCGCCCCCGGGTTCTCCTCGAGCGTGGCCTCCGGCGGCCGCTACGACGCCGTGCTGGCCAACCTGGACGTTCCGGCCGTGGGGGCCTGCGGCTTCGCCCTGTCCCTCGAGCGCCTCCAGGGCGCCCTCGACGTCCGCGACGGCGGGGGAGACGACCGTCCGCTGCGCGTCGCCGTGCCCAAGGGCTCGCTCTTCGGGCCCTGCGTGGACCTCCTCGAGGCCGCGGGCCTGCCCGTGGACGACCTGCGCGACCCCGGCCGGCGCCTCGTTGTGGCCGCCGGCGACGTGGAGTACGTGATCGTGCGCGCCACCGACGCCCCCGCCTTCGTGGCCTGGGGAGGCGCCGACTGCGGCGTGTGCGGCACCGACTCCCTGTTCGAGGCCGACCTCGACCTCGTGCAGCTGGAGGACCTGCGCTTCGGCGCCTGCCGCTTCGTCGTGGCCGAGCCCGCGGGCTCCGCGGGGGCCGCCGACGCCGCCTTCGCCCGGCGCGGCTCCTACCGGGTGGCCACCAAGTACCCCCGCGTCACCCAGGCGTACTTCGACTCCGTCGGCTGCCCCGTGGACATCCTCGCGCTCCACGGCAACATCGAGCTCGGGCCCATCGTGGGCATGGCCGACCGCATCGTGGACATCACCGCCACCGGCACCACCCTGCGCGAGAACGACCTCGTGGTGGTGGCCGACGACGTCATGGACTGCTCGGCCCGCTTCTTCGCGGGGCCGGCGGCCTTCCGCAGCGACGCACGGATCAGGGCGCTCGGGGCTAGGCTCCGGGACGCCGTCGAGAAAGGCTGACCCCCATGAGAAGGATCACGCTCGAGGGTGGCGCCACCCTCACGAACGACGACCTGCGCCGCTCCGGGGCGCTGCCCGCCGACGCCGTGGCGGCCGCCGAGGCCATCGTCGACGCGGTGCGTACCGGTGGCGATGAGGCCGTGCGCGGCTTCTGCCTCGAGTTCGACGGTGCGGCCCCACGCTCCTTCCGCGTGCCCGACGACGTCGTGGCCGCCTCCCTCTCCCAGGTGGACCCGCGGTTCCTCGCCGCCCTCGAGAGGGCCCACGACCAGATCGAGGACTTCCACCGCCGCGAGGTGCGCCAGTCGTGGTTCACGACCAAGCCCGACGGGACCCTCCTGGGCGTCAAGGTGTCGCCTTTGGTCTCCGTCGGCATCTACGTGCCCGGCGGCCGCGCCCAGTACCCCTCCACCGTGCTCATGAACGCCGTCCCCGCCAAGGTTGCGGGGGTGGGGAGGGTGGTCATGGTCACCCCGCCCCAGCGCGACGGCTCGCTCTCCGCCTACACCCTGGCGGCCGCGGTCGTGGCGGGCGTCGACGAGGTCTATGCCGTGGGCGGCGCCCAGGCCGTGGCCGCCCTCGCCTACGGCACCGAGACCATCCCCCGCGTCGACAAGGTCTGCGGCCCCGGCAACGCCTTCGTCGCCGCCGCCAAGCGCCGCGTCTCGGGCGACGTGGGCATCGACATGATCGCGGGCCCGTCGGAGGTGTGCGTGCTGGCCGACGACACGGCCAACCCCGCCGTGGTGGCCGCCGACCTCATGGCCCAGGCCGAGCACGACCCCTTGGCCGCGAGCTACCTCGTCACGACCTCCGCCGCCCTGGCCGACGCCGTGGAGGGCGCCCTCGACCTGCTCTGCGCCCAGTCGCCCCGCGCGGACGTCACCCGCGCCTCCCTCGACGGCCAGGGCGCCGTCGTGCTCTGCGACACGATGGACGCGGCCGTGGCGGCCGTGAACCGCATCGCCCCCGAGCACCTGGAGCTCTGCGTGGCCGACGCCGTCGCGCTCCTCGGCTCCATCCGCAGCGCCGGCGCCATCTTCGCCGGCCACTGGAGCTCGGAGCCTCTGGGCGACTACGTGGCGGGTCCCAACCACACGCTGCCCACCGGGGGCACGGCCGCCTTCTCGAACCCGCTCTCCGTGGACGACTTCACCACCTCCTCGAGCGTGGTCTGCTACTCGCCGGCCGGCATGGAGGCCGACGCCGACGCCACCCAGACCCTGGCCCAGGCCGAGGGCCTCTGGGCCCACGCGCTCTCCGTGGGCATGCGCCGCCGCCTGCGCGAGCGCGGCCCTGGGACCCCGTGGGAGGAGCTCTGCGAGGACGCCGCCGCGGCCGCCTGGCCCGAGACCCTCTCGGAGCCCGGCCGACCTGAGCTCGACTTCGAGACGGGCGGTGACTGACATGGGCCTCTCCGAGCGGGCCCGCGCCCTCGTGCGCCCGGAGGTGGCGGACCTCGAGCCCTACGACCCCGGGTTCGTGGAGTGCCGGGTCAACCTCTCGGCCAACGAGAGCACCTGGCCGCGCCCCCCGGCGCTCGAACGGGCCGTCCGCGAGGCCCTGGCGGCGACGCCCCTCAACCGCTACCCCGACCCCATGGCCAACGGCCTGCGCGACGCCCTTGCGGCGTGGCACGGCGTCGACCGCTCCCAGGTGGTGGTAGGCAACGGCGGGGACGAGCTGATCTTCGACCTGCTTCTGGCCTTCGGGGGGGCCGGCCGCACCGTGCTGGATATGCCCCCCACCTTCTCGGTCTACGACATCTACGGAAGGCTCGTGGGCTCCACGGTCGTGGCCGTGCCGCGCGACCCCGAGACGTTCGAACCCGCCTGGGACGAGGTCCTTGCCGCCGCGCGCACCGCGGACGTCGCCGTGCTGACCACGCCCAACAACCCCACGGGCAACACCGTGGCCCCGGACCGTGTGGAGGCCCTCTGCGAGGCCTGCCCCGGCGTCGTGCTGGTGGACGAGGCCTACGGCGAGTTCGCGCCGTCCATGGGGAGCGCGGCGGCGCTGCTCGACCGCCATCCCAACCTCTGCGTGCTCCACACGCTCTCCAAGGCCTTCGCCATGGCCGGCGCCCGCGTGGGCTACATCCTGGCCTCCCCGGAGCTTGTGGACGTCTTCGCCGCCGTGCGCCAGCCCTACACCGTGAACGTGCTGTCCCAGGCCGCCGCCACGGCTGTCGTGGAGGGGCGCGACCTCGCCCTGGCCGCGGTGGCCGACGTCGTGGCCGAGCGCACCCGCCTCACGGGGGGCCTGCGCGCCCTCGGCCTGCGCGTATGGGACTCCGAGGCCAATTTCGTGCTCGTGCGCGTGCCGGACGCCCATGCCGTGCGGCAGCGTCTCGCCCGGGACTTCTCCATCCTCGTGCGCGACCTCTCCTTTGCGCCGGGGCTCAGGGACTGCCTGCGCGTCACCGTTGGCACGCCCGAGGAGGACGACGCCGTCCTCGACGCCCTGCGCCGGATCCTCAGACCCGTCCCTTCCAGCTCCTAGGGGGAACCATGAGACGAGCCACCGTCACCCGCACCACCGGCGAGACCGACATCGCCGTCACCCTCGACCTCGACGGCACCGGCGTCGTGGACGTCCGCACCGGGGTGGGCTTCTTCGACCACATGCTCGACGCCTTCGGGCGCCACGGGCTCTTCGACCTCACGGTGCGCTGCGTGGGCGACCTCGACGTGGACGCCCACCACACCGTGGAGGACACCGGCATCGTGATCGGCGCGTGCATCCGCGAGGCGCTTGGCGACAAGGCCGGGGTCGCCCGGTTCTCCCAGTGCCTCGTGCCCATGGACGAGGCACTGGTCCTGGCCTGCGTGGACCTCTCGGGCCGCGGCGAGCTCTTCTGGGACGTCCCGATCCCCGTGCCCTCCATAGGCACCTTCGACTCGCAGCTGGCCCACGAGTTCTTCGCCGGCCTGGCCCGCGACGCCGGGGCCACGCTCCACATGCGCGAGCTTGCCGGCGAGAACGGCCACCACATCGTGGAGGCCGCCTTCAAGGCCGCCGGCCGGGCGCTGCGCTTTGCCTGCGGGCCCGACCCCCGCGTGACCGGGGTGCCCTCCACCAAGGGGACGCTCTGATGGCCGTCTGCGTGCTCGACTACCACAAGGGCAACCTCATGAGCGTGGCCCGCGCCCTCGACCGCTCCGGCGCCGACGTCGTGGTGAGCGACGACCCCGGGGTCGCGGCCGCCTCCGACGGCCTCGTCATCCCCGGCGTGGGTGCCTTCGCCGACGCCATGGGGTACATGGAGGCCTCCGGGCAGGCCGAGGCCGTGGCCCACGCCCGCGCCCGCGGCGTTCCCATCCTCGGTATCTGCCTCGGCATGCAGCTGTTCTGCTCCCGCGGCCGCGAGGGCGGCGAGGGCTGGCGGCCGGGCCTGGGCTTCCTTCCCGGAGGGTGCACGCGCTTGGAGTCCTCGCGCCTCAAGGTGCCCCACGTGGGGTGGGACGAGCTCGACCTCACGCCCCTCGGCCGCGCCTGCCCCCTGCTCGCCGGCGTGGGGGAGGGGTCGCACATGTACTTCACCCACTCGTACGCCCTGGACGACGGCTGCGACCCCGACGTGGTGTGCGCCAAGACCCACTACGCGCGTAGCTTCCCCTCGGTGGTCTGGAAGGGCAACGTCTTCGGCTGCCAGTTCCACCCCGAGAAGAGCTCCGGCGCCGGCCGTCCCATCCTCGAGAACTTCGTCGCCCTCGTGAAGGGGGGTCTGCCCCTATGATCGTCTACCCCGCCATCGACCTCGTCGCGGGCGACGTGGTGCGCCTGCGCCAGGGCGTCCGCAGCGAGATGGACGTGTACTCCTCCGATCCCGTGGCCCAGGCCGAGGCCTTCGCCGCCGCGGGCGCCGGGTGGGTCCACATGGTGGACCTCTCCCGCGCCTTCGGCGAGGACGAGGCGGCCTGCGCCGCCAACATGGACGCCATTCGCGCCGTCTGCGAGCGGGTCCCTGTGCGCGTGGACGCCGGCGGCGGCGTGCGCGGCCTCGCCGACGTCGAGCGCCTCCTGGACGCTGGCGTCTCCCGCGTGTCCATCGGCACGCCGCTGGTGCGCGACCCGGGCTTCGCGGCCGAGGCCGTGGCGCGCTTCGGCGACGCCGTGGCGGCCGACGTCGCGGCCAAGGGCGGCGCCGTGCGCGTGGACGGCTGGCGCGACGAGGCCCCCGTGTCCCTGGAGACCCTCCTCGCCTCCGTGGTCGGGATGGGCTTCTCGCACCTCGTGTACACCGACGTATCCCGCGACGGCATGCAGACGGGCGTGGACCCGGAGGCCTACCGCGCTGTCGCGGCCGCCTGCGGGTTTCCTGTCACGGCCTCGGGCGGCGTGACCACCGTGGAGGACGTCCGGAGGCTCGCGGCCCTCGGCGACGGCGTCGTCGAGGGGGTCGTCTGCGGGCGGGCCCTCTATGAGGGGACCCTCGACCTCGCCGAGGCGCTCGCCGCGGCGGGAGGGGAGTGACCATGCTCGCCAAACGCGTGATCCCGTGCCTCGACGTCAAGGACGGCCGGGTGGTCAAGGGCGTGAACTTCGTGTCCCTGCGCGACGCCGGCGACCCGGTGGAGCTCGCCTCCGCCTACGACGCCGCGGGCGCCGACGAGGTCGTGTTCCTCGACATCTGCGCCACGAGCGACGACCGCGCCACCACCGTGGGCATGGCCTCCGACGCCAGCCGGCGCCTGGGCATCCCCTACACCGTGGGCGGCGGTTTTCGCGACCTCGCGGCCATGCGGGCCATGGTGGCCGCGGGCGCCGACAAGGTCTCGGTCAACTCGGCCGCCGTGCGCGACCCGTCGCTCATCTCGGCCGCCGCGGCGGCCTTCGGGAGCCAGGCCGTGGTGTGCGCTGTGGACGCCCGCGCCACGGGCCCCAACCGCTGGGAGGTCTACACCGCCGGCGGGCGCACCGCCACGGGCATCGACGCCGTGGCCTGGTGCGAGGAGGCCGCCCGCCGTGGCGCCGGCGAGATCCTGCTCACCTCCATGGACCGGGACGGCACCAAGGAGGGCTTCGACCTCGCCCTCACCCGCGCCGTGGCCCGCGCCGTGCCCGTCCCCGTCATCGCCTCGGGCGGCGTGGGGAACCTCGAGCACTTCGCCGAGGGCGTCCTCGAGGGGGAGGCAGACGCCGTGCTCGCGGCGAGCGTCTTCCACTTCGGGACCTTCTCGGTGAGGCAGGTCAAGGAGTACATGGCGAGCCAGGGCATCCCGGTGCGGCTGGACTTCTAGGCCGCGGCCGCGCGTCGTGCGGCGCTATGCTTCTCGGAACGAACACGCGTAGGGGAGGAGACCCATGGACCGTGCCCAGGGTGACGCCGACGGCGTCGTGGAGATAGACGAGGCCACCGTGCGCCTCGACGGGGACGGGCTCGTGCCCGCCGTCGTGCAGCAGGCCGGCACCGGAGAGGTGCTCATGGTGGCGTGGATGAACGAGCGCTCCCTCGAGCTCACCCGCGAGACGGGGACCACGTGGTTCTGGTCGCGCTCCCGCCGGGAGCTCTGGAACAAGGGGGCCACGAGCGGCAACGTGCAGACCGTGCGGCGCATCCTGGTGGACTGCGACGGCGACACCCTCCTCGTGGAGGTGGACTCGCCCGGCCCCGCCTGCCACACCGGCAACCGCTCCTGCTTCTTCCGGCAGCTCTCGCCCACGGCCGCCGTCGACTTCGAGGAGGCCTAGCCATGGGGGAGAGGACCGCCAACGTGGAGCCGAGGCCCGTCGGGCCCGTGCTCGAGGAGCTCGCCGCCACCATCGCGGGGCGCTGGGACGCCGACCCCGAGGCCTCCTACACCGTGCGTCTGCTCAAGGGGCCCGAGGACCGCGTGCTCAAGAAGGTGTGCGAGGAGGCGGTGGAGGTGGCGCTGGCGTCCAAGGACGGCGACCACGACCACGTCCGCTACGAGGCGGCCGACCTCGTCTACCACCTCATGGTCTGCCTGGAGCGCCAGGGCGTCTCGCTCGAGGAGCTGGCGGGGGAGCTGGCGGCGCGCTTCAAATAGCCGTCGCGCGGGGGGGGGGGCGTCCCTGCCGTTGTGGCGGGCTGTCACCCCATGGCGCCCCTGGGGCCCTACAGCGGGACGCTCCGCCAACCGTCCCTCCCCGGCACCTCCTGGGCCCGCACACCGTGCCACCAGGCGTAGGCGTGGGCCCGTTCGAGGCCCCAGGCCACGTCCTCGGCCCGGTGGGCGTCGCTGCCAAAGGTCATCGGCACCCCGGCGCGCACGAACGCGTCCAGCAGCGCCCCGCACGGGTAGAACGCGCCCACGCCCTTGCGCAGGCCCGCCGTGGAGACCTCGACGCGCCGCCCGGTGTCGTGGGCGCACTCGGCCATGGCCGAGAAGGTCGCCGAGAGGTCCATGGTGGGGGCTAGCCCCTCGTTCGAAAACCGGAACGGCAGGTCCGGGTGGGCCATGACGTCGAACCCCGCCGGGCTCTCGCACGCGGCGCACCAGGCGGCCGCGTAGCGGCGCCAGACCTCGTCGGGCCCCAGTTCCTCCCAGATGTGCAGGTCGTCCGGGTCGTCGATCCACGCGCCGCCCTCCTGGGGGCCTATCCAGTGCACCGAGCCCAGGAGCAGCGCCGCGCCGCGGGACCAGCGCGCCACGTTCCCCTCGCACCCCGGGTACCAGTCGCACTCGAAGCCCAGGAGCACCTCCACCGGGGAACCCTCCGCCGCCGCGGCGACCTCGACCGCGAGGGTGGGGAGGTCTGCCTCGGCCACGGAGCACCCGCATGCGGGGTCCATGGCCGCCGGCAGCGTGAGGTGGTCGGTCACGGCCAGGACGTCTACGCCCGCTGCCCGCGCCGCGGCAGCCATGGCGGCGGCGTCGCAGGTGCCGTCGGATCGACTTGTGTGCGTATGAAGGTCGGCGAGCATGGCCCCCCCGGTCCCGGAATCGGCATTGACAGGTCGTACTTCTTATGCATCTACATCGGTAGATAGATTTCACCGCAAAAGCGGGGGACAGCCTCCCAACGGACAATACGATGCGTTTTCCTGCGCCCGGCATGTCCCCGTGGGCGAGTAGGCATGTTTTATTCCGCCTATGGCTTGGCAGGGCCTTCCCGGTCGTGAGGGGCCGTTCGCCGACAATAATATCAGCTGTAAGAGCGCGGAATCGCAGCCGACCTATCATGAAAACCGGCTTAAAAAGGGCGGGATACCGCCAGAGAAGACAGGAGATACGCAATGTTTGACAAGGGCATGTCGCGTCGCACCTTCCTCGGCCTCGGCGGCACCGCCGCGGTCGCCGCGGGCCTCGGCCTCGCCGGCTGCGGCGGCGGTGGCGACGACGCGTCGTCCGGCTCCGGCTCCGGCGGCGCCGACGCCACCCTGACCGCGGGCCTCGCCTACCAGAACCAGGGCAACCTCGACCCGCTGTCCACCTCCAGCGCCACCGGCATGGCCGCCAACTGGTGCGTGGCCGAGGGCTTCTTCGAGTTCGACTACGCCAAGATGGAGGCCTTCGCCGCCCTGGCCGCCTCCGAGGACATCGAGAAGGTCTCCGACACCGAGTACAAGGTGCAGTTCCGCGAGGGCGCCAAGTTCTCCGACGGCACCGCCGTCACCCCCGACGACGTCATCAAGTCCTGGCAGCGCGCCGCGGGCATCGACGAGGAGTACAAGGGCAACATCTACGAGCCCATGCTCACCTTCATCGACGCCGTCGAGGCCGACGGTGACACCGGCGTCACCTTCAAGCTCAAGAACGCCTTCGACCCCGAGATCATGAAGAAGCGCCTCTGCATCATCAAGATCTGCCCGGCCTCCATGTCCAAGGACGAGCTCACCAAGCTCCCCGTGGGCACCGGCCCCTGGAAGTACGACGAGTCCAACGAGCAGTCCATCAAGCTCTCCGTCAACGAGAACTACAACGGTCCCAAGCCGGCCAGCAACCCGGTGGAGTTCACCGTCCTCGTCGACAACGACCCGCGCGTCACGGCCATGACCGAGGGCACCACCATGGTCTGCGAGGCCGTCCCCGCCGAACAGATCGCCAACTTCGAGGGCCAGGGCATCACCGTCGACAAGGTCCAGGGCTTCAACCTGCCCTTCTTCATGTTCAACCTCAAGAAGAAGCCGTTCGACGACGTTCGCGTGCGCCAGGCCTTCTTCTACGCCGTCGACGTCGAGAAGATCATCGAGAACGCCCTCGACGGCCTCGCCCAGCCGGCCACCTGCTACCTGCCCGAGAACTTCCCCGGCTACCACAAGGCCTCCACGGTCTACACCTACGACGTCGACAAGGCCAAGAGCCTCCTCGAGGAGGCCGGCGCCACCGGCACCAAGCTGACCCTCCAGACCACCGACACCGCCTGGATCAAGGAGATCGCCGCCTCGATCCAGCAGGACCTCATCGCCGCCGGCCTCGAGGTCGAGCTCAACTCCCAGAAGAGCTCCGACCTCTACGCCAACCAGGCCACGCCCGACGCCTCCGGCGTGTGCCCCTACGACGTGGTGCTCGCCTCCGGCGACCCCTCGGTCTTCGGCAACGACCCCGACCTGCTCATGAGCTGGTTCTACGGCGACGGCATCTGGACCCAGTCCCGCTACGGCTGGCAGGGCATGGAGAAGTGCACCGAGCTCCAGACCCTCATGGCCAAGGCCGTCACCGAGACCGGCGACGCCCAGCAGGACACCTGGAACCAGTGCTTCGACCTCCTGGCCGAGCAGGTGCCCCTGTACCCGCTGTTCCACCGCGTCACCCCCACCGGCGTCTGGGCCGACAAGATCGACGGCTTCCAGGCCATCGGCTGCACGGGCATCGACCTCGTGGGCTGCAAGGCCAAGTAAGTTCCTTCAAGGTTCCAACCCCGGAGCGATCCGGGACGGGCGCGGGGAGGCACCGCACCATCGCCTTCCCGCGCCCCATTTGTGCACATAGGCAACCCGTTTCTATTGTGAAAGGAGAGACGCAACGTGAACAACCTCATCCGGTTGATAGGACGAAGGCTCATCGCCCTGCCCATCATGGTCCTGGGCGTCACCTTCCTGGTGTTCTTCGTCATGTCGTTCTCCCCGATTGACCCGGCCTACGGTGCCCTCGGCGAGGGCGCCACCCAGGAGGCCGTCCAGATGTACCGCGAGAAGCACGGCCTCGACCAGCCGTGGATCGTGCAGTACGGAGACTTCCTCGGGGGCATGTTCCAGGGCAGCCTCGGCGAGTACGGCGTCAACAGCGCCTCCGTGGCCGACCGCGTGATGAAGGCCTTCCCGGTGACCATGCAGCTCACCTTCCTCGGCCTCATCATCGGCGTCATCGTCGCGTTCATCCTCGGTGTGGTTGCCGCCGTGTACCGGGACAAGTGGCCAGACCAGGTCATCCGAATACTGTCGATCGCCTGCATCGCCACGCCGTCCTTCTGGCTCGCCGTCCTGCTGATCCTGGTGTTCTCCTTCAACCTCAAGATCTTCCCGGCCTCCGGCGCCCTGCCGGCGTTCCTCACCGGCGGCTGGTGGATGCGCATGATCCTGCCCGCTTTGGCCCTCTCGGTGCCCCTCGCCGGCCAGCTCACCCGCGTCATCCGTACCTCCATGGCCGAGGAGCTCGACCGTGACTACGTGCGCACCGCCGTGGGCGCCGGTGTCCCCCGCAGCGAGGTCATCGTCAAGAACGTGCTCCGCAACGCCATGATCACGCCGGTCACCGTTCTCGGCCTGCGCATCGGCTACCTCATGGGCGGCGCCGTGGTCATCGAGGTCATCTTCAACCTCCCCGGCATGGGCATGGCCATCCTCGACGGCGTCACGTCCAACTACCCCACGCTCGTCCAGGGCGTCACCCTCGTGGTTGCCCTCGCGTTCATCGTGATCAACATCGTGGTGGACATGCTCTATATCCTTATCAACCCCCGAATCAGGAGCGTGTAACGTGGCTGAGACCGTCAAGCGCCGCAGCGGCATCTCCCGCCGCTGGCACGCCATGAGCATCGGCTCCCGCATCTCCATCGTGGTGCTCGTCCTCGTGGCCCTCGTGGCTATCTGCGCCAACTTCCTGGCGCCCCACAGCCCCTTCGAGATCTTCAAGTCCCGCCAGGCCCCCAACGGCGAGTTCCTCTTCGGCACCGACGAGAAGGGCCGCGACATCCTCTCCCGCATGATGTTCGGCGCCCGCTACTCCCTGGCCATCGGCTTCGGCGCCACCCTCCTCGCCCTCGTGGGCGGCTGCATCATCGGCTCCGTGGCCGCCGTGAGCCGCAAGTGGATCTCCGAGGTCATCATGCGCATCATGGACGTGGTGATGAGCTTCCCCGGCATCGCCCTGGCCGCCGTCTTCGTGTCGGTCTTCGGCAACTCGGTACCCTCCATCGTGCTGGCCATCGGCTTCATCTACATCCCGCAGGTGACCCGTATCGTCCGCGCCAACGTGGTGGCCGAGTACGGTGAGGACTACGTCCGCGCCGTCGTGGTCTCGGGCGCAAAGGCCCCTTGGATCCTCGTCAAGCACGTCATGCGCAACTGCATCGCGCCCATCCTCGTGTACGTCATCGTGCTCGTGGCCGACGCCATCATCCTCGAGGCCTCGCTGTCCTTCATCTCCGCCGGCATCCAGGAGCCCACGCCCACCTGGGGCAACATCCTGTCCGACGCCCGCTCCGGCGTCCTGGCCGGCCGCTGGTGGCAGGCGCTCTTCCCCGGCCTGGCCATCATGACCACGGTCCTCTGCCTCAACATCTTCTCCGAGGGCATCACCGACGCCATGGTGGCGGCGCCCAACGCCCCCATCGAGGACGACGGCAAGCACGCCCGCAAGCAGGACCGCCTCCTGTTCGACCCGGTCGAGGCCTACAAGCAGCAGGCCGCCTCCCTCGACAGGTCCCTCACGGCCCTCGCCGCCGTCGAGGCCAGGCGCGACGACCGCCACAAGCCCGACTACGACGTGCAGCCGGTGCTCGAGGTCAAGGACCTCTGCATCAAGTTCCCGCGCCACGGCGACGTCAACGTGGTCGACCACGTGAACTACGCCGTGCGCCCCGGCCAGACCATGGGCCTCGTGGGCGAGTCCGGCTGCGGCAAGTCCATCACCGCCCTCACGATCATGGGCCTCATCGACTCCCGCGCCCAGATCTCCGGCGAGATCCTCTACCAGGGCAAGAACCTGCTCGAGATGGATGACGCCGAGCGCAACGCCCTCCGCGGCCACGACATCGCCATGATCTACCAGGACGCCCTCTCCGCCCTCAACCCGTCCATGCTCATCAAGAACCAGATGAAGCAGCTCACGGACCGCGGCGGCACCCGCTCCGCCGAGGAGCTCCTCGAGCTCGTGGGCCTCGACCCGGCCCGCACCCTCGAGAGCTACCCCCACGAGCTCTCCGGCGGCCAGCGCCAGCGCGTCCTCATCGCCATGGCCCTCACCCGCGACCCCAAGGTGATCATCGCCGACGAGCCCACCACGGCCCTCGACGTCACCGTCCAGAAGCAGGTCATCAAGCTCCTCAACGACCTGCAGGCCAAGCTCGGCTTCGCCATGATCTTCGTGTCCCACGACCTCGCCCTCGTGGCCGAGGTGGCCAACTACATCACCGTCATGTACGCCGGCCAGGTCGTGGAGCAGGCGCCCACCATCGAGCTGCTCATGCACCCCACCCACGAGTACACCCGCGGCCTCCTCGGCGCCGTGCTCTCCATCGAGGGCGGCTCCGGCAGGCTCCACCAGGTGCCCGGCGTGGTCCCGAGCCCCAAGGACTTCAACGACGGCGACCGCTTCGCGCCGCGCTCGAGCCACCCCACGGTGGGCCTCGACGTCCGCCCGGTCCTCAAGAAGATCCCCGGCACCGAGCACTACGTGGCCGAGCTCCCCGACAAGGACCTCGCGGCCGCCGGCCTGACCTCCGTCGTCAACACCCCCAGCACCCCGAAGGGAGATGCATAAAGCCATGAGCGAGACCCAGAACCCCGCCGTGAACGACGGCACCGTCGACGGCGTCACGCCCATCATCTTCCTCGATGATGTGAAGGTCACCTTCAAGACCCGCACCGGCTCCCTGCTCCACCCCAACCTCGTGCAAGCCGTCAAGGGCGTCACCATGCGCGTCATGCCCGGCAAGACCCTGGGCATCGTGGGCGAGTCCGGCTGTGGCAAGTCCACCACGGCCAACGTCATGTGCGGCCTTCAGCCGCCCACCTCGGGCAAGGTCTTCTTCAAGGGCAAGGACGTGACCAAGCGCACCGCGGAGGACCGCAAGCACATCGGCTCCGTGCTCTCCGTGGTCTTCCAGGACCCCGCCACGGCCCTCAACGCCCGCATGAGCGTCCACGACCAGCTCCTCGACCCGATGCTCGTGCACAAGGTGGGCACCCCCGAGGAGCGCGAGGAGCGCATCCAGGAGCTCATCGGCCTCGTCGGCCTGCCTTCGAGCGCCCTCGACGCCCTGCCCGGCCAGCTCTCCGGCGGTCAGCGCCAGCGCGTGGCCATCGCCCGCGCCCTGTCCATCGGCCCCGACTGCATCATCGCCGACGAGCCCACGAGCGCCCTGGACGTCTCCGTGCGCGCCCAGATCCTCAACCTGCTCACCGACCTCAAGGAGCAGCTCGGCCTGGCCATGGTGTTCATCAGCCACGACATCCAGACCGTGCGCTACATCTCCGACGAGATCTGCGTCATGAACGGCGGCACCGTGGTGGAGCACGGCCCCGCCAAGCAGATCTTCGAGCACCCCCAGGACCCCTACACCAAGCTCCTGCTCGGCGCGGCCCCCTCGTTGCTCCACCCCAATCTTGGGAAAGCTTCCTGAGGCAGGCCGATAGGCACCGAGGGCCCGGCGCACCGCCGGGCCCTTCCATAGACAGCCAGACCATGAAAGGACCCCTGTTTCCCATGAGCTCAGACTTCAAGATCCGCGGCGTCGTCCCCCCCGTCGTCGTCCCCCAGCTCGACGACGGCTCCATCGACCACGAGGCCTTCGAGCGGCACCTCAACCGCATGATCGACGCCGGCATCGACGGCCTCTTCTTCCTGGGCTCGTCGGGGCAGGTCGCCTTCTTCGACGAGGAGACGCGCCTCGAGGTGGTGCGCGAGGGCATGCGCATCAACAACGGCCGCGTGCCCGTGATCGCCGGCTGCATCGACATGCAGACCGACGCCGTCATCGCCCACGCCCGCTCCATGGCCGAGCTCGGCGTCGACGCCATCGTGGCCACGGCCCCGTTCTACGCCATCCCGGGCCCCGGCGTGGTGGCCCGGCACTTCCGCGCCATCCACGAGGCCGTCGACGTGCCGCTGTTCGCCTACGACATCCCCGTCTGCGTGCAGACGAAGCTCGACTGGCGCCTGCTCGCCGAGCTCGGCGCCGAGGGCACCCTCGCCGGCGTCAAGGACTCCTCGGGCGACGACGTCTCCTTCCGCTTCCTCATCCGCGAGAACGACCGCATCGGCCACCCGCTGACGCTGCTGACCGGCCACGAGGTCGTGGTCGACGGCGCCTACCTCGGCGGCGCCGACGGCTCCGTGCCCGGCCTCGCCAACATCGCCCCCGAGCCCTATGTGGAGATGTGGCGTGCCGCCGAGGCCGGCGACTGGGCCCGCGTGCGCGAGCTGCAGGACTACCTCGCCGACCTCATGCTGATCACCCAGGTGACCACGGGCGTGGGCGGCTACGGCGCCGGCGTGGGCGCGTTCAAGACGGCCCTGCGCGAGATGGGCGTCTTCTCCAGCAACCGCATGCCCGAGCCCGTCGCCGAGCTCGAGGGCGAGAACGTCGAGGCCATCCGTCAGGTCCTGGCCACCTGCGACCTGCTCTAGCCCGCAGAGAGGGGAGAGACCATGGAGCCGACCACCGTCGTCGCCGTCGACATCGGCGGTACCAAGATCGCATGCGGCCTCGTGACCTTCACGGGGGAGGGGGTGCCGGTCGTCGAGTCGGTCGAGCGCGTCCCGACCAACCCGCTGCGCGGGGGGAAGGCCGTGCTGGCCGACGTGATCGCGGCCGTCGAGGGCGCCGTCGCCCGCTCGCCGCGTCCCGTGGCAGGGGTCGGCATCTCCACCGGCGGCGTCGTCGACCCGCGCACGGGCGACATCACCTACGCCAACGAGATGATGCCCGGCTGGTCGGGCACCCCGCTCGGCACGGCCGTCGAGGAGGCCTGCGGCCTGCCCTGCAGGGTCCTGAACGACGTCCACGCCCACGCCCTCGGCGAGGCCCGCTGGGGCGGCGGCCGCGGCTACGAGTCCGTGCTCGTGGTGGCCGTGGGTACCGGCATCTCCGGCGCCATCGTGGACGGGGGCGTCCTGTCCCTGGGGGCCCACGACATGGCCGGCAACGTGGGCCACATGGCCTGCGAGGAGGCCGCCGGCATCGAGTGCACCTGCGGCGCCGTGGGGCACCTCGAGTCAGTGGCCGCCGGCCCGGCCATCGTGGGGGAGTACGTGCGCCTCTCCGGCGCCGACACCGACCCGGAGGGCAACCCCGTGGGGGGCGCCTACATCTCCCGGGCCGCCGAGGAGGGCGACGAGGCCGCCGTGGCGGCCGAGACCCGTAGCGGCCGCGCCCTGGGCGGCGTCCTCGCCTCGTCCGCCAACCTCATCGACCCCGAGGCAATCATCCTGTCGGGCTCCGTGGTCCAGTGCGGCCCCGTCTGGCACGACGCCCTCGCCTCCGGCTATGCCGACCGCGCCATGGCCCCGGTCCGCGACCTCCCCGTCGAGCGGGGCCTCCTCGGCGACGACGCGCCGCTCATCGGCGCGGCCGAGCACTTCGTGAAGGACGGCTATGGCGACCTCTCCTAGCCGCGACCCCCGCCTGCGGCGGGAGAAAGGCAATCGTGCGATGACAGCCCAAAACCTCATCGACTCGCTCCGCGGCGGCCTCGTCGCCTCGGTCCAGGCCTACCCCGGCGAGCCCATGCGCCACCCCGAGACCATGGCCCAGATCTCTCGGGCCTGCGAGCTTGGCGGCGCCTGCGCCATCCGCTGCCAGGGCCTCTCCGACATCTCCGCCATCAAGGGGCGTGTGGAGGTCCCGGTCATCGGCCTCTGGAAGGAGGGCCACGACGGCGTCTTCATCACGCCCACCCTGCGCCACGCCCGGGCCTGCGCCATGGCCGGCGCCGACATCGTGGCCCTCGACGCCACCGACCGCCCGCGCCCCGACGGCCGCACCTTCGAGGAGACCGTCGCCGAGCTCAAGAAGGAGGAGGTCCTCGTGATGGCGGACTGCTCCTCCATCGAGGACGTGCGCCGTGGCTTCGCCGCCGGGTGCGACCTCTGCTCCACCACGCTCTCGCACCCCGGCGCCGCCATCGACCAGGCGGCCGGCCAGGGCCCCGACCTCGACCTCATCCGCCAGGCGGTGGCCGAGTTCCCGGGCCGCCCCGTGGTCTGCGAGGGGAGCGTCCACTGCCCGCAGGACGCCGCCGACGCCGTCGAGGCCGGCGCCTGGTGTGTGGTCGTGGGCACCGCCATCACCCACCCCACGTCCATCACGAGCTGGTACGTGGACGCGGTGAACGGGTCGTAGCCCAACGCCCCCGAGACGGCCATTTCCCAAGACCGCAACCGCCCGCCACGGTCTTGGGGAACAATCTGGAGGCGGTCGGTCCCCGAGACCGACTGCCTTTCATTTTGGTGCGAAGCCGTCGTCTCCTTGCGGTTTGGGGTCGTCAGGTCGTCCTGCGCCCGCCCATCCCGGTCGCCCGGGGAGAGCGGTGCACCGGGTACAGGGTCTTCATAGGGGCGGGGTAGAATCGCCCCGACTGCCGTCCGATGGAGGTTCCTATGGAAGACGAGGCCGTACGCCTCACCCACGGCCTTGCCGAGGCCACACGCACGAGTCCCGAGGATTGGTACCTTGTGTACAAGGCCCGCTACGCCATGGAAGTGGTCTTCGAGGCCCTGGCCGCGTCGGACCCTTCGGTGCGCTCGGTCGTCACGCAGCCTTTCACCTGTTGCACCGCCGTGGACCCCATCCTCGTGGCCGGGCTCGTCCCGGTGTACGGCGACATCGATGCCGACACGGTGTCCCTCGACCCGGCCGTGCTGCCCCTCGGGGAGGGTGTCGGGGCCGTCGTGCTCCAGCACTCCTTCGGCATCATCGACGACGCCTCTTCGCGCGAGTTGGTCGAGAGGGCCCACGGGGTCGGGGCCCTCGTGCTCGAGGACAGCGCCCATTGCGCCACTCGCATGGCCCTCACCGACCAGGGTCGTCCCGTTGCCGACGTCTCGGTCCACTCGTTCGGTGCCGAGAAGATGCTGCGCACCTCGTTCGGGGGTGCCGTCTGGATCAACCCCCGTGGTCGCCGGCCCCAGGCCCTCTCCATCGCCCGCGAGCGCCTCGCCGCCCTCGAGCCAGTGTGCGGAGGCGTGGCCAGGGCCGCGCGCCTTTACCTCAACGAGAACCGTGTCCTCAACCGCCTGCCCCGCAAGGCCGCCGTTTTCCTGCGGCGCAGCCTGGTGGCGGCTAGGCTCCTCGAACCGGCCGTGGCCGACAAGGAGATGGCCGGGGGGCTTCTTCACGGCCCCATGGCGCCCGATCGATGGATCTGTGCCCAGGTGAACAACGAGCTCAAGCGGGCCCCGCAGAACATGGGATCGCGCCGGGAGGTGGTCTCGGCGTTCATCGAGGCCTTTGGCGGCTCGGTACCGTACCCGGCGGCCCAGGGCTCCGACCCCGTCCAGCCCCTCCTGCGCTTCAGTGTGGTCGCACCCTCCACCGAGACGTCGCGCGAGGTGATCCGCAGGGTCAGGGAGCTGGGTTACCTCGCTGAGGACTGGTACCGTCCGTCACTCTACCCCGGTGTCGTCGACCCCGGAGCCTACGGTCTCCCCGCGGTCGGGACCCTGCCGGTCTGCGACCGGGTGACCGCGGGCATCGTCAACCTGCCCACCGAGGTCCCAATCGACGCGGTGGCACCCATGGCTGAGGCCGTCAAGCAGGTCCTCTGGACCCCATCGAACATGTAACGGAGGAAACGATGCCCGCTGTCACCATCACCGACGAGAGCCAGGTCCCCGAGCTTCTGCAGCCCGTGTGCATCGGAGGCGACATTCTCGGCTACTCCTATGCGAGGTCCTTCCACCGCCGGTGGGGGGTCGACCCCGTTATCCTATCGGCCGTCGACGTCCAGGTGACCTCGTCGAGCCGCCTGTGCGACTACCGCGTCGTCCCCGACCTTGGGGAGCCCGGCCGGCTCCTCGAGGAGCTCCTTGCCCTGGGCAAGGGGCTCAAGGCCGCCGGCAAGCTCGGCATCGTGCTCGGTTCGGCGGACTGGCACGCCAGGATCCTCTCTGAGCACGCCGAGGAGCTCTCCGAGTTCTACGCCGTGCCTTACCCGGACTTCCCCCTCCTCGACCGCATCACCGACAAGGGTGAGTTCTACCGCATCTGCGAGGAGCTCTCCATCCCGTACCCCAAGACCTGGACCGTCCTTGCCTCTGAGGGCGACCTGCCTGACGACCTGCCGTTCCCGCTTGTGGTCAAGCCGGCCAACTCGGCGGCCTACGACCTGCTCGAGTTCCCGGGCAAGGAGAAGGTCTACGCCGTCGACGATCGTCGCGGTCTCGACGAGGTCATGGGCTCCCTCGCCCGTTCCGGCTACTCCAAGGAGGTCGTGCTCCAGGACTTCGTGCCTGGAGGTGACTCGGCCCTGCGCTCGCTCACGGTCTTCACCGACCGGCATGGCGAGGCCCGCGTGGTGTCCGGCGGCCGTGTGGTCATCCAGGACCACTCGCCCATCCTCATCGGCAACCCCTGCTGCATCATGGGGGAGCGGGTGGAACAGATAATCTCCGATGCCAAGCGCTTCCTCTCTCATGTGGGCTATCACGGCGTGGCCAACTTCGACATCAAGTTCGACGAGCGTGACGGCTCCTACCGCTTCTTCGAGGTCAACACGAGGCCCGGGCGCAACAGCTGGTACGTCACCTTGGGCGGCGTCGAGTTCACCGAGCCCATCGTCCGCGACTTCGTGCTCCACGACCCCATGGAGTACCGCGAGGCCTTCGACCCGTTCCTCTATACGGTGGTTCCCAGGAAGGTCGTGGCCGACCACGTCGCCGACGACGGGCTCAGGGCTCGCGCCCTCGAGATGTTCCGAAAAGGAAAGGCCGGCTATCCCTACGGCAATCCCGATGACACCCTCAAGCACCGGGTGCTCGCGCGCCTTCTGCTGTTCAACCAGGTGAGGAAGTTCAACATCCATCTCGGCAAGGGGACGAGGGTCTAGGGATGTGGAGGCCTCCCGCAGCTGAAAAACCCTTCAGTTTGGCGCCCTGAAGGCCTATGATAAGATGCGACACTGGGTACGCAGCCTGACGAGGGACGCCTTGGCGCCCCATATCCATATCAAGGAGCGATTCCATGAAACGAGCCCGTAGCGTTTGCGCCGCCATCGCCGCCACGGCCTTTGCCCTGACCGTCGTGGTGGCCGTGCCGTCCCCGGCCGTCGCCGAAACCTCCTCGGAGCTTCAGGCCCAGCTCGACAAGGCCAAGGCGACCCGCGACGACTACTACGCCCAGGCCGAGGCCGTCTCCGACCAGCTCAACGCCACCCGCGAGCAGCTCTCCGAGACCGAGTCCCAGATCGCGGACACCCAAAAGAACATCGACAAGGTCCAGGAGGACATCAAGGTCAAGGAGGCCGAGCTGGCCAGACGCCAGGCGCTCCTTGCCGAGAACGTCTCCGAGAACTACAAGTCCGGCGGCGTGTCGCTGCTCTCCCTGGTCCTCGAGGCCAACTCGTTTGACGATTTCGTGACCAGGGTCTACTACGCTGACAAGATCAGCGAGACCCAGGCCTCCAACATCGAGGAGACCAACCGCCTGCGCACCGATCTCGCCGTGAAGAAGGGGGAGCTCGACAACGAGAAGGCCACCCTCGAGGACCAGAAGTCCCAGCAGGAGCAGCTGGTCTCCCAGCAGGAGGCCCAGCAGGCCGACCTCAAGAGCAAGGTCGACGAGGCCGACTCCTATGTCAACAGCCTCGATTCTCAGGTGAAGGAGGCCCTGGCCCAGGAGGCCGAGGCCGCCCGCCAGGCCGCCGAGCGCGAGGCGGCGGCCGCCGCTGCCGCCGCTGCCGCCAACTCCGGCAGCTACTACTCCGGTGGCGGCACCTCCGGTGGCGGCACCTCCGGCGGGGGAACCTCGGGCGGTTCCGTCTCTTCCGGCGGAAGCACCTCCGGCTCTGTCGGCGGGCTCACCTCTGCCCAGCGCAACACCATCCTCAGCGCCGCGTACTCCCTGGTCGGCAAGGTCAACTATGTCTGGGGCGGCGAGAATCCCTCCACCGGTCTCGACTGCTCCGGCTTCACCCGCTGGTGCTACGCCCAGGCCGGCATCAGCCTGCCCCACAGCTCCGCGTCCCAGCGCGCCATGGTCTCCGCCGCCTCCGGGCTCAAGTCGCCCTCCAACGCCATCCCCGGCGACATCGTCTGCTGGGAGGGCCATGTGGGCATCTATGCCGGTGGCAACACCGTGATCGACTGCAACTGGCCCCCTGACGGCGTGCGCGTGGCAACCATCTGGAACACCGCGGGCAGCCGTCTCTACGGCGCGGGGTCGCCCATCTAAACGGGTCCGCACCCTCGTGCTCCGCGTCGTCCCTGCGGGGGCCGCACCCTCTCCGGTGCGGCCCCTCTTCTTTTGGCCGCCGGGGACGTCGGGCCCTGAGGCCGCGGGCTATGGGAAAGGCCCGTTCGGAGCGGTGACTCCGGGCGGGCCCGTACACGTCTCGTGCCTTGGGTGCCTCAGCGGTCCTTGATCCTCTTGGCACCCTTGAGCGCCTTGTAGAAGAGGCCCTTGACGGGGATGTCGCGGTCGGGGGCCACATCCACCACGTCCTTGGAGAACTTGGTCTTGAACATGTTGAGCCCCTTGAGGTTGGGGGAGAAGTCGTTGCCGATGCCCATGAGGTCGTAGGTGGTGCAACCCAGTCCGGCTAGGATGAGGCAGGTCTCGAATACCTCGGCGTCCACGAAGTTCTTGACGCCCTCGAGCATGCGGGAGGCCCCGTAGTAGCGGGTGGCGCGGGTACCCTCAATGACGTTGAGCGCCCAGCACGCAAGCTCGCCGTCGATGCGGCCGGCGGTGAGGCGGGCGCGGTCGGGGCCCAGGATCTTGAGCATGTCCACGTAGTCCTTGGCGGGGGAGGGGGTGAAGCCGTCGCGGGCACAGGTCTCCTCCATCACCGCGTAATAGGGGGCGAAATCCTCCAGGGCCTGGGTCGTCTCGTCGGCCACGGTCTCGTTTGACTCGCGCAGAGACTTGCGAACGTCCCTGCGGCCGCGGGTCTTGAACTTGGAGAGGATCTCGTCGGCGTCGCCGTGGTCGAGGTCGATGACCACGGTCTGGTTGTAGGGGCTGGTGGAGAGCACCGGACGGCTCGAGGGAATCTCGTGCTCCACGGCCATGCGGATGAAGGCCACCTTGGGGTCGCGCCTCTTGACGTAGGCCACCAAGGCCCGGGCAAGCTCCTCCTCCCGGTTGGCCGTGGGCGGCACGAGCCATACGGGGGCGTGGTGGCCGCGGAGGTAGTGGTAGCCGTGGGTCTCATAGTCCATGAACGAGGCTACGGCCACGGGCCTGCCGTCCTGCTCGAAGGCCACCGACCCCCAGTAGGTGCGGTCGGTGATGGTGGACTCGTACTCGCACCAGTCCTCGGTCTGCTCGACGGGGAGCGGAAGGTCGTGCTCCTTTGCTGCCTCCTCGACCCTGGCTGCCGAGATCTCATGCAATTCCATGTTGTGATACCTTTCCTCCACGCGCTGCGCACGGGACCGGTTGTGCGCACCTATGATAGCCGCGGGCCCCCGTGGGCCCTCTACCGGGCAACCTGTTATGGAGGATCTTTGGACCGACCGCGCACCGCCCAGGACGGCACCGTTCCCGACGGCGCCCCCTCCCTCGCCGAGCAGGTGTCCCGGGTCCCTACGGACCCGGGCTGCTACCTGTGGAAGGACGCCTCGGGCCGCGTGCTCTACGTGGGAAAGGCCAAGAACCTGCGCGCCCGCATGCGGCAGTACGTGAACGGCGACGACGAGCGCGCCATGATCGCGCTCATGATGCCCCAGGTGGCCTCCTTCGACTACCTGGTGGTGGGCTCCGAGCACGAGGCCCTGGTCCTCGAGATCAACCTGATCCAGCAGTACCACCCGCCCTACAACGTCGCCCTCATGGACGACAAGAGCTACCCCTTCATTGCCGTCACCGAGGGCGACCTCTACCCGGCCATCAAGTACACCAGGGAGAGGCATCGTCCCCACACCCGTTATTTCGGCCCCTACACCGACGCCCGCGCCGCCCGGGAGGCCATCGACACGGTCCGCAAGCTCTGCCCCCTCTGCATCGGAACCTGTGCCGAGTGGAAGCGCGTCAAGCGCCTCGCCGACGCCCACCCGGAGCGGGCCGACCTCCTGCCCATGGAGCTCGCCGAGTCGGGGCGCCCCTGCTTCGACTACCACGTGGGCCGCGGCCCCGGCGTGTGCGCGGGCGCGGTCTCGCCCGAGGAGTACCGCGAGAACGTGCGCACCGTGGAGGGGTTCCTCGAGGGGCGCCGCACCGCCCTCAAGGAGGCGCTCCGCGCCGAGATGGACGCCGCCGCCCGCGACCTGGACTTCGAGAAGGCCGGCCGCTACAAGCGTCGGCTCGACCTCGTGGGCCACCTCGACAACGACCAGAAGGTCGTCTTCCGCAACCCTGTGGACGCCGACCTCGTGGGCCTCTGGCGCGAGGAGACCATCGCTGGCGTGTGCGTGTTCGTCGTGCGCGAGGGCCGCATGGTCAGGAGCGCGGAGTTCATCCTCGACAAGGGCATGGACGTCGGCGAGGAGGAGCTGCTCTCGGGCTTCCTCAAGCGCTACTACGGGCGCACCGACGAGGTGCCTCCGGCCATCGAGGTGCCCGCGCTGCCGGACGACTCCGAGACCCTCGAGTCATGGCTGGGGGAGCGCCGCGGCCACCGGGTGCACCTCCACGTGCCCCGGCGCGGCGAGCGGGCGCGGCTGCACGAGATGGCGTCTGCCAACGCCCGCCACGCCCTCATGCGCCACAAGATGCGCACGGGTTACGAGGACGACCGTGCCAACCGTGCCCTCCTCGAGCTTGAGAGCGCCCTGGCCCTCCCCGAGGCCCCCCTGCGCATCGAGTGCTTCGACATCTCCACCATCCACGGCCGCCACACGGTGGCGTCCATGGTGGTGTTCACCAACGGCCGGGCCGACAAGTCGCAGTACCGCCGCTTCAAGGTGCGCACGCCCCTGGAGGAGGCCAACGACTTCGCGTCCATGGCCGAGGTCCTGGGGCGCCGCTACGCGCCGGAGCGCATGGCCGACGGCAGGTTCGGGTCCAGGCCGGACCTCCTCATCCTCGACGGCGGCAAGCCACAGCTCACGGCGGCCATGGGCCAGCTCCAGGCCCTCGGGCTCGACATCCCGGTGGCCGGCCTCGCCAAGTCCGACGAGGAGCTCTTCGTGCCGTGGGACGACGCACCCGTGGTGCTCCCCAGCGGTTCGCCGTCGCTCTACCTCGTCAAGCGCGTCCGCGACGAGGCCCACCGGTTCGCCATCACCTACCACCGCGAGCTCCGCGGCAAGGCCATGACGGCCTCGGTCCTCGACGAGGTCCCCGGGGTTGGGGAGGGTCGCAAGAGGGCCCTGCTCAAGGCCTTCGGGTCCATGAGGGGGCTGCGGAAGGCCGCCCTGGAGGAGATCGAGGCCGTCCCCGGCATTCCGGCGCGGGTGGCGGCGGACGTCTACGGGACCCTCCGCTCGTGGGAGGAGGAGCTCGGCCGCGCCCGCGCGGCGGGCAGGGGGTCCGCCGACGGGTGACCACGGCGCGCCCCTCCGTGCCGGGGGCGTTGTCCCCTGACGGCCCGGCGCCGGCACGGCACCTGTCATACTTGCACCCGAACCCGCCGAGAGGAGCTCACATGGAGAGGACCGAGGACGTTCCCGACGTCGTCGTCATCACGGGCATGAGCGGTGCCGGGCGCACCGAGGCCATGCACACGTTCGAGGACCTGGGCTACTACGTTATCGACAACCTGCCGCCCTCGCTGCTGCTGCCGCTCTCCCGCGTCGTGGGCATCGACTCCGGCGTCGGGCGCCACCTGGCCGTGGTCTGCGACCTCCGCAGCCAGGGGCTCTTCGACGAGCTCCAGGACTCCCTCGCCGAGCTTGCCGACCACGAGCTCTCCTCGGCCCTCATCTTCCTCGACAGCTCCGACGAGGTCCTGCGCCGCCGCTACGCTCTCTCGCGCCGCCGCAACCCCATCGCCAAGGAGGGGGAGAGCAACCTCGCCGCCATCGCCCGCGAGCGCGCCCAGCTCGAGGACGTGCTGCACCGCGCGGACTACGTCATCGACACCTCCAACCTGCGCCCCATCGAGCTGCGCCGCCGCCTCCAGGGGCTCTTCTCCGAGCTCACCGACCAGCAGCTCATGGAGGTCCACGTCTTCTCCTTTGGGTTCAAGTACGGCATGCCCGAGGAGGCCGACCTCATGATCGACGTCCGCTTCCTGCCCAACCCCTACTGGGACCCGGCCATGCGCCGGCTTACGGGCAAGGACGAGCAGGTGCGCTCCTTCGTGCTCGACCACCCGCAGACCAAGGGGTTCCTGGGGGCCTGGGAGCGGCTGCTCGACTGCGTCATGCCCGGCTATGTCGCCGAGGGCAAGAGCTCGCTCTCCATCGGCGTCGGGTGCTCCGGCGGCCAGCACCGCTCCGTGGCCCTGGCCGAGGCGACGGCCGCGCACCTGGAGGCCGAGGGCTACCGCGTCACGGTGTCCCACCGCGACCTCCACCGCGCCCAGCGGGGCTGACCATGTCGTTCACCGCCGAGGTCAAGGACGAGCTCTCCCGCGTCGAGGGCGGCCCCGAGGCAGATGTCTCGGAGCTCTCCGCCCTGGTGCGGGTCTGTGGCACCCTCTCCTTCTACGGCTCGGGCGCCTACGCCGTGCGCGTGACCACCGAGACGGGGGCCGTGGCGCGCACCGTCATCCGCCTCTCCCACAAGGTGTTCGAGCTCGACACGCAGCTCACCGTGCGCCGCTCCGTCCTGCACAAGACCCGCAACTACCTCATCGAGATGCGCGACCAGCCCGGCCTCGAGGACGCCCTCGTGGAGCTCGGGGTGCTCGTCCCCGGCCGCGGGCTCGCCTCGGGCGTCCCCGGGCAGGTGGTCTCCACGCCGGGGCGGCGCGCGGCCTTCCTCCGCGGCGCCTTCATGGCCGGCGGCTTCATCGCCGACCCCCGCGGCGACTTCCACCTCGAGATGGCCGTCACCGGCGAGGCCCTCGCCGAGGCCCTCGTCTCCGTCTGTCGCGACGCCGGTGTCCAGGCCCGGCTCAACCGCCGCCGCGGCGCGTTCGCCATCTACATCAAGAGCTTCGACGACATCGTCCGGTTCCTCCTCGTGGTGGGCGCTGCGCGCACGGCCCGGGCCGTCTCCAACGTGCGGCGCATGAAGTCCGTCAAGAACGACGTCAACCGGTCCGTGAACGCGGAGATGGCCAACGCGCGCCGCGCCTCAGGGGCCGCCGCCGAGCAGCTCGCCCTCATAGACCGCGTGGAGGCCGGGCCGGGCCTCTCCGGACTGCCCCCGGCCCTGCGTGCCTTCTGCGATCTCCGCCGCGAGTACCCAGACCTCCCCCTGGCGGAGCTCGGCCGCCGCGCCTACCCGCCGCTCTCCAAGTCGGCCCTCTACCACCGGGTGCTCCGGCTCGAGGCCCTCGACGCCGAGTGGCGCGACGGCGGGGGAGGGGCCGGCCGATCCGGCGAGGATGGATAAACTACAACAAATATTCTTGCTACCTCCCTGCCCGTAATTCAAAGTTGTCCACTCGCCCGTAGACAATCATGGGCCCTAACTGCAGATTCAGAGTCATTTGTGGGTTCTCGGGCCCGGCGTGCCCCAAACGGGTTACTATGCACGCAGTGGTTCAAGTCATGGCCCTCGACCCGGCCGAGAGGCTCGGTCCGGGAGGGGCCGCGAAAGGAGAAGCGCATGGCAGTCAAGGTTGCGATTAACGGTTTCGGTCGCATCGGCCGTCTGGCCTTCCGTCAGATGTTCGGCCACGAGGGCTCCGAGATCGTCGCGATCAACGATCTCACCAGCCCCGACATGCTGGCCTACCTGCTCAAGTACGACTCGACCCAGGGCAACTACGCCCGCGACCACAAGGTCGAGGCCGGCGAGGACTCCATTACCGTCGACGGCAAGACCATCAAGATCTACAAGGAGGCCGACGCCCACAACCTGCCGTGGGGCGATCTCGACGTCGACGTCGTCCTCGAGTGCACCGGCTTCTACACCTCCAAGGCCAAGGCCCAGGCCCACATCGACGCCGGCGCCAAGAAGGTCGTCATCTCCGCTCCCGCGGGCAACGACCTCCCCACCATCGTCTACAACGTCAACCATGACATCCTGACCGCGGACGACGACATCATCTCCGCCGCCTCCTGCACCACCAACTGCCTCGCCCCGATGGCCAAGGCCCTGAACGACTACGCCCCCATCAAGAGCGGCATCATGGCCACCATCCACGCCTACACCGGCGACCAGATGATTCTCGACGGCCCCCAGCGCAAGGGCGACAAGCGCCGCAGCCGCGCCGGCGCCGTCAACATCGTCCCCAACTCCACCGGTGCCGCCAAGGCCATCGGCCTGGTGATCCCCGAGCTCAACGGCAAGCTCATCGGTGCCGCCCAGCGCGTGCCCGTGCCCACCGGCTCCACCACCCTCCTGTTTGCCGTGGTCGAGTCCGACAAGGAGGTCACCGTCGACTCCATCAACGCCGCCATGAAGGCCGCGTCTGACCCCGAGACCTTCGGCTACAACGAGGACCAGATCGTCTCCACCGACATCGTGGGCATGACCTACGGCTCGCTCTTCGACGCCACCCAGACCATGGTCCAGGATCTCGGCGACGGTCAGTACCTCGTGCAGGTCGTCTCTTGGTACGACAACGAGAACTCCTACACCTCCCAGATGGTCCGCACCATCAAGTACTTCGAGAAGTTCGTCGCCTAAAGCGGCACCTTCCCAGCGTCTCGCGGCCGTGAGGCGCCCATAGCGTCAGCCAGGGGCGCGGACGAGGCCCGAAGCCCAGTCCGCGCCCCTTCCATTGCAAACCGATAAGGAGGAGTCCCATGGCGTTCACCAAGAAGACCGTCAAGGACGTCGACGTCGACGGCAAGCGCGTCCTCATGCGCGTCGACTTCAACGTGCCGCTGGCCGACGGCGTCGTCACCGACGACACCCGCATCAAGGCGGCCATCCCCACCATCCAGTACCTCGTCGACCATGGCGCAAAGGTCGTGCTCATGAGCCACCTCGGCCGCCCCAAGGGCGACGGCGTGGAGCCCGAGCTCTCCCTCAAGCCCGCCGCCGAGAAGCTCGCCGAGCTCACCGGCCTCGACGTGACCTTCGTGCCCGACACCTACGGTCAGGAGGCCGCCGACGCCGTGGCCGCCATGGAGCCCGGCCAGGTCGTCGTGCTCGAGAACGTCCGCTTCGACAAGCGCGAGAAGAAGAACGACCCCGAGATCGCCGACAGGCTCGCCGCCCTCGGCGACATCTTCGTGCTCGACGCCTTCGGCACCGCCCACCGCGCCCAGGGCTCCGTGGTCGGCCCCGCCGCCAAGCTGCCCGCCGTGGCCGGCTTCCTGCTCGAGAAGGAGGTCGACACCCTCACCAACATCTTCGAGGCCCCCGAGCGCCCCTTCGTCGCCATCGTCGGCGGCTCCAAGGTGTCCTCCAAGATCGGCGTGCTCGACCACCTGCTCGACTCCGTCGACACCCTGATCATCGGCGGCGGCATGGCCTACACCTTCTTCCTCGCCAAGGGCTACACCGTGGGCACCTCCCTGCAGGAGCCCGACTGGGTTGACCGCGCTCGCGAGATGATGGAGAAGGCCGAGAAGAACGGCGTCAAGCTGCTCCTTCCCGTGGACAACGTGGTCGCCGACCACTTCGGCCCCGACGCCGTGGGCGTCGTCGTCAAGTCCAACGCCATCCCCGACGACATGATGGGCATGGACATCGGTCCCGAGACCGCCCAGCTCTACGCCGACGCCATCGCCGGCGCCAAGACCGTCTTCTGGAACGGCCCCATGGGCGTCTTCGAGTTCGACCAGTTCTCCGACGGCACCAAGGCCGTGGCCGAGGCCGTGGCCGCCAACGAGGACTGCACCTCGATCATCGGCGGCGGTGACTCCGTCGCGGCTGTCAACAAGTTCGACCTTGCCGACAAGATGAGCTGGATCTCCACCGGCGGCGGTGCCTCCATGGAGCTCGTCGAGGGCAAGGCCCTTCCCGGAGTGGAGGCCCTTCTCGATGCCTAACAACACGCGCACCCGCCTCATCGCGGGCAACTGGAAGATGAACAAGAACTACACCGAGGGCGTGCAGCTGGCCCAGGACCTGGCCAACGAGCTCGGCCACGACACCCACGGCGTCGAGGTCGTCGTCTGCCCGCCGGCCACCGACCTCAAGGGCGTCTCCGGCGTCATCGAGTTCGACCGCGCCCCCTTTGGCCTCGGTGCCCAGAACGTCTACTGGGAGGCCTCCGGCGCCTTCACCGGCGAGCTCTCCTGCGACATGCTCAAGAGCGTCGGCTGCACCCACTGCATCGTGGGCCACTCCGAGCGCCGCGACTACTTCGGCGAGACCGACGGCGACATCAACCTCAAGGTCAAGGCGCTGCTGGCCGCGGGCATCGTGCCCATCTCCTGCTGCGGCGAGTCCCTCGAGGTCCGCGAGGCCGGCAACCAGGTCGACTTCGTCGTGGGCCAGATCCGCGCCGACTTCGACGGCGTCGAGCTCGAGAGCGGCGACCAGCTCGTCGTGGCCTACGAGCCCATCTGGGCCATCGGCACCGGCAAGACCGCCACGCCCGAGGACGCCCAGGAGGTCTGCGGCGCCATCCGCGCCGCCCTCGTCGACATCTTCGGCGCCGACATCGCCTCCCAGATTCGCGTGCTCTACGGCGGCTCCGCCAAGCCCGGCAACGTCGCCGGCTTCCTCGCTGAGGAGGACGTCGACGGCGCCCTCGTGGGCGGCGCCTCGCTCGTTGCGGCCGACTTCGCCGCCATGGTCGAGAGGGCTGCTGAGTAATGAGTTCCAACAAGGGAAAGAAACCCGCCCTCCTCGTCATCATGGACGGCTTCGGCCTCGCGCCCACCGGCCCTGAGAACGCCGTGAGCCAGGCCAAGCTGCCCTACATCCAGTCGCTCCTCGCCACCTACCCCCACACCACCCTGGGCGCGTCCGGCGAGGACGTGGGGCTGCCCGACGGCCAGATGGGCAACTCCGAGGTGGGCCACCTCAACATCGGCGCCGGCCGCATCGTCTTCCAGGAGCTCTCGCGCATCAACAACGCGGTGCGCGACGGCTCCATCGAGGAGAACCCGGTGCTCGCCGACGCCATGGACGCCGTGAAGGAGAGGGGCTCCGTGCTGCACGTCATGGGCCTCGTCTCCGACGGCGGCGTGCACTCCTCCATGGAGCACGCCGAGGCCGTCGTGTCCATGGCCGCCAAGCGCGGCGTCCAGCGCGTGCGCATCGACGCCTTCACCGACGGCCGCGACGTCGACCCCCAGTCCGGGGCCGGCTTCATGGAGTCGCTCCAGGCCTTCTGCGCCAAGGTCTCCGAGGCCACCGGCGCCGACGTCAAGATCGCCACGGTCTCCGGCCGTTACTGGGGCATGGACCGCGACAACCGCTGGGAGCGCGTCGAGCGCGCCTACGACGCCATCGTCGGCGCCGAGGGCGTCGAGGTGGCCAGCGCCGCCGAGGGCCTGCGCGCGTTCTACGAGAAGGACCCGCGCGGCGACGAGTTCGCCGACCCCATGGTGGTCGAGGGCGCGGCCCTCGGCACCCACGACGGCGACGCGTTCATCTTCTTCAACTTCCGCCCGGACCGCGCCCGCGAGATGACCCGCGCGCTCACCGACGCCACCTTCGACGGCTTCGAGCGCCGCTCCACCCCCGAGCTCTCGTGCTTCGTCACCATGACCGAGTACGACCCCGAGCTCGACGTCGAGGTCGCCTTCCCCAAGACGGTGCCGGCCCACGTCCTGGCCGACGTCATCGCCGACAACGGCCTCAGGCAGCTCCACACCGCCGAGACCGAGAAGTACGCCCATGTGACGTTCTTCCTCAACGGTGGCGTGGAGGAGCCCAAGGAGGGGGAGACCCGCGTGCTCGTCCCGAGCCCCAAGGTCGCCACCTACGACCTCAAGCCCGAGATGAGCGAGCCGGAGGTTACCGAGCGCCTCGCCAGGTCCATCCGCGCGGACGCCGCCGACCTCTACGTGGTCAACTACGCCAACTGCGACATGGTGGGCCACACCGGCGTCGTCCAGGCCGCCACCGCGGCCTGCGAGGCCGTGGACGACGGCCTCTCCCGCATCGTCCCCGAGATCCTGGCCAAGGGCGGCTTCGCGCTCATCACCGCCGACCACGGAAACGCCGACCACATGTACGACGTCTCCTCCACCGGCGAGCGCAAGCCCTTCACGGCCCACACCACCAACCGCGTGCCCCTGATCGTCGTCGACCCCGACGCCAGCCTGTCCGGCGTCGAGGACGGCCGCCTCTCCGACATCGCCCCCACCATCCTCGCGATGATGGGCATCGACCGTCCCGAGGAGATGACGGGCCGAGTGCTCGTGAAGGAGTAAGGAACCGTGGCGTCCCCCGCGACGCTGTGGTAGCCTTATGGGCTGTGATCTCAGACCGTCTGCCCGGCCCCGCCCCGTGCGGGGCCGGGTCGTGCAAGGAGGAGTCCCCGTGGGTCCCTTGAACATCGCCCTCATCGTCGTCTGGGCCCTGTCGGCCGTCGCGTCCATCGTCTTCGTGCTCATGCACTCGGGCAAGGGGACCGGCGTGTCCGACATGATCGCCAGCTCGATGTACAACTCCAACGCCGGTTCCGGCGTGTGGGAGAAGAACCTCGACCGCCTCACGGTGATCAGCTGCTGCGTCTTCGCGGCTACCCTCCTGATCTTCATGCTCACGTTCCCTCAGGGGAGCCTGGGCTAGGCCCTGTGGCCAACGCGCGTTCCGGGACCGCCGCCCCTCCCTGGGGTGGCGGTCCTTTTGTATATGTGGATGCGTGAAGCATCGGTGCCTTCCGCCGACGACTGTATAACTCGAGCCGTTTGACGCATAAACCCCCGGACCACTGCATGCCGGCGCCAGCCGGACGAGCGGGCCGACGGCGCCCGCGCTGACCCAAGGGGGATCTATGAATGGCATCGCAGGTACGAGCGGCGTGACGAGACGCACCTTCCTCACGGGTTGCGCGCTGGCCTCCGGCCTCGTCGCGCTCTCCGGCTGCAAGAAGAGCGACGGCGCCTCGGCGGGGGAGGGGGGCGGCAAGCTCTCCTACTTCATCACCAACCCGCCCTCGATCGACCCCTTCAACGCGCAGGACGTGGCCGGCTGCATGGTGGCCCGCCAGCTGTTCGACCCCATGTGCACCTACGACTTCGACAAGCAGGAGCTCGTGCCCTGCGCCGGCGAGTCGTGGAGCAGCAACGACGGCACCGTGTGGACCTTCAAGGTCAAGGAGGGCAACACCTTCCACAACGGTGAGACCGTTGACGCCGAGGCCTTCAAGCGCGCCTGGAACCGTCTCTGCAGCCCCAAGACGAGCGACTCGCCGTCCGTCGTGAGCTACTACCTCAAGCTGGTCAAGGGCTACGAGGACGTCGTCTCCGGCAAGGCCGACGAGCTCGCCGGCGTCTCCTGCCCCGACCAGTACACCCTCCAGGTGGAGCTCTCCGAGCCCTTTATGGACTTCCCCATGATCTGCTCCATCATGCCCACGGCCCCCGTGCCTAAGGCCGCCCTCGACGACTTCCAGACCTTCTTCCGGGCGCCCATCGGCAACGGCCCCTACACCATGGACGGCCCGTGGGAGGACGGCCAGTACATCAACCTCAAGACCTACGAGGATTACAAGAACGGCGACAAGCCCAAGATCGGCCAGCTTACGTTCAACATCCAGAAGGACGTCGAGACGGGGTACCGCGAGTTCCAGGCCGGCAACGTCGACATCTGCGACATCCCCACGGCCCAGGTGAAGGGCGCCCACGAGCAGTACGGCGTCTCCGAGGACGGCTACACCATCACCCCGGGCAAGCAGTGTCTGGACGGCGACCAGCCCTCCACGTACTACCTCGTGCTCAACCTCAAGGACCCCGCCATGGCCGACGTCAACCTGCGTCGCGCCATCTCCCTGGCCATCGACCGTCAGACCATCTGCGACTCCGTGCTCCAGGGCACGCGCCTCCCGGCCACCAACCTCTGCCCGCCCCCGTGCCGCGGTTACGAGGAGGGGCAGTGGGCCTGGTGCAAGTACGACCCCGACCAGGCCACGGCCATCCTCGACCAGTACTACCCCAAGGACGCCAGCGGCAGCCGCGGGGTCAAGGTGACCCTCATGTACAACGTCGATGGCTCCCACAAGGAGATCATGGAGGCCGTGCAGGGCAACCTCAACCAGGTGGGTATCGACGTGGAGCAGAGCACCCTCGAGTGGGCCAGCTACCTCACCAAGCTCCAGTCCGGCGACTTCCAGATGGGCCGCAACGGCTGGGTGGCCGAGTACCCCTCCATCGACAACTTCCTGTACTCGCTGCTCTACACCGGCAACGCCGACAACCTCTCTGGCTACTCCAACCAGCAGGTGGACGACCTGATCATGGAGGCCCGGGCCACCAGGGACGACGACCGCCGCTACCGGCTGCTGCAGGAGGCCAACAAGATCGCCGGCGACGACGTGCCCATGGTCCCGCTCTTCTACTACAAGTTCGCCAAGGTGGGCTCCAGCCGCATCGCCCATGCCTACCTCTCGCCCATCGAGCAGTCCTCCGCCGCCACCTGGGAGCTGCAGGCCTGACGCAGACGGCGGCACCATCATAAAAGACCGTGGTTCCTGCATAGGCCCCCGGCGCACCGGACGCGGTGCGCCGGGGGCCTTCCCGTGGGTAGGGGAGGGGCCCGGTCGCGCCATGGGGTGCGCACCGCCGCCCCTACATGGGAAAATAAGGCACCTTCTTTACACCCGCCCGCACTGCCTTGGATTTCGGAAACGTTACAATCCATAAAATCAATGAAGGCAATCCGCCGTTTTCCTTGCATATCAGGAAACTTTGAGAAATACTTTTGTCCCATGCAGACGTTCCATGGAGGTCCGTAACCTCCGGCGATTGCTGGCCGTGCCGAGGGCATGGCCAAGAGACAGAAGGAGAGAGCATATGAGTGAGCAGGTGAAGATCGGCCGCCGCACGTTCCTCAAGGGGTCCGCTGCCGCGTCCGCGCTTCTGGCGCTCGCGGCCTGCAAGAAGGCCGACGACGCCCCCACTGCCGAGGCCGAGGGCACCGGTGCCACCGCCAAGGTCTACATCAACAACCCCGTCTCCATCGACCCCTACAACTGCCAGGAGTCCGAGGGCACGCAGGTCTGCTACCAGATCTTCGACAGCCTGACCGACTACGACTACGAGAAGGGCGAGCTCGTCCCCAGCGCCGCCGCCTCCTGGAAGCCCAACGACGGCGCCACCGAGTTCACCTTCACCCTTGTGGAGGGCGCCAAGTTCCACAACGGCGACCCTGTGGACGCCGAGTCCTTCAAGCGCGCCTGGACCCGCCTGGTCGACCCCAAGACCAACGAGTCGTCCCCCTCGGCCGTCAACTACCACATCGCCATGGTGGACGGCTACGACGCCCTCGTGGCCGGCGAGACCGACGAGCTCACCGGCGTCACCTGCCCCGACGAGAAGACCCTCGTGGTCAAGCTCGCGGTGCCCTATGCCGACTTCCCCTACGTGGCCAGCCACCCGGCCCTCGGCCCCGTGCCCGCCGTGGCCCTCGAGGACTTCGACACCTTCTTCCGCGCCCCCATCGGCAACGGCCCCTTCATGATGGACGGCAAGTGGGAGGACGGCCAGTACATCAACGTCAAGCGCTTCGAGGACTACGTGGGCGACAAGCCCTCCATCGCCGCGGTGCAGTTCAACATCCAGAAGGACATGGAGACCGCCTACAAGGAGTTCCAGGCCGGCAACTACGACTTCTGCGACGTCCCCACCGCCCAGATCAAGAGCGCCCAGGACACCTACGGCGTCTCCGAGGACGGCTACACCATCACCCCGGGCAAGCAGATGCTCCTGGGCGACGAGGCCTCCGTCTACTACCTCACGGTCAACAACAACGACCCGGTGCTCAAGGACCCCAACCTGCGCAAGGCCATCTCCCTGGCCATCAACCGCCAGGCCATCTGCGACACCGTCTTCTCCGGCACCCGCACCCCGGCCGCCAACATCGTGCCGCCCGGAATCGCCGGCTACGAGGACGACGTCTGGGAGTACTCGCACTACGACAAGGACGCTGCCGTCAAGCTGCTCGACCAGTACTATCCCGCCGATGCCGACGGCAAGCGCAACGTGAGCTTCCAACTCTCGTTCAACGGCGACGGCAACCACGGCGACATCATGGAGGCCATCCAGGCCGACCTCGCCGCCGTGGGCATCGATGCCCAGCTCGACCAGGGCGAGTGGGCCGCCATTCTCGACCGCTACCAGAACGGCGACTACCAGGCCGGCCGCCTCGGTTGGATCGCCGACTACCCCATCATGGACAACTACCTCTACCCTCTGTTCTACACCGGCAACGGCGACAACCGCTCCCTGTACTCCAACCCCGCCGTCGACGAGGCCCTCGACAAGGCCCGTCAGACCACCGACGACGACGAGCGCATCGCCGCCCTCCAGGCCGTCAACAAGACGATCTCCGAGGACTTCCCGGTGATCCCGATCTTCTTCTACAAGCACACCTACGTGGGTTCCGACAAGGTCAAGAGTGCCTATGTGGACCCCTCCAAGAAGATCAAGCTCCGCGCCGCGGAGATGGAGGGCTAGGCCCAGACGGCCGTCTCGGTGGATATACCGCCGCCTTGATTGCATAACGAGGCACCGGGTCTTTCAGGCCCGGTGCCTTATTTTGTTCGTTTCGTTGGCAAGGCGCGGGTCAGATGGGTCCTCGGTGCACAAAACGCCCCGTGGATTGCTTCGAAACTGTTTCCAGTAGGTAGTAGGGTGCATAGGAGGGGCTTGGATTTGCATTAGGCGGCTATACTTGCCCAAGGCCCTGTTTTAGCCAAAATAAACGGAAAAGCAAGGCTTCGTATCGGCCCAGGACACAGGAGACACTGAGTATGGTCAAGTACATCCTGAAACGTCTCCTGCAGTTCATCCCGGTTTTCATCGGCGTCACGATCATCCTGTTCGCCATGGAAAACATCGTCCCCGGCGACCCGATCAAGCTGATCGCCGGCGACAAGGCTCTCAACCCGGAGACTGAGCTGCAGCTGCGCATCGCGAACCATCTCATCGAGACGGATTCCGAAGGCAAGCCCCTGTACGACGCGGATGGAAACACCATCCCCACGCCCCTCTGGAAGCAGTACGGCTACTACATCAACGGCCTGCTCCACGGAGACCTCGGCAACTCCTACAGCCGCAAGCTCCCTGTGACCCAGATCTTCGCCGACAAGTACCCCTACACCGTGAAGCTCGCCCTGGTGGGCATCGTCATCGAGGCGGTGGTGGGCATCGGCGCCGGCCTCATATCGGCCATCAAACGCTACTCGTTCTGGGACGTGCTCGTGACCCTGGTCACTGCCGTCCTCGTGGCCATGCCCGCCTTCTGGCTCGGCATGCTCCTGCAGCTCTTCTTTGGCGTGGTGCTCAAGAACGCCACGGGAGGGGGCTTCTACCTGCCCATCTCCGGTGCCGGCGGCCCCAACTCCGAGTTCGAGAGCTGGGTGCACTACATCCTGCCCGGCATCACCCTGGCGGCCGTGTCCACGGCCTACGCCGCCCGCATCATGCGTTCCCAGCTCCTCGAGGTCATGAACCAGGACTACATCCGCACCGCCAAGGCCAAGGGCCTCTCCCGGCGCCAGGTCATCCTGCACCACGCCCTCAAGAACGCCCTGATCCCCGTGGTCACCTACATCGGCATCGACTTCGGCGCCATGCTCTCCGGCGCCATCCTCACCGAGACGGTGTTCAACTGGCCCGGCGTGGGCTATGAGATCTACCGTGCCATCACCCAGCGCGACTGGCCCATCGTCATGGGCGGCGTCACGATCATCATCGTCGTGGTGATGGTGATCAACCTCGTCGTCGACGTGAGCTACGCCTTCCTCGATCCCAGGATCAGGTACGGCGCGCCCAAGGACCAAGGCTAGGGGAGGGGTAGACCCATGGAGAAGAAGCAGCATGGGGCGGACCTCGACCGCGAGGCCGCCAAGGAGCTCAGAGAAGAGACGGACAGGGCCTACGAGGTCCACGAGGAGGAGGCTCAGGCCGCCGGCGAGCGGGTCACCCTCGACCACGACGACTCCGAGGCGGAACACCACCGCGACTTCCGCGGCGCCTACAACGCCGTGGTCGACGAGGTGGACAATGACAACTCCGCCCGCACCCTCTGGGGCGACGCCTTCGGGCGTCTGCGCAAGAACAAGCTCGCCGTCATCGGCGCCGTCTGGATCGTGTTCATCGCCATCGTGGCGATCACGGCCGACCTCTGGGTCCCCCAGACGCTCGGTTCCCCCATCGCCATCGACTCGTCGCAGATGGCCGACCTCGCAAGGCTCCCCCCCGTCGCCGGAGCACCCCTTCGGCACCGACTCCCTCGGCCGTGACGTGCTCTGCCGCGTGATCTACGGCGCCCGCGTGTCGCTGATGGTGGGCCTTCTGGCCACGGCCATCTCCACGGTGCTCGGCCTCATCATGGGCGCCCTCGCCGCCTACTACGGCGGCATCTGGGACACCATCATCATGCGCCTGGCCGACATCTTCCTGGCCTTCCCCTACACGCTCTTCGTCATCGCCATGCTGGCGGTGCTCGGCCAGGGCATCCAGAACGTCTTCATCGCCATCGGCGTCCTCGGGTGGCCCTCCATCGCCCGCGTTTTCAGGAGTGCCATCCTCTCGGTCAAGGAGAACGACTACGTCGACGCGGCCCGCTCCATGGGTGCCTCCGACCTCCGCATCGTCGCCCGCCACATCTTCCCCAACTCCGTGGCCTCCATCGTGGTCTACGCCACGATGAACATCGGCGGCGCCATCCTCACCGAGAGCGCCCTGAGCTTCCTCGGCATGGGCGTCACTCCGCCCAACCCCTCGTGGGGCTCCATGATCCAGGACGGGCAGACCTACCTCGCCACCGAGCCCTGGCTCATGCTCATGCCCGGTATCGCGATCCTGTCCACCGTGCTCGCCTTCACCCTGCTGGGCGACGGCCTGCGCGATGCCCTCGACGTCAAGATGAAGGATGCGTAAAGACCCATGGCCAAGAAGCAGAACGAGTCCGTCAAGGACCTCAAGACGGCCCCCATCCCCGAGGGCTCCCATCTTCTCGAGGTGGACGACCTCAAGATGTACTTCCACACCCAGGACGGCGTGGTCAAGGCCGTCGACGGCGTGACCTACACCCTCGACCGCGGCGAGACCCTCGGCGTGGTGGGCGAGTCCGGCTCCGGCAAGTCGGTGACCGCCATGACCATCATGGGCCTCATCGACATGCCCCCGGGGCGCATCGAGGGCGGCGACGTGCGCTACCGCGGGCGCTCCCTGCTCGAGATGACCGAGCAGGAGATGCAGTCCATCCGCGGCAACGACATCGCCATGATCTTCCAGGACCCCATGACCTCGCTGAACCCCGTCTACACCATCGGGCGCCAGCTGGGGGAGGGCCTGAGGATCCACTGCGGCTATTCCAAGAAGCAGGCCCTCGACCGGGCCACCGAGCTCCTCGAGATGGTGGGCATCCCCAACGCCGAGCAGCGCGTGAAGGACTACCCGCACCAGTTCTCCGGCGGTATGCGCCAGCGCGCCATGATCGCCATGGCGCTGGCCTGCGACCCCGACATCCTCATCGCCGACGAGCCCACGACGGCCTTGGACGTCACCATCCAGGCCCAGATCATCGAGCTCATGCAGAAGATGCAGGAGAAGAACGGCAACGCCATCATCATGATCACCCACGACCTCGGCGTCGTGGCGGACATCGCCGACAAGATCATGGTCATGTACGCCGGGTGCCCCGTGGAGTTCGGCACCGCCGACGAGATCTTCTACTCGCCGATCCATCCCTACACCTGGGGCCTCATGCGGTCCATCCCCGAGCAGGTGACCGACGAGAAGAAGCCGCTCACGCCCATCAAGGGCAACCCGCCCTCGCTGGTGAACGTGCCCAAGGGCTGCTCCTTCTCGCCGCGGTGCCCCTACGCCACCGACCTCTGCCGCACCGAGAGGCCGTCCCTGTACACCACGCCGTCGGGCCACTACGCGCGGTGCCACTACTGCAACGACCCCGAGTTCGTCGCCAAGAACTCGCCCAAGAACTCCCGCAGCGCCGACGTGGCTGACGGGGCCAAGAACGTCGACGGAAGCGAGGCCTAAGCCATGGCAGACAAGAAGGAGCCCCTGCTCTCCGTTCAGCACCTGACCAAGGAGTTCCCCGTCGACTCCGGGGTCTTCGCCAGCCGCATGGCCAAGAAGGTCTCGGCCGTGCAGGACGTGAGCTTCGACATCTTCCCCGGCGAGACCTTCGGCCTCGTGGGCGAGTCGGGCTGCGGCAAGTCCACCACCGGCCGCTGCATCATGCGCCTCACCCACCCCACGGACGGCCGCGTGGTCTTTGACGGCAAGGACGTCGCCTCGATGCACAAGAAGCAGCTCAAGGCCGTCCGCCACGACATGCAGTACATCTTCCAGGACCCCTACGCGTCCCTGAACCCCCGCATGACCATCGGCGAGATCGTGAGCGAGCCGCTGGCCATCCACAACGAGATGGACAGCAACGAGGAGCGCATCGACTACGTCCGCCAGCTCCTCGACATCGTGGGCCTGAACCCCGAGCACATCAACCGTTACCCCCACGAGTTCTCCGGCGGCCAGCGCCAGCGCGTGGGCATCGCCCGCGCCTTCGCCCTGCACCCCAAGCTCATCATCTGCGACGAGCCGGTCTCGGCCCTGGACGTCTCCATCCAGGCCCAGGTGCTCAACCTGCTGGGCGACCTCCAGAAGGAGTACGGCACCGCCTACCTCTTCATCGCCCACGACCTCTCTGTGGTGCAGCACATCTCGGACCGCGTGGCCGTCATGTACCTCGGCAACCTCATGGAGTGGTCCGACTGGTGCACGCTCTACGCCGAGCCGTACCACCCCTACACCCAGGCGCTCCTGTCGGCCGTGCCCGTGCCCGACCCGGATGTGCAGCGCAGTCGCGAGCGCATCATCCTCGCCGGCGACCCGCCCAGCCCCATCGACCCGCCGAGCGGCTGCCGCTTCCACACGCGCTGCCCCATCGCCCAGGAGATCTGCTCCCGGGAGAAGCCCGAGATGCGCGAGGTGGCGCCCGGCCACCACTGCGCGTGCCACTTCGCCAAGCCGTTCCCCATCCAGGGTTCCTCCATCGAGCTCTAGGACGGGCTCCGGGCACGACGCCTTCGACCGGGCGCCCAGCGGGGCGCCCGGTTTTTGTTTCCCGCCGCATACTTTTCTGCGGCTCCGGGCACAGGTAGAGTGACATACAGGGCGACAGTGAGGTTTTGAGACGTGACTTCCACGGATGAGGGGCGCGCCCACGGGGCGCCCATCGCACTTTCACAGGCGGAGGTGGGGCGCACCTACCGCCTCGTCTCCTTCGACGGACTCCCCGAGGCCACGGCGCGCCGGCTCGAGTCCGTGGGCATGACCTGCGGCACCCAGGTGACCGTCCTCAACAACAAGAGCCGCGGCACCGTGATCGTGCGGGTGCGCGAGACGCGCTGGGCCATGGGCCGCTCCATCAGCGGCGGCATCCTCGTGGAGCCTGCCGTCGGCGCCCCCGCCGACGGCCTCGTCTCCGAGCGGCATTTCGTGGCCACCGCCGCGAGCTGCGCCATCGGCGCGCCCGGCATGGACTCCGTCTCCGCGGGGGAGAGCGGCTTCGAGGGGGGCGAGGGCCGATGAACGCCTTCGAGGAGCACTTCACCTACGAGCCCGTGGGGGCCGAGCCCGGCCCCGAGGTGGGCCACCCGGGCATGACCATCGCCTTCGTGGGCAACCCCAACTGCGGCAAGACCACGCTCTTCAACGCCTACACGGGCTCCAACCTCAAGACCGCCAACTGGCCCGGCGTCACCGTGGAGGGCAAGGAGGGCTCGGCCCGGTTCGAGGGCTACGAGGTGCGCCTTGTGGACCTCCCGGGCACCTACTCCCTCACGAGCTACACCATGGAGGAGGAGGTCGCCCGCAACTACGTGCTCTCCGGCGACGCGGACGTCATCATCGACGTCGTGGACGCCTCGTCCCTCGAGCGCTCCCTCTACCTCACCCTGCAGCTCCTCGCCCTCGGAAAGCCCGTGGTCGTGGCCCTCAACATGATGGACGTCGTGGCCAAGCGCGGCATGGAGATCGACGTTCACCGCCTCTCGGAGACCCTGGGCGCACCCGTCATCCCCGTGAGCGCCCGCAGGCGCGAGGGCCTGCAACCGCTCCTCCACGCCGCCTACCACCACCGCGGCGTGGCCCACGACCCCATCCAGCACTTCCACCCGGTGGACGACGGCATGGCCGAGAAGCACGCCGAGAACGTCATGGTCTACTCCCGCGACCTCGAGGGGCGCATCGACGCCGTGCAGGCGGCCTTCGAGGGGCGCTACCCCGACGTCGCGAACCCCCGCTGGTATGCGACGAAGCTCCTGGAGGGCGACGTCGCCGTGCGGCGCGACTACCCCCTGGACGTCCCCGAGCTCGAGGAGGACCTCGAGGAGCGCTTCATCGCCGAGCGCTACGACTTCATCAGCGGCGTGGTGGCCGAGTGCGTGTTCAACCGCGAGCGCCGTGCCGAGGCGACGGACCGCGCCGACCGCGTCCTGACGAGCCGGGTGTGGTCCATCCCCGTCTTCCTCCTCATCATGGCCGCGGTGTTCGGGCTCACGTTCGTCCTCGGCGACGCCGTGAAGGACGTCTTCCAGACATGGCTCGACCTTTTCAACGGCTGGGTGGCCGACGGCCTTGCGGCCCTCGGCGCCTCCGAGGCGGTGGTGAGCCTCGTGTGCGACGGCGCCATCTCCGGCGTGGGCACCGTGCTCACGTTCCTGCCCAACATCTTCATCCTCTTCTGCGCCCTGGCGTTCCTCGAGGACTCCGGCTACATGAGCCGCGTGGCCTACGTCATGGACGGCATCATGGGCGCCCTCGGGCTCTCCGGCCGCGCGTTCATCCCCATGATCCTGGGCTTCGGCTGCACCGTCCCCGCCATCATGAGCTCGCGCACCCTTGAGAGCATGCGCGACCGGCGCCGGGTCATGCTCGTCACGCCGTTCATGAGCTGCTCGGCGAGGCTCCCCATCTACGTGCTGCTGAGCGGCATGTTCTTCGGGCAGTGGGCCGGCCTCGCGGCCTTCTCCATGTACGTGCTCGGCATCGTCGTGGCGCTCCTCGTGCTGCTGGTGCTCAAGGTCATGGGCCACGCCACCGACGACGAGGGCGGCATGCTCCTCATCGAGCTCCCCGAGTACAAGATGCCGGACGCCTACACCGTGTGGGTGTACGTGAAGGACAAGGTCCTCGACTATCTGGAGCGCGCCGGCACCGTCATCTTCGCGGCGTCCGTGATCATGTGGGTGCTCCTGAACTTCGGGGCCACGGGCTACGTTGGCGAGAACGTGGACGGGTCGTTCGCCGCCGTCGTCGGCCGCGCCATCGCGCCTGCGCTGGCACCCTTCGGCTCCGGCGACTGGCGCCTCGCCGCGGCGCTCCTCGCCGGCATCTCCGCCAAGGAGGTCGTGGTCTCCAGCCTCTCCGTGCTGTTCGGCGTGAGCGGCACGGCCGTGGGCACGGCGGCCCTCCACGACGCCCTGCTGGGCATCGGGTTCGGCCCGGCCAACGCCCTGGCGTTCATGACGTTCTGCCTGCTCTACGTGCCCTGCATCGCCACGATCGCCACCATCAGGAGCGAGAGCGGCTCGTCGCGCTACGCCCTGTTCGCGGTGGTGTTCCAGCTGGCAGTGGCCTGGGTGGTGGCCTGGCTCGTGTTCCTGGTGGCCGGGTCGCTGCTGGGCTGAGCGGGCCGCAGCCTGTGCGTGGGGGAGGGTCTGTCCGACGGGGGCAGGCCCTCCCTATCTGTGCCGCCGTCCCGGTAGGCCTCAGGGACGAACGTCCAGGCGGTGTCGACGGACGGGTCGAGCTCCGGCAGCCCCTGCCAGAGGCGCTTGGGCATGAGGTGCACGCGGAGGTCGTAGCCGCGCTGGTCCCTGCCACGGCCGGGGAGGGACACGGCGTCGTAGAAGCCCTTCCAGAGGGCGCGGACGTAGGCCTCCTCGCGGTGGGTGTCGTCCAGCCTGCGGCACGCCTCGCGCGCCGCCTCGCCGTCGAGGCGCACGAGGGCGAGGCGGCCGCCCTCGTGCAGAACGGCCGAGCCGTGGGCCGGGTCGACGATGCAGAACCGCTCGGTGCCCATGCGGCGGCGGAAGTGCCCGGCCACGAGGGGCACGACGTCCGCCTTGGGGCGGTAGACGGCCAGGTACTCGCCAGTGGACAGACGCGAGAACCGGATGAACTGGCGCGCGTGCTCGCACTCGCCGGCGGCGGCCGTGGCGAGTTCCTCGGCCCGGGCGATGGCCGGGTCGCTGTTGTGGGTGCCCACGGCCGGCCCCCAGGTGAAGCCGCCGCGGAGGTAGCGGTGCAGGGCCTCCGCCATGTCGGGTTCGTCCACCATGGACGCCACGAGGCTCACGAGGTGCCGCGGGGAGTGCACGTAGCGGGGCAGGCCGCGCCCGGAGGCCATGGGGGCCGTGGCGGCGAGGAAGCCGTCCAGGACCCGCTGGGCCACGGCGGGGTCCGTCCCCACGGCGGCGGTCGCCTCCCCGAGCCGGGGCTGCCCGGCACCCTCCGCCTGCAGGCGCACGGCGTCGGGGCGCAGCCGGGCCAGGTAGGCGGCGCCCACGGCCGTGAGCACGCCCTCGGCGCTGGCCTCGCACGAGAGGCAGAGCGGCCCCCGGGCCCCGAGGGCCGCTAGGTCGCGGAGCACCTCCGGGGGCAGGGTGGCCTCAGAACAGGGCGAGCTGCCCCTCGGCGGCGCGGCGGGTGCGGTTGTAGCGGGAGCCTCGGGCATCGGATACCACCTTCTCCCGTATGAGCTCGGGGTCGGCGGGGCTTCGCGGGTCCCTCTTTCCCCCGCAGGTGAGGAAGTGCCGGGCGCGGCGCAGGGTGAGCCGCAGGCGCTCGAGGTCGTCGAACCCCAGGTGGTGGCTCCTGCGGGCGCGGCAGATCTTGCGGGCGCCCTCCGGGCCGATGCCCGGCACCCGCAGGAGCTCCTCCTTGGTGGCCGTGTTGACCTCCACGGGGAACTCGTCGATGTGGGCGAGGGCCCAGGCGAGCTTGGGGTCCACGTCCAGGTCCAGGAAGGGCGCCTCGGGGCTCACGAGCTCGTCCGCCGTGAATCCGTAGAAGCGCATGAGCCAGTCCGCCTGGTAGAGGCGGTGCTCGCGGCGCAGGGGCACCGGCGTCTCGGGGTGGGGGAGCCGGCCGTCCTCCACCACCGGCATGTAGGCGGAGAAGAACACGCGCTTGAGCCCGTAGGTGGAGTAGAGCGAGGAGGACAGCTTGAGGATGCGGTTGTCGTCCTCGGGGGAGGCGCCGACGATGAGCTGGGTGGACTGCCCCGCCGGGGCGAACGGGGCCGGGGCGCCGGGCTTGCGGCCGCCGCGCCTCCGGAGGCCGCCGCGGGCGCCGGGGAGGCCCCTGGGCGCCGGCGGGAGGTCGGGCCTCACCGTCGAGAGGTGCGAGCCGCCGCCCAGGTAGCCGGGGCCCGTGGCGCCGAGGAGGCGCTCCCGCTCCATGGTGTCCCGGATCTGGCGCATGGGGGAGAGCACCGTGCCCGCGCGCTTCTCGGGGCAGAGGGCCTCCAGCGACCCCGAGCTGGGGAGCTCGATGTTCACGGAGATGCGGTCCGCCAGCCGTCCCAGGGCGTCGAGAAGCTCGGGGGAGGCGCCGGGGATGGCCTTGGCGTGGATGTAGCCGTTGAAGCGGTGCTCCTCTCGGAGGAGCCGGAGGACCTCGATCATGCGCTCGCACGTGCGGTCGGCCCCGCCGAGCACCCCGGAGCTCAGGAAGAGCCCCTCGATGTAGTTGCGGCGGTAGAAGTCCATGGTGAGCTGCGCGAGCTCCGCCGGCTCGAACGTGGCCGTGGCGTGGGGGTTGGAGCGGCGGTTGACGCAGTAGGCGCAGTCGTAGGAGCAGGCGTTGGACATGAGCACCTTGAGCAGGGTCACGCAGCGGCCGTCCGGCGTGAAGCTGTGGCAGCACCCCGCGGCGCTCGCGGCGCCGAGGGACCCCTCCCGCGGCCCGCGGTCCACGCCCGACGACGTGCAGGCCGCGTCGTACTTGGCGGCGTCCGCCAGTATGGTGAGCTTAGAGAGGGTGTCCACGCCGCCTCCTGGTAGAACGGGTGTTCCTTCTCCTCAGTATAGCAGGGGCAAACGGATGTTCGGCCGCGATCAGAACTCGGCGAACCTCGGCCCGTGCACCACGCAGAGGTCCCGCCCGCTGGCGAGCTCCGTGACCTTGGCGCGGAACGCCTCCTCCTCGCCGGCGCGGAAGTCGCAGGTGAGCTGCACCTCGTCGGTGAAGATCTGGCCCACCACCTTGCCGCCGGCGTCTCTGGCCATGCGTCGCACCTGGTCGTACCAGGCGTAGGGGATGCAGCAGGCGACGCGGGTCACGGGCCGCATCTCCACCACGATCCCCTGGGAGCGGGCTTCCTCCACGGCGCCCGCCACGGCGCCGCCGTAGGCGCGCACCAGCCCGCCGGGCCCCAGGAGCGTGCCGCCGAAGTAGCGGGTGGTCACCGCGCAGACGTCGGCCAAGCCGGCCCCGCGGAGCGCGTCGAGGGAGGGGAGGCCCGAGGTCCGCTGGGGCTCGCCATCGTCGCTCGCGCGCTCCTTGCCCGAGGCCAGCACCCAGGCCGGCACGTGGTGGCGGGCGTCGTGGTGGAGGGCGCGCACCTCGTCGACGAACCCCTCGGCCTCGGCCTCCGTCTCCACGTGGCGCAGGGCGGCGATGAAGCGGCTCTTGCGGTCAACGAGCTCGAAGACGGCCTCGGTTTCGGGTTTCAGGGTGAGATAGGTCTTCACGGGGCGCTCCTCGGGGTGTCGTCGGTCTGGTGCAATGCTATACTGCTTGGTCGCGAAGCGGGCCGGACGGCCGCGCCCCCTCTCCGGGGGTGAGGAAAGTCCGGGCTCCATAGGGCAAGATGCCGGCTAACGGCCGGGCGGAGCGATCCGACGGAAAGTGCCGCAGAAAAGAAGACTCCCACTGGCCCGCAAGGGTTAAGGGAAAAGCTGAAACGGTGGTGTAAGAGACCACCAGCACCCCGGCAACGGGGTGGCTTGGTAAACCCCATCCGGAGCAAGCGCAAATAGGAACGCCATGGGTTGGCCCGACCCGCGTTCGGGTTGCGCGCGAGAGAAGGACCGCGGCGACGCGGCCTCGAGATAAATGGTCGTCTATTACAGAACCCGGCTTACAGGCCCGCTTCGCACCTTCTCGCACACAGGCCCGCCGCCCCCACGGGGACGGCGGGCCTTCCCCGTGGGGCCCGTGCGGAGGGGCTCAGGAGAGGCCGGCCACCTCGGCCTCCAGGGCGTCCATGTCGCCGGTGAAGTGGAAGGCGTGCATACCGGCCCGCTCGGCGCCCACGCAGTTGACCGCCGTGTCGTCCACGAACAGGCAGCTGGCCGGCTCCACGCCGAACCGCTCGCAGAAGCGCAGGAAGATGATGGGGTCAGGCTTCATCATGTGCTCCTCCGCCGAGACGAGCGCGCCGTCCGCCACGTCGCACAGCGGGATCCTCGGAGCGAGCTCCGAGCGGAACCTCGAGCTCACGTTGGAAAGGATGTAGACGCCGTAGCCCCGCTCCTTGAGGCGCCGGCCGAGCTCGTTGACCTCGGGGATCACGGCCTGCATGGAGGGGAAGCGCCGGAGGGCCTCGGCCGCCGCGCCGTGGAGGCGCTCCGGTAGGGCGTGGCAGGCCTCCATGAGCACCGTTTCGGGGCCGAACACGCCGGCGTCGGAGAGGGTCCAGGCGCTCCCCTTGAAGAGGGCCTCGAGCACCAGCCCCGCGTCCTCGTCGTTGTCCGTCACGTTGCGGGCGTAGACCTCGGGCTCCCACCTCAGGAGCACCCCGCCCATGTCGAAGACGACGTTCCGCACCGTGCCCGTTCCCTGTGGCGCCATGGCCCCTCCTCGTTCGCTCCCGTGCCTTCGGTCACGGCTCCCAGTGTATCCCCAACGGCCGCGCCCCCCTGCCCGGTGCTACGCTGGATGGGCGAAACCCCGGCTTCGAGAGAGGTATCCCATGGCACACGTACCTGCCGACTCCGTCACCGCCCAGGACCGCGAGGCCTGGCTCGCCCGCTTCTCCCGCGAGCGCGCCAACGTCGTGGCCAAGAACGCCGTCACCTCCGTGGGCATCCGCGCCGCCGCCCGGGTCCCCGAGGGTGTGGCCGCCAACGCCATGGGCTTCGACGTCGAGGTCCCCCAGGGCGACCGCTGCGACCAGCAGCGCTCCGGGCGCTGCTGGATGTTCGCGAGCCTCAACACCATGCGCCAGGCCGTCATCGAGCGCCTCGGCCTCAAGACCCTCGAGCTCTCCCAGAGCTACCCGCTCTTCTTCGACAAGCTCGAGAAGGCCAACTGGTTCCTCGTGAACGCGATCGACACCGTCGACGAGCCCCTGGACGGCCGTCTCGTGTCGTACCTGCTTCAGGACCCCGTGGCCGACGGCGGCCAGTGGGACATGTTCCGCTCCATCGTCAAGAAGTACGGCGTGGTGACCAAGGAGGCCATGCCCGAGACCGCCTGCTCCCGCAACACGTCCGAGCTCGACCGCTACCTCACGCGCTACCTGCGCGGCTGCGCCATGCGCCTGCGCCGGGCCCACGGGGAGGGCGCCGACGCCGCCGAGCTTGACGGCCTGCGCCGGGCCATGATGGCCGACGTCCACTCCATGCTCGTCACCTGCCTCGGGGAGCCGCCCGCGAGCTTCGAGGTGCGCCTGCGCGACAAGGACGGCAGGCTCGTGCTGCACGGCACCTACACGCCCCGCGAGTTCTTCTCCGACGTGGTGCAGATGGACGTGGACGCCCTCGTCTCGTGCATCAACGCCGAGACCGCCGACAAGCCCCTCATGCACGCCTTCACCGTCGACCGTCTCGGCAACGTCGTGGAGGACGGCGGCGTGCGCTACCTCAACCTCCCCATGTCCCGCCTCAAGGAGCTCGCCGTGGCGCAGCTCCGCGACGGCCGCCCCGTGTGGTTCGGGTGCGACGTGGCCCAGAGCTACGTGCGCGACGAGGGCATCATGTCCTGCGGCGCCCTGCAGGTGGACGAGCTCTTCGGCTTTGCGGTGGAGGGCTGCATGGACCGCGAGGAGCGGCTGGACTACGGCGAGTCCGTCATGACCCACGCCATGGTGCTCGAGGGCGTGCGCCTCGACGCCGAGGGGCGCCCCGAGGTCTGGAAGGTCGAGAACTCCTGGGGCAAGGATCACGGCCGCGAGGGCTTCGACACCATCACCGACGACTGGTTCGACCAGTACGTCTACCAGGTGGTCGTGGACCGTCGCTACCTCACCGACGAGGAGCGCTCCGTCATGGACGGCGCCGAGGCGATCGTGCTCGCGCCCTGGGACCCCATGGGCTCCCTTGCCTGACGCCCCCCGCCTCCGGTCGCCCGACGGCCTCGCCGCCCCTCCGGAGGCCGGGTTCGTCCTGCGCACCCTCGAGGACGCCGGCCACAGCGCGTGGGTCGTGGGCGGCTGGGTGAGGGACTCCCTCCTCGGCCGCCCCGTCCACGACGTCGACGTCGCCACGAGCGCCCGTTGGGAGGACGGCGCCCGCGCCCTGCGCGCGGCCGGCATCCCCGTGGTGGAGACGGGCACGGCCCACGGCACCGTGACGGCCGTCGTGGGGGGCGTGCCCGTGGAGGTGACCACCTACCGCGTGGACGGCGCCTACAGCGACGCCCGCCACCCGGACGCCGTGCGGTTCGTGGACTCCGTGGACGACGACCTCGCCCGCCGGGACCTCACCGTCAACGCCATGGCGTGGCACCCGGAGAGGGGCCTGCGCGACCCGTTCGGGGGTCGCGACGACCTCGCCCGCGGCCTCGTGCGGGCCGTGGGCGACCCGGACGCCCGCATGGCCGAGGACGCCCTCAGGGTGCTTCGGGCCGTGCGGTTCTCGGCGCGGCTCGGCTTCTCGGTGGAGCCGGCCACCCAGGCCGCCGTGGACGCCCACGCTCCGGGCCTCCGGCACGTGAGCCGCGAGCGCATCGGGTCCGAGCTCCGGGCTCTGCTCGCCACCGGCCGCGGGGGAGGGGCGCTCCGCACCCAGCGGCCCGCGCTCTTCTGTGCCGTGCCCGAGCTCGCCGCCATGGACGGGTTCCCCCAGCGCACGCCCTACCACTCCATGGACGTCCTGGGCCACGTGGCTCGCGTCATGGACTACGTCGAGGTCTACACGGGCGGCACGGCCACCGAGCACCTGCGGTGGGCCGCGCTGCTCCACGACGTGGGTAAGCCCGACCGCCTCACCTACGGCCCCGAGGACACCGCCCACTTCTTCGGCCACCCGGCCCGGAGCCGCGACATCGCGCGGGAGGTCATGGCGAGGCTCGCCGTGCCGCGCGCCGTGGCGGTGCCCGCCCTGGCCCTCGTGCGCCTGCACGACCGGCCCGTCGCGGACGACGACCGCTCGGTGACCTCCATCCTCCGCGACCTCGACCGCCTGGCCCCGGCCATGGCGCCGGGCCTCTTCTTCGAGCTCATGGCTCTCAAGCGCGCCGACGCCGCCGGCAAGGCGCCCGCGTACCGCGGCTACGCCGTGGAGGTGGACGCCCTCGAGGCCCGCGGCCGCGCCCTCCTGACCGCCGGCGTGCCCCTCAGGCCCTCCGACCTCGCGGTCTCGGGCGCGGACGTCATGGGGGCGCTCGGCCTGCCCCCGGGCCCGGCCGTGGGCCGGGCGCTCCGTGCGGCCCTCGACGCCGTGCACCGGGGCGAGGTGGGGCCTGGGCGCGACGAGCTGCTCCGTTGGATCGAGGAACATGGGGATGATTCATCCGTTTGCGGAAAACCTTAGACCCTTCACCGAATTCCGGAGAGGGGGTACACTGGCCTTGCACGTGGCGGATCGGATGCCGCCCCTTGCCCTGCGTCGAAAGGTGCTCCATGGGCGAACCCCGTTACACCGCCGCCGAGGCCGATAGGCTGGAGAGGAACCGTACCGCCCTCTGCTCCGTCGTAGGCGGGAGGTCCCGGACGAGGCGCCCCGAGGATGGTCGCACGCTCGGCCTCGAGCTCGAGCGCATCGTCATCGACCCCGTCACCGGCACCCGCGTGGCCTTCGACGACGTCCTCGGCATCTCCACGCTCCTCGAGCGCTGGCAGCGCTACTTCTCGCCAGACGAGCGTGTCCTCGTGGACGGCAGGGTCTTCGGCTACGCGGGCACGGTCGACGTGGGCTGCGGGCGCTCCGTGGGCATCTCGGTCTCCTTGGAGCCTGGCGGCCAGCTCGAGGCCTCCGTGGGCCCCTCGTCGAGCGTGGTGGACCTCCTCGGCGCCCTCGAGGCCTTCGACGAGCAGTTCCTCGCCATCTGCGACGAGCTCGGCGTGGAGTGGCAGCTCGTGGCCCTGGGCTGCGACCCCGTGACGGCCGACCCCCGGGAGGTGCCGCTCATCCCCAAGGAGCGCTACCGCCTCATGGACGCCTACCTCTCCCGCACGGGCCGCTACGCCCGCGACATGATGCGGCTCTCGGCCTCCACCCAGGTCTCCATCGACTGCGGCGAGGAGGACTCCATGGTGGGGCAGTTCCGCCTGGCCGTGGCCCTGGGCCCCATCCTCTCGTTCCTCTGCGACAACGTGAGCTCCTGGCGCGGCCTCGCCCCCTGCGACACGCCGTCCATGGTGCGTTCGCGCATCTGGGACTCCGTGGACGGCGACCGCTGCGGCGTCGTGCCCGGCACGTTCGACGGGGACTTCTCGCCGGAGTCCTACGTGGACTGGCTCATGGGCGTGAGGCCCATCCTGTTCACGGACGACCACGGCCTCACAATCTCCACCTGCTCCGCCACCGAGGCCGACATCATGGCCATGCGCGACCTCTCCGGGGGCGAGGTCGCGCACATGTTGTCCATGGTGTTCCCCACGGTGCGCCTCAAGGGCATCGTCGAGATGCGCGACGCCGACTCCATGCCGCCCCGACTCGCCGCCGCCCTCGCCGCCTTCGTCAAGGGCGTCTTCTACGACGCCGACGCCTTCGGGCGGGCGAGCGCCCTGCTCGTGGACGGCCGCACCGAGGAGGACGTCCGCATGGCCTACTGGCAGCTTCGTACCCTCGGCTGGGAGGCGGAGGTCTACGGCACCCCCATGACCACGCTCGTGCAGCGCCTCATCCAGCTCGCCGAGAACGGCCTCACCGACCACGACGAGCGGCGCATCTTCCACGGCCTTTCGAGCCTGTGGCAGTCGCGGCTCGTCCCCAGGGACCTCTACCTCAAAGGATAGGCCCCGCGCGGGCCCGAAAGATTGGATTGGCCATGCTGTTGTTCGACCGCATCCTGCCCATCGTGCTCCTCGTCGCCGCCGTGGGGGCGCTCTTCGCCTCGGTGGTCGTGGTGAGGCAGCAGCACGTGGCCGTCGTGGAGCGCTTCGGCCGCTTCAACCGCGTGCTGCGGCCGGGTCTCAACCTCCTCGTCCCGGTGGTGGAGACGGCTCACGACGTCTCGCTCATGACCCAGGACCTCCACCTGGACTACGACGCCAAGACCAAGGACAACGTCACCATCGGCCTCGAGGTGGCCATCCAGTACCGGGTGGACCAGGAGCCCTGCGCCGACGTCCGGGAGTCCGGCATCTACAAGTCGGTCTACACCCTCGCCGACCCCGTGGGACAGATAAAGGACTACTTCGCGGACGCCCTGCGCTCCCAGATTCCCACCCGCGACCTCGAGACCGTCTTCTCCGAGAAGGACGCCATCGCGAGTGCCATCGGCGAGGACGTCAAGGAGAAGATGGTGGGCTACGGCTACGCCATCGTGACCACGCTCATCACCTCCATCAAGCTCCCGGCCGACGTCCAGGCGTCCATGAACCGCATCATCACCACGGCCAACGACCGCGTGAGCGCCACCAACGAGGCCGAGGCCGCCAAGGCACGCTCCGTCATCGCCGCCCAGGCCGACGCCGAGTCCATGAAGATCCAGGGCGAGGGCATCGCCCAGCAGCGCATCGCCATCGCCGAGGGCCTGGCGCGCTCGCTCTCCACCATCCAGGAGTCGGGCCTCTCCAGCAACGAGGCCAACATGCTGCTCATGTTCACCCAGCGCCTGGGCATGCTCGAGAAGTTCGCCGAGAAGGGCTCCTCGACGCTCCTCATCCCCGAGGACCTGGGTTCCACGGACGTCATGGCCCAGGTCATGGCGGCCATCGAGGCCGAGCGCCGGGACGGTGGAAAGGCCTAGGGGCCCCACGGGGTGTCCCTTAAGGGAAACGGCGGCCGGTGCCGGGGGTACACACCCGGCACCGGCCGTTTTGCATATCCGCGAGGAGAGCCCATGGGACAGCGTCCAGAGTCTAGCCCGAGCCCCGTCCGACCGCTCGACGGGAGGGCGCGGCTCGTCGTGGCCCTCATGCTGTTCTCCATGTTCTTTGGCGCGGGCAACCTCATCCTCCCGCCGCTGCTGGGCCTCCAGGCCGGCACGGCCGCCGTGCCGGCCACCGTGGGGTTTCTGGTGTCGGGCATCGGGCTGCCGGTCCTCGCCGTGGTGGCCGTGGCCCTGGCGGGCGACGCCCGGGCGCTCGCCGGCAGGGTCTCGGCGCGCTTCTCGGCCGTGTTCGTGGCCCTGGTCTACCTCTCCATCGGCCCGCTGCTGGCCATCCCGCGCACGAGCTCCACGGCCTTCGAGATGCTCTCGCCGCTCCTGCCCGACGGTTCCAAGGCCGTGCCCCAGCTCGTCTTCTCGGTGGCGTTCTTCTCCGTGGCCTTCGCCATGGCGCTCCGCCCGGGGCGCCTCTCGCGGTTCCTCGGCAGGGTGACGGGCCCGGCCCTCGTGGCCCTCATCGCCGTCCTCGCCGTGGCGAGTCTCGTGGACCCGCTCGGCGTGCCGGGGCCCGTGCAGGCGACGTACGCGGCGTCTCCCGCCGTGGACGGCTTCGTGACCGGCTACCAGACCATGGACCTCCTGGCGGCCATGACCTTCGGCCTCGTGGTCGCCGAGAACCTGAGGTCCCTCGGCGTGGCCGACAGGGGCGCCCAGGCCCGCGAGGTCTCCCTGGCGGGCCTCGGCGCCGGCGCCCTCATGGCGGTCATCTACTGCGCGTTCTCGTTTCTCGGGGCCACTATGGGCACCGTGGCGCCCGGCGCGTCCAACGGCGCCGAGGTGCTCACGGCCGCGGCCTACGGGCACTTCGGCACGGCCGGCGTGGCCCTCGTGGCCGCCATCTTCCTGCTCGCGTGCCTCAACGTCTGCGTGGGCCTCGTGAGCTGCTGCGGCACGTACTTCTTCGAGACCTGCGGCGCCGGCTCCCCGGAGCCCGGCGCCCACCGTCTGGGGCGCGTGACCTACGTGGCGTGGGCGGCCGCGTTCGCCGCGTTCTCCTGCGTGGTGTCCAACGTGGGGCTCACCCAGATCCTCGCGCTCTCCGTGCCCCTGCTCGAGGCGCTCTACCCGCCGGCCATCGTGCTCGTGCTCATGGCCTTCGGCGCCGGGGCGTTCGACCGGCGGCCGTGGTGCTGGCCGGCGGCCGTGGGGTGCGCCGCGGTGCTGGGCGTGGCCCAGGCCGCATGTGGGGTCCTGGCCCCCGGCGCGCCCACCGTGCTCGACTGGCTGCCCCTGGCCGGCGTGGGCCTGGGGTGGGCGGTCCCCACGGCCGTGGTCCTCGGCGCCACGTGGCTGCTGTCGCCGAGGCTGCCGGCGCGCGGGTAGGGGAGCGGGCTGCGACGGACCCCCGTCTGACCTCCCCAAGCCGCGGAAACGGGCCGGTGGCAAATTCGTCGCGATTGTGGGTTGCACGGCCCAGGGCATTGCGTTAATGTAACTACTCGCGCCGAGCAATCGGCGCACAGGGATATTGGGATGTCGTCTAACGGCAGGACAGCGGATTCTGGTTCCGTCAATGGGAGTTCGATTCTCTCCATCCCAGCCATCCCCTACGGCCCGTTCGTCTAGCGGTTCAGGACGCCGCCCTCTCAAGGCGGAGATCACCAGTTCGAATCTGGTACGGGCTACCACGCACTACGGGTCGCTCCGGCGGCCCTCACATACGGCCCGTTCGTCTAGCGGTTCAGGACGCCGCCCTCTCAAGGCGGAGATCACCAGTTCGAATCTGGTACGGGCTACCAAACGTGACCGCGGGTCCCTCTGGGGCCCGCGTTTTTGTCTCGCGGCAGTTCGTCCATGCCTGCCGCCCTGCTGGCCCCGCTTTTCCCGTGGAGCGCACGGCACAGCGTCAGGGCGCGCGGCGGTTCAGGTATAACCATCAGAATGAGCTTGAGGAATGCCGTCGGAGAGGGGGGGGTATGGACGAGGGACGTCGCGACGGGGTCGACACCGCGTCTTCCGCCGACGCCCCCCAGGACCGCCCCGTCGACCCCGTCGTGGACGTGGACGGCCTGGAGCTCCCCGCCGACGGCCCCGCGCCCCAGGCCCTCGAGGCCGCGGAGCAGCCGCTGGAGGACGCCCTGGGCTTCTTCGACGTCGACGGGGCTGATGCGGGGAACGCCGAGCCCGCCGAACACGCCTCTCAGGCTCCCGGTGCCCGCCCCGCCGACGAGACCGCCCGCCGCGCCAAGCCCAAGGGCCTCCGCATCGGCGTGGCCGGCGCCGCCCACCGCGCCCCCAAGAAGGCCAAGGCCGGTTCCAAGGCCGCCGCCAAGCCCGCCCCCAGGCCCAAGGGGTCCCACGCGGGCCCGCGCACCCGCGTGGGCGAGGAGGAGAGCCGCGACAAGGCGAAGGCCCGCAAGGGCGCCCTGTTCATGGCGGCGGTGCTCGCCGCCAATATGCTCTGGATCGTGGTCTCGGGGCAGTTCGACGAGTTCGTCCGCGCGCTTCACAACGCCGAGGCCGGCTGGTTCGTGGCCGGGCTCCTCGTCATGGGGCTCAACTTCGCCTTCGGGTCCCTGGCCTTCGTGCTGGCGGCCTACATCGACCCCGACAGCCCCCTGGGCCTGCGCGACTGCATGTCCGTGGAGGCCAACGGCGTGCTCTTCGGCAATCTCACGCCCATGAGCACGGGCACCATGCCGGCCCAGATCTTCCGCCTCACACAGGCCGGCCTCGACGTGGGCGAGGCCTCCGCCACGCAGCTCACGCGCTTCGTCATCTACCAGGCCGGCGAGGTCGTCGTGGCCGCTGTCCTGCTGCTCCTGCGGTTCGACTTCTTCCTCGAGACCTACGGCGACATCGTCTTCGTCAACATCGTCGTCTTCATCATCCAGACGGCCCAGGCCCTCGGCCTGCTCTGCGTGTGCCTCTTCCCGCGCTTCGTCAACCGCGTGGGTCACTGGGGGCTGGGCTTCGCCAGCCGCCACGGCTGGCTCTCCCGCGAGCGCGTCGAGCGCCACGAGGACGTCCTCCAGACCCAGGTGATGTCGTTCGGGGGCACCTTCCGCGACTCGTTCCGCCACAAGGAGTCCCTCGCCCTCACGCTCCTGGTGACGCTGGGGCAGATGCTCGCATTCTACGCCGTGCCGTGGTTCGTGCTCCGCGCCTTCGGCGGCGACGCCGACTTCGTCACGTGCCTCGCCGCGGCCTCCATGGTGCAGATGATCGGCAACTCCGTGCCCCTGCCCGGCGGCACCGGCGGCAACGAGGCCGGCTTCGCGCTCTTCTTCGGACCCATCTTCGGCAGCGCGGCCGCCGCCGGGTTCATCGTCTGGCGCCTCATCACGTTCTTCATCCCCACGGCCGTGTCGCTGCCGCTCACCACGCTGCGCTCGTCGCACCGCCGCTCCATCTACCAGCGCTGGCAGCGGTTCCGCACCCGCAAGGGGCGCGTGGCGAACGTCTCGGTGTCCAGGCGCGGCCGGAGGCGCTGAGGCCGGACGAGCCCGCCCGCCTTGCCTGCCCACCTGCCCGCGGGCGCGGCCGCCTACGGCAGCCGGTACCCCTCCGCCGGGTCCACCGTGCCGTCCTGGAGCGCCCGGATGAGGCCCGGCGCCATGTGGCAGTAGCCGCCGGGGTTGCGGTACAGGTAGCGCTGGTGGTACCCCTCGGCGGGATAGAAGCTTTCCACGGGGCCCAGCTCCACGGCGAACCCTGGATGCCTTCTCGCCACGGCGCCGGCCACGGCGAGTACCTCTCGCTCCGTGGCGCCGTCGCCCGGCTCCCAGAAGACGCCGGCCTGGTACTGCTCGCCCACGTCGTTGCCCTGGCGGTTCCTGGCCGTGGGGTCGATGACGGAGAAGAACGAGAAGAGCAGGGACCGTGCGACGTCTCCGCCCCCGCGGAAGGTGCAGCTCACGCACTCCCTGAAACCGGTGCCGCCGGCGCACACGCGCTCGTAGACGGCGTCCTCGGGCCTGTCGCCGTTGGCGTAGCCCACCACGGTGGACGTCACGCCGGCCATGCCCTCCATCAGGTGCTCGATGCCCCAGAAGCAGCCTCCGCAGAGGTACAGGGTCCTGTCCATGGGGTCCTTTCCGGTCGCGGCCTCAGGATCCGAGTCGCTCCACCAGCCCGCGCATCCGCTGGCGCACGGTGGGGGAGGACGGCTTGGTGGAGACCATGGTAGCCGCGCCGCAGAGCGCGGTGTAGCCGTAGAACGTCACGAGGCGCCATACGAGGTAGCCGGCCGTGGCGGCGGAGCCGAACACCGGCCCCAGGAACAGCGCGAAGGAGGCCTCGACGCCGCCGGTGCCGCCCGGCAGCGGGATGGAGCTCGCCACGAACTGCACGAGGGAGCCCGCGGCGCAGGTGACGAGGGGGTCCTGGTGGATGCCGAAGGCCCCCAGCACGAACCACGGCGACACCCACAGGCACGCCTGCTGCGCCATGGAGAACGCGAGCATGACGGCCATGGCGCCGCGGTGGCGCACAGCCGTGCGGAACGTGGAGGAGAACTGCGCCACCTGCGTCCTCACGGAGGAGCGCCAGCCCTCCGTGCGGCTGCGGAGGCCGAAGAGGCTCCTGCGGTCCACGAGGTCCAGGGCGGAGAGGGCCACCTTGGTCACCCAGTCGGGGAACAGGCAGGCGGCGAGCAGCACCGCCATCTGGGCGGCCTTGAAGGCGAACAGGAACAGGTTCACGAACATGACGGCGCCCACCTGCGCGTAGAAGCGGTCCCAGGTGAGGGCCAGCAGCGCGCCGCCGAGCACGATCTCGGCCGTCTGGAACATGAGGAAGCGCGTGATCTGCACTGCGCCGGCCGCGCCGAGCCCCAGACCGCCCTTGACCAGGCGCCAGATCTGGCCCGGCACGGCCCCCGCCATCATCGGGGTGAGGTTGCCGAAGAAGGTGCCGGCGGCCTCCGCCGAGCACAGGTCGAGGAAGCCCGCCGGGGCGTCGGGCGTCACCGCCACGGTGGTGACGAAGGCAAGCGTGCCAAAGAGCAGGTAGGCCACCATGACGGCGAAGGTGGCCCAGACCCAGGGCGCCTGGACCCGGCCCAGGGCGTCCATGAGCGCCGGACCCCGGCCGCTGCCCTCGATGTAGACGAGGAGCGAGGCGAACACGGCCGCCATGAACAGCGCCCCCACGACGGCGCCCTTGCGGTCGGGCTTGGCCTTGGGGCCGGGGGCCGCCGGGGCCCGGCCGCCCTCGGGGACGGCGCGCCCCTGCTCCCAGGCCTCGAGCGCCGCGACGGCCTGGCCCTTGGTGGCGTAGTCCAGGACGTCGGGGGCGTCTCCCGTCTTTGGCGGCGTGTGGGGGACCGGTGGCACGGGCGGCTCCTCTCCGGGTTCGGGGCTTGTCTGGGTAGGTCCCTACCCAAAGAGCGCCTGCCGCCGCATCGGGCCGCCGGAGCGGTGTATCAGGGGCTTCAGTCCCAGGAGCCACAGGCAGCGCAGGCGCTCGGGCAGGCGGCAAGGCCCCCCTGGGCGGTCTCGCGGAGGCTCACCGGCAGCGCGTTTCCCACGAGCGTCATGGCCTGCACGGCCTCGTCGAAGGGCACAGGGCAGCCCACGGACGAGAGCGCCAGCTGGGCCGAGGTGAAGGCGTTGGCCACGCCGATGGCGTTGCGGTTCTGGCACGGGAACTCCACGAGGCCGCCCACCGGGTCGCACACGAGGCCCAGGAGGTTGCCGAGGGCGATGGAGGCCGCTGTGAGGCAGGTCTCGGGGCTGCCGTAGAGCATCTGGCAGAGGCCGGCCGCGGCCATGGCGCTCGCGGTGCCCACCTCGGCCTGGCACCCGCCCTCGGCCCCCGATACGCTGCCGTTGGCCATGACGACGGCACCCACGGCCGCGGCGCACCAGAGGGCGCCCTCCAGCCGCTCCTGCGCCCCCAGGGCGTCGGCGCAGGCGATGAGGGCGCCGGGCACGACGCCGGCCGAGCCCGCGGTGGGGGCGGCCACGATGACGCCCATGGCCGCGGAGCGCTCGAGGACCGCCATGGCGCCGGCCACGGCGGCGGAGAGGGCGCCTCCCAGGAGCGGGGCGGCGAGGGCGCCCGAGCGGCGCTCCACGGCGCGGGCCTGGCCGTGGAGGAACCCACCCAGGGAGCGCTCGGGGCGCTCCACGGTGGCGCGCACGGAGACCTCCATGGCCCGGCGCACCCGGCCCATGGTCTCGTCGGCAGCCCGGGCCCCGCCCACGGCGAGGCCGGCCTCGCGCTCGCGCATGACCGAGCCGATGGACGCGTGTCGCTCCCGGCAGAGGGCGAGGAGGTCGGCGCCGCAGGAGAAGTCGGGCCCCTGGGGCCCCTCGGCCGCAACGGGGAGGGCGCCGGGGATGGTGAGGGACGTGGCGAAGATGACGCCGGGGGCGGCCCCCACGGCGGCGACGAGCTCGGCGGGCAGGGCCTCGTCGAGCTCGGCCACGGTGTAGGCGTCGCCGCCCCGGGCGTCGCGGAACGTGCGGATGGTGGCGATGTTGATGGAGGCCGCCGACAGGGCCCCCGTGAGGCGCGCCAGGACGCCCGGGCGGTCCCCGTGGTGCACGAAGAGCGTGGGGTACTCGCCGGCCACGTCCACGGCCACGCCGCCCACGGCCGAGAGACGCACGCGGCCGCCGCCCACGGACTCTCCGCGCACCGTGAGCGACCCGCCGTAGGCGAGGCCCATGGCGATGTCCACCGTGTTGGGGTGCAGGCCCGTCCCCTCGTCGGACGTGCGGAACGAGAAGGCGAGGCCCTGCTCTGCCGCCAGGGAGAAGGAGTCGCGGATGCGCCCGTCGTCGGTGTCGAGGCCGAGCATGCCGGCCACCAGCGCCTTGTCGGTGCCGTGCCCCAGGTAGGTCTTGGCGAACGAGTTGTAGAGCGTGAACTCCACGGAGGACACCCGCCCAGGGGCGATCTCGCGGGCCACGCGGGCCAGGCGCAGGGCGCCCGCCGTGTGGGAGCTGGAGGGCCCCACCATCACGGGGCCGAGGACCTCGAAGGCGCTGGGCAGCATGGCGGCTAGGCCTCCCTGGAGCCGGCGGCCACCTTGGCGATGGCGGCGTCCAGGCGGGCGAGGCCGCGGGCGCGGCCCAGGAGCTCTATGGAGGCGCCCAGGGGCGGCGAGACGAGCGAGCCGGTCTCGGCCGCGCGAACGGCCGCGAAGAACTTGCGCTTGTTGGTGCCGAGCTCCTCGGGCAGGGCCTCGAGGGCGGCGTCGACGGACCCGGCGTCGAAGTCGGCCAGGCCCTCCAGGGCGGCCCTGGCGGCGGCGAGGGCCTCGGCGGCGCCGTCCTTGGCGAGCGCCTTGGTCCAGGCCTTCTCCTCGATCTGCGGGGTGTCGCCGGAGTAGAGGAACGCGGTCAGCCCCTCGACGTCGGAGGCGCGCTTGGTGCGGGGCTTGAGGATGGCGGCGAGGGTGGAGAACCACTCGGGCCGGGCTTCCACGCAGCCGCGCTCCTCGCGGCCGGCCGCCACGAGGGCGGGCTCGAGCACGCGGCGGGCGAACTCGAGGTCGTCCATGGCCTCGTAGTACCGCCCGTTGATCCAGTCGAGCTTGGCCGGGTCGAAGGTAGCCGGGTTCTTGGACACGTGGTCGAGGGAGAACTCCCGGGCCAGCACCTCGCGCGGCACGATGGTGGTCTCGCCGTCGAGGGACCAGCCGAGCAGGGCCAGGTAGTTCACGAAGGCCTCGGGGTCGTAGCCGGCGTCGCGGTACTCCTCCACGGAGGTGGCGCCGTGGCGCTTGGAGAGCTTCTTGCCGTCGGCGCCCAGGATCATGGAGATGTGGGCGAACTCGGGCACGGGGTAGCCGAGGGCCTCGTAGACCATGACCTGGCGCGGGGTGTTGGACAGGTGGTCGTCGCCGCGGATGACGTGGGTGATGCCCATGAGGGCGTCGTCCACCACGGTGCAGAAGTTGTAGGTGGGGGTGCCGTCGGAGCGTACGATGACGAAGTCGTCGAGCTCGCGGGCGTTGAAGGTCACCTCGCCGTGGACGGCGTCGCGCACCACCACGTCGCCGCGGTCGCGGGGCACCTTGATGCGAAGCACGTGGGGCTCGCCGGCCTCGACGCGGCGCCGGGCCTCGGTGGGGTCGAGGTCGCGGCAGCGGCCCTGGTAGCCCTGGAAGGGGTCCTTGCGCTCGCGGGCGGCCTCGCGGTCGGCCTCCAGCTGCTCGGGCGTGCAGAAGCACGGGTAGGCGCGGCCCTCGGCCACGAGCCTCTCGGCCGCCTCGCGGTAGATGTCCAGGCGCTCGGCCTGCTTGTAGGGGCCGTGGTCGCCGCCCACGCCGGGGCCCTCGTCCCAGTCCAGGCCCAGCCAGCGCATGGCCCGCAGGATGACGCCCTCGTTCTCCTTGGTGGAGCGGGCCGGGTCGGTGTCGTCGATGCGCAGGATGAAGGTGCCGTGGTTGGCCCGGGCGAAGGCCCAGTTGTAGATCGCGGTGCGCGCCCCTCCCACGTGGAGCTTGCCGGTGGGGGACGGCGCGAATCGGACGCGGACGGCTGTGTCTTTCAAAACTGCTCCTAACACGGGGTGCAATGCCAACCCATGGTACTACGGCCCCTGGGCGCCGCGGCTCCCCTCACATCACCTTCGTCGAGGCCAGCTGGTGCTCCATCCACTCGTTGAGGCGGATGAGGGGGCGCCGCAGGAAGAGGCCCAGCACCACCGACGGGACGATGAAGGCCAGCAGCGCCAGCATGTGCCACAGGTAGTCCATGCCGTAGACCCCGGCCACGGCGCCGCGCATGAGCTGGATGGCCTGGACGAACGGCAGGAACGGGTAGGCCGCCTGGAAGGGGCCCGGCAGCATCTGGGGCGGGAACGTCCCGCCGGAGCCGGCCACCTGGATCACCAGGAGGAACACGGCGATGGCCTTGCCCACGTCGCCGAACGACACCGTGAGGGCGTACATGATGTTGACGTCCACGAAGGCGCAGGCGAAGCACGCCAGGAACATGAGGCCGGGGTGGACGCACTGGATCTGTAGGTAGAAGAGGTCGCCGGCGCACACCAGGGCCGCCTGGAGGAGCGCCAGCAGCACGAAGACGCCCATGCGGCCGAAGTAGGCCTGCCAGAGCCTGGCGCCGCCCACCTCGGCGAGCTCACGCTCGCTCGGCTGCACCTTGACGATGACCACGAGGATGAGCGACCCCACCCAGAGGGCGAGGGTGGTGTAGAAGGGGGCCATGGCGCTGCCGTTGTTGGCCACGGGGTAGACGGCGTTTCGCTCCAGCTCCACCGGGGCCGAGAGGAAGGCGGCCAGGGTCGCGGGGTCGCCGCCGAGGATGCGGCGGAGCTGGTCCATGTCGCCCGAGGCGAGGGCCGCGTCGATGCGGCCCTGGAGGTCCCTGAGGTCCGAGGCGCTCGCGGCGAGGTCGTCGGCGGCCCCGGAGAGCTCCGACCGGATGGAGGAGAGGTCCGAGGCGGCCTGGCCCGACACCGCCGAGAGGCTCTCCATGGAGTCGTCCAGGGAGCCCTGGACGGCCGAGGCGTCCGCGCTGGCCCCGTCCACGGCCGAGGCGAGCGACGCCAGGGAGCGGCCGAGGGTGTCGCCGTAGGTGGTGTCCGCCCCCTTCACGGCGTCTTTGGCCTGGCCCACGATGCCGTCGAGGCGTTCCTTGGCCCCTGCGGCGTCGGTGGCGCCCTGGCGCAGGTCGGACGCGGTGGCGGTGAGGGAGCCGCCCAGGTCCCCCAGGGTCTGTGAGGCCGACGAGAGCGACGAGAGGGCCCGCTCCGCCGCGGCGATGGCGCGGTCCACGGCGGCCAGGGCGGCCCGCTCCGGCTCGGTGACCGACCCGTCGGACGAGGCCGCCTGGTCGAGGGCGTCTCGGATGGACTGGAGCTGGTCCCTCTGGGCGGTGAAGCCCTCCACCAGGGCGTCCACGGCCTCCTTGCGCTCCTGGGCCGTGCCGGCAGCGGCGTCGAGGCCGTCGGCGACCGTCTGGGTCTTGTCGCCGGCGTCGGCGAAGGCGGCGTCGATCTTGGCGGAGACGGCGTCCAGGGAGTCGGCGGAGCCGGAGAGGGCGTCCTCGATGGCGGAGTCGGCCGACCCGAGGGCGTCGTCGGCCGAGCGGACCCCCGAGGCGGCCTGGGAGAGCGCCTGGGGGATGGAGGCCCCCTCGGGGGCCGTGGTGTCGAGGAGCCCCTGGGCCCCGGAGAGCAGCGACGAGGCCGAGCCCACCAGGGAGGCGTAGGCGCGGGCGTCGGAGGCCGTGCGGTCGAGGGAGTCGGCCGTGGTCCCCACGCTGGCGCGCAGCCTCTGGGCCAGGGAGGAGATGGCGTCGGAGTCCAGGTAGTCGGAGAGCGACCCCAGGGCCGACGTGCCGATCCTGCCCACGGTCTCCACGAAGGTGGTGTCGATCTGCTCGCGCAGGGCCCCCGAGGCCTTGTCGGTCACCACGTTGGCGATGGCGTTCTCCTTCTCGTTGCTGTAGAACTCCAGCGTGGGCTTGGCGGCGTCGTCGTCGAGCACGCCGAGGAGGTTGCGGGAGAAGTCCGGCGGGATGATGATGGCCGCGTAGTAGGTGCCCGCCTCGAGGCCGCCCATGGCGTCGTCCTTGTCGGTGATGACCCAGCCGATCTGGTCGTTCTCCCGCAGGGCGTTCGTCACCTTCTCGCCCACGTTGATGTCCATGGGCATGAGGTCGCTCGTGTAGCCCTCGTCGGTGTTGGCCACGGCCACCTTGACGTTCCTGGTGTTGGCGTAGGGGTCCCAGCTGCCGGCGATGTTGAACCACGCGTAGAGCGACGGCACGATGATCAGGCCGATGCACACGATGCCGGCGATGACGTTCATGGTGGCGTGGCGAACGTCGAGGCAGAAGAGCTTCCAGACCTTCCTCATCGCCCGTCACCCCCTCTCCCGCGGTCGTCTTCCGCCGGTCCGTCGCCGTCCCTGCGCTCGTCCGCCCTGGCGTCCTTGAGCAGCTGCTCCAGGCGCCCCTTGGGCCACCCCATCCGGGAGAACGGGGCGATGGGGGCCACCTCGCGGTCGAGGCTCTCTCCCACCATCTCGAGGAGCCGGTCGTGGGGCAGCGACGTGAGGTCGGTCTTCTCGTTCATGCGCTCGTGGAGGTACTCCACCACCACGAGGAAGGCGATGAGTGCCAGGATTGCGCAGATCCATATCACCAGGACGGTGAACTTGACCTCGGGCCCCGCCGCGAACATGGGCACGAGCAGCACCGTGGAGCACAGCACCAGGCAGCGGAAGCCCACGTGGACCATGCGCTGGTAGTGGCGGTTGAACCAGGTGCAGCGCTCGTTGAAGACCTTGAGGTAGGACTCTGAGTCGAGGGCGGCCTTGAGCAGGGTGGAGAGGCGGAAGTGGGCCTCGGGCGGCTCGGTGCGCTCGCAGATCATGAGGTCGGTGTCGCGGAGCTTGGCGTCGAAGAGGCGGTTGAGGTTGAGCAGGTAGCGCCTGAGCACCACGCCCACCAGGAGCGAGGGCACCACAAAGAGCAGCAGCATGAGGATGTCGTGGCCGAAGTGCCCGTCGTAGAAACCGGCGATGGCCTCCCGCATGGCGTTGTTGCCGTAGGTGAAGGGCAGCCACGGGGAGAGGGCGCGGAAGAAGTCGGGCTGCATCTGGATGGGGTAGAGGCCCGACGACCCCGGGATCTGTAGGATGACGATGAGCACGGCGAGGGCCTTGCCCACGTGCTTGAAGGCCACGGCCAGGGCGTAGACCATGTTCACGTAGACGAACGACTCCACGACGCCGGCGAGGATGAAGGCGGCCGGGCTCACGCACTGGATGCCCAGGACGAGGTCGCCCACGCAGGTGATCAGCGCCTGGAGCACGCCCACCACGAACAGCAGGAGCCACCGGCCGAAGTAGGCCTCCCAGGGCTTGAGGTTCTCGATGCCCTCGCGGTCCACCTCGAGCTTGTAGATGGACACGAGCACGAACCCTCCCACGAAGAGGGCGAGGTCGGTGTAGAAGGGGGTCACGCCGGACCCGTAGTTGGCCACGGGGAAGACCGCCTTCTGCTCGATGGCCACCGGCGACCCCATGAAGTCGGCGAGGCGCCCGGAGTCCACCTCGGTGAGCTCCTTCAGGGATGAGAAGGCCTCGGAGCTCGTCACGGCCGCGAGGTCGGCGGAGAGGGAGTCGAGGGTGCCCATGGCCCCGTCGAGGGCCTCGCGGGTGTTGCCGAGGGCGCCGTCGGCCTCCTGCACGGTGGCGACGAGCTGGCCCAGGGACCCCCTGGCCCCCTCGATGGAGGTGGAGAGGGAGGCGAGGACCCCCTGGAGCGACGAGCCGGCCCCGGCGAAGTCGTCCAGGGCCTGCCCCGCCTGGGGCAGGGAGTCGCGGGAGAGCGCTTCCCGGGTGTCGAGGAGCCCGTCGGCGGCCCCCTTCACGGCGTCGTTGACCCCCTGGGCGCCGGAGTCGGCCGCCGACGTGGCGTTCTTCACGGCGTCAGAGAGCTTCGAGAGCCGGTCCAGGGCCTCCTGCTGGGCGTCGAGCTGGGCCTGGATGCGGCCGGACTGCTCCTGGAGGCGCTGCTTGAGCTCGGCGACGCGGTCGCCGAGGGGGCCGTCCACGGGCAGGTCGGCCACGGCCTGGTCGAGGCGCTGCTTCGCCTGGGAGAGGCTGTCCTGGGCCGACTGCAGCTGGGCCGCGGCCGAGTCAACCGTGGCCTGGGCGCCGCCGATGTCGCCCGCGAGGGCGCCGATGTCGTGGGAGGCCGTCGACGAGATGCCGGCCATGGTGGTGGCGCCGCCCACGAGGGCGTCGTCCAGGCGGGAGGAGAGGGTGCGGGCCTGGTCCCTGGCCTCGCCGAGCTGCGAGAGGGCGGAGCCGAGGGTGTCGGAGGAGCCCGCCACGGTGGAGGAGAGCCTGTCCAGGACCCCCTGGGCGTCGGTGGCCGCGGCCTGCGCCGACGTGCAGGTGGTGCGGGTCTTGTCCACGAGGCCGCCGATGGCCTCCAGGTCGCCCCTGGCCTCACGGATCCTCGCCGACGCGCTGTCGGCCGCCCCCTGGGTGCCCTGGGTGACGTCCCCGGCCAGGGCCTTGGCCTTCTCGGTGACCACGTCGGTCACGGTGGAGACGAACTGCTCGTTGACGGTGCTCTCCACCGTGGAGGCCCCCGAGTCGGTGACCTTGGGGGCCACCGCGTTGAGCTTCTCGTTGACGTAGTACTCCAGCCTGGGGCGGTCGAGCCTGCCGGTGACCACCGAGGCCAGGTCTGCCGAGAAGTCCTCGGGAATCACGATGGCGGCGTAGAAGCGGCCAGAGTCCACGCCGGAGAGGGCGTCGTCGCGGTCCACGAAGGTCCACCCGAGCTTGTGGTTGTCCTTGAGGGCGTCCACCACGGCCTGGCCCACGTCCACGTGGCCCTGGCCCTCCACGTCGGCGCCGGCGTCCTCGTTGGCCACGGCCACGGCGATCGTGCCGGTGTTCTCGTAGGGGTCCCAGTTGGCCAGGATGTTGAACCACGCGTAGAGGGCCGGAATCACCGCCACCCCCAGGGTGACCACGAGGGCCACCGGGTTCTTGAGGATGCGGACGAGGTCCCGCTTGAATATCAGAAGTATGTTGTGCACGCGTCTCCCCATGGAAGGTCGAGGGTCTGCAGGGCCGTCCCGAAAATCCCCAGTATGGCCCGTCCCGTCCCGGAGGCGGGGGAGGGGTCCGCTTGTATGCCAGCTGCCGCGGCCCTTTGCCCCGGATTCCCGGTGGCGCTACGCTCTTTTGGCCTTGGGGGCCCGCGGGGGACCATCGAGGCGATTTTTCCGGATTGTTCCACTCCCCCCGGGGTAATAACGTGGGGACTGTTTTCGCCGCACAACGCGGCATGGCGCCGCAAAGGAGACTCTATGGCCACTGAGACCCATTACTTCACCTCCGAGAGCGTTACCGAGGGGCACCCCGACAAGATCTGCGACCAGGTCTCCGACGCCATCCTCGACGCCATTCTCGCCAAGGAGGCCGACCTCGAGGCCAAGGGCTACGTCTCCCCGTCGGGGCGCCACGCGAACGTGGACGCCGTCCGCTGCGCCTGCGAGACCTTCGTCACCACCGGCACCGTGCTCGTGGCCGGCGAGATCCGCACCCAGGCCTACGTGGACGTGCAGCACATCGCCCGCGACGTCATCCGCGAGATCGGCTACGACGACCCCGCCTACGGCTTCGATGCCGACACCTGCGGCGTCATCAACATGATTCACGAGCAGTCCCCCGACATCGCCATGGGCGTGGACGAGTCCTACGGCGCCCAGCGCGGCGAGGCCGCCGAGCTCGAGGACCGCATCGGCGCCGGCGACCAGGGCATGATGTTCGGCTACGCCACCGACGAGACCGAGACCCTCATGCCCATGCCGGTCCACCTGGCCCAGCGCCTCTCCGAGCGCCTGGCCAAGGTGCGCAAGGACGGCACCGTGTCCTACCTGCGCCCCGACGGCAAGACCCAGGTCACCGTGCGCTACGAGGACGACGAGCCCAAGGCCGTGACCGCCGTGGTCCTCTCCACCCAGCACGACCCCTTGGTGGAGTCCATGGACGTCATCAAGCACGACATGATCGAGCACGTCATCGCCCCGGTGCTCGACGGCGAGGGCATCGACTGGTCCGATGCCGAGATCTACGTCAACCCCACCGGCCGCTTCGTGGTGGGCGGCCCCATGGGCGACACCGGCCTCACCGGCCGCAAGATCATCGTCGACACCTACGGCGGCATGGGCCGCCACGGCGGCGGCGCGTTCTCGGGCAAGGACGCCACCAAGGTGGACCGCTCCGCCGCCTACGCCGCCCGCTGGGTGGCCAAGAACGTGGTGGCCGCCGGCCTCGCCAAGCGCTGCGAGGTGGAGCTCGCCTACGCCATCGGCGTGGCCTACCCCATTTCCGTTCTGGTGGACACCCATGACACCGGCGTGGTGCCCGACGCCGTGATCGAGCAGGCCGTCAAGGAGGTCTTCGACCTGCGCCCCGGCGCCATCATCCGCGACCTCAAGCTGCGCCGCCCGATCTTTCGCAAGACCGCTGCCTACGGCCACTTCGGCCGCGAGGACGCCGACTTCACCTGGGAGGCCACCGACAAGGCCGACGAGCTCAAGGCCGCCGTGGCCGCCCTCACCGAGTAGCCCCACGGCGATCCGGCGACCGGACGCCGGTCGCTCTACAACGGGCCGCGGCCGCCCCGACGATGGTTCGGGGAGGTTGCGGCCTTTTCCGTGGGGGGGGCATCGCGGGCGGCCGGGGGGTCTGAAACCGCGGCTTCCGACGGGGACCGTCGCCACCGGGCGGCCTGAAATCGCGGTCGCGGACGGGGCTGTCGCCATCGGACGGCCCGGAACGGCCTGAAATCGCGGTTTCAAGCCGCCTTGAGCCGGGGCGCCCGGGCCGCGGCGGTCCGAAACCGCGATTTCCGATAGGTGCGCCGGTCGACAGGGGCGTCGACACAGGCGCCGACAGGCGTGTCGCCAAGGGTGCCCGCCGACAGGTGCGCCGCCTTCGTGGCGCTTCCTGCCAAACGGCTCGGTGGGGCTACACTGGATGGTCCTGCCAGCCCCGGCCCCAGGGAGAGCCCGTGCCCTTCGCCTCCGTCGTCCTCGACATCCCCACCCGCGCCCTCACGGAGCCCTACGACTACCGGGTGCCCGACCGCCTCGCCGGGCAGGTGGACGTGGGTGCCACGGTGCTCGTCACCTTCTCGGGCCGCTCCGCCGTGGGCTACGTGGTGGCCATGGACGAGGAGCCCCCGGCCGGTGTCGACCCCGCCAAGGTGCGCGACGTCGAGGAGGTGCTCGCCGCCCCGGCCTTCGACGGGGTGGCGGCACGGCTCGCCCTCTGGATGGCCCACGAGTACGCCGCACCCCCGGCCTCCTGCCTGAGGCTCCTCCTGCCGCCGGGCCAGACGGTCAAGGTGGTGCGCGACGACGGCTCGGGGCCCTGGCGCCTCGTCAACGAGCAGGTCAAGGCCGCCGACGACCGCTGGGTGCGCCTGGGCGAGGGGGCGGACGGGTACGAGCCGCGCAGGAACGCCGTGCGCCAGCGCGAGCTCCTCGCCGCCCTCGCCGAGGGGCCGCAGCGCCTCGCCGAGCTCAAGGCCGTGGTGCCGGGAGCCCAGGGGGCCGTGACGGCGCTGGCCAAGAAGGGCGTCGTGGTGGTGGAGGGCCGCCGCACCCAGGGACCGGCCACCACGCTCTCCAGCGCCCGGGCCGCCCATCCGGAGCGCCTGTCGGACGGCCAGGTGCAGGCCCTCGACGCCGTGGACGCCGCCGTGGCCGACGGCTCCGGCGGCGTGGTGCTCGTGGACGGCGTCACGGGGTCGGGCAAGACGGAGGTCTACCTCTCGGCCATCGAGCGGGTGCTCGGGCAGGGGAGGGGCGCCGTGGTGCTCGTGCCCGAGATCTCGCTCACGGCCCAGACCGTGGGCCGGTTCCGCAGCCGCTTCGGTGACACGGTGTCCATCCTGCACTCGAGGCTCTCCACCGGCGAGCGCCGCGAGCAGTGGGAGCGCATCCGCTCCGGCGAGGCCCGCGTCGTGGTGGGCGCTCGCTCGGCGCTGTTCGCGCCCATGGCCGACCTCGGCCTCGTGGTGGTGGACGAGGAGCACGAGCACTCCTACAAGCAGGACCAGGCGCCCCGCTACCACGCCCGCGACGTCGCCGCAGAGCTCGCGCGCCTGCGCGGGGGCGCCCTCGTGCTGGGGAGCGCCACGCCGTCCATGGAGGCGGTGTCCCGCTGCGCCCGCGGGTCGTGGCGCGGCGCGGCGTGGACGTCGGTGACCATGGAGGAGCGCCCCGGCGGGGCGACGCTGCCCGCGGTGCAGGTCGTGGACATGCGCAGCCAGTTTGCCGCCAACAACAACTCGCCGTTCTCGGCACCGCTCCGCAAGGCCCTGGTCGAGAACTTCGAGGCGGGGCACAAGTCTGTGCTGCTGCTCAACCGCCGCGGGTTCGCCACGTTCCTCATGTGCCGCGACTGCGGGTGCGTGCCCACGTGCCCGCACTGCTCCACGGCGCTCACCTACCACGAGCGCACCCATGAGCTCGCCTGCCACTCCTGCGGGCGCACCTGGCCCCAGGCGGCGTTTCCCAACCCGTCCACGCACTGCCCGGCGTGCGGCAGCCGCTACCTCGCCGCCTACGGCGTGGGCACCCAGCGCGTGGAGGACGAGCTGCGGATGATGCTGCCCGACGCCCCCGTCGTGCGCATGGACGCCGACACCACCCGGGGCAAGGGGGCCCACCAGGCGCTGCTCGAGGAGTTCGACGCGGCGGACGGCGCGGTGCTCATCGGCACGCAGATGATAGCCAAGGGCCTGGACTTCCCCGAGGTCACGCTCGTGGGCGTCATCAACGCCGACACCACCCTCAAGCTGCCCGACTTCCGCGCGTCCGAGAGGACCTACGACCTCCTGGAGCAGGTGGCGGGCCGCGCGGGCCGCGGCGAGGACCCGGGCCGCGTGCTGGTGCAGACCTACTGGCCCACGCACCCGGCCGTGACGTGCGTGGCCGGCCACGACCGCGCGGCGTTCAGGGCCTTCGAGCTGGCCGACCGCGAGGAGGCCGCCTACCCGCCGTTCAGGCGGCTGGGCAACGTGGTGGTGTCGGGCGTCAACGGGGCGCTCGTGGAGCGCGTGGTGGCCCAGATCGCCGCGGCGCTGCGCTCCCAGGCCGAGGGCGAGCAGGGCTGGCAGGTCGTGGGGCCGGCGGAGTGCGTGAAGGGCAAGGTGGCCGACCGCCTGCGGCGCCACGTGCTGGTGAAGGCGCCGGTGGACGGCGACCTGGGCGGCTTTCTGGCCAGGGCCTGCTCGGCGGTGGACAGCCGGGGCGTCTCGGTGGCCATCGACGTGGACGCCTACGACCTGCTGTAGGTGGCGGCGGGCTTCGGTGAGCGGGTTTTCACTCACCGAAGGGTCGTCTACGGGCGGCCCGCGTCGCCCCTCCACAGGTAGGCGGACGACCTCCCCGACCCCAGCAGCTCCAGCAAGCCGTCGCGCCGGGCCTGCGCGAGCACCCTCTTGACCGTGATCTCGGAGATGTCTGGCAGGGCGGCCAAGATGTCCGCTTTCCGGAACGGGCCTTGGTGGAAGGCCATGAACTCGACGACCCTGTCGCCTTTGGATGTCGGGGCGCCTCCCCGGCCCTCGAGCCTCCGGCGAGCCTCTTGCTGGCACTCCGTCAAGGCCTCGAGGTGGAAGGCGAGAAACGGCCTCGGGTCCGACGCGTTCTCGTGCCATCCCATGGAGGATGCCTGCAAGGCGTCGTAGTACTCGGGACGACGGCGCTCTATGACGGCCTCGAGGGGGGAGTAGAGCACGGCGTCGTACCCGTCCTTGAGGAGCAGGAGCTGTGTCAGGATCCTGCTCATGCGTCCGTTGCCGTCCGAGAACGGGTGAATGCAGGTGAAGTCGAGGACGAAGGCGCCACAGAGGAGGAGCGGGCTAACGCCGCCGTCCTCATGAGCTGCCGACCATGCCCGGCAGAGCTCCTCCACGGCATCCGGTGTCCTGCTTGCGGAGACGGGCTTGAACCTCGTGGAGAGGGCGCCGTCGGGCCCGACCTCCGCGATGACGTTGTCGCTGTCCTTGAAACGGCCCCCGATGGACTCCCCGCTCCTTCTGTAAAGGTCGCGGTGCAGCTGGAGGATGAGCCCGGGAGTGGGCTCCATGGCGCCGTGGTTCTCCTGTACGAGGGTGAGCGCGTCCCTGTAGCCCGCGATCTCACGCTCGTCATGGGTGCGCGGCGCTGCAATGCCTCCGGCCACGGCAAGGCCGCGTTCGGGCGTGGTACGGATTCCCTCGATGGCGTTGGAGGCCAGGGTGCTCATGATCCTGGTGTCTGATGCCATGGAGGAGAGGGGTGCGGCCCTTCCGTCACTGACAGCCTCCCATCCGCCGCGTCCGCGTTCGGTCTCTGCGAGGAGCCCAAGGATGGTCGGGTCCGATGCAAGCTCTGGCCAGGGGTACTCGAAGAGGTGCATGGAGGGCTCCTTTCGGTATCATGTGGGCTAGATTGGTATCATATATGCAAATCATGATACTGATACTGCACCGGTCCTGCCAGCCCTCCCAAAACAGAACAGATGTACGCTATACTGGAGAGAGAGACCCCCTCCCGCGTCGCCCCGGTGCCGCGTCTTTGCCCATGGATCGCGAGGGGAGGGCTCCATGGACCACCGTTCCTTCGGCTACGCGCGCGTGTCGTCCGCAGACCAGAACCTCGACCGCCAGCTTGACGCCTTCGCGGAGCTGGGGCTCGACGCCGTGTACGAGGACAAGGCCAGCGGCAAGGACTTCGACCGCCCGGGGTGGCGCCGTCTCAAGCGGCGGCTCAGGGCGGGCGACGTCCTCTACGTGCTGAGCATCGACCGCATCGGCCGCAACTACGACGAGATAATCGCGGAGTGGCGCGAGCTCACGCGCGACAGGGGCGTGGACATCGTGGTGCTCGACATGCCGCTGCTGGACACGCGCTCGGACGCCGAGGGCGTCACGGGCGCCTTCATCTCGGACATCGTTCTCCAGCTCCTCGCCTACGTGGCCCATCTCGAGAGGGAGAAGATCCGCGAGCGGCAGGCCCAGGGCATCGCCGCCGCACGGGCCCGCGGCAAGCACCTCGGGCGCCCCAGGATCGCGCGCCCCGACTGCTACGAGGCCGTGAGGGAGGAGTTCCTCCGCGGCGACCTTACCCGCAGGCAGGCGGCCCGTCGCCTCCAAGTGAGCGTCTCGACCTTCGACCGTTGGAGGGCCGAGGACGGTGCCTGCGCCCAGACGGCCGGTTGACCGGGAACGGTGGGACCGTCTGCGCTTCTCCTGTGAACTTCGCAGAACGTAGTCGTTTTGAGGAGCCCCCTCAAGCGCCTTCTCGAGTGCTGACCCGCCGCGAAATGTGCAGGTAGTTGCTTCGGTTCATTTTCAGATAATACCCTCTCAAAACGACTACCTTTTCGTGACCTTGGGCCACCCGCCGCGTCCGTTCGAAGGACGCAAGCGTGGGAGAGAGCCAGGTCAACCTATCTGTCCGCGAGGTCTTCGACCGTATCGTCGCGGAGTCCGTCAACAAAAAGGACCAGGGCACCGCCTGGGAGCGGGCCGTCAAGTTCTTCCTTGAGAACGACCCGCTCTATGCCGACAGGTTCGACGGCGTCTGGATGTGGGCCGACGCCCCCACCAACAACGGCAAGCAGGACGTGGGCATCGACCTCGTGGCCCGTGACGCCAAGACCGGCGAGTACTGGGCCATCCAGGCCAAGTGCTACACGGACGCCGCCTTGTCCGAGGGCTCCGTGGCCACCTTCTTCATGCAGGCCACGGAGGACGTCTACACCTACCGGGTCCTTGCGGACACCGCCGTAAAGCTCACCAAGAACCTCGAGGCCTACATCAACGAGCACGACAACGTCGTGCGCATCGGCCTCGACGACATCGAGCGGTCCAACCTCCCGTGGCAGGACTTCTACACCAACGGCATGCACCTCACCTGCGAGGAGGTGCGGCAGGGCCGCGAACGCCTGGTCTTTGAGCCCCGCAAGCATCAGCGCAGGGCCATCGACGCCGTCAAGGCCGAGTTCGAGACGGCCGACCGCACCACCCTCGTCATGGCCTGCGGCACCGGCAAGACCCTCACGGCCCTGCGCCTGGCCGAGGAGCTCGTGCCAGGCGGCACGGTGCTCTTCCTCGCCCCGTCCATCAGCCTCGTGGCCCAGTCCATGCGCGACTGGGCCGAGCAGGTGCGCGGCCGTCTCAACTCCTACGTGGTGTGCTCCGACCCCAAGGCGTCGAGCCTGGGCAAGGGGGACCCGGCCGAGGTGGCCGAGTCCTACGGCACCCTCTCCATGGTGCCGTATCCCGCCACCACCAACTCGGGCCTTCTGGCCTCGCGCTTCCGCGCCGACCCCGGCGCCCTCAACGTCGTCTTCTCCACCTACCAGTCCATCGACGTCATCCATGAGGCCCAGGAGGCGGGCCTGCCCTCCTTCGACCTCGTGATCTGCGACGAGGCCCACCGCACCACGGGCCGCATGCACGGCGAGGACGGCAAGGCCGACGAGACCGCCTTCGTGCGCGTCCACGACAACGCCTGGATCGACGCCCGGCGCCGCCTCTACATGACGGCCACGCCCCGGGTCTACCAGACCAAGGACGACGAGAAGCTCGCCGGCATGGCCAAGGTCTCCGACGGACTCGTGGCATCCATGGACAACCCCGAGGTCTACGGCCGCATCTGCCACCGGCTCTCCTTTGGGGCCGCGGTCAGCCAGGGCCTGCTCACCGACTACAAGCTCGTGGTCATGCAGGTCGACCAGTCCATGATGCCGCGGTCGATCCAGCGCCTCGTCGCCAACAACGCCAACGAGATCGAGATGCCCGACGCCGCGCGCTTCCTCGGCGTGTGGAAGGCGCTCTTCGACCGCACCCATGCCGGCGGCGTCATGGATATCGAGGGCGCCGGCGTCGTCGAGGGCGAAGACACCCGTCGCGTGCTGCACCATGCCATCGCCTTCGCGGCCAACATCGCCGCGTCCAAGTTCCTCTCCGACCAGTTCCAGCATGTGGTGGACGCCTACCTCCAGGGCATGGAGGAGGAGGGCTCGGACTCCGGTGACGGCGGCCGTCACGTGCGGGTGGACGTCAGGCACGTGGACGGCACCATGACCGCCCCGGAGCGCGCCGAGCGCCTCGACTGGCTTGCGGGCGGCGATGACGACGACGTCTGCCGAATCCTCTCAAACGCACGCTGCCTCTCCGAGGGCATCGACGTGCCAGCCCTCGACGCCGTCGTCTACCTCTCCAAGCGTCGCAGCAAGGTGGACATCATCCAGTCCGTCGGGCGCGTCATGCGCACGTCGGCGGGCAAGCGCTACGGCTACATCATCATCCCCATCTTCGTGGCGGACGGCAGCGACCCCGGCGAGGCCCTCTCGTCCAGCCGCGAGTACGGCCGCATCTGGGATGTGGTCTCGGCCCTGCGCTCCCACGACGAGCGCCTGGACGCCAAGATCAACGCCGCCTCCCTGGGCGACTCCGAGCCCCTCAAGGAGGTCGTCGAGTTCGAGGTGCTCGACCCCTCCCGCCTCGACAGGCCCAAGAACGTCGCGCACCGCGCTCACCGGGTGGGGGAGGACGCCCGCGACGAAGACTACGAGCCCACGGCCCCCGAGAAGCTCAAGCGCGGCGAGGTGGACCCCAACCAGGGGCAGCTCCTCCTGGGCGAGGACGAGGACTCCCTCCAGGAGATGGCCCGCGCCATCCGCGCCCAGATCGTGCGCAAGTGCGGCACCAAGATCTACTGGAACGAGTGGGCGGGCGATGTCGGCGCCGTCACCCGGGCCCGGGCCGACCAGATTCGCTCCCTCGTGGCCGAGCCGGGCGAGGCGGCCGACGCCTTTGACGGATTCCTCACCGGTCTCCGGGACACCCTGAACCCCGACTACGACGCGGACCGCGCCGTGGACGTGCTGGCCCAGCACGAGGTGACCAGGCCCATCTTCGACGCCCTGTTCAACCAGGACCAGGTGCGCGAGGGCAACCCCATCGTGGCCGGCATCGACCGCGCCCTGACGGCCCTCTACGACGCGGGCCTCAGGTCGTCGCTGGACAGCCCCGAGCTCAACGACCTCTACTCCCAGGTGCGTGTCATCGCCTCCCAGGTGCAGAGCGACGCCGCCAAGCAGAACCTCATCAAGGAGCTCTACAACGACTTCTTTGCCGCGGCCTTCAAGGGCACCGCCGAGGAGCTGGGCATCGTGTACACGCCCGTGGAGGTGGTGGACGCCCAGCTCCACATGGTGCAGAGGGCCCTTGAGCGGGAGTTCGGCCAGCATCTCGGCGACAGGGGGGTGCACGTCCTCGACGGCTTTGCCGGCACGGGCACCTACCTCACGCGCCTCATCGAGGACCCCACCCTCATCTCGGACGAGGACCTGCCCTACAAGTACGAGCACGACCTGCACTCCAACGAGATCGTGCCCCTGGCTGCCTCCATCATGGACATCAACATCGAGCAGTCCTACCACGCCCGCATGGGCGGGGCCTACAAGCCGTTCCCTGGGGCGCTCCTCTGTGACACCTTCCAGTTGGGGGAGGAGGACAATGTCATCGACCGGGGGACCTTCCTCGAGAACAGCGAGCGCATCGAGGAGCAGGTGAACACGCCCATCACGGTCATCGTGGGAAACCCGCCGTACCGTGCCGGTGACAAGAACAACACGGGCAACCAGAACGCGAAGTACAAGACGTTAGATGGGCGCATCGCCGAGACCTATGCGGCGAATACAAAGGCGAGCAACAAGAACTCCCTCTACAACCACTACATCCGTGCGTTCCGCTGGGCCAGCGACCGCATTGGAGACAGCGGAATAGTGTGTTTCGTCTCCGGAGGCGGCTGGCTCTCTGGCGAATCTGGTGAAGGGGTCAGGCGTTGTTTCACGGAAGAGTTCAACGATATATATGTATACGATCTACGGGGAAACAAAGAGTTCCGTCGGCTTTCCCGAGAGCAGCTCGATGCCGAGGGCGACAATTTGTTCGGAAGTGGCTCTAAGTCCCCGATAACCGTCACGCTCCTGGTTAAGAACCCGGTATCTTCAGGGCGCGGGATAATACATTACCGGAATATCGGGGATGGTCTCTCTCGTCAGGAAAAGTTGGACATTCTCAAAGAGGCAGTGGGCGTCGACCCCCAGTGGGACACTGTTATTCCCGACCGTCACGGAGACTGGCTCGATCAGCGAGACGACTCTTGGTATGAATTCGCGCCGATGGGCATCGAGAAGCGTAAGGGTATCCTCGGACTCTTTGATATTTGGTCCTGCGGACTGAAAACACAGAGGGATCCTTGGGCATGGGGCTACTCAAAGAGCCAGGTCGCCCATCAGATGGCTGAACTCATTGGCAATACCAATGATGCTGTCGATGAGATGAGATGCATGGGCTCAAAGACCGTTCCCAGGGACGATAAGCGCTACAGCTGGACGAGGCGCATCGAGGACTATGCCAAGCGGCATATGAATATCGACTACGTTCCGGACTCGGTCGTAGTGGGCTGCTATAGGCCGTTCTGCAAGCAGTGGGTTTACTACGAGCGGACGATGAACGAAAGGACCTACCAGCAACCCCGCTTTTTCCCGCTCGCCGCAGGCGAGCGGGCGAAAGGACCTACCAGCAACCCCAATGCTGCCTCTTTGACAGAGGTGACGGCTGAGGCTGGTATGAAGGGAAAAAGCGGCCGAAATGACCTACCAGCAATGTCCCCTCACTGTCTCACAAATCTCGAGATATGTATGACCGGCCCAGCTTCGGGACGAGAGTTCTCATGTCTTATATCAGCTCAAGTTCCTGATTTGCACATGCAGAGCACTTCCCAGTGCTTCCCCCTCTACTGGTACGACGAGCCGTCGGGCGATGGGCTTCTCGGCCGCTCCGAGCCCGTGCGCCACGACGCCATCACCGATGAATCCTTGGCCGTGTTCCAGGAGACCTACGGAGACACCTCCATCACCAAGGAGGACATCTTCTTCTACGTCTACGGCCTGCTCCACTCGCCGGAGTACCGCAAGCGCTTCGCCAACAACCTCAAGAAGGAGCTGCCCCGCATACCGCTCGCCAAGGATTTCCGTGCGTTCGAGCAGGCCGGCCGCAAGCTCGGCGAGCTCCATGTGAACTATGAGTCGGTGGAGCCCTGGCCCGTGGAAGAGGCCGGCTGCTCGGAGAACCCCGGACGGACCGAGAAGATGGCCTGGGGCAAGGTGCGCGACAAGAAGACCGGCAAGCTCGTCAAGGACTTCACCGTCCTCAAGGTGTCCGACAGCCTCACCCTGCGCGGCATCCCCGAGCGGGCCCAGGAGTACGTGGTCAACGGCAAGAGCGCCCTTGCATGGCTGGTGGACCGTTACCAGATGAAGGTGGACAAGAAGAGCGGCATCGTCAACGACCCCAACCTCTACGCGCCGGACAACCCGCGCTACATCGTAGACCTCGTGGAGTCGGTCATTACGGTGTCCTTGGAGACGCTGGACATCGTTGACTCCCTGCCGACCCTGAACGAGCTGCCGCACCCGGCCAACTGGCCGGCAGCCTGGAGCATGGACGCAAAATGAAGCGAGCCTTCGGCTACGGCGAGGTGGTCGGTATCGAGCGCGAGCGGGGCAAGGTCGTCGTCTTCCTCGACGGCAGGGGGCGCACGTTCCTGTTCCCGAGCGCGTTCTATCAGGGGCTGCTGACGCTGTAGCACATGGATGGGGCCGTGCCCGGGAAAGTCGGGCACGGCCCTCTCGGAGAGGCGCTAGTCCTTCTTCTTTATCTCGTCGTACGCCGCCACGCCTATGACGAGGAGGCAGTAAGCGCCCCTGAGAAACACGGCGATCGCAATGACTGCGCCGGCCACTTCGGCAACGATGAGAGGATTCATGGCCATCTCGATTCTGTCAATGAAAGACGTCTAGTCGATAGTGATGATGAGCCGTGTGCCGGAGATGTTCCCTTTGAGAAAGCGGGTGCTGGAGCTCTGAAACACGGGCTCATGGTAGCGGGTGGTCTGTGTGGGCCATGTCCGCACCCCAGTCGAGCGAGCTGCTGTCAATCGCTTCCTTTCCGAGGCAAATATAGGCCATTCTCTGCCACTTTGGCGTTGCTGTCGTTGCCGCAATTGCTAAATGATTATAGAACCAATAATATTGGCATCTATAGCATGAAGTTACCTTCTCAATCGGCAATTATAAGATGGAAGTCTATAAGCTGATACCTTCCAGTTCGGCTACTCTTGATTTGATTCAGATTGTTCTTAAACATAGCTTAGGAGTTTAGTAATAGATGCAAATCTCGAGATTGTTCTGAGTGCTCTTCTTTCCGATTGGAATGCAGTAAGTGACTTCTTGAGTTCTCCTCAAGAGTTCTTGCAGTCCGCTGGACTATCATTATTGGTAGTTTAGAAGTCGCATTACTTCACTTGCATGAGGCTGGGTTTGCTTGGTGTGATTTGTCGTTTGACAACATCCTCGTCAACAAGACATGGGATTCACTGGTTGTCTCTGACCTAGAAAATGCAACAACATCTTCTAATGCGGAAGAACCTCTTTATTCAACTCCAGGATTTACTCTTTATGAAACTGGTGTTCTTGCATCCAAAAGAGATGATGCAGCCTTAAAAGCACTAAGACTCTATCTAGACAATCCCATTTTAACCATTAACTGCATAAGGACTGGAGATTTTAGTCCTTTTTGGAAGGATGTGGAGCATGGCTCACATTGATGGTCGGCTCCTTTGGGCAGAACGCCTGACCGTGAGCTATCGGGCTTCAGGGCGCCCCGCCCTCGACGATGTATCCCTCGACATCAGCGCCGGTTCCATCCACGGGTTGCTCGGTCGCAACGGGGCGGGGAAGTCAACGCTCATGCACGCCCTTCTGGGCATGGCTCGTCTCGATTCGGGGAGGGTCGGGCGCTCCCCGGGCGTCCGGGTGGGTTGGTGTGCCCAGAAGCTTGTCATCGACTGGTTCCTAGGTGTCCATGACAACGTGCTCCTTGGCGCGCGGCTTCGTGGGCTGACGGGCCGCTCTGCCCGCCGCGCCGCCGACGAGGTGCTCGATGCCGTGGGGCTCTCGGACAAAGCGCCGCGCGACCCCGAGGAGCTCTCCGGCGGGGAGCAGCAGCGCCTTATGCTTGCCCGCACCCTCGCTTTCGACCCCGACGTCTACATTCTCGACGAGCCGTTCGTCGGGCTCGACGCCTTGGTGAAGCGTGGCCTCATGGGTGTGCTGCGCGAGCGGTCGACCCGTGGCTCCGCGGTCCTCGTGAGCTCCCACGAGCTCGATGTGGTCGAGCACGATGTCGACCACATCACCCTGCTCGACGGAGGCCGCCGCGCGTTCTCTGGAGACAGGGGGGCGTTCATTGCTCGGTTCGTTCCCATGGACACGGTCCGTCTGGTCTTTGACCGCCCGGTGACAGCCGACGACGAGGCGGGGGTCGCCGGTTCGCGCTTGGGCGGGGCCAACGCATTGGAGGTGGAGGTGCCGTCCGGAAGCCCCATCCCCGACCTCCTGTCCATGGCGGCGTCGCTCGGCGGCGTGATCGATGTGGTCCGCACGGCGTCAACCTTGGGAGATGCCGTGGAGGCGGCCTATGACCGTATGGGCGCCGGGGAAGGGCGGTGACGGCGATGGCCGATTTTCTCAGGGGTTTTGCGCTCACGGTTCAGTTTGAGGTGAAGGCCGCACGCCTCACCAGTGTTGCCGGCCTACCGGGGCTGTTGGCCTACCCGATCTTCTACAGCCTCTTTGTCGTGACCGCGCTCTCGTCGAGCGACGGTCGCACCGAGCCGTCCATGACGGCCTTTCTGGCAGTCGGCGTCGTGGGCATGCAGGCGGTCTCCATGATGAGCCAGGTGATCTACCGCTGGACCCTCGAGCGAAAGTGGTCCCTTGGCTGCCTCAAGCTTGCCAGCGGGGTGTCGAGGGGCGGGTACTACGCAGGGATGCTCTGTGTGCCGCTCATAACGCTGCTGTGTCAGGGAGCCTGCATCGTCGTCGTGGCAGAGGTCGTCACCGGGTTCAACGCCCCGATCGATGTGCCGGCCCTGGCGGCGGGCTCCCTCCTGTGCGGCCTGTTCTGGTCGGCCGCGGGGTGCGTCGTCACGGCCGCCATCACGTCCTACCGCACCCGCGACCTGACGGTGAGCCTTCTCATGACACCGCTCATGTTCAGCGCCCCCACGCTTTACCGTCTGGACCAGGCCCCGGTGTTCCTCAAGGTCATCGCTGCCGTGAACCCCCTCACCTACCAGCTCGACCTCATGCGCGACCTGGCTTCGGGAGTCATGCCGGCGGCTGGTCTGGCCGTCGTGCTTGGGCTCACGCTGGTCATGGTAACCCTCGGCTATGTCAGTACCGAGCGCATGCGCACCGTTGCCAACGAGGGGGCATGACCTCAAGCGGCCTGCCCCATGGGCCCCTGACTCGACCGCGGGGGATCGCTTGGCCCTTCTCGCCGCCAATCGAGGCGTGCCGGGCGCCCCAAGGTCGATGCAGGTGACCGTTGGACCGTCCGATCATGTGAGCCTGCGCACCCGCTGGGGCAGCCCCTGGGACGCCCGCGCCCTTCCGCAGTCGGTCTCGTAGGGGTCCACGGCGTCGATGATGCGGTCCGTGACCACGAACGTGTTGCAGACGTCGAGCAGCGTGGCCAGGCTCACGGAGGCATCGCCGTTCTCCGGCCTCGACAGGGTCGAGCGCGAGACGCCCGCCATGTCGGCCAGCTCCTCCGACTTGAGACCCTGCATCCTCCGCCAGTCTCCGATCGACTGCCCTATGTCCTCGGCGACCCGTCTCGCCCTGCGCGTTTCTCCTCCGCCGTGCGGAGTGGGCCAGCCTTCTCCGCACCGTCTCGCCAGGGGAGTGAGGAGTGTGTGCCCTTACTCCTCACTCCGAGCTTCCGTGGTGAGGAGCAGCCATTGCCACTCCTCACGTTCGCCTTCCAGAATGCGGAGCAGCCCACGCCACTCCGCATTTTTCATCGTCGGACTGCGGAGTGGGCTACGTCACTTCTCGCTCCAATCACCCTCGGTGCGGAGTACCGCCGCGGACTCCGCACCGAACGACATCCCGATGAGGACAGGTCCTGATTTCTCCTCGTTTTTCACCGCCAAGTGAGGGAAATCGCGATTTGTCCGCACCGTCGGCCTTCAGAGTGAGGACAAATCCAGATCTCCCCTCGATCTCCGCCGCAAAATGAGGGGAAATCTCGATTGCCTCTCAGGCCGCGCCGTCGAACGGGGGCACATCCCGGTCTCCCTCCTCCGGCCCGCCCGCGGCAAGTCGACAAGCTCGCTCCCAACGGCCGGCCGCCCGTCCTCGCAGCTCCCCGCTCACGGTCCCCCTCTCCGGGTAGAATGCTGGGTGGAAAACCTACCGTGAGGAGACCCATGGCCGATATAGATGCGATGCTTGATGACATCGTCCTCATGGGCGACCCCGTGCTCACCCGCGAGGCCAGCCCCATCGACGAGATAACCCCCCAGGTACGCGCCCTCGCCGAGCGCATGATCGACGACATGTACGCCGCCGAGGGCTGCGGCCTGGCCGCCCCGCAGGTGGGGGAGTCGGTGGCCATGGTGGTCATCGACTGCGACTACGGCGACGGCACCAAGAAGAACCCCTACGTCCTCATCAACCCCCAGATCGTGGAGCAGTCCGAGGAGACCTTCACCGGCTCCGAGGGCTGCCTGTCGTTCCCCGGCGTCACCGTGGAGGTGGAGCGTCCCCGCCACGTGGTGGTGCACGCCCAGAACCTCGACGGCGACCTCATGCGCTACGAGGCCGACGGCACGCTGCTGGCCCGCTGCCTCCAGCACGAGATCGACCACCTCCACGGCACCGTGATGCTCGACCACCTCGGCCCCATCGCGCGTGCCCGTGCTGCCACCCGCGTCCGCCAGGCCATCGCCGAGGGCGTCCGCCCCGGCGAGACCGAGTAGGGGGCCGCCATGCGCGTCGTCTTCATGGGCACGCCGGACTTCGCCGTGCCCTCCCTCGAGGCGCTCGACGCCACCTTCGACGTCGTGGGCGTGGTCACGCGCCCCGACGCCGTGCGCGGCCGCGGCAAGACCCTCGACCCCTCTCCCGTCAAGGCGTGCGCCGCGCGCCTCGGCCTTCCCGTGCGCGAGGCCACCCGCATGGACGACGAGACCCAGGCGTGGCTCCGCGGCCTCGAGCCCGACATCCTGTGCGTGGCCGCCTTCGGCTGCATCCTGCCCCAGGGCGTCATCGACCTCGCGCCCCTCGGCTGCGTGAACGTCCACGCGTCGCTGCTGCCGCGCTGGCGCGGCGCCGCCCCCATCCAGCGCGCCATCCTGGCCGGCGACCGCACGGCCGGCGTCTCGATCATGCGTGTGGTCAAGGAGCTCGACGCCGGCGACTTCTGCCTCACGGGCTCTGTGCCCATCGACGGCAAGAACAGCGCCCAGGTGACCGACGAGCTCTCCCACCTGGGCGCACGCCTCCTCGTGCGCGCCCTCGTGGCCGTCGAGGCCGGCGAGGCCGTCTGGACGCCCCAGGACGAGTCCCTCGTGACCTTTGCCCCCAAGGTGGAGAAGGCCGAGATGCGCCTGGACCCCGGCGACACCGCCGTGGCCAACGTCCGCCGCGTGCTGGCCTCGAGCGACGCCGCCCCCGCCCGCCTCAGGGCCGGCGGCCGCGGCATGCGCGTGCTCGCCGCCCGCACGGTGGCCGGCCTCGGCGCCCGTCCCGGGCACCTGCGCATCGAGCACGGCCGCGTGGCCCTGGGCTGCTCCGACGGCGTCGTGGAGCTGCTCGAGGTGAAGCCCGACGGCAAGCGCGCCATGGCCGCCGGCGAGTGGGCCCGCGGCCTGCACGACGACCCCGACTGCCGCTGGGAGCGTATCTGATGGCCGAGGTCTCGCCCTCCCGCGCCGTGGCCCTGGCCGTGGTCTCCCGGGCCCGCCGTCGCGACGCCTACGCCCGCGAGCTCCTGCGCGCCGCCCCGGAGATGGCGCGGCTCTCCCTCAAGGCCCGCGGCCTGGCCTCCCGCCTCGTGCTGGGGTCCACGGCCTGCCGCGGCCTGCTCGACGCCGTGCTCGACAGCCACCTGCGGCGCCCCCGCGACCTCGAGCCCCGCGTGCGCGACGCCCTGCGCGTGGCATGCTTCGAGGTCATGTACCTCGAGACCTCGCCCGAGGTCTCCGTCTTCCAGGGCGTGGAGCTCGTGCGCACCGTGGCGAGACGCGCGTCCGGCCTGGCCAACGCCGTGCTCCGCAAGGTGGTCTCCTGCGACCGCCCCCGCGTGCGGAGCGCCCGGGAGCGTGTGACGGCGGCCCTGGCGGGCGGCGTGCCCGTCTCCGTGGCCGACGTCTCCCTCGTGGCCGGCATGCCCTCCTGGCTCGCCGTGCGCCTGTGCGCCTCGCTGCCGGCGCCCCAGGCGGCCGCCATGGCCCTGGCCCAGCTGGAGCCGGCCCCCGCGTGGGTCGCCGCCAACACCGGCGTGTGCGACGCCGCCCAGGCCTACACGCGCCTGCGCGAGAGCGGCACGGCGCCGGTGCCCGTAGCGCTGCCCGGGTCGTTCCTGCTCGAGAAGCCCGCCGCCCTGGCCCGGAGCGGCCTCGTGGGCTCGGTGGACGTGGTGGTGAGCGACCTCGGCTCCCAGATGGTGAGCCGCATCGGCGCACCGGCTCCCGGCACCGCGCTGCTCGAGGTGGGGCAGGGGCGCGCCACCAAGACCATCCTCCTGGAGAACGCCGCGGCGGCCCTGGGCGGCCCGGCCAAGGTGGTGGCCGTGGATCTCTCCGAGTCCAAGGTGGAGCTGGCCCGGGAGCGCGTGAGCCACGGCTGGGAGGCGTCCGTCACCTCCATGGCCTGGGACGCCCGTCTGCTCGACGGCCCCGGCCTGCCCCGCGAGCTGGACCGCTCCTTCGACACCGTCTTCTGCGACGTGCCCTGCTCCGGCACGGGCACCATGCGCCGCCACCCGGAGATTTCCTGGGCCCTCGACCCCTCGGCGCTCGACGCCGACAACCCCGACGGCCTGCCGGCCCTCCAGGGCCGCATCCTCGAGGCGGCGTCGAGACGCGTGGCCCCGGGCGGGACCCTCGTCTACGCCACGTGCTCGGTCCTGGACGAGGAGGGCCCGGCCGTCGTCGACCGATTCCTGGACAGCCCCGCCGGCCGCGGCTTCCGTCGCGAGGACTGCGGCCGCGCGCCTGGCGTGGCCGCGGCGCCGGTGCCGTTCCAAGGCATGGTGCGCCGGTGGGTGCTCCCGTCCGGCGACTTCGCGAGCGTGCCCGCCACGGACGGCCCCGACGGGCACTTCGCGGCCCGGCTCGTCAGGCGGGGGTAGGCGGCGCCCCGGTCCCGGCCGGGCGCCGTAGGTGCCGCTAGTGGCAGCCGGAGCAGTCGCCGCCGGAGCAGCCGGCGCACGACGTTGAGTGGGACCCCGACCCCGAGGAGTCGCGGCTGTCGGTGTTGTAGAAGCCGGAGCCGGTGAAGGTGATGGCGCTCGCCTCGAAGACGCGCTCGCAGGGTGCGCCGCAGGCCGGGCAGGCCACCTCCGGGCGCTCGCCCATGGGGTGCTCCACCTCGAAGACGGTTCCGCACTCGGTGCAGCGGTAGTCGTAGCGGGCCATGGCGTTCCTTTCGTCGATGCTGTGCGACGCATAACTGTACCCCTCGGCTGCCCCCTCCATAAACACTGCGACGCCCTTGCGCTAGAGTCTGGTGGACCGCTTGGAAAGAGGGAGGTTTCCGTGGACATCAAGGCCATAGTCTTCGACTGCGACGACACCCTGCTCGACTCCATGGGGATGTGGCGCTCGGTGTTGCCCGAGGTCCTCTCCGCCTACGCCGGCGAGGAGGCCGCCCAGACCCACCAGGCCCGCGCCGAGACCATGGGGGCCGACGAGGGCCTGGCCATGTTCGTGAGGGAGAACGGTCTGGACGTGGACCCGGCCCGGATCAAGGCCGAGGTCATGGAGCGGGCCCACTGGCACTACGCCAGCGACGTCCCGGCCATACCCGGTGCCAGGGAGTTCCTGGAGCAGGTGCGCGACGCCGGCCTGCCCATGGCCGTCGCTAGCTGCTCCGAGCTCCCCGAGGTCGAGTGCGGCCTCGGAGCCAACGGGCTCCGTGGCTTCTTCGACCGGATCTACTCCGTGTCCATGGGCTACCCGAGCAAGAGCGAGCCCGGCATGTGGCTCGCGGCGGCCACCGACTACGGGCTCGACCCCGCGCGGGTGCTCGTGGTGGACGACTCCCTCCACGCCGTGACCGTGGCCCACGGGGCGGGCTTCCCCACGCTCGGCCTCACCTGGCCCACGAGCCGCCACAGGCTCGGCGACATGGAGGCCGTGGCCGACGTGGCGCTTTCCGACGGCTGGCGCGGCGTCACCCTCCGAGAGGTGCTGGAGGCGCTGTGACGGCCGGTCGCCTCTCGGTGGCCGTGGTGGCCGGCTCGCCCGAGCCCTGCTCCCGCGAGCTGCTGGCCGCATGCTGCGCCGGAGCCGACTACGTCGTGGCGGCCGACCGCGGCGCCGCGTGGTGTCGCGACGCCGGGGTTGTGCCGGACGCCTTCGTGGGGGACGGCGACTCCGCGGGGCCCGACGTGCTCGCGTGGGTCGCCTCGGCGGTGCCGGAGCGCGTGGCCCTCCCGTGCGAGAAGGACATGACCGACCTGGAGGCCGCGTTCGCCCTGGGTGAGGCCGTCGCGGCCGCCCGTGGGACGATCCCGGCGTTCACCCTGCTCTGCGCCACCGGCGGCCGCGTCGACCACGGCCTGGGCGTCCTGGGCGTGGCGCGGCGGCACAGCGGGCGCCCGGTGGCCCTCGTGGGCGACGGCTGGCGGGGCTGGGTTCTCTCGCCGGAGGGGCTGCCCTCTGTGCGCGTGGAGGGCAGGGGGCGCACGGTCTCGGCGGTGCCCCTCGCGGACGGCACCTGCATCTCCGAGCGCGGCCTCCACTGGCCGCTGGACCACCGGTGGCTCGACGCCCTGGACGACCTCGGCGTCTCCAACGTGGTGGAGGCCGCCGGCGGGGGAGAGGTGGAGTGCCACGTGGGCTGCTGCCTCGTGCTCCTGTTCGAGGGCTGAGCCGGCGCCCCCGGTCGGGCAGCGCCGGGTGAGGGGAGATCCGGATATCCCCGCATCCTTGCCGGGTCGATGAGGACAAACCGCGATTGTGCGCGTCTCCTGCACGGTCGTGCCGCGTTTCCGGCCGGGGGTGACAGCCCCGCGGGGCGCTGGCATATACTTGACGGTACTGCCTGCACACGGTGAAGGGACAAACCGATGGAACGACCCAGCGAGGACCCTGTAGAGCTCTTCGGCCTGCGCATCGCCCACGTGGGCGTCAATGCCGCCGACGACGCCGAGGCCGCCTCCATCGCGGAGGCCTTCTCCCGCCTCATGGGCCTGCCCCGCACCGACACCCCCGTGTCGCTGTTCAGCGGCACGCTTGTGGAGACCATGCGCGGCTGCGGCCGCGGCGAGCACGGGCACATCGGCTTCCACGTGGACGACATCCCCGCCGCCGAGGCCTGGTTCGCCGCCCGCGGCTTCGAGGTCGACGAGTCCTCCCGCGTCCTGCTGCCCGACGGCTCCACCAAGCTCGTCTACTTCAAGGAGCCCGTCGCGGGCTTCGCCATCCACCTCACGCAAGACTAGGAACAAGCCCCGTGATCCTCCTCATCGACAAGGTCGCAAAGTCCTTCGGCCCCCAGGTCCTCTACTCGGGCGCCACCATCCAGCTCAACGCCGGCGAGTCCTGGGCCCTCGTGGGCCCCAACGGCGCCGGCAAGACCACGCTGCTCAAGATCGTCATGGGCCTCGAGTCGCCCGACGAGGGCTCCGTGACCCTCGCCCGGGGCGCCACCGTGGGCTACCTCGAGCAGGAGGCGGAGCTCGCCGGCGACGGCTCGGCCCTCGAGGAGGTCATGGCCTCCGCGACCGAGATCGCGCACCTGGGCGAGCGCATCTCCGAGCTCGAGCAGGTCATGGCCACCGAGAAGGACCCCGACGCCCTCGACGCCGCCATGGAGGAGTACGGCCGCGCCCGCGACCGCTTCGAGGCCGCCGGCGGCTACGAGCTCGAGAGCCGCGCCCGCCAGATCCTGTGCGGCCTGGGGTTCCCCGTGGAGGACCTCGACAAGCCGGCCTTCGAGTTCTCCGGCGGCTGGCAGATGCGCATCAGCCTCGCCAAGCTGCTGCTGCGCCACCCCGACGTCCTGCTGCTCGACGAGCCCACCAACCACCTCGACCTCGAGAGCGTCCAGTGGTTCGAGGGCTTCCTGTCCAGCTACGACGGCGTCGTCCTCATCGTCTCCCACGACCGTTCCTTCATGGACGCCTGTGTGGACCACGTGGCCGCCCTCGAGAACCGCTCCCTGCGCACCTACACCGGCAACTACTCGGACTACCTGCGCCAGCGCGAGGCCAACCTCGAACAGCTCCGCGCCAAGCGCGCCGCCCAGGAGCGCGAGATCGCCCACATGCAGGTCTTCGTGGACAAATTCCGCTACAAGCCCACCAAGGCCAAGGCGGCCCAGGAGCGCATGGCCCGCATCGAGAAGATCAAGGGCGAACTCGTGGTGCTCCCCGAACAGTCCAAGAAGGTGCACTTCCGCTTCCCCGAGCCGCCGCGCACCGGCGACGAGGTCGTCAAGGTGGACCACGTGCGCAAGGCCTTCGACGACAACGTGGTCTACGAGGACGCCGACCTCACGCTCTACCGCGGCGACCACGTGGCCCTCGTGGGCCCCAACGGCGCCGGCAAGTCCACGCTCATGAAGCTCATCTGCGGTCACCTGCAGCCGGACGCCGGCTCGGTCTCCCTCGGCAAGAACGTCGAGCTCGCCTACTACGCCCAGCACCAGCTCGAGGAGCTCACGGCCGCCAACACCGTCATGCAGGAGATGGACGCCGCCGCCCCCGGCTGGACCACGTCCCAGGAGCGCCAGCTCCTGGGCGCGTTCCTGTTCCACGGCGACGACGTCGAGAAGCGCGTCTCCATGCTCTCCGGCGGCGAGCGGGCGCGCCTGGCGCTCGCCAAGATGCTCGTGTCGCCCGACCCGCTCCTCTGCCTCGACGAACCCACCAACCACCTGGACATCGACTCCGTGGACGTGCTCGAGCAGGCCCTCAAGGAGTTCGACGGCACCATCGTGCTCATCAGCCACGACGAGCACCTCGTGCGCGCCGTGGCCAACAAGGTCGTGGACGTCCGCGACGGCACGGTCACGGTCTACGACGGCGACTACGACTACTTCCTGTTCAAGCGCGCCGAGCTCGCCTCACGGGCGGACGCCGAGGCCGCCTCGGCAACGGCCGGCTCGCGCAACGTCGTGGCCATCGGCCAGAAGGCCAAGGCGCCGCAGCGGGCGGCCGAGGAGGCGCCCAAGCCCGCCGGCCGCAACGTCAAGACCAAGGAGCAGCGCCGCGCCGAGGCCGAGGCCCGCAACGCCCGCAACAGGCGCCTCTCCGGCTCCAAGAAGCGCCTGCGTCAGGTGGAGAGGGAGCTCGACCCCGCCCACAGGCGCTACGACGAGCTCATGGAGCTCATGGCGTCGGAGGAGCTTTACGCCGACGCCGCGCGCTTCGAGGAGGCCATGAAGGAGTACAACGACCTCAAGGCCAGGATCTCCTCCCTGGAGGAGGAGTGGCTGGAGCTCTCCACGCTCATCGAGGAGGCCGAGGTCGATGGCTAGCGCCGCCGCCTCCCGCGTCTTCCGGGCGCTCGCCTACCTCTGCCGCGCCGCCGCCGTCGTGCTCTCCGCGCTGGTGGTGGTCCTCTGCCTGGGCACGGCCACCAACCTCGGCCTCGTCTCCATCGTCATGGGGCTCAACGACTTCGTGCCCACGGCGGTCTCCGGGCTGCTCGTGATCCCCACGCCGCTCGGCGGCGCCTTCCGCGGCGACTTCTTCCTGGTGGCCGTCTTCCTGTTCGTCCTCGACTGGGGCCTCATGCGGGCCTCGTCGGCCGTCCGCTGAGGGGAGGGCCATGTATCTCACCGGCGCCGGCGTCCTGTCCTACCTCCTCGACGCCGTCATCACCGTGGCCATCGTCATGTGGGCCGCCACGCTCCACGAGGTGGCCCACGGCTACACGGCCTACCTCTGCGGCGACTCCACGGCCAAGGACGAGGGGCGCCTCTCCCTCAACCCCCTCAGGCACCTCGACCCCTTCGGCTCGGTGGTGCTCCCGCTCGTCATGGTGCTCCTCGGCGGGCCGGTCTTCGGCTATGCCAAGCCGGTGCCCTACAACCCGTGGCGCCTGCGCCACCGGCGCCGCGACGAGGTGCTCGTGGCCCTCTCCGGCCCCGCCTCCAACCTCGTGCAGGCCGCGGTGGGCGCGCTCGTCTTCCGCGCCGTCGTGGCCCTCTGGCCCATGGCGCTCTTCCAGGCGCCGTTGCTCGTGCAGGTGCTGGCCGACTACGTGTGGGTCAACCTCGTGCTCTGCTTCTTCAACCTCATCCCGCTGCCGCCGCTCGACGGCTCCCACGTCATCGGCTTCTTCCTCAAGGGCCGCGCCCTCGACGCCTACTACCAGGTGCAGCGCTACGCCATGCCCGTGCTCATCGTCGTGCTCTACCTGCTGCCCGACTTCCTGCACGTGAACCCGCTCGGCGCGTACTTCGACGTCACCGCCGGCAGCCTCTACGACGTCATGCTCTGGGGAGGTGGCCTGTAGGTGTCGTTCCGGGTGCAGACCGGCTCGTTCTCGGGCCCCTTCGACCTGCTGCTGTCGCTCGTGAGCCGCCAGAAGGTGGACATCGGCGCCATCAGCGTCGCCGAGGTGGCCGACCAGTACCTGGCCGAGGTCGAGCGCATGGGCGAGATGGACCTCGACGTGGCGAGCGACTTCGTTCTCGTGGCGTCCACGCTGCTCGACATCAAGGCTGCCTCCCTCGTCCCCGAGGACGGCGCCGGCCGCCCCCGCGGCGACGAGGAGGACGAGGACGACCTGCTCGACCTCTCGCCGGACGAGGCCCGCGACGTCCTCGTGGCCCGGCTCATGGCCTACAAGCAGTTCCGCAACGCCGGCGCGGCGCTCGGGGCCCGCATGGAGGCGGAGTCGCGCATGCATCCGCGCACGGCCGGCCCCGACCCGGAGTTCCTGGGCGTCATGCCCGACTTCCTCAAGGGCGTCACCCTGCGCGGGCTGGCCGTCATCTGCGCCGACTGCGAGTCGCGCCGACAGGGGTTCCTCCTCGAGGCGGAGCACGTGGCGCCCAAGCGGCTCCCCGTGGCCCTCACGGCCGCGAGCGTGGACCGCGTGGTGCGCTCCCGCGGGTTCGCCACCTTCTCGGAGCTCCTCGACGGCTCCCGCGACCCCGAGACCGTGGTGGTGACCTTCCTCGCCATCCTCGAGCTCTTCAAGCGCGGCATGGTGCGGCTCTCCCAGAGGGAGCTCTTCGGCGACATCGACGTCGCCTGCGTGGAGGGCTCGGGGCCCTACGAGCCCACCGACATCCAGGACATGGAGGACGACCTATGAACGAGACCCTCGACCGCCTGCCGGCCGACTCCCAGAAGGGCTGCATAGAGGCGCTGCTGCTCGTGTCCTCCGACCCGCTGCCCGCCACCACCGTGGCCAAGGTGCTCGGCATCGCGCCGGGCGAGGCGGTGGAGGCGCTCGCGGACCTCTCCGCCGAGTACCAGGACGCCAACCGCGGCATCCAGCTCAGGCAGGTGGCCGGCGGCTGGCGGCTGTTCACGCACCCGGCCTACCACGACCAGGTGGAGCGCCTCGTGGCCTCCTGGGACACCCGCAAGCTCTCCCAGGCCGCCCTCGAGACCCTCGCCGTCATCGCCTACCACCAGCCCGTGAGCCGTGAGGGCGTCAAGGCCGTGCGCGGGGTGAACTCCGAGGGCGTCATCGCCTCCCTCATCGACAAGGGCCTCGTGCGCGAGGCCGGGCGCGACAAGGACCGCGGCCACGCCGTGCTCTACGGCACCACCACGGCGTTCCTCGAGCGGTTCGGCCTCTCGTCCATCAAGGCGCTGCCGCCCCTGGAGGACTTCGCCCCCGACGAGGCCTCGCGCCGGTTCATCATCGAGCGTCTGGGAGGCCGCGCGGCCCCGGCCCCGGCCGACGATGGCGCGGGGCAGGTCGGCGCGGAGCGGGACGAGGAGGTCGTGACGGGGCAGGTCGAGGTCACAGGCGACGTGCTGGACGACATCGACCCGGGCCTCCTGGAGGTGGACGACGATGACGACGAGTGAGGGCGCGCCTGCCGTGGTGCCCATGCGGCTCCAGAAGTTCCTCGCCCGGGCCGGCGTGGCCAGCCGCCGCGGCTCCGAGGACCTCATGACCGCCGGCCGCGTGACGGTGAACGGCGCGACGGTCACCGAGCTCGGCAGCAAGGTGGACCCCGCCGTGGACGAGGTGCGCGTGGACGGCCGGCATGTCTTCCTCGGGGACGGCCCCTTCACCATCGTGCTCAACAAGCCGGCGGGCTACCTCACCACCATGCGCGACCCCAGGGGCCGTCCCTGCGTGGCCGAGCTCGTGCCCGTGGCCGAGCACCCCGGGCTCTTCCCGGTGGGGCGCCTCGACGGCGACACCACGGGGCTGCTCCTCTTCACCACCGACGGCGACCTCGGCCAGGCGCTCGCCCACCCGTCCGCCGAGAAGTCCAAGGACTACGTGGCCCTCGTGGAGGGCGTCGTGCGCCCCCACGAGCTGGAGCCGCTCCACGACGGCATCGAGCTCGACGACGGCCTCTGCGCGCCCGCCCGCGGCCACGTGCTCTCGCCGCGCTCCTCGCGCGTGGCGGCCGTGGCGCCCCACGGGGTTCCCGAGGGCATGTCGGTCGTGGCCCTCACCATCCACGAGGGCCGCAAGCACCAGGTCAAGCGCATGCTCCAGGCCATCGGCCACCCGGTGGTGCGGCTGCACCGGGACGGCTTCGGCCCCGTACGCCTGGGAGGGCTCGCCGAGGGCGCCTGGCGCCCCCTCACGGACGGGGAGGCCCGGGAGCTCGACGGCGTGAAGGCCGAGGCCGCCGCACGCCGCAGGGGGAGGGGAGGGCGCCCGTGAGCGAGGTCCTGTTCATGCGCCACCCCGAGACCCTGGGCAACACCGCCCACCTCTTCTCGGGCCGGCGCAACGTCGAGCTGTCCGACCGCGGCGCCCTGCAGTGCGCCCGGGCCGTGCGGGCCCTCGTGGACTGGCGCCCCGACCGCATCCTGACGTCGCCGCTCGTGCGCTGCCGCTCCATCGCCTTCGGGGCGGCGCTCTGTCTCGGGATCGAGCCCGAGGTGGAGGGGCGCCTCGTCGAGATAGACTTCGGCGCGCTCGAGGGGCTCACGGCGGCCGAGGGCCGGGAGCGCGGCCTCGCGTTCCCCTGGCCCGTGGGCCCGGACGGGCGCTCGCGCCCCGCGCCGGGCGCCGAGTCGTTCGAGCACCTCATGGGACGGGCCGCGGACTTCCTCGAGGACGCCCGCGGCTTCGGGGGGCGCGTGGCCTGCGTCACCCACGGCGGCATGACGAGGGCCCTCCTCGGCGCCGCCTACGGTATGGAAGTGGACAGATTCTGGGATATGGCCATAGGCAACGTCTCGTCGCAGATCTTCGTCGGCGACGGCTCGTCCAGGCTTATGGTCAGTGCCATGGGGCTCACGCCCGAGGAGGTGGCGGCCCGAGGCAGGGCGCGCACCGCCCTGGAGAAGGAGGAGAATCAATGATCGTGGTCATCGACGGCCCCGCGGGGTCCGGCAAGTCCACCGTGGCGAGGGCCCTGGGCCGTCGCGAGGGGCTCACCTACCTGGACACCGGCGCCATGTACCGCTGCGTGACCCTGGCGGCCCTCGAGCGGGGCGTGGACCCCTCCGACGCCTGCGCCCTCGGCGCCCTGGCACGCTCGGTCACCATCGCCTTCGGCCCGGCCGCCGAGCCCGGCGGCGCGCCCACGGTGCTCCTCGACGGCCGCGACGTCACCTCCGCCATCCGCACGGCCGAGGTGGACTCCAACGTGAGCGCCGTCTCGGGCGTCCCCGCCGTGCGCGAGGCCATGGTGGCCCAGCAGCGCGCCGTGGGCGCCGCCGGCGACGTGGTGGCCGAGGGTCGCGACATGGGCACCGTGGTCTTCCCCGACGCCGACGTGAAGGTGTTCCTCTCCGCCGACGCCGCGGCCCGGGCCCGCCGCCGCACCATGGAGCGTGAGGGCACCGACCCCCGCACTCCCGGCGCCGAGGTCCGCGACCTGGCCCTCTACGAGCGCATCTGCCGCGACATCCTGGCTCGCGACGCCGGCGATGAGGCCCACGCCGTGGGCGCGCTCCGCTGCGCCGACGACGCCGTGCGCCTGGACTCCACCTCCATGACGGCCGACGAGGTCGTGGATGCCGTGGCCTCCCTCGTGGACGGCGCCCGGGAGCGGGCGGCCGCCGAGGCCGCGCCGAAGGACGCCCCCGAGGAGGCCCCTAAGGCCGAGCCTGAGCCCGCTCCCGCTTCCGAGGCGGGGGAGGGGGCCGGGAAGGCCGCCAAGTCGGCCAAGGCCGCGGGCGGGGACGCCCCCATGCGGCCCTTCCACAACACGTGGGACGACTACTACGACCACGGCATGGCCGAGTTCCCCCTGCCCAGCCGCATGGTCTACTCGGCGGCGTGCGCCGTCGTGTACGGCTTCACGCGCCTGTACTGGCCCTGGCGTTTCGAGGACGCCGAGCCCCTCATGGAGGAGCTCGAGCGCCGCGACAAGGGCACCGTCGTGGTCATGAACCACGTCTCCATGGTCGAGCCGGTGATCTGTGTGGTCATGTTCTGGCGCCACGGCCTGCGCATCCGCCCGGTGTTCAAGAAGGAGTTCAACAGGAGCGACCTCACCCGGTGGGTCTTCACCCGGGTGGGCGGCATCCCCGTGGACCGCGGCACGGCCGACCTCAAGGCCGTGCGCCGGGCCAAGCGCGCCATCCAGCGCGGCGAGTCCGTGCTCATCTACCCCGAGGGCACCCGCATCCGCGACGACGACGGCACCGCCGACATCCACGGGGGCTTCGCCCTCATCGCCCGCATGGCCAAGACCGACGTCACCCCCATGGCTGTGGTGGGGGCCAGGGACGTCACCCCCGAGGGCAAGCGCCTGCCCCGGCCCCACCGCGTCTTCTTCAAGGTGGGCCGCCCCCTGAGGTTCGGCGCCCTCGGCGTCAAGGGGCGCCGAGAGCAGCTCGACGCCATGGAGCGACGCGCCATGGACCGCGTCTGGGAGCTCCGCGCCGAGCTCCGCCGCGAGCACCCGGGGGAGTGGTAGCCGTGGCCACCATCGTCGTGGCCGACCGCGCCGGGGCGTGCTTCGGCGTGGAGCGCGCCCTCTCCCTCGTGGACGGCGTCCTCTCGGCCGGCGGCACCCCCGTGCACACCATGGGGCCGCTCATCCACAACCCGCAGGTGGTGGCCTCCCTCGAGGAGCGCGGCGCCGACGCCGTGGACGACGGGGCCATCCGGGGGCTCCCGGCGGGCGACCGCCTCGTGCTCCGCAGCCACGGCGTCGTGCCCGAGGTGGCCGACGAGGCCGCGGCGGCCGGGCTCGAGGTCGTGGACGCCACCTGCCCCTACGTCAAGAAGGTGCACCGCGCGGCGCAGCGCCTGGCCGCCGAGGGCTACGAGGTGGTCGTGGTGGGCCAGGCCGGCCATCCCGAGGTCGAGGGCATCCTCGGCCACGCCCCCGGCGCCCACGTGGTGGGGTCCGCGGCGGACGCCCGGGCCCTGCCCGACGCCAGGCGGGTGGGCGTGGTGGTGCAGACCACCACGGAGAAGGGCCTCCTCGACGAGGTGGTCTCCGAGCTCCTCGCGAGGTTCGGCGAGGTGCGCGTGCACAACACCATCTGCGAGGCCACCCGCGAGCGCCAGGAGGCGGCCGCGCGCCTGGCCGACTCCGTGGACGCCATGGTGGTCATCGGTGGCAAGAACTCCGCCAACACCACGCGCCTGGCCGAGATCTGCGCCGGCCGCGTGCCCACGTGCCACGTGGAGTCCGCCTCCGAGCTGGACCCCGCGTTCCTCGCCGGCGCGGACACCGTGGGCGTCACCGCCGGCGCCTCCACGCCCGCGACGCAGATCCACGAGGTCGTGGAGGCCCTCGAGGCCATGGTGGGCGAGGGCCGGTGAGCGAGCAGCGGCAGCGGGCCGACTACGGCCGCCAGGAGCTCCCGGTGCTCGGCGCCTGGGTGGCCTCCGTGGAGGAGGGGAGCCCCGCGTGGGAGGCCGGGCTCGAGCCGGGCATGCGTGTGGACGCCGTGAACGGCGTGCCCCTGGACGACATCATCACCTGGCGCTGGGAGGCCGACGGCGCCTCCGTGGACCTCGACGTCGCCGTGGTGGGGGAGGACGGCTCCGAGGAGGCCTGCGCCTGCACCCTCGAGCGCGGGCCCGGCCAGGACTGGGGCCTCGCCTTCTCCGACGTGCTGTTCGACGGCATCCGCACCTGCCGCAACGCCTGCGTCTTCTGCTTCATGGCCATGCTGCCCGAGGGCATGCGCGACTCGCTCTACCTGCGCGACGACGACTACCGCCTGAGCTTCCTCCAGGGGAACTTCGTGACGCTCACCAACGTGGGCGACGACGACCTGGAGCGCATCGTCTCGTACCGCCTCTCGCCCATGAACGTGAGCATCCACGCCGTGTCCCACGGGGCCCGGCGGGCCATGATGGGCCGCAACGAGGCCCGGGGCCTCGAGGTGCTCGAGCGCCTGTGCGACGAGGGCATCGAGGTCCACGCCCAGGTGGTGCTCTGCCCGGGCCTCAACGACGGCGAGGAGCTGCTCCGCACCCTCGACTACGTGGAGGCGCGCCCTGCCGTCACCTCTCTCGCCATCGTGCCCATGGGCTACACCAAGAACTCGCCCTTCACGAGGAGCTACTCCGACGACCCCGAGGCCGCCCGCGCCGTGGTGGAGGCCGTGGCGCCCTACCAGGGGCGCGCCCGCGCCACCCTGGGCATCACGCGGTTCCAGCTCTCGGACGAGTTCTACGTGGCCGCCCGCCTGGACCCGCCGCCCGCCGAGGACTACGACGGCTACCCGCAGTTCTACGACGGCATCGGCATGCTCAGGAGCTTCATCGACGATACCTCCCGCGTGGTGGCGGAGCTGCCCGGGAGGGCGGCCGCGGTCGCCGGCGCCCTGGAGCGTGACGACCTCGGGCTCCTGCTCGTGTGCGGCGAGGCCGCCGAAGGCGTGTACCGCGGCTTCCTCGAGGGGGTCGGCTGGGCGCCCCGGGCCGAGGCCTTCGCCGTGCGCAACGACTACTTCGGCGGCGACGTCAACGTCACCGGCCTCATCGTGGCCGAGGACATCCTCGCCCAGCTGCCGGCCGACCTGTCGCGCACCGTGGTGGTGCTGCCCGACCTCATGCTCAACTTCGACTCCGTGACCCTCGACGGCATGGCCGCGGCGGACGTCGTCGCGGCCCTCGCCGAGCGCGGCGGGGATGCCTTTTTCATCGAGACGCTGCCGGAGAGCCTCGTGGACGGCGTTTACGGGCACCTGCTGAACGGGTAACAAGCATAATCAAGGGGTTATGTCGGAACTGCCGAGGAGTGATCCATGCCCAAACCCATCGTCGCCGTCGTGGGCCGCCCCAACGTGGGCAAGTCCACCCTGGTAAACCGCATCGCCCAGGGTCGCGACGCCATCGTCCACGAGTCGCGCGGCGTCACGCGCGACCGCTCGTACCACGAGGCCGACTGGAACGGCGTGGAGTTCGTGCTCGTAGACACCGGCGGCATCGAGACCGGCCGCACCGACGACGCCTTCTCCGGCCGCATCCGCGAGCAGGCCCTCGCCGCCGTGGAGGAGGCCGACGCCATCGTGTTCGTGGTGGACGGCCGCACCGGCGCCACCGAGGAGGACGAGGCCGTGGCGCGCATCCTGCGCCGCAGCGACAAGCCCGTCTTCCTCTGCGTCAACAAGGTGGACGACCCCACCAACGAGGCGGCGCTCTGGGACTTCTACTCCCTGGGCCTCGACGAGCCCCGCGCCCTCTCGGCGCTCCACGGCACCGGCACGGGCGACCTGCTCGACGACCTCGTGGGCTCCTTCCCCGAGGAGGTGGCCCACGACGACGTCTACCCCGAGGGCACCGTCAACATCGCCATCATCGGCCGCCCCAACGTGGGCAAGTCGTCGCTCGTCAACCGCATCGCCGGCCGCACCCGCTCCATCGTGAGCGACGTCGCCGGCACCACGCGCGACGCCGTGGACATCGTGGTGGAGCGCGACGGCGTGCCCTTCCGCATCGTCGACACCGCCGGCATGCGCAAGCGCTCCGTGGTCCACGAGGACATCGAGTACTACTCCATGGTCCGCGGCCTGCGCGCCATCGACGAGGCCGACGTCTGCCTCCTCGTGGTCGACTCCTCCGAGGGCATGACCGAGCAGGACCAGAAGATCGCCGGCCTCGCCATCGAGCGCGGCTGCGCCCTCGTGGTGCTGCTCAACAAGTGGGACCTCGCCGACACCGACCGCAAGCGCGAGGAGTGCGTCATGTCGGTGGACCGCCGCCTGGACTTCGCCCCCTGGGCGCCCCGGCTGCGCATCTCCGCCCTCACCGGCCGCTCCGTCGACAAGATCTGGGCCCTCGTGGCGCAGGTCTGCGAGAACCGCTCGCGCCAGGTGCCCACGTCGGCCCTGAACGACCTGCTGCAGCGTCTGCGCGAGACCGGCCACACCGTGTCGCGCGACCGCAAGCGCCTGCGCATCATGTACGGCACCCAGACGGGGTCGAGGCCCCCCGTCTTCGCGTTCTTCTGCAACTACCCCGAGGTGGTCGACGACAACTTCCGCCGTTACCTCGAGAACCGGCTCCGGGAGAACTTCGACCTGGAGGGCACCCCGGTGCGTCTCCGCTTCCGTAGAAAGGACTCGTGACCGCCATGGGCACCCCCGTAACGCTCGTCCTGCTCCTGCTGATGCTCGCCACCTACTGCATCTGCGGGATCCCCTTCGGCCTGATCTTCGGCGACGCGGACGGCGTCGATGTGCGCACCAAGGGCTCCGGCAACATCGGCACCACCAACGTGGCGCGCGAGGTCGGTCCCAAGGCCGCCGCCCTCACGCTGGCCTGCGACGTGGCAAAGGGCTTCGTGTGCACGTTCCTCGGCACGTGGGTGCTGGCGTTCTTCTGCTTCGGCGGCGACGTCTCCCAGGCGCTGCCCATGGGCGCGTGGTCCTGGACCGGCGCCTGCCTGTTCCTGGCCGCCGTCTGCGGCCACGTCTTCTCGCCGTACCTGCGCTTCCGGGGCGGCAAGGGCATCGCCGTGGGGTTCGGCGCGGCCCTCGGCATCTCGTGGCCCATCGCCCTCGGCCTGCTCGTGGTGTGGGCGCTCTGCACCGTGCCGTCCAAGGTCGTGAGCCTGGGGTCCGTGGCCGCCGCCGTGGCCCTGCCGTTCCTCGCGTTCTTCCTCTACCAGCCCTCCTCCTGGGCCTTCGAGCTGCCGTTCGTCGTCGTCGCCGTGGTCGTGGTCTGGGCGCACCGCCAGAACATCGCCAAGATGCGCTCCGGTGACGAGTCGACCTTCTCCATGAGGACCGGCGACGCCCCCTCCGAGGCCGTGGCCGCCGAGGCCGCCGCCCGCGCCGACGTCTCCGTCTCCGGCACCGACGACGCCCCGTCGCGCCTGCAGCGCGCCGAGCGCGCGGAGGTGGCCGAGGACGCCGCCGTGGACGCCGGGGAGCGCGCCGAGTCCGTCGAGCGGGTGCAGGAGGCCGCCGAGGAGGCTGCCGAGCGGGACGCCTCCCGGGTCCCCGCGCCCGGCACCGGCCTGTTCTTCGGCGACGAGGAGGCCGTGACCCGGCACATCGAGGACGAGACCGGAAAGGGTGAGTGACATGGCTGGCACCGTGTGCGGCAAGGTCGCCGTCGTAGGCATGGGCTCCTGGGGCACGGCCGCGGCCGGGCTCCTCGCCCGGAACGCCGGCGAGGTCTGCGGCTGGGCCCTTGAGGAGGAGGTCGCCCGCGGCATCTCCGAGGGGCACCGCAACCCGCTCTACCTGCCCTCCTACGAGCTGCCGGCCAACGTGCGCGCCACCTCCTCCATGGGGGAGGCGCTGGACGGCGCCGACGCCGTGGTCGTCGTGGTTCCCTCCGCCTTCATGCGCCCCACCGCCGAGAGGCTCGCGCCGCTCCTGGGCGACGACGTCCCGGTCTGCGTGCTCACCAAGGGCGTCGAGCCCGGGACCATGATGCTCATGACCCAGGTGGTGGCCGACGTCTGCGGCGGGCCGGGCCGGATGGCGTGCCTCTCGGGCCCCACCCACGCCGAGGAGATCTGCCAGGGCAAGCCGGCCGCGGCCGTGGTGGCCGCCGCCTCCGACGCCGTGGCCGACCTCTTCCGCTCGCTGTTCATCGCCCCCTCCTTCAGGGCCTACGTGTCGTCCGACATGGTGGGCGTGGAGGCCTGCGGCGCCGTGAAGAACGTGGTGGCCATCGCCTGCGGCATCGCCCGCGGCCTCGAGCTCGGCGACAACACGAGCGCCGTGCTCATGACCCGCGGCCTGGCCGAGATCGGCCGCCTGGCCTGCGCCATGGGCGCTGAGCCCATGACCTGCATGGGCCTCGCCGGCATGGGCGACCTCGCCACCACCTGCATGTCGCCGCACTCCCGCAACCGCACGTTCGGCGCCGCCCTCGTGGCGGGGGAGACCCTGGACGAGTACCAGGCTCGCACCCGCATGGTGGTGGAGGGCGCCGCCGCTGCCCGCTCCGCCCACGAGCTGGCCGGGAGGCTCGGCGTGGACGCCCCCATCGTGGCCGCCGTGCACGCCGTGCTCTACGACCACGCGCCCCTCCAGGGCGAGATGCGCCGCCTTCTCGACCGCATGCCCTACGACGAGTTCTACGGACTGGGAGGCGACGCCCGATGACGAACCGCCGAGGAGTACCCATGGAAGACGCGCCCGTCCTCATCGCCCCGTCGCTGCTCTCGGCGGACCTGCTCGACCTCCGCTCGGAGCTCGAGGCCATTGAGACGGCCGACTGGGCCCACATCGACGTCATGGACGGACACTACGTGCCCAACCTCACGTTCGGCCCCGCCATGGTGGCCGCGGTGAGGCGCCAGGGCGACCTCGCGGCCGACGTCCACCTCATGGTCACCAACCCCGACGAGTGCGTGGGCCTCTACCTCGACGCCGGCGCCGACGTCGTGAGCTTCCACATGGAGGCGGCGCGGCACCCGCACCGCATCGTGTCCCAGATCCACGCCGCCGGCGCCAAGGCCGCCGTGGCCCTCAACCCCGGCACGCCCGTGGGCGCCCTCGAGGCGCTCCTCGGCGAGCTCGACATGGTGCTGGTCATGAGCGTCGACCCGGGCTTCGGTGGGCAGTCGTTCATCCCGTCCACCCTCGGCAAGCTCCGCGACCTCCGCAGGCTCTGCGAGCGGGTGGGCGCGGCGCCGCTCGTGGAGGTGGACGGCGGCGTGGGCGACGTCAACGCCGCCGACATCGTGGCCGCCGGCGCCGACGTGCTCGTGGCCGGTAGCTCCGTGTTCGGGAGGCCCGACCGCGCCGCGGCGGTCGAACGCCTGCGCCGGGCCGGGTACCTCGGAAGGACGGGGCGCGCCTGACATGGACCGTCGATTCGTCTACCTCGACTACGCGGCCTCGGCGCCCCTACGGCCCGAGGCAGTGGCCGCCCGCTCCGCCTACGAGGCCGAGCCCTGGGCATGCGCCAACCCGAGCTCCCTCCACACCCTCGGCCGCGAGGCCCAGGCGGCTCTCGAGGGCGCGCGGCGCACCGTGGCCGCGTGCCTGGGGTGCGGGTTCCGCCCCATGGACGTCTCGTTCTGCGGGGGCGGCACCGAGGCCAACAACCTCGGGGTCGTCGGCCTCGCCGAGGGCGCCCGCGAGCGCGACCCCGGGCGGCGCCGCGTGGTGCTGAGCGCCGTGGAGCACGACTCCGTCATCGATCTCGCCTCGCCCCTCAAGGCTCGGGGCTTCTCCGTGGACGTGGCCTCGCCCGACCCCTCGGGCGCCGTGGGCCCCGACCGCGTGGCCCCGCTCCTGGGCGACGACGTGGCCCTCGTCTGCCTCATGGCCGCCAACAACGAGACGGGCGTCGTGCAACCCGTGCCCGCCGTCGCCGAGGCCGCCAAGGCCTCGGGCGCCCTCGTGTTCGTGGACGCCATCCAGGCGTTCGGCCGCATCCCGCTCGGGCTCTCCCCCGTGGACGGGGTCTCGATCGCCGGCCACAAGATCGGCGCCCCCCAGGGCACCGCGGCCCTGGCCGTGCGCGGCGGGGTACCCTACCGCAACCAGGAGTTCGGCGGCGGTCAGGAGGGCGGCCGGCGCCCCGGGACCCCCGACGTCGCCGGCGCCGTGGCCCTCGCAGCGGTCTCCGAGCTCTGCGTGGGCGCCATCCCCGAGGTGCGCCCCGCGGTGGCAGCCCTCGCCCGGGGGGTCTACGGGCGCCTCTGCGCGCCGGGCACGGGCATCCGGCCCACGGCCGGCGCCGAGGTGGGGGACGACCGCCTGCCCGGCATCGTGTCGGTGGTGGTGGAGGGCGTGGAGTCCGAGACCCTCATCCTCGCCCTCGACGCCGCGGGCTTCGAGGTGTCGGCCGGCTCCGCCTGCAGCTCCGGCTCCCTCGACCCGAGCCACGTGCTCACGGCCATGGGCATCCCGCGCGACCTCGCCCTGGGGTCGCTGCGCGTCTCGTTCGACGAGCGCGTGGACCCGGCCGACCTCGACGCCTTCTGCGACGAGCTCCTGGCCGTCGTCGCGCGCTGGCGCTAGGGTAGGGGGCGGGCGGCCCCGGATTCTCCCCGGCACCCGCGGAACGTTCTACGGGTGGTTTTTCTACCCGCGGAGGCTTCCGCGAGCGGTTTTCCCGTCCTCCGGCACCCGCAGAAGGTCCTGCGGGTGCCCTCGTACCCGTGGAAGGTCCTGCGGGTGGGCCGGTCGTCGCGCGGCGTCCCGTCGGGCCGCGCTTGTGGAAGGGGTGGTGGCGTGAGGGTTCTCGTGGGCCTGTCGGGAGGGGTGGACTCCTCCGCTACGGTGGCCCGGCTCCTGGCCCGGGGCCACGAGGTCGTGGCCGCGACGCTCGTCATGGCCCGCGGGGGCGTCCCCGTTCCGCCCGACGACGCCATGGCCCGCGCCCGGGCCCTCTGCGCCTCGCTCGGCGTGGAGCACCACGCCGTGGACGTCTCCGACGCCTTCGAGCGGCGGGTGTGCGCCCCCTTCGCCGAGGCCTACGCGGCGGGGATTACGCCGAGCCCCTGCGTGGCCTGCAACCGCTCCGTGAAGGTGGCCTCCCTCCTCGACCTCGCCGACTCCCTCGGCTGCGACCGGGTGGCCACGGGCCACTACGTCAGGCTCGTGGCGGGCGACGACGGCGTCACCCACGTGGCCCGGGCCGAGGACCGCTCCAAGGACCAGAGCTACTACCTCTGCGAGCTGTCCCCGGCACAGGTGGCCCGGCTCCTTGCGCCCCTCTCGGGCGCCACGAAGTCCGAGGTCAGGGCGGAGGCCCGCGCCGCCTCCCTGCCCGCCGCCGACGCCCCCGACTCCATGGGTGTGTGCTTCGCCCCCGGCGGTGACTACCGTGCGTTCCTCCGGGGGCGGCGCCCCGACGCCTTCGAGCCCGGGGACATCGTGGACGAGGAGGGGCGCGTGCTCGGCCGCCACGGTGGCATCGCCGGGTTCACCGTGGGCCAGCGCAAGGGGCTGAACATCCGCACCGGCGGCGGCCCGTGGTTCGTCTCGTCCGTGGACCCGGCCACCCGCCAGGTCCGCGTGGGCACGGGCGTGCGCCCGCTCAGGGCGTCGTTCCCACTCACCGGGGTCGTCCTCGGCCACGACCCGGCGTGGTACCGGGGGCGCGACCTCCTCGTGCAGACCCACCACCGCGGCCGCCCGGAGCCGGCGACCGTCACCGTCACCGCCCCCGGCGAGGCCCTCGTGGGGCTCGCCGGCCCCGGCACCCTCGCGGCCCCGGGCCAGACCTGCGCCGTCTACGACGGCGACACCGTGGTCGCCGGGGGTACCATAGCCTGACCCTCCGCCAACCCGCCGAAGGAGGCACCGTGCTCGTTTCCGACATCGAGGCCATGCTCTTCAGCGTTTTCCCCCGCGACCTCGCCGAGCCCTGGGACCGCGTGGGCCTCTCCGTAGGCGACCCTTCCGCCGGGGTCACCGGCGTGGCCTGCGCGCTCGACCCGCTGCCCGACACCCTGGCCCGCGCCGCGGCGCAGGGCTGCAACGTCCTCGTGACCCACCACCCGGCCTTCCTCGAGGCCCCCGGCACCGTCACGCCGTCCGTCGCCACGTCGTCGCTCGGCGGCAGCCTCGTGTGGGAGGCCGCGCGCCTGGGCGTCTCGCTCATCGCCATGCACACGAACCTCGACCGCTCCGCGGCCGCGCTGGCGGTGCCCACGCGCCTCACCAACCTGCATGCGGTCGGCAGGCTGGAGGAGCCCGACGGCTTCGGCGCCGTCCTCGACGGCGAAGGCCTCACGGCGGCGGAGCTCGCCGAGCGCTTCGGCGAGGCCTACGGCTGCCCGCCCACGCTCTACGGCGACCCGGACGCCCCCTGCACGCGGGTGGGGTTCTGCTCTGGGTCTCTCGGCGACCTCTGGGAGACCGCCGTGGCCCAGGGCTGCCAGGCCGTGGTCACGGGGGAGCTCGGCTACCATCGGGTGCTGGCCGCCGTGGAGGCCGGGTGCGCGGTTATACTGTTGGGGCACGACGTGTCGGAGCTGCCCTACGCCCGCCTGCTGGCAGCCAGTGTCGCCGAGCGCCAGGACTCGGTGCCCGTGGTGACCCTGGCGGAGGAGGCACACTGGCGCATCTGCCTCGACCCACGTTCCATAGGCCGATGAATGCCGCCCCGCGCCCCGGGGCCGAGAATCCGAGGGGACTGCCCATGACCGACGCCGACGCCCTGCGACGACTCCAAGAGATCGACCTCGAGCTCCTCCGCATCTCCAAGGAGGGCAGGGAGCTGCCCCAGCGGGCCAAGATCGATGCCGCCAAGGCCGCCCGCAAGAAGGTGGACGGCGAGCTCACCAAGATCGTGGGCCAGCGCAAGGACCTCGAGATCGAGCTCAACGACCTCGGGCACCGGCGCCGGGACTGCGAGCGCCAGCTCGACGAGATCTCGGCCTCCCAGGACGGCGCCTCCGACTACCGCGCCGCGGCCGACCTCGAGGCGCGCCTCACCACGATCGCCAAGAAGCTCGAGCGCATCGACTTCGAGTCTGACGCCGTGACCGAGCGCCTCATCACCGCCGAGCGCGCCGAGAAGAACGCCCGCGGCCTCCAGGAGCGCCTGGACACCGAGACCGCGTCGCTCGCCGCCTCCGCCAAGGAGGCCCTGCTCGCCCTGCGCGACCGCCAGGAGGCCCTGACCCGCGAGCGTGAGTCGATCTCCGGCTCGCTGCCGCCCGAGCTGCAGCTCCGCTACATCAAGGCGAGAAAGCGCTTCGGCACCGTGGCCGTAGAGACCCTGGACGGCAATAAGCCCTCGGCCTGCCGCGTCACGCTGCAGCCGTCGCAGTACTCCGACCTCAAGCGCCGCGCCCAGCCGGTGGACGAGTGCCCCTACTGCCACCGCATCCTGATCACCGACTTCTCCTGACCCGCGAGGTTCCGACCTATGAACGTTGTTCTTGGCGTCACCGGCTGCATAGCCGCCTACAAGGCCGCCGAGGTGTGCCGCGGCCTGCAGAAGGCGGGCTGCGAGGTGCGGGTGGCCATGACCGAGGCCGCCACGCGCTTCGTGGGGACCGCCACCTTCGAGGGGCTCACCTCCGTGCCCGTGGCCAGGAACGTCTTCGACTGGCCCCCCTCTCCCATCCCGCACATCGATCTCGGCGAGTGGGCCGACGCCTTCCTCGTGTGCCCCTGCACGGCCGACGTCCTCGCCAAGCTCGCCTGCGGCATCGCGGACGACTGCCTCACCTCGGCGGCCCTCGCCACCACGGCCCCCGTGCTCGTGGCCCCGGCCATGAACGTGCATATGTGGCAGAACCCGGCCACCCAGGCCAACGTCGCCACGCTGCGCTCCCGGGGCGCAGGGGTGGTCATGCCGGTCTCGGGCCGTCTGGCCTGCGGCGACGTGGGGGAGGGCAAGCTCGCTCCCGTGGACGACGTCGTGGCCGCCGTGCTCGCGCTCCGCGACCGCCCCCTCGCCGGGACCTGCGTGCTCGTCACCGCCGGGCCCACCCACGAGGCCATCGACCCCGTGCGCTACATCGCCAACGCCTCGTCGGGCAAGATGGGTTACGCCGTGGCGGCCGAGGCCGCGCGCCGCGGCGCCGAGGTGTGCCTGGTCTCAGGTCCCACGTCGCTTCCCTGCCCGGCGGGCGTGACGCGCGTCGACGTGGTCTCCGCGGCCGACATGCGCGACGCCGTCATGGCACGCGCCCCCTGGGCCGACGTCGCCGTGTGCGCCGCCGCCGTGGCGGACTACACCCCCGCCGCCCCAGCCGACCACAAGCTCAAGAAGGCCGAGGGGCGCCTCGGCTCGGTGGAGCTCGTGGAGACGGCCGACATCCTGGCCGGCCTCGCGGCGTCCGGGGAGGTGGGCTACGTGGTGGGCTTCGCCGCCGAGACCCGCGACCTCCTCGACAACGCCCGGGCCAAGCTCACCTCCAAGGGTGTGGACCTCCTCGTGGCCAACGACGTTTCCCGGCCCGACTCCGCCTTCGGCTCCGACACCGACCACGTGTGGCTCGTGGACGACGCCGGCGCCGAGGAGCTCGACACCCTGACCAAGGCCGAGGTGGCCGCGGACATCTGGGACCGCGTCCAGGCCGACCTCGGCCGCGAGGGGGGTGCCGCGTGATGCCGTACATCGGGTGCCACCTCTCCACCACCAAGGGCTACCGCGCCATGGGGGCCACGGCCCTCGAGATCGGGGCCGACACCTTCGCGTTCTTCCCCCGCCCGCCGCGCGGTGGCGCCATGCGCGCCCTTGACCGTGAGGACCTGGACGGCCTGCTCGCCGTCATGGGCGACAACGGGTTCGGACCCCTCGTGGCCCACGCCCCCTACGTGTACAACCTCGCCTCGGCCAAGGACGAGGTGCGCGAGCGCACCCGGCAGACCATGGCCGAGGACATCGAGCGCCTGGAGCTCATCCCCGGGTGCCTCTACAACTTCCACCCCGGCTCCCACGTGGGCCAGGGTGCCGAGCGGGGCGTGGAGCTTGTGGCCGAGGGCCTCAACGACGTGCTCCGCGAGGGTCAACGCACCAAGGTGCTCCTCGAGACCATGGCCGGCAAGGGCTCCGAGCTCGGCCGCTCCTTCGAGGAGCTCGCGGCCATCATCGACGCCGTGGAGCTGGACGGGCTCGTGGGCGTGTGCCTCGACACCTGCCACGTCTCCGACGGCGGCTACGACGTCGCGGCCGACCTCGGCGCCGTCCTCGACGAGTTCGACTCCGTGGTGGGGCTCGACCGCCTCATGGCGCTCCACCTCAACGACTCCAAGAACCCCGTGGGCTCCCACAAGGACCGCCACGAGCGCCTGGGCCTGGGCACCATCGGGCTCGACCTCTTCGAGGCCGTGGTGCGCGAGCCCCGCCTGGCGGGGCTGCCCATGATCCTGGAGACCCCCAACGACCTGGCCGGCTACGCCGAGGAGATCGCGGTCCTCCGCGCCGCCGCCGAGGAGGCGTGACACCTTGGAGATCCTCATCGGCCTCGAGGACGTGAGCCTCGAGTGGCCCGGGAAGCACGTGCTCGTGGACCAGACCGCGACGGTGGCCGCCGGCGACCGCTGCGGCATCGTGGGCCGCAACGGCGACGGCAAGTCGAGCCTCCTGCGCCTCATCGACAAGACCCTGGAGCCAGACTCCGGCCGCGTGACGTGGCGCAACGGCATCTCCGTTGGCATGCTCGGCCAGGCGGACGCCCTGGACGACGGCGCCTCGGTGGCCGAGGCCGTCTTCGGCGACGTCCCCCGCTACGAGTGGGCGTCCGACCCCGCCTGCCGCTCGATCGCGGGGGCGCTCCTCGGCGGCATCCCCCTCGACGACACGGTGGGGCACCTCTCGGGCGGCCAGCGCCGCCGCGTGGACCTCGCCCGCGTGCTCGTGGGGCGCTGGGACGTCCTGCTCATGGACGAGCCCACCAACCACCTCGACATGGAGGGCATCCGCTGGCTCGCCGACCACCTGCGGCACCGGTGGCCCGAGGGCCAGGGGGCGCTGCTCTGCGTGACCCACGACCGCTGGTTCCTCGACGAGGTCTGCACCTCCATGTGGGAGGTGCACGACGGGCGCATCGACCCGTTCGAGGGCGGCTACTCCGCCTACATCCAGCAGCGCGTGGAGCGCGAGCGCCAGGCCCGAAGGACCGAGGAGCGCCGCCAGAACACGCTGCGCCGCGAGCTCGCCTGGCTCTCCCGCGGGGCCCAGGCGCGCTCCTCCAAGCCCAAGTTCCGCATCAAGGAGGCCCTGGCCCTCGTGGCCGACGACCCGCCCCTGCGCAACGAGCTCGAGCTCAAGCGCCTCTCGGTGGCGCGCCTCGGCAAGCAGGTCTTCGAGCTCAAGGGGGTCGCGGCCGGCCACTCCGGCTCCGCGCCCGTGGTGAGCGGCCTCGACTGGCTCATAGGCCCGGGTGAGCGCATCGGCATCCTGGGGGCCAACGGCGCCGGGAAGACCACGCTGCTCGAGACCGTGCTCGGCAACCTTCGCCCCCTGGCGGGCACCGTCAGGCGCGGCAAGTCCGTGCGCATCGGCCGCATGGACCAGCAGCTCGAGAACTTTGGCGACAAGGGCGACTGGACCGTGGCCGATCTCCTCGGGCAGTACCGCCGCACCTGCGTCATCGGCGGGAAGGAGCAGTCCACGACGTCGCTCCTGGAGAGCCTGGGGTTCGAGTCCAAGGAGACGCTCACGCGCCTCAAGGACCTCTCGGGCGGCCAGCGCCGGCGCCTCGCGCTGCTCTGCGTGTTGCTCGAGGAGCCCAACGTCCTCGTGCTCGACGAGCCGGGCAACGACCTCGACACCGACATGCTCGCCGTCATGGAGTCGCTCCTCGACGAGTGGCCCGGCACGCTGCTGCTCGTGACCCACGACCGCTACCTCATGGAGCGCGTCACCGACGACCAGTACGCCATCGTGGGCGGCACCCTGCGCCACATGCCCGGCGGTGTGGACCAGTTCCTCGCCCTGCCGCACGCTGCCGCCGGGGGGCTCGACACCTCCGGGCCCGAGGCCGCTCCCAAGGCGGCCGCCGCGCCCGGCGCCATGACCAACTCCGAGCGCCGCGACCTCAAGCGGAGGCTCGACTCCGTGGCACGGCGCCTGGAGAGGCTCCGTGACGAGCCTGCCGCCATCGAGGCCGAGATGGCGGCGGCCGACGGCAGCGACTACGAGGCCCTCGGCGCGCTCCAGGGGCGCCTCGACGCCGCGAGGGGAGAGATCTCGTCCCTCGAGGACGAGTGGCTCGAGCTCGCCGACCGCCTGGGCGTGGAGTAGGCCATGGCGGAGCTCGCGAGGCGGTTCTTCGGCCCCTACCGGCGCTGGCTGGTGCTCGGCCCGCTCATGAAGACGCTCGAGGTGGTGTTCGACCTGCTCACGCCCCTGGTCATCGCCTGGATGATCGACTCGGGCGTGCGGCGGGGGGACGCCTCGGTGGTGACCCGCGGGGCCGTGGCCCTCGTGGCCTTCGCCTTCTGCGGGTTCGGCTTCACGCTCGTGTGCCAGAAGATGGCGTCCCTGGCGAGCCAGGGCATGGGCACCGACATCCGGCGCGAGCTCTTCGCCGCGGTCAACCGCTTCTCCTTCGCCGACGTGGACCGCTTCGGCACGCCGTCGCTCATCACCCGCATCACCAACGACGTCAACCAGCTCCAGGTGGCCGTGGCCATGCTCATCCGCCAGGTCATCCGCTGGCCGGTGCTGGCCGTGGGCGCCATCGTGTGCGCCCTGGCGCTCGACCCCGTGCTGGGGTCGGTCTTCTGCCTGTGCCTGCCGGCCACGCTGCTGGTGTTCTACCTTGTCATGCGCTGGAGCATCCCGTACTTCGTCTCCATGCAGGCCAAGCTCGACCGCATCGGCACCATCGTGCGCGAGGCCCTGGCCGGCGTGCGCGTGGTCCGCGCCTTCTCCCGCGAGGGGTTCGAGGAGCGGCGCTTCGAGCGGGCCGCGACCGACCAGGCGGCCGACGCTGTCGCGGCCGGGCGCCTCTCGGCGCTGCTCAACCCCGCCACCTTCCTCATCCTCAACGTGGGGGTGTGCGCCATCCTCTGGCTCGGTGCCGGGCAGGTCTTTGCCGGGGACCTCGAGCAGGGCGAGCTCATGGCCCTCATCGGCTACATGAACCAGGTGCTCGTGTCCGTGGCCTACATCGCCAACCTCGTGGTCATCTTCACCCGCGCCCAGGCCTCCGCCGGCCGCGTGGCCGAGGTGCTCGACTGGGAGCCCACCGTGCGCGACCCCGGCGGCCCCGTGCCCGCGCCCGTCGCGTGCGCCCCGGCCGTGGCCTTCGAGGGCGTCTCGTTCACCTACCCCGGGGGCGGCAGGCCCGCCCTCGACGGCATCACGGTGTCGATCGGCCCCGGCGAGGTCCTGGGCGTCATCGGGGGCACCGGGTCGGGCAAGTCCACCCTCGCCGACCTCGTGGGGCGCTTCTACGACGTCTCGTCCGGCTCGGTGTCCGTGCTCGGCGCCGACGTGCACGCGTGGCCCTTCGCGGGGCTCCGGTCGGCGGTGTCGTTCGTCCCCCAGGAGTCGGCACTGCTGTCCGGCACCATACGCGGCAACCTGCTGTGGCGAGACGGCTCGGCCACCGACGACGAGCTCTGGGAGGCCCTCGAGCGGGCGCAGGCCGCCGACTTCGTGCGGGGGCGCCCCGAGGGGCTCGACGCCCCGGTGGAGGCCGGCGGCAGGAACTTCTCCGGCGGCCAGCGCCAGCGCCTCTGCATCGCCCGCGCCCTCGTGGGCTCGCCGCAGGTGCTCGTCATGGACGACGCCGCCTCGGCCCTGGACTTCGCCACCGACGCCAGGCTCCGCGTTGCCCTCGGCTCCTGGGAGGGCGGCCCGGCGCGCATCGTCGTCTCGCAGCGCGTGGCCTCCGTGCGCCACGCCGACCGCATCCTCGTGCTGGACCGCGGCCGGGTGGCCGGCCTCGGCACCCACGCCGAGCTCGTGGAGACGTGCCCCGTCTACCGCGAGACGTGCCTGTCCCAGCTCGAGCGCGAGGAGGTGCTGGCATGAGGTGGGAGGACGCCGCCCCGCGCGAGGTTCTCGCGCGCATCGTCTCCTACGTGCGGCCCCACCGCGGGCTCGTGGCCGCGGCGTTCCTCACGGCCGTGGGGTCCCAGGGCCTGGCGCTCACGGTGCCGGTGCTCGTGGGCCTGGCCATCGACGCCGTCGTGGGGCCGGGTCAGGTGGCCTGGGGCGATCTCGCGTGGCTCATGGGGTGTCTCGCCTGCGTGGTGGCCGCCGTGGCGCTGCTCCAGTGGCTCCAGGGCTACACCACGAGCCGTCTCACCTACGATACCGTGCGCGACCTCCGCGACGCCGCCTACGGCAAGTTCCGCCGGCTCCCGGTCTCCTACATCGACGACCACCCCCACGGCGACATCATGTCCCGCGTGGTCAACGACGCCGACGCCGTGGGCGACGGCCTCCTCCAGGGCGTCCAGCAGCTCTTCTGCGGCGTGGTGGCCGTGGTGGGCACCCTGGCGTTCATGTTCTGGATCTCGCCCGCCATCGCCGTGGTCGTCGTGGTGGTCACGCCCGTCTCGGTACTCGTGGCCGCCTTCATCGCCAAGGTGGGGCACACGAGCTTCGCCGCCCAGCAGGAGATCCAGGGCGACCTCGGCGGCTATGTGGAGGAGCATGTCTCCAACCAGCGGCTCCTCTGGGCCTTCGGCCGCGCCGGGGAGGCCGAGAAGGGCTTCGCCGCCCTCAACGACCGCCTCTACACCGTGGGCGAGCGGGCGCAGTTCGCGGGGTCGCTCACCAACCCCGGCACCCGCTTCGCCAACAACGTGGTCTACGCCGTGGTGGCGGCCATCGGCTGCTGGGCCTGCCTCACCGGGTTCCCCGGGCCGCTCTCCATCGGCGGCGTGCAGAGCTTCCTGTCCTACACCACCCAGTACACCAAGCCCTTCAACGACATCTCCGGCGTCATGACCCAACTGCAGACGGCGTTCGCCAGCGCGCGGCGGCTCTTCGCGCTCATCGACGCCCCGGAGATGGAGCCCGACCCCGCGGACGCCCTCGTGCTCCCCGAGGAACCTGCGGGCGAGATGGGCTTCTCCGACGTGTCGTTCGGCTACGAGCCGGGCAGGCCGCTCCTGGAGGGGCTCACCTGGCACGCCGACCCCGGCGAGCGCGTGGCGGTGGTGGGTCCCACGGGCTGCGGCAAGACCACCCTCATCAACCTGCTGCTCCGCTTCTACGACGCCGACTCCGGCACTATCCGGGTGGACGGCCGCGACACCCGCGCGCTCACGCGGGCGAGCCTGCGCCGGGCCTTCGGCATGGTGCTGCAGGACACCTGGCTCTTCGAGGGCACCGTGGCCGACAACATCGCCTACGGCCGGCCCGACGCCACCCGGGAGGAGGTGTGGGCCGCCGCGGAGCGCGCCTTCGCGGCGGACTTCATCGAACGCATGCCCGAGGGCTACGACACCGTGGTGGGCGAGGGCGGCGCCGGCCTGTCCCAAGGGCAGCGGCAGCTGCTCTGCATCGCCCGGGTGATGCTCGTGGATCCGCCCATCCTGCTGCTCGACGAGGCCACGAGCTCCATCGACACCCGCACCGAGGCCCTCGTGCAGGAGGCCTTCGACGCCATGATGGCCGGGCGCACCTCGCTCGTGGTGGCACACCGGCTCTCCACGGTGCGCTCGGCCGACCAGATCCTCGTCATGGGCCGCGGCACCATCGTGGAGCGCGGCACCCACGAGGAGCTCCTCGCCCTGGGCGGCGAGTACGCCAAGCTCTACCGGAGCCAGTTCGAGGGGTAGGGGAGGGCGGACGCCACGGCAGCGCATCCGTGCGTCCGTGGCGCCGTGGCGTCACATGCCGCGGTCGTCGTTCTCGTCCAGGCTCCGGTCGAGGTCCTCGGGAACCACGGCGGGGATGCCAGGCACAGGGTCCTTGGGCACCCGGCGCATGACGGGGGCGAGGACCCTCGCCCAGAAAGCAACCACCATGCCGGTGCCCACGGCCGCCAGCACGGTGCCCTCGCGGACGTCTCGCAGCTCCGCGAAGAACAGCAGGGAGAGCACGGCGCCGGTGGCCACGAGCACCACGTCGAAGGCTACCTTCACCTTGTGGTAGGTGCGGCCCGTGAGGCGCGTGATCACCGACACGAGGGCGTCGCCCGGCGTCATGAGGACGTCGGCCGTGGTCTGCAGGTAGACGCCCAGGGCGAGCACGGCTACGGAGACCGCCGTGCAGAGCAGCTGGACGGGGTAGACGTCGTTGGGGATGGCCTCGAAGAGCAGCATCCACATGTCCACCGAGGCCGACATGAGGAGTACCACGGGGACCTGGAGCAGCTGGGCCACGGGGAAGCGCCTGCGCAGGAGGACGAGCTCCACCACGAGGCAGGCGGCGTTCATGGCAAATGAGCACATGCCCAGGGTGACGGTGGCGACGCCGTTGTCGCGCAGCAGGTCGTAGACGACGGCCGGAATCACGGAGATGGGCGTGGTGCCTGTGAGGGCGTGCTTGGAGAGGGCCACCGCCATGCCCACGAGGAGCACGCCCACGACCATGAGGACCACACGGGCGAACACGCCCTTGCCCGGTCTTCTCGCGTCCGTTCCTCCGTCCCCCATAGCGCCTCCCGTCGTCCGTTCCCACCGGTGTCTATATAACCGTGGGGGCCGACGGGCTTTCAAGGACCCGGCCGGCGGACGGGGCGGGTCCGCCTAGAGGCTGAGAATGCCCATGAGGATGCGCCCAAGCACGGGGCCGGCCACGGCGAACGCCGCGGTGAGGCAGGCGGCACCTGCGGCCGAGAGGGCCACGGCGACCCTGCGGGAGCGGGTCACCTCCTCGGGGGAGACGGGCATGGGCTCGCCGCGGCCCTCGAGGGTCCTGGCGAAGCTCCCGTGGATGGCGGCGCCGATGGCCTTGAAGCAGGCGGCGGCGAACAGACCGCCGGCCGCCACGAGCAGCGCGGTGGCCGCGGCGCCCACCTGGGCGGCAGCACCGGTGAAGGCCAGGGCGAACGCCAGGCAGGCGAGCAGGAGCGGGACGAGGCAGGCGAGCAGGACGCGACCCATGGGACCTTCCTTCGGGCGGGGTGCTTCTCGGGCGCGCGGGCGGTGAGGGCCGCCGGGACGCTGGGCTATCATAGCTTAAAGACACCTTCGTCCGAGGAGCCCCCATGCTTGTGGAACCGGGAAAGACCGCCCTGCTCGTCGTCGACGTGCTCGAGGCCACCGTGGAGGGCCGCGAGGCCGACCCCGCCCTCGACGCCTTCGCCTCCGCCTGCACAGAGGTCGTGGGGGCGTGCCGCGCCTGCGGCATCCCCGTGATCTTCCTCGACGACGCCCACGTGCCGGGCCTCGACCGAGAGCTGGAGCTCTGGGGCGAGCACGGCATCGCGGGCTCCGCGGGCGCCCGGCCGGCGGCGTGCCTCGGGCCCTGCGACCGCGACCTCGTCATCGAGAAGCGCCGCTACTCCGGCTTCTTCCAGACCGACCTCGACCTCACCCTGCGCGAGCTCGGTTGCGACCGCGTGGTTGCCATCGGGTTCGACAGCAACATCTGCGTGCTCCACACCCTCGCCGACGCCTACTTCCTGGGTTACGACTCCCTCGTGGTGGCCGACGCCTGCCGCAGCACCCTCGTGGGCTCCGAGGCCGGCGCACTGGAGTACTTCAGGCGCTGCTACGGCTCGGACGTCGTGTCCCTCGACGAGTTCAGGGAGCGCCTCGCGGGCGACATCCCGGCGTAGCCTTGCGGGAGCGCCGCGGCAAGGCGGCGGCGGGACTGACATATATGTGCCTCCATGGTCTAAAAATGAGGGACGGTGGCTATACTTCTCCCAACGCGGGAACGGTGCGCTTTGTAAACCGTTCAGCCGCATGAAGGGGCGCCGAGAGCGGCAGCCCGAAGTCACGACAGAGGAGGTCGTATGGTTAGGTATTGGGCCGACATGATCCGAGGCAACATCACCCGTCTTTCCGAGGTCCCCGAGCTCTACCGCGAGAACGTCCGCGCGCTCATCGAGGAGCAGTAAACTTTCGTCCCCCATCAGGTGATAATCCATGAGCATCCCGATGCTTTGAGGCCTTCGCCGAGGCGAAGGCCTCTTTTTTGTGCCGACGAGGCGCCCCGGCCCGGCGCCCGGATGGGCCCGTGCCGTCAGCCCGGCGGCTCCCGAGGGCTCTGGCGCTCCCGCTCCCGCAGGGCCTCCTCGTAGCCCGTCAGAGCGGCGAAGGGCAGGAACTGCGACGCACGGTCGGCATGGTCGCGGGCCACGTGGGGGGCGGCGGCCGCCTTGGCCGCGATGCGCGCGACAAGCGCCCGGCGGCGGTCGTCACCCTCAGGCATGGTGGCCCCCTATCTGGCAGTGCCGCTCGCGTCCCGTGGCCTCGCCGCGCAGCGACGCGCCCGGCACCACGGCGCTGGCCCCGAAGCGCCGACGGATGGCGTTGACCGTGCGGGAGAGCTCCATGGTCGCCCCTCCCTCCTCGAGGGGCAGCCGCAGCTGGGCCTCCCCGAGGCACCGGAGGTGCCCCGCCGACAGCGACAGCCGCCGCACGGCGCGCCCCGGGTCCGCGACGGCGCCGTGGAGCTCCAGGACGAGCGGCACCAGCGACTCCGGCGTGCAGACCGGCGCCGCCAGCCGGCGCGACGTGGAAGCCCGAGACCCCGGGCGGCCGCGGCGGGACGGCGCGCGCCCACGGGGCTCCTGGTAGCCCACGGAGAGGGAGAGGCTGCCGCAGGAGAGCTCCTTCTCCACGAGGTCCAGGGCGAGGTCGCCCGCCATCTCGCGGAGGACCGTCCGCGTCTCGGCGAACGAGTAGGGGCGCGGCAGCACCTGACCCGTGCAGAGGGAGCGCGACCTAGGGACGTGGGCCTTGATCTGGGCCATGGTGACAGGCTCCTGGCCCCAGGCGTGGTCGATGAGGTACTCGGCGTTCCGGCCGAACTCCCCGTAGAGGTCCGCTTCCGGGGCGGCGCAGATGCCGGCGAGGTCGTGGATGTCCCGTGCGGCCAGCCGCCGGGCGATGTTGGGGCCTATACCCCAGATGTCGGTGATGGGGCGGTGGAACCACAGACGCTGGCGGAACGACTCCTCGTCGAGCTCGGCGATGCAGTCGGGGTCGTGCTTGGCCTCCACGTCCAGGGCGGCCTTGGCCACGAAGAGGTTGGGGCCTATGCCGGCCGTGGCGTAGACGCCCTTCTCGCGCCGCACCTCGTCCATGAGGCCGCGCACGAGCTCGCGGGCGCTCACGCCGTAGTAGGGGAGGTACTGGGTGAGGTCGAGGAAGACCTCGTCCACGGAGTAGACGTGCATGTCCTCCGGTGCGATGTGGCGCAGGTAGATGCCGTAGATGTCCGCCGCGGTCTCCATGTAGAGCGCCATGCGCGGCGGGGCCACGACGGGGTGGAGGGCCGCCGGCACCTGGAAGAGGCGGCAGCGCGACGGCATGCCGAGGGCCCGCAGGGCAGGGGAGACCGCGAGGCAGATGGTGCCCCGGCTACGGGAGGGGTCCGCCACCACGAGGCGCGTTGACATGGGGTCGAGGCCGCGGTCGGCGCACTCCACCGACGCGTAGAAGCTCTTGAGGTCTATGCACGCGTAGGTTCTGGCAGACTGGTCCATGGGCTCCTCCTCGCTCCCGGCTTCCCAGTATAGAACAGATGTTCTGAAATGGGGACGGGGCACCGTCGGCCGATGTCCGAGAAACCTGGCGATTTCGCTTGCACGGCCCCCGGCAGGGTGGTAGAGTTCTCTCTGTTGCCCGCGGGCAGCAAGAACGGGTGGTGGCGCAGTTTGGTAGCGCACTTGACTGGGGGTCAAGGGGTCGCTGGTTCGAATCCAGTCCACCCGACCAGTGAAATCTCAGGTCATCGGGGTAACCCGGTGGCCTGTTTTCTTTTGGTCGCAAAGGTGGTCGCAAAAACCGGGGGCAAAATCCCGGCGCCCACACGCACGGGAGCGCCGCCGTCCCGGGGTGGGGCGGCGACGCTTGTCGCCCACCCTGTCGACAGGAAAAGACCCCCTGGTTCCGTGGAGCCAGGGGGTCCGAGTCGCCGATCGCGTGCGACGCCGCGTAGATGTCTCGCGCCTTACTGGGCGGCAGAGCGGGCGAGGTTGCCCTTCTTGAGGCAGCGGGTGCAGACGTTCATCTTGCGCTTGTGACCGTTCTTGAAGACGGTGACGCGCTGGATGTTGGGGCGGAACTTACGATTGGTGACGCGGTGGGAGTGGCTGATGGAGTGACCAGCAACCGGGTGCTTACCGCAGATTTCGCAGACCTTCGACATTTGTTTTCCTCCATTACGCGGGCGCCATTGCGCACGCCTACATGCAACAGCTGTCCAAATATAGCACAGGCCCCCGGACGTGCAACGAACGTACACGGTCTGTGCGTTTCTTCATCTCCTCCTCCTTGACCGGCGGTCCCATGGGACAAATAATTTCTGCTAGAAAATGTTTTCCGCAGAAAGGAGAGCCATGGAGCCCATGGAGGAACCCCATGGTACCTGCGCCACGCCGCCCGGCGAGCCGGTCCCCGAGGTGATACGCGAGCTCGCGGGCCGGTTCCTGGAGGAGGCGTTCGCCGCGAGGCGGCTCGTGAGGCCGCCGCTGGCGCACCTCGACGGCCACGGCCTGCGCCTCGAGGACGCTGGCCGCGGGTGCATCGGCCTTCTCGGAGTGCTGTCCGACGAGGGCGGCTGCGCCAGCCCGTCGCTCTTTGCCCGTCAGCTCGGCCTGACCCCGGCGCGGGTCTCCAACATCCTCTCGGCCCTCGAGCGGGAGGGCCTCGTGGAGCGCGGCCCCTCCGCAGGCGACCGCCGCCGCGTGGAGGTGCGTCTCACCGAGAAGGGCCGCGAGGTCGACGCCCTCATGAACGAGGCGCTCGCCCGGCACACGGCCGACCTCCTCAACGCCCTCGGCGAGGAGGACTCCCGCGAGCTCGTGCGCATACTCGGGCGCATCGTCGCCGTGCTCGGGGGCGCTCAATGGCAGCAGGCCCACCGGCAGCAGTCCCAGTGGCAGGGGAGGTGCGGGTCATGAGGGTGTTCCGGTTCCTCAAGGGCCACGGCCTCGCCGTGGCGCTCTGCATCACGCTCCTCGTGGTCCAGGCCAACCTGGAGCTGGCGCTGCCCGGCTATATGAGCGACATCATCGACGTCGGCGTGCAGCAGGGCGGCATCGAGGGCCCCGTGCCCCGCACCATCTCCGAGCGGGACCTCGCCAATCTCGAGATGTTCATGCCCGAGCCCCACGCCGCCCTCGTGGAGAGCGTCTACGGCGAGCCCGACGCCGACGGCATCCGCACCTACACCGGCACGGAGGCCCAGGCGGCCGACGACGGCGAGGTAGGGGAGGCCATGGCGCTCCCCGAGTGCGTGGCCCTCTCGCTGGGGCAGGGCATCGACCCCTCCAAGATGGAGGGCGCGGCGTCCTTCTCCGACATGGGGTCGTCGCCCCAGGCAGCCAAGCTCGCCGCCACGCCCCAGGGTCGCGAGAGGCTCGCCGCCGTGCAGCGGGTGCTCGCCGCCTCCGACGGCAGGCTCACCTTGGACGTGGTCCGCGCGCTCTACGACGCGGGCCTCGTGGACCGCGCGCAGCTCGTGGACGCCGCCGACGCCATGTCGGACGCCATGGACGCCATGGCCGGGTCCATGACGTCCCAGCGCGCCGTGGACTACGTGCGCTCCGTCTACGGGTCGCAGGGCGTGGACCTCGACTGGGTGCGCTCCGACTACCTCGCCCGCACCGCGCTCGTGATGTTCGGACTCTGCGCGGCGACCCTCGCCACCACTGTGGCCGTGGGCCTCATCGCCAGCCGCACCGCCGCGTCCGTGGCCCGCGACCTGCGCCACCGGCTCTTCTCCAAGGTCATGGACCTCGCGCCCTACGACGTCGACCGCTTCTCGCCGTCGTCGCTCATCACCCGTTGTACCAACGACGTGCAGCAGGTGCAGATGGTCGTGGTCATGATGCTCCGCATGATCCTCCTGGCGCCCATCATGGGCATCGTCGCCTTCATCCAGGTGTGCGCCACCAGGAGCGGCCTCGAGTGGATCATCGCCGTGGCGCTCCTCGTGCTGCTGGCCGTCGTCGGCGTGCTCATGGGCCTCACCATGCCCAGGTTCCGCCGTATGCAGTCGCTGGTGGACCGCCTCAACCTGGTGTCGCGCAACATGCTCGACGGCCTCATGCCGGTGCGTGCGTTCGGCCGCGAGGCCTACGAGCTCGAGCGCTTCGACGAGGCCAACACCGAGCTCAAGGAGACCCAGCTGTTCACCAACCGCTCCATGAGCCTGCTCATGCCGGCGATCATGCTGCTCATGAACCTCATGGCCCTCTCCATCGTCTGGTTCGGCGGCTTCGCCGTGGACGACGGCACCATGCAGGTGGGCACCATGATGGCGTTCATCTCCTACAGCGTGCAGATCGTCATGGCGTTCATGATCCTCGCCATGGTGGCCGTCATGCTGCCGCGCGCCGAGGTCTCGGCCGTGCGCATCGACGAGGTGCTCGACTGCGAGCCCCTGGTCGCGGACCCGGCAGACCCCGTCCCCGTGCCCGATGGGGCGCCCGTCGGCGAGCTCGTCTTCGACGACGTCACCTTCCGCTACCCCGACGCCGCCGACCCCGTGGTGGCCTCCGTCAGCTTCAGGACGCAGCCCGGCCGCACCACGGCCATCATCGGCTCCACGGGCTCGGGCAAGACCACGCTCGTGAAGCTCGTGCCGCGGTTCTTCGACGCCACCGAGGGCACCGTGTCGCTCGACGGCGTGGACGTGCGCGACATGGCCCTCGACGACCTGCGCGGCCGCATCGGCTACGTGCCGCAGCAGGGCCTGCTGTTCTCCGGCACCATCCGCAGCAACCTGCTCTTCGGCGCGCCCGACGCCACCGACGAGGACCTCCGCTGGGCACTCGAGGTGTCGCAGTCGGCCGAGTTCGTGGACCAGCTGCCCGAGGGCATCGACACACCCGTGGCCCAGGGCGGCACCTCGGTTTCGGGCGGCCAGCGCCAGCGCCTCTCCATCGCCCGCGCCCTGGCCCGCAGGCCCGAGGTCCTCGTGTTCGACGACTCCTTCTCGGCGCTCGACTACGCCACCGACGCCCGTCTGCGCGACGCGCTGGCGTCCCAGGTGCGCGGGGCCGCGGTGGTCGTCGTGGCCCAGCGTGTGGCCACGATCATGCACGCCGACGAGATCCTCGTCCTCGACCGCGGCACCCTCGTGGGCCGCGGAACCCACGAGGAGCTGCTCGCCGCCTGCCCCACCTACCTGGAGATAGCGCGCAGCCAGCTCTCCGACGAGGAGCTCGACCTCACCGAGGCCCGCGCCAACGGCCTGGTGGACGACGACGCCCCCACCCACGACGACCCCGAGGAGGTGGCCGACAATGGCCGATAACCGTGCCCCCGCCATGGCCCGCGGCCCCATGGGAGGCCCCGGCCGCCACCGCGGCTCCGGCGAGAAGGCAAAGGACCTGGGCGGCACCCTGCGCCGGCTCGTGTCCTACGCCCGGCCCCACATCGCCGCGCTCGTGCTCGCCCTGCTCTTCGCCGTCGCGTCCGTGGCCTTCAACGTCGTGGGCCCCGACGTCCTCGGCCGGATCACGACGAAGCTCTTCGAGGGCCTCGTGGCCAAGGTCGGTGGCACCGGCGGCATCGACTTTGCCTGGATCGGCCGCACGGCCCTCTTCCTGCTGGGCCTCTACTTGGCCTCCGCCGGCTGCTCCGCCGTGCAGGGAATCCTCCTCACCGGCGTCTCGCAGAAGGTCTGCTACCGCCTGCGCTCCGACATCGCCGAGCGCATCTCCCAGGTGCCCCTCGGCTACTTCGACGACCACTCCAAGGGCGACGTGCTCTCCCGCATCACCAACGACGTGGACACGCTGGGCGCCTCGCTCAACCAGTCGCTGTCCCAGATGGTGACCTCGGTCACCCAGGTCGTGGGCGTCGCCGCCATGATGGTCTCCATCTCGCCGGTCATGGCCGGCGTGACGTTCCTCTGCCTGCCCCTCGCCCTCGTGGTGGTCCTCGTGGTGGTCCACTTCTCCCAGCGCTACTTCGTGCAGCAGCAGCGCACCCTCGGCGCGGTCAACGGCATCGTCGAGGAGGACTTCGCCGGTCAGATGGTCATCCAGGCCTTCAGCCGTCGGCAGGCGTCCGTGGAGGAGTTCGACGCCGCCAACGAGGGCCTCTACGACAGCGCCTGGCGCAGCCAGTTCCTCTCCGGCCTCATGCAGCCCCTCATGAACCTGGTGTCCAACATGGGCTACGTGGGCGTCGTGGTCGTGGGCGCGGGCCTCGCCGCGGCCGGCACCATCTCCATCGGCGACATCCAGGCCTTCATGCAGTACGTCCGCAACTTCACCCAGCCCATCTCGCAGCTGGCCAACGTCGGCAACATGCTGCAGTCCATGGCCGCGGCCGCCGAGCGCGTCTTCGAGTTCCTCGACGCCCCCGTGGAGTCCGAGCCTGAGCACCCCGAGCGTCCCGCGTCGCGCGACGGCTCGGTGGCCTTCGACGACGTGGTCTTCGGCTACAAGGCCGACGAGCCCGTGATCCGCGGCCTGTCCTTCTCGGCGGACCCCGGCCAGACCGTGGCCATCGTGGGCCCCACCGGTGCCGGCAAGTCCACGCTCATGAAGCTCATGCTGCGCTTCTACGATGTCGACGGGGGAAGGGTCCGGGTCGACGGCCTCGACGTGAGGCGCTGGTCGCGCCCCGACCTCCGCGGGAACTTCGCCATGGTGCTGCAGGACTCCTGGCTCTTCAAGGGCACCGTCCGCGAGAACATTCGGTTCGGCCGGCTCGACGCCACCGACGAGGAGGTGGAGGAGGCCGCGCGCGTCGCCCGGTGCGACCACTTCGTCAACACCTTGGACGGCGGCTACGACTTCATGGTCAACGAGGAGGGCACCAACCTCTCCCAGGGCCAGCGCCAGCTGGTGACCATCGCGCGGGCCGTGCTCGCCGACAGGCCCATCCTCATCCTCGACGAGGCCACCTCCAACGTGGACACGCGGACCGAGGTGCTCATCCAGGAGGCCATGGACCGGCTCATGGCCGGCCGCACGAGCTTTGTGGTGGCCCACCGGCTCTCGACCATCCGCAACGCCGACAACATCCTGGTGATGGAGCACGGCGACGTGGTGGAGCAGGGCACCCACAGGGAGCTCCTCGCGAAGGACGGCGTCTACGCCAGGCTCTACAACTCGCAGTTCGAGGGATGCGACTAAGGAGGCATGACCTGCGGCGAGGGGGGGGGTGCGGCCTGCGGCGAAGGCCCTCGGATGCGCCCTGCCCCACGGCGAGGAGGGCGTAGCCCGCGGCGAGAGGCCCTGGGTGCGCGACCGTCCGGCGAGGGCGGGCGAGTGCGCGGTTTGTCCCCGGCAAAGCGCCCCCGATGCGCGGTTTCGGGTTCAGAACGCGCATCGGGGGCCTCTCGCCGCGGGTGGGCCGCGCATCCACCGGCTTTCACCGGAGAGCCGCTCATCGAAGGCGTTTCGACGGGCCGGAGAGGCCCCGGGGCCCACGGTCCGAACCCGTCGGCGAGACACAGCGAACCCCCTGCTCAGACGTGCCGGGCGAGGGGGTTCGCACAGTTGGAGGTTGGTGGGCCCAGTAGGATTCGAACCTACACTCCAAGGATTATGAGTCCTCTGCATTGACCGTTATGCTATAGGCCCGATACAGAAAAGGGCGGCGACCGAGGCCGCCGCCCTGTATCATGTGGTGGAGATAAGGGGGATCGAACCCCTGACCTCATGACTGCCAGTCATGCGCTCTCCCAGCTGAGCTATATCCCCGTGGGTTGGTGCGTCGATAACTATAGCAGAAGCCGAGGCCTCCGCAAGCACTTTTTTTCGTCGATTGGGCCACGATGTCAAAACATCCCCTCTCACCAGGCAAGACGCGGGCCATCGTCGCCCTGTGCGCCGCCGTGGTCGCCGTTGCCGTCTGGGTGCTCTGGCCCCTCGCGCTCTGTCCGGACCCGACCCCCCGCCCACGGGCTGCCCGAATCCGACTTCGTCGAAGGCGACGGGTCCGCAGGTTACCGGGACGGCGACGGTGTGCCCGACCCCGAGGACATCATCGTGTCGGCCCGCGCCTACACGGCCATGCGCCCCCGCTATGGGAGCGCCTACTACGAGGGCGGCCCTCCCGCGGACAGCCGGGGCGTGTGCACCGACCTCCTCGCCGCCCCTCAAGGGCGCCGGGTGGGACTTGCAGTCCCTCGTGGACGAGGACATCCGCGCCGCCCCCGGGGCCTATGGCGTGGGGGAGCCGGACCGGGCCATCGACTACCGGCGCGTGAGGAACGTCGCCGTCTACCTGGGGATCCATGCTGCCTCGCTGACGCTCGACCCCTACGACGCCGCCGCGTGGCGTGCGGGGACATCGCCGTGTTCTCCGACCACGTGGCGGTCGTCTCCGATGTCCGCGACGGGGACGGCGTGCCCTACCTCATCCACCACGAGGGCCCGCTGCGGCGCTCCTTCGAGGAGGACGTCCTGGCCTCCCGCCCCGACCTTGTGGGGCATTTCAGGCTCTGAAGTCGCCCGGCCTAACGGGGCCGGAAGGGTGGCTACCATGGGATGTTGCTGGCACGCACCCAGGACGACCGGAAAGGACCTCTCCCGTGGCCGACAAGAACGACCGATCCCCCACCCCCGCCGACCGGCGCAGGCAGAAGCGCGAGGCCAAGGAGGCAAAGGCCCGCGAGAGGCGCATCCGCGCCCGGCAGGGGGACCGCAGGCTGTTCCCCAAGGTGTCCAAGAAGGCTGCCACCGCGTTCGTGGCCGTCGTGGCGGTGCTTTTCGTCCTGAGCGTCTTCTGGCGTCTCGGTCCCGGCTCCCAGGCCCCCCGCGTGCAGGGCACCGACGCCCCGGCCGTGGCCAAGAAGGGCGCCACCATGATCTACAAGTCGGGCTCCTATACGGTGGGCACCAACCTTGACGCGGGGCAGTACAAGTTCCTGGCGGCCGGCGGGCAGACCGCCGCCGTCTCCGTGGACGGCGGCGATGCCGCCTCCTTCACCACGCAGTGCTGGCTCGAGCTCTCGGACGGCCAGAAGGTGGAGGTTTCGGGCGCCACGTTCGCCTCGGGTGACGACATATCCGCCACCGACGCGCAAGAAGTCGAGGGCACGGGTATCTACAAGGTGGGTACCGACTGCCCCGCGGCCCGCTACGCGGTCACCTCGGACGGCTCCGGCGCCGCCTCCTACGCCGTGCTCGACTCAGACGCCCCCGGGTCGGAGCCCGTGGCCTCCGGATCGGTCGACGGCTCCACGGAGGTGCAGGTCGCCGATGGTCAGTACCTCGAATTGAGAGGCTGCGTCGCGACCGTCCTCGGATAGATCGCGGCCCTGACGTTTCACCCTGTTAGGAGGGACCATGGCACGGGACTCGGCGGGTAGAGGACGCACCACCGCGATAAAGGGCTTGACGGTCGCCGTCGCCCTCGCGGTGCTCTGCGTGCCCGTGGGCCTCTCCTCCTGCACGGCAGGGAGCGCGAAGGCCGCGGGGGCCACAACCCTGGGTCAGACCCGGAAGGTGGGGCACGGTCGGAAGCCCGACGCCGACGAGCTGCTCGTCATCCGCACGGACGACTCCACCTCCGCCTACGGGAAGCCCATGCAGGTGTCCGCCCCCTCCGACGGGTCCGGGGTCCCTGTGACCCTGGTGACGGAGTTCTTCTCGACGTCGCGCTTCCTCTTCATCTACGTGGACGGCGACATGGTGGAGGTGCAGGAGACACCCAAGGATCGCACGGTGGTCCCGCTCTCGGGTGACCGGTTGAGCGAGGGCACGCACACCGTGGAGGCCGTCCAGTATGCCGGAGACAGCCCGGCGGCCACTGTGACCATGTACAAGACCGCCCAGTACGTTGTCTCGTGAGGGAGGACGATTGAACCGAAGGATCTCTGCCCTGGCCGACACCCCGCGCGCCCGCTCCGCCGTGCGCAACGCCGCCGTGGCCTACCTCGTCCTCACGGGGGCGGCCATGGGCTTCGTCATCTACCTCCTCGCCTGCGCTGCCGCGTGGGTGAGCGGGCGGCCCGGCGGCTTCTCGGCCCCCATCCGGGTCGTGCTCGTCTCGCTTCCTGCGGGTGCCTGCCTCATCTTCCTGTTCGCCCTTGCCGTAGGGGCGTGCACCACGGGCATCGCCCTCGCCTCGCGTGCCCTCCGCGCGCCTACCAGGGGCGTGCCGCGCTGGCTGGGAAGGGCCTCTGCCTCCCTCGTGGTCCTCTACCTCGCCGGCGTCGCCTGGTCGTTCACCCAGGCGGACCCCGTGCTCTTCTCCACCTTCGCGCTCATGCTCATGCTCACGGTCGTCTTCCGCTGGGTGGTCACGGAGAACGTCGTCGTCCCGCCACCGGAGGAGCCCGACTCCGACGCCGTGGCGTGTCCCGAGGGGCTCTCGCGGTTCATCACCGGCTATTGCCAGCTCATGGTCATCTGGGGCTCCATGGAGTGCGTCATGGCCATGACCTACCTCGCCAAGGTGGCGTCCGTCCCCATGGCCGAGCCCGGTTTCGTCTCCACCATGGGCTCCGGCGTCACCACGGGCCTCATACTCCTTCTTGAGGGAGCCTACTTCGTCGTGTGCGCCGTCTTCAACGTGCGCGGGGCCAAGCGCCAGCGCGACGCGCGAGTCGGTCTCGGCCTGCTCTTCGCGGGGCTCGTCGCCGCGCTCTCCCTGCTCGTGCTGGCCCTCGTGGTGAGGGCCATGGGGTCGCCCGACGGCACGGAGCAGCTCTTCTGCGCCGTGGTGAGCTCCGGCCTCATGGCCGGCGCCTACGCGAGGTGCCGGGCGCGGCTCAAGCCGTCGTATCGCCCGACGGCAAACGGTTACACTGCATAACGCCATTGACAGCTGTCCCGGGCGAGCCGGGGGAGGGAGCGGACACCATGTCCAACGACCGCAAGCTCATGAAGGTCATGAGCCTCATCCTTTTGGCCTGGTCCCTGGTGATCTTCGTCTACGACGCCCTGTGCATCGTGACGGTGGCCACCAACGGCTGGCACTCCGCCGGCTTCGTACTCGTGGCCAGCTACACCTTCCAGGGCCTGTTCGGCATCTGGACCGGCATGGCAGGCGTCAAGGGGGCCAACACCCCGTCGCGCTCCGGGAGGTTCAACGTGGGTGCGGCTATCCTCTCGCTCTTCGAGCTGTTCTGCCTCGTCTACACCCTCGTGGTGGGCCACGACCTCGGCGGACGGGTCTTGGGGGAGGACATACCCAGCATCGTCCTCGAGGTGGTCGCCCTCATCGTCTGCGCCGCGGGCTGGATGTTCGGTCGCCGCGTTCTGGAGGCGTCGAAAAAGTAATCCAAATTGGCCCTTGCACGCCGAGACGCTTCTGCTAATATAAATATCCGTGCGGCAGCGTCGCACCTACGGGCGATTGGCTCAGTGGTAGAGCACATCCTTCACACGGATGGGGTCGCTGGTTCGAACCCAGCATCGCCCACCAGAGAAACAGCAGGTCATCGGGGTAACCCGGTGGCCTGTTTTCTTTTGGTCGCAAAATGGTCGCAAAATGGTCGCAAAGGTGGTCGCAAAAACCCGGCGCCCACGCCCACGGGAGTGCCCGGGCTCATGGGACCCCACGTCCACACGGGCGCCGTCCCATGAAAAAGGCGCCTCCCGAGGGGACCGATCCCCGGGAGGCGCCCGATGTTCCGTGTCTCTAAGGTCTGCCAGATCCTCGTGGGGTAGGAGCGACAGCCACACACGAACCCAGAAGGGTGTTAGTTGATGGAGTTCACCAGCTTCTGGATGCCGGACTTGCGGTCGGCGGCCTGGTTCTTGTGGATGATGCCCTTGGAGGCAGCCTTGTCGAGAAGACGGCAGGCGTGATTGCACTTCTCCTGGGCCAGGGCGGCGTCGCCGGCTTCGACGGCCTCGCGAACGTGCTTGATGGCGGTCTTGAGCTCAGAACGGACGGCCTTGTTGCGGATGCGGGCCTTCTCGTTGGTCTTGTTGCGCTTCTTCTGCGACTTGATGTTAGCCACGTGCGGTTCCTTTCGATGCGATACTGTGAGGCCTCTTGTTGAGACACGGTGAGGCAACTTCGCAATACTAGCATAGGGGGCCCGGAACAGCGCATCTACGGCGCACTATGGAGAAAAGTCCGCACATCTCCCGCCCCGGCCGGGCCGTCTGGCCCATGCTAGACTGGCTCCTATGGCTACCACAGATCTCTCTCACATCAGGAACTTCTCCATCGTCGCCCATATCGACCACGGGAAGTCCACCATATCCGACCGCATCCTTGAGATGACCAACACAGTGGAGGAGCGCGACATGGAGTCGCAGCTCCTCGACACCATGGACATCGAGCGCGAGCGCGGCATCACCATCAAGTCCAACGCCGTCCGGGTCATGTACACGGCCGACGACGGTGAGACATACCAGTTCAACCTCATCGACACCCCGGGCCACGTGGACTTCACCTACGAGGTCTCCCGCTCCCTGGCCGCCTGCGAGGGGGCCGTGCTCGTGGTCGACGCCACCCAGGGCGTGGAGGCCCAGACCGTCTCCAACGCCAACCTGGCCATGAACGCCGACCTAGAGATCGTGCCTGCCATCAACAAGATCGACCTGCCGAGCGCCCACCCCGACGAGGTCAAGGTGGAGATCGAGGACGAGCTGGCCGTCCCCGCCGAGGACGCCGTGTGCGTGTCGGGCAAGACCGGCGAGGGCATCCACGACCTGCTCGAGGCCATCGTCTTCCTCGTGCCGCCCCCCGAGGGCGACGCGGGCGCGCCCCTCAAGGCGCTGGTGCTCGACTCGTACTTCGACGAGTACCGCGGCGTGGTGGCCATGGTCCGCGTGTTCGACGGCCACGTGGCCAAGGGCGACGAGCTCACCATGATGCAGACCGGCCAGGACTTCCTGGCCGACGGCGTGGGCGTGAAGCGCCCGGTCGAGGTGCCCGTGGACGAGCTGGGCCCGGGCGAGGTGGGCTTCGTGGTCACCGGCCTCAAGGACCCCGAGAGCGTGCGCGTAGGCGACACCCTCACGTACCGCGACCGCCCCTGCGCTGAGGCGCTGCCCGGCTACCGCGAGGCCAAGCCCATGGTCTACACCGGCATCTTCCCGGTGGACAACAAGGACTACGAGGACCTCCGGGACGCCCTGGAGAAGCTGCACGTCAACGACCCGTCCCTCGTGTGGGAGCCCGAGACCTCCGTGGCCCTGGGCTTCGGCTTCCGCGTGGGCTTCCTCGGCCTCCTCCACATGGAGGTGGTCAAGGAGCGCCTGGAGCGCGAGTTCGACCTCGACCTCATCGCCACGAGCCCGTCGGTGGACTACCACGTCTACCTCACCGACGGCGAGACGACCGACGTCCGCAGCCCCCAGGACCTCCCCGACGTCACGCGCATCGACCACATCGAGGAGCCCTACCTCTCCGCCAAGGTCATCGTGCCGCCCGAGTTCACCGGCGCCGTGATGCAGCTGGCCGTGGAGCACCGCGGCGTCATGGCCAACATGGACTACCTGTCGGACAAGTCGGTGGAGATGCGGTTCGACATCCCGTTGGCCGAGCTCATCCTCGACTTCTTCGACCAGCTCAAGAGCCGCACCAAGGGCTACGCCTCGCTGGACTACGAGTTCTCCGAGTACCGCCCCAGCGACCTCGTGAAGCTCGACATCCTGCTGTCCGGCGACGACGTGGACGCCCTCTCGTTCATCGTCCACAGGGACAAGGCCTACACGCTGGCCCGCGGCCTCTGCGACAAGCTCAAGGAGATCATCCCGCGGCAGCTGTTCGAGGTGCCCATCCAGGGCGCCATCGGCAACAAGATCATCGCCCGCTCCACCGTGAAGGCCCGGCGCAAGGACGTGCTCGCCAAGTGCTACGGCGGTGACATCTCCCGCAAGCGCAAGCTGCTCGAGAAGCAGAAGGAGGGCAAGAAGCGCATGAAGTCCATCGGCAGCGTCGAGGTGCCGCAGGAGGCGTTCCTCGCCATCCTCAAGGTGGACGAGTAGCCCGTGGCCCCCACTCCGGGCGAGCTGCTCGCCACCTACGGGCCCGCGGCGGGGCTCGCCCCGGCCGTCGCGCCGTTCCCGCGGGAGGGGACGTTCGCCGAGCGCCTCGCCGCCAACCCCTTCCTCATGGCCCCCATGGCCGGCGTCACCGACGGAGCCTACCGCCTCCTCGCCCGTGCGGGCGGGGCGGCGCTCGCCGTGAGCGAGATGGTGAGCGTGGCCGGCCTCCACCACGCGAACGAGAAGACCTGGCGCCTCGTGGACCCGCTGCCCGAGGAGCCGGACATCGTGGTGCAGCTCTTTGGCTCCGACCCCGCGCAGTTCGCCGAGGCCGCCGCCACCGTGCACGACCGCGTGGGCGGCAAGCTGGCCGCCATCGACGTGAACATGGCCTGCCCCGTGCCCAAGGTCACCCGCAAGGGCGAGGGGTCGGCGCTCCTCGACGACCCGGACCGCGCCGCGGCCATCGTCGCGGCCTGCCGCGAGGGAGCCGGCGACGCCGTCCCCGTGACGGCCAAGATCCGCATCGGCCGCAGGCCGGGCGAGACCGTGGGGCCGGCCTTCGCCGCCCGGCTGGAGGAGGCCGGTGTCGCGGCCGTGGCCGTGCACGGCAGGTTTGCGAGCCAGTTCTACCGCGGGGAGTCCGACGCGAGGGCCGTGGCCGACGTCGTCCGAGCCGTCTCGGTGCCGGTCATCGCCTCGGGCGACGCCCTCGACGCCGCGGCGGCCGCACGCCTCAAGGAGGGGACCGGCGCCTGCGCCGTCTACTGCGCGAGGGGCACCTACGGCGACCCGTGGATCTTCGGCGACGCCGCGCGGGTCCTGGCGGGGGAGCCCGTGGCGGGGCGCGGGGTCGGGGAGCGCCTGGCGGCCTTCGCCCTCCACGTGCGGCTGCTCGAGGCCACGGGGGCGCATATCGCCCGGGCGCGGTCGCTGGCCGGCTGGTACCTCAAGGGCATGCCCGAGGCCGCCTCTTGGCGAGAGCGCGCCATGCACTGCGACACCGCCGCCGACTACCTCGCCCTCATCGAGGCGGTCGCCGCGCAGTGACGCCCCTGTCCCAACACCCGGACACTTTTGTCCCAATGGTCGGGCACTTTTGTCACTACAGACCTTGATTATGAGAGGGGCGACGATGGCGGACGCGACCGGCTTCCGGGCCCTCTACCTCCACGTGCCGTTCTGCGTGCGCAAATGCGCCTACTGCGACTTCGCCTCGTCGGCCACGGGGCGCCGCGACCCGCTCATGGCCGTGTACGCCCGGTCGCTCGCCGCCATGGTGCGCCGCATGGCGGGGGAGGGCCTGCTCGACGGTCTCTCCACCGCCTATGTGGGCGGGGGCACCCCGTCGCTCCTGGGGGGCGAGGGCCTCTCCTTCCTGATCGGTGCCGTCCCGTCCGTGGGCGAGCTCACGTTCGAGGCCAACCCCGACTCCTTCTCGCCCGACCTGGCGGCTGCCGCCCGCGACGCCGGCGCCACCCGGGTGTCCCTGGGCGTGCAGTCTCTGGCAGACGACGAGCTCCGGGCCCTCGGGCGCGTCCATGACGGTGAGGCGGCCCGGCGGGCCCTGGGTGAGGCGGCAGCCAGCGGGCTCCGCCTGTCGGCCGACCTCATGGCCGCCGTCCCCGGCCAGACGCCGGCAAGCCTCGCCGCCAGCGTGGAGGGTGCGGTCGCCGCCGGTGCCAGCCACGTGAGCGTCTACCCGCTCATTATCGAAGAGGGTACGGTCTTCGGGCGGGCCGTGGAGGAGGGGTCCATGGAGGAGCCCTCGGACGACGAGGAGGCCGCCGCCATGGAGGCGGCCGAGCGGGTCCTCGGCCGGCTGGGCTTCGCGCGTTACGAGGTGGCGAGCTACGCGCGGCCCGGCGAGCGCTGCCGACACAACCTCTCCTATTGGAACGGCACGCCCTACCTGGGCCTCGGCACGGCGGCGGCGTCCATGGCCGACTGCGGGCTCTACGGGCGCCTGCGTCGCCTGGCGCCGGGGCTGCCCGCCGTGGCGGCCTCCACGGCGCGGGTTCGTCTCACCTGCGACTCGACCGCCCGGGAGGTGGCCGCGGCCGAGGGGGACCTGTCGCGGCTGTCCTTTGGAGTAGAGGAGCTCACGGCCGGGGAGGCCGCCGCCGAGGACCTCATGCTCGCGGCGCGGACGTCGGACGGGCTGGGGCCGGGGCTGCTCGCCCGCGCCCGGGACGCCGTCGGCGCGGCGGCCGTGGACCGCGCCGTGGACACGCTGGTGGGGGAGGGGCTCCTTGCCGAGACCCCGTCGGGGGCCTTTGCGCCCACCGAGCGCGGCTGGCTCATGGGCAACGTGGTCTTCGGGGAGCTGTGGGGCTTGGCGGACGGAGACTGACGGCCCCGGGCGGGGATGCCCCTTCTCGAGTGCGGCCTTCAGCCGGTCCCGTGCCGGGTTGCGCGATATAAATGTTCCATCATGAATAGACCGATGAAAATTATGGATGAAAGCCGCCTCCGGCGCCGGTGGCTCGCATATTTCCATTAAGTTGCAGCGCTTATATCGCGCAACCGACTTCGGCTCCCTGCGGCCTCCCGGTCGCGCGCCGGCAACCGCGGCGGTGCCCCCTACTCGCCGCCGCCTTCGGCCACGCCCCTCGCCCAGGCGCGCACCTCGGCTCCCACCTGCGGGTCGTCGACGTAGGCCCCCAGCGCGTCGCAGAGGAACCGCGCGTATGTCTCCTTGAGCCGGTGGTCGCCCACGACCTTGGCCTCTGTGCCAAAGCTCGCGAGCCTTCCCATGAGGGCGGCGCCGTCGGACGCCGGGACCTCTATGCGGGTGCGCCCGTCGTCGAGCACCCGCACGGAGTTCTTGCGGGCCAAAGGCGAGTCCTCGCTGTCGGGGTCGAAGGAGTCCGCGATGGCCTTGAGCACCGAGCCCTCGGCCTCCAGCTCGAGCATGAGGGGGTCCGAGGTGGCATACATCTCGTAGCTCGTCTCCAGGGTGTAGCGCTCCTGCTCGGTGAGGCCGGCCCGCTTGCCCGGGGCCGGGTCAAGGAGGCGGTAGGGGAGCAGGCCGAGATGGCCCTCGTCGGCCCAGTCCTCCACGCTGCCGGGAATGACGCGGTCGAGCCGGTAGTTGAGGTAGCCGTTGTTGTGCACCACGTAGCGGGGGCCGTCGCAGGTCTCCTCCACGGTCACAAACCGGGCGCTCATGTAGTAGCGGCCCCGGTCCTCGTGCACGGCCACTGGCAGCAGCAGCCGACGCATCTCACCGTCGTGGCGGGGCTGGGCCACGAGGTCGAGGTCGGGGCCCAGGGTGCCGTAGATGAGCGACACCGGGGCGATCGTGGCGTCCCTTCGGCCGCCCACGGACGAGAGCCGCCCCGCCGCCCGGGCCACAGCCTGATAGGTGGAGAGGAGCGCCGCCGACGACTCGGCGCGCGGCCGGTAGCTCATGCAGGGCGCCACGGACCCGTGCTCGGGGGCGTGGTGCAGCAGCTTGACCTTTTCCATGAGGCGGTCCTTGGCCCGGGCGTCGGCAAGGCGCGAGTGGGCGATGGCGTCTGCCAGGATGAAGACCTCCTCGGCCGAGAAGGGCCGTTCCACGTGGTAGGTGAAGCGGTTGCCGCCGCGGTCGCGCGAGGTGACGGTCCGGGTGGGCTCTCTGCCCGGGTCCGCGATGACATCGCGACGCGCGAACAGCTGGTTGATGGCGCCGAAGTCGCGGCGGATCCGCTGGAGCGCGTTCTCGTGGGCGCGGTCGGAGTCATACTGGGCGTCGGAGACGAGCAGCCCGTAGCCGCGCTCGAGGGCCGTCAGGATGTCGTCGGGGGCATCCAGGTCGCCCTCGTCCCAGGCGCTCGCCACGAGGGTCACACCCTCGCCGTCCTCCTCGGACGTGCGACGGCACAGGAGGTCCCACAGCGCGAGCATGCGCTCGGGGCTCGACGCCTTGCGCGGTGCGAGGTCTTCCTCGACATGCGTCTCTCTCTTATGGCCGGCCATGGCGCCTCCGTACCGTCAGCTGGATCTGCGAGACCCATTGTGGCACGGTGCTCCGTGAAGCTGAATGACATTTTAATGAGGGAATACATTTCAGGCTGCATTCTGCGCCGTCGTCAGATCCTGTCGATGACGTTTGCCGGCTTGTCCAGGTGGTCTTGGCCCCCTTCGCCCTCCCGCCCACGCACCATCGCCATGTGGAAGGCCTCCTCGTTGCGCGCCACCAAGGCCTCCACCTCGCCGTCCGCGAGCTCGATGCCCAACGCCTCCGCCATGAGGGCGAACACCCGCTGGTTGGGGCGGAACCGCGGGTTGTCCCAGATCCAGCCGTCGTCCTCGCCCAAGGACCGCAGCAGGGCCGCGGCCATGGCCGCCGAGCGGGCCTGACCGTTGTCGCAGGCGACCATGATGGTGCCGCGACCCCGGTGCCCGAGGAAGAACGCTGCCGCCTCCCTTGCCTGCTCCCGCGTCATGGCCTGCGGGTGCTCGTAGGCGACGTCCGCGAACTCCAGCACGAGGCAGTCGGGCCCCTCCTCGACCCCTGCGATCTTGCGGCGCGACGTCATGACGATGGCGGCGGCGGGGGAGGGGATCCCCGGTACCTCGGTGAGCTCCATCCGGCGCATCCGCGACTTGGGCACGATGCGCGACACGACGATCCTGGTGCCGAGGTCTGGGTCCGGCCCCGGCTTCCCGGAGGCGCGTCTGAAGAGGTCTTTGATTCGGCCGAAAGACGGCGGCGTGAAAGGTGGGTTCACCGGCGCTCCTCGTTTTGGGCTGTGGCCAGCGTAGCTGCCCTCTGCGGCCCGCCATGAGGGATGGTGGCATAGGTCGACCGCGTTCGCGCCGCCCGCGATATGCCTCCATACGGCATAGTCCCTCTTTCAGCGGGCCGTAACCTTCACCGCATCATCCCGACCCCGAGAGGAGACCCATGGGCCCGTTTGACAAGGTGATCGGCTACCGGAGGGTCGTCTCCGAGCTCGAGCGCATCGCGTCGGTGCTCGTAGACCCAAGCCCCTACGAGCGTTTGGGCGCCCGCGTCCCAAACGGGCTGCTCATCGCGGGCGAGCCGGGCCTCGGCAAGACCCTCATGGCCCGCTGCTTCGTGGAGGCTGCCGGATGCCCGTGCGTCACGCTGCGGCGTACCGTCGCAGGCAACGAGTTCCTCGACCAGATCCGCGACGCCTTCGTCAGGGCCGCGGAGGAGGCACCCTCGATCATCTTCCTCGACGACCTGGACAAGTTCGGCAGCGGCGACCGCAACCGCGCCAGCGAACCGGAGTACGTGGCGGTGCAGAGCTGCATCGACGACTACGCAGGCAAGGGCGTCTTCGTGCTCGCCACAGCCAACAACGTCCTGCGCGCCGTGCCGCCGTCGCTCGTGCGTGCCGGACGCTTCGACCGCACCATCTACCTCGAGCGTCCCGAGTACGAGGACGCCCGCCGCATCGCCGCGCACTACCTGAGGGAGCACTCCATCCCCAACACCATCGACCCCGACGTTGTGGCGCAGTTCCCCATGTCGTGCGCCGAGCTCGAGGCCCGCGTGAACGCCGCGGCCGTCGTCGCGGCATCGGAGGGGAGCGACGTCGTGACGACGGAGCACGTGGTGCGGGTGTGCGTCGAGCACTGGGAGGGGAGGGCCTGGCGCCCCTGCAAGGAACCCATGGACTGGCAGGCGGCCGCCAAGACCAAGCGGTACTGCGACCGTGCCCGCTGCGCCTGCCACGAGGCCGGCCACCTGCTGGTCATGGAGCTCGTCGACCCCGGGTGCTCGGGCTTCGGGGTGCTCCTCGGCTCCGGCGCCCGGCGAGGGCGCGGCTTCACGAGGGTGCGGCGCGACCACAAGCCCTTCTCGCCCGACCGCACCCCCGAGGACGTGCAGGTCCTGGTGGGTCTGGGCGGGCTCGTGGCCGAGGAGGTCGCCTTCGGGGCATGGTCCACGGGGCCCCACAGCGACCTTGAGAAGGTCACCGACATCGTCTACGGCGGCCTGATGCACGGTGTGGGCGGGGTCCAGCACCTCAACGTGATCGGAGAGCGCAACCGGAGGTGCACGCCGCCGTCGCCCGAGCGCATCGCCTGGCGCGAGGCGGCGGCCGTCGACCGGATCCAGCAGGACATGGCCGAGGCCCGCTCCCTGCTCATGGGGCACTGGGCCCTGCACGGCCAGGTGGCGCAGCTCCTCTACGACCGCGGGATCGTCTACGGCGAGGAGGTGCGGGCCATGCTGGAACGGGAGGGGGGCGGCACGACCGAGGGGGACGGTCTAGGCGTCGGCGCCCCGTCGGAAGTAGCCTGAGTCAAAGAACTCGTCGAGCGTGATGCCGAGGCCGCGGGCGATGCGCTCGAGGTTCTGGAGGGAGATGTTGCGCTTGCCGGTCTCCACCTCGGCGAGGTAGGAGCGGGACATGTCGATGGCGTAGGCGAGGTCGTCCTGGCTCAGGTCTGCGGCGGCGCGAAGCTCCTTGATGCGCAGCCCGGTCTGCATGCGGATGTCCCAGTCGGTCATGGAAGCCCCTCCCTAGAGCTTCCATCCTTAATGAGACACTGCTTGAAAGGCACCTCGATATAAGTGACAATGCAGTCAACTGACATCAGTTTAGACTCAGAAATGGAGAGAGCAGTGGCAGAGTTGCAAGCAGGCAAGAAAACGGTTCTCGAGTTGCTCGGAAACGAGAAGGCGAGCTTTCATATCCCCAGCTATCAACGTCCTTACGCCTGGGGTGTCGAGGAGTGCGAGACGCTCTGGGACGACATCTGCTCCTTTACTGTCCCCGACAACGATCCGAACGGCTTTGTGGCTGACAGCGAGTATTTTCTCGGTCCTCTCGTAACGTTCAAGCAGGCCGATTCTGGCTTCTACGAGGTCATCGACGGTCAGCAGCGACTGACCACGCTCATGCTGCTCCTGCGTGTTCTTTACTCGAGGCTTGAGCACATGAACGACAAGGACAATGCCTCGCTCAGGGACGACATCGAAAAGGCGATATGGAAGGTTGGCGAGTTCGGCAAACCCATAGCAGGGGAGTCAAAACTTCAGTCCTCCGTCGCGTCCGATGACGACCTCGGGGAGCTCGGTGCCATTCTCGCGTCTGGCATCGTGGATGACGACATGACCAGTCGCTATGCGGCGAACTACCGCTTCTTCCTAAACGCTGCGGATGATTATGTCAGTAAGTACCCGGACTATTTTAAGTTCCTGGTCAATCGGCTGTTGAGAAACGTCATCCTGCTCCCCATCGAGTCCGAGGATAGGGACTCCGCTCTCCGCATCTTCTCGACGCTCAACAATCGCGGCCTTCCCCTCTCGGATTCAGACATCTTCAAAGCCGCGATGTATGAGCACTACCGAAGCCGGGGAAGGGCAGAGGAGTTCGACAGCCGTTGGAAGGAGATTGAACGGCAACTTGCCGGCCCTCTGCTCGCCGAGGACTCGCCGATGACCGAGCTGTTCCGCCTCTACATGGGATACCTGCGTGGACTCAGCTATGCGGGCTCGACCAACCGCCCCGCCGTCCGAGACTTCTTCAGCCGGGACCGCAACGCCATCCTTAAGGAGGAGAAAACCCTCAGCGACCTCGAGGACCTCGTCGATTTTTGGAATCGTTACGAGGGTGGGGAAGGGTTCTCCGACCCTGTGCTAAAGGATTTCTTCGTACTCAGGTTCGCGCCCAACAAGCTCTGGCAGGACGCCGTTTCTAACTATTACCTCATGAATCGCAACGACAGCGGGCGTCTTGACCAGGATGCCTTCCATAGCTACCTCCAGCGTCTCATCGCGTTCCTGTACGGTGCCGTGGTGGCCGGTGCCACGAGCACCTGGGAGCGTCGCGAGATCGACAAGGAGGCCGGGTTCCTGGCAGGCCGCATCGACCGCTCGCCCTTTGAAGGCCGCTTTACCGAACACGAGATGCGAGATGCGCTGAAAGTGCTCGGTCCTTGGAAGAGGATCAACAAGGGAATTCTCGCCTGGCGAATGATGAGCAACGCGGGCCAGGCACCTATCGAACTGGGAACCGACTTCGATGTCGAGCACATCTACGCGAGGAAGCGTCATCAGAACCACCCAGGCGAGATCACTGACGATCAGCTGGAGTCCCTCGGCAACAAGGCCCTGCTCGAGAAGAGAATCAACATCCGTGCGGCGGACTACGACTTCTCCGACAAACGCGCCATCTACCGCGGACTGACTGCAGGGAAGGCCGGTACCGCCGTCCAGGAACTCCTCGATCTTGCTGACGGCAACGACGACTTTGCCTCCCGCGAGATTGACGAACGCACGGCAGAGATCGAAGGGTCGTTCCTGAGGTTCTTGGAGCAGGCCGGCGTGGTCATCCCCGAGGGTCTTTCCAACGACGATTCCGAGGAGGGCTGACCCATGGGCATCCTGGACAAAGACTGGAAAGAGTACGACGAGGGTTCCTGGGCCATTCGCGACGGTCAGGTGGAGATCGAGGTGAGAGCCTACGAGCATGAGGGGAGAAAGCGGTACGGCTGGGCACTGAGGCAGTGCGGCGCCGTCATTCGCAGAGGGGAGCTTGAGACCCTTCTCGCCGCACAAAAGGTCGCCAAGGAGGCTTTCTCGTCGGAGTCCTTCGATATCGACCAGAACTGGGGTCTTGAGACGGAAGGGACTGGTCGGTAATGGCTTCGAAAGGGTCTCAGATCATCAGGGAGCACGACGATCTGAACCAGCGGGTCAGCTCCCTTGTCGACCGCAAGAACCGGCTCGAGGACCAGCTCGAGCAGAGGAGGCGGGACATCCAGGAGAAACAGGATGCCTTTGCGAACATCGCCCCGAGGATGGAAGCGGAGAGGAGTAACTACCGCTCGGTGAGCCTCATGAGGGCAGAGGCGCAAAAGCAATACGACGAGATCCAGGGGCAATGCTGGTCCCTGATCGAGAGGCGTGATGAGGCCAGGAAAGGCGACGAGAAGCGGCTGCGTCCCTTCAAAAGGAAGCTTGACCGGGCGCAGCGTGCCTATGAGAGGGCTCTCGAGCGGCGAGAGCAGGCCAAACAGAGGCACGACTCCGCCAAAGAGCATGGAAGGTTTCGCGGCCATAACGGCCGTCACGGATACCGTGCGCAGCTTTGGGGGCGACGCCTCCACCCGATCCATGAAGCAGTTTCAGAGGAGTGTCAGTCAGGGTAACCTCGCTGATGCTTCCAACGCTTCTGCCGCCCGTGCCCTGGAGCTCGACGAGGCAGAAGAGGCCGTCATCCTCGCTCAGGAGGATCTTGAGGACGCTGCAGAGGAGTACGAGGAGCAGCAGAATGCCCTTGTCGACTCACGACGCGAGATCGAGGATGCCGGCAACAGGGCCGAGGCACTGGTCAACGGTTTTGTCATCCAGATGATGAACAACGACCGAATCATCGCATGCGCCGAGAGAGCAATCGACAGCCTTGATGAGCTATCGCAGCAGACGCATCTCCTGGAAGAGGCAGCAAAAGACGAGGAGGAGCTCAGCAACTCGTTGAGCAAAACCGAGCTCGAGCTTGCGTCGACCCGCGAGGAGCTTGCCGCCATCGAGGGTGCGGCTACTGAAGCACGCAGGCGCCGAAGCGTGAGAAGGATCGTGCTGGGAGTCTTGGTAACGGTCGCTGTCGTGGCGCTCGCTGTCTGTGCCATCAACCTGACTCCAGCTAGTACCGATGCCGGTAGTGCTCCAGCTGACAGCTCTTCAACTGACGAGGTTGCGTCGCCAGCAGCGGGACCGGCAGCGGAGAACAGCAGTCCGGAGGAGGCTTCGTCTTCCGACAATCTGCCAAATGCCACGACAGCAGTGGAAACATCAGACAACGACATTGACATTGATTATCAGGCTCAAGAGCTTAATGAGATATACGAAGAGCTTGCACAGATTGACAGCCGAATCTCGATTGCAGCGCAGCAATTTAACGACAGTTACCTCACCGGTTCGTTAGAGCAAAGACGTGCGTATGCCACCGATTGCCTACGAATAGTCGAGGACATCACCGGCACATGGACTCCGCTTCAGGATAAGCTGCGTAGCGGGGCGTTTTCTCCGCAATCCAGGCTATACGAGGCCGCACAGGCACTGGACAACCTCTGTAACGACCTGTACCAAAGGGCACATCTTCTCTATTCCGCCTGGGATCTTGATACTAGGTACGCCGATCCGATCCCTGCAAAAGACGACATCCTTGGCATACTAGAGTCCCGTAACAACGAACAGGGTATTAACATCTATAAAGAACATTTCGATAAGAGCTATCCTCTGTGGGCCGAACAATACATGTAATGCCAGCGTTTGAGTAACGCGATTTGTTGCGCGATTGGAAGGGTGGAAGAGGACGGCATCATTTTCGATTCCGACTGGGGTGGCAACGTCGTTGCCCGCGTCGATGGCAGGTAGAAGCGCTTCGCTGGAGCCGCTGCGCTGCTTCTGCTTCTCAACTGGTGACTCGCTGCAATGTGGCCGGGCCGTACTGGACGCCGGCAACGACAAGGCCCATCGCATCTCGGTTGATATGAGGAATGCAGCAGGCCCCGCCCCATGGATTTTCACGGGGCGGGGCCTGATCGCCGAAAGGACGCTACGCCTTATTCGCGGTGTTCCCTCTTCCGGTTGTGGATTGCATGTCGCAGTTCGAAGCGAGCTCTATTATCCAATTGCCTGTAATTAAGAAGCTCTTGGAACGTGGCGAATCCTCGAGCGAACTGCCTGCCAAGGCCCTTAATCGACTGCAATTCCGAGCGGTAGCTCTTCCGTGCTTCCATTTGTTTGCAGTATTCAGCCCAAATATCAAACTCTTTGGAGGTGAGAAGGCGGTACAGGGAACCTCCATCGCCTATACTCTCTTCTTTAATGGAAATGACCATGTCGTCAAGGCTCGTCTTGACAAGCCCGTCGATTGTCGGCGGTTCGACTGCGGTTTTCATGTGCCAGAGATTGTCGACAGTAGCCACCAAGTGGACACCGAGGTCGCGGCCCTCCTCCGCAACAGGCCTTAGACCGTCCCAGTCATACAGCCAGCTGTCGGCGTCCATATCGCTTGCGAAGACGAACAGCTCGGGGCCCGTTTGCATCCCTAGGGCCAGAAGTCTCTTGCGCTGTTCCATCTCAGCCGTCAGCCAATCGACGGAAGCTGACTTGGCATAGGGGCTACAGGCACGTGGGATGCAAAGTGGAGAAGCGTCGTCACTGCAGCGCTTTGACGACGGCCCGATTGCGACAAACTGAACCCCGCATCTTTCACCAAGAGCTCCTGCAACAACATCTACCAGCGACTCTTGTGGTCCTCCCGTTCCGAACACGCAGAGCTCGACAAGGTGAGGGGTTTCGGCAAAGTCGAGGCGTACCGGCTCGCCGCTCTCATCGGCTCCAAGCTCGAAAGAAAGGTCGTCCACGGGGACTTCGGGAAGGGCGAGGAGCTCTTCATCGGTGAGTTCGGCGTGATAATACTCATTGCTCGCGATGAGGCGTTCCGTGCGCACAACCGCATCGTCGAGTGCTCGGTAGAGGGAGGCGGCCTTTGCAACATATGCCTCTTGCGCAAGCTCTGCCTGCTTGCGAATGCCGTTCATGTCGCCGTCGCGCCTTGCAAGGCTCATGAAGGCGAGGTGCTTCTTGACGTCCCCTTGGAGCCACTGGGAGTAGAAGTCTGGGGTATCTTCACTGGCTCCTGCCACGCCGCTCTTGGCTTCCTCAATAAGACTGTGAATGTACTTCGCCTTTTTCGTCTTTAGGTCATGGTCTTCTACCGGCCTCATTGTTCCTCCTGTCTGTTTTGAGTGACATGCCTGAATCTAATTCTACGAGGCCGCAGGGGTGCAGGTCTGTCCTATGGTGGTAGATTGTGACCCGTATCACTCTGCGTATGGATCCCATGCAACGAGGGTCGTTGCATGCTCCCAGGCCACTCCATGGAGTCGTTCTGACGACGGAGTTTTGGGTGGGGGAGGGCGCCCTCATCGGTCCTCCTGCTCGGGCAATTCGGCCAAAGCCCTCCAATGCGCGATAAAACTGCAGCGAAGGGCCGTCGATGTGCGATTTCGGTCCGTTTTCGCGCATCGGCGGCCTTTGGGAGCCAATCAACCGCGCATCGGGGCGGCTTCGCAGCATGGCCGCGCACTCGCCGCCCTTCGCTGCGCCATATCGCGCACTGGAGCCCCTTCGCGGTGCTGCATCGCGCATCGGGGTCCTTCGCCGCGCGGCCGTCGCGCACTGGAGCCCCTTCGCGGCGGGATGGCACCGATCCGCACGTCCAGGCGATTGCGCCAGGCGCCCGAGTGGCGCGAAGTCCGTGGTCACCGGCCCGTGTCTTACGGGCAATACCTGAGGGCAAGGGCCTTGAACGTGCTCTCGTCCATCGGATCGAAAGCGAGCCCAAGCCCCGACCCATCCCCATCGAAGCTGTTGGACGACCAATACATTCCTCCAGCAATCGGCAGTTCCGGCCTCAAGGAGCAGTCATTTGGCAATGACTCCACACGGCAAAAGGAGAAGGCGTTGGCCGAATCCTTGTGGCACCCGCAGTACGCCCCGGGCAAAGACATCGTTGCCGCAAGGTGAACCCCGTAGCGAGCGCCGTTCCTCTCGATCTCGCGAATGGCGTGTTTTGCGACCCCGACGTCCCCCTTCAGCAGATGCTCCACATCGGGGATCGATATGACCATCAACCTCATGGGGTCGCCGAGTCCCGCGGACCCATGGTGGTAACAGTCGTGGTAACAGAGCCTAATCGGCGCCTCGGCGGACGACCAGTTGAACATCTCGAATCCGCAGCCATAGGGGTCGAGGGCGGTCCTCCGCCTGTTGAGCTCCTTGAGCCCCTTTTCCAGCGCCTGTTTCGTCGAGCAGACCTCCACATGCTGGGGAAGAAGCCTGTACCTTTGCAGGGGGTCGTCCTGCCGCTCACCCATGACCAGATGCACGGAATGGGGTCGTGCCACAAGGGAGATCTGGATAAGCGCCGTGTCGACGAGCCCTTCGGCGTCGGGGCGTGGTCCGTTCACAAACAGGTGGCCGCCGAATTCTCCAAACCTGATGTGGATCGGATCGCCCGTTATCAGGTCAACGCCCAGGGCGCATGGCACCGCCTGCACGTCACTCCACCCCTGGCTCACTGCCTCATCGTTCGGGGCCCCTGGTCCATCTCTCAAGAACTCGATAAAACGGCAGACGACGTTTGCCGGGAGTCTCCGCATATGGGAGGACGCGACATCGACGACAACCTTTCCTCCCGCATCAAACGCTTCGGGGATCATCCTCCATGCGCGAAAGGTCACGGACATAAAGTCGAGCGACATGCTGTTGACCGCAGCGCAAAACATGTCGGCGTCGCCTCTGGACCGCACCTCGTAGACAAGCCTGTCCCCGTAGGGCCCGACCGTCCGGCTCACTTCGAAGGCGTAGGGGAGCGTGCCGATGGCCCTGGCCACCCGTTTCAGCCGCTCGCGCCTCCGTATCATTCCTTCCCGGTCACCCCAGTCATCGGGGAGCAGCGGGTTCTTCCCCATCATGTACCAGGGATTCTCGGGCACGGTGAACCTCCAACTTATGCGACGTATGGCATCACTGGTGGCTTCAGACGACCGTTCAGGCGCCCTTACGCAAAACGCGCCACGATCGATCTGAAGGTTCTCTCGTTTATCGGTTGAAAGGCGGCGCAAAGGCGTCTGCCATCCCTGCGCGAAGTCTCTTGAGAGCAGGTGAACAACCCGTCGACGAGAAGGCCGAACTCGCGCGGCGGGTGGCCACATCTGTCGAGCCAGAAGACGAGATCGCTGCCCCGATGCAGCGCCTCGCAACGCGTCGACCCCCACACCGCCGTCTGCACCCCGTACTGCGGCCCGAACTCCGTGATCCGGTAGAGGTCCTCGAGCTGGCGCGGCCCGGCATCTCTCGTCAGCCGGTCGATGTCCCTGAGAACGAGGACGAAGAGGTCGTGAATCCCCTCGATAAGTGGTCTCATCTCGTCGTTTTCGTCCAGGTCGTTGAACGATGCGTAATCGAGACGGAAAGCCTCGAGCTTTCGCTTGCGTCTGTCGAGCTCGAGGGCGGCCATCTCGATCGCCTCCCAGGGTTCGACTATATCGACCTTCTGGGGAAGCTCGCGGAAGCGTGACAGGTCGTCGTACTCACAGGATCCCAACACGAGGTGCACCGTCCGGGGGAGGTATCCGAGGGCGAGGCCGAGCAGTATCGTGTCGAGGATTCCGTCGGCCTCGTGGCGCGGCCCTTTTACGAAGACCACAGGGGATCCGGCTCTGGACTCGAAGCAGACCGAGACGGGGCGACCCGTCAGCATGTCGACACCACAGACGCAGGGGGTGCTGTCAGCTCGGAGCAGGGCTCGAGAACCGCCGCTGCGATTGACGACCACGTCGGCAGCGAACTCCAGGCATTTCGTATGCCAATGACGCGCGAACGTCTCCAGGACCTCGGGCTGGAGCCTGGTGACCGCCGTCGGGAACACATCCACCGTGACCCGCATCCTTCCGTTGTTGGAATGGGGAGAGGCGCAGTTTGCCCACAGGCCGGCGTGCAGCGGATTACGGGTCGAGCCGTTCACCTCTTGGCAGAACCTTCTCGCGCGGCTTTCGCTCGTACACTCGAAAACCAGCCGGTCCGAGTAGGGGCCGATCGTGCGCTGCAGCTCGTAGGCAAACGGAAGCGCCCCCAGCGACCGGGCGATGATGTCGAGCCAGAAGCCGCGCTTCCTCATGGAGTCGGGCGACCCCCAGCCCTCTGGAAGCAGAACGTTCTCTCGCATAGACGACCAAGGATTCAAGAACATCCGTCCCTACCTCCCCCTGTCGAAACCGGTGCCCACGAATCTATCCAGAGCCCTGCCGATAGCGCTGACGGATGGTGGCATACATGGTTGGCAGCAAAGCCTCACGGAGCGGTGGGGGGAGGGCGCCCTCATCGGCCCCGCTCGGCCGATTCGGCCAAAGTCCCCCAGTGCGCGGCTTCGGCGAATGCCCTCCAATGCGCGGCAAATCTGCAGTGAAGGGCTGCCGATGCGCGATTTCGGGCCGTTTTCGCGCATCGGTGGCCTTTGGGGGCCAATCAACCGCGCATCGGGGCGGCTTCGCGGAAGAGCCGCGCACTCGCCGCCTTTCGCTGCACCGTATCGCGCACTGGAGCCCCTTCGCGGCGCAGCATCGCGCATCGGGGCGGCTTCGCAGCATGGTCGCGCATTCACGGCCATTCGCCGTGCGGCCGTCGCCCACACACCGGCACCACGCCGCCGCGGTCCCACGGCTGAATCCCCATCTGATGGGTAGGAATCCCCTCGGCAACAAACCCCTGCAAAAGGAGCAACCATGGCCACCATCTACGATTTCACCCTTGAGAAGCCCGACGACACCGAGGTCAGCCTCTCCGAGTTCCGCGGCCGCCCCATGCTCATCGTCAACTCGGCCACCGGCTGCGGCTTCACCCCGCAGTACGAGGACCTCAAGAACCTCTACGACGCCTACCACGACCAGGGCCTCGAGATCGTCGACATCCCCTGCGACCAGTTCGGCCACCAGGCCCCTGGCACCGACGATGAGATCCACGAGTTCTGCACCATGACCTTCGGCACCCCGTACCAGCAGTACAGGAAGTCCGAGGTCAACGGCGACGACCAGCTGCCCCTCTACGCCTTCCTCAAGGAGGCCCAGGGCTTCACCGGCTTCACCGGCGAGAAGGCCGAGTTCATGGACGGCTACCTCAAGGAGAACGTGGACCCCGACTACGCCTCCAACGACGACATCAAGTGGAACTTCACCAAGTTCCTCGTCGACCGCGACGGCACCGTGGTCGCGCGCTTCGAGCCCACGGTGGACATGGCCCTGGTCGAGGACGCCGTCAAGGACGTCCTGTAGGCCGGCGCGCCAGCCTGGATCACCCGCGGCGCCCGCACCCCGACCCAGGGGCGCGGGCGCTTCACGTTTGCGCATACCCCGTGGTTGTTGGGAAACCTGCGTCCTTCGCGCTAAGATGTGAGTTTGCGAACGTTTGTGCCGCGGCAAGGGCCGCGGGCGCCACCTAACGACAGGAGCCATGCAGCCCATGTCTGCCATGACCGACAAGAACTACTACGAGGTCCTCGGCGTCTCCCAGGACGCCACCACGGAGGAGATCCGCCGCGCCTTCCAGAAGAAGGCCCGCACGCTCCACCCCGACGTCAACAAGGAGCCCGACGCCGAGGAGCGCTTCAAGGAGGTCTCCGAGGCCTACGCGGTGCTCTCCGACGACACCAAGCGCCGCCGCTACGACGCCATGCGCTCGGGCGTGCCCTTCGCGGGCTCCCCGTCTTCCGGCGCGCCCCAGTCGCCCTTCGGCGGCGGCTACTCCGGCGGCTTCGGCGGGTTCCCCTTCGGCGCCGGCTTCGGGGGCTTCGGCACCCAGACGCGCCGCCGCACCCCCGCCTACAACCCCCAAGGGGGCGCCGACGTCGTCTACCAGATGGACCTCGACGCCAAGACGGCCGCCGCCGGCAGCCGCCGCGGCATCACCTACCAGCGCTACGTCACCTGCGAGGTCTGCCACGGGTCGGGATCGGAGGAGGCCGAGCACGCCAAGGTGTGCCCCACCTGCGGCGGCACCGGCACCATCGACGTCGACCTCTCGTCCATCTTCGGCGGCATGGGCTTCGGCGCCATGCAGGTGCAGTGCCCAGAGTGCGAGGGCACCGGCCGCGTGGTGGCGGACCCCTGCCACGCCTGCGGCGGCTCCGGCCGCGTCCTCTCGGCCTCCGAGGTCGTGGTGGACATCCCGGCCGGCTCCCACGACGGCGACACCGTGCGCGTGCCCGGCATGGGCAACGCCGGCACCAACGGCGGCGAGACCGGCGACCTCGTGGTGCGCGTGGGCGTGCCCGCGGAGCGCCTGGCTCCCGAGGCCGCCCTCGGCTTCCAGCTCGTCGGTTTCGTGCTGCCGTTCATCGCCATGGGGGCGTTCTTCAACGTACTCCCCTCCATCGCCTTCATCATCGTCGTGCCGTTGGTCATCGGCCTTTTCATGGTCGTCCGCGGCGGCTTGGCAAAGCACAACGGCGTCTGGTGGAGAAACGCCGGCACCCAGGTGCTCGCCGGCCTCTCCAACGGCTTCTTCATCGCCCTGTTCCTGACGCTGCTCATGAGCTGCTCGCAGTCCATGGGCCGCGTGGGGCCGCGGGGCTGGATCTACTAGTGCCTACAGGCGCCGTGCCGCCGCCCCGGGGTACGGCGCCTCCTGTGAGCGAGGGGCGGGAAAGGGGCCTGCACGTCCGTGGCTGAAGTTCAACATCGCGATTACTACGAGGTGCTCGGCGTCGGGCGCGACGCCGACGCCAAGACCATCAAGCGAGCCTTCCTCAAGAAGGCCCGCACCCTGCACCCCGACGTCTCCGACGAGCCCGACGCCGAGGAGCGCTTCAAGGAGGTCAACGAGGCCTACTCGGTGCTCTCCGACGAGACCAAGCGCGCCAACTACGACCGCTACGGCGACCCCAACGGCCCATCGGGCTTCGGCGGCATGGGCGGCATGGACGACTTCTTCGGGGGCGGCTTCGACATGGCCGACCTCTTCTCCGACTTCTTCGGGGGGCGCGCCTCCGGCGCCGGGCGGCCCCGCACCCGCGGCCGCGACATGTCCGTGACGCTCACCATCACCCTCGAGCAGGCCGCCTCGGGCTTCGAGCGCACCATCACCTACGACCGCCTGGCCCCCTGCGAGGACTGCGGCGGCACCGGCTCCACCGACGGCGAGCCCCCGGTCACCTGCCCCGAGTGCAGCGGCACCGGCTACGTGGTGGGCTGGCAGCACACCATCCTCGGCCGCATGCAGACCCAGACCACCTGCCCCGAGTGCCACGGCACGGGACAGGTCATCGAGCACCCCTGCGAGACCTGCGACGGCCAGGGCCGCACCCCCTCCCGCGAGAAGGTCAGGATCTCCATCCCGGCCGGCGTGGACACGGGCGCCCAGCTGGTCGTGGAGGGTGCCGGCGAGGCGGGCGTCCGCGGCGACGCGGCGGGCGACCTCGTGGTGCGCGTCGACGTCGCCCAGGGCGACCGCTTCGTGCGCCAGGGCGACGACCTGTTCTGCCCGCTCTCCGTGGACGCCTTCGAGGCCATGCTCGGCGCCACGGTGACCGTGGACGGTATCCTCGAGGGCGAGGAGGTCGAGGTCGACGTGCCCGCGGGCACGCAGCCCGGCGCCCGCCTCGTCGTCGCCGGCCGCGGCATGCCGCGCCTGCGCACCCCCGAGCGCCGAGGCGACCTCGTGTGCGTGGTGGACGTCGTGGTGCCCCAGGACCTCGGCGACGACGAGGTGGAGCGCCTCGAGGCCATCGCCCTCGGCCGCGGTTGCCGCCTCTCCACGAAGGGCCCCACCGAGGGGGAGGTGCTCGACGAGCTCCACGAGCAGAACCGCCGCGACGTGGAGGTCCCCGGCGCTCAGAGCGGCGACGACCGGGGCGGGGATGGCGGCAAGGCGGCCCCGAAGCCCAAGAAGCAGGCGCCCAAGTCCAAGCGCGGGCCCTTCTCGGGGCGCCGCCGCAAGAAGAAGCGCTAGGCCGTGGCGTCGGGTCGTGCGCCACGGGTGGCGCTCGTCAACCTGGGCTGCCGGGTCAACCGCGTGGAGCTCGATGCCATGGCGGCGGAGCTCGAGGCCATGGGCTGCGTCGTCGCCCCCCAGGAGGAGGCCGACGCCGTGGTGGTCAACACCTGCGCCGTGACCGGCGAGGCCGAGGCCAAGGCCCGCAAGGCCGTCCGCCACGCCGCCGGGCTGCCGGGCGTCTCCGCCGTGGTGGCCACGGGCTGCGTGGCGAGCCTCTTCTCCGACGAGCTCGACGCCCTGGGCGGCAACGTGCGCGTGGAGGTGCTCAAGGACCGCGTGCCCGGCGTCGTGGCCGCCGCCCTCGCCGACGCCGGCATGGCGCCCGAGCCCGCGGCCGAGCGCTCCGACGCCGGCGGCTCGGTGACGCCCACGGGCCGCATGCGGCCGGGGATCAAGGTCCAGGACGGCTGCGACAACCGCTGCACCTACTGCATCGTCTGGAAGGCCCGGGGTCCCGCGCGCTCCCTGCCCCTCGAGGACGCCGTGTCTGCGGTGCGCCGCGCGGTGGCCGACGGCGCCGGCGAGGTCGTGCTCACGGGCATCAACCTCGGCCGCTACGACGGCTGCCCCGGCGGGCTCGCGGGCCTGCTCGACGCGCTCCTGGAGCGCACCGACATCGGCCGCGTGCGCCTGAGCTCCGTGGAGCCGGGGGAGGTGGGGGAGGCGCTCCTCCGCCTCATGGCCGGGTCCGACGGCCGCGTGGCCCCGTTCCTGCACCTGCCCCTGCAGTCCGGGTGCGACGCCACCCTCGCGCGCATGGGCCGCCTCTACACGGCCGGCGGGTACCGCCAGGTGGCCGACCTCGCGCGGGACCGCGTGCCCGGCGTCGCGCTCGCCACCGACCTCATCGTGGGCTTCCCCGGCGAGACCGACGCCGAGTTCGACGAGAGCCTCGCGTTCTGCCGCTCGATCGGCTACGCCAACATGCACGTGTTCCGCTACTCCAAGCGCCCCGGCACCTGGGCCGCGGCGGCGCCGGGCCAGGTGGACCCGCGGGTGTCGGCCGGGCGCTCCCGCGCCATGAGGGCCATGGCGGCCGAATCCCGCCGCGCGTTCGCCTCCTCGTTCGTGGGCGCACCCGTGCGCGTCTTCGTGGAGCGGCCGGGCCGCGCGGTCTCGGGGCAGCTTGTGGAGGTGCTCGTGGACCCCGCGCTGCCCATGGGGGCGTTCGCCGACGTCGTCCCGCACGGGCTCGCCGCCGACGGGCGCCTCGACGCCCGGGCCGCGTCCCGCGGAGCCGCGCCATCCGTTTGAACTACCATGGGGCCAGCCAACCCGACCGGTCCCACCCGTTTGGAGGAGCATGGAGCCCACCCAAGTCCGCCTGACCGTCCCAGACTCCCTAGACATCACGAGGGTCATGGGGCCCGCCGACTCGCTCCTGCGCCGCATCGAGGCCGCTACCGACGCCGCCGTCTCAGTCCGGGGCAACACCGTGGCCGTCATCGGGTCCGCCGAGGAGGCAAACGCGCTCGTGCAGGTCTTCTCGGCCCTCATCCGCGAGGTGGAGGCCGGCGGCACGCCCACGGAGGCCGACGTCGACCTCCTGCTCTCCCAGGCCGCCGCGGGCAACGCCCCGCAGGCCGCGCCCTTCGACGACATCCTCGTCACCCACCGGGGCCGCCCCATCCGGCCCAAGACGGTCGGCCAGGCCTCCTACATTGACGCCATCCGCACCCACACGGTCACGTTCGCCCTGGGCCCCGCCGGCACCGGCAAGACCTACCTCGCCATGGCCATGGCGGTGGCGGCCCTCAAGCGGCGCGACGTGGGCCGCGTCGTGCTCACGCGCCCCGTGGTGGAGGCCGGCGAGTCCCTCGGCTTTCTCCCGGGCACCCTCGAGGAGAAGCTCGACCCCTACGTGCGGCCCCTCTACGACGCGCTCTTCGACATGGTGGACGCCGAGAAGGCCGCCACCATGGTCGATCAGGGCGTGATCGAGATCGCACCCCTGGCGTTCATGCGCGGGCGCACCCTCAACGACGCCTTCGTCATCCTCGACGAGGCCCAGAACACCACCCCCGAGCAGATGAAGATGTTCCTCACCCGCCTGGGGTTCAGGTCCACGTTCGTCGTCACCGGCGACACCACCCAGCGCGACATCGCCGGCACCGGCGGCCTCGACTCCGCCCGGCGGGTGCTCGAGGGCGTCGAGGACATCGCGTTCTGCGACCTCGACCGCGCAGACATCGTCCGCCACACGCTCGTCGGCCGCATCGTGGACGCCTACGCGGCCGCGGAGGGGAGATGACATGGCCGTCGAGCTCGCACTGGCCCCCGAGGGGCTCGAAGGACTCGCCGTGGACGCCCGGGAGCTCTCCCGCGTCTTCGACCTCGTGCTCGCCCACGAGGGGGTGGAGCGCCCCTGCGTCGTGAGCGTGTCGGTGGCCGACGACGAGGGGATGCGCGCCCTCAACGCGGAGTGGAGGGGCATCGACGCCCCCACCGACGTCATCTCCCTGGAGTGCGAGCGCCCCGACGACCCATCCCTCGACTCCGGCGAGCCCTGCGAGCTCGGCGACATCGTCCTCGACCCCGCTTACATCGCCGCCCAGGCCGAGCGGTTCGGCACCGCGGCCGCCGACGAGACCCGCCTGCTGGCCATCCACGGCCTCCTCCACCTTTTGGGGTACGACCACCTGGAGGACGACGAGGCCCGGGTCATGGAGGGCCTGGAGGACGCGCTCCTCGCCCAGGCCTGCGGGCGGCCCATGGCCCCCGTGGCCACCACGCGCCACAGGGGGGAGGAGCGGCCATGATCCCCGGCTCCGACAAGGACCACCCGTCGCTCTTCAAGAGCTTCGCCTTCGCCATCCAGGGCTTCTGCTTCGCCTTCACGACGGAGCGCAACATCAAGATCATGGTCGGAGGCCTGGTGTTCTGCGTCGCCATGGGCCTGTTCCTCGGCTGCACGGCCACCGAGTGGGCCTGCCTGCTCATCGGGTGCGGCGTCGTGCTCTCGGCCGAGCTGCTCAACACGTCCATCGAGACGCTCGTCGACCTCGTCTCGCCCGAGTACAACACCCTCGCGGGCCGCGCCAAGGACATCGCCGCCGCGGCCGTCTACACGCTGAGCGTCATGATCGCGCTCATGGGTATCGTCATCTTCGTGGCGGCGGCGCTGCGCAAGTTCGGCTGACGTCGGGCGAGGCCCGAGGGCCCGACCCGAGAAGGAGATCCATGGAAGACACCGAGAACCAGTACGACGGCCTCGACCTCGACGAGGAGGAGCTTGCCATGATGGGGGAGCAGGGCGCCGCCGTGGCCCCCGTGTCCGCCCCCGGCGACGTGCCCGACGACTTCCGCAGCGGGTTCGTGGCCCTCGTGGGCCGCCCCAACGCCGGCAAGTCGACGCTCCTCAACGCCTGCATGGGCGGCCACGTGGCCATCACGAGCCCCGTGGCCCAGACCACCCGCAAGCGCATGCGCGCCGTCATCAACCGGCCCGACGCCCAGATCGTGATCGTGGACACCCCGGGCCTGCACAAGCCCAAGGACACCCTCGGCCGTGAGCTCAACCGTGCCGCCCTGGCCGAGCTCGCCGACGTGGACGTCGTGGCCATGCTGCTGGACGCCACCAAGCCGGCCGGCACCGGCGACGCCTGGGTGGCCAAGCATGTGGACGAGAGCCGCGCCGTGCGCCTGCTCGTGGTCACCAAGGCCGACATCGCCACCCCCGAGCAGGTCCAGGCCCAGCTCGAGGCCGGCAACGCGATGGCGTGCTTCGACGAGTCCCTCGTCGTCTCGTCCACCGAGGACTTCAACGTCGACTCCTTCATCGCGGCCGTGACCGACCACCTGCCCTACGGCCCGCGGTGGTTCCCCCTCGACATGCCCGTCGACGCCTCCGACGAGGAGCTCGCCGCCGAGTTCATCCGCGAGAAGGTGCTGCTCAACTGCCGCGACGAGGTGCCCCACTCCGTGGGCGTGCTCTGCGACGGCATCGAGTGGCGAGACGACGGCCTGGCGAGCGTGCGCGCCACGATCTTCGTGGAGCGCGACAGCCAGAAGGGCATCCTCGTGGGCAAGGGCGGCTCCATGATCCGGCGCATCGGGACTCAGGCTCGACTTGAGCTCGAGGGTCTGTTCCACCGCAAGGTCTTCCTCGACCTCCAGGTGAGGGTCAAGAGCCAGTGGCGCCGCGACGACGCGGCCATCAAGCGGTTCGGCTACAGCGCCGAGCAGTAGGCCATGGCCAGGGCACGCACCTACCCCGTGGAGGCCGTCGTCCTCCAGCGCATCAGGATGGGGGAGTCCGACCTCGCCCTCACGCTCCTCTGCGACGACGGCCAGCAGCGCCGCGCCGTGGCCAAGGGCGCCCGGAAGCCCCAGGGGAGGCTCGCGGGCCGGGTGCAGCTCTTCAGTGAGACCCGGTTCCTCATGGCGCGGGGGCGCTCCCTCGACGTCGTGGCCGAGGCCACGCTCAAGGACCCCCACACGGCCGTGACGGCCTCGCCCGACGGCGTCGAGGCGGCCTCGGCCGTCTGCGAGGTGGCCCGCCACACGAGCTTCGAGGACGCCGGCGACCCGTTCCTCTACGCCCTCCTGCGTCGCACGCTCCGGGCGGTGGGGGAGGCCTTGGAGGCCGACGGCCCCCGGGACGGGCTCGGCCCCCGCACCGGGCTCGTGGTGGCCGCCTACACCTTCAAGGTGACGTCCCACCAGGGCTGGCGCCCCGCCACGGAGGCCTGCGTGGAGTGCGGCGACCCCTCTCCCACGTGGTTCTCGGCCGCCGCGGGCGGTGCCCTCTGCGAGTCGTGCGCCCACGGCGTGGCCGGCGCCGCCTTCGGCGGCTCCACGGGGGCGGCGTGGGTGGGGTCGCTCGTGGGCCTCACGTTCGACGAACTGCTCCGCGCGCCCGTGGACCGGGCGACGTCGGACTGGCTGCTCGAGCAGGCCCACCTCTGGGCCGCCACGCAGCTCGACGCGAGGCTCCGGGCCTTCGAGTTCCTCCTCGGGCTCTGACCGGGCAGCGTGCAGGGACTGTGGGGACATGACCGCCACGGCCCGCCCCAAAGCGCCCGTGGTATCATCCACGGGTCCGTACCCCGTACCTAGCCGCATCGAGACACCGACGGCGCGCCCGGTTCGGGGCGAATGAGAAAGAAAGGTGAAGAACATGACCATCTCCAAGGAGCGCAAGGCGGAGCTCGTCCGCGAGTTCGGCAAGAACGACACCGACTCCGGCTCCCCCGAGGTCCAGGTCGCCATCCTGACCGACCGCATCCGCGAGCTCACCGAGCACATGAAGACCCACAAGAAGGACTTCCACACCCGTCGCGGCCTCCTGATGCTCGTCGGCAAGCGCCGCCGCCTCCTGTCCTACATCAAGGCCAAGGACATCGAGAACTACCGCCAGCTGATCGCCAAGCTGGGCATCCGCGACAACATCCAGTAACAGCGTGACCGGAGGAGCGCCTGCGGGCGCTCCTTTCATATGCGCCCACGGGCGCGAGCGGGCCGTGCGGCCCGTCGAGGAGCCGCCTGCATGGGGCAGGCGGGGAGTGAGAGGCAACACATGACCAAAGTAACCCACGAGTTCGACCTGTTCGGCAAGCACTACGCCCTCGAGTCGGGCGAGCTCGCCAAGCAGGCCACCGGCGCCTGCGTCGTGCGGCAGGGCGACTCGGAGGTCCTGGTGACCGCCGTGGTCTCCAAGGAGCGCAAGGACTTCGACTTCTTCCCCCTTACCGTCGACTTCATCGAGAAGATGTACGCCGTGGGCCGCATCCCCGGCGGCTACCTCAAGCGTGAGGCCCGCCCCTCCGAGAAGGCCACCCTCACGGCACGCATGATCGACCGCCCCCTGCGCCCGAGCTTCCCCGACGGCTTCCGCAACGAGGTCCAGGTCGTGGCCATGCCCCTCGTGGCCGACCAGGAGGATCCCGTCGACACCGTCTGCGTCATGGCCGCCAGCGCCGCCCTCACCGTCGGCGGCGTGCCCTTCGAGGGCCCGCTCGCCTGTGTGCGCATCGGCCGCGACCCCGAGACCGGCGAGTACATCGTGAACCCCACCTACGAGGAGCGCGACGTCTCCGACCTCGACCTCGAGCTCGCCGGCACCTCCACCTTCATCTCCATGCTCGAGGCCTCCGGCGACGAGGTCTCCGAGGAGGACATGCTCGACGCCATGGCGTTCGGCCAGGAGGCCATCGCCGCGTTCTGCGCCGAGCAGCAGGCCTTCATCGACGCCTGGGTCGAGGCCAACGGCCCCATCGAGCCTAAGAGCTACGAGCTCGACGAGCCCAACACCGAGGTCCACGACCGCGTCTTCGCCCACTACGGCGAGATGGAGGCCGCCCTCAAGGACGCCGACAAGCAGTCCCGCATGGCCAAGGTGGCCGCCCTCAAGGAGCTCGTCAAGGGCGAGTTCACCGAGGAGGAGCGCGACGCCTGGCACCGCGCCATCAACGTCGAGCTCAAGGGCCTCGAGAAGCACGCCATGCGCGAGATGGTCGTCGAGACCGGCGAGCGCGTCGACGGCCGCACCGCCACCGAGATCCGCCCGCTCATGGTGAAGCCCGACTACCTGCCCCTGGTCCACGGCTCCGGCCTCTTCCAGCGCGGCCAGACCCAGGTGCTCTCCGTCTGCACCCTCGGCATGCTCAACGAGTGGCAGCGCCTCGACACCATCGAGCCCGTGGACGGCAAGCGCTACATCCACCACTACAACTTCCCGCCGTTCTGCACCGGCGAGACCGGCCGCATGGGCGCCCCCAAGCGCCGCGAGATCGGCCACGGCAACCTGGCCGAGCGCGCCCTGCTCCCCGTCATCCCCAACGAGGACGACTTCCCCTACACCATCCGCGTGGTCTCCGAGGTCATGGAGTCCAACGGCTCAAGCTCCATGGCGTCCACCTGCGGCTCCACCCTCGCCCTCATGGACGCCGGCGTGCCGCTCAAGCGCCCCGTCTCCGGCATCGCCATGGGCCTCATCCAGGAGAACGGCAAGACCGTCGTGCTCTCCGACATCCAGGGCCTCGAGGACTTCCTCGGCGACATGGACTTCAAGGTGACCGGCACCGAGCGCGGCATCACCGCCATGCAGATGGACAACAAGGCCACGGGCCTCACGCCCGAGATCCTCGCCCAGGCCCTGCGCCAGGCCAAGGAGGGCCGCGCCTACATCCTGGACGCCATGCTCGACGCCATCCCCGAGCCGCGCACCCAGCCCAAGGAGACGGCGCCCCAGATCATCTCCCTCACCATCCCCACGGACAAGATCCGCGACGTCATCGGCTCCGGCGGCAAGGTCATCCGCGGCATCCAGGACGACACCGGCGCCACCATCGACATCCAGGAGGACGGCACCGTCTTCATCGCGGGCGTCGGCGGGGCCGGCGAGGAGGCCGCCGAGCGCATCCGTGCCATCGTCAAGGTGCCCGAGCTGGGCGAGGAGTACGTGGGCCGCGTGGTGGGCATCCAGCCCTTCGGCGCCTTCGTGGAGCTCCTGCCGGGCAAGGACGGCCTGCTCCACATCTCCCGCGTGGCCAAGGGCCGCGTGGAGAGGGTCGAGGACGTCCTCAACGTGGGCGACGAGGTCAAGGTCAAGGTCATCGAGGTCGACGAGAAGGGCAAGGTCAGTCTCGACCGCCTCGACAAGCCCGAGGCCCCCGCGTCGGAGTCCAAGGGCCACTCCGGCAACCGCCGCCGCGAGGGCTCCAAGCCCCGCACCCGCAAGCCCGGCGACCACGGCAACGCCCAGGAGCAGGCACCGGCCCGCAAGCTGCGCCGCCACCACGAGAACTAGGCCCCGCACGGTCAGGAACTGACGCATCGAGGGCGCCGGCGCCGAGCCGGCGCCCTCTTCTCGTATGACCGTCCATCGATGGAACCTGAAGCCCTCTGGGGCGGTCCCTTCAGGTTGCGCACACATGGCTCGGGTACACTGGTCGGTCATGCACAGTTAGGCAGCGGGGTTCCAGACCCCGTCACATAGTTGGAGAACGCGGCGCCACGGCGCCCCGACGAAAGGACACTCACCCTCAATGGCAAAAAAGAACCCGCCCCTCAAGATCATCCCCCTGGGCGGCCTCGACGGCATCGGCAAGAACATGACCGTGTTCGAGTACGGGGACGACATGATCCTCGACGACGCCGGCCTGATGTTCCCCGACGACGACCAGCCCGGCATCGACCTCGTCCTGCCCGACTACACCTACGTCCTGGAGAACGAGCACAAGCTCCGGGGCATCTTCATCACCCACGGCCACGAGGACCACACGGGGTCGCTGCCCTACGTCCTGCGCGACCTCACCCGCAAGGTGCCCATCTACGCCTCACGCATGACCCTCGGCCTCGTGGAGGGCAAGCTCGCCGAGCACAGGCTCACCAACGAGCAGCTCGTCGAGGTCAAGAGCGGCCAGCACGTGGACATGGGCGCCTTCGGGGTCGACTTCTTCTCCATGACCCACTCCATCCCCGGCGCCATGGGCGTCTTCATCCGCACGCCCCAGGGCACGGTGCTGCACACCGGCGACTTCAAGCTCGACCAGACCCCCATCGACGGCGTGCGCCCCGACTACAGCGCCATCAACCGCTTCGCCGCCGAGGGCGTCGACCTGCTGCTCTCCGACTCCACCAACGCCACCCGCCCCGGGTTCACCGGGTCCGAGGCCACGGTGGGGGCGAGCCTGCGCCACATCATCAAGAACGCCCCGGGCCGCGTCTTCGTGGCCTCGTTCTCCAGCCACATCCACCGTCTCCAGCAGGTCTGCGACGCCGCGGTGTCCGTGGGGCGCAAGGTGGTCGTAACCGGTCGCTCCATGATCTCCAACACCAAGATCGCCCGGAAGCTCGGCTACCTCGACATCCCCGAGGAGGACATCATCGACGCCTTCGACGTCGACGGCCTGCCCGACGAGAAGGTGGTCGTGCTCTGCACCGGCTCCCAGGGCGAGCCCCTCTCGGCCCTGGCCCGCATGGCCAACGGCGAGCACCGCTCCCTCACCATCACCGACAAGGACACGGTGATCATCAGCGCCACCCCCATCCCCGGCAACGAGAAGGGGGTCCAGTCCATCATCAACTCCCTCTCCAAGGTGGGCTGCACCATCTTCGACAAGAGCAACGCCCTGGTGCACGTCTCGGGCCACGGCTCCCAAGAGGAGCTCAAGCTCATGCTCGCCATGGTGAACCCCCGCTACTTCGCCCCGGTCCACGGCGAGGCCGTGCACCTGCGGGCCCACGCCAAGCTCGCCATGGACATGGGCATCCTGCCCGACCACATCTTCGTGATCGACAACGGCGACACCCTGGAGATGCGCAACCACAAGGTCAGGCTGGGGACCCCCGTGGACTCCGGTGTGGTCTACGTCGACGGCATGCGCATCTCCGACGCCGACCCGGTGGTGCTCCGCGACCGCCAGAAGCTCTCCTGCGACGGCATCGTCACCTGCGTGGTGACCGTGGCCTCGCGCACCCACAAGGCCCTCGAGATCGACATCTCCGGCCGCGGCATCTCCTTCGCCGACGACTCCGAGCTCCTCGGCGGGGCCCAGGACGTGGTGCGCTCCACCGTTGACCGCTCCGCGGAGAAGGCCGGCAACAACGTGGACGCCACCCGCAAGGCTGTCCGCAACGCCCTGTCCAACTACCTCTGGAGCAAGACCAAGACCCGCCCGCTCATCATTCCGGTCGTGATGGAGGTCTAGCCGGATGCCCTCCCAACGCAGAACAAACGCACCCAAGAAGAAGGCGCCCCAGACGAGGGGGAGGGGAGCGGCCCAGCAGCCCGTGGTCGCCCCTTCCGCATGGCACGACATCGTGGGCGTCGCCCTCGTGGTCGTGGCGGTCGCCATGGCCATCGCCCTGGCAAGCCCCTCGAGCGCCGTCGTGGCGGACGCCTGCCGCACGTTCCTCACCTACGGGTTCGGCGCGGGGGCCATGCTCGTGCCGGTGGCGCTGCTCCTCTACGCCATCACGTTCTTCATGCCCTCCGACGGCCCGCTCTCCGCACGGGCGGCCCTGGGCCTCGTGCTCATCGTGACGTCGGTGCTGGCCATGCTCTCGCTGCTCTACGTGCCGGCGGCCACGGCCGAGGCGGAGGCCGCCTGGGTCTTCCGCCCCGAGGTCGCCTGCAACGCCGGCGGCTACTGGGGAGGCGCCCTCGCCTGGGTGCTCCTCACCCTCGTGGGCCAGACCATCGGCATGGTCGTGCTCGTGGGCATGGTCGTCGCGGGCATCGTGATCTGCGGCTTCTCCATCTCCGGGCTCGTGGCCAAGATCCGCGACGCCTCCTCCAGCGCCCACGAGCACCTGGCCGAGCGCAGGAGCGAGCGCGTGGCCGCCCGGGAGGACCGCGCCGCCGACGCCTCGGCGGCGACCACCGTGCTGCCGTCCAAGCGCGGCGCGCGTTCCAAGGGGAAGGGCGACGAGACCACCTTCATCGGCGCCCGCAAGACCACCGTGCTCCGTCGCGACGGCGAGGAGCGCCCCAAGCGCCACCCGCGCCTGGAGGACCAGGGCCCCGCGGCGCACCACGACGAGGTGGAGGGCCTCGAGCCCGAGTCCGCGGCCGCAGACGACGTCGTGGCGCCGCTCCCCGTGCCCACGAGGAAGGTCGAGCGCAGGCGCCGCCGCACCAAGGACGACGCCTCCGCGCCGGAGGCCGCGCCCACGACCGTGCTGCCCTGGGAGGACGCACCGTCCGCAGACGACACGGCCGCCGCTGTGAGCGCCGGGACCCCTGCCGCGACACCGGAGAAGGCCCCCGAGGCCCCGCGGACCGGGGACGCGCCCCGCGGGGGAGTGGCCAAGGGCGCCATGGTCGCCGCCCCCAAGAACCCCAGCCGCCCCGGCGAGGGCTCCGAGACCTTCGAGCTGCCGCCGCTCTCCCTGCTCGACACCTCCAGCGACACCGCCGTCACGGCCAGCTCGGAGGAGGAGCTCCAGGAGACGGCCGACCACCTACAGGCCAAGCTCGTGGAGTTCGGCTCCACGAGCCGTGTCGTGGGCTGGGTCGCCGGCCCCATCGTCACCACGTTCCAGATCGCCATGGGCGAGGGCGAGCGCGTCTCCAAGATCATGAACCTCGAGGACGACATCGCCCTGGCCCTCGCCGCCAAGTCGGTGCGCATCTTCGTCATCCCCGGCTCCAGCCACCTGGGCATCGAGATCCCCAACCGCGAGCGACGCAACGTCTACCTCGGCGACGTCGTGCCCTTTTCCAAGGGCGGGCCTCTCGAGTTCGCCGTGGGCCGCGACTCCGAGGGCAAGCCCGTGGTGGCAGACCTCGCCAAGATGCCCCACCTGCTCATCGCCGGCACCACGGGCTCGGGCAAGTCGGTGGCCATCAACACGCTCATCATGTCCATGCTCATGCGCTCCACGCCCGAGCAGCTCCGGCTCATCCTGGTGGACCCCAAGCGCGTGGAGTTCTCCTTCTACGACGGCCTGCCGCACCTCTACGTGCCGGTGGTCACCGAGCCCAAGCAGGCGGCGAGCGCCCTGCAGTGGGCCGTCTCCGAGATGGAGCGGCGCCTCAAGGTCTTCCAGAAGGCCGGGGTGAGAAACATCGGCGGCTACAACAAGAAGGTGGAGTCCGGCGTGCTCGACAAGGACGGCGTGCCGCCCGAGTCCATGCCCTACCTCGTGGTGGTGGTCGACGAGCTCTCCGACCTCATGATGGTCTCCGGCAAGGAGGTGGAGGCCTCCATCGTGCGCATCGCCCAGCTGGCCCGTGCCGCGGGCATCCACCTCGTGCTCGCCACCCAGCGCCCCACGGCCGACGTCGTCACGGGCCTCATCAAGGCCAACATCGAGAGCCGCATGGCCCTCACCGTGGCCCAGAAGAACGACTCCCGCATCATCCTCGACGGCCCCGGCGCCAACCGGCTCCTCGGCAACGGCGACATGCTGTTCAAGACCGGCGGCAACACCCCCCGCCGCGTGCTCGGCTGCTACGTCTCAGACGCGGAGGTGGAGAACGTCGTGGAGTTCCTCGCGAGCCAGGGCGAGCCCGACTACCACGACGAGATCCTCACCGCCGTGGCGCCGAGCCCGCTCTCCTCCGGTGTCGAGGACGATGAGGACGAGGACGACCCGCTGCTCTGGGAGGCCGCCCAGATCGTCGTGGATTCCCAGCTGGGATCGACCTCCGGCCTCCAGCGCCGCCTCAAGGTGGGCTACGCTAGGGCCGGCCGCATCATGGACATGCTCGAGCACAAGGGCGTCGTCGGGCCCCCGGACGGGTCCAAGCCCCGAGACGTGCTCCTCGACCCGCGCGGTCTGGACGAGCTCATGGCCGCCGACGCGACCTACCGGGAGGTGTAAGCCATGGCACGGCCCAGATTCAGCGACTTCCTCTCCAACCGCCGCCGCCAGCTCGGCCTCACCATCCCCCAGGCCTCCCGCGCGCTCCGGCTCAAGGAGCAGGTGCTCGTGGCCTTCGAGGAGGGCGACTGGGAGCGCATCCCGCGCTCCGGCTACGCCCAGGGCATGCTGTCGAGCTACGCCCGCTACCTCGGCCTCAACCCCCGCGAGGTCATCGACCTCTTCCAGGACGACCTCCACGCCTATGCGAACGGGCAGGGAGCGGGTCCCTCGCGCCGGCAGCACCGCGATGACGACCCCGCCCGCGGACGGGGCCGCCAGGGGGTCGTGGCGCCCTCCCGGGACCACGACCTCTACGGCTCGGCGGGCCCGGCCGGCTCCATCCTCTCCGGCACCCTCGTGGGCAGCTCGTACCTCCACAGCGCCGAGGAGCGCCGCGGCAGCTCGCCGCTGGTGAACGGCCGCAGCGCCGGTTACTCCGAGCGGTACCTGCGGCAGAACGGCTACGCGACGCCCGGAGCCGAGGGTGGCTCGCTGCCTCCGGTCGGCGGCAGCACCCCCGAGCGAGACTACCCCCAGGGCCGCCCCTACACGGCCCGGGCCCCGCACACAGACCGCCCGCATCGGACGACGGCCGGGCGCTCCACCACGGCGTCGGCCCGCGCCGGGCGCAACCGCTCCGCCCGGGCGCGCCAAGACGCCCGGCGGTACGCCTCCGCGGACATCCAGACCCGCGACGTCTCGTCCACCATGTACGACGACGACCTCCGCTACGGGCTCGCGGCCAACACCTACCGGCAGGCCTCCTCGGCCGAGGTGAGGGAGAGCGCGCGCACCCAGGCCCCGGCACCCCAGCGCCCCAACGTGCGCAGGCGCCCGTCGGCCACCGACCGCCACCGGCCGAGCCAGCGCCCCTCCAGGCAGCCGCGCTCAGGCGTCCTCGGGGTGGTCGACGCCTGGTTCTCCGACCCGCGCAGGACCATGCTCACAGTGTTCGTGGCCCTCGGCGTGCTGCTCATCGTCGTCATCGTCCTCTCCGTGAGGAGCTGCACGGCGCCCGCCCCCGAGGGCGGCAACCGCGACCAGGTGGCCGCATCGCAGCCCGCGACCCAGGACACCTCGGCCCCTTCCTCCGGCGACGGTTCCGCGACGTCCGGCGACGGACAGGCGCAGCCTGCGTCCACGACGCCCGCCGCCGCGCAGGACGACGCGGACGAGCCCGTGGAGGTCCAGGTCTCCGTGCCCGAGGGCGCCGCCGTGTGGGTCGAGGTCAAGAACGGCGACCGCAACGAGGTCGCCCAGACCGTGACCGGCCCCTGGGAGCAGAAGTTCACCGTCGACGGCGAGCTCGAGGTGCGCACGGCCGACCCCACCCAGGTCACTGTCACCGCCAACGGCCAGCCCGTCTCCTTCGACACGTCCGCAGCCGGCATCGGCACGGCCACGGTCAAGGGCCCCTCGACCGACGACCAGGCCTCCGGGGACGGCTCCGACGGCCAGGGCTCGGGTGCGGGCTCGTCGGACGCCTCCGGCGACACCGGCTCCGCGGCCCCCGCCGACGGCTCGGCCACATCCTCGAACCAGGGGCAGAGCCGCTCCTCAACCTCCTCGTCCGGCGCCGCCGAGTAGCGCCGCACACCACCGTCCACCCCGTACGGAAAGGGAACCCATGGCCAAGGACTCCTCCTTCGACATCGTCTCCCAGGTCGACATGCAAGAGGTCGACAACGCCTACCAGCAGACCGCGCGCGAGCTCACCCAGCGCTACGACCTCAAGTCGTCCGGCGCGACCGTCGACCTCTCCAAGGCCGACGGCACCGTGACCGTCACCGCCCCGGCCGACTTCGTGGCGCGCCAGGTCATCGACGTCCTCAACGGGCGCCTCCACAAGCGCGGCGTGGACCTCAAGGCCGTCCAGTGGGATGCGCCCCAGGCCGCGAGCGGCGGCAACGTGCGGGTGGTGGGGCACATCGTGTCGGGCATCGACCGCGAGCTCGCCAAGCGCATCTCCAAGGACGTCCGCGACATGAAGCTCAAGTGCAAGGTGGCCGTGGAGGACGACAAGCTCCGGGTGACCAGTCCCTCCAAGGACGTGCTCCAGCAGGTCATCGCGCAGGTCAGGGCCGCCGACTACGACGTGCCCCTCCAGTTCACCAACTACCGCTGAGGTGCCCGTGCCCATGGATGAGACCCTAGAGACCGCCGGGGACGCGCCGCGCGTCCTCTTCGTCACCCTCGGATGCGCCAAGAACGAGGTCGACACCGACCGCATGCGCTCGATCCTCGAACGCGCCGGCTTCGGGGAGGCCGACGGCGTCGCCGACGCCGACGTCGTCCTCGTGAACACCTGCTCGTTCCTCGCGAGCGCCACATCGGAGTCCATCGAGACCACCCTCGAGCTCGCCGAGGAGCGCGCCGCCGGCGCCCGGGAGCTGCCCATCGTGATGTGCGGCTGCGTCCCCTCGCGCTACGGGGACGACCTCCCCTCCGAGCTGCCCGAGGTGGCGGCCTTCGTCCGCACCGACGAGGAGGACGGCATCGCCGGCGTCATGGAGCGCGTGCTCGGCCGGGTGCCCGCCGCCGCCCCCAACGCCGCGGGCCCGCTCCGCACGGTCCAGGGGGCCAGCGCCTACGTCAAGATCTCGGACGGCTGCGACCGCTTCTGCTCGTTCTGCGCCATCCCCTACATCCGGGGCCGCTACGCCTCGCGGCCGGCCGACGAGATCCTCGAGGAGGTCGAGGGCCAGCTCGAGGGCGGCGCCCGCGAGATCGTGCTCATCGGCCAGGACACCGGCATCTGGGGCTCGGACCTCGAGGAGCCCCGGACCCTCGCCGACCTCCTGAACCTCCTGGCCCCCGTGGCCGAGGCCCACGGCGCCTGGGTCCGCGTGCTCTACCTGCAGCCCGAGGGCATGACCCCCGAGCTCGTGGCGGCCATCCGCGACAACCCGGCCGTCCTTCCCTACATCGACATCCCCATCCAGCACGCATCCGGCGCCGTGCTGTCGGCCATGAACCGCACCGGCGACGCCGAGCAGTTGGCGGGGGTCTTCGCCCGCCTGCGCGAGGAGATCCCCGACATGGTGCTGCGCACCACGGGCATGGCCGGCTTCCCCGGCGAGACCGAGGACGACTTCGAGCTGCTCTGCGACTTCCTCGAGGAGGAGGAGTTCGACTACGTGTCGGTCTTCGCCTACTCGCCCGAGGAGGGCACGGCGGCGTGCCGCAGGCCCGACCAGGTGCCCGACGACGTGAAGCTCGAGCGCACCCAGCGCCTCATCGACATCGCCGAGAACCTCGGCTTCGCGGCCACGGCGGCCCACGTGGGCGAGACAGTCGACGTCATCGTCGACGGCGTCGAGGACGACGGCGACGGCAACGCCGAGTTCGTCGGCCACGCCTGGTTCCAGGCCCCCGACTGCGACGGCGCCGTCCACATCGCCTCCGGCGAGTACGCCGTGGGCGACGTGGTGCCCGTGCGCCTCGTCGACTCCTTCTGCTACGAGCTCGTCGGAGAGCCCCTCGAGGGCGGCGCGGCGTGAGCCGGGAGGGGGGAGCGCCGGGCATCGCCACGGCCGCCAACGTCGTGACCGTCGTCAGGGTGGTGGCGATCTTCGCCTGGCTCGCGGCCGCCGAGCTCGCCGGGCCCCTGCTGCCCGACGCCGTGTCGGTGCCGTGGGCGCTGACGGCGCTCCTCTTCATCGCCATTGCGTCCACCGACTCCCTCGACGGCTACCTGGCGCGCTCCCGCAACGAGGTCACGGACTTCGGCAAGTTCCTCGACCCCATCGCCGACAAGCTCGTGGTGGTGTCGAGCCTCCTCGTGCTCATGGCCCAGGGCCTCGTCTCCATCTGGGTCGTCGTGGTTGTGGTCGCCCGCGAGTTCCTCGTGTCGGGTCTCCGCATGGTCGTCGCGTCCAAGGGCGTCGTGGTCGCCGCGAGCTGGCTCGGCAAGGCCAAGACCGCCACCACCATGGGGGCCGTGGGCGGCTACCTCGTGGCCATGGCCCTGCCCCAGGCATGGGCGCCCACGCTCTGGCTCTACGGGCTCTCGTGGGTCGCCATGGCCGCCGCCGTGGTGCTGACCGTCTGGTCCGGCGCAGACTACCTGGCAAAATGCTGGAAGTACCTGTCGTAGGGGAGGGGGCCGCCATGGCCTTGACATGGGAGCGCGCGCTCACCGACGGGTTCCAGACGGGGGAGGCCCCCACATGGGACGAGGTCTGCGCCCTCGCGGGGGGGCTGGTCCGCGCCGCGGCGGGGGCGGGAAGGACCGTCGGCTTCGCCGAGTCCTGCACCGGGGGCCTCGCGTCCGGTGCCGTGACGTCCCAGGCCGGATCGTCGGAGGTGCTCATCGGCTCCGTGGTCAGCTACGCCTGTTCGGTCAAGGAGTCCGTCCTCGGGGTCTCGGCGACCACCCTCGCCGAGGCGGGCGCCGTCTCCGAGCGCTGCGTCCGCGAGATGGCTGCGGGGGCCCGGAGGTGCCTCGGCGCCGACGCCTGCGTCTCCATCTCCGGCATCGCCGGCCCCGGCGGCGCGGTCCCGGGCAAGCCCGTGGGCACCGTGTGGCTCTGCCTCTCGGGCCCCGAGGGGGAGAGGGCCATGCTCCGCCACTTCTCTGGCGACCGTGCGGGGGTTCGCCTCAAGGCAGTGGCCTGTGCCCTGGCCATGCACCTCTCGGCACTTGTGGAGGATTGAGGGAGAGGTCACGGCACCACTGCGGGCCGTGCCATGGGGCCACCGTCCCCACCTGCGGCGACGCCGCGCGCGGAGGCCCCTCCGACCGCCGCGGTCGGACAGCGGTCGGAAACCGGTCGGCGCGCCGTCGGGGCCGTCTGGTTCCATGGTGGCGTCGGATTGACATAGAACAGATGTTCTTCTAGCATTCCGGGCAGAAAAGAGACGAGAGGAGCACCATGGCCAAGAAGAAGGAATCCACGAAGACCGTGGCCGAGCGCACCACCGGCGAGGAGCGCGACAAGGTGGTGGACGCCACCACGGCCGAGATCCGCAAGAAGTTCGGCTCCGGCGCCATCATGCGCTTCGGCGACGGCGGCAGCGACCTCGAGGTGGAGGCCATCCCCACGGGCTGCATCGCGCTCGACGCCGCCCTCGGCATCGGCGGCGTGCCCCGCGGCCGCATCGTGGAGATCTACGGCCCCGAGTCCTCGGGCAAGACGACCCTCTCGCTCGAGATCCTGGCGGAGGCCCAGGCCATGGGCGGCGTCGTGGCCTTCATCGACGCCGAGCACGCCCTCGACCCCGGCTATGCCGCCCGCATCGGCGTGGACATCGACGACGTCCTCATCTCCCAGCCCGACACCGGCGAGCAGGCGCTCGAGATCTGCGACATGCTCGTGCGCTCCAGCGCCATCGACGTCATCGTCATCGACTCCGTGGCGGCCCTCGTGCCCCGCGCCGAGATCGAAGGCGAGATCGGCGACACCACGGTGGGCCTCCAGGCCCGCCTCATGAGCCAGGCGCTCCGCAAGCTCGCCGGGTCCCTCGCCAAGTCCAAGACCACCTGCATCTTCATCAACCAGCTCCGCGAGAAGATCGGCGTCATGTTCGGCAGCCCCGAGACCACCACGGGCGGCCGCGCGCTCAAGTTCTTCTCCTCGGTGCGCATGGACATCCGCAAGGTGGACGGCATCAAGAAGGACGGCGAGCTCGTGGGCAGCCGCGTCCGCGTCAAGGTGGTCAAGAACAAGGTGGCCCCGCCTTTCCAGCAGGCCGAGTTCGACATCATGTACGGCACCGGCATCTCCAAGGAGGGCTCCACGCTCGACATGGCGGTGGACTACGAGGTGGTCGACAAGTCCGGCGCCTGGTACACCTACCAGGGCGAGCGGCTCGGCCAGGGCCGCGAGGCCGCCAAGGAGTTCCTGCGCTCCAACCCCGACCTCTTCGACGAGATCGACCACAAGGTCCGCATCGCCTGCGGCCTCGAATTCGAGGACGAGCTGGCCGACGGCACGCCGGCCACCGACGCCTGATGAGGTTCGGCGCGTCGTCGGGGCCGGAGGCCCCCCGCGGCGAGACCGTGGAGCTCGCGGGGGGAGACGGCTCCCTGTGGACCGTCACGTTCCCGCCCAAGGGCGCGGGCTCCGGGTTCTCGGGCCCCGCGCCCAAGGCGCGCCTGCGCCCGGGCGGTGGCGACGACGAGGCCCTGCAGGTGCCCGTCGCCGTCGCCCGGGCCGTGGTCAAGGCCGTACGGGAGGACGCCTCCGTCACCCTGGGGGGTGGCGGCATGGACCGTCTCGTTGCCGCCGCCTCCACCACCTGCTGCGCCAAGCGGCTCACGTCCATGGTGGACCGCCGGGACTACTCCTCCAAGGAGGCGGCCGACAGGCTGCTCCGTGCAGGGTACCCACGGGCCGTCGTCGACGACGTCTGCGCCCGGGCCCGGGAGGGGCGCCTGCTCGACGACGCGCGGTTCGCCGATGCGTTCATCAGGTCGAAGGTCTACTCCGGGTGGGGGCTGCGCCGCATCGAGCAGGAGCTCTCCCGCCGCGGCGTCGACGCTTCCACGGTGGCCGGCTGGCCCGACGACTTCCTCGAGGGGGAGTCCGAGCTCGACCGCGCCTGGGAGCTCGTCTCGCGCCGCAGCGTGCCGGCGAGGAACCCCTACGAGAAGACGGTCCGCTACCTCGTGGGCCGCGGGTACTCCTACGACGTGGCCAAGCGCTGCGCCGCACGGCTCCTCGAGGACGGCGATGAATAGCGGTGCCCGGTGCCGCGCAGTCCGCGAACCTTTACTTACCCTGCGTCTTCCCGTAAGATACAAGAGCTGTTGAAGCGTCCGTCCCGGTACGCCATGCTGGGATTTTGCATATTCATAGGTTCCTATTTGCACGACAGGTCCTTATTGGAGGCATCCCTGGCCCCGGCCAGAACGGCCGTTTCCTCGGCACCCGCCGCAAGGCGGTCTCTCTGATTACGAGCTTTACCTGAAGAGACGAGGGGGCACGACATGGATCCTGTCATCACCGTGGTGCTCTGCATCGTCGGGCTAGTCATCGGCGCTGTGGCCGCATGGGTCGTTGCCAACGGCAAGACCAACGCCAGGGTCGTCGAGGCCAACGAGAAGGTCCGCCAGGCCGAGGACACGGCCAGACGCACCGTCGAGGAGGCTGCCCGCACGGCAGAGACCCAGAAGAAAGAGTCGCTTCTCGAGGCCCAGGAGGAGATCCTCAAGCTCCGCCATGCCCAGGAGGCGGAGAACCGCACCCGCAAGGGCGAGCTCCGCGAGATGGAGTCCCGCATCATGCAGCGCGAGGAGTCCCTCGACCGCCGCAACGACTCCCTCGACCGCAAGGAGCACCAGCTCTCCGAGGCCCAGAGCCGCCTCGACCGCCGTCGCAACGAGCTTGAGCAGATGGTGAGCGAGCAGTCCTGCGAGCTCGAGCGCATCGCCGCCCTCACCAAGGAGGAGGCGCACGACGAGCTCATCGACCGGGTCCGCAAGGACACCGTGCGCGAGGAGGCCCAGATCCTCCGGGAGTCCGAGCAGCGCGTGAGGGCCCAGGCCGACAAGACCGCCCGCGAGATCGTCTCCACCGCCATCCAGCGCTGCGCCGCCGACCAGGCGGGCGAGATCACGGTCACCTCCGTGCACATCCCGTCCGACGACCTCAAGGGCCGCATCATCGGCCGCGAGGGCCGCAACATCCGCACCTTCGAGCAGGTCTCCGGCGTCTCCCTCGTCATCGACGACACCCCCGAGACCGTGGTGCTCTCCAGTTTCGACCCCGTCCGCCGCGAGACGGCGCGCGTGGCCCTCGAGAACCTCATCGCCGACGGCCGCATCCACCCGGCCCGCATCGAGGAGATGTACGCCAAGGCCGAGAAGCTCGTCCAGCAGCGCGTCGTCGAGGCCGGCGAGCAGGCGGCGTTCGACATGGGCATCCACGACCTGCACCCCGAGATCGTGCGCACCCTCGGAGCGCTTCGCTACCGCACCTCCTACGGCCAGAACGTCCTGCAGCACTCCAAGCAGGTGGCCGAGCTCTGCTCCATCATGGCGGCCGAGATCGGTGCGGACTGCGCCCTCGCCAAGCGCGCCGGCCTCCTGCACGACCTCGGCAAGGCCATCGACCGCGAGGTCGAGGGGCCGCACGCCGTCATCGGCGCCGACCTCGCCCGCAAGTACGGCGAGCGTGCCGACGTCGTGCACGCCATCGAGGCGCACCACGCCGACGTCGAGCCCTCCACGGTCCTCGACGTCCTCGTGATGGCCGCCGACGCCATCAGCGCCGCCCGTCCGGGCGCCCGCCGCGAGTCCGCCGAGACCTACATCAAGCGTCTCGAGAAGCTCGAGGAGATCTCCAACGCCCACGAGGGCGTCGAGCGCACCTACGCCATGCAGGCCGGCCGCGAGCTCCATGTCATGGTGGAGCCTGAGAAGATCTCCGACGCCAAGGCCGTCGTACTCGCCCACGACATCGCCAAGCAGATCGAGGACGAGATGGAGTACCCCGGCCAGGTTCGCGTCGTGGTCATCCGCGAGTCCCGCGCCGTCGATGTGGCCAAGTAGCCCATGGGCGACCTCGCGGACTTCGTGTCGGACGTCATCGGCTCCTCGGCCGTGCGGGTCGAGGAGAACCTCGGCGACGGTTTCGTCCGCCTCGTCGTCGACGAGGCGGAGCGCCGTCAGGCGCGGCATGACATCCGCTGCGTGGAGGACGTCGTCATAGAGATGCTCCGCAACGCGCGCGACGCCGGTGCGACCCAGGTCTACGTGGCCACGGGTCGCACCGGCACCCAACGGCGCGTGGTCATGCTCGACGACGGCTGCGGCGTCCCCGCTGCCCTCCAGGAGCAGATCTTCGAGGCACGCGTGACCTCCAAGCTCGACACGGTCCACGAGGACCGGTGGGGCGTCCACGGCCGCGGCATGGCGCTCTTCTCCATCCGCCAGAACGCCGAGGACGCCCACGTCGCCGCCTCCGTGCCCGGCGGAGGCTCGTCGGTCTCGGTCATGTGCTCCTGCGACGACGTCCCCGAGCGCGCCGACCAGTCCACCTGGCCCGCCCTCGCCACCGACGACGAGGGGCGCCAGACCGTGGGCTCCGGGGCCCACAACATCGCACGGACGTGCTGCGAGTTCGCCCTCGAGGAGCGGGGGAGGGTCCAGGTGTTCCTCGGCTCCGCGGCCGAGGTCGTGGCCACGGTGCGCTCCCGCCTCTCCTCGTCCCTCGACGAGACGGGCATTCTCTTCGTGGACGACCCCTCCTCGCTCCCCGTGCTCGAGCGGCTCTGCGTGGCGGCCGACGCCCGGGAGCTCGTGGAGACCGCCGAGGGTGTGGGGCTCCCCATCTCCGAGCGCACGGCGCACCGCATCCTCTCGGGGGCGATTCGCCCCGTCCGCTCCGTGATGGCCAGGCTCACCCACCGCCCCGACGACGGCACCGGCCGCAGGCGCCCCGTGGACCTCTCCCGGGACCGCAGGAGCCTCCATATCGACGAGGGTGACGCCGAGGAGTTCTCGCGCCTCATGGAGCGCGCCTTCTCGTTCATCGCGGACCGCTACTACGTCTCCCTCGAGGACGCCCCCACGGTGCGCTCCACCGGGGACCGCCTCGTGGTCACCTTTCCCCTCCTCAAAGAGGACGAGGGGTGACGGAGCCCTTCCCGCCATGCAGGTCACCGGGCGGTTCGGGTACCATTGGCAAAGCGCCGCCTCAACCGCACCACGCATCAACCTCATCCGCAACACTGGAGCAACGGTCATGGATTTCCTGAAAGTTTCGAGCAAGTCGTCCCCGGCCTCGGTGGCAGGGGCCATCGCCGGGATGGTGAAGGACGGCGTGCCCGTCAACCTGCAGGCCGTCGGCGCCGGTGCGGTGAACCAGGCGGTCAAGGCCGTGGCCATCGCGCGCGGCTTCCTCATCCCGTCGGGCTTCGACATCTCCATCGCCCCCACCTTCTCCGACATCCAGATCGACGGCGACTCCCGCACGGCCATCCGCATCGCCGTCTACGTGCACCCGCTCGCCGTGGGCGACGCCGCCGCCTCCCCGGCCCCCGTGCTCAAGCGCTCCCAGGAGCTGGGGGCTTGATGGGGGAGGGCGGCCTCGCCGGCCTCACCTACCACGTGAGGACCTTCGGGTGCCAGATGAACCTCCACGACTCCGAGCGCGTCGCCGGCGTCCTCGACTCCTGCGGGATGCTCGAGGCGCCCACGCCCGAGGAGGCGGACGTCGTCGTCTTCATGACCTGCTGCGTCAGGGAGAAGGCCGACACGCACCTCCAGGGCCAGGCCTCCGCCATGGTGAGCGCGCCCGTTCCGCCGTCCGGCCTCCGCACGGTCTGCGTGGGCGGCTGCATCGCCCAGCGAGAGGGCGACGCCATGCGCTCCTTCATCCCCAACGTCGACGTCGTGTTCGGCACCCAGGCCATCGCCAGCCTTCCGCGGCTCATCGAGGAGTCGCGCTCCGAGGCGGGCTCGTCCCTCAAGGCCGACACCGCGGAGCCCGGCACCGCGTTCTCGAGCGACCTCCCCGACCACCGGGAGTCGCCGTTCCACGCGTGGGTCCCCATCATGACGGGCTGCAACAACTTCTGCAGCTACTGCATCGTCCCCTACGTCCGCGGGCGCGAGCGCAGCCGCGCCATGGAGGACGTCGTGGCCGAGGTGAAGGCCCTCGTGGCGGACGGCGTGCGCGAGGTGTGCCTCCTCGGCCAGAACGTCAACTCCTACGGGCGCGACCGCTACGGCGAGCCCCGGTTCGCCGAGCTCCTCCGGGCCGTGGCCGCCACCGGCGTCGAGCGCATCCGGTTCACGAGCTCGCACCCAAAGGACCTCACCGACGAGACCATCGCCGCCATGGCGGAGCTGCCCGCCGTCATGCCCCAGCTGCACCTCGCCGTGCAGTCGGGCTCCACGGACGTGCTCCGGCGCATGAACCGGAAGTACACCCGGAAGGACTACCTCGACCTCGTGCGCCGCATCCGTGCCGCCATGCCCGACATCGCCCTCTCCACCGACATCATCGTCGGCTTCCCCAACGAGACCGAGGAGGACTTCCTTGAGACCCTCTCGCTCGTGAGGGAGGCCGCCTTCTCCAGCGCCTTCACCTTCATCTACTCCAAGCGCGAGGGCACGCCCGCCGCCGCCGTGGACGACCCGACTCCGCGCGACGAGATTCAGGGCCGCTTCGACCGGCTCGTCGCCCTTGTGCAGGAGCAGAGCTGGGACTACAACCGCCGCCAGGTGGGCCGCACCGTGGACGTCCTCGTTGAGGGTCCCTCCAAAAAGGACCCCGGCGTCCTCACCGGCCACAGCCCCGAGAACGTCACCGTGCTCTTCGAGGCCCCCGAGGGCGCGGATTCCGCCGACCTGGTGGGCAAGGTCGTGCCCGTCGAGGTGCTCGACGGCCGCCCGTGGTACCTCCGGGGCACCTGCGCCGGCGACCCGCGATGACCGGGGGGCTGCCGGGTCCCGTCGCCTGCGTCTGCGGTCCCACGGCGTCGGGCAAGTCGGCCGTGGCGGACCTTGTGGCGAGCTCCATGGGCTGCCCCGTGGTCTCCGTCGACGCCATGCAGGTCTATCGCTCCATGGACATCGGCACGGCCAAGACGCCGGTCGCCGAACGGCGTGCCGAGCTCCTCATGGTCGACGTCGCCGGGTTCGACGAGCCGTACTCGGCCGCCCTCTTCCAGCGCGACGCGCGCCGGTGCGTGGACCGGTCCCTCGAGACGGCCGGCTGCGCCGTGCTCTGCGGGGGCACCGGCCTCTACCTCGACGCCGTCATCGACGAGATGGACTTCCCCTCGGGAGACGCCGCCTCGGGCCCCCGCGCCCGCTACGAGGCCGTCGCCCGCGAGCGGGGCCCCGAGGCCCTCTGGACCCTCCTGCGCGACCGCGACCCCGAGAGCGCCGCGGCGGTGCACCCCAACAACGTCCGCCGGGTGGTGCGCGCCCTCGAGCTCGCCGACCAGGGCGAGTCCTACGCGGAGCGCACCCGCCACCTGAGGCACCGCGACCCCCACTACGCCGCCCGCACCTGGGCCCTCGTGCCCGAGCGCGAGACCCTGTACGCGCGCATCGACCGCCGGGTGGACGAGATGTTCGCGGCCGGCCTCGTGGACGAGGTGCGCGCCCTCGACGAGGCCGGCATCCGCCGCTCCGCCACCGCCTCCCAAGCCATCGGCTACAAGGAGGTGCTCGCGGCCCTCGACGGCCTCTGCACCCTCGACGAGGCCCGCGAGCAGGTGAAGCGCTCCACGAGGCGCTACGCCAAGCGGCAGCTCTCGTGGATACGGCGCGACGGCCGCGCCACCGTGGTACCCATGGGGGAGACCACGGTCGAGGGGGCGGCCGCGCTCGTGACAGACGATCTCAGGCGCTCCGTCGAGGCGGGGCGCTGAAAGGGGGCTCCATGGCCCGGAAGACACCGCAACCCACCGCACTGCCGCGCGAGCGTGCCCTTCTCGTGGGCGTCGACCTCGGACGGGCCGACGAGTGGCCCCAGGAGCGCTCCATGGCCGAGCTCGCCCGCCTCGTGGACACCGACGGCGCCGACGTCGTGGGGACCCTCACGCAGCGGCTCGACCGCCCCGTGCCCAAGACCTTCATCGGCTCGGGCAAGGTGCTGGAGCTCAAGGAGGCCGTGGAGGCGCTCGACGTGGACGTCGTGGTCTTCGACGAGGAGCTCACCCCCTCCCAGCAGGGCAACCTCGAGCGGGCCCTGGGCGAGCCCGTGAAGGTGATCGACCGCACGGCGCTCATCCTCGACATCTTCGGCAGCCACGCCCAGACCCGGGAGGGGAGGCTCCAGGTCCAGCTCGCGCAGCTCAAGTACGTGCTCCCGCGCCTGCGCGGGATGTGGAGCCACCTCATGGGCGAGCAGACCCGCGGAGGCATCGGCAGCCGGTTCGGCCAAGGCGAGTCGCAGCTCGAGGTCGATCGACGGCTCATCCGCGACCGCATCTCCCACCTCCGCGGCGAGATCGAGCGGGTGGCCTCGCGCCGCAGGACCCAGTCCAAGGCCCGCTGGGACTCGGGCATCTACCGCGTCTCCCTCGCCGGCTACACCAACGCCGGCAAGTCGACGCTCCTGAACGCCCTCACGGACTCCGACGTCTACGCCAAGGACGAGCTCTTCGCCACGCTGGACCCCACCACCCGCTCCCTCGGCCTCGCCGAGGGCCGCAGGATCACCCTCACCGACACCGTCGGCTTCATCCAGAAGCTCCCGACCACGCTCGTGGAGTCGTTCAGGTCGACCCTCGCCGAGGTGTCCGGCGCCGACCTCGTGGTGCTCGTGGTGGACGCCTCCGACCCCGACTGGAGGGCCCAGGAGGAGGCCGTGAGAAGGACGCTCGACGAGATAGGCGCAGGCGACAAGGCGACCCTCCTCTGCCTCAACAAGGCGGACCTGCTGGACCCGGCGGACCGCGAGGCCCTGCGCCTGGCGTTCCCCGACGCCGTCATGGTGTCGGCCAAGGAGGAGACGGGCCTGGGCGCGCTCCTGCACACCGTGGCGACCAAGGCCTCCGAGGGCGACGTCACCGTGACGGCGCTCGTGCCCTACGACAAGGGCCTGCTCATGAAGATGGTGCACGAGCGCGGGCAGGTGGTCCGCGAGACCTACGTGGACGGCGGCCTGCTCGTCACGGCCAAGGTTCCGCCGCGCCTGGCAGGATCGCTGGAGCCCTACCGGGCCGACGACCCGGCCCCGGACGCCTAGACGCCGAGGAGCGCGAGGGCGGCGAGCAGCAGGGGCTGGTGCACCACGTAGATGGGGAGGGCGTGGCGCCCCACCCACTCGAGGGGGGCGCACCGCGCCGCGAGGACCCGGCGCGGGTACCCGCGCGGCGCGAACCAGCGCCCCACGGCCACGCCCACGCCGTACATGAGGGCGAAGGGCACGAGGGGGTAGTAGTCCCCCGACACGAACCCCGGCGACGGCAGGCCGAGCCATGCGAGGCCCGGGTGGGCGTACCAGCCGGCGGGGAGCGCCACCTCCCACGGGCCGACGCCCAGCTCCCGCGAGGGGACGCCGAGCGTCAGGAGGAAGAGCGCGAGGAGCGCCGCGGCGCACGGGAGCCCGCGCGGCTCCAGGTGGGCGCGCTCGAGCAGGGCGTCCACGAGCGTGGCGGCGCCTATACAGAATATGATGCCGAAGCTGACGGGGTCGTCCACGGCCGCCAGGGACGTGGCCGCGAAGATGGCGAGCGCCACGGCGAGGTAGCGCAGCGAGCGCGTGAGGTTGTCGTGGGAGAAGCTGCACATCCACCCCGACACGAGGAGGAACGTCCAGCTGATGGACGCCCGCCAGACGTCCTGTAGCGGCGGCGCGAACCACGCGACGTCGACCCCCTCGATGAAGACGAGGTCGTAGCAGAGGTGGAAGAGCACCATCGACACGACGGAGAAGCCGCGCACGGCGTCGAAGAGCCGCACGCGGCCGACGGGGCGCTCCCAGGGGCCGGCAGGGGAGGGCGCGGTCACGAGATGGTGCGCAGAAGCGCGGTCACCCGGCCGAGGATGCGGGGGTTCTCCACATAGATGGGCTCCATGGCGTCGTTCTCCGGCTGGAGCCTGCAGCGGCCCCTCTCGCGGTAGAACGTCTTGACCGTGGCGCCGTCGCCCACGAGGGCCACGACGATCTCGCCGTTCACGGCGTCCGATGCCTCGCGCACCACGAGGTAGTCGCCGTCGAAGATGCCGGCGTTGATCATGGAGTCTCCCTTGACGCGGAGCATGAAGGAGCAGTTGTCGCCCACGATGCCCGTGGGGAGCGTGAAGCTCTCCTCGACGTTCTGCTCGGCCAGGATGGGGACGCCCGCCGCGACGCGGCCCACCAGGGGGAGGCGGAGCGTGGAGGAGTCCATGTCGATGTCCACCTGGGCGAGCGTGGTGCCGCCGTCCTCCACCGCCTGGCGCGACGGCCCGTGGCAGTCCACGAGCTCGATGGTGCGCGACTTGTTGGCGGTCCTCCGGATGAGGCCCTTCTGCTCGAGCGTCTGGAGGTGCATGTGGACCGTGCTCGGCGACTTGAGACCCACGGCGTCGCCGATCTCGCGGACCGAGGGCGGGTAGCCGTGGTCGTGGCAGTACTCCACGAGGTAGTCGTAGATCATCTGCACACGGTGGCTGAGCTTGGGACGGGTCATGGGACCTCCGACGGTCGGTACGGTCGTGGCCACCATCATAGCAAACGGACGTTCGGTCAAAAACATCTGTTCGGGGAACGGCGGGGTCCGCCTTTACAACGTCCCCGTCCTCATACACACTGTTACAGGCTCCTCTCCATGTGATGAGACCGTGGAGTGTCCGTGGAGCCCGCGTGCTATCTTTCGGTGGCCGGGTACCGCCATGCGGTCGCCCCCGCGGCAAGGAAGGGATGCCATGCACTGCCCAACATGCGGCTGCGACGAGTCCAAGGTCGTAGACTCCAGGCCCTCGGAGAGCAACGAGGCCATCAGGAGGCGGCGCGAGTGCGTGAGGTGCGGCACCCGTTTCACCACCTACGAGCGCCGCGAGGAGCTCCCCCTCGTGGTCGTCAAGCGGGACGGCCGGCGCGAGCCCTTCGACCGTCAGAAGGTCATGCGCGGCCTCGTGGCCGCCACCGTCAAGCGCGACCTCGACGTGGCCCAGCTCGACGCCCTCATCGACGGCGTCGAGAACGGCCTGCGCGACCGCGGCGTGTCCGAGGTGGCCAGCGGCGACCTCGGCGAGATGGTGCTCGTGAGGCTCCGCGACATCGACCGCGTCGCCTACGTGCGGTTCGCTTCGGTCTACCGCGACTTCAAGGACATCGATGAGTTCAGCGAGGAGCTTAGGAGGCTCGCCGATGAGTGACACCCCCGTCGTCGTCCCCATCAAGCGCATCGACCCCACGGTCGAGCTCCCGTCCTACGCCTACGAGGGCGACGCCGGGCTCGACCTCCGCTCCAACGAGGACGTCGTCCTTGCGCCCCTCGAGCGCAGGCTCGTCGGCACGGGGCTCGCCGTGGCCATCCCCGAGGGCTACGCCGGCTTCGTCCAGCCCCGCAGCGGTATGGCGCTCAAGCGCGGCCTCTCCATGGCCAACACGCCCGGCCTCATCGACTCCCACTACCGCGGGGAGCTCAAGGTCTGCACGGTCAACCTCGACCCCGAGACCCCCATCTCCATCGAGCGCGGCGAGCGCATCGCCCAGCTCGTCATCCAGCGCGTGCCCACCGTGTCCCTCGTCGAGGTGGGGGAGCTCGACGAGACGGACCGCGGGGCGGGCGGCTTCGGTTCCAGCGGCGCCTCCTAGGCACCTGGCACATAGGCCGGCGCCGTGAGGGAGCGGCCCGGTGAAGACGAGAGATCGAGAGGACAATCGCATGGAAAAATCCTTCGGGACGACCGGGGGACAGGGTGCCCTTGAGTCTTTCTTCCACATGGGGGAGAGGGGCTCGTCCGTGGGCACCGAGCTTCGGGCAGGCGTCACCACCTTCCTGGCCATGGCCTACATCATCGCCGTCAACCCGGCGCTGCTGTCGGCCGCCGGCATCCCCATGGGCGCCGGCGTCACGGCCACCTGCATCGGCGCGGGTGTCATGACCATCCTCATGGGCATCTTCGCCAACCGCCCCCTGGCCTGCGCGTCGGGCATGGGCATCAACGCCGTCGTCGCGTTCACGCTCACGGGCCTGTGCAACGGCGACTGGCACGCCGCCATGGCCGTCGTGTTCATCGAGGGCATCGTCATCCTCGCCCTCGTGCTCTGCGGCCTGCGCGAGGCCATCATGGACGCCATCCCCGCCTCGCTGCGCCACGCCATCGCCGCCGGCCTGGGCATCTTCATCGCCCTCATCGGCCTCATCAACGGCGCCATCGTCGTCAACGACGAGTCCACGCTCATCACCATGGGCGCCGTCACGGACCCCGCCTACATCGTGGGCATGATCGCCATCTTCTCCACCTTCGTGCTCTACTGCCTGAAGGTGCCGGGCGAGATCCTCATCGGCATCCTCATCGCCGTGGTCGCGGGCATCCCGCTGGGCGTCACCACCATGCCCTCGGGCATCGTATCGCCCCTGGACTTCTCCACCTTCGGCGCGCCCTTCATGGTCGACGAGCAGGGCGTCATGGGCATCGCCAAGGTGGTCATGAGCCCCGTGCTCCTCATGTTCGTGTTCTCCCTCATGATGAGCGACTTCTTCGACACCATGGGCACGGCCTTCGCCGTCGCCAAGCAGGGCGACTTCCTCACGAAGGACGGCAGGGTGGAGGACATCCGCCCGATCCTCGTGGTCGACTCCGCCGCGGCGGCGGCGGGCGGCCTCATGGGCGCCTCGTCCATCACCACGTTCGTGGAGTCCGCCTCCGGCGCCGCGGACGGCGGACGCACCGGCCTCACTTCCGTGACGACCGGCGTGCTCTTCATCGTCGCGGCCTTCTTCTCGCCGCTCATCGCCGTCGTGAGCACCCCGGCCACCGCCGGCGCCCTCGTTCTCGTGGGCTACCTGATGATGGACCAGGTCCAGTTCATCGACTGGACCAGCAAGCTCGACGGCCTGCCCGCGTTCGTCACCGTCATCGGCATCCCGCTGACCTACTCCATCTCCACCGGCATCGGCCTCGGCTTCATCACCTACGTGGTGGTCTCCGTCGCCACCGGCAACGTCAAGAAGGTGAAGCCGCTCATGTGGGTGGCGGCCGCGGCCTTCCTGGTCTCGTTCCTCATCTCATAGCCCCGTCCGAACGCACAGGTCCGGATTCAAGCGGGTCCGGGAAGCACACCGGGCCCGCTTTTCTCACGAAAGGAGAGGTATGGCAAGGCAGAGAGAGGTGATCGGGGTCTCCGACCACGTGCCCGTGGCGCAGGCGATCCCCCTAGGCATCCAGCACATGATGTCGATGTTCGGCTCGACGGTGCTGGTCCCCATCCTCACCGGGCTCCACCCGAGCGTGGCCATCATGTGCTCCGGTATCGGCACGGTGTGCTACCTGCTCATGACCAAGAACAAGATCCCCAGCTACCTGGGCAGCTCGTTCGCGTTCATCAGCCCCATCGTTGCCGTGGGGGCCACCCAGGGCCTCGACGCGGCGCTCTCGGGCATCTTCTGCGCGGGCCTCGTGTTCCTGGCCGTGGCGGGCATCATCAAGCTCGCCGGCACCGCGTGGATCGACCGCATCCTCCCGCCGGTGCTCATCGCGTCCATCATCGTCGTGATCGGCATCGGCCTCTCGGCCACGGCCGTGAACATGGCGCTCAACTCCTCGGGGGACGGCTTCAACGCCGTCGGCACCCTCGTCGCCGGCGTGACGCTGTTCGCCGCCGTGGGCTTCTCGTCCATGAAGGGCCTCATCGGCACCATCCCGGTGCTCCTGGCCATCGTCGTGGGCTACGTCGTCGCCGCGTTCTTCGGCCTCGTCGACTTCGCCCCGGTCATGGACGCGGCCTGGGTGGGTCTGCCCAGCTTCCAGAACCACCCGGTGATCGACCCCGTGGCCATCGCCCTCATCGCGCCTGTGGCCCTCGTGGTGGTTATCGAGCACATCGGCCACCTGCTCGTGGTCTCCGAGGTCGTGGGCGAGGACTTCGTCCCCATGCTCCCGCGCTCCCTCGCCGGCGACGGCATCGCCACGTGCATCGCGGGCCTCATCGGCAGCCCCCCTGCCACCACCTACGCCGAGAACATCGGCGTCATGAGCGTGACCCGCGTCTACGCCACCCAGATCTTCTGGTACGCGGCCGGCTTCGCCTTCATCGTGGGCGGCTTCTGCCCCAAGCTCGAGGCCCTCATCATGAGCATCCCCACCCCCGTCATGGGCGGCGTGAGCCTCCTGCTTTTCGGCCTCATCGCCAGCAACGGCCTGCGCATGCTCGTGACCAACAACATCGACTTCGGCGAGAACCGCAACCTCATGATCGCCGCGGTCACCATCGTCCTCGGCGTGGGCATGGAGTGCGGCGGCTACTCCATCCCCGTGGGCGACTACACCATCCCCGGCATGGCCGCCAGCGCCATCGTGGGCATCCTGCTGAACCTCATCCTCCCCAAGGTCTCCACGCAGGACAGCGCCGAGCCCGAGTACATCGAGGAGACCTAGGCGGCTCTGCGCCGCCCGCCCGTGCCGGAGGCCCGTCGTCCCGTCAGGGGGCGGCGGGCCTCCGGCCGTTCACACCGTGCGCGGGAGGGGAAAGGATCGGGCGCCGCCGGGTAGGTATCGGCAGAGAACACGACGCTTCCCAAGGGGAGGAGACGAACCATGGTCTATCACGACCTCACCGTGGTCGGCGGGGGTCCCGCCGGCCTCACCGCCGCCATCTACGCCAACCGTGCCGCCGTCGACGCCGTGACCGTCGAGTCCGGCAGCTGGGGCGGGCAGATCTCGCAGTCCGACCTCGTGGACAACTACCCCGGCATCGAGAACGTCTCGGGCTTCGACCTGGGCATCCGCATGCACGACCACGCCGAGCACCTGGGCGCCGCCTTCGCCCAGGACACCGTCCACGGCCTCGCCTACGACCCCGAGACGCAGCTGTTCCTCGTCGAGGGCGCGTCCGACACCTACCAGTCCCGCGCCGTGGTCCTCGCCACGGGCGGCACCCCGCGCCCTGCGGGCTTCGAGGGCGAGGAGGAGTTCCGCGGCCGCGGCGTCTCCTACTGCGCCACCTGCGACGGCATGTTCTACCGCGACAAGGTCACCTACGTCGTGGGCGGCGGCAACACCGCCTGCGAGGAGGCCGACTTCCTCTCGCGCATCTGCTCCAAGGTCGTCATGGTCGTGCGCAAGGACCACCTCCGCGCTCAGGCCTCCCTGGTCGAGCGGGTGGAGCTCAACCCCAAGGTCGAGGTCCGCTACCGCTGCGCCATCGCAAAGCTCGAGGGCGACGGCCTGCCCGAGTCCATCACCCTGCGCGACACCGAGACCGGGGAGCTCGAGCGCGTGGAGCACGGCGCCGGCACGTTCGGCGTCTTCGTGTTCATCGGGACCGTGCCCGCCTCGGGGCTCGTCGAGGGGCTCGCCGAGCTCAACGGGAACGGCGAGGTCGTCACCGGCGCCGACATGTCCACCTCCACGCCGGGGCTCTTCGTTGCGGGGGACGTGCGCCAAACGCCCCTGCGCCAGGTCGTGACCGCGGCGGCCGACGGGGCCGTCGCCGCCAACAGCGCGGCCCTGTTCCTGGGCAACCTCGTCATCTAGTCCTAGACTGGGGAGGACAACCATCCCCGTCGAGGTCCTGACCCGTGAAGCAGATCAACCCCGTGGCGCTGCGGCTCTCCCGACGCCTCCAAGTGCATATGGTCGTCGAGGGCGCCGCGGTGGGCCTCGGCGCCGGGATCGTCGTGGGCCTCTTCCGGCTCGCCCTCAACCTCGCGGACGGCACCATGCGCTCCGTCACCGCGGCGGCGGCCGGGAACCCCTTGGCGGTCGCCGGGTGGGTCGCGGTCATGGTCGTCCTCTGGGCCGCCGTCACCGCCCTCGTGCGCTGGGCGCCCACGAGCTCGGGGTCCGGCATCCCCCAGATCGAGGCCGACGCCCTCGGGCGCCTGCAGATTCCCTGGGCGCGCACCATGGCGGCCAAGTTCTCCGAGGGCGTGCTCTGCGCCCTGGGCGGCCTCTCCCTCGGACGCGAGGGCCCCTCGGTCATGCTCGGCGGCCTCTGCGGCACCGCCGTGGCGCGTGCCGCCGGCTCTACGGAGGGGGAGCGCCGCCTCCTCGTCACCTGCGGCTCGGGAGCCGGCATGGCCGCGGCGTTCCAGGCCCCACTCACCGGCGTCATGTTCGCCGTGGAGGAGGTCCACAAGTCGTTCTCGGCACCGCTCGTCATCGGCACGATGTCGTCCGCGGTGGCCGCCGTCTACATCGTCAACCAGTTCCTCGGCACGGGCCCCCTCATCCCGATCGGCTTCGCCCGGGACCTCCCGCACGTCACCTACGGGATCGTGATGCTCCAGGGGCTGTTCCTCGGGCTGCTCGGCGCCTGCCACAACCGCGGCATGTTCCTCGGCACCCGGCTCTACGGCCGCATCCGGAGGCACGCGCCGGGTACCCGGTACGCCGTGCCGTTCGCCCTGGCCGCCGTCGGGGCCTTCACGGTCCCCGAGCTCCTGGGCGGGGGCGACGCCATCCTCGGGCTCCTCGAGCACGTCTCGGGCCGGCCCACGCTGGCCATCGCGGGGCTGCTTCTGGGGAAGTACCTGCTCACCGACGCCTCGGCGAGCTCCGGCACCCCGGGCGGCACCCTCTACCCGCTCGTTGCCATGGGCGCGCTTGCAGGCGCCCTGTTCGGCCGCGGCGCCGTGGCCGTCTTAGGCATGGACCCGGCCTACGTCAACAACTTCATGCTCCTGGGGATCGCCGGGCTCTTCGCCGGCGTCATCCACGCCCCCGTGACCGGTTGCCTCCTCGTGTTCGAGCTCACCGGCAGCTTCTCGGCGCTGCTGTCGCTCTCCCTCGTCTCCCTCGTGGCCTACGTGGTCGCCAACCTCACCAAGACCGAGGGCTACTACGAGCACCTGCTGCAGCCCCTGGTGGGGGCCCGCTGCGACTGCGGGTCCCCCGTGCACGGGAGGTCGGTGCTCACGGAGGCCGTCTGCGTGGCGTTCGGGTCCCCCGCCGAGGGGAGGCGCCTCGCCGACCTGCCACTCCCGGCCGGCTGCGTGGCGGCCGTCGTCGAGCGCTGCGGGCGCCGGGTCGTGCCCACCGCCGACCTCACCCTGGAGGCGGCGGACCAGGTGCTCTTCGTCATGGACTCGGACCTCGCCCCCGAGCTCCACGACCGCGTCCGCGACCTTCTCAGGGGGACGGGCGAGCCCGCGCCGCCCGACGCGGGGCCGACGGGAGGGACCGGCGCCGACGCCGGCTAGAAGGGGGAGCCCGCCTCGTCCATGGCGGCGCGCACGAGGTCGTGGGCACCGGTGCGGAGGCGCCCGGCAAGCGCCTCTCCGAGGGCGGCGGCACCGTCCGGGGAGAGCCCCTCCAGGGACGACACCGCCTGCGGCGCGCCGTCCTCGCCGCGGAAACACAGGTAACGACGACCCTCTTGGCGCCGTGACATGACGCCCCGTGCCGCGGCGCCCCCGGCTGCAAGACCGAACACCATGGCGGTGGCGCTCGCGATGCCGCCGAGCCGGTCGACGGCGAAGACGGGGGCGACCTCGCCGGCCGCGTAGAGGCCCGGCACGCGGGTCCAGCCGTCGACGTCGCAGCGGACGCCGCCGTTGGAGGCCTGGTGGAAGAGGGCCAGGGGCATGGGCTCGCCCCACGAGAGGCCGTGGGTCTCCTCGAGCCAGTCCATGTAGGTGGCGACGAACGGCTGGACCTCGCCCTCGGGGCGGTCGACGACGGCCTCGCACGTCCCGCCGACGGCCGCGACCGACTCCTCCACGAGGCGGGACACCCGCTGCCGCGAGTAGGGGCCGTGCCAGGAGTGCGCCTCCAAGGCCTCCCGGGCCCGGGCGGGGGAGACCCCGGCGAGGTCGAAGACGTCCCTGCCGTCCTTGACGAGCCTCGTGAGCCCCCACACCTTCTCGTTGAAGACGGCGGGGCGTCCCTTGGTCAGGATACCGGCCATGACCTGGCCGTATCCGAGGTTTCCGCAGGTGGCGCCCTCGTCTGTGGCCATGACGAGACCGGTCCCGCGGGCAAGGGGGCTCGCGAGGGTGGGGGAGAGGGCCGCGGCGGCACCGCCGGTGGCGAGCACGGTGGCCCCGGCACGCACCACGAGCGGCGACGCCTGCGGCCCGACGAGGGCCAGGACGCCGGCCACCGCGCCGTCCGCGGGGTCGTGGAGCAGGGAGACGACCTCCGCGTGGTGGGCGACGCCGACCTCAGCTTTACATAACTGGTTACGGAGCCCCTGAACCGAGGCGAGGGCATGGAAACCGTGCCAGTCCTGGACCTCGGAGCCGAAGCACGGCACATAGGCGCGGTCGTCCCCGTGGCCCGGCTCGACGTCCTCGATGACGGCGCCCATGGCCCGGAACCGCTCCAGGGCCCCGTGGAACCCGTTGCCGAGGGCACGCACGTAGGCGTCCTGGGCCTTGGAGCCGCCGGGCCCCTGGACGGCGCGGACGAAGGCCTCCACGTCCTCGGGTGCGGGGGTCCGGGGGCCCACCATGCCGAGGCCCCACGTGGTGCCGGCGAAGCTCGAACCCGAGCAGAGGGCCCCTTGGCAGACGAGGGCAACCGAGGCACCGGCCTCGGCGGCAGCGGTGGCGGCGCAGAGCCCGGCGATGCCGGACCCGACGACGCAGACGTCGCAGGAGATGCGGTCCATACAGGCCTCCGTTCACGTGGGACGACCCACGGCGGTTCTGGTGGCACGACCCGGGATTGGGACACACCATGGTAGCAGTCGGTGGCGGCAGCCGGCCGAGGAGACCGCCGGCAGCGGTCCGCCACTCCCCCTCAATCTCGGATAATATATGTTATGTAAAGTAGAGGGATGAGAACCGCTCCCCTTGGACCCGCAGTCCCCTCGACCTGCGAGCCCCTGACGCGCGCAAGCGTCCGCTCGTCGGCGCCCCTCCTAGAACGTAAGGCTCAGTACGAGGTACGCGGCCACGCCGACGGCGGCGCAGAGCGCCAGGGACCGCGTTCGCACCGCGCAGAGCGCCACGACGGCTGCGGACAGGAGCGGCACCGCGCAGGCCGTCGGCCCCTGCGCCCAGAGGTCGGGCCGGAAGAGGTCGTTCGCCACAAGGGCCGCGAACGCCGCCACGGGGATCGTCTCCAAGGCCTGACGCACACGGGGTGAGAGCTCGCGCGAGCCGAGGACGAACATGGGGACGCACCGGCAGACGAGCATGGTGGCGAGGATGATGGCGTAGAGGGGCCAGAAGAGCGCGACGTCCACTACGACCCGCCTCCCTCGACGGGCCGGGACTCCCCTGCGCCCCCGACGGCCATGGCGACGGCGACGCCGGCGGCCGCCCCGGCGACCACGGCCACGCCACCGGCACGCACGGCCTTGCAGAGGGCCACCACCACGGCGGCGGTGACGGCGCCCACGACCGTGGGGCGCGAGAACTCCTGGGTCAGGAGCAGGCAGATGAAGATGGACGTCATGGCGAAGCTCGCCACGTCGGTGGGCATGGCGAGGGCGTCTCCCACGGCGGCGCCGACGGCGTTGGCGGTGGCCCACGAGAGCATGGAAAGGACGTTCACCGCCGTGGCGCAGGCGGCGTCCCACGAGGGGTCGGAGGACAGCCGCTCCATGTTCACGCCGAACGACTCGTCGGTGACGGTGGCCGCGAACAGCGTCTTGAGGGGCTTGGCGACCGGTGCCATGGCCGGGGCCAAGGCCGCCGAGTACAGGAGCTGCCTCATGTTGACCAGGGAGATCGACGCACCGATGGACCAGGGGCCCTGGCCCGCGAGCCACAGGTTGGGCAGCATGAACTGGCCGGCCCCCGAGTAGTACGTGCACGAGAGCACGAAGGCCGCCCACGGCTCCAGGCCCACCTCGGCCTCGAGGATGCCGGCGGGAAGGCCGATGACCACGTATCCGAGCATGACAGGCAGGGCCACCGGAAGCGCCCTTCGGAGGGGCACGGCCACGCTGGCACCCGGCATCACGCGCCCTCCCCTCTCGTTCATAGTTCGTTCAGGTCCCCTATGATAGCGCGCTCCCCTCCCGACAGCCTTCATCAGGGTATGTTCAGTTATTTCAAATCCCGCACAGGGCAGAAGATCGGGGGGCGGGACCCGGGCCGCCGGTCGTAGACTCTGAACGACCCCGTCCTTCCCACCTTAGGAGGCACTTCGATGTACAAGGCAATGCGGGCTCCCTCGATGTACGCCCAGGACCCCGACGTCCTGCTCCACTTCCACGAGATCTGCAAGGGATACGGCAGCAGGTTCCTGTTCGTCTGCAGCCGCAGCGGCCGGGCCGCCGTGGAGCCCAAGGTGACCGCCAGCCTCGAGGGTACCGACACCTACGCGAGGTTCGAGACCTTCGGCGGCATCTCGTCCGAGGGCGAGATCGCCCGCATGGAGAAGATCGTCGAGGAGGACTCCATCGACGTCGTCTGCGGCGTTGGCGGCGGCTCCGCCATCGACACCGCCAAGGCATGCGCCTTCCACTGCGGGAAGCCCGTCGCGATCGTCCCCACCGTGGCCGCCACCGACGCCCCGTGCACCGGCCTCTCGGTCATCTACCACGACGACGGCACGTTCGCCGAGTACCTCTTCTATCCCAAGAACCCCGACGTCGTGATCGTGGACAGCTCGATCATCGCCGACTCCCCCACCTCGTTCCTCGTGGCGGGCATGGGCGACGCCCTCGGCACCTACTACGAGGCCCGCGCCGCCGCCCGGACCAAGAGCCCCTCCCTCGAGAACACCGGGGTGACCCTGAGTGCCCTCGCCCTCTGCCGCCTCTGCCGCGACACGCTGTTCTCCGACGGCCTGAAAGCCCTCATCGCCGCCGAGAAGGGGCTGCTCGTGCCGAGCCTCGAGGCCGTCATCGAGGCCAACATCTACCTCTCGGGGGTCGGCGCCGATAACGCGGGCCTCTGCGTGGCCCACTCCGTCTACAACGGCACCACGGCCCTCGAGGAGTGCGAGCGCGTGCCCCACGGCAACATCGTGGCCTTCGGCACCGTGGTCCAGCTCGTGCTCGAGAACGCCCCCGACGAGGAGCTCGGCGAGGTGATGGCCTTCATGGAGTCGGTGGGGCTCCCCCTCACCCTCGAGGCCGTCGGCATCACGGACGAGTCCCGCCTCCCGGCGGTCGCCGAGAAGGCCTGCGCCCCCGGCGAGTCCATCCACAACCTGGCCGGCGACGTGACGCCCGAGCAGCTCGTGGCGGCCATGCTCCAAGCCGACGCCCTGGGGCGTTCCTTCCTCGACTAGCCCCGTCAAGCACGCCGCGGCAGGAGAAGACGGCCGGTCCCCGCTCCCCGGGGGCCGGCCGTCTCGTTCGGGTGCCCCGTGTGCGGAGGGCTAGTCCACGACGATGAGGGAGAAGACCTCTTGGCCGAAGGTCTCGGCGATGACGTCGCGGGGGTTCAGGTAGGCGAGCTCGAGGGCGAAACCGAAGCCCTCCACCGAGGCGCCGGCCTGCTCCACGAGCTGGGCGCAGGCGACGGCCGTGCCGCCGGTGGCCACGAGGTCGTCGATGACGATGACCTTGTCGTCGGGGGTCAGGGCGTCGGCGTGGATCTGGATCTCGTCGGTGCCGTACTCGAGGGCGTAGCACTGGGAGATGACCTCGCGGGGGAGCTTGCCGGGCTTTCTGGCCGGGACGAAGCCGGCGCCCAGGCGGTAGGCCACGGGTGCGCCCACGAGGAAGCCGCGGGCCTCGGCGCCCACGACCTTGGTGATGCCGCGGCCCAGGAAGTGCTCCGCGAGCTCGTCGATGACGGCCGAGAATCCCTGGGGGTCGGCGATCAGGGGCGTGATGTCCTTGAAGATGACGCCGGGCTCCGGGTAGTCGGGGATGTCGCAGACGAGGTCCTGGTAGTCGAACTTGCTCATGGGGTCTCTCTCCTTGGGCTCGCATGGCTTGTCTGTGTGGGGGTTGGGCGGATCACTGGTCCTTGGGCGCCTGCCTGCGCAGGACGTCGGCGAAGGTGCGGCGTATGAGATCGTCGCGCAGGGAGTCTGTGAGGTGCAGAATCTGCTCGAATGCCTGGGAGTACTGGGCGCGCTGCTCGTCGGTGAACTCCCCCTGGCGGGGCCCGAGGACCGAGAGGGCCTGCTCGAACATCGCGGTCTCGCGGTTGGCGGCGTTCACGTACTGGCGCAGGTTGCGGGGCTCGATACCGAACCGCCGCAGGGCCTCGGCGCAGCGGATGAGGCGAAAGTCGTGCCCGTCCACAAGCTCGCGGCCCTGGGGGCTGCGGCGCAGCGACACGATGCCGTTGTTGGCAAGGTCCCGCACGAACGAGATCGAGACACCGAGGAGCTCCGGGGCCTTCTCGAGGGGGTGGAGCTTCTCGCGGGTCTCCTCGTCGTCGCAGACGGACTCGGGGTAAGCGGCGGGGTCGGTGCCGGCGATGCCCGGCGCCCCCCCGCCGTCGAGCTCCTCCTTGATGACCGAGAGGGGCAGGAACCGGTTCTTCTGGAGGTAGAGGATGGTCTCGAGCCGCTTGACGTCGCGCGAGGAGTACAGCCGGTAGCCGCCCGGTGTGCGGGACGGCGTGAGGAGCCCCTCGTCCTCGAGGTAGCGGACCTTTGAGACCGAGAGATCGGGGTACTGGGCCTGGAGGCGCTTGACCACCTTGCCTATGGTGAGGTAACCGGCGTCTGCCATGGGTTCCTTACGCTCCGGTCTGGATGCGGCTCGTGCTCTGGGTGGTGTGGAAGATCATGCGGAAGGTGCCGATCTGGATGGTGGAGCCGTCCTCGAGCATGGCCCGGTTGACGATGGCGCCGTCCACCCAGGTGCCGTTGAGGGAGCCGAGGTCCTCCACGGTGTCCGCGCCGGGCGCCAGGTGCATCTTGGCGTGGTGGCGCGAGACGGTCATGTCGTTGAGGAACACGGTGTTGGAGGGGTCGCGGCCGATGGTGACCTCAGGAGTGTCCAACACGAAGGTCGTGCCGGTATGGGGCCCCTTGACGATGGAGAGCGTCGGGTTGGCGAGGCGCTGGGCACCCATGAGGTCCGGCACGGTGGCGTCTGTGGACGGCATACGGAAGATGGTCGTGGAATCGGATGCCGCCTGGTTGTTCTGGGAAGCGCCCGGATTGTTCTGCATCGATGCCTCCTGGAGTGTCGGTTGAGACCTCATTGTACCCCCGCGGGACCCTCCGTCACCCGGGCTTCGCCCTATCGGCAGGCCACGCACTCCATCTGGATGGAGGCCCCGTGGGGTAGCGCCGAGACCCCCACCACTGAACGTGCGGGGTACGGCTTCTCGAACCGCTCCGAGCACACCTCGTCGACGGCCTCGAGGTCGTTGAGGTCCGTGAGGAACAGCGTGACCTTGCAGACCGAGTCGATGCCCAGCCCGACGTCGGCGAGGACGGCCTCCACGTTGCGGATCACCTGGACCGTCTGGACGCCGATGGAGGCGTCGCGGAGCACGCCGGACGCCGGGTCGATGGGGAGCTGCCCCGAGACGAACACATAGCGGGCCGCCGAGGCGCCCTGGGAGAAGGTCCCCGAGGGCTGGGGGGCGTCGGGGGTGAAGATCGAGTACATGGCCTACCCTTCCGTCCGTCCGCCCGCGCCGTCGAGGGCGCGGGCACCGATGAAGTCGCCGCCGGGCCTGAGGAGGCCCTGGAGCCCGAGGTCGGCGGGAAGCCTCCGCCCGATGGGGTCGTCGAGGAAGTCCACGAGGCCCGGCGCCTCCTCGGCGACCCTTCCCCACACGGCGGAGGTGCCCACGGGGGCGACGGACTGGAACGAGAGGAGGCTCCTCCAGAGCACGCGCGCCGAGGCGTCGGGCACCACCACGAGGTAGGGTGCGAACGAGCCGACCTCGGGGCGCATGACCACGGTGTCGATGGCGTCGAGACGCACGTTGGCGAGGGTCCCCGGACCCGGGAGCGACGCGCCCTCTGACAGGTAGTCGCCGAGGACGACCGCGGCCTCCGGACCGGCGAGCATCAGGGTCGTGGAGAGCGGGGCGCCGTGGGAGAACTCCACGGAGGAGTACGGGGCGACGCCCCCGGACTCCACGGCGGCGATACCGCGTATCCACTCCCCGAGGCCCGCGGCGAGCTCCGCCGGGCACCAGACGCAGAACTCCTTGGGGGCGAGCCCGGCCAGGAGCACCGGTGCGGCCACACGGCCGTCGCCCATGAGGGACAGGGCGCCGGCGAGCCGGCCGGGCGCCGGGACGTAGCAGGTGAAGACGGCGGACACGAAGGCGTCCGCGGCGTCGCCGGAGATGCAGGTGGCCACGAGGCCGCCCACGTCCGCCAGGGCACAGCCCTCGCGGAAGGCCGCGGGCTCGCCGGCGCCGTCGCCGTACCAGGCGGCCTCGGGGCGCCCCTGGGCGTCGGGCTCCATGGAGCCGCCGAGCAGGAGGTGCTCGCCCTCCAGCACGTTGCCGGGGACCGCCTCGGGGGTCCCGTTCTCGTCTGCCATGTCATGCCGCCTTTCTCTGAAGGGGAAGCGGGGGCGCCGCCGGGTCCGACGACCAGGCGGCGTCGGGCGAGACCGTGGGGTCCACCACGTAGGCGCAGGCGCCCACGATGCGGTCGCCCTGACGCCAGAGGCAGGCCCCGGCGGGCTCCCCGGGGATGCCGAGCTGGTCGCTGGAGAGGGCGACCCGCGTGTAGGAACACTCGGTGCCGTCAGGCCAGAGGAGGCCGGTGACGGCGGCCTGGGCCCGCACCGACACCGAGAAGCCGAACCGGTAGGCGAACGGCAGCGTCTCGAGCGTTTGGTCGGGGTCCGCGAGGGTCAGCCCCGTCGCGCCGTCGAAGGCCCACTCCATCATGGCCCGCGTGTCCTCGAAGCGCCCCCAGTCGGTGACGCACCCGAGGACGCACGTGTAGAGGGTGAGCCCGTCCTTGCGGGCGGCGCCCAGGAACGTGGTGCCTGCCTCCACCTTGCCCGTCTTGATGCCGATGAGCGGGCTGTAGACGGGCATGAGCTCGTCGGTGGAGTAGAACGTGCGCTGCTCCCCGTTCACCGGCACCGTCACCGAGTGGGTGCGGACCATCCGGGCGATGAAGGGGTAGTGGGTCAGCGCGTAGCGGCCCATGAGGGCGAGGTCGCGGGCGCAGCTCTCGTGGCCGTCCTCCTCGAGGCCATGGGGGTTCTTGAAGGTGGTCCGCGTCATGCCGATCTCGGCGGCCTTCTCGTTCATGAGGTCCGCGAAGGCGCCCTGGGAGCCGGCCACCTTCTCGGCGATGGCATAGCCGACATCGTTGGCCGAGTACACGAGCAGGACCTCGAGCATGTCCTCGAGGGTGGAGGTCTCCCCCACCGCGTAGCCCGCCACCTGGGCCGCCTGCCAGCCGTCCTCGGGATGGGCGGGCATGGCCACCTCGGTGTCCATGGGGAGGCCGGCGTCGAGGGCCACCATGGCCGTCATCACCTTGGTGATGGAGGCCGGGGCGAAGGCGGCGTCGGCGTTCGACTCCGCGAGCACGCGGCCGGTGGAGTCCTCGACGATCCAGGCCTGGGCCTCGGTGACGCCAGGCGCGCCGAGGCCGGTGTCCGCCACGGCGGGCACCGGGGCGAGGAGCACGAGGAGGAGCGCCAGGAGCGCCGCGGGCATGAGGGTCCGAGTCATGACGTGCGGTCCCCCTCCAGCGCCTCGGAGCGGATCTGGAGGCCCTCGACGACGTAGAGCACGCCTGTTATCAGGGAGCAGACAGTACCCGAGTACACGACAAGGATGGCGGGGCAGGCGGCCTGGCCGTTGAGCAGCGGCAGCCACGGCACGTCCACGAGCCCGAACCCCGGGAGCACCGGCATGTCGAGGAGGAGCCAGGAGAAGCCGGCCAGGAGCAGGGCCGTGGCCACCTTGCCTATGTAGAGGACGTCGACGGGCCGGCGACGGTAGCGCCGGACCACGGCCATGCCGACGGCGAGCACGATGTCGCGGCCGATGAGAACGACGGGCACCCACACGGGGAGGTCGCCCACGATGCAGAGGCCGAGAACGCCGGTGAACAGGAGGAAGCGGTCCACCGCCGGGTCGAGGAGCTTGCCGAACCACGACACCGTCTGGGTGCGCCGGGCGATCTGGCCGTCCACGAAGTCCGTGAGGGCCGCCACGGCGTAGATGACGAGGCAGAGGACGCGGTCGGCGCCCGTAACGAACAGCCAGAGGAACACGAGGGTAAGCGCGATGCGGCACACCGTGACGGCGTTGGCCACGGTGAGGACGCGGTTGCTGGGGTTGTTCGACGTGCCGAGCGGCGCGGACGGGTCGGCCGCGTGGATCTTCTCTTCCAAATAACTGAGCTTCACTGGACCTCCTTGGTGACAAGGAACCAGTCTAGACCAGCGGGGCGCCGCCCCACGGCGCCCATGGCCCCATTCATACGGTATTGTAAGGCGCCTGATACATACCCTTATGAGCACACGGACGAGACCCACCGGACGAAGGCGGTCCGGGAGCTCCCGGACCCCTTGAGGGTGCGCTCGCACTCGACAGCGCCGCGGAGCGCGCGGGAGAGCTCGGCGTCGGTGAAGCCGCTGGCCCACCGGGGGTGGTTCTTGTAGCGCCACCTCTGCTGAGACGGGTAGCCGAAGGCCTGGGCCACGGCCTCGGGCGTCCCGCGCCCCTGGGCGATGAGGCTCCGGCAGCACACGAGCTCGCGGAGCCGGTCCACGGCGAACATGTGGAGGAGGATCTCGGGGTCGCCGCGGAACAGGCCGTAGAGCTCGAGGGCGCGCGGGAGGTCCCGCTCCGCCACGGCGTCGGCGAAGGTCCAGGGCTTGGGCTCGACGATGCGCGCCACGGAGTCCCTCACCTCGGCCAGGCCCAGGGAGGCGCCGGCGCCGTAGCGCGACGAGAGCTGGAAGGCCACCTGGCGGAGCATGGGCGTCGGGTCGCCCTTGGCGGGGGCGACGCGGTCAACGACCTCGGCGGCGGCGGCCTGGTCCACCGCCAGCCCGAAGGAGCCGCAGAAGCGGGCGAAGAGACCCGGGAGCTCCCAGGGCTTGGGGAGCGAGCACCCGATGACGGTGACGGGCCCCTTCTTCCCGGGCTTGGGGTCCTGTGCCGCCACGGCCTTGTAGAGCCGCGTGTTGCGGGCGAGCCGCTCGGCGGTGAGGAGGAGGACGGTGCGGGGGTTGGGGTCCCCGAGGTACGAGACGACGGCCTCCGACACGTCCTTGGGGAGGTGGTCGGCCCCGTGGACGATGACGAAGCGCTGGCCGTCCCCGAAGGGGAGCTGGTCGAGCGACTGCAGCAGGCCGTCCCGCGTGAGCTTGGCGGGCTCGCGGCACTCGTCGAGGTTGAACTCCCCGAAGGCGGGGTCGAGGTGCCGCTTGAGGCGGGCCACCGCCTCCTCGCGCATCACCTTGTTGTCTCCCACCGCCACGTAGGCGGGCAACAGCTGCTGGGCCACCGGCCCTCCTCTCCCCTGTCGGTCCAGCCTACCACGGCGCGGGGGTCACGCCGCCAGGGCCTCGGGGCGTCCCACCGAGACCCGGACCCCCGTCGAGGTGTCGGCGAACACACGCACCGGGCCGTGCTCGGCGGTGCACAGGAAACGCGACCCGCTCCCCTCCACGAGGGTGACGCACACGGGGTCCGGGTGGCCGTAGGCGTTGCCCGCCCCCGCCGAGGCCACGCAGAGGGACGGCCGGAGCGCACCGAGGCACGCCCGGTCGAGCGACGCCTCGGATCCGTGGTGGCCGAGCTTGAGGACGTCCACGGGCCCCACCGCCGGGACGAACCGCGAGAGCTCGCCCCTCTCGGCGTCGCCGGCGAGAAGGGCGCGGAGCCCTCGGGCGTGGGTGGCGAGTAGGCAGAGCGAGTGGGCGTTCTCCGTTCCGTCCACCGGGCCCTCCGGCCAGAGGGCCTCGAGCCTCCATCCTCCCACCTGAACCGCGTCGCCGGCGGAGACGTCCCGGACCGGGGCGCCGAGTGCGTCGGCCGCGGAGGCCACCCCTTCGCAAAGGGAGGCTCCCACTCCCTCCGCGACGACCAGGCTCCCCACCGCCACGGAGCCGTCCAGCTCCCCGAGCCCGCCGTAGTGGTCGTCGTGCTGGTGGGTGAGCACGACGGCGTCCAGCGACGCGACGCCGCGGGAACGCAGGGACGGCGCAAGGCCGCCCCCGGGCGGCCCGCAGTCGACGAGGACGGCCCGTGGGCCGTCGCGCAGCAGCAGGGCGTCGCCCTGGCCGACGTCCAGCACCTCCAGGGACGGCGGCTCGAGCCAAGGGAGCGCCCCGACGACGAAGGCGGCGGCCAGGACGAGGGCCACACCGCGCCGGAGCGCGGCCGTCCGGGGCCTCGGCCAGAGCGCGAGGAGCGCGGCGGCCGCCGGGACCGAGGCGACGGCGCCCACGGCCCCGGGGACCTCCACCGGCAGGACCGCCCACGGGAACGCGGCGGCCGCCCGACAGATGCCGAGGAGCACCGACGCCGCGCCCGTGGCGGCGAGGTCGGCCACGGCGCCGGCCACCGGGACGGCCGCGAGGGCCACCGCGGCGAGGGACGATGCGAGCAGCACGGGGAACAGCGGCGCCGCGGCCATGGAGCAGAGCGGCCCCGCAAGGCTCAGGGTCCCGAAGGCGGAGGCGGCCATGGGGGCCGAAGCCGCGAAGCACAGGAGCCCCGCCGCGAGGTCCGACACGCAACGCGAGCGGGCCGACGAGAGGGCGCGCGCAAGCGCCCCAGCGTGTGGGCGGGGGCGCGGGGCCGGGACGACCCGGTCCAGGGCGGCCCTGGCCCACGGGCCGAAGAGAGCGAGACAGGCGACGCAGGTGCACGAGAGCGAGAACCCCAGGTCCGAGACCGCCGTCGGGTCGAGACAGCAGAGGAGCCAGCCGAAGCACCCCAGGGCCGCGAGGGGGCTCGCCCTCCGGCCCGCCACCTGGGAGGCGGAGGAGGCGAGGGCCATGGCCCAGGCACGGAGGGCCGACGCCGGGACGGCGCACAGCAGCACGAAGCACCCGGTGACGACCCCGGTGACCGCGGTCCGCGCCCAGAGGGGCCTGGCCCGCGACGCGACCCCGCCGAATAGCGCCGCCACCACGGAAAGGTGGGCGCCAGAGACCGCCACGAGGTGCGAGACGCCGGCCGCCGACACCGTGTCGGCGATGCCGGTGGAGCGGAGCGCCCCCCGCCACCCGAGCGCGAGCGCCGCTGCGACGGCGTGGGCCTCCGAGGCGTCGGGGCGGAACCCCTCGAGCAGCGACGCCCTCACCCGGGCGAACGCCCCGAGCGGGCCCGGTGCCGGAGCACGGCCGCGGATGGTCGAGAGCCGCACCGTCCCGAGCAGGCCGCGGCCGCGCATCTCGGCCGCGTACTCCTCGCCCGGCGCCGAGAACGTCCCCACCCCCTCCACGGTCTCCCGGAGGCCGAGCGGCACGTCGCTCCGGAAGCGCACGGTCCCGACCGTGACGCCGCCCAGGGACGCCTCGGCCTCCGAGCTCCACCCGTAGGTGCCCTCGACGGCGTCGGAGACCGTGGTGAGGGAGAGCCTCGAGACGGGCGTCCCCTCGAGGAGGGCGCGGCCCCGCGCCTGGGAGGCGAGCTCGAGCGACCCAGAGACAAGCGCGAGCCCCACGGCGGCCGCGGCGACTGCGGCGCGCCCGACGAGCGCCGGCCGGATCCTGCGCACGGCGGCGAGGGCCGCGGCGCAGGCGGCAGCGAGCAGGGCGGCCTGGCCGGGGCCGGGGACCCACCCGGCCCGGAGCTGAAGGGCCACGCACCCGGCCGCCGCGAGGAAGACGACGAACGCCCAGGGTACCTGGGGGCGCTCCGGCCACTCACACACGGATCCGCTCCCGCATCTTGGCGAACTTCTTCTCGCCGATGCCCGAGACCCTCATGACGTCCTCCACAGAGGTGAAGGGGCCGTTGGCCTCGCGGTCCTCGAGGATGGCGGCGGCGGTCGCCTCCCCCACCCCCGGCAGCGTCCGGAGCTCCTCGGCCGTGGCGGTGTTGAGGTTCACGGGGGCGGAGGGGTCGGACGGGACGCCTGCGGACGCCTGCGCCGTGCCGTCGGAGGACGGGGCGGCGGCCTCCTCCCCCTCCCCGGGCACGTGGACCTTCATGGCGTCCTCGACCCGCGCCGCGAGGTTCAGCGAGGAGGTGTCGGCGCCCTCGACGAGGCCGCCCGCCGCCTCCACGGCATCGGCGACGCGGGGGTCGTCCCCCTCGAGGGAGTAGACGCCCGGCGACGCGACGGCCCCGTCGACGTGCACGGTGGGAGGCGCGGCGGCCTCCTCGGGAGCCTGGGCGACCGCATCCCCCGCGCCGCCGTCCCCGCTCCCGGGGTCCTCCGCGGCGGGCGCCTCCGGCCCGGCGTCGCCCCCGCGCTCGATGACGACGTCCCCGGGCACGGACGCGCCCACCGCGAGCCAGCCGACCGCCGCGAGCGCGGCGACACCGGCCGCGACGACCACCCACCGCGGCACACGCCGCCCGGAACCCCTCGTCCCCCTCTGCGCCACGGGCCCTCCCTCAGCCGAATCCCCTGGGAGCCCGAGCCTAGGGGACGGTCCCGACGGGACCCCGACCGGGCCCCGACAAGAGACCGACCGGCGGTGACAGAACCCCTGCTCGGGGACACCGCCGGTCGGTATGGAGGAACGATGGAGAGGGAGGTCAGCCCTCGTCGGGGAGCGGGGCCGGCGCCAAGGCGTCGTGCCGCTCGCGCCAACGCGCCGGGGGCCGGTAGGCGCCGCAGGTGTCGAAGTCCACATACTCCACGGTGCGGAGCAGCCCCTCCACCATGGCGTCGTGGTCGAAGAGCCCCCACGCCTCGGCCACCTGGGCCGGCTTGGCGTGGGTCTCGGGCCTCCTCGGCATGAAGAGCGTGCAGCAGTCGGGCGCCGTCTGGGAGCTGATGTCATAGGTGCCGATGGCCTTGGCGCGCTCGATGATCTCCTGCTTGTCGGAGCCGATGAGGGGCCTCAAAACCGGCATGGCCGTCACGACCTCGGACGTAGCCCGGATGTTGTCGAGCGTCTGGGAGGCGACCTGGCCCAAGGACTCGCCGGTGACGAGCGCCTTGGCACCCTCGACGAGGGCGATGCGCTCGGCAACGGCGTACATGAGCCGGCGGTACATGAGGATGCGCAGCGACTGCGGGACGACGAGCGCGATGTCTCGCTGGCATTGGCCGAAGGGGACGACGTAGAGCCTGCCCACCGCGCCCTCGGGACCGAGGGCGCGCACCAGGTCCTGGCAGAGCCACTCGCTGCCGTCGCTCGTCATGGGGCGACCGGAGAAGTGCACGGGGACCATGGTGGCCCCGCGTCTCCCCATCATCCACGTTGCCACCGGGGAGTCGAAGCCGTTCGAGAACAGCGACACGCACTTGCCGGCGGTGCCCACGGGCAGGCCGCCCACGCCGCGCTCGCTCGCCGCGTAGATGAAGGCGGAGCCCTCGTTGAAGAGCGCCCGGACCTCGACGTCCGGGTCGTGAACGTCCACACTGCGGTCGGGGAAGGCCTCGCAGAGGGCCGAGCCGATCTGGCGGTTGAGCTCGATGGTGTGGAGCGGGTAGTCGGTGTTGCTGCGCTTGGCCTGCACCTTGAAGGAGCCGCACCCGCCGACCTCACCCAGGGCCTCGACGGCTGCGGGCAGGTAGTCGTCGGGGTCCTGGAGGCAGCGGAACGCCAGGGACACGCGGGCCACGCCGGGGACCTGGCGGATGAGGCCCACGGCCTCGAACGGCGCCTCGGGAGACGAGAAGGTGACCATAATATGGCCGGAGATGCGGCGGACGGAGGAGACCTGCAACGAACGGAGGGCCAGCCGGAGGTTGGCCACCAGCTGGTCCTCGAAGGTCTTGCGGTTCTTCCCCTTGAGCCCGATCTCGTGGTAGTGGACCAGGCAGACGCGGGAAGCCATACTAGTTGTTCGTGTCGCCGTCGGCGATCTCGGTGTCGAACTCGGCCACGTTGTAGCCGAGGACGCCGCCGTCGAGCTCGTCCATGGCGATGGAGATGGGGTCCTTGCCGCTCACAACCGTGGTGATGTCGTCGACGTCCTGGATGGCCGTGACGCGGAGGTGCTGGCCGCGCAGCATGCTGTTGATGTCACAGGCGCGCTTGGAGGCGATGGAGCACAGCAGGAAGGGGTTCTCCTCGGTCTTGGCGAGCAGGTCGTCGATGTCGGGCTTGGTGATGGACATGAAACCTCATTCCGATTCAAAGGCCTCGACCGTCGAGAGCAGCTCGGCTGTCGCCCGGTCGAGGTCGTCGTTCACGATGCGTGCGTCGTAGGATGCCGCGAGGGCCGTCTCACCCGCGGCCTGACCCAACCTGAGGGCGATGTCCTCGTCGGACTCGGTGCCGCGGCCCCTGAGCCTGCGCTCGAGCTCCTCCATGGAGGGGGGCTCGATGAAGACGAGGACGGCGTCGTCCATGAGCCGCTTCACGTTGAGGCCGCCCTGGACGTCGATCTCGAGGATGAGCGAGTGGCCCGAGGCCAGCACGCGCTCCACCTCCGAGACGGGCGTGCCGTAGCGGTGGCCGGCGACGTGGGCCCACTCGAGGAACTCGCCGGCCTCGACCATGGCGTCGAACTCGGCGTCGGTCTTGAAGCTGTATGCCACGCCGTCGACCTCGCCGGGACGGGGTGCGCGCGTCGTGGCAGAGACCGTCAGGCCGAGGTCGGGGCGGGCCCGGCGCACGGCCGAGACCAACGTCCCCTTCCCCGCGCCAGACGGTCCCGAGACGACGAAAAGGCGGGCAGCCACGGGTTACTTGGAGAGAATCTCGAGGAGACGCTCACGCTGGCGGGCGCCGAGGCCCTGGACGCGACGCTTGGGGGAGATGTCGAGCTCCTCCATGATCTTGGCGGCCTTGGCCTTGCCGTAGCCGGGCAGCGACTCGATGAGGGCGCGCACGGGCATGCGGGTGGCGGCGGAGTCGTCGGAGTTCAAGACTTCCTCGAGGGAGACCTCGCCGTTCTTGATCTTCTCGCGGAGCTCTGCACGGGCGTGACGGGCGGCGGCAGCCTTCTTGAGGTTCTCGGCGCGCTGCTCTTCAGAGAGCTGAGGAAGTGCCATGGATAACTCCTATCGATTGGTCACAGTTCAAGTGTGCAGCCGATAACGAAAAGCGTCGGCAGCACGGTTATTCTGGCAATCTAGCGGCTATTTTGCAAGCCGGCGCGACCCGAGGGATTCAGGACGCCCCCCATTAGCACACAATTCGCACTCAGAGGGGTCCCACGAGGCGGCGTCGACGGCCAGCAAGGGGAAGAACGGGGCGTCGAAGAGACGGTCGGTCTGGCGATCGATGATGGACACGACGCCCACCACCTCACCGCCGGCGGCCTCGACGAGGTCGCAGACCTCCTTGACGGACCCGCCGGTGGTCACGACGTCCTCGCATACCAGCACCTTCGCGCCCTCGGGCACCTCGAAGGAGCGGCGGAGGCACATCCTGCCCTCCTGGCGCTCGGTGAAGATGAAGTCGACGCCGAGGGCGTAGCCCATGGCGAAGCCGAAGGTGATGCCGCCCACGGCCGGGGACGCCACGAGGTCGACGGCGGAGCGCACGTCCTCAGGGAGCCGCTCGACGGCCTCCCTGGCGAGCTCCACCGTGGTCGTGGGGCTCTCCATGACGCGCGCGCACTGGATGTAGGTGTCGGAGTGGCGCCCGCTCGTGAGCACGAAGTGGCCGTGGCGCACGGCCCCGGTCTCCTCGAGGATTCCCATGATGGCGGCGTCGTCCAGACGCTTGTCCATTTTCCTGGTCCTTTCTGTCAGTCGAGGGCCGCGGCGACCTCGTCCACGACGGCCCGGGCGGCCGCTACCGGGTCGTCGGCGCCGGTGATGGGGCGGCCCACCACGATGCGGCTCGCCCCCCGGGCGATCGCCTCGGCGGGCGTGGCCACACGGGACTGGTCGCCGAGGTCGGAGCCGGCAGGCCGCACACCGGGGCACACGATCCGGGCGGCCGGCCCGAGGAGGGCCCGCATGGCGGAGGCCTCGTTGGGCGAGCACACGATGCCGTCGGCGCCGTTGGCGCAGGCGAGGCTCGCCAGGCGAGCCACCTCGCGGTCGACGGGGCCCGCGAGCCCCACGGAGTCGGCGCAGGCCTGGTCCATGGAGGTCAGCACGGTGATGGCGACGATGTCGCAGGACGAGGTGCGGCCCACCGACGACGCCCCCTCGCGGGCGGCGGCCACCATGGCGGCGCCGCCGAGGCCGTGGATCGAGAGCATGTCGGCGCCGCAGGAGACGGCGCTCCGGGCCGCCCCGCGCACCTGATGGGGGATGTCGAAGAGCTTGAGGTCGAGGAAGACCTTGAAACCGAGGCCGCGCAGGTAGTCCACGATGTCCGGCCCGCAGGCGTAGAAGAGGGTCATGCCAACCTTCACCCAGCCCACGGTGCCGGCGAGCTCGCGGCCGAGGCGCAGGGCCTCGGAGCGCGAGCAGTCGAGGGCGACGATCACGCGGTCCCTGGCGTCTGCACTCACTGGCATTCGAAGGCTCCGATCAGCTCGTTGACGTCGTCCACGCCCTGGGAGGCGACCCACTCCTCGAGCTCGGCGAGGATGCGCGGCGCGCACTCGGGGTCGAAGAGGTTGGCGGAGCCCACGGAGACGGCGGTGGCGCCGGCGAGGATGAACTCGGCCGCGTCCTCCCCGGAGGCGACGCCGCCCACGCCGTTGATGGGGATGTCGACGGCCTGGGCCACCTCCCACACCATGCGCACGGCGATGTTGTGGAGCACGGGGCCCGAGAGGCCGCCCGTGGGACGCGACAGCTTGGAGCGGCGCGTATGAACGTCGATGGCCATGGCCGGGATGGAGTTGATGACCGAGAGGGCGTCGGCGCCCTCGGCCTCGAGGGCGCGGGCGACGTCGACCACCCGGGCCGGGGCCATCTTCACGAGGAGGGGCCGCGAGGTGCGGGGCCGCACGGCCCGGACGACCTCGGCCGCCCCCTCGGGCGTGGAGCCCATGGCGCAGCCGCCGGCGGCGATGTTGGGGCACGAGATGTTGATCTCGAGGCCGGCCGCCCAGGGGGCGAGCTCCTCGAAGAGCTCGACGGCGGCCACGTACTCGTCGACCGAGTGGCCGGCCACCTGACAGATGACCTGGCACCCCTTCTCGGAAAGGCCGGCGAGGTACTCCCCCGCCTCGGCCACGAGGCCGCGGACGCCGGGGTTCTGCAGGCCGACGGAGTTCATGACGCCCGAGGTGACGTCGCACATGCGGGGCGCCGGGTTTCCGGGCCACGGCTCGGCGGCGCATCCCTTGGTGGTGATGGCGCCGAGGGTGGACACGTCGTAGAACCCCTCGAACTGCCAACCGAAGCCGTAGGTGCCGGCGGCGGTGTTGACGGGGTTGCTCATCTGGATGCCGCCGAGGTCGACGGCCATGTTGGGGGCGCTCACCAGACCACCTCCGTGGCATCGAAGACCGGGCCGCCCATGCAGGCGCCCACATTGCCGTGGTCCGTGGGCACCACGCAGGTGGCGCACGCACCGAAGCCGCAGGTCATCATCCGCTCCATGGAGACCTGGCACGCGACGGACCACTCCGCGCAGAGCTCCGCGACCCCCCTCATCATCGGCTCGGGGCCGCAGGTGAGGACAAGGTCGTACTTCTCGGTGGGAAGGGCGCTCTCCACCACGTCCACCGTGGTACCCTTGGCGCCGGCCGTGCCGTCGTCGGTCACCACGATGACGTTGCCGGCGCCGGAGGCCACGAGGCGGTCGACGCCCCAGACGGCCGAACCGGTGCGGGCCCCCACCACCACGTCGTAGTCCATGCCCTCGAGCCCCATGGAGACGGCCGCCGAGAGGATGGGGGTGATGCCGCAGCCGCCGGCGACCATGAGGCACCGGTGGGTTGCGGCGTCGATCGACCATCCGTGGCCGCCCGGGCCGAGCACGGTGGTCTCGGCCCCCGGCGCCATGGCGGCCAGGGCCCGGGTCCCCGGCCCCTGGACGGCGTAGACGGTCTCCACCGTGCCGGCGTCGTAGTCGATGGCGGAGAAGGAGAGCGGCACGCGGGCGGTCTGCTTGGGCTCGCCGGGGACGGCGATGCTGAAGAACTGGCCGCTGGAGAGCGACGCGGCCAGGCGCGGCGCCCGGAAGACCAGCCTCCACAGGCTCGAGGCGACTGGCACGTTGGACACCACGACGGCGTCGTGGACCCGTGCCGGCGAGGGGGTGGGCATGAACGGGGCTCCTTTCTGAAAGGCGGGCTGCTGATGGTCAGTCTATGCCATCAGCGAACGAGGCCCGCCTCCAGAACGCGCTTACCGCCAATCACCACGTCGGACGCGGCCCCCTTGAGGTGCAGGCCGAGGAACGCGGAGTTCTTGGACTTGCTCTCGAAGTACTCGGGGGTGACGGTGACGGCGGCCTCGGGGTCGATGAGGGTGAGGTCCGCGGCGGAGCCGGCCTCCACGGCCACGGGCGCGAGGCGCAGGATGCGGCGGGGCGCCACGGCCAGCACCTCGACGAGGCGCTGCCAGGTGACGGTGCCGCGGTCCACGAGGTAGGTGAGCATGAGCGGGAGCGTGGTCTCGAGCCCGACGGTGCCGAAGTAGGCGATCTCGAACTCGCAGTCCTTCTCGTGGGCGGCGTGGGGGGCGTGGTCGGACACGACGCAGTCGATGGAGCCGTCGGCGAGGCCGGCCACGAGGGCCTCGGCGTCGTCGCGGGTGCGCAGCGGCGGGTTGACCTTGAGGTTGGTGTTGTAGGAGTCGGTGATGTTCTCCTCGGTGAGGAAGAGGTGGTGCGGGGTGACCTCGCAGGTCACGGGCAGGCCCTCCGCCTTGGCGGCGCGAACGAGGTCGAGGGAGCGGGCCGTGGAGATGTGGGCCACGTGGAGCGGGCAGCCGGTGAGGCGGCAGAGCTCGATGTCGCGCATGACCTCGAGCTCCTCGCCCAGGGCCGGCCAGCCGAACATGCCGAGGCGGGTGCTGGCGCGCCCCTCGTTGACGACGCCGTTGGCGGTGAGCGACTCGTCCTCGCAGTGGGCGATGACGGCGCGGTCGAACTGGCTCACGTACTCCATGCAGGTGCGCATCATGCCGGCGGACTGGACGCCGTGGCCGTCGTCGGAGAAGCCGCACGCGCCCTCCATGACCATGTCGCCGATCTCGGCCAGGGACTCGCCGTCCTCGCCGCGGGTGAGCGCGCCGATGGGGTGGACGCGGGTGAGGCCGGCGTCGGCGCCGCGGTCGATCTGGTAGCGCACGGCCGTGCCGGTGTCGGTCACCGGGTCGGTGTTGGGCATCGTGGCCACGTCGGTGAAGCCGCCGTGGGTCGCGGCGCGCACACCGGACGCGATGTCCTCCTTGTACTCGAAACCGGGGTCGCGGAAGTGCACGTGCATGTCAACCAGGCCGGGGACGAGCACCTTGCCGGCGCAGTCCACGACCTCGCAGCCCTCGGGGGCGTCCACGGCCTCGGACACCTCGGCGATGAGCCCGCCGTCGACCAGCACGTCCATGACCCCGTCGATCCCCACCTGGGGGTCGATGACGCGGGCACCCTTAAGCAACATCATTGTCGTCTCCTCCGAGCAGCAGGTACATGGCGGCCATGCGGGTGCAGACACCGGCATTGACCTGGTTCAGGATCTTGGAGTTGGGGGCGTCGGCCACCTCGGGCATGATCTCCATGCCGCGGTTCATGGGGCCGGGGTGGCACACGATGGCGCCCTCCTTCATGCGGGCGTGCCGCGCGAGGTCGAGGCCGTAGAGGCGGTTGTACTCGCGGCGGCTCGGGATGGCGGCGCCGCCCATGCGCTCCAGCTGGACGCGGAGCATGTAGACGACGTCCATCTCCTCGATGACCTCGTCGAGGGAGCTCGTCTGCTCGACGCCGTAGTAAGCGGGGTCGACGACCTGGAACGTGGGCGGGCCCACGAGGGTGACCTCGGCGCCCATGGTCTTGAGGGCGGGCACGAGGGAGCCGCACACGCGGCTGTGGAGCAGGTCGCCCACGATGGCGACCTTGAGGCCGTCGAGGTGGCCGAAGTGCTCGCGGATGGTGTAGAGGTCGAGCATGGCCTGGGTGGGGTGCTGGTGCTTGCCGTCGCCGGCATTGATGACGCGGGCGTCGGTGTTCTCGGTGATGAGGTGCGGGGTGCCGGCGAACTTGGCGCGGCAGATGAACATGTCGACGTTCATGGCGTCGATGGTCTGGATGGTGTCGGCCAGGGACTCGCCCTTGACCACCGAGGAGGTGGAGCCGCCCATGTTGAGGGCGTCGGCGGAGAGGCGCTTCTCGGCCAGCTCGAAGGAGCTGCGGGTGCGCGTGGAGGGCTCGAGGAAGAGGTTCACGATGGTGCGGCCGCGCAGGGCCGGGACTTTCTTGATGGATCGGCTGTTGACCTCGTCGAAGGAGCGGGCGACATCGAGGATCTGCGTGATGTCGTCGGCGGTGAGAGAGGTCGTGTCGATCAGGTTGCGAACGGAAAGCATCAGGCCGCACCTCCGGGCTTCTTCTCGGTCTCCACGTCCCAGATCTCCACGGCCACGTGGTCGTCGAGGGGCTCCAGGCACACGCGCACGTCCTCGTCGCGGGAGGAGGGCACGTTCTTGCACACGTAGTCGGCGCGAATGGGCAGCTCGCGGTGGCCGCGGTCGACCATCACAGCGAGCTGGATGGTGGCCGGGCGGCCGAAGTCCATGAGCGCGTCGAGGGCCGAGCGCACCGTGCGCCCGGTGTAGAGGACGTCGTCGACGAGGATGATGTCCTTGCCGTCGACGTTGAAGGGGATCTCGGTCTTGTGGAGCACCGGCGCGAGGCGCCTCGTGACGTCGTCTCGGTAGAAGCTGATGTCCAGGAGGCCCACCTGCGGGCGGGTGCCCTCGATGGCCTCGATCTGATCGGCGAGCTTGCGCGCGATCGTGGCGCCGCGGCGCACGATGCCGACGAGGGCGATGGTGTCGGCCCCCTCGTTACGCTCGAGGATCTCATGGGCGATGCGCGTGATCGCGCGGTCCATGGTGGCCTCGTCCATGATGGTGGCCTTGGGCTTCGTCTGCTCCATCTGGCTCCTTTCACAAAAAAGACGCTCCGGCCGATGCGGCAGGGCGTCCGTGCGAAGGCGGGCCAGATGTGGCCTTGATATGTTCTATCGCCTTGACGGCATCCCGTACCGCTCTTAAAGGTCTTGGACACTGTACCCGAAGGCAAGGAAAAGAACAAGGGAGTTTCCCACATCCCCGAAAGATCACGGCTGCGCGCGCGACCACGACTCGGGGCCGAAGCTCTTGAGGTAGCCGATGAGGTGGCCCAGGCGCAGGGCCTTCTTGGGATTGGGGTCCACGAGGGCCTGGTGGATGAGGCCGTCGAGAAAGCCGTCGGGCTGCCCTGGCCCCGCCACGACGGTCTCGAAGAGCGGGTCCTCCCTCACCTTCCCCAGCCAGGCGATGCGCTCACCCTTGGGAACGTCGCTCATCTGCTCGGTGATGCGGGCGACCTCGTCCATGATGGCACGGCCGTAGACGGCGCCGAGGGCCCGGCGGCTGTCGGGGGTGTCGAGGCCGTGCTCCTGCTGGTGGAGCTGGAGGGCGGCCACGCGGCGCTCGCTCTCGAGGAAGGTGCCCTCGGTGAAGGTGAGGTTCCGCTCGGCGCGGATGTGCTTCTCGAAACGGTAGGCGCTTCGGTCCACCACGACGACCTTGCGGGCGCGCTCCATCATCTCGAGCACGAAGAAGAAATCCTCCGAGTAGTGGCGACGCCCCACCTCGAACCGGGCCTCCCCCACCATGGAGCGGCGAAAGAACTTGGTGAACACGAAGTCGATGAGCCTGCCCACGCCCAACGGCAGCATGAGGCGGTCGACCTCGTCGCCCTCGTAGACGCCGGCTGGCGCGCGAAGCTCCTCGGAGAAGGCGACGTTGCCCCGGTGGTTGAAGTAGTCCTCGACGACCCCCTCGACCACGACGTCGGGGTCCTCCGCCGCGACGGCCTCCGCGGCCACCGAGAGGTAGTCGGGCTCCGGGTGGTCCTCGGCGTCGGGGAAGGCCACGTAGCGCCCTCGGGCGAGGTCGAGACCGCGGTTGCGCGACGCGGCGAGGCCCAGGTTGGCGTTGTTGTGGACCATGCGGATCCGGGGGTCCCGGCCCGCTGCCCTGAGGGCGCGGAGCACAGAGCGGTCCTCCGCCGCGTCGTCGACGATGATGAGCTCCCAGTCGTCGAACTGCTGCGCGCGAAGGGCCTCGACCGCCTCCCCCACGTAGGACTCGACGTCGAAGAGGCACATCACCAGTGAGAAGAGCGGGGCGGCGTCCATGGGCCTCCTCGGCGGGGGTCGGGGTCAGGGAGAGGGGCGCCGCGCCGGCTGTCGCAGCGCGGCGCCCCTCTCCCATGGTAGCTAGAGCACGTGCACGTCGTCACGGGTGAAGTCGACGAACGCGCTCTCCCCCACCTCGTAGACCTTGTGGTTCTTGGGGTTGAAGTCGGTCACCTTGACGACGGTGCCCCCGACCTTGACGTGGTAGTTGTGGTAGTTGCCCATGAAGCGCGAGAGGACGACCTCGCAGGGCAGGACGCCCTCGTCGGCCACCTTGGCGGCCTCGGGGCGCAGCACGAGGGTGCAGGCGTCGCCGTCGCCCAGATGCTCGATGTTGGCGATGGGCACGCGGTGCCCCTCGACCTCGGCCACGCCGTGCTGGCCGTCGTGCTCCACGATGGCGCCGTGGAGGAAGTTGGACTCGCCGATGAAGTCGGCGACGAACTCGTTCGCGGGGCGGTAGTAGACCGTATGCGGGTCGCCCATCTGCTCCACGACGCCCTTCTTCATGATGATGATGTTGTCAGAGAGCGCCATGGCCTCGGACTGGTCGTGGGTGACGTAGACGGCCGTGATACCGGCCTCCTGCTGGATGCGGCGAATCTCGTTGCGCATGTCCACACGCAGCTTGGCGTCGAGGTTGGAGAGCGGCTCGTCGAAGAGCAGGACGCCGGGCTCCAGGACCAGGGCGCGCGCCAGGGCCACACGCTGCTGCTGGCCGCCGGAGAGCTGGTTGGTCATGCGGTCCTCCATGCCCTCGAGGCCCACGAGCCCGAGGATGTTGACCACCTTCTTGCGGATCTCGTCCTTGGGGACCTTGCGCAGCTTGAGGCCGTAGGCCACGTTGTCGAAGATGTTGTAGTGCGGCAGCAGGGCGTAGCTCTGGAACACCATGGCGGTGTCGCGCCTGTTGGGGGTGAGCTCGTTGATGGGCTCGCCGCCGAGGTAGATCTCGCCCTCGTTGGGGGACTCGAAGCCGGCGATCATGCGGAGGATCGTGGTCTTGCCGCAGCCCGACGGGCCGAGCAGCGTGACGAACTCTCCGGGCTCGATGGACAGGCTCACGTCGTGCACGGCGTAGAAGTCCTTGCCGGTCTTGGGGTCCTGGTAGATCTTGGAGATGTGGTCGAGGCGAACGCCCTTCTTCTCTTTTGCCATGGTCTAGAGCTCCTCCACTTGGCGGCTGTCTTCGAGGTAGTCCTTCTTGATGGTCTCGGGGAGTTCGTCGTCTGTCCCCTTGGCCTTGCGGCTCGTTCCGAAGTGCCTGATGGCGAGGTTCATCAGCAGCACCGAGCCGTAGGTGATGGCGATGAGGATCGTCGCGAACGCGCACGCGATGCCGTAGGCGCCCTTCTCGGCGAACTCGTTGATCTGCACCGTGATGAGCAGTACCGACGGCGTGACGAGCAGGATGATGGCCGAGATGGCGGTGATGGAGCGCACGAAGGCCGTCACGAGGCCGGAGAGGAACGACTCCTTGATGAGCGGCAGGGTCACGGTGCGGAACACGGTGAAACTGTCGGCGCCCATGTCGTAGGCCGACTCCTCGATGGACTTGTCGATCTGGCGCAGGGCCGAGATGCCCGAGCGCGTGCCGGTGGGCAGGGAGCGGACGATGAACACGATGACGAGGATGGCGGCCGTGCCGTAGAGGCCCTGCATAACGCCGGTGCCGAAGATGCCGCCGGAGAAGCCGCGGATGTAGCCGACGCCGAGGACGGTGCCGGGGACGGCCATGGCGAGCATGGAGACCGCCTCGATGAAGCCCTTGGTCTTGAAGTCGCGCTTCACCACGAGGTACGAGATGATCATGGACAGGATGGCCGTGACGGGCGCCGCGATCAGCGACAGGGCGAAGGAGTCCACGAAGGCGTCGAGGCCGTGGTAGTGCGTGAAGAGCTGGATGAACCACTTCGGTGTGAGCGTGAAGTCGTAGCCCCAGGTGTTGAACAGGGCGCCGAACGGCACGCAGAGGTACATGACCACGACGAACACGGCCATGGCGCTGCAGAGGACCGTGAGGGGCACGGTGACGGAGCGGTCGGCGATGAGCATGCGCCCGCGGCTCGCCTTGCCGGAGAGGGTGGCCGTGCTTTTGGCCTCCAGGACGTACTTCTGCACGGCGAACATCACGAGGGTGATGCAGAGGAGCACGACGGCCATGGCCGCGGCGCCCTGCTTGTCGTAGGCACCGGTGATCTGTAGGTAGATGGTGGTGGCCAGCGTGTCGTAGGAACCGCCGATGATCATGGGGTTGGCGAAGTCGGCGATGGACTCGATGAAGGTGACGAGGAACGCGTTGCCGAGGCCCGGGGCGATGAGGGGCAACGTGACGCTCGTGAAGACCTTCCAGCGGCTGGCGCCCATGTCGCGGGCCGCCTCCTCGAGGGAGGGGTCGATGTTCATGAGCAGGCCCTTGAGCATCATGTAACACACGGGGAAGAACGTCAGCGACTGGACGACGAAGATGCCCCAGAAGCCGTAGACGCTGTTGTCGTAGATGCCCAGCAGGTAGCGGGTGATGATGCCCGACTTGCCGAACAGCATGATGATGGAGAGCGAGAGCACGAACGGCGGGCTCACCACGGGGAGCATGGACACGAGCGAGAAGAGCCCGCGCATGAACCTCGTCTTGAGCTGCACGTAGACCTCCACATAGGCGAACAGGAGGCCGACGAGGGCGCTCACGACGCCCACGAGGAAGCCAACGGAAAGCGTGTTGGTGATGGCCGTCGTGAACGAGGGCATCTGGAAGATGCGCGCGAACACGTCGAGCGTGAAGCCGCCGCCGGAGATGAACGAGTCAACCAGCAGCATGGCGAGCGGGTAGAGGATGAACAGGGTGAGGAACGCGATGAGCACCACGATGGTGGTGATGAGGATGGGGTCGCCCAGCAGTTTCTTGCGGTCGAGCGCCTTTCCTTGGTCTTGGGCCATGGGCACCTGCCATTCAGGATTTGTCATGCAGTCTGCATTCAGCAAAAGAGGTACCGGGCGAGCCTGGGGCCGCCCGGTACCTTGCGATGTCGAACTCTAGATGGGAACCGACAGCGGTTGCCGAGCCGGATGGGGCGAGGGGCTACTCGGTCTGGAAGCGCTCGGCGTCGCCGCCGCCGAGGGCCGTCATGACCTCCTCGACGTAGCGCTCGGTGTTGTTCTTGGCGTCCTCGAAGTCGTACTCCATGACGTTGTCCGGGTCGAGGCCGTACTCGGTGGCGATCTCGGGCTGCTTGGCGTTGTCGAGCACCAGGAACTGGTAGGCCTTGGCCTCGGCGGCACGCTCGACGCAGTCGGGCGAGAGAGCGTACTCGATCCAGAGCTTCGCGGCGTTGGGGTGCTTGCAGCCCTTGAAGATAGCCGTGGCGCCGACCTCGTAGGAGGCTCCGGAGGACGGGATCACGAGGCCGATGTTGCCGTAGCCGTTGTCCACGATCTGCATGATGCCGTCATGCAGGAAGCCGATGCCCACGGTGCACTCGCCGGTGCCAACGTTCTTGGAGGGACCGGAGCCCGACTTGGTGTAGACGTGGATGTTCTTGTCGAGGTCCACGAGGTACTTGATGCCCTCGTCGTGGCCCTTCTTCTGAATCATGGTGTTGATGACGAGCTTGGCCGTACCGGCGGTGTTGTAGTTGGACAGCCAGATGAGGTCCTTGTACTTGGGGTCGAGCAGGTCGTCCCAATCCTTGGGCTCGTCGATCTTGAGGCGCTCGAGCTCGTCCTTGTTGACCATGAAGCCCAGGATGCCCTTGTAGATGCCGTACCACTGGCCGTCAGGGTCGCGGTAGGTGTCGGAGATGAGATGGCTGGCGTTCTGGGCCTCGTAGGGCTCGAGCAGGCCCTTGGTGACCGCCACGTTGTAGGGGTCGGTGGTGCCGCCGAACCAGACGTCGGCGGAGGGGTTGCCGTTCTCCTCCTCGATCTTGGCCTGAACCTCGCCCGTAGACAGGCGCTGGAACTGGACGTCGAGGCCGAAGAGCTCCTTGAAGTGGTCGACGCAGGCCTGGACGTGCTCCTCCTCGCAGGAGCCGTAGACGATGAGCTCGCCCTCCTCCTTGGCGGCGTCGATGAGCTCCTGGGGGGCGTTGACGGTGTTCTCGCTGGTGTCGGCCTCGGCCTGACCCGTGTCGCCGCCGCTGCAGCCGACGAGGCCGAGCCCGGCCGCCGCGATGGCGGAGCCACCGATGAAACCCCTGCGTGAGATGTTGCGCATTTCGGTTCCTTCCCTAGAAGACCACGTTGACGCGCGCCGCTGGACGGCGTTTGGTATGTCTTCTTTTTTAGGGCCGAACCAAGTATTTCAGTTTGGGAAAACAGAGGGACTTCCCCCGACGGCGTCAATGACTCGGTGAGGAGATAGGCAGTGGACTAATTCAGCTCCGTGTGCTAATCCCCGGCAGCCTCGTGGTCCATGCGGCCGAGCAGGCGGTCCAGGGCCCTGGCGTCGAGGCGCACCGCGCCGGCCGCCAGGGCGGCGAGGTAGCGGCCGTCGGTGGCCGCACGCAGCCACGGGTGTTCGACGCCGAGCCAGGCCCTGAACGAGCGGGCGCGGGCGCGGCCCCGCCTGCGGTCGCGGTCGTAGACGAGCATCACGTTGTAGTGCGTGTTCACGAGGAGGCGGGCGCGGAGCCTGAGGTACTCGGCGGCCTCGGGCGTCGTCGACGGGTCGGCGAGGCGCCCCTCCACGAACCGGCACACCTCCCTCACCACGCGGTCGTGGTCGTCGAAGCGCCGCACGTACCCCTCGGCGGCGACGCTCTGGGACGCGTTGCCCACGAGGTACCGGTAGACCTCGATGTCGAGCAGGGTGACGGTCTCCGCGCGGGCCGTGGCCTCCACGACGAGCTGCGTGTCGACGTAGAACGTGTGCTCCAGGAGCCTCACGCCGCAGGCGCGGAGGAAGTCCGTGCGCGCCGACACGGTGTGGATCGAGACGCAGTTGGTGCGGGCGGCCTCGGCCGACACCGAGGCGAAGGGCACCTCGCGACCGGTGGGCATACCCGCCGGCAGGGGCCTGAGCTCGGTGGACCCGGTCCCCATGTGGACGTCGCGGCGCACGTCGACCACGATGTCCGACGAGATGCCGGGCAGGAGGTCGAGCTCGGCGGCCAGGCCGTCGGGATCCACCCAGTCGTCGGCGTCCACCACGCGGAAGTAGCGGCCCCGGGCCGCATCGAGACCGGCATTCACCGCGGAGCCGTGGCCGCCGTTCTCCTTGGAGACGAGGCGGAAGACGTCTGGGTGCGCCTCCACGAAGCGCCTCGCGACATCGGCGGTGCCGTCGGTGGAGCCGTCGTCCACGACGACGACCTCGAGGGCCGCCGTCAGCCGGGGGTCCGAGAGGCTCTCGAGGCCCCGGGCGATGAGCCCCTCCACGTTGTAGCTGGGCATGGCTATGGTGAGCTGCTTCTCCACGTCGCCCCTCCCTACCGCTTCTGCTGGATCCGCCCGAAGGCCCCGGAGGCCGCGCCCCTCGCCACGCCCACGGCGTGTCCGAGGGCGAGGGCCAGGCCGACGTCCCGCGTGCGGAGCACCGAGAGCGCCGCGTTGGTGGCCAGGCTCTCGTCGGAGTAGGCCACGGGCACGAGGCGGTCGAACAGCGGGTCCGAGAAGACCTGCGACACCCAGTCCCTGCGCCCGGCGGCGTCGAGGCTCGAGCGCGGGTCGCAGGCCCGCATGAGCGCGGACACGATGTAGCGGCCGTACAGCACGCCCACGAGGCGGCGCGTCTCCGTGCCGTCGAGGCCGTGCTCGCAGAGGTAGCGGTAGAGCCTGGCCACACGGCGGCGGTGGATGTCGTAGTAGGTGTCGTCCCATCGCGACGTGAGCGACCCGCTCGGCCGCTTGAAGTAGCGGTACGCGGCGCACGGGACCACGGCCACGCGGCGGGCCCGCTCGAACATCTCGATGGAGAAGAAGAAGTCCTCGGAGAGGCTCGTGCCCTCCTCGAAGCGCAGGTCCCCCACGAGGTTCATGCGAAAGAACTTGCAGTTGACGTAGCCGACGAGGGTCTTGACCTCGAGGGGGAGCACGGCGCGGGCCACGGCCGGGCCCTCGAGGCGCGCCCCGTCGGGAACGATGGGCCGCTCCCGCTCGACGGCGCCGTCGGCGCGCTCGTAGACCTCGGTCAGACCCTCGACGACGATGTCGGGGTCGAAGGCGGCCACGGCGTCCGCGGCGGCGGGAAGGAAGTCGCGCCCCACGGTGTCGTCCGGGTCCGGGAAGGCGACGTAGCACCCCCGGGCGGCCTCGAGGCCGGTGTTGCGGGCGCCGGAGAGCCCGCGGTTCTCCCCGTGGCGCACCACGCGCACGCGGGGGTCGTCCCCCGCGGCGGCCAGGGCCGCGTCGAGGGAGCCGTCCGGCGAGGCGTCGTCGACGAGGACGAGCTCGAAGTCGTCGAACGGCTGGGCGAGCACCGCCGTCACGGCGCGGGCCACGGTGGCCTCCACGCCGTAGAGGCACATGACGAGCGAGAAGAGGGGCCTCTCCCCCGCCGCCGCCATCAGGAGCTCCCGAGTGCCTTGTAGGCGTCGCAGACCTCCTGGCACGGGCCGATCATGCGCTGCTGGCCCTTCTCGATCCAACAGACGCGGTCGCAGATGCGCTCCACGAGCTCGATGGAGTGGCTCACGAGGAGCACGGTGACGTTGTTGGACTCCACGAGCTCCTGGATGCGGCGCTCGCACTTCTGCTGGAAGAGGAAATCCCCCACGGAGAGGGTCTCGTCGACGATGAGGATGTCGGGCTCCGTGATCGTGGCGATGGCGAAGGCGATGCGGGCCACCATGCCGCTGGAGTAGTTCTTGAGCGGCATGTCCATGAAGTCGCGAAGCTCGGCGAAGTCGACGATCTCGTCGAGGTGGGAGTCGATGAACTCGCGGGTGTAGCCGAGGAGCGCGCCGTTGAGGTAGATGTTCTCGCGGGCCGTGAGGTCCATGTCGAAGCCCGCGCCGAGCTCGATAAGCGGGGCGATGGAGCCCGTCACGGCCACGTGGCCCTCGCTGGCCTCGAGGACCCCGGCGATGACCTTGAGCATGGTGGACTTGCCCGAGCCGTTGGTGCCCACGAGGCCGAAGGCCTCACCCTTGCGCACCTGGAAGCTGATGTGGTTGAGGGCGCGGAACTCCTTGAAGAACAGCTCGCGGCGGACGAGGGAGATGAAGTACTCCTTAAGGGAGTTGAGCTGCTCGGAGGCCATGTTGAAGACCACCGAGACGTCGTCGACGTCGATGCAGACGGGCGCATCCGCGACGATGTCGGCGTGGTCGTCGCCGAACAGGTGGTCGAAGCCCTCGGAGGGCGTTTGGGTGGCGTTCAAGGCTGCTCCTAGATGTACAGGATGAACTTGTGCTCGTTCTTACGGAACACGAGGTACCCAACGGCCAGGGCGATGAGGGCCATGACGAGGCACGCCGCGTTGGCCCGGAGGCTCGGGGCCTGCTGGTAGAGCAGGAAGGTCCTGAAGTAGTCGATGTACTGGTACATGGGGTTGAAACGCATGAGGTGCTGGAGGTACTCCGGCAGGATGTCCATGGTGTAGAAGATGGGTGTGAGATAGGTCCACGCCGTGAGGACGACCGACCAGAGGTGGATGACGTCGCGGAAGAACACGGCGAGCGTGGCCAGGAAGAGTCCGAGGCCGATGCAGAAGAGCAGGATGTAGGTCAGGAACGGGACGATGAACAGGATGTTCCAGGAAAGCGGGATCCGCGCCCACACCATGACGAAGGCAACGGCGATGAGCGAGAGGCCGAAGTTCACGAGGGAGAACAGCACCTTCTGCACGGGGAAGACGATGCGGTTGATCTTCACCTTCTTGAGCAGCGGCGCGGCGTTGATGATGGACCACATGCCGTCGTTGGTGGCCGCGCTCATGAGGCTGAAGGTGATGTTGCCGATGATGAGGTAGACGGGGTAGATCTCGGGCGGCATGTTGGCGCCGCGCATGAAGTGCGTGAACACGACGCTCATGACGACCATCATGAGCAGTGGGTTGAGGACCGACCACGCCACGCCGAGGACGCTCCGGCGGTACTTGAGCTTGAAGTCCTTGCTCACCAGCTCGCGTAGGATGGACCAGTCGCGTTTGATGCCCGTGTTCCACGTGGCGACGGCCTTGGCGCCGTCCGTGGAGACCTTGGTCTGCTTTGACACGCTACTCCTTCGGGGAAGGTGGGAAACCGCAGCTCAAAGGCCCGAATGGACCTCTGCGTGCGAGAATGACTCTAACACAGGTTCACAGGGGGCCACACAAGCCATAGAGGCACGGTTCCGCACCATGAAAAAAGGCCCCTCGCGGGACCTTGGAGATATCTGGCTCCTCGGGTAGGGCTCGAACCTACAACAGCGCGGTTAACAGCCGCGTGCTCTACCATTGAGCTACCGAGGAATCGGGTGCGCCTTGGCACGAGCAAAGAATATACGCGCACTCCGCCGCGGGCGCAAGGGCGAATCCGGAAAAACCGGGCGCGAAAACGATCCGTAACGGGAGACGCCCCGGCACCTCCCGCCTTCTGGGACGCGAGGTGCCGGGGCGCACGATGCGAAGATGGTTCCCACCTGCGGTTTTTCCGGACCTTACTCCTCCATGTAGTCCTTGAGCTTGCCGGAGCGGCTGGGGTGGCGGAGCTTGGCCAGGGTCTTGGACTCGATCTGACGGATGCGTTCTCTGGTGACGCCGAACTCGCGGCCCACCTCCTCGAGGGTCCGGGGATGACCGTCCTCGAGGCCGAAGCGCAGCTTGATGACCTTGCGCTCGCGGTCCGCGAGGCCGTCGAGCACCTGCTCGAGCTGCTCACGGAGCATGGAGTCGCTGGCCGCCTCGGGGGGCGCCACGGCGCCGGCGTCCTCGATGAAGTCGCCGAGCTGGGAGTCCTCCTCCTCGCCGATGGGGGTCTCGAGGGAGACGGGCTCCTGGCTGATCTTCTGGATCTCGCGCACGCGCTCCGCGCTCATGCCCATCTCGGCGCCGATCTCTTCCGGGGTGGGGTCGCGGCCGAGGTCCTGGAGCAGGGTGCGCTGGATGCGCACGAGCTTGTTGATGGTCTCGACCATGTGCACCGGAATGCGGATGGTGCGGGCCTGGTCGGCGATGGCGCGGGTGATGGCCTGGCGGATCCACCAGGTGGCGTAGGTGGAGAACTTGAAGCCCTTGGTGTAGTCGAACTTCTCGACGGCGCGGATGAGGCCGAGGTTGCCCTCCTGGATCAGGTCGAGGAAGAGCATGCCGCGGCCCACGTAGCGCTTGGCGATGGAGACGACGAGACGCAGGTTGGCGCTGATGAGCTGCTGCTTGGCCTCGAGCCCCATCTGCTCGATGCGCATGAGGCGGCGCTGCTCGGCGCGGGTGAGGTCGAGCTCGCCGGCCGAGAAGGCCTCGAGCTTCTCGGTGGCCTCGGTGCCGGCCTCGATCTTCATGGCCAGGTGCACCTCGTCGGCGGCGGAGAGGAGGTCGACCTTGCCGATCTCCTTGAGGTACATGCGCACCGGGTCGCCGGTGAGCATGATGGCCGAGGAGTCGGTGCGGCGCTTCTTGGTGCGGCGCTTGCGCTTGGCCGGGGCCTTGGGCTCCTTCACGGCCACGGGCTTGGCGTCGTCGTCGACGGGCGAGTCGTCATCCTCGTCGTCGTGGACCTTGTCGATGTCGGAGTCGATGTCCTCGTCGTCGAGGTCTTCCTCCACCACAACGCCGTCGGGCACGGTCTCGGCCTCGGAGACGATCTCGACGCCGCCGGAGCGGAGCGCCGTGTAGAGGTCGTTGAGCTCGGCATCGTCGACGTCGATGTCGCTCAGGGCCACCTGGATGTCGTCCTCGGAGACGCTGCCGCCCGATTTCTTGGAGGCCTTCACCAGGCCTGCACGGACCGACTCGAGCTCGTCGGAGAGAACGGGGCTTTTCTGGGATTTCTTGGCTGCCAATGGTCTCCCTTCGCATGGGCATACTGTGCAATAGTCTACCCGAACGCCTGAGTGACCACGGGAACTACAAGCTAGTGACTGCCGGCGAGGGACTCCTTGAGGGCGGCCTCGCGGGCCCCGAGGTCCACGACCTCCTGCATGAGGGAGCGCACGTCGTCGTCGGGGCCCGGCGAGGCGAGGCGCGCCTGGAGGGCGCGGGACCTCCTCCTCAGCGAGAAGAGCTCCACGTTGTCCACGAGGAAGGCGGCCTTGGACTCCGCGGGGGCGCTCGACACGACGTCGATGGAGGCGCCGGAGAGCAGCGCCGGCGCCTCGGGGACGGCCTCGGTGGCCGCCCGGGCGGCGTCGGCGGGCGTGCTCCCGGGCGGCAGCCCGAGGACGGCCCACGCCACGGCCTCGTGGCGGGGGTCGGACCACGTGGTCGAGGCGATGCGGGCGGCCTGCTCGCCGAACGCGCCGGGATGGGCGACCATGGCGCCGAGGAGCTCGCGCTCCGCCCGGGCCTCGAGGTCCGAGGCGGGATCGCGCACAGGCTCCCCCCAGCTCGACCAGGGTCCCTCCCCCGCCCCGGGTTCCGGCTCGGGCTCGTAGACGTCCCGGTAGCGGTCGTACGCGTCGGGGGGCGCGGCCGGGGCCTGCGCCTGCCTCCGGCCGCGGGCGCCGTCGTCGTCCTGGGGGACCTCGGCGGCCCGGATGCGGCGCAGGGCCTCCTCGGGGCTCGTCCCCAGGGCGTCGGCCACGCGCCGGGCGTAGCCGTCGATGAGGATGGAGTCCTTGAGCGGGGCGAGGATGGAGGCCACGTCCTCCATGGCGCGCACGCGCCGCCCGGGGCCCATGGACCCGGCGCCGTCGAGGTGGCGCTCGAGCACGACGTCGATGAGCGGCCGGGCCTCGGCCAGGCGGTCGCGCAGGGCGTCGGCGCCGTGGGCGGCCACGTACTCCGCGGGGTCGGCGTCGTCGGGCAGCGTGACGCAGAGGAGGTCGGCCTCGGTCTTGTCCACGAACCGCACGGTCTTGTCCGCCGCCCGCTGGCCGGCGGCGTCGCCGTCGAGCATGACTACGACGCGCTTGGACTTGAGGCGGTTGATGAGCTTGATGTGGTCGAGCGTGAGGGCGGTGCCCAGGACGGCGGCCACGTTGGTGAAGCCTGCCTCGTGGAGCGCGATGGTGTCGGTGTAGCCCTCGACGACGACGAGCTCCCCCGTGGCCACCGCCGACTCCTTGGCGCGGTCGAAGGCGAAGAGGTGCTTGGACTTGTGCCACACGGGCGAGTCCTTGGAGTTGATGTACTTGGGCTTGGCGTCGCCCATGATGCGGCCGCCCATGCCGATGGCGCGGCCGGCCTCGTCGTGGATGGGGAACATCACGCGGTCGTAGAAGCGGTCGGCCAGGCGCCCCGACCGCTGGACGGCGAGGTCGGCGGCCAGCATCTCCTGGGAGGTGAACCCGAGCGAGCCGAGATGGCGCACGAGCTCGCCGTGGCCGGGGGCGTAGCCGAGGCCCCACCGCCGGCACACGGCCGAGCCCATGCCGCGGCCGGCGCAGTAGGCGCGGGCGGCGTCCTGGGCCTTGCCGCGGACGCGCAGGAGCTGGTTGGCGTAGAAGTCCTCGGCCGCCTGGAGGCAGAGGTGCAGCCGGTTCCGGGCCGGACCCCTCCGGGCCTGGCCCGTCTCGTGGAGCTCGATGCCCGCACGGTCGGCCAGGTACCGGATGGAGTCAGGGAAGTCGAGTCCCTCGCGCTTCTGGACGTAGTTGAAGACGTCACCGCCCTCGCCGCAACCGAAGCAGTACCAGAAGCCGGTGTCCGCCTTGACGTGAAACGACGGCGACTTCTCGTGGTGGAAGGGGCAGCAGCCCCAGAAGTCCCCCGACGAGCGCTCGCGCAGCTGGACGGTCTCCCCCACCAGGGACACGAAATCGGTGGCCTCGCGCACGCGCTCGCGCTCGTCGTCGCCGATCATGCCCCTCCTTCCCGGGGGTCCCGTCAGCGGGGGCCCTCCAACCTAACCGGCGCCTCCCCGAGGCGGCGGCGCACCTGCTCGATGTTGCCGAGGACGACGGACCTGAGGTCCCCGACGTCCCCGAACCTCCGCGACGCCCTGAGCTCCTCGGTGAGCATGACCTCTACGGCGGCGCCGTAGAGGTCGCCGGAGAAGCCCACGAGCGCGCACTCGAGTAAGGGGCCGGAGGCGCCCTCCCCGCCGTCGGCGAAGGTGGGCGGCAGCCCGGCGTTGACGGCGGCAGGCCACGCGAGGCCGTCGACGACGACGTAGCCGCCGAAGACGCCCGAGGCCGGAGCCACCGACCCCGCGGGGCACACCACGTTGGCCGTGGGGAAGCCGAAGGACGTGCCCTCGCCCCGGCCGTGGACGACCGTCCCGTGGGAGAAATGATACCGCGTGAGGAGCCTGCGGGCCTCCTGCACGTCGCCCGCGGCCACGTCCCGCCGGATGCGGGTGGCGCTCACCGGCGAGCCGTCGAGGGCCAGGAGCCGGTGGCCGAAGACGTCGACGCCGGCCCCCGCGCCCCACGCCGCGAGGCGGGCGACGGTGCCCTCGCCGCCGGCCCCGAGCCTGAAGCCCTCGCCGACGTGCACCGAGGCGAGGCCGAGGGTCGCGGCGAGCCCGTCCATGAAACGACGGTAGTCGAGCGAGGCCACGGCGGCCGTGAAGTCGAGGACGAGGATTCCGTCGACGCCGGTGGACCAGAGCATACGGAGGCGGTCGTCGCGGGAGAGGAGCGCAGGCTGGGGCTCCGGCCCGAGGATGCCGGAGGGGTCCGGGTCGAACGTGACGGCCACGAGCGGCAGCCCTCGGGAGGCGGCGTCCCGCCGGGCGCGGTCCAGGAGCTGGCGGTGGCCGGCGTGCATGCCGTCGAAGGCTCCGATGGCCGCGACGCACGGGGAGCCGGGGCACCCGTGGAGCACGCCGCCGTCGACGGGGACGCCCCGGGGCACGACGACGCCCCACGCGAGGGAGCGGGCGAGCTCGCCGGCGTCAGCGGAGCCCACCGCGCACCCCCTCTACGCCCTTGACGAGGTTCATCTTGGAGGCGAGGGAGCGGCCCCGGCGCTCCCACACGCCGTGGAGACGTCCGCCGTGCACGAGGGCGACCTCTTCGGCGTCGGTGGCGGCGGCCAGCCGCCTCCCGCACGCCGCGTCGGCGAGCTCCCGGTCGGAGAGCTCGCGCACCGGGAGGCCGAGGACCGCCGCGGGGTCGAGCGCCCGCGCACGGACGGCGTCGACGCCGCCGGCAGCGAGCTCCTCGAGGGTGAGGCAGTCGGCGAGGCCCACGGGGCCGGACGCCGTGCGGCGCAGGGAGCAGACGTGGGCCCAGCAGCCTACGTCGCGGCCGAGGTCGCGCGCTATGGAGCGGATGTAGCAGCCCTTGGAGACCTCGAGGGAGACGTCCCAGGAGACCACGCCGTCGTAGAGGGAGGTGCCGAGCAGCTCGGCCCGGAGGATGGAGACGGGCCTGGGGTCGAGCTCCACGGCCTCCCCCGCCCGCGCCGCGGCGTAGGAGCGCCGGCCGTCCTTGGACACGGCGGAGAAGGCCGGCGGCACCTGCATGGCGTCGCCGGGCATGGAGGCCACGACCGCGGCGGCCACCACGGGGTCGGCGAGGCGTGCCGGCGCCTTGGCCACGCGGACCGGCGCCCCCTCGGCGTCGTCGGTCGTGGTCTCGCAGCCGAACCGGAACGTGGACTTGTAGGCCTTGGTCGCAAGCGTAAGGATGCCGAGGAGGCGCGTGGCCTGCCCGACGCCCAGGACGAGGACGCCCGAGGCGTCGGGGTCCAGGGTCCCGCCGTGGCCCACCCTGCGCTCGTGGAGGGCGCGGCGGCAGGCGTCCACGACGTCGTGGCTCGTCATGCCCCGGGGCTTGTCCACGGCGAACAGGCAGTCCACCGCGCTCTCCCGGCGCCTCACCGGGCGCCCCCGCAGGGCGGGCAGCCCGAGACGACCTCCCTGAGGAGCGGGAACACCTGGGCGAACACGTCGTCGATGGTGCCGTCGGCGGAGAAGCCGGCGGCCGCACGGTGCCCGCCGCCGCCCATGGCCCTCGCCACGGCGGAGACGTCCACGTCGCCCTTGGCCCGCAGGTTGCCGCGCACGACGCCCGGGGTCGGCGACTCCTTGAGGAAGAGCGCGGCCTCGGCGCCCCGGATGGAGCGCACGCTGTCGATGAGGCCGTCGCACTCGTCGTCCTCGGCCCCGGTGTGGGCGAGGTCGGCCCGGGTGGCGTAGCTGTAGGCGATGCGACCGCAGTCGAGGGTGACGATGCGGCCCATGACGATGGACTCGAGGTGGAGGTACGGGAGCCTGAAGCTCTGGTAGACATTGAGGGAGACCCACGACGGGTCGGCGCCGGCGTCCACGAGGAGCGACGCCACCTTGAACGCCTCGGGGTCGGCGTTCTGGTACTGGAACCGGCCGGTGTCGGTCTGCACGGCGCAGAAGAGGTCGTTGGCCATGGCGGGCGTGAGCTCCACGCCCGCGAAGAGCGCGAACTCCGTCACGAGGACACCGGTCGCCGCGGCCTCCGTCCGTGTGAGGTGCGGCGTGCCGAAGGGCTCGTCGGCCGGGTGGTGGTCGATGACGGCGACGGCCCGCGATCGCTCCATGACCGCCCGGGCGTGGTTGAGCCGGGAGGGCGTGGGGAGGTCGAGGGCGATGAAGAGGTCGGGGTCGCCCCTGTAGGCCGAGGCGGCCACGAACGTGTCGGAGCCCGGCAGGAACCGGTAGGTCGAGGGCACGGGGCCGTCGTCGGCCAGCAGGCAGGTGACCTCCCGACCCTCGCCCCAGCGGGCGCGGACGACCTCGGCCATGGCGAGCACGGACCCCACGGCGTCGCCGTCGGGCCTCGTGTGTGCGCAGAGGACGATGGTCCGGGCCCCCTCGACGAGGGCCGCGATCGAGGCGAAGTCCCTGCGCTGGGCCTCGCCGATGGCGACTGGACAGGCCATGGCCAAGCCTCAGCCCCTCTCGTCGCCGGGCTCGCCCGCGCCCTCGGGCGCCACGGGGTAGCCGTCCTCGTCCTTCTCCACGGAAAGGGTGGGCGGCACGTTCTCGAGGGCGCGGGTGATGCGCTCGGCCTCGTCGGTGGAGGTGTCGATGCGAAAGTCAAGCTCGGGCGTCACGCGCCAGCCGAGCGCGCGGCCCAGGAGTGAGCGGATGCGGCCGCGGGCGCGGGTGAGGGCCGCGAGGACGTCCTCGTAGCGGTCCGCGTCGCAGGAGACGTAGGCGCGCAGGAAGCTCTTGTCGATGGAGACCTCGCAGCCCGTGAGGGTCAGCTGCTGGAGCGCGGGGTCGCTCACGTCGAACAGGAGGATGTGGGCGAGCTTCTCGCGCGCCTGCTCGTTGATGCGCCGGGAGTTCTTGTTCTGTTTCATGGTCAGCCTCCTTGAGGGTCGATGCGCGGGGCCCCGCCAGTGGCAAGGGGCCCCGCGCATCGGTCCCGGGCGATACGGCCGGCGGCAGCCTACTCGGTGCGGGCCACCTGGACGATCTTGTAGCCCTCGATGAGGTCGCCGGGATGGATGTCCTGGTAGTTCTCGAGGCCGATGCCGCACTCGTAACCGGCCTTGACGCTCTTGACGTCGTCCTTGTAGCGGCGCAGGGAGGCCATCTTGCCGTCGAAGACCACGATGCCGTTGCGGGTGAGGCGCACGGAGTCGTCGCGCGAGATCTCGCCCTCGGTCACCATGCAGCCGGCGGCGATGCCGACCTTGGGCACCTTGAAGGTGTCACGGACCTCGGCGACGCCGGTCTGGACCTCCTCCTCCGTGGGCTTGAGCATGCCCACACGGGCGGCGTCGATGTCCTCGATGGCCTTATAGATGACCTGGTAGCACTTGATCTGGACATTGTCGCGCTCGGCCGCGGCGCGGGCCTTGGCCTCCGGGCGCACGCCGAAGCCGATGATGATGGCGTTGGAGGCGTCGGCGAGGATGACGTCGGTCTCGGAGATGGCACCCACGGCGCTGTGGATGATGTTGATGCGGACCTCGGACTGGTCCATCTTGCCCAAGGCGTCGGAGAGGGCCTCGATGGAGCCCTGGACGTCGGCCTTGACCACGAGGTTGAGCTCCTTGACCTCGGCGTCCTCCATGGTGTCGAAGAGGTTCTCGAGGGTGACGTGCTTGACCTTGTTCTGCTCCTCGATACGGGCCTTGAGGGAGCGGGACTCGGCGAGGTCGCGGGCGTCGCGCTCGTCCTGGAAGACGCGGAACTCGTCGCCGGCGGCGGGCACCGAGGACAGGCCCAGGATCTCCACCGGGTCGGACGGGCCGGCCTCGGTGACGGGCTGGCCGTTCTGGCCGAGCATGGCGCGGACGCGGCCGTAGCTCATGCCGGCGACCAGGGCGTCGCCCACGTGGAGGGTGCCGCGGTTGACCAGCAGCGTGGCCACCGAGCCGCGGCCGCGGTCGAGCTTGGCCTCGAGGACGTAGCCGGAGGCGAAGGTGTTGGGGTTGGCCTTGAGCTCGAGGACGTCGGCTTGGAGCAGGATGGTCTCGAGCAGCTCGTCGATGCCCATGTTCTTCTTGGCGGAGATGTTGACGAACATGTTCTCGCCGCCCCACTCCTCGGGGATGACGCCGTACTCGGTGAGCTCCTGGCGCACGCGGTCGGGGTTGGCGTCGTCGCGGTCGATCTTGTTGACGGCCACGACGATGGGCACGCCGGCGGCCTTGGCGTGGTTGATCGACTCGATGGTCTGGGGCATGACGCCGTCGTCGGCGGCCACGACCAGGACCACGATGTCGGTCACCTTGGCGCCGCGGGCGCGCATGGCGGTGAAGGTCTCATGGCCGGGGGTGTCGACGAAGGTGATGGTGCGGCCGTTGATCTTCACCTGGGAGGCGCCGATGTGCTGGGTGATGCCGCCGGCCTCGCCCTCGGCCACGCCGGTGTGGCGGATGGCGTCGAGGGTGGAGGTCTTGCCGTGGTCGACGTGGCCCATGACGGTGACCACGGGGGCGCGCGGCAGGAGGTCGGCCGGGTCGTCGTAGAACGTGAAGGAGTTCTCCTCCTCCTTGGTCATGACCTTGACCTCGCGGCCCAGGTCGTCGGCCACGAGCTCGATGAGCTCGTCGGACATCGACTGGGTCATGGTGAGCGGGGTGCCGAGCAGGAAGAGGCGCTTGACGATGTCGGAGGCCGGGATGTCGAGGAGGTCGGCGAGCTCGGCCACGGTGGCGCCCTGCGGCACCTTCACGACGTCGAGCTTGGAGATGTCCTGGTCGTTGGCCAGGGCCTCCTGGATGGCCTGCTCCTTGGCCGCCTGGGCGGCCTGGGCCTTCCTGTGCTCCTTGCGCTTCTTGCGGCGGCCGGTGGACTCGCGGCTGGCCTCCTCGACGGAGGCGCGGGCGTCCTCGAGGACGCGCTCGCGGTTGTACTCCTCGGCGGAGCGGGCCATGCGGCTGTAGCGGTCCTCGTCGGGGCCCTCGTGGCCGTGGTGGCGCTTGTTGTGCCGGTTGGAGGCCGCGGCCTTCTCCGGCGAGGGGGCCACGTCCATGGCGGCCGGCCCGCGACGGTCCTGACGGCCGCCGCCGCGGCGCTCCTGGGGGCGCGAGGCGCGCTTGGCCTTGTCCTCCTCGCGGCGCTTGGCCTCCTCCTCCTTCTTCTGCTTGAGCACCTCCTCCTGCTGGGCGATCTGCTCCAGCAGGCTGGTGAACTTGGGCATGCTCTTGGGCGCGGTGTCCTTCACGCGGTTGCGCTCGGCCTCCTCGGCGCGGCGGCGCTCCTCCTCGGCGGCCTTGGCCTCCTCGGCGGCGCGGCGGGCCTCCTCCTCGGCGCGGCGGCGCTCCTCCTCGGCGCGCTCGCGCTGGCGGCGCTCCTCGACCTCGCGGCGGGCGGCCTCCTCGGCGGCGCGGCGGGCCTCCTCCTCTGCCCTACGGGCGGCCTCCTCGGCCTCCTGGGCGGCGCGGAGCTCCTCCTCGCGGGCCTTGAGCTGGGGGGCGAGCTTCTTGCGCACCATGGAGACGTAGGCGTCCTCCAGGGCCGACGACGCGGACTTCGCCGGAATCTTCATGTCCTTGAGATGGGAGAGCATCTCCTTGCTCGTGATGCCGAACTCCTTGGCGAGTTCGCTGACGCGCGTCTTTGCCATGCAACCTAACCTTCCTGGAACCTGAACGACGGGGACCTGATGCGCCTTAGATCAGGGAATCGGGGTCATCGGACGTGTCGATCGCGTCGTACTCGCGGTCGAGGAGGCTCTCCCCCTCCGCGGCGGCCTCGTGGACGCCGCAGTACTTGGAGCCGGGCCGGGCCATGTTGCGGCACTGCGTCCCATTCTCGGAGACGTGGGCGCAACGCGTGGCGGGCTGCTCCTGGTCCTGATCGATGAGGTCCTCGGCGGCCTCGGCCTTCTTGCGCATCTTCGCGATGAGGTCGCGGGCGATCCCCTCGCTCTTGATGTCGATATGGTAACCGGTGAGGCGCGCGGCGAGCCGGGCGTTCTGGCCCTCCTTGCCGATGGCCAGGGAGAGCTGGTCGTCGGGCACGATCACCGTGGCGTAGGTGTGCTCGGGGTCGACGATGACGCGGGTCACCTTGGCGGGCGACAGGGCGTTGGCCACGCGCTTGGCGGGGTCGTCGCTCCAGAGCACGACGTCGACGCGCTCGCCGCGGAGCTCGGAGACCACGGTGCGCACGCGGCTGCCCTTGGGGCCGACACAGGCGCCCACGGGGTCGAGACGGTCGTCCAGGGAGCTCACGGCCACCTTGGAGCGACGGCCGGGCTCGCGGGCGATGGACTCGATCTCCACCACGCCGTCGTAGATCTCGGGGACCTCGAGCTCGAAGAGGCGGCGGAGCAGGTCGGGGTGGGAGCGGGAGACCACGATGGAGGGGCGGGAGAACTCGCCGCGGACGGGCTGGATGCGGGCCTGCGGGTCGCGGACCTCGATGATGAGGGCCTTGATGCGGTCGCCGTGGCGGTAGCGCTCGCCGGCGGGGCGCTCGTTGCGCTCCTGGCGCTCCTCGTTGTTCTTGCGGAGGTCGAAGTGCGGGAGCTCGGCCTCGATGCCCTCGCGGATCTTGATGATGGTGAAGTCGGGGACCGACTGGATGACGGTGCCGGTGATGATGTCACCGACGCGCTCCGAGAACTCCTCGTAGATCATCTGGCGGGCGGCGTTGCGGGTGATGGCCGCGATCTCGCTCTTGGCGTGGAGGGCGGCGATGCGGGAGATGCCGGGGTCGTCTACGGCCTCCTCGCGGAACTCGGTGTACTCGCCGGTCTCGGGGTCGGGCTCGCCCTCGGGGACCAGACGGTAGAGAAAGAACCGGCCCGATGTGCGGTCGATGGTGACCTTGGCGCCGTCGGGGAAGCGGTCGGGGTCGAGGTCGGCGTAGCTCTTGGCGAGCGACTGCTCGAGGCGGTCGAGCAGGTAGAGCTCGTCGATGTGCTTCTCATGGCAGAGCGCCATGAGGGCCTCCATCATCTCGTTGTTCTTCTCGTTGTCGTGGGTGGCGGCCATCTGCGGCACCCCTTCCTCTTGTGGGTGGCTGGGAAAACGGGCGTTGGCTCCGGGGAGCCCGCGCCCTAGAAGACGGGCCTCAGCTTGGCCGACTGGACGTCGGCGAGGGGCAGGGCGTGGGTACCGTCGTCGCACTCCACGACGACGTCGTCGCCCTGGAGGCCCATGAGGGTGCCGGTGAAGGTGCGGCGACCCCCGTGGCCCGCCATGCGCACCTGCACGGGTTCGCCGACGAAGCGCTCGAAGTCGGCAGGGCGGCGCAGGGGCCGGTCGAGGCCCGGCGAGGAGACCTCGAGGGTGTAGGAGCCCGGGAAGGGGTCGAGCGCCTCGACGACGTCGCCGACCCACCCGTTGTGGGAGGCCACCTCGTCGAGGGAGACGGGCTCGCCGGGCTCGGCCCGGTCGACGCGAACCCGGACGACGGGCGCCTTGGACGCACCGGCCACCTCGACGTCGACGATGTCCGCCCCGTGGGCGGCAGCCTCGGCCTCGAGGGCCTCCAGAAGCCGCGACCTGATGTCCTTGACAGCCATGGCCCACCTTCCCAAAAAAAGGAAGCGGGGCGACGAACGCTCCCACTTCCCGATTGAACTGCATGTTTACGGTGCCCAGTATGGCATGGGGCGCCGACGACCGTCAAGTCTCCACAATCGAGGGTCAGGACTCCACCCGGTAGGCCGGGACATCGGTCTGGGGGTCGTAGAACGTCAGGAGCCGGCCCTCGTCGTCGAAGGTCATGGTGATCGTGTGGAGGTCGTCGGACGTCACGCCTTGGTAGCCGTCGCCCAGGGACGTCCAGTCCCAGTGCACCGACACGCGGGCCTCCGCCGAGGAGCCGTCGTCGGACACGTCGATGGAGGCGGAGCTCACCGACCGCGGCAGCGACTGGATCCGCGCGTCCACGCCCTCGTGGCCGCCGGCCGCCTTGACCATGCCGTACCAGACCTCGTGGGCGCCCTTGCCGGCGAAGGGCGACTCGGGCGAGAGCAGCGCGGAGAGCGCGGAGCCGATGGAGTCACCGGGGGACACCGCGTCGTACACGGCCGCCACCGCCTGCTCCGCAGTGGCCTGGGAGAGGCTCTTGCGCTGGGACACCACGCCGATCCTCACCTTGTCGCCAGGCTTGACGGCGGTACCGGCCGCCGGGTCCACCGAGACGACGGTGCCCACGGCCTTGCCGTCCTCGTGGGGGACGCTCTCCACCTCGTAGCCGAGGCCGGCCTCGGAGAGGGCCGCGACGGCCTCCTGGCGGGTCTTGCCCATGACGTCGGGCACGCGCGGCAGCCTGGTCACGTAGAGGGTGACGGTGGTGTCGCCCACCACCTCGCGCCCCGCCTCGAGCGACGCCCCCTGGACCCGGCCGTCCTCGCCGTCCCCCGTGCGCTCCTCCACGGCGTAGGGGATGGCCGCCCCGTCGAGGGCCGCCTCCGCCTCCTCGAGCCCCATGCCGGCGACGTCGGGCATCGTGCGCGCCGTGGCCACCTGGAGCCGGGCGGTGCCGGAGCCCCCCTCGGGGACGTCGGCCGAGACGACGATGCCGGCGGAGGCGTCCTTGGTGGCCACGTCCTCGCGATCCACGTCGTAGCCGAGGGCCTTGAGCTCCTTCTCGGCGCGCTCGTAGCGCCAGCCCACGACGTCGGGCACCCGACTGAGGGTCCCCTGGGCCCACCGCACCATCCAGACGACGCCGACGCAGAACACGGCCACGATCAGGACGGCGAGGGCGAGCTGGACCCTGTGGCGGCCACGGTCCTTGGTGCTCCCCTTCCCGATGCCCGTGAGCCCCTCGACGGAGCGGCGGGAGGCGCCGGCGTCCCGGGACCCGGAGACGAGGGCCGGGTCGCGGAGGTTGGCCCCGCAGTCGGGGCAGCGCGCGGGGAGCAGGTCGCTTCCAAGGTCCTTACCGCATTGGGGGCACTTCATGGGGGACCTCCTGACGGCCCCTCCCCCGGTCCCATGGTCCCGGGGGCGGCCGGTGTTCGCCGATATCTTTCAGCCAATATATCGAATTTGCGCGGTTCCGGGAAATTCGGGGGCGCCGCGCATGGGCAGAGGGAACGAAAAAGGGCCCGTCCCGATGGGACGGGCCCTGCGGCCTGCTACCTGGCGACGACGTTCACCAGCTTGCCGGGGACGACGACCACCTTGACGACGTCCTTGCCCTCCAGCTGGGGAGCCACGGCCTCGAGCGCTGCGCGCTCGAGCTCCTCGCGGGGCGCGTCGGGCGCCACCTGGATGCGGGCGCGGATCTTGCCGAGCACCTGGACGACGATCTCGACGGTGTCCTCGCGGGTGAGGTCGGCGTCGAACGTGGGCCACGGCTCGTCGTACATGGAGCCCTCCATGCCGAGGGCCTCGGAGGCGAGCTCGTCGGCCCAATGGGGGCAGACGGGCGAGAGCATGGCCACGAGGTCGTGGGCGTAGCGGGCCATGAGGGCGCCGTCGCGCTCCCCGGAGGCCGTGGCGGCGAGGTAGGCGTTGCCGGCGTTCACGAGCTCCATGAGCGCCGAGATGGCGGTGTTGTACTGCCTACGCCCGTAGTCGTCGGTGCACTTGATGCCCAGGCGGTGCACGGCGCGCAGGAGCTTCCTGCCCTCGTCGTCGAGCGCGTCCATGGAGGGCTCGGCGCCCGGCGTCGCGGAGCATGAGGCCTCCCACACGCTCTTCCACGCGCGCTTGAGGAAGCGGTTGCAGCCGGCCACGGCCTGGGGGTCCCAGTCGAAGTCCTTCTCCGGCGGCGCGATGAACAGGATGGCGAGGCGCATGGTGTCGGCTCCGTAGGGCTCGATGACGCTCGCAGGCGCCACGACGTTGCCCTTGGACTTGGACATGACCTCGCCGTTCTCGTCCTTGACCATGCCCTGGCAGAGCAGGTCGGTGAAGGGCTCGTCGCACGAGACCATGCCGAGGTCGCGCATGACCTTGGTCCAGAAGCGCGAGTAGAGCAGGTGCAGGATGGCGTGCTCGATGCCGCCGATGTAGTTGTCCACGGGCATCCAGCGGTCGGCCGCCGCGCGGCCCACGGGCTCGTGGTCGTTGTGCGGGTCGCAGTAGCGCAGGTAGTACCAGCTGGAGTCCGTGAAGGTGTCCATGGTGTCGGTCTCGCGGCGGGCCGGGGCGCCGCACACGGGGCACGTGGTCTCGTAGAACTCGGGGCACTCGGCCAGGGTCTCCCCCGCCGCGAGGTCCAGGCCCTCGGGCAGCGTCACGGGCAGCTGGTCCTCAGGCACGGGCACGATGCCGCAGTGCTCGCAGTGGACGGCCGGGATGGGGTTGCCCCAGTACCGCTGGCGGCTGATGAGCCAGTCGCGCAGGCGGAAGTTCACGGCCTCGCGGGCGAGCCCGCGCCCTGCGAGCAGGTCGACGACGGCCTTGGCGGCCTCGGAGCGCTTGCCGCCGCGCATGCCCGTGATCGGGCCGGACTGCACCATGACGCCCTCGGCGTCCATGGCGTGGTCCCAGGGCACGTCGGTCACCACGAGGTCCTCCTGGCCGGAGAGCCCGTCGAAGAGAGGGTCGTCCTCCTGGAGGATGATCGGCGGGACGGGCAGGCCGTACTTGCGGGCGAACTGGAAGTCGCGCTCGTCGCCGCAGGGGACGCCCATGACGGCGCCGGTGCCGTAGTCGGTGATGACGTAGTCGGCCACCCAGATGGGCAGGAGCCGACCGTTGACCGGGTTCACCATGTAGCGGCCCGTGAAGGCGCCGTGCTTCTCCACCTCGCTGGACTGGCGGTCCACCGCGCTCGTGGCCTCGGCGATGTCGATGACCTCCTGCACGGCCCCCTCGTACTCCGTGCCGTCCACGAGCTCGTGGACCAGCGGGTACTCGGGTGCGAGCAGGAAGAAGCTGGCGCCGAAGAGCGTGTCGGGGCGCGTGGTGAACACCGTGATCTTGAGGTCGGTGGGCTCGCCGGAGGCGTCGGCCAGGGCGAAGTCGATCTCGGCACCCTCGGACTTGCCGATCCAGTTGCGCTGCATCTGCCTCACGCGCTCGGGCCAGCGGTCGAGGCGGTCGATGTCGTCGAGGAGCTCCTCGGCGTAGTCGGTGATCTTGAGGTACCACTGGGTGAGCTCGCGGCGCTCGGGCACGGTGCCGCAGCGCCAGCAGCGCCCCTCGGTGACCTGCTCGTTGGCGAGCACGGTGTTGCAGGTGGGGCACCAGTTGACCGGCGACGTGCGGCGGTCGACGAGGCCCTTCTCCCACATCTTGAGGAAGAGGTATTGGCCCCAGCGGTAGTAGGAGGGGTCGCAGGTCCTCACCATGCGGTCGTAGTCGTAGGAGAAGCCCATGCGGCGCATGGTGGCCACGGCCTGGTCGATGTTGCCGTAGGTCCACTTGGCGGGCTGCGTGCGGTGCTTGATGGCGGCGTTCTCCGCAGGGAGGCCGAAGGCGTCGAACCCGATGGGGTGCAGGACGTCGAAGCCCTGCATGTGGGCCTGGCGCGCCATGGCGTCGCCGATGGTGTAGTTGCGGGCGTGGCCCATGTGGAGGTCGCCCGAGGGGTACGGGAACATCTCGAGGACGTACTTCTTGGGACGGCCGTCGTCGGCGGCGCGGAAGAGGCCCCGCTCCTCCCAGACGCGTTGCCACTTCTCCTCGATGGCGCCCGCGTCGTAGACGGGGACGCGCCCTTCGTGCTCGCTGTGGTCGCCCATGGAAGACTCCTTCTCGGTGACGGCCCCCACAGGGGCCGGATCGCTCATGCTCATGGGATTCTAGCAAATGGCGTCGGCCGCCCAGGCAGCCAGCCCCCCGCGCGGAGAAAGGGGGCGGCCGGGCCGATGGCCGACCGCCCCCCCTCTGCAGGAACCGCCGGGTCCCCTCCCCTAGCGCCTCCTTTTCAGGACGAGGGCGAGGCAGAGGGTGCCGGCCGTGGCCGCGCCCGCGAGCGCCGGCACCATGGAGGCGACGTCGGAGGTGGCGGGCAGCAGGGTCCCGGGATGCCCGGAGCCCGTGGCGGGCAGGGTGGATGCGCCTGGGGCGCCGCCGGAGACGCCGTCGTCCGACGGGAGAACGCCGCCGGAAGCGCCGACGCCGTCGGGGTAGGCCGGATCCGGGTTGGAGACGGGGGACCTGCCGGCAAGCCACGCGTCCCAACCGTCCGACGGCACGAAGGGCTCCCCGCCCGCGGGGCGTTGGGCGCCCGGGGCCACCGTGTCGAGGTCGACGTCGGCGGGGGCGGTGCCGAACGCGTCGGCCACATTGCCCACGTCGGCGCCCACGGCCCCGTCGGTGACGGTCACGTCGAAGACGAGGGTGGCCGCGGCGGGCCCGTGCAGGTCGCCGGCGGTCACGGCGAGGCGGCGGGTGGCGGGGTCGTAGGCGTCGTCGGGCACCTCGCGGCGGACCCCGTCGGGGCCGGTGATCGAGGTGGAGCCCGCCACGGGCTCGAGGCCCACGGGGAGCCTGTCGGCCACGACCACGTCGTACCAGGCGGTCTGTGCGGCGACGTTCTCCACCTTGACGGCGTAGCGCACCGTGTCGCCCACCCGGGTGGTGCCGTCGTCCCTGCTCAGGTTGTCGGCGGTCTTGGTGACGCGCACGTCGGCCTCGGCCCCGTCGCCGGGGAGCCGGGGGCTGGCCGGCAGCACGGGGGGCATGTCGGGGTCGCTCGCCGGGGGCGTGGAGACGAGCTCGTCCTCCAGGTCGGACCAGGGGGCGCCGGGCACGAAGGGTGTGCCGGGCACGGGGTCGGGGACAGGGTCCTGGGGCCCGTCGGGGTCGTCGGGGTCGGGGTGCTCGCGCTCCCACTCGTCGGTGGGCGTCTCGCCCAGGGTGGAGCCGGTGACGGGCGGGGCGGAGGGGTCGGAGCCGTCGGGAGAGACCGACACCACCTCGACGTCGAAGGTCAGGCGGGCGCTCTCGCCGCCGTAGAGGTCGCCGGCGTTGACGGCGACGATGCCGGTCTCGGGGTCGTAGGCGCCGTTGGGCACCTCGTAGACGGTGCCGCCGGCATCGGTGAGGCGGATGGTCCCCGCCTTGGGCCTCATGCCCTCGGGGAGGGTCACCTTGATCACGGCGTTCGCCAGCTTCGAGTCGGGCGCCCGGTTGGTGGAGGTGGCCGTCACGCGGAACACGTCGCCCACGAGGATGCGGTCGTCGTCGTGCTCCTCGCGGTGCTCGACATGCCCCACCTCGACCGTGGTGAGGATGTCGGCGGCCACGGGGTCCTTGGGCAGGACGGGGGTGGGCTCGGGCACCGACGGCTTCCCGGGCTCGGGGTCGCCCCCGCCGACGACCACGACGTTCTCCTCGGGGAGCGGCGCGACAGGCACCGCCTCCTCGCCGGGGTCGAGGTCGGCCTCGTCCTTGCCGTAGCCACCGCCGCCACCGGGCAGGTTGGAGATCTCGGGGAGCCTGCCGTCGTCGCCCGGCCTGTCCCCGAGGCCCTTGTCGATCCCCACCGTGGCGCGGAAGCGCACCGAGGTGGACTGGCCGCCGTAGACGGTGCCCACCCCCTTGGTGAGCGTGGGCCTCTGGTAGGTGAAGTGCGCCGGGTCGACGTCGGACCAGGTCAGGGCGTCCCAGTCGAAGCCCTCGTAGAAAGCGTCGGAACCGAGGTCGGTGCTCTTGTCGGTTCGCGTGGGGTAGTTGGGGCAGATCTGCACCGAGTCGTTGTCGAACTCTAGCCTCTCGTCGATGGCATCGGTGAGCTCGGCGGCCTGCCAGGCGGAGCCGGGGGTGAGGTTGAGGCCGGTCACCGTGTACTCGATGACGTCGCCGGGGCGCGGGGGCGTGTGGGCGCGTCCGACCGACGCCAGGGGCGCGGGGAGGGCGGAGTCGGCGGCGCCCAGGGCGCGGACCATGAGCCTGGCCACAGGGGCGAGGCCCTCGCCCTCGGAGGCGGTGAGGTTTCGCCAGGTGAGGCGGATCTGGACGTGGGGCACGATGCCAGGGTCGGGCCGCACGTTGACGGTGATGATGTACTTGATGCCGGTATAGAGGGCGTTGGCCCCCTGCTCCAAGACGATCGTCGACGTGCCGCAGCTGTTGACGCGCACCTGGAGCCTGCCGTCGTCGAGGACCGGCTTTCCGTCCTCGCCGCACACCAGGTCGGCCACGGCCCCGTTGGAGACCGAGAAGGAGCCCGGCGCGGAAGAGGTCGAGGTGAGGGCGAGTCCGAAGAAGTCCTCCACCTCGGCGTCCTCACTGTGGAAGTCGCCGTAGTTGACGGTGACCGTCTTGCGGACCACCTGGAGCCTCCCGGTGGGGTTGTCGGGGTCGGGCGTCCCGGGGTCGGGGTCCTTGCCGTCCTCCACCTCGACCTTGTCCGGGTCGTCGGGGCTCACGGTGCCCTCCGGCTTCACCGGGACGATGGTGGTGGGCCTGGTGGCCTCGTTCTCGGGGTTGGCCTCGGTGCCCTCCACATAGTTCTTGTCGGGGATGTAGCGCACGGTGACGTCGTGGCTGTTGCCGGACGATCCGTCGAGCACGTCCAGGGCGCCGTCGAGGCGCGTCGGGTCGAGGTAGTAGACCACCTGGGTCTCCCAGCGGCCAGACTCGCCGGCCACGGCCGCGGGGGTGTTGGCCGAGGCGTCGGTGGCGCCCTCCTTGATCGCGATGGAGGAGCCGGGAGAGGCCTTCATGGCCTCCTCGGTGAGCGGCACCGCCTCGCCCACGGGCTTGCCGTCGATGAGCACCTGGAACGACCCGGTGGGGGCTTTGCAGGTCACGGCGGTCCCCTTGGCGCTGCGCAAGGTGAAGGCCAGGCGGAGGCGGTTGCCGGGCTCGGTGTCGGTCTCCTTCACCAGCTCGTAGCTGCCGTCGTCGGCCAGGCGCACCCAGGCGGTCCCGTCGGCCTCGGAGATCTTGACCACCGCCGGCACCGGCGTCACGCTCGACCAGCCGGTGATGCGGTGGCCCCAGTAGTTCTCCATGAAGCCCGGTTGTTCGGCGAACTGCTTGGAGATGAGCTGAAAGCGGAAGGTGCCGGTGTCGGCAGGCATCTTCCCGTCGTGGATCACGGAGCTCCCAGGCAGTGGGCTGCCCCCCTCGCCGTCGTAGGCCTGATAGCTCACCTCGAGCTTGGTGGGGTCCGTGAGCAGCTTGCCGTTGGTCTCGAAGGGCGTGGTGTCGATGGGCTTCTCATCAGAGACCGTGAGGGTCTCGAAGGGCAGGCCGTCGTAGGCCTTCTGAAGCCCGGAGAAGTACTCCTTCTGCTCGTCGGTGAGCTTGTCGACGTCGATGTCGATGTAGCGCTTGAGGGTGGAGCCCTGGGAGCCGCCCACCTCCTCGACGTACATGGGCTCGATGTCGTGCTCGACGCCGTCGTTGTCGAGGTAGGACATGGTGACCGTCACGTTCTTGCCCGTGGCGGTGGCCGGCAGCCACAGATAGAGCCTTCCGTCGTTGAGGTAGGAGGGCGACCCGTAAGCCTGGACCTGGTTGTCGACCTCGAGCTTCCACTTGGTCACCGGCACGGTCTTGTTCTCGGACTCGTCGAACTCGCTCGAGAGGTTGATGGTAAGCATCTGCACCTTGTCGGTGTCGGGCAAGGAGCCGCCCAAGGCCTCGACGTCGTCCCAGCTCTCCACCCCCTGGGTGTTGAAGGCGGTGTCGCCGATGCCCTGGAACATGGGCGAGTAGGTGCCGTCGGTGCGGTTCTCGACCATGACGGAGCCGCCGGTGACGATGGTGTAGCCCTGGGCCGCGCCCACGGCGTACATGGTGGGGTTGGTGGAGGTCTTGTTGCCCACCGAGGTGATGACGGTGCCACCGGTCACCTTGATGATGTGGTTCAGGTTGGACGCCGGGCCGTGGGCGCAGCACTGGCCGATGGCGTTGCCGTGGTACGCGGCGATGGCGTTGACGAAGCCACCGTTGATGTAGATGTCGCCGGCCACGGTGAAGTAGGCGTTGTACCCGCCGCTCTGCAGCGCGCCGCCGTCGAAGGCGGACCCCCTCACAGGCACGTCGAAGAACGTGTAGCCGTAGGAGTAGATGTTCTCCGCCTTGTTAGCCGGGACCACGATGGCATCCGCCTTGGCGGTGCACCCGTGGTGGCCGGTCATGTCGTGGTAGCCGAAGCCGGCGCCGATGGCGGTGCCGCAGGAGCCTCCCTGGGCGGTGATGCGGCCGCCGTTGAAGATGGTCACGGTGCCGGAGCCGGCCGAGCCGCCACCGATGGCGGACCCGTTGGCATAGCTCCAGTTGCTGCTGTTGAACGGCAGGGGCTTCGCCGAGACGATGCCGCCGTTGAAGACCATGGTGCCAGCGTTCTCCTTGGGCCCGGAACCGATGCCTGCGGAGTGGCCGCCACCCTGCACGGTGAGGGTGCCGGGATGGGACGACTCGAGACGGGTCAGGGGGTCGTCCGTCTTGAGCTCGGTGCCGTCCAGGAGCGTGACGTCGGCCGCCACCTTGCCGTCGGCCGGGGTGACGATGTCGGAGAGGTCGAACTTGGAACCGCCGGCGCGGACGTTGGTGCGGGCGTCGTCGACGATCAGCACCGAGCCCCAACCGCAACGGATGGCCGGCCAGCCGTTGGCCCCCGTAACGGTGTTGACCAGGGAGTTGGAGGAGCCGTCGGCCAGGGTCAGGTGCAGGGTGGTCTTGTCGACGATGTCGGCGGCGTTGCGGACCTTGACCCCGTCGCCGTCCTCGTCGGAGTTGGTGACCAGGTTGATGGGAGAGCGGGCGGCAGTGGAGATGTTCACCCCGGCAAGGGTGAGGTCCGCCTTGACCCCCGCGTCGATGTCGATGGTGTGGGCGGTGCCCGTCTTGCCTGCGGCCATGGAGACGGTGAGGGGCGTGGAGGCACAGAAAAGCCCCCTGAGACGAGAGGTCCCAGGGGGCTAGCGGGGCTGGGCTGCGAGCCGGACGGTTCGCACCCGACAGGAGCCTAGTTGAAATTGAGCGTAACCTGCTGGTTGGGCTCCTTGAGCACCACGTCGTGGGCCCCGCCTTCCACGAGGGACGTGGCCGAGACCAAGGTGAGGCGTGCCTTCTCCTTGAGCTCGGGCAGAGTGAGGGCCCCGCAGTTGCACATGGTGGAGCGGATCTTGAGCAGGGAGTTCTGGACGCCGTCGCGCAGGGGGCCGGCATAGGGCACGTAGGAGTCGACGCCCTCGACGAAGCTCAGCTTCTTGTCGCCGCCGAGGTCGTAGCGCGCCCAGTTGCGGGCGCGGGCGGAACCCTCGCCCCAGTACTCCTTCATGTAGGATCCGTTGACCGTGACGCGCTCGGTGGGGCTCTCGTCGAAGCGGGCGAAGTAGCGGCCGAGCATGAGGAAGTCGGCGCCCATGGCCAGGGCCAGGGTCATATGGTAGTCGTACACGATGCCGCCGTCGGAGCACACGGGCACGTAGACACCGGTCTCCTCGAAGTAGCGGTCGCGGGCCTCGCAGACGTCGATGAGGGCCGAGGCCTGGCCGCGACCGATGCCCTTCTGCTCGCGGGTGATGCAGATGGAGCCGCCGCCGATGCCCACCTTGACGAAGTCCGCGCCGGCGTCGGCCAGGAAACGGAAGCCCTCGGCGTCCACCACGTTGCCGGCACCGACCTTGACGGCGTCGCCGTAGTTGTCGCGGATCCAGGACAGGGTACGGGACTGCCACTCGGAGAAGCCCTCGGAGGAGTCGATGCACAGGGCGTCGGCGCCGGCCTCCACAAGCAGTGGCACGCGCTCGGCGTAGTCGCGGGTGTTGATGCCGGCGCCCACGATGTAGCGCTTGGAGGAGTCGAGCAGCTCGTTGGGGTTGGACTTGTGGGAGTCGTAGTCCTTGCGGAACACCATGCCCACCAAGGTGCCGTCGTCGTTGACGATGGGGAGCTGGTTGAGCTTGTTCTCCCAGATGATGTCGTTGCACTCGGAGAGCGTGTAGGAGGCCGGGGCGGTGACCACGCGGTCGATGGGGGTCATGAAGTCGCGGACGGGCTTGTCGGCGGCGTCGCGACTGGGACGGTAGTCGCGGGAGGTGACGATGCCGAGGAGCCGGCCGTGGGGGCCGCCGTCGTCGGTGACGGGCATGGCCGAGTGGTGGGTGCGCTCCTTGAGGCACATGACCTCGGCCAGGGTCATGTCTGGCGTGAGGTTGGAGTCCGAGGTGACGACACCGGCCTTGTAGGCCTTGACCTCGCGCACCATGCGGGCCTCGTCCTCGGCGGTCTGGGAGCCGTAGATGAAGCTCATGCCGCCCTCCTGGGCCAGGGCGATGGCGAGGCGCGGGCCGGAGACCGACTGCATGATGGCCGAGACCATGGGGGTGTTGAGGGTGAGGGCCGGCTCCTCGCCACGGCGGAACTTGACCAGGGGCGTGGCAAGGCTCACGTTCCCGGGGACGCATTCAGAGGAGGAGTACCCGGGTACCAGGAGGTACTCGGAGAAGGTGTGCGACTCACCAGGGAAGAACGTTGCCATGGCAGCTCCTTTTTTCACAGGTGTCGGGCCCCGCACGACGGCGGTATCGCATGATGATAGCGCACCCGGCAGCCTTCGGAGCAGCGTCAGTCGGCCGTGACCTGGTCCACGGACATGGCGAACTCGTGCTTGGTGGGCACCCACTCGACCTTCTTGAACAGGGCGATCACGGTGATGGGGATGTAGGTCATCATGAAGAACGGAAACGTGAGGACGTTGGCCCAGACGCGCCAGCGCTTGGTGGCGTGGATGTGCCTGCGCTCGGCCACGGTGGTGAGCAGGGCGAGCACGAAGAAGACCAGGTACATGGAGGCGAAGGTCATGACGAGGGAGCCCACGCACATGGCGATCTCGGACTGGGTGGCCAGGAAGCCGTGGCTGATGGAGCCCACCACGAGGTAGGTGGCGTTGACCATGGCCGACAGGAGCGTGAGGATCATGCCCGGGGCGATGGTCATGAGCATGTCGTAGCTCGAGAACCTGCCGAAGCCGATGCCACGGGCAAGGTCGCCACCGTAGGAGAAGAACACCTGGTAGAAACCCTTGGTCCACCGCATGCGCTGGATCCAGGACGCCTTGAGGGTCACGGGCTGCTCGTCGAAGAACTCGGCGGGGGCGTAGGCGATGCGGATGCCGTTGGCGGCGCAGAACGTGGAGAACTGGATGTCCTCGGTGAGGGTGTGGAAGGCCCAGCCGTGCATGGAGCGGATGATCTTGTTGGAGACCATCCAGCCCGAGCCCGAGATGGCGCAGCCGGTGCCGAGCATCATGCGCGCGTTGTTGAGGAAGCGCGCCTCGCGCAGGAACCAGATGCCGTAGGCGGAGCTGATCCAGGAGGAGTCGAAGTTCTTGGAGTTGCGGTAGCTCGTGGCGGCCAGGTATCCGAGGTCGACGACCTTGTTCATCTGTCTGACGTAGTCCTTGGACAGCAGGTTGTCGGCGTCGAAGATGATGAAGGCATCGTAGTAGTCGTCGCCCCTCTCGTTGAGCACGTTGTCGAAGCCCATGTCGAGCGCCCAGCTCTTGCCCTTGCGGGCGAGGTCGTTGCGCTCGTAGACGTAGGCGCCCGCCTCCCGGGCCCGCTCGGCCGTGGCGTCGGTGCAGGCGTCGGCCACCACGTAGACGTCGATGAGCTCGGCCGGGTAGTCCTGCTCCTTGATCGACCTCACGAGCTGGCCGATGACGACCTCCTCGTTGTGGGCGGCGATCATGAAGGCGTAGCGGTGGTTCTTCTTGGCCTCGGGCAGCTCCACCTCGCCGCGGCGGAGCCCCACGAGGAAGTAGACGATCTGGTAGAAGAACGCCACGGTGAAGAACAGGAAGATGATCGTGTTGAACACGACGATGGGCGTGATGCCGAGGCGGGTGAGCTCCACGGTGCTCCCTCTCTGTCAGGCTCGTGCTGGACCGAGCGCAGGCACGATGCGCTCCCCCGCCTCGGTGCGGCCCATGGAGCGGTCGGCCAGGGCGTCGAGGACGCCAGCCAGGTCGGCCGGCAGCGTGTCTGCCAGGCACAGGGTCTCGCCGGTGCGGGGATGATCGAACTCTATATGCCACGAGTGGAGGAATTGTCTGTCGAGACCGAGGTTGCGCCTCGGGTCGCCGGCCCTGTAGACCGGGTCCCCCACCACGGGATGGTGGATGTGGGCCATGTGGACGCGGATCTGGTGCGTGCGGCCGGTGTAGAGGTGGCACTCGAGGAGCGAGTAGCCCTCGTCGCGGGGGCCGGCCTCGAACCGTTCGAGCGTGGTGAACGTGGTGATGGCCTCCCGCGACCCCGGGGCGTCCGTGGCGGCCATGCGCAGGCGGTCGCGGGTGGAGCGGGCGATGCCCACGTCCACGAGGCCGGTCTCAGGCGCCACGTAGCCCTGCACGAGGGTGACGTAGCGGCGGTCAAGCGTGCGCATGCGGATGAGGTCCTGGAGCGCCCTCTGCGTGACGTCGTCCTTGGCCGCCACCATGAGGCCCGAGGTGTCCCGGTCGAGGCGGTGCACGATGCCGGGGCGGTCCTCACCCTGGAGCGTGCCGAGGTGCGCGTAGCCGCACCGGGCCACGAGGGCGTTGGCCAGGGTGTCGTCGGTGTGGCCGGGGCTCGGGTGGCACACGAGCCCCGCCTGCTTGGAGAGCACGAGCAGGTAATCGTCCTCGAAGCGGACGTCGAGGTCGATGGGGGCGGGGCGGAGGGGCCCCTCCCCCTCCGCCGGGACCTCCGGGATGGCGATCGTCACCTGGAGCATGTCGCCCATGGACACGGGCTCGCTCTTGGAGCGGACAAAGACGCCGTTGACGGTCACGCGGCCGTCACCCACGAGCCTCGCGCAGGCGCTACGGCTCGGCATGCCGTCGAAGGACGCCAGGCAGGCGTCGATGCGCATGCCGTCACCGGCGTCGTCGACCATGAGGTTCACGATGCGGTCAGCCACGGCGGCCGCCCCCCTTGCCGCGCAGCCGGTCGGCCGCGGAGCGGCCTCCGGTCCCCTCGGTGTCACCGCGGGCCACGGAGCGGGCGGCGCGGCCGTCTTTGGCCTCGCCCTCGCGGGCCCGACGGGCGTCCCAGACGAGCGTGAGCACGATGCCGAGCCCCACGCCCGTGCAGACGAAGATGTCGGCCACGTTGAAGACGGCGAAGTCCACGAACGTGGTGGCGAAGAAATCGCAGACCCACCCGCGGGTCACGCGGTCTATGAGGTTGCCCACGCCGCCGCCCATCACGAGGCCCGCGCACACCACGAGCGGCACCGGGACGTCGCGGGCGCGCCAGAGCGCCACGGCCACGGCGGCGCAGACCACGAGGCAGACGAGTACGAACACCCAGCCCGCCCCCTCGCCGATGGAGAAGGCGGCCCCGGTGTTGCGTACCAGGAGCAGGTCCATGACGCCCGGCACGAGCGTCATGGGCCTGCCCGGGACGAGATTGCCAAGGGCGAGGGCCTTGGTCCATTGGTCGAGGGCGACGCAGGCCGCCGCGACGGCCAGGGCGAGGCCCATGCGGGCGCTGCGGCCCATGGTCCTACGCATCGCCCTCCAAGGCGCAGACGGCCTCGTGGCAGCGGTCGCAGAGCCCGTCGTCCCCGAGCTCGCGCCAGTTCCAGCAGCGCGGGCACTTCTCGCCGCGGGCGGGCGCCACCGTCACGGCGAGCCCGTCGCCGCAGGAGAGCTCGACCTCGGAGCACACGAGGAACTCCGCGACGTCGCCGGCCATGGGCGCGAGGAGGTCGAGCGACGCCTGGGGCAGCGTGACGGACGCGCGCGTGGCCTGGGTGGTCTTCTCCGTGACCGCACCGGAGGCGAGGGCCTCCTCGTAGGCCTTCGTGTAGGCGTTGCGGACCTCGGTGAGCACGCGGTAGGCGGGCAGCAGGGCGTCGCGCTCGGCGGCGTCCATGGGCGCCTCGTACCAGGAGAGCAGCGCCGCGAACCCCTTGCCCTCCCGCATGGAGGCCGGCACGTAGGCCAGGACCTCGTCGCAGGTGTAGGCGAGGATGGGCTGGAGGTCGCGGAGCAGCATGGACAGAATCTGGTACCACGCGTTCTGCGCGCTGCGGCGGGCGACGGAGTCGGCAGCGTCGCAGTACATGCGGTCCTTGGTGGCGTTGAGGTAGCCGTTGGAGAGCTCGGTCACCACGTAGTCGTAGAGCAGGCGGTAGACCTGGTTGAAGCGGTACTCGCCGTAGGCCTCCTCCACCTGCGCGTGCACCTCGGACAGGCGGGCGAGTGCCAGCCGGTCGAGGGCGGTGAGCTCGGAGGTGGGCAGGCCGTCGGCGTCGAGGTCGAACTGGCCCTCGAGCTCGCCGAGCAGGAACCGGAAGGTGTTGCGGAACCGGCGGTAGGCGTCGGACACGCGGTCGAGGATCTCCTTGTCGCAGGCCATGTCGGATGTGGAGTCCACCGAGGCCACCCAGAGGCGCACGATGTCAGCGCCAAGGGTGTCGAAGATCTCGTTGGGGTCGACGGTGTTGCCGAGCGACTTGCTCATCTTGCGGCCCTGGCCGTCCAAGGTGAAGCCCAGGGTGAGCACACCCTTGAAAGGCGGGCACGAGTAGGCGCCCATGGAGGTGAGCAGGGAGCTCTGGAACCAGCCGCGGTGCTGGTCGGAGCCCTCGACGTAGAGGTCGGCCGGGAATGCGAGGCCCTCGCGATCCTTGAGGACGGCGGTGTGGGAGACGCCGGAGTCCCACCAGACGTCGAGGATGTCGCGGTCGGGCACGAGGTGGTGGCCGCCGCACTCGGGGCACACGTCGGCGTCGCCCAGGTAGGAGGACGGGTCGTCGGTGTACCATGCGTCGGACCCCTTCTCGTGGAACAGGGCGACAACGGCGTCGAGGGTGGCGTCGTTCATGACGGAGGCGCCGCAGTCGGCGCAGGTGAACGACGGGATGGGCACGCCCCACACGCGCTGGCGCGACAGGCACCAGTCGGGGCGGCCCTCCACCATGGCGCGGATGCGCTTGACGGAGGAGGCCGGGTACCAACGGACCTCGTTCTCGATGGCGTCGAGGGAGCGCCGGCGCAGGCCCGTGTCGTCCATGGAGACGAACCACTGGTCGGTGGCGCGGAAGATCACCGGGTTCTTGCAGCGCCAGCAGTGGGGGTAGCTGTGCTCGACGGTGCCGGCGTGCACGAGGGCGCCGCGGTCCTCGAGCCACCGCACGATCTTGGGGTTGGCCTCGGTGACCTCCATGCCGCTCCAGGGGCCGCCGGTGCCCCAGGTGTCGCCGGAGTAGAAGCGGCCGTCGTCGTCCACGGGCATGACCACGGGGATGCCGGCGGCCACGCCGGCGTAGAAGTCGTCGGCGCCGTGGCCCGGGGCGATGTGCACGATGCCGGTGCCGTCCTCGGTGCCCACGTAGTCGGCCGTGATGACGGGGCAGAGCACGTCGTCGAACACGGGCTGGTGGTAGCGCAGGCCGCTGAGCTCCTCGGCCGTGGCGCGCCAGGGCTCGCCGCCCACCTCCACGAGTCCCGGCTCCCAGCCGGCGACGGAGGCCACGCGGGGGGCGAGGTCCTCGAGCACGATGTAGGCGCGGCCGTCGTGGGCCAGGGCCACGTAGGTGGCCTCGGGCTTCATGGCGACGGCGGCGTTGGCGGGCAGCGTCCACGGGGTGGTGGTCCAGATCATGACCGAGACGGGCATGCCGGCGTCGGCCAGGCCCTCGGGGACGTCCTCCATGGCGTAGCCCACGTAGATGGACGGGCCGGTGACGTCGGCGTACTCGATCTCGGCCTCGGCGAGGGCCGTGTGGCAGTGGGTGCACCAGTGCACGGGCTTGCGGCCACGGTAGATGGCGCCGGTGTCCCAGATGCGCTTGAAGACCTCGATGTCGGCGGCGTCGTGGTCGTTGGAGAGGGTGAGGTAGGGGTGCTCCCAGTCGCCGAGGACCCCCAGGCGGCGGAAGCCCTGGCGCTGGAGGTCGATGTTCTCGACGGCGAACCGGCGGCAGAGGGAGCGGATCTCGGACGGGTCGGTGGCGTTGAAGCGCTCGGTGCCCAGGTGCTCCTCGACCTTGTGCTCGATGGGCTGGCCGTGGCAGTCCCAGCCGGGGACGTAGGAGACCTCGCGACCGCGCATGATCTGGTAGCGGTTGATGAAGTCCTTCACCGTCTTGTTGAGGGCGTGGCCGAGGTGGATGGGGCCGTTTGCGTACGGGGGCCCGTCGTGCAGCACGAAGGGCTCGTTGCCGCGGTTCTGCTCGCACGCGAGGCCGTAGACGTCGGCCTCCTCCCATGCGGCGAGGCGTTTGGGCTCGGACGACGCGAGCCCGGCGCGCATGGGGAAGCCTGTCTTGGGAAGGTTGGTGGTCTTCTTGTAGCTGTTGGCCATGGGCCATCTCCAGACGTGGGGACGTGTGTGCACATGTGCAAGAGATAATACCACTGCGCAGGTTGGGTGGACCGCCGGCGGCCGTGCGCGGAGCCGTGCTACGGTTGACCCCGAAACGCCGGTCACCCTGAAGGAGGGCCATGGAACCCGTCGGCACCGAGGGGCGCTTCCTCGAGCTCCTGAGCGAGCAGTTCCCCACGCGTCAGTCGGTCTTCACCGAGATCATCAACCTCGAGGCCATCCTCGGCCTCCCTCGCGGCACCGAGCACTTCATGAGCGACGTCCACGGCGAGTACGAGGCGTTCGAGCACATCCTCAACAACTGCTCGGGCGTCATCCGCGAGCGGGTGCGCGCCGAGTTCGGCGACGGGCTCTCCCAGGCCGAGCAGGACGACCTCTGCACCCTGATCTACTACCCCGAGGAGAAGCTCGCCAAGACCGAGTCCGACCTCGGGGGCATCGACCTCACCTGGTGGCGCGTCCACCTGCTGCGGCTCCTCCGGGTGGCCAAGCACTTCGCCTCGGCCTACACCCAGTCCAAGGTGCGCAAGTCCATGCCGGTGCCCTACGCCTACATCATCGACGAGCTCCTCCGCGACCAGGCCGGGCAGTCGGAGGACCGCTCCTGCTACCACGAGCGCATCGTGGACACCATCGTGGACACGGGGAGCGGCCCGGACTTCGTGGAGTCGCTCGCCGCCCTCATCAAGCGCCTGGCCGTGGACCGCCTCCACATCGTGGGCGACCTCTTCGACCGCGGGCCCCACGCCGACCGCATCTGCGACCGGCTCCTCGAGATGCCCTCCACCGACGTCCAGTGGGGCAACCACGACATCGTGTGGATGGGCGCGGCCGCGGGGTCGCTGGCCTGCCAGGCGGCCGTGGTGCGCAACAACCTGCGCTACGGGGCGCTCTCCATCCTCGAGAGCTCCTACGGCGTCTCCATGCGCGAGCTCGCCCTGTTCGCGGAGCGCACCTACCGCGACGGCGACGTGCTCTCCCCCATCGACAAGGCCATCTCGGTCATCCTCTTCAAGCTCGAGGGTCAGCTCATCCGCCGCAACCCGGACTTCGCTATGGACGACCGGCTCCTGCTGCCCCTCGTGGACGTCGAGGGGGACTGTGTGCACCTGCCGGGAGGGGACGCCCCGCTCGCCACCGTGGACTTCCCCACGCTCAACCCGGCCGACCCACTTGCGCTCACCGACGGCGAACGCGAGGTGATCGACGCCATGGCCGAGGCCTTCGCGGACTCCGAGCGCCTGCGACGCCACGTTGCGTTTCTCTACGAGCGCGGCAGCCTCTACCGCATCTCCAACGACAACCTGCTCTTCCACGCCTGCGTCCCCATGACGGAGGGCGACGGGCTGTTTCGTACCGTGGAGCTCCGCGGGCGGCGCTTGGCCGGGCGCGACCTGTTCGACTGGCTGGACCGCGAGGCGCGCCAAGCCTGGATGGAGCCCGACCAGGGGAACCTCGACCTCATGTACTACCTCTGGTGCGGCCCCGCGTCGCCGCTCTCGGGCAGGGTCATGAAGACGTTCGAGCGCACCTTCGTCACGGACAAGGCGACGTGGGCGGAGCCCCGGGACCCCTACTGGGAGCTCACCGAGTCGCCCTCGGTGTGCAAGCAGGTGCTCCGGGAGTTCGGCGTGAGCCCCGAGCACGGACACATCGTCAACGGCCACACGCCGGTCAAGGCGAGCTCCGGCGAGAGCCCGGTGCGCTCCTGCGGCAAGCTCGTGGTCATCGACGGCGGCTTCTGCACCGCCTACCACAAGACCACGGGTATCGCCGGCTACACCCTCATCTCCGACTCCTCGGGCCTGCGCATCAAGGCGCACCGCGCCTTCACCTCCATCGGGGACGTGCTCGACCTCAACGCCGACATCATGAGCGACACCGACCGCTTCGAGACCTCCGATCGGCCCCTGCTCGTGGAGGACAGCGACACCGGCGCGAAGATCCGCCAGCGCATCGTGGAGCTGCGCAGGCTCTTGGACGCCTACAACTCCGGCGCCCTCAAGGAGCGGGCGACACGGGGCTAGGTCGCAGATCGTCGAACGGCGAGGGCCCCGGCGCGGACGGGAATCCGCACCGGGGCCCTCGCGGCATGCCGCGCCGGTGCCTAGGAGGCGTCGTCCTCCCTCTTGGGCAGGAAGTCGTTGTCGCGGGTGAAGATGGCCATGAACTCCTCGCCGGTGATGGTCTCCTTCACCTGGAGGTAGCGAGCCAGCTCGTGGAGCTTGAACTGGTTCTCGCGCAGGATCTTGAGGGCGTTTTGATGGGCCTCCTCGACAATGCGCATGACTTCGTCGTCGATCTCTTGCGCCGTCCCCTCCGAGCAGGTGAGGGCTGCGTCGCCGCCGAGATAGCGGTTCTGCACCTGGCCGAGGGCCACCATGCCGAAGCGGTCGCTCATGCCGTACTGGGTCACCATGTTGCGGGCGAGCTTCGTGGCGCGCTCGATGTCGTTGGAGGCGCCGGTAGTCACCTGCTTGAAGATGAGCTCCTCGGCCGAGCGGCCGCCGCACATGACGGCGATCTGCTCCATGGCCTCCTCCTTGGTGACCAGGTAGTGCTCGTCCTCCTCCACCTGCATGGTGTAGCCGAGGGCCCCCGAGGTGCGTGGCACGATGGTGATCTTGGAGACCGGGGCCTGGCCCTTCTGGGCGGCCGCCACCATGGCGTGGCCGATCTCGTGGTAGGCCACGATCTTTTTCTCCTTGTCGGAGAGAACCGTGGACTTGCGCTTCTCGCCGGCGATGACCACTTCCACGGACTCCTGGATGTCCTCCTGGGTCACGCGGCTGCGGCCCATGCGCACGGCGCGAAGGGCAGCCTCGTTGATGATGTTGGAGAGGTCGGCGCCAGAGGCGCCGGGGGTGGCGCGGGCGATGACATCGAGGTCGATGGACCCCTCCATCTTCACGTCGTCGGCGTGAAGGGCGAGGATGGCCTTGCGGCCGGCAAGGTCGGGCAGCTCCACCGGCACGCGGCGATCAAAACGACCGGGGCGCAGCAAGGCCGGATCGAGGGTGTCGGGGCGGTTGGTGGCGCCGATGACCACGATGCCCTTGTGGTTGTCGAAGCCGTCCATCTCGGTGAGCAGCTGGTTCAGGGTCTGCTCGCGCTCGTCGTTAGTGGACAGCCCGGCGTCGCGGCGCTTGCCCACGGTATCGATCTCGTCGATGAACACGATGCAGGGGGCCTTCTCGTTGGCTTGCTTGAAGAGATCTCGCACCTTGGCGGCGCCGCGGCCCACGAACATCTCCACGAACTCGGAGCCCGAGATGGAGAAGAACGGCACCTTGGCCTCTCCGGCCACGGCCTTGGCCAGAAGCGTCTTGCCGGTGCCCGGAGGGCCCACGAGCAGGGCGCCGCGGGGAAGCTTGGCGCCGATGGCCTCGTAGCGCTGCGGCTTCTCGAGGAAGCTCACGAGCTCGGCCAAAGACTCCTTGGCCTCGTCCTGGCCGGCCACGTCCTTGAAAGTGACGCCCGTCTCCTTCTCGGCGACGACCTTGGCGCCGGACTTGCCAAAGCCGCCAAGGCCTCCCCCGCCGAAGCTCATGGACGGGCCATCGTCGCCCATCGACTTTTTGAGCTGGCGGTTGAGGAACCAGCCGCCGAGGATGAGGAGCAAGATGGGCAGCCCGTAGATCATGAGGGCATAGAGCAGCATGTTGGAGGACTCGTCGGGAATCTCGGCGGCAAACTGCACGTTGTGGTCCTCAAGGCGCTTGACGAGCGTGGTGTCGTTGGGGAAGGCGTTGCAGCGGTAGGTCTGGGCGCCGTCGCCCTCTCCCGTGACGAAGAGGATGGAGTCGTTGTTGGTGTTGAGCTGAACCTTCTCAACCTTGTTGTCGTCGACCATGGATATGAAAGTGGAGTAGTCCACCTCTTTCACCGACTGGCCGACCACGTTGGGATACACCACGGAACGCAAGACCACGACCACGACCACCGCGATGATGGCGTAGAGCATCATCGACTGCCGCTTCTTCTTGTTGTCCATGGGCACCTCCTCACTGGGTCGCAGGCGGGGCAGACCCCGCGGAACATACGTTTGGACATTCAAACATACGGGGCCCGCGGGGGCGGCGGCCCAGGGCGGGCAGACCAAAAGAACCACAAGCCCGTGCGAGCCTATCTGCGGCAGTACTGCCAGAAGAAGACGGCGCTCGCAGCCGCCACGTTCAAAGAGTCGATGCCGTGCGCCATGGGGATGCGCACCACACGATCGGCAAGGGCCACGGTGGAGGGCGCCAGGCCGTCGCCCTCCGTGCCGAAGAGGAGCGCCGGCTGTTCGACAGCATCGGCTGCGGCCGATCCGAGCTCCAAGGCGTCGGCGGAAAGGGCGCAGGCCACCACGGTGAACCCGTGACCGTGAAGGAGCTCGACGCCCTCTTCGGGCCACGGGCCGGTGCGTGCCCACGGCACGGAGAAGACGCTTCCCATGGACACGCGCACGCAGCGCCTGGCCAAAGGGTCGGCGCACGTGGGCGTGAGGAGAACGGCGTCGCACCCCAACGCCGCAGCAGAGCGGAAGATGGCGCCTACATTGGTGGTGTCGGTCACCGCCTCCACCACGGCGCACGTCTTCGCCTGGGCAAGGACCTCGTCTGCCGGACGCGGGGCCGGGCGCTCCATGGCGCACAGGACGCCGCGATTGTGCGGGTAGCCCACGATGCGCGAGATCTCCTCGCGGTCGAGGACGAACACGGGAACATCGGGGCCGGCGGCCTCAATAAGCGCGGCCGCCTGACCGAGGCGACGGTCCTCGAGCAGAAAGGCCACAGGGCGGACGCAGGCCGCAAGCGCGCTTCGCACGACCTTGGCCGATTCGGCGATGAAGATGCCGTGCTCCGCCTCGACGGATCGACGCAGCTCGTGGTCGGTGAGGCCGCAGAACAAGGCGAGGCGCGGATCGTCGAGACCTGCCGTGCAGCGTATTTCCATCGTGACCTCAAAACTTCCACTAATGAACTTCCGCAGACGACCGCTGCGGCCTTGGGTTACCATACACCCTGTCTGACGATTCGCGGCGCGCAGGCGCCGACACCCATGGAAGCGAAGCAGCATGGCCAACCATCCCACGGGCGCGAAAGTGCCCAAACTGCCCAAAGGTGCCCGGATCGCCCTGATAGTCGCAGGAGCCGTCGCGGCCCTCTACCTTGTGGGGGTCGTGGTTTTCTCCAACGTCTTCATGCCCAACACGCGCATCCTCGGCCGCAACGTGTCGCTGCGCACCGCCGCCGACGTCCAGTCGGGCCTCACCGACCGCACCGATGCCTACACGCTCCATGTGACAGGCGAGAACCTCGACCTCACCATCAAGTCGTCAGAGGTCGGCCTCACGTTCGACGCCGCAGCCTATGTGCGCGACGCCATCTCTGAGACACACCCCTGGCTGTGGCCGGCTGAGGTCTTTCTCTCCCACGACCTCACCCATGCCCGGGGCTCCTCTTACGACCGAGACAAAGTGACCACCCTTGTGAACTCCGCTGTGGACGCCGCCAACGCCAAGGGCACCGACGCCGTAGACGCCACCATCGCCTATGACAGCGCCAGCACATCCTTCGTCGTGACCGAGGAGAAGGCCGGCACGAAAATCGATGGCCAGAAGGCGGTCGCCACCGTCGAAGGGGCCCTCGACACCCTGGAGCGCAGCGTGTCTTTGCCCGCCGACGACTACGTCCAGGCCAAGGTCACCAAAGACGCCCCCGAGCTCGCGAAGGCGGCCGAGGAGGCCAACTCGTTCCTCACGGCCAAGCTCTCCTTGAACCTCGACGGCAAGGACGCCGGCACCATCGACGCCTCCAAGATCATCGACTGGGTGACGCTGGACGGCAATCTCAAGGCCACGCTCAACGAGGACGCCATCAAGGAATGGGGCAGCGGAGAGCTCTCCCGCAGCCTCGACACCGTGGGCACGGAGCGCTCCTACACGCGGCCCGACGGCAAGGTCGTGACCGTGGTGGGAGGCACCTACGGGTGGAACGTGGACTCCGGCTCTCTTGCCGACCTCATCGTCGCCGGCGTGAAGGAGGGCAAGACCGCCACCATCGACATCCCCACCCATCAGACGGCGCAGGCCCTCCCCGACGCCTCGGGGCGCGACTGGGGTAACTCCTACGTGGACGTCGACCTTGCCGAGCAGCACGCCCGCTTCTATGACGCCAACGGCTCCCTGGCATGGGAGGCCGACATCGTGAGCGGCGACGCGTCCAAGAACTACCAGACCCCCACGGGCGTCTACTTCATCGACGACTACTTCAACAAGTCGAACCCAGAAAGCACCCTCATCGGCAAAAAGGACCCCGAGACCGGAAAGCCCGAGTACGAGACCCCTGTCTCCTACTGGATGCCGTTCGTAGGCAACTCCATCGGCCTCCATGACGCCAGCTGGCGCGGCTCCTTTGGCGGGTCCATCTACCAGAGCAACGGCAGCCACGGCTGCGTGAACCTCCCGCCCGACAAAGCCGCCGAGCTGTGCTCGCTCATCGACCGCGGTACGGTCGTGGCGGTCCACGGCTAAAACTTGGTTTGAAACGCGCACGGGTCGGCCCGCAGCCTTTCAAAATGGCTGCGGGCCGATTTTCTATGGCTCGAGCGACAGGTCGTTCACGGCTGCGGCCGCGTGGCCGAACCAGCGGTCGGTGACCTTCTCATTGGTGAACGTGCACTCCAAGCCGGAAGTGTCGGGCACCGTCCCATATGAGAGCGTCAAACGACGGCCCTCGCGTTCCCAGGGCCCCTTTCCCGCAGCCTCGACCAGCCGATAGCGAGACACCGGCACCTCTTCAACGACGATTGCGTCGATGGACGTGGGATTAAAGGGAGTGAGGTCGAACGTGGCCTGGGCGGCCACCCACCCGTCGCCCGCGTCTGCACGGTCGCCCTCGAACGAGGCCAGCCCGTAGAGGGTTGCAAGGTCCCCCTTGGCGCCGCGCACCGTCACCTTGAAGGGAAACGAGGGCATGCCATGGGCGACCAGCAGGTCTCGCGCCTTGACCCGCTTGACCACCACGAGCTCCTTGGGGGCGGACGCCACCTTTACCTTCACGGCGTTGGACTGCTTCTCAACGTTTTGCTGGGTCCTCGTGACCACGGTGGTGATCGCTCGGTTGACGACCGTTCCCGAGGCGTCGTTTTTAAGCGTGGCAGTGACCTGAAAGGTGAGTCCCAGCACTGCCTTCTGGGTGTCCACGGCCGTCGCGGTGACCCGGCTCCCGCTCACCGCAACCCTCCAGTTGTCGGAGACGTCCTTGTCGCCCTGGAAGACCCTCACTTTTGCCGTGGAGGGGTCGAAGCGGCTGTTGAGGTCGTCGACGAAGCGCACGACCTGGGGCTTGTTGCTCTCTACGACGTAGGGCAGCGCCTGCTCCACCTCGAACGTGACAGTCTGGCCCGGCAGCGCTGTGGCAAAGGCAGGGTCCGGGACCGGCTTGCCCGCCACCGCCGTCACCGACTTCACGGGGTCGTAGACCGGGTCGTCGGCGATGGGCGGGTAGCTTTCGGGATAGATGGAGCGAAACGCGGTGCTGCACTCTTCGCCCTGCCAGCGCAGCTGCGCCCGTCCGCCCTTCATAAAGGCCACGAAGTCGGTACGCGAGCCGTCGTCGCCCGCCCCGTCGACGGGGCGGAAAAGGCCCTTGGACAAATCGTCGCGGGAGAGCCGCGTGTTCTTCCCCACGTACACGTCATTGGCAAATCCCGAGACGAGCTCTATGGTCTCGCGGGAGAAGGGGCCGCCGGTCCACTGGTCGAGGTCGCGCAGCCAGAGGAGGACGCGTCCCTCGAAAGGCCTGCCCGTGTCGCTCAAAGTCACCTCGAGACGGTTGGCTATGGAGATGCCGATGCTCATCTTGGCGGAATCCCACGGCCGCCCCGCCACGGGAACGAGGGACCCGGCCTCCCAGTCGAGCGCGCTGCCCGACACGCCCGGCGTCCTCAGAAACGTCGGCAGTCCGCCGGCCATCTCAGGGCTTTTGTTGCTCCAGGTCACATCCATGGCCAGGGTCACGTCAAGAGAGCGGCCGTCCAAGGCGGTGCCCGCCTTGCGGTAGACGAGCCTGACAGCATCCTTCACGGTTTTGGGCGCGCTCTCAGGAGAATAGGATGTGTCGTCCACGTAATAGCGCACAGCACCGTCGGCCTCCTTTCTCGTCTTGACCGCAGGTGAGCAGCTCACCTCGTCGGGCAGCCTGCCGTCGAAACGGTTGAGGTAGGCCTCGGTCACCGGCACCTCGTTGTACGAGTCCACATAGGCGACCTCGTAGGCCATGGCAATGCCCGGCACAACGAACAGCGCCGCAAAGGCCGCCGTCGCTGCGAGAGCCCCCAGAGAAGCACAGCGCCTCATACGTCCCCCTTTCTAGGTCGCGCGCCAAGGACCGCCGCCGTGGCCAGCGCCGCAAAAGCAAGGAGCGAGGCGCCAACAGACGAAAGGCGGTCACCGGTACGGGCCATAGAGCCCACGCGCTCCTGGCCTGCCACGGCTTCTTCGGCCACCCCCTCCCCGGCCAGCTCGTCGGCGCAAAGAACCACGTCCACGGCTGCCTCGCGCAAGGCCGCGCCGTTGCCAGCCGACTCGTCCACAGACAAGGAGAACCCGATGCCCACCTGCTCGCCAGGCGCCAAAGTGCCAAGCTCCAACGGGCTGGAAACACCCTCGAACACCGCAGGTCCGTCGAACAGGAGCTCGCCGCTTTCCGCCGTGAGCGTGAGGCGCGCCTCCTCGAGCAAGACCTCGGACACGGCGTCTCCCGGCTCCGTCCACAGCGTCACGACAATGGGTGCCTCGCCGCCGTTCTCCAAAGACAGGCCGCCCTCCTGCCTGTCGCCGGGCACGGCACGCTCGAAGGCCTCCGTGAGCTGTGCCACGTCCGCAGCGAATCCCTCCGGGCCCCGGTAGATCGCTTCGGCATCGAGCGCCAGCACCGTACGGGGTCCGGCCAGCGCGCACACCAGAGTGCAGCCCGCAAGCGCGAGCGGTAGCCGCGTCCTCATGGGTCGCTCCTTTTTGCAACGCAGCGCTCCACGGCAACGTCTCCCCAGGGCGACGCAGACCCGAACTCCGGTGACACGTGGTCTCGCTGTATGGCCTCCACCACGGTCGTGAACTCCGCCTTTCTACCGAGAGACGAGCCGTCTTTCCACGGGTCGTAAAGGTCCTCGGTCCACGTGACCGCCTCGCCCTCCTCGAGCGGCCGCTCAAGGTAGGCGTTGCCGTCGGCCGATACGACGAACCCTTCGGGAACGGCTGCAGGCTCCAAGACCGCGTCCTTTCTTCCGCCGAGGCTCGCCACGGTGCGGACGCGCACCCAGCACGGCGCCCCCTCGTTTCGGATGTCCACGGCATGGGGCACGGCGGACTCGGCGACAATGCCAGTCCCCTCCTCAATGCGGTGGTCGTCGAGGCCGATGTCCACGGTATCGGTGGCCAGATGTGCCATGGCACGCCACAGCGACTGGCTCGACCCCAAGCCGACGGGTGCCTGAGCGACAAGGGCCGCCATGGCCAGCACTCCGAGACCCAGCGCAGGACGCCTTCCAAGCGTTTTCATGACTCCTCCTCTCCTCTCAGAGCGGCGAATGCCGCCTGGGCGTTTGGGAACCCACTCGATTGGACGCTCTCTACGTAGACGAGCACCTGAAGGTCGCGGGGCGCAGACGGGGCGTCGAGGTACAAGCCGCTCAACAGGGGCGGACTCACCTCGCCCGGGGCGATCGGGGCCCGGCATGTGCGGTAGCCGTCCGCGTCCGGTGCGCCCCAGCCGGAAGTGCCCCATGAGAACGAGCAGTCGACCTGCGAGGTGGACGGCACGGCCAAGGCACGCACATAGCAGGGCACATTCCCGGTGTTTCTCACCCGGACGTTCTTCTTGACCCATCCGTCGCGCTTGGGGTTGGGGTCGAAGTCCTCGACGATCTCCACCTTCTCCTCGCCCACGGAGAGGACATTGGGCACCTCCTGCGTTCGAGCGTTCAGAAAGGCCAGCGCAGGAGGTGCGGCAGTGCCCAGAAGCACCGCCAAACCCCAGGCCGCGGCCACCTTGCCGGCAGGACGCGCACGCCTTTTCGCCCCGCAGCTCATGGCTCGACCGGATCCTCGGGGGCGTCGAGACCCTGGAGGGCCCCCCATGCCTCGGACGGCGACGAGAAGCCATGGGCCTGCACGCCGAAGCCCTTGACGTCGATGGAACAAGTGCCCGAGACGGACCCCTCCAACACGTCGGCCATGGTCACCTGGGTGAAGACGGGCGGCGTCTGGGCCCCTACGGCAACGGCGTCTTTAGCGAGGTAGGTGTGCACAGCGGCCGAGCCGTCCTCCGTGAGGAAAGCCGTTCCGTACTCCTCCCAGCCCTCGCCCAGCTCCCAGGAGAAGAGCTCGGCCGGGGCAGGGTCGCGCCTCCTGCCGTCCTCCCCCACCAGCGAGACCTCGTGCACCGGCACGCTCACCTGCGCCATGCACCACGAGTCGACACCCGCCTTGTTGGCCACGCGCGGGTCCTTGGCTACCACCTGCCCTGGGGCGAGGTTCTGGGCCGCATCGGGGACCCCGTCTCCGTCGCCGTCCTCAAGGTTCCACGCAGGCTCCTCCACGGCCACGTCGAGCCTCTCCGCAACGGAGACCACGTTGGTGACCGAGTCGGTGTCTGAGAAGAACGCCACCGCGCCCCCGACCACGACCGTTGCCGCCATCGATGCCGCGGCCACAGCCACCACAGCCTTCTTGGCCATCCTCTTGCGCCTCAACTTCCACAACGCCTGACTCCTTTTCATGACCCCTCCTTTTCTCCTAGCCCACAACGGGGCGTTTACCTCGACGTCTTTTGGGACGCCTTGGAATTGCGGCGCCCGGGAGCAAGCACAGGGCAGCGTCCAGGACAACCAGCGCGCAGACGGCCTGGGCCCGATGCTCTGCAAGCGCGCACAAAGCCGCGCCTGCCGCAGGGACGCTCAACACCAGACGGCCGACAAGCGCCTCGGCGCGAACCGTCCCGGGGTCGGGCTCGTCGTTTCGGTCACCTTTGCAGACAAGCGAGCCGTCGCCGGACACGGACACGACGCGATGGACCACCACCGTCCCCGCCCTCTCGTAGGCGACGACCTCGCCCTCTACAGGCGCCCTGCCCCCGACAGGGGCACAGACTGCCAGGGACCCCACGGAAACGGAAGGCTCCATGGAGCCCGTGGCTATGGCATAGGCGCCCCACCCCAGCGCCTCGGCGCCCAAGGACACAAACACGACAGCGACCAAGACGACGATCTGGGCATTGATGATGAGAGAGCGAAACCTGCCCATGGGCACCTCCGAACCTGGGAACCGAAGCGGGCGCCGACCCTGGGATCGGCTGGGCCGGCAGTGGCGAAGCCGGGTTGCTAAAGAGAGGCAGCAATCGCGAGACAGCGGCGGCACAGAGCAAGAAGGCATGAATGTCTATCCTGCGTATATAAGGAAGTGATTTGTAAACGACAGCTATGCGATGTGGCAAACGGTTATCGCCACAAATACGCCGTTATCTAACAGGTGTTATAGAGCCTGTGGAAGAGGATTGCCGGTAACTCCCCTCGTTTCCATGGCCCTCATTATGCACAGCATCTGAGCACAATGTGCAGCAGGACCTCAAAATCCGCCCTTGAGCGGTGCGTATACATTTTCTCCATAAATATGCCTAAGCACAGAAAAAGGCCTCCCTTCCCAAAGGAAAGGAGGCCTTGCGCAAGCGGTGGGACGGGCCTGTCAGCGGCGTCTGCCCCTCTTTTGCTGGGGCATCTGGGCCATCTGCCCCATCATGCGCTTCATGGCCTTGGGGCTCATGTCGCCCGAGCTCGCCATGGCGCGGATGCGCCCCATCATGCGGTTCATCTCTCCCCACTGCTTGAGGAGGGCGTTGACCTCCTGCACGGTGCGGCCCGATCCCTTGGCGATGCGCGAGCGCCGCATTCCGTTGATGATCTTGGGGCAGGCGCGCTCCTCGGGCGTCATGGAGCGGATCATGGCCTCGATGCGGGTGAGCGAGCTGTCGTCCACGGCGTCGCCGCCCATCTGGCCGAGCATCCGCTCGCCGCCGGGCAGCATGGAAATGATCTTCTGGACTCCGCCCATCTTCCGGATGGACTGCAGCTGGTGGAGCATGTCGTCCATGGTGAGGCCTTCGCGCAGCATCTTCTCGGCGCGAGCAACCTGCTCCTCGTCGGCGGCCTGCTGGGCGGCGTCGATGATGCCGTAGAGGTCGCCCATACCGAGGATGCGCTTGGCCATGCGGTCGGGATGGAAGACCTCGAGGGAGTCGGGCTTCTCACCCATGGAGACGAACTTGATGGGCTTGCCCGTGACCTGCCGCACCGAGAGCGCACCGCCGCCGCGGGCGTCGCCGTCGAGCTTGGACATGATGACGCCGTCGAAGTCCGTGCGCTCGGCGAACTCGGAGACGACGTTGACGATGTCCTGGCCGGTCATGGCGTCGACCACCATGAGCACCTGGTCCGGGCGGACGGCTGCCTTGATGTCCACGGCCTCCTGCATCATGGCCTCGTCGATCTGGAGACGTCCGGCGGTGTCGACGATGACGACGTCGCGCAGCGTGTCCACGGCCTCCTGGACGGCGCCGCGGGCGATGTCCACGGGGTGCGCGCCGTCGCCGCGGTACACGGGCACGCCGAGCTCGCCGCCGAGGGTGGCGAGCTGGTCGGCGGCCGCGGGGCGATAGACGTCGCAGGCCGCGAGCAGCGGGCTCTTGCCCTGCCTCTTGAGCAGGTGGGCGAGCTTGGCGGCCGCCGTGGTCTTGCCGGAGCCCTGGAGGCCCACGAGCATGATCACGTTCGGGATGCGGTTCTGGGCGAGTACGAGCTTGGACTCCGTGGAGCCGAGGAGCTCGGTGAGCTCGTCGAGCACGATCTTGACGACGTTCTGGGAGGGCGTGAGCGAGTCGAGCACCTCGCTCGTCATGCAGCGCTCCTTGCAGGCGGCCACGAAACGCTTGACGACCTTGAAGTTGACGTCGGCCTCGAGGAGGGCGAGGCGGATCTCGCGCATGGCGACGTTGATGTCATCCTCCGTGAGGCGCCCCTTGCCGCGGAGCTTGTCGAAGGTGTCCTGGAGTCGGTCGGACAGGCTGTTGAACATGGGACCCCTATTCCTCGCCCACCAGGGCGCGACAGAAGGCCTGGGCGTCGAAGCGCTGGAAGTCCTCGATGGACTCGCCCACGCCGATGCGCAGGATCGGGAGCTGCAGGGTGTGGCTGATGGCGACCGCGATGCCGCCCTTGGCGGTGCCGTCGAGCTTGGTGACGATGACGCCGTCGAGGTCGAGGGCGTCATCGAACTCCTTGGCCTGGGACAGGCCGTTCTGACCCGTGGTGGCGTCGATGACGAGCACGACGGAGACGGGCATCGGGGAGCGCCTGCGCGTGACCGAGACCACCTTGGCGAGCTCGCGCATGAGGTCGCTGGAGGTGTGGAGGCGCCCGGCCGTGTCGATGAGCACGAGCTCGGAGCCGTCGCGCTCGGCCGCCTCGAGGACGTCGTAGCACACGGAGGCCGGGTCGGCGCCGCGGTCGCGGGTGACCAGGCGCACGCCGGCGCGCTCGGCCCAGACGTCGAGCTGCTCGATGGCCGCGGCGCGGAATGTGTCCGCCCCGCCGATGACCACGGGGATGGAGCGCTCGCGGGCGTCGTTGGCGAGCTTGCCCACCGTGGTGGTCTTGCCGGCGCCGTTGATGCCCACGAAGAGCACGCAGCTGGGCAGGTCGTCGAACGGGTCGCGCCCCACGGGGCAGAACTCCGCGGCGAGGCGCTCGGAGAGGGCGCGCCTCAGCTGGCGGTCGGTCCGGAGGTTCTCGCGGGCGGCCTGCTCGCGGAGGTCGTCGGTGACGTTCATGGCCACCTCGGCACCGAGGTCGCCCATGACGAGGGTGTCCTCGAGGTCCTCCCAGAAGTCCTCGTCGACCTCGCCGCCGAAGTAGAAGATCTCGTTGAGGGCCTCGCGGGAGCGGCTCAGCCCCTTCTTGAGCCTGTCGGCGAATCCCATCAGGCATCCACCACCCTTCCTGTCTGTTGGTCGAGCCTCTGGGAGACGACGCTGCTCACCCCGTCGGCCTGCATGGAGACCCCGTACAAGACGTCCGCCTGCTCCATCGTACGCCGTTGGTGCGAGATGACGATGAGCTGGGTGGTCTCCTTCAGATGCTCGATGGCGCCGAGGAGCTTGTCGAGGTTGGAGTCGTCGAGGGCGGCCTCCACCTCGTCGAAGACGTAGAACGGCACCGTCCGGGTCTTGTAGACGGCGAAGAGCAGGGCGAGGGCCGTCAGCGACTTCTCGCCGCCGCTCATGAGCGCCAGCTTGGGTATGCGCTTGCCCTTGGGCTGGGCGGCGATCTCGATGCCGGTCTCGGCCGGGTGGTCGGGGTCGTCCATGACGAGGGTGGCGCTGCCCCCGGGGAAGAGCATGGAGAAGATCTCCTGGAAGTTGGCGTTCACCGTCCCGTAGGTCTCCACGAACGCGCGGCGCATCTTGCGGTCGATGGCGGCGTTGATCTTGTCGATGGCACCCTTGGCGTGCTCGAGGTCGGCGAGCTGGGACGCGATGAAGTCGGCGCGCTCCTTGAGCTCGGTGTACTCCTCCATGGCCACCTGGTTGACGGGACCGAGGTTCCTGATGGAGGCGACGAGCGAGGCGAGCTCCGCCTCGCTCGCGGCGCGATCCTCGGGCGCCGGGAGCTCGAGGGCCTCCTCGAGGGGGACGGCGGAGCACTCGCGCACGGCGTTCACGGCGTTCTCCACCTGCACCTCGAGGCGACCGGCCTCGACGTCGAGCTCGGCCTGGCGGGCCTTGGCGCCGTCGAGCGCCGCGGAGGCCTCCTCGGAGGCGGCCTTTGCGTCGCCGATGGTCTTCTTGAGCGACTCGCTGTCAGCCTCGGCGAGGGAGGCGCGGTCGCGCAGGCGGCCCGCCCAGGCGCGGGCGGCCTCGAGGATGCCCTCGTAGCGCTCGTGGAGCGGGTCGATGCGCAAGCGCAGCACCTCGAGGGAGCGCGTGCCCTCCACGGCGCTCTGACGGCGCGCCGCCAGCGACTCCATGGACCTCTCGAGGGAGTCGACGCGCTCGGTGAGGTGGCGGCGGCGCTCGGTGAGGGTGGCGAGCTCCACCGCCGAGGAGCTCGCAGCCTCCTTGGCCTCGGAGGCCTCCGAGGCGGCCCGCTCGCGGTCCTTGGCGCAGGCCTCCACGGCGGCGGTGGCTTCCTCGATGGCCGCGGCGCTCCGGGCGACGGTGGCCTCGAGCTCCTTCAGGCGGGGCGCCTCGGCGCGTGCCTTCTCCCCCGCCTTCTCGCGGCGCGCGGCCACGGAGGCGCGCTCCGCCTCGGAACGGGAGAGCTGGGCCTCGAGGCGCGAGGCCTCGCGGGTGAGGGAGTCGGACTCGGAGCGGAGCGACGAGGCGCGGTCGCGGGCCTCGTCCTGCGCCCGGCGGGCGGCGTCGAGGGCGGCCTTGGCCTCCTGGGCGCTCGCCCGGGCCGCGGACACGGCCTCCTCGAGGCCGCCCATGGCCGCCTCGAGGGAGCGGATCTCGTCGTTTCGCTCGATGACGCCGGAGCCGGACGGGTCGGCGAGGCCCACCGTGACGCGGCCCTCGCGGTCGACCACCACGAGGTCCCGGGTGCAGAAGACGCACTGCGGCCAGGCGCCGTGGGCCTCCACGGCCTCCCGGGCGCCGGACACCACGCGCACGGGCGCGAGGAGGGCGAGCTCGGCCGCCGGGCAGTCGGGGTCGGCCTCCCGCAGGAGCGCGACGAGGGACTCCCCGGGGGCGCCCGGCACCGGGTCGGGCACCGCGGGGTCGAGCGGCACGAGGGTCACGGCGCCGGTCCCGGCCGTGGCCGCGGCGGTCTCGGCCACGGCGGCGATGTCGCCGGAGGGGGCCACCACGAGCGCCTCCATGGCGTCGGACAGCAGGCACTCCACGAGCGGCGCGAGGTCGCCCGGGGCCGCGAGGCGGGCGGAGAGCGTGCCCTCGGCGAGGGAGCCGCCCGCCCGCTCGGCAACGCCGCGCGACCGCGGGTTGCCCTTGGCGGAGGCGGCGACCTTGCGCAGCGCCTCCAGGCGCGCCCTGCGCTCCGTGAGACGGGAGCGGGCGGAGTCCTCGGCCTTGCGGCACTCGCCGAGGGCCTTGGACGCCCTCGAGATGGCGGAAGCCGCGGCGTCGAGGTCGCGGCGCGCCGCGTCGGCGGCCTTCTGGGTCTCGGCAGCCTTGGCCCGGGCTGCGGCGAGGGCGGCGCGGCCGGCCTCGACGTCCTCGTCGAGCTGGTCTAGGCGCGTCTGGAACAGACCGTCCTCCACCTCGGCATTGGCGAGACGCTCCTTGATCCGGGCTCGCTCGAGCACGGCAGAGTCGTTCTCGCGCTGGGCTGAGCGCAGGGCGAGCTGGGCGTCGGCGGCGCGCTCCTCGGCCACCGCGAGCGTGCGGGCGCACCCGTCGGCGCGCTCCTGGAGCACGGTGCTCTCGGAGGAGACCACGCGCTGCCGAGCGGCGACGCCGTCGAGCTCCGCGGCGGCGGCGTCGAGCTCGGCCCGGGCCGACGATGCCTGGTGGTCGATGGATGAGAGGGCCATGCGGGTGTCCGAGAGCTTGGCCACCATGTTGCGGCCCTTCTCCTCGAGGAGACGCATGTCGCTCTCGATGCGGCCGAGCTGGTCCTGCACCCGGCGGCGCTGCTCGCCAAGGTCGCCCACGAACAGGCCCTTCTGCTCGAGGAGGCTCTGGAGCTTCTCGAGCTCGGCCGAGCGCTCGCCGGCGCGGTAGCGGCAGATCTCGACGTCGGCCTCGGCCTCGCGACGGCGGGCGGCCACGGCGTCCCAGCGCTCCTTGAGCTGCCGGAGGTCGTCCACGGCCAGCTGGGTCTCGAGGGTCTGGCGGCGCCCGTCGAGATCGGCGAAGCGCTGCGCCTTGTCCACCTGGCGCTCGAGGGGCTTCAGGCGGCGGCGGATCTCGCGGTCGATGTCCCGGGCACGACGCACGTTCTCCTCCATGGCCTTGAGCCTGCGCATGGAGCGCTCCTTGCGACGCCGGTGCTTGGAGATGCCGGCGGCCTCCTCGATGAGGGAGCGGCGTTCCTCGGGGCGGCTGGAGAGGATGGCGTCGAGCTTGCCCTGGCTGATGATGGAGTGGGTGTCCTTGCCCAGGCCGGAGTCGTGGAGGATGTCCTGGATGTCGCGCAGGCGGGCCGGGGCCGCGTTGACGAGGTACTCGCTCTCACCCGAGCGATACATGCGCCGAGTGACGGCGACCTCGTCGAAGTCCACCGGGAGGCGGTGGTCGGAGTTGTCGAGCACGAGCGTGACCTCGGCCACGCTCACGGGCCCGCGGGCGGAGGAACCCGAGAAGATGACGTCCTCCATGGCCTGGCCGCGGAGCTGCTTGGCACTCTGCTCTCCGAGGACCCAGAGGATGGCGTCGCTCACGTTGGACTTGCCGCTGCCGTTGGGACCCACCACGACGGTGAGGCCCGGGTCGAAGACCATGTGGGTGCGGTCGGCGAAGGACTTGAAGCCCTTGAGCGTGAGCGATCTCAGGTACACGGCTACGACTGCCCGTCTACGTCGGAGGCCAGCACCGACGAGTGCACCTGGCCCTCGCCGGTGCCGTCGGTGAGCCTCAGGATTGCGTGGTGTGCGGCCTCGGCCTCGGCCGCCTTCTTGGTGGGGCCCTTGCCACGGCCCACGCGGACGCCCTGGACGATGGCAACGGCGGTGTAGGTGGGGGCGTGGGCCGGGCCCTCCTCGGCCACGACCTTGTACTCGGGCCCGCAGTGCAGGTCGCGCTGGGTGAGTTCCTGGAGCCGCGACTTGGGGCTCACGGGGCGGAGCGCCTTGTGGGAGTCCACGTGGGGGCCCAGCGTGTCGAGGACGAAGCGGCGCGCCTCGCCGAGCCCGGCATCGAGGTAGAGGGCGCCGACGAGCGACTCGTAGACGTTCTCGAGGGCGGAGTGCATACCCCGGAGCTGGGTCTTCTCCTCGGACGCGCCGAAGACGATACACTCCCCCACGCCGAGGTCGGCGGCCACCCGGGACAGGGTGTCGCCCGACACGAGCGTCACCTTGAGGCGGGAGAGCTCGCCCTCGTCCATGCCCGGGAAGCGGCGGAAGAGGTCGAGGGCCACGATGGCCCCGAGGATGGAGTCGCCCAGGAACTCGAGGCGCTCGTAGGAGTCCGACACCGGGCCGCCCTCCACGGCGGAGGGGTGGCAGAGCGCCGACTCCACGAGCCGGCGGTCGGCGAACCGGTGGCCCAGTATCCGCTCGGCTTGGGCGACCTTGCTGGGGGGAACCTCGACCATGGTGCGGCTCAGAGGTTCTGGGAGAGCAGGTCGACGGCGTCGCCGATGCTCTTGATGGAGGTGAGCCGGTCGTCGTCGATGGCGGTGTCGAAGTCCTCCTCGAGGGCGGTCACCAGCTCGATGAGGTCGATGGAGTCGGCGGAGAGCGACTCGAAGGTGGTCTCGGGGGTGAGGTCCTCGGCGTCGACGTTCATGGTCTCGGCCACGGTCTCGGCGACCTTGTCGAAGAGCTCGTTGCGGTCCATAGCTTCCATGCCTTTCCGGTCGCGCGCCCGCGCGGGCGCAGGTCTCTGACAGTGTAGTGGAGCGGGGCTCACGCGTCCGCCCGCAGGCTCGCCGCGATGCGACCGCACAGGTCCTCCCGGACCGTGCGCAGGGCGGCGAGGGTGCCGTTCATGACGGCCTCGGGGCTCGTGTGGCCGTGGCCCACGAGGACGGGGGCCTTGAGCCCGAGGAGGCAGGCGCCGCCGTGGACGTCGCCCGAGAGGTCGGCGGCGATGGCGGAGAAGGCGGGCTTCACGAGGAGGGCACCCAGCGCGGAGCGGGGCGAGGACGCCGCGGCCGCCTTGAGCCGGGCCGCCATGAACTTGGCCGTGCCCTCCATGGCCTTGAGCGCGATGTTGCCGGCGAAGCCGCAGGAGACGATGACGTCGTGGGACCCCAGCAGGATGTCGGAGCCCTCGCAGTTGCCGGCGAAGTCGACGAGCCCGGCGTCGGCGGCCTCCTCGAGGGCCCCGTGGAACGCGAGGGCCTGGGAGCTGCCCTTGGTCTCCTCGGTGCCGTTGGAGAGCAGCGCCACCGTCGGGTGCCCCGCCCCGGCCTCCACCTCGGCGAGGACGGCGCCCATCTGCGCGAACTGCACGACCATCTCGGGGCGGCAGTCGGCGTTGGCGCCGAGGTCGCAGAAGACGGTCTGATGGCCGTCGAGGCCCGGGAGCACCGCGGCGAGCGCCGGGCGCGACACGCCCTTGACCCTGCCCACGGTGACGGTGGCGGCGGCGAGCACGGCGCCCGTGGACCCTGCGGAGAAGAAGGCCTGGGCGTCGCCCTCGCGGACGGCGCGGCAGCCCCGCACGATGGAGGAGTCGCGCTTGGCGCGCACGGCCGTGGCAGGGTGCTCGCCCATGGCGATGACCTCGGTGGTGACGAGCGGGACGGCGCGGCCGCGGGAGGCGCAGAAGGGTTCCACGACCGAGGCGTCGCCGGCCACCAGCACGGTGAGGTCGCGGTCGGCCCCGAGGGCGAGGTCGATGCCGGAGAGCACGACGTCCGGGGTGAGGTCGCCGCCCATGGCGTCTACGCAGACAGTGTTCATTGGCACTCCTTGAGGGTCCGCGGGGCCATCGGCCCCGCCCGCCTGTCAATACTACCCGTGATGGGCGCCCGTCACGGAAAAGGCCGCCCCGGAAGGCGGCCTCGAACCCAGGATGAGCAGCGGGGGCGACTAGTCGACGGCGATGACCTGACGGTCGCGGTAGTAGCCGCAGTTGGGGCAGACGCGGTGCGGGAGCTTCACGGCACCGCAGTGGGAGCACGTGCAGCGCGCGGGCATCGCGAGCTTGCTGTTGGCCGAACGGCGGGAGTGCGTGGCCCCGCGGCCCTTCTTCTGCTTGGGTACTGCCATGATGAACCTCTTCCGATCTGTCTATCGCTCCACCGGGGTGGGCAACGTCCACAAACACACAGCTGATAATACTAGCACGGGAGCGGGGGTTGTAAACACCCGCGGCGGCCGGGGCCTCCCATGCACGGTATGTTCACGTATCCCCTAGGACTCGTCGCCCTCGGCGGCGTCCATGGCCTCGGCCCAGGCCTCCGCGGCCGCCTCGTCGGCTGCGTCCTGGGCGGCGCGCTCCTCCACCTCGCCCTCGGCGACGTCTCGCTTGAGCTGTGCGAGCACCGAGAAGGGGTTGGTGGGGTCGATGTCGTCCCCGTGGGCCTCGGCGCAGCGGCAGTCGCCCTCGTTGAGGTTGGCGCCGCAGTCCGGGCAGAGGCCCTTGCAGTCCTCGCGGCAGAGCACCACGAACGGGGTCTCCATGATGACGGCGGCGTTGACGGGCCCGGCGAGGTCGACGGTGCCGTTCTCCCGGTCCACCAGCGAGAAGTCGACGTCGTCCTCGTCGTCGGACTGCTCGGAGGCGTCCGGCAGCTCGAAGAGGAAGTACTCGTCGACCTCGGAGGCGATGGAGATGCGCGCCTCGTCGAGGCAGCGGTCGCACGTTCCGAGGACGTCGGCCTTCACGATGCCCGTGGCGAGGATGCCGTCGCCGGTGTTGGTGAGCACGATGTCGTAGTCGATGCCGTCGGGCACCGAGAAGTCGTGGTCGCCGAGGCCGTAGCCGTGGACGTCCACGTGGCCGGAGACCGGCCAGGTGTCGCCGGGCAGCGCGAGGTGGTCGTCGATGTGGACGATGATGGGCTTGATGTCCATGGACGCCGCTCCCCTACCAGTTCTGCTGGCCCGAGCGGCCGCCGGCCTTGTCGGTGAGCGTCTGGCGGCAGCGGGTCACCTGGACGACGATGGACTTGAGGTTGTCCTCGAGGTGCTCGAGGATCTCCTCGACGTACTCCTCGGCGTTGTAGCGGGTGTCGCGCTCGTACTGCTGCGCGGCGTCGCGGATGTCGTCCGCCTTCTGCTGGGCGAGGCGCACGACCTCCTGGTCGCCCGCGAGGATCATGGCCTGCTGCTGGGCATCGGCGATGATGGAGTCGGCCTGCTGCTGCGCGTGGGCGAGGATCTCGTCCTGCTCCTTGAGGATGCGCCGCGCGGTGGCGAACTCCTCGGGGAAGGTGTCCTTGATGTCGTCGATGATCTGGTAGATCTCCTCGCTGTCGACGATCTTCTTCTGGCCGCCTCCACCGAAGGTGGGCTTGGCCTGGCTCACGATGTCCTCGAGCTCCGCCACGAGGTTCTCGAGCTCCTCACCCGGCTGCATATGGGCTCCTTTCAAGGTGATGGCACGAGCATCGCCTTCGGGCGACGCTGGGACGACGCATACTCGTTAATCCTAACACGGGCCGCACGCAGTGCCCGCAATTCAGAGAATCCCGACGTCCCCGCCCGAAAAGCGCCGTTTGAGGCGCCGCTCCACGCACGGCGGCACGAGCAGGGAGACGTCGCCGCCGAGGGCCGCGATCTCGCGCACGATGGAGCTCGACACGTAGCCGTACTCAGGGTTGCTCATGACGTAGATCGACTCGAGGTCGGGGCTCATGCGCACGTTGAGGTCGGCCTGGGCGAGCTCGTACTCGAAGTCTGTGGTGGCCCGGAGGCCCTTCACCACGGCCCCGGCGCCGATCCTCCGGCAGAAGTCGACGAGCAGGCCGTCCATGGCCATGACCCGCACGTCGCCGATGCCGAGCTCTCCCACGGCCTCGCGCACCATGGCGACGCGCTCGTCGAGCGTGAAGGCCCGCGCGCTCCCGCGCTTGTCCCGGGAGACGGCCACGGCCACAGTCACCTCCGGGGCGATGCGGGTGGCCCGCCGTATGACGTCGAGATGGCCGTAGGTGACCGGGTCGAACGTGCCTGGCACCACCACGTGGTCTATGGGACCGGCCTCATCGGGCATCGGGGCCCTCCTCTCCCGTGCGGCTCTCCAGCAGTGTCACGACGCTCCCGCCGTGGGGGCGTTCCCTGAGGGGCTCGAGGCCGTCGGCCTCGAGCGGCGCGGCGTCGGCGGCCCGCTCGTGGACCACGAGGCACCCCGGGGCCAGGAGCCCCCGCCCGCGGAGCGCGTCGAGGAGCGACGCCGAGAGGCCCGGGTCCAGGCGGTAGGGCGGGTCGAGCAGGACGATGTCGAACGGCCGGTCGCCCAGCCGCCCCGCACGGGCGCAGGCGACCGCATCACCAGGCACGCACCTCGCACACCCGTCGGCACCGAGGGACCGCACGTTGCCCCGGGCGCAGGCGAGGGCGCGGCGGTCGCGGTCGACGAGCACGCACCCCTCTGCGCCGCGGCTCACGAGCTCGAGGCCCAGGGCCCCGGAGCCGCAGAAGGCGTCGAGAACCCACGCGCCGCCGAGGTCGAGCCCGCGGGCCGACGCGACCATGGAGGCCACAGCCTCCCGCATGCGGTCGGTCGACGGGCGGGTGCCCGAGCCCTCGGGGGCCTTGAGGGGCCTCCCCCTCCACTGTCCGCCTACGACCCTCATGCCCCTCCCCCGTCCTTGAAGTACAGCGTGAACCGCTCCTCGACCTCGTGGGCCAGGGGGCTGAGCCCCGGGACCGAGAGGTCGGGCGACGCCTCGAGCAGGGCGAGGGCGTCGCCGTGGGCCGCCTCGACGAGGTCGCCGTCCTCGGCGAGGTCCACGAGGGCCAGCGTCGCGGCCCCCGACTGACGGTATCCCAACACGTCGCCCTCATGCCGCAGCCTGAGGTCGAGCTCGGCGAGCTCCAACCCGTCGGCGCTCCGCTCGAGGGCCGCCAGGCGCTTGCGGGCCGGCGTGCCCCTCTTGGACGACGTCTCGAGGAAGACCCTGCCCGCCACGGCGCCGCGCCCCACGCGCCCACGGAGCTGGTGGAGCGTCGCGAGCCCGAAGCGGTCGGCGTCGTAGACGAGCATCGCGCAGGCGTTGGGGACGTCCACGCCGACCTCGATGACGGTGGTGGACACGAGCACGTCCACGGCGCCGTCGCGGAACGCGGCCATGGCGGCGTCCTTCTCGGCGGGCGCCATGCGCCCGTGGATCAGGCCCACGGAGAGGTCGGGGAACACGCTGCGGGAGAGCTCCTCGAAGGCCGCCCGGGCGCTCTTGAGGGTGCGGTCGGAACCCTCGGGCACGTCGTCGAGCTCCGATCCGTCGTCGGCGTCGTCCACGAGGGGGCAGACCACGTAGGCCTGATGCCCGGCGGCGACCTCCTCCCGGATGGCCCCGAAGGCGATGTCGAGCGACTCGGGGGGCACCACCGTCGTGGTGGTGCCGGCCCCCGGGTGCGGCCGCTCGCGGATGGATGAGACGCAGACGTCGCCGTACACGGAGAGGGCGAGCGTGCGAGGGATGGGCGTGGCCGTCATCGTGAGGACGTCGGCCGCCTCGCCCTTGCCCTTGAGGCCCGTGCGCTGGTTGACGCCGAAGCGGTGCTGCTCGTCCACCACGGCGAGGGAGAGGTCGCGGAACCGCACGTCCTCGGAGAGGATCGCCGTGGTGCCGAACAGGACGGCGACCTCCCCGGACGCCACCCCCTCCGTCACCGAGGCGCGCTCGTCGGCCGGCGTGGAGCCCGTGAGCAGGCGCCACGTCACGCCGGCCGCGTCGAGCACGGGGCCCGTCTTCTCGGCGTACTGGCGGGCCAGCACGGAGGTGGGCGCCATGACGGCGCACTGGGTGCCGGAGTCGGCGCAGGCGGCCATGGCCACGGCCGCCACGGCGGTCTTGCCCGTGCCGACGTCGCCGAGGAGCAGACGGTTCATGGGCCGGGGCGACGCCATGTCGGCGAGGATGTCGTCGACGGCCGCCCGCTGCTCGCCGGTGAGGTCGAACGGCAGGGCGTCGAGGAGGGCCGCCACGTGGGGACCGTCGACGGTGTGGGAGAAGCCGGGTCGGCCGGCCCCCTCCAGCGCGTGGCGGGCCCGGAGCACGAGCTGGAGGCAGAGGAGCTCGTCGTAGGCGAGGCGCCGGCGAGCGCGCTCGGCCTCGTCGAGGGAGGACGGGAAGTGCGCGGCGCGCACGGCAGCCCCCCAGCCCATAAGGCCCCGCGCCGCGACGAGGGACGCCGGGAGGAAATCGCAGACGTCGGAGAAGTCGGCCACCGCGCAGCTCGCGATGCGCCGCATCCACGCGGGGGTGAGCCCCTCGCTCACCGGGTGCACCGGCACGACACGCGAGTAGCCGCCCGTCTCGTTGGGGCCCAGCACCTCGTGGAACGGCGAGGCCATCTGCTTGAAGCCGTAGGCGAAGGTCACCTTCCCGGAGAGGGCGACGGTATCGCCTACCGAGAAGGCGTCCTTGAGCCACGGCTGCTTGAAGAACGACGCACGGATGACGCCCGTGTCGTCCACGACGAAGACCTCGACGATGGGCAGCCGGGGCCGGGGGCGCTTGAGCTCGACGCGGTCGATGCGCCCCACGACGGTGGCCTCCTGGCCGACGTCGGCGTGGGCGATGGGGACCACATGGGAGAAGTCGAGGTAGCGGCGGGGCAGGTGGAGGAAGAGGTCGCGCACGGTGCGCACGCCCATGCGCTCGAGGGCGGCGAGACGCTGCCCCGAGACATGACGAAGCCGCGACACGCGGTCGTCCAGCGCGCAGGTGCGCGTCAGACGGCCGGATGTCGCGGGAACGACGATGGTCCCTGGCTCTGCCATGGGCCTCCCTCGGGACTACTCGATGGAGAAGATCACGGGGTAAAGGGGCTGGCCGCCGCGGTGCGGGTCGACCTCGAGGTCGGGCATGGCCTCCTCGATGGCGTCGCAGAGGGCCTGGAAGGCCTCATCGTCGAGCTCGTCGCCGGCGAGGATGGTGAGGGTGTCGCCCTCCTCCTCGGTCTGCATGCGGCGCACGAGGTCGAGGGTGACCTGGTCCACGGACGAGCCCACCACGGTGATGGCGCCGTCCTGGATGCCCATGACGTCGCCCGACCTGATGGGGGAGCCGTCGGCGGCCTGGGAGTCGCGCACGGCACGGGTGACCTCGCCGTCGCGGACGTTGGCCACGGCCTCGGTCATGGCCGCCACGTTGTCGGCCAGCGGGACGTCGGTCTCAAGGACGAACAGGGCAGCGAAGGCCTGGGGCACGGTCTTGGTGGGGACCACGGCGACCTCGCAGGTGTCGCAGGCGTTGGCCGCTGCCTCGGCGGCCATGCGGATGTTGCCGTTGTCCGGCAGCACGATGACGTGCTCGGCGTTGGCGCGCTCGACGGCGTCGAGGATGTCGGCGGTGGACGGGTTCATGGTCTGGCCGCCCGAGACGACGACGTCCACGCCGAGCGACTCGAGGATCTCGGCCTCGCCGTCGCCGGCCGCCACGGCCACGACGCCGAGCTTCTTCCTGGGGGCGCCGGCGGCCTCCCGGTCGGCGGCGATGGCCGCGGTGCGGTCGTGGGCCTCGAGGTCCATGTTGTGGATGAAGACCTCGAAGATCTGACCGTGGCCGAGCATGTGGTGCAGCACGCGGTCGGGCTCGTTGGTGTGCACATGGATCTTGTAGTCGGGGTTGGAGCCCACGAGGAGCTCGCAGTCGCCCATGGTGGCCAGGAAGTCGAGGGCGGCCTTCTGGTCGAAGTCCGAGCTGTCGGCGTGGAAGAGGAACTCGGTGCAGTAGCGGTACTCCGAGCCCTCCCAGTCGTCGTTGAGCTCGATGTGCACGCTGGCGGCCACGGAGCGCTTGGCGTCGGAGCTGTCCACGGTGGTACGGAAGTCCACGGAGGAGTCGGTGCCGAGGCAGGCGTTCACGAAGGCCTCGAAGAACACCGCGAAGCCGAAGGCGCCGGAGTCGACGACGCCGTTCTCCTTAAGGACGGGAAGGAGGTCGGGGGTGCGCGCCACGGACTCGTAGGCCTCGGACACGAGCTCCTTGAGGGCCTCCTCCACGGACATGGAGCGGTCGTGGGCCAGCTCGTCGGCGCGCTCCGAGAGGTCGGAGACGACGGTGAGGATGGTCCCCTCGACGGGCTTGCGGACCGCCTGGAACGCGACCTTGCGGCCGTGGCGCCATGCGGCGGCGAGGTCGGTGACCGTGACGGGGTCTCCCTTGGCATCGACGAGGCCCTCGGCCATGCCGCGCAGGATCTGGCTGGTGATGACGCCGGAGTTGCCGCGGGCGCCCATGAGCGAGCCGTGCGTGATGGCCTTGGCGACGGCCTCCATGGGGGCGTTGGCCGGAAGGGCCTCGACCTCCTTCACCACGGTCTTGAGCGTGAGGCTCATGTTGGTTCCGGTGTCGCCGTCGGGGACGGGGAAGACGTTGAGCTTGTTGATCTCGTCCGCCCTGTCGGCGACCGCCTGGGCGGCGACGGGGAAGCAGTGGCGTATGACGTTCGCAATCATTCTGTGGTAACTCCGGTCTGTCTCTCCGGGGCCGTGCCCCGTGCCTGCCGTCTGGTGCCTGCGGTGCCTAGCGCACCCTCATGTCCTCAATGACCACGTGGACCTCCGCGCCATCGATCTGGGCGACCTGCCCGAGCATGAACCTGACGCTGCTCTCGAGGTTCTGGCTCACGGAGCGCATGTTGACGCCGGCGTCCACCACCACGTGGAGCGTGACGGAGACGGTGTCGCCGTCCATGTCGACGTCGATGCCCTTGGACATCTGGCTCATGGAGAGCAGGGTCTGGAGGTTCTGCTGGTCGTCGGTGTAGGCCATGCCCACCACGCCGTAGCACATCATCGCGGCGTATCCCGCGAGGTCGGCGATGACGTCGTTGGAGACCTGGAGCGTGCCGGGAACCGCTGCGTCAGCCATGTGGTACTCCCATCAGTTAGTGTGCGACAGGGGTCCCTGGGCCCCTAACTCGGTCTGAACGACTATACCCCACGCCCCTGTCGCCCCCCAGTCTCTGCACATCTTCGGTGTGGTTTGATGGAGAGGAGATGGTCCGTTGCACTCGCGCCGCCCTCTGCTATAGTTGACGACGCACCAACCCACGGGGATATAGCTCAGCTGGGAGAGCGCATGACTGGCAGTCATGAGGTCAGGGGTTCGATCCCCCTTATCTCCACCACACGCAACAGGGCGGCGGCCTCGGTCGCCGCCCTTTTTCATGGCCCGACTACCGTTGGGCACCCTTTGTCGACCGGGGCGCCATGCGCAGACCGGCCCCGCCCCTGCGGTGGTTAAGCTGTAGGGCACGGGTATCTACAGGAGCGTAGCCACCGACCGAGCGAAGGAACCCCGAACCCATGTATCTCGAGACCATCGACTCCCCCCGCGACCTCAAGGGCATGGGCGTCGCCGAGCTCGAGGCCCTGGCGGCCGAGATTCGAGACGCCCTCATGGTGCGGGCACGGACCCACGGAGGCCACCTCGGCCCCAACCTGGGCGTCGTCGAGCTCACGGTGGCGCTCCACCGGGTCTTCGACTCCCCCACCGACGCCATCGTGTTCGACGTGTCCCACCAGACCTACGCCCACAAGATGCTCACGGGCCGCAAGGAGGCCTTCCTCGACCCGGCCCACTACGACGACGTCTCGGGCTTCTCCAGCCCCTCCGAGTCGGAGCACGACCCCTTCGTCCTGGGCCACACCTCCACGTCCGTGGGCCTGGCGGCCGGCATCTCGCGCGGTCGGGCCATGGCCGGGATGAAGGGCCACGTGGTCGCCGTCATCGGCGACGGCTCCCTCTCGGGCGGCGAGGCCTTCGAGGGCCTCGACGTCGCCGGGGAGCTCTGCGACGACCTCGTGGTCGTCGTGAACGACAACGACATGTCCATCGCCGAGAACCACGGCTCGCTCTACGAGGAACTCCGCAGGCTCCGCGAGGCGGGCAGCGACGTCGAGCGCAACTTCTTCACGGACCTGGGCTTCTCTTACCGCTACATCGAGGACGGCAACTCCGTCGCCGCGCTCGTCCCGGCCCTCGAGGCGGCGCGCGACGCGTCGGGCCCACAGGTCGTGCACGTCCACACCGAGAAGGGCCACGGCTTTGGCCCCGCGGTGGACGACCCCGAGACCTTCCACAACGTGGGCCCCCTCGAGGGGGGCGCCCACGGGGCCGCGCCCCTCGCCTGGAGCGACGTGACGACGGGGTACCTCAACCGCCGCATGGCGGCAGACCCGTCCACCATGACGGTGGTGGCGGCCACACCCACGGGCCTCGGCTTCACCCCCGCCATGCGTGCCGCGGCGGGGCGCCAGTTCGTCGACGTCGGCATCGCCGAGGCCACGGCGCTCACCTTCTCCGTCGGCCTCGCCTCGGCCGGCATGCGCCCCGTGGTGTGCCTCTACTCCACGTTCCTGGGGCGCGCCTACGACCAGGTGGTCCAGGAGCTCGGCGTCAACCGCGCCCACGCCGTGCTCATGGTCGACCGCGGGTCCGTCTACTCCATGACCGACGCCACGCACCTGGGGCTCGGCGACATCGCCATGCTCGGCGCCATCCCCCACGTCACCTACCTGGCACCGGCCACGGTCCCCGAGTTCGAGGCCATGATGAACTGGGCCCTCGACACGTGCGACGGCCCCGTGGCCGTGAAGGTGCCGGGCGGCGCCCCCGTGAAGAACGCGCTCCCCGACGTCGTCCGCGGCTCCCGCGTGGCGATCGTGGGCGCCGGCACGTTCTACCCCTGCGCCCTCGAGGCCGCGCGCATCGTGCGCGAGCGGTCCGGGATCGAGCCCACCGTACTGAACCCCCGCGTGGTCTCCGACGTCGACGCCGACCTCGCGGCGTTTCTCGCCGAGGGCCATGACGCGGTGATCACGCTGGAGGACGGCTTTGCCGACGGCGGGTTCGGACAGAAGGTCGCCGCCGCCCTCGCCCCGCTGGGCGTCGCCGTGGTCGTGAGGGGCTTCCCCAAGGACGTCCCCGACCGCTACGACCCCGACACCCTCGTGGAGCAGGCGCGCATGACGCCGGAGCTCGTGGCCGAGGACGCCCTGGCCGCCCTCGGGGCCGCCGCGGAGCGCCGGGCGACCCGTTAGGCGCAGCCGGGCGACTTGTCTATGAATGGGAGGGGGCGCCCCGACCGGCTTGAAGACCGGTCGGGGCGCCCCCTCCCCCATGGAGGCCCGTCGGATGGTCCCGCGCCTAGCGCCTGCGGGCGATGACCTCGGAGCCCACCTCGACGACGACCTCGTCGATGGCCACCTCGCGGCGCTCGCCGGTGGCGCGGTCCTTGACCTCGCACATGCCCTTGGCCACGGCCTTCTTGCCGAGGATCACCTGGTAGGGCAGGCCGAGGAGGTCGGCGTCGTTGAACTTCACGCCCGGGCGCTCCTTGCGGTCGTCGAGCAGCACCTGGACGCCGGCCTCCACGAGCTGGTCGGCCACCTGCTGGGCGGCGGGCCACACGAGGTCGTCCGCGGTGTCGAGGGCGACGACCTCGACCTCGAACGGCGCCACCGAGACCGGCCACACGATGCCGGAGTCGTCGTGGCACTGCTCGACCACGGCGGCGAGCGTGCGCGTCACGCCGATGCCGTAGCACCCCATCTGGAAGTACCGCTCCTTGCCGTCCCTGTCGAGGAACGTGGCCCCCATGGACCGGGAGTACTTGTCACCGAGCTGGAAGATCTGGCCCATCTCGATGCCGCGGGCCGCCGCGAGCGGCTTGCCGCACACGGGGCAGGCGTCCGACGCCTTGGCGCTGGCGAGGTCCTCCCAGGCGTCCGGCTCGAAGTCGCGGCCTGGGCGGGCGCCCAGGTAGTGGCTCTCGGGGCGGTTGGCGCCCACGAGCCAGCTGAGGGAGCCGCGCAGGGAGACGTCGCAGACGCAGGAGACGCCCTCGGGGAGCCCCACGGGGCCGATGCAGCCCTTGAACAGGCCGAACGACTCGAGCTCCTCATCGCTCATGAGGTGGTAGCCGCCGAAGGCGTGGGACGCCTTGACCTCGTTGAGCTCGTGGTCGCCCGGGACGATGCACACCACGGGCCTCCCCTCGCCGTCCACGAGGGCCACGGCCTTGCGGCAGGCGGCCTCGGGGACGTCGAAGAGCCCGGCGAGCTCGGCGATGGTGTGGACGCCGGGCGTCTCCACGCACTCGAGCTCGTGGTCGTGGGTCTCGGGGCCGTCCTCGACGGAGATGACCACCGTGGCGGCCTCCTCGTCGGCGGCGTAGCCGCAGTCGGGGCAGTAGACGAGCGCCGCCTCCCCGGCCTCGGCGAGGGCCATGAACTCGATGGAGGTGGAGCCGCCGATCTGGCCGGAGTCGGCGGCCACCGGGAGGGCCTTGATGCCGCAGCGGTCGCAGACGCCGGAGTAGGCGTCGTACATCGTGTCGAAGGAGCGCTGCATGCCCTCGGCGTCGGCGTCGAAGGAGTAGCCGTCCTTCATGATGAACTCGCGGCCGCGCATGAGGCCGAAGCGCGGGCGCAGCTCGTCGCGGTACTTCTGCTGGATCTGGTAGAGGTTGACCGGCAGCTGCTTGTAGGAGCGGAGCTCGCCGCGCACGAGGTCGGTCATGGTCTCCTCGTGGGTGGGGCCGAGCACGAAGTCGCGGTCGTGGCGGTCGGAGAGGCGCATGAGCTCGGGGCCGTAGGCATCGTAGCGGCCGGACTCCTCCCAGAGCTCCGCCGGGGTGAGGATGGGCAGGAGGACCTCCTGGGCCCCGTGGGTGTCCATCTCGTCGCGGATGATGTCCTCGATCTTCTCGAGGGAGCGCCAGGCGAGCGGCAGGTACGAGTAGAGCCCGGCGGCGGTCTTGCGGATCATGCCGGCCCTCAGCAGGAGGCGATGGCTCGCGAGGTCCGCGTCGGCCGGGTCCTCCTTGAGGGTGGGTGCGTACAGCGAGCTCATGGTCTGGAACGTCTTCACGGTTTAGGCTCCTCCGGTCTGGTACGTGGTCGTGCGCCCGGTGATGTGGGCCTCCCCGCCCCGGGCGCGGGGACGGGCGGCCCGTGCGGCCCCTACGGGCGCGGGCCGTCGCCGTAGCGGCGGTCGATCTCCTCCATGAGGGCGTCGAGGAGGCGCCCCTCCGGGACGGACCCCAGCGACTCGCCGCCGGCGATGAGGAGGCCCTGGCCGTCGCCGCCGGCGATGCCGATGTCTGCGGCACGGGCCTCACCGGGCCCGTTGACCACGCAGCCCATGACGGCCACGGTGATGGGCGCCTCCACGCCCCGCAGCCGCTCCTCCACCTGCGACGCGAGACCCATGAGGTCGATGCGGCAGCGCCCGCACGTGGGGCACGAGACGATCTCGGGGCCGCGGCGGCGCAGGCCCACCGACTGCAGGATGTTCCAGGCGACGCGAACCTCCTCCTCCGGCGGCGCCGTGATGGAGACGCGCACGGTGTCGCCGATACCCTCGGAGAGGAGCACCCCCAGGGCCACGGAGTTCTTGACCGTGGCGGGCCCGAGGCCCCCCGCCTCGGTGACGCCGAGGTGCAGCGGCACGGTGGGGATGCGGGCCGAGAGCTCCCGGTTGGTGCGGATGGTGGAGGGCACCGAGTGCGTCTTGGCCGAGAGCACGATGTCGGGGAAGCCGCGCCCCTCGAAGTGCCGCACGAACGACAGGGCGCTCTCCACGAGCTTCTCGGGTTGCGTGAGGTCCTCGCGGGCGTCCACGGCCGGGTCGAGGGAACCGGCGTTCACGCCGATACGGATGGGGATGCCGGCCTCGCCCGCGGCGTCGATCACGGCGTCCACCTTGGCCCATGACCCGATGTTGCCGGGGTTGATCCGCAGGGCAGAGGCCCCCCGGGCGCACGCCCCCAGGGCGAGCCGGTGGTCGAAGTGGATGTCGGCCACCACGGGCAGCGGGCTCTCGGCGCAGACCTCGCCGAAACCGTCGAGGGCGTCGGCCGACGGGACGGCGACACGAACTATCTCGCAGCCCTCCTCGGCGAGGGCCGCGACCTGGGCGAGCGTGGCGGCGGGGTCCTGGGTCGGGGTGCAGGTCATGGACTGGACGGCCACGGGGGCGCCGCCGCCCACGGCCACCGGGCCCACGTGGACCCGCCGGGTGAGGGTGCGGGGAAGGGGCCCCGGGGCGCCGTCACCCAGGAGCCCGGCCTCGCGCCGAAGGTCTTCCATGGTCAGCCTCCCAAGACGAAGCGGACGATGTCCTGCCGGAGCAGGACGAAGAACAGGAGCATGAACAGGGCTATACCCACCATGGACACACCCTGCTGCACGCGCATGGAGACGGGGCGCCGGCGCACGGCCTGGATGGCCTCGATCACGACCTTGCCGCCGTCCAGCGGCGGTATGGGCAGCAGGTTCATGAAGGCCAGGCTCAGGGACACCGCGGCCGCGAGCAGTGCGAACGACGCCATCCCCTGGCTCGCTGCCTCGCTGGCCATGACCGAGATGCCGACGACGGAGCTGGAGCTCTCGATGACCTCGCCGATGTGGGCGGGCTGGAGCAGCCTGAGGATGAACGAGGCGGTCGCCCCCACGTAGGAGAGGGCATAGGAGAGGGACTCGCCGATGCCGAGGCGCACGTTCTCCACCGTCCCCTGGATGCCGAGGGTCTCGGCGGGGCCGTCGAGGGCCACGCCCACGTCCACAGGCCTGCCGTCGCGCCTCACCGTGACCGTGAAGTCGGTGCCCTCGGAGAGGGCCTCCCGGACGGCCTCGACGGTCCCCTGCCAGGTGGAGACGGGGGTCCCGTCCACCGACACGAACTCGTCGCCGGCCTCGATGCCGGCCTGCTGGGCCAGGGACCCCTCGGTCACCGATCCCGCCACGGGGGCGTCGCCCACCATGGGGACGCCCGCGAGGGTGAGCACCGCCACGACGAGCAGGATCCCGCAGACGAGGTTCACGGCAACGCCGCTCACGAGGACGAAGGTGCGGCCCCAGAACCCGTGGGCAAGGTAGGTGTGGGAGCGCTCGGCGGCGAGGAAGGCCTCGGGGCCCTCCCCGAGGGCGTGGGGCTCGCCCTGGGCCGTGGTGCCGGGCAGCGAGAAGTCGTGGCCGCGGTCGTACTTGGTGAGGAGCGACGGGTCGCGCTCCAAGGTCTCGAAGGACGAGGGCCACGTGGAATCCGTGGGCCTCTCGCCGAGGTCGGGGTCGTAGTACGGGGCCACGGAGCCCCAATCGGCGAGGGTGGCCAGCGCCTCGACGGCCTCCTCGGCCGTGCAGCCGGCGTCGGCGGCCACCTGGTCCACCGTGGCGCGACCGTGGGCCGCCACCGAGGCGAGGGCGCCGGCGAGGTGCGGGCTCGACGCGCCGTCCATGCCGCAGACCATGGTATAGCCGCCCAGCAGCAGGGGCGTGGCGCCGTAGACGGTGCCGTAGCGGCGCGACTCCCATGCGAGGCGGAACCGGCAGGGCATGCCGAGGAAGAACTCGCGCACGCGGATGCCGAGGACACGGGCCGCGAGGAAGTGACCGCCCTCATGGACGAAGACGAGGACCGAGAGGAGCACGAGGCCCCAGAGGATAGCGGAGACCGCCCCGCCGAGCCCGGCTAGCACGACAGCCTCGAGACCGCCTGGGCCGCCTTGGCGCGGGCACGGGCGTCGACCTCGGCCACCTGGGCGAGCGACTCCACCGGCTCGGGCACGGTGGCGTCCATGACCGCGGAGACCACCTCGGCGATGGCGAGGAAGCCCAGGCGCCCGTCGCGGAATGCCTGGTTGGCCACCTCGTTGGCGGCGTTCATGGCACAGGGCAGCGTGCCGCCGACCCGCCCCGCCTGAAGTGCCAGGGCCAGGCAGCGGAACGTCTCCGTGTCGGGGGCGCCGAATGTGAGCTCCCCCGCCGTCCGCCAGTCCACGGGCTCGCAGGGCGCGTCCCAACGGTGCGGGTAGCTGAAGGCGTACTGGATGGGGATCCGCATGTCGGAGGGGCCGAGTTGCGCGACGGTGGAGCCGTCCGCGAACTCCACCATGGAGTGGATCTTGCTCTGGGGGTGCACGAGGACCTCCACGGCGTCCACGGGGACGTCGAAGAGGTGGTGGGCCTCGATGACCTCGAGGCCCTTGTTCATGAGGGTCGCGGAGTCCACGGTGATCTTGGGGCCCATGGCCCAGGTGGGGTGGCCGAGCGCCTCCTCGGGGGTCACCGACGCGAGGCTCTCGCGGGTGCGCCCGAGGAAGGGGCCGCCGGAGCACGTGAGCCAGATGCGCCGGAGCTCGCGTTCGCGGCCTCCCACCAGGCACTGGTAGATGGCCGAGTGCTCGGAGTCCACCGGTATGAGGCGGCCGGGCTCGGCCATGGGCATGAGGAGGTCGCCGGCGGCCACGAGGGCCTCCTTGTTGGCGCAGGCGAGCACCTTGCGCGCGGCCAGGGCGGCGTGGGCGGCGTGGATGCCGGCCTCCCCCACCACTGCCACGAGGACGCAGTCCACGTCGTTCAGGGAGGCGAGCTCCATGACCCCCTCGTCGCCGAGGAACAGGCCGCAGCCAGACGGCAGGCCGTCGAGGACGCCGTCGTCGCCGTAGGAGCGGTCGGCCACGGCCACGGCCGAGGGACGGAACTCCCGGGCCAAGGCCACGAGCTCCGCGGTGCTGCCGTACACAGAGAGCGCCGTCACCTCCACGCGTTCCGGGTGCTGCCTCGCGACGTCGAGGGCCTGTCGGCCGATGGAGCCCGTGCAGCCCAGGACGGCCACACGCAGTGGCGTGGGGCGGGGCGGCGAGGGCGCGCGGTCCTCGAAGATGTTCATAGGAGCCCTCCAAGCCTGAGGATGAAGAAGGCCGTCATGGAGCCGAAGAGGATGGAGTCGGTGCGGTCGAGCATGCCGCCGTGACCCGGCAGGAAGTTGCCGGAGTCCTTGACACCCGCGGCGCGCTTGAGGCGCGACTCGAAGAGGTCGCCGATGACGCCCACGGCGCCCACGCAGACGCCGCCGAGCAGTGCGAGGGGCAGCGTGACGCAGGGCAGTCCCACGACCCACATGATCAGCCACACGAAGACGGAGCCGACCATGCCGCCGGCAAAGCCCTCCCAGGTCTTGTGGGGGCTGATCTTGGGCACCATCTTGTGCCGCCCGAAGCGCTGGCCCACGAAGTACGCCGCGGCGTCGCTCATCCAGATGGACGAGATCACGCCGAAGGTGAGCAGGGCCGCCACGGGCATGGGCTGGCTCGGGATGTCTATGACGCGGACGTACATGACGGAGCTCAGCAGGAACCCCGTGTAGACCGGGCCGAGCACCGTGATGGCGGCGTCGCTGATGGAGGCGCGGGCGGTCCAGACGAACCACACCCCGCAGGAGAGGACCAGAAGCGAGAAGACAACCATGAGGGCCACGTCGGGCAGAAGCGGGCACACGACGAAGGCCACGGCCGCCGTGAGCCCGATGAGCTCGTTGGGCATGCGTCCGAGCATGCGGGCGATGCGGAAGAACTCCGAGCAGCAGAGCCAGGCCATGGCGCAGAAGAGCACGGCGCAGGGCACCGGCCCCCAGAAGATGCACACGAGCACGGTGACGCTGTAGAAGAGGCCCGAGAGCGTGCGCGTGAGCAGCTTCTCGGTGCCGGAACGCACCCGGGAGCTGCGGGTTCCGCCCTCGAGACGGAGCTCCTCGCGCTCGTCGCGCTTCCTTTCGTACTTGTCCATGGGCCTCTCGAGCCCCTGTGGGCCGCGGTTGTGTTTGGAGTCGTCGCTCACCCTTGGACCACTCCCCCGAACCGGCGCTCGCGCCCTTGGAACGACGCGACGGCGCGCAGGAGCTCCCAGCGGTCGAAGTCCGGCCAGAGCACGGGAGTCACGTAGAACTCGGCGTAGGCGAGCTGCCAGAGGAGGAAGTTGGAGAGCCTGAGCTCGCCCGAGGTGCGGATGAGGAGCTCGGGGTCGGACAGACCGGCCGTGTAGAGCCGCTCCGCCACGGCGAACTCGTCCACCGATCCGGGGTCCATCCTACCGGCGGCGACGTCGGCCGCCACGAGCCGGCAGGCCCGGGCGATCTCGGCCCGGGAGCCGTAGTTCACGGCGAGGGCGAGCACCATGCCGGTATGGGACGCCGTCTTGGCGAGGCCCTCCTCAAAGACCTCCCGGGTCTCCCGGGGCAGTGCCTCGAGGTCGCCGAGGAAGACGAGGCGCACGTTCTCCTGGACGAAGAGCGGCAGCTCGTTCACCAACGTGGTCGCGAACAGGTGCATGAGCATGTCCACCTCGCGCTGCGGGCGCTTCCAGTTCTCCGTGGAGAAGGCATAGGCGGACAGCGCGTCGATCCCCAGGCGCACGCACGTGGTGATGGTCTCGCGGAGGGAGTCCACACCGGCCATGTGGCCGTAGGGGCGCTCCATGCCGCGGGCCTCGGCCCAACGGCCGTTGCCGTCCATGATGATGGAGATATGGGACGGCAGGCGCGCCATGTCGACGTCGGCGAGGGAGACGTCACCGGGACCGTCGGCGAAATGACGCGCCAGCGCGTCTGCGTCGTATCGCAACCTAGATCTCCATTACCTCGGCCTCTTTGGCCTTCAGCGCCTCGTCGATCTTCTTGATGTAGGAGTCGGTGAGCTTCTGGACCTCGGCATGCTCGCGGCGGACGTCGTCCTCGGAGTTCTCCTCCTCGCGCTCGATCTTGCCGTTGGCGTCGCGGCGGACGTTGCGCACTGCCACGCGGGCCTCCTCGGCGTAGCCCTTGCAGTCCTTGACGAGCTCGCGGCGGCGCTCCTCGGTGGGGGCCGGGAAGGGCAGGCGGATGGAGGAGCCGTCGTTGGACGGGTTGATACCGAGGTCGGAGTTGCGGATGGCCTTCTCGATGGCGTTGAGCACCGACTTGTCCCAGGGCTCGACGAGCAGCATGGTGGCCTCGGGGACCTTCACGCCGGCGAGCTGGGTGACCGGGGTCTCCACGCCGTAGTAGTCGACCTTGATGGCGTCGAGCACGTGGGGGTTGGCGCGGCCGGTGCGGACCTTGGAGAAGTTGGCCTTGAGGGTGTCGAGGCACTTCTCCATCTTGCTCTTTGCGTTGTTGATGGTATCGCTCATCAGAGGGTCTCCTCTTCCACGACGGTGGTTCCCACCGACTCTCCCTTAAGGGCCTTCTCGAACACGTCGTCCTCGGAGATGTCGAAGACGATGATGGGCATATGGTTGTCCTGGCTCAGGGCCGTGGCGGTGGCGTCCATGACCTTGAGTCCCTGCGCGAGGACGTCGCGGTAGCTGATGGTGTCGTAGCGCTTGGCGTCCTCGTGCCTCATCGGGTCCTTGTCGTAGATGCCGTCGACCTTGGTGGCCTTCATGAGGCAGTCGGCGTCGATCTCGCAGGCGCGGAGGGCCGCCGCGGTGTCGGTGGTGAAGTAGGGGTTGCCCGTGCCGGCGGCGAAGATGACCACGCGGCCCTTCTCCAGGTGGCGGATGGCGCGGCGGCGGATGTAGGTCTCGGCCACCTCGTGCATCTCGATGGCACTCATGACCCTGGTCATCATGCCGGCCTTCTCGAAGGCGTCCTGGAGCGCGAGGGCGTTCATGACCGTGGCGAGCATGCCCATGTAGTCGGCCTGGGCGCGGTCCATGCCCGCGGCGGCGCCGGCCATGCCGCGGAAGATGTTGCCGCCGCCGACGACGATGCCCACCTCGATGCCGTCGTCATGGATGGTCTTGATGGACTCGGCGAGGTGCTCGAGCATCTTGGGGTCCATGCCGTACTCGCCGTCGCCCATGAGGGCCTCTCCGGAGAGCTTGAGCAGAATACGGCGGTACTTGTAGTCTTCCACGCTTGTCCCGTCTCGAGTGATGGCCCGTGCCGCATCATCATAGCCCATGGACAGGGGCGGGGCCGGCTCACACCGTCCCCGCCCCTGTCAGAGAGCCGGATTTGCCCTCGGCCTACTCGCCGAAGGAGAAGCGGTCGAAGGCGACGATGGAGATGCTGTCGTCGCACTCCTTGGAGACCTTCTCGCCGAGGGAGCGGATGGTCTGGTCGGAGTCCTTGATGAAGACCTGCTCGGTGAGCACGTTCTCCTTGTAGAACTTGTTGAGGCGACCCTCGGCCATGCGCTCCTGGATGGCCTCGGGCTTGCCGGACTCGGCGGCCTGGGCCTTGTAGATCGCGACCTCGTGCTCGACGGTCTCGGCCGGGACGTCCTCGATGCGGGCGGCCACGGGCTGGGCGGCGGCCACCTGCATGGCGACGTCGTGGGCGTAGGCCTTGAAGGCGTCGTTCTCGGCGGTGGCGGGCTTGGAGAAGGCGAACTCCACGAGCACGCCGAGCTTGCCGCCGTGGACGTAGCTGGAGAGGGCGCCGTCCTGGACGGAGCGCACGACGAAGCGGGCGATCTTCATGTTCTCGCCCATGGTGTGGATGAGCTCGGTGAGCGCGGAGTCCACGGTGTCTGCGCCCTCGAAGGGCAGGGCCTTGAGCGCCTCGACGTCGGCCGGGGCGTTGTCGGCGACGACCTCGGCGAGCTTGGTGGCGAAGCCGGTGAACTTGGGGTTGGTGCCCACGAAGTCGGTCTCGCAAGAGACCTCAACGAGGGCGCCCTTGTGGCCGTCGGCGGTGACGAAGGCGCCCACGGTGCCCTCGTTGGTGTCGCGGCCGGCCTTCTTGACGGCCTTGGCGATGCCCATGGTGCGGAGGACGTCGACGGCCTTCTCGAGGTCGCCCTCGGCCTCGACGAGGGCCTTCTTGCACTCCATCATGGGCGAGTCGGTCATCTCGCGGAGCTGCTTGACCATCTGGGCGGTGATCTTGGTGGCCATGGAACCTCTTCTCATTGGCTGGGTGCCGGCTGCGCCGGCGCGGACGGGTGGGTTAGCGGGCGACCTTGTCGTCGGTCTCGGCGGTGGTCACCGACTCGACGGTCCGGCCGTCCACGGAGACGGCGGCCTTGGCGTCGGAGACCTCGGGCTGCACGTCGAGGATCTGGTTCTCCACGGCGTCGGTGACGGCGGGGGTTCCGGCCATCTCCTCGGCAGAGATCTGCTCGCGGCCGTTGCCGGCGAGCACCGCGTCGGCGATGAGCTCGCACATGAGGGAGACGGAGCGGATGGCGTCGTCGTTGGCGGGGATGCCGTAGTCCACGACGTCGGGGTCGGAGTTGGTGTCGAGGAGGGCGACCACGGGGATCTTCAGGCGACGGGCCTCGCGGATGGCGATCTCCTCGCGCTTGGTGTCGACCACGAAGAGCGCCTGGGGCAGGGCCTTCATCTCACGGACGCCGCCGAGGTTCTTGGTGAGCTTCTCGAGCTCCTTGGTGAGCACGGACTGCTCCTTCTTGGGGAGGAGCGCCATGCGGCCGTCCTCCTGCATGGCCTCGAGCTCGGTCATGCGCTCGATGCGGGAGCGCATGGTCACGAAGTTCGTGAGCACGCCGCCCAGCCAGCGGTTGTTGATGTAGGGCATGCCGCAGCGCTCGGCCTGGGCGGCCACGGGCTCCTGGGCCTGCTTCTTGGTGCCCACGAAGAGCACGGTGCCGCCCTTGGCGGTGAGGTTCTTGAGGAAGGTGTAGGCCTTGTCGGCGTCGACGATGGTCTGCTTGAGGTCGAGGATGTAGATGCCGTTGCGCTCGCCGAAGATGTAGGGCTTCATCTTGGGGTTCCAGCGGCGGGTCTGGTGGCCGTAGTGGCAGCCGGCGTCGAGCAGGGTCTTGATGTTGATCTTGACAGCCATGGTTCTCCTTCGGTTGTTCCTCCGCGTGACGTCGTCCCCGGCCAGCCACCCGGACCCTGGCTTGTAGGTCCGGGCACCGCGGCTGCCGAGTGGCCACGCGTGTGTCTTCTCCTGTGCTTTTGCACAGCAAGACCACAGTATAGGCACGGAGGCCCCCCGGCGCCACCCCCAGTTCAGGACCGGCCCTTCTCTACCGGGACCCCACAAAAGCGCCGCGGCTCACCGCCCGGACCGGGGATGGGCCTGGAGCGAGGCCTCCTTGAGGCGGTCCACCGACAGGTGCGTGTAGACCTGGGTGGTGGAGATGGAGGCGTGCCCGAGGAGCTCCTGGACGCTCCTGAGGTCGGCGCCGCCCGAGAGCAGCTCGGTGGCGAAGGTGTGCCGCATGGCGTGGGGCGTCACGGAGGAGGGCAGGCCGGCGAGGGCGGCGAGGCGCTCGAAGCGCACGCGCAGGGCGTCGGCCCCCATGGGGTTGCCGCGGCTGGAGAGGAACAGGGCGTCGGAGGCGTGCGCCGCCCGCGCGGCGAGGGCGGGCCGGCCGTCGCGGAGGTAGGCCCCCACGGCGCGGCAGGCGGCCGGGTAGAGCGGGACGAGCCGCTCCTTGGAGCCCTTGCCGAAGAGCCGGACGCCCCCGGCCCCGAGGTCGACGTCGCCCACCGAGAGGTGCGCCACCTCGGCGATGCGCGCGCCTGACGCGTACATGAGCTCGGCCTGCGCGCGGTCCCTGAGACCCTCGGGGGTCGAGGTGTCCGCGGCGGCGATGAGGGCGGATGCCTGGTCGTCGTCGAGCACCTCGGGGAGGGGCCGCCCGGTCCTGGGCGACGACGCGGCCGCGGCCACGTTGCCCTCGACGACGCCCTCCCTCCCGAGCCAGTCGTAGAAGGTCCGGAGCGCCGAGAGCCGCCTCGAGACCGTGCGCCCCGCGTAGCGGGCCCGCCGGAGCTCCCCGAGGTAGGCGCGGACGTCCGAGGGGCCGAGCGCCGCCGGGTCGGTGCCGGTGCGGTCGCACCACGAGAGAAAGCCCTCGAGGTCGCAGCGGTAGGAGCGCACCGTGTTGGGCGAGAGGTTCCTCACCGTGGCGAGGAAGTGCAGGAAGTCCCCCAGCCTCCCCTCCCAGCCCGCGCTCACGGCCGCGCCGCCCCGGGGAACAGGTCGGGGCGCCCGGCGACCCAGGCGTCGAGGTCCGCCCGCGCCCGCGCGGCATAGGCGGCGTAGCGCTCGCGCTTCTTGCGCCGTGGCCCATCGAGGGGCGGCACGAGGCCGAAGTTCACGTGCATGGGCTGGTAGTCGACCGTGGCCGGGTCCGTGGCGTAGGCCACGAGCGAGCCGAGGGCGCCCGTGCGGGGCAGGTCGACGGCCGGGGCCCCCGCGAGGTCGGCGTAGGTGTTGAGGGCCGCCAGGAGCCCCGACGCCACGGCCTCCACGTAGCCCTCGGTCCCGCAGATCTGGCCGGCGAAGCGCACCCGGGTGCCGGGCACGCGGAAGGTGCGGTCCAGGGCCCGGGGCGCGTCGATGAAGGTGTTGCGGTGCATGACGCCGTAGCGGAAGAACTCGGCGTTCTCGAGCCCCGGCACCATGGAGAAGACGCGGCGCTGCTCGGGCCAGGCGAGGTTCGTCTGGAAGCCCACGAGGTTGTAGGCGCTCCGCTCGGCGTTCTCGGCGCGCAGCTGGAGGGCCGCCCAGGGGCGCGAGCCCGTGCGCGGGTCCACGAGACCCACGGGCTTCATGGCACCGTAGCGCAGCGAGTCCACGCCGGTGCGGGCCACCTCCTCGGCCGGCTGGCAGGCCCGGAAGAGGTCGCGCTGCTCGAAGTCCTTCTGCACGACGCGCCTCGCACCCACGAGGGCCTCCACGAAGGCCTCGTACTCACCGCGGTCCAGGGGGCAGTTGAGGTAGTCGCCCTCCCCCTCCGCGCCGTAGCGCGACTGCGTGAAGACCACGGACCGGTCGATGGTGGAGGCGTCGACGATGGGGGCCGCCGCGTCGAAGAACGAGAGCGAGCCCGGGGTCCCGTGGGCCTCCAGAAGGTCGGAGACCGCGGAGAAGAGCGCGTCGGAGCAGAGCGGCCCCGCGGCCACCACCACGGGGCCGTCGGGGATGAACGTCGCCTCCTCGCGGACGAGCTCGATGAGCGGCTCGGACCCCACGGCCTCGGTGACCGAGCGGGAGAAGGCGGCCCTGTCCACGGCCAGGGCGCCGCCGGCGGGCACGGCGCACGCCTCCGCCAGGGGCAGGAGGCGCGAGCCCAGGGTGTGGAGCTCGCCCTTGAGGATGCCCGCGGCGCTCTCGGGGTTCGTCGACTTGAGGGAGTTGGAACACACGAGCTCGGCGAGGCCGTCGGTGTGGTGCGCCGGGGCGTCCCCGCCGGGGCGCTGCTCCACGAGGCGGACCGGGACGCCGCGGGCCGTCAGGGCCAGGGCGCACTCGCTGCCCGCCAGACCGCCGCCGATCACGGTGACCTTCTCCACGTGTCCCCCTCCCCGGGCGCTCCGCCCCCCCGTTCCGCCGTCGTCCAAGCATACCCCGTACCGCCCCTCAGACCTCGTCGAGAAGCGCCGCCTCCGTGGGGCTGTAGCGGCCGTCGGGCAGCCTGCGGACGAGTCCCTCCGCCTCGTAGTCGGCGAGGAGGCGCATGACCTCGAGCACACCCTTCCCGAGGGCCGCCGCCAGGTCGTCCGGCCGCATGGCCTGGCCCACGAGGGCCGAGTAGAGCCTGCCCCGGTCCTTGGCCGTGCGCATGCGAGGGCTCCTCAGGACCCCGTAGTCCATGGAGATGGACATCTCCAGCGACTCCTCGTCCACGATCATGGTGGCCCCCTGGGAGATGAGCAGGTTGGTGCCCCTCGACGACGGCGAGAACATGGATCCCGGCGCGGCGTAGACCGTGCGCCCGAGCTCCACGGCGGCGTCGGCCGTGGAGAAGGTGCCGGAGGGCAGCCCGGCCTCGGTCACCACGAGCACGGGCGAGAGGGCGGCGATGAGGCGGTTCCTCCTCGGAAAGGTCCACCGGCTCGGCCCGGTCCCCCAGGGGGCGAGGGCGACGACCGCCCCTCCCTGGGCGGTCGCCCCCTCGAAGACGTCGCGGCTGCTCGCAGGGTACACGAGGTCGGCCCCGGTGCCGGCGCACACCACGGTGCGGCCGCCCGCCGCGAGCGCCGCCCGCGCCGCGGCGGCGTCCACCCCCATGGCCCCGCCGGACACCACCGTGAGCCCGGCCTCGGCGGCCACGCGGCCCGCCAGCGAGGCCACGGCCAGGCCGTAGGGCGTCCCGCGTCGGGCCCCCACCACCGATATGCAGGGCGTCGAGAGCACGGAGGGGTCGCCGCGGCCGTAGATGCGGTCGATGCCGGACCCCTCCCCCACCAGGGGCGGCCACAGATCGTCGCCGGGAACGAGCTCGAACCCCGCCGTCATGTCGGCCATGTCAGGCCACCTCCCTCTGACGCCAGAGCGAGGCCTCGGCGACGTGCCGCGCCGTGACCGCCCGGCTCTCCTCGATGTCGGCCACGGTGCGCGCCACCCGTGCGATCCGCGTGACGGCGCGGCCGCCGAGCGACGCGGTGCGGGCGAGGAGGTCGAGGCGCCCGGACGCCGCCTCGTCGAGCCCGAGGGACGACACGGGGCCGTCGCCCACGCCCTGGGAGCGGCGCCAGGAGGCGAACTCCCGGGCCGCCAGCACCTGGTCGCGCATCTCGGCCGAGCCCATGCCCTCCTCGCCGCGGATGATGGAGCCCGGCCTCGGCCTCGCGACGTCGCACACGATGTCGATGCGGTCCATGAGGGGGCCGCCCACCCGGGCCTGGTAGCGCTGCACCTGGGCCGCCGAGCACGTGCACTCCCGGCCGCGGTCCCCCAGGTGCCCGCAGGGGCACGGGTTGGCCGCGGCCACGAGCTGGAAGTCGGCCGGGAACCGGTAGGTGCCGTCGGCCCGCACGAGCACCACGCGCTTGTCCTCCAGCGGCTGCCGCAGGGTCTGGAGCACGTTGCCGGCGAACTCCGGGAGCTCGTCGAGGAAGAGCACCCCGCAGTGGGCGAGCGACACCTCGCCTGGCCCCACCGGGCGGCCCCCGCCCACGAGCCCGGCGCACGACACCGTGTGGTGCGGCGCGCGGAACGGCCGCTCGCCGGCGAGGATGCCGGAGGCGTCGAGGCCCGCCGCCGAGTGGATCACGGCCGCCTCGATGAGCTCCTCCCCCTCCAGGGGCGGCAGGACGGTGGCCATGCGCCGGGCGACCATGGTCTTGCCGGTCCCCGGCGGCCCCACCATAAGCATGCCGTGGCCGCCGGCCGCCGCCACGACGCAGGCCCTCTTCACCGCCTCCTGGTCCACCACGTCGGAGAAGTCGACGGCCTCCTGGGGCCCCGGGCGCACGGCGTCGGGTACCGGGGCCCCGGCCGCCGCCTCGGCGAGGGCGCCCATGCCCTGCTTGAGCCGGGAGAGGCACGGGACGGGCACCGGCGGGGCGCCGATGGGCGCCCGGGCCGCCTCCCCCGGGGCCCCGGCGAGGACGAGACCCTGCTCGGCGGCGAGCTTCTGGAACGCGATGGCCCCCGGCACCGGGGAGACCTCCCCGGTGAGCCCGAGCTCCCCCACGAGGAGGTAACCGTCGAGCCCCTCCCTCGGCACCTGGGAGGCCGCGGCCAGGATGGCGGCCGCTATGGGCAGGTCGAGCCCGGTCCCGGCCTTGCGGACGTCCGCCGGGGCGAGGTTCACCGTCACGCTCATGCGCGGGAGCGAGAACCCGCTCGCCCGGAAGGCGCACCGCACGCGGCTCCGGGCCTCGAGCACCGCCTTGTCGGCCATGCCGATGATGTTGATGCCGGGAATGCCGCCCGCGAGGTCCACCTCCACGTCCACGGGCACGGCCTCGGCGCCGCGGAGCACCGCCGTGTGGACCGACGCCCCGTGGCGGCTCACTGGCCGTCCCATGCGAAGGCCCCCACCAGGTGGCGGAGGCGGGCCATCCGCTCCTGGACGATGTTGATGGCGATCACGTCGAAGCGCACGGAGTCCACCTCCGGGTGCTCCGAGAGGTAGTAGAGGGCTATCCTCCGGTACCTCGCGCGCTTGCGCCGGTCGACGGCGAGCTCGGGCATGGGCTCCTCGGGGGCGTCGATGGCCAGGCGGCACTTCACCTCCACGAGCACCACGCACCCGCGCTCCTCGGCAGCCACGATGTCCGCCTCGCCGCCCGGGCACACCCAGTTGAGGTCGCGGATCTCGAGCCCGCGACGCACGAGGTAGACCTGGGCGAGGTGCTCGCCCTCGGCCCCGAGCTCGCGCTCCGTGTACTCCCGCACGGACTTCTGGGGGCGCGGGTAGGCGTCCCAGGGCGGCACCGACGTGTCGGCGGCCACGCCCTGGTCCACGACCACCGCCTCGTCAGCCCCCGACGCCCCCGTGACCTCCATGACCCCCCTGACGTCCTCCATGGCTTCCTCCTCGTGTCTGGGACCCGCTGGACGGGCACCATGGTGGAAGGCGGCCCCGACCGGTTCCCGACCGGTACCCGACGGCTGCCCGACACGGCCCCGACCGCCGACGGTCGGAAACCGGGGGACACAGGAAAGGCCCCCGGCAACGGCGGGGGCCTTCATCAAGGTTCGGTTCTCCTCCGGAGGATGGGGCGACGGGCGCCCAGGGGCCCTCGCCGCTCAGTCCACAAAACGGCCACAGAACGAGGCCCGGTGCTCGGGGGTCAGCCCCAGGGAGCGGATGGCGGCGATGTGGGACGCCGAGCCGTACCCCTTGTTGGACGCGAACCCGTACCCAGGGTACGCGGCGTCGAGCTCCACCATCCGCCGGTCGCGGGCCACCTTGGCCACGATGGAGGCGCAGGCGATGGACGCGACCCTGCCGTCACCGCCCACGAGGCAGCGCTCCCGGGGGTGCGCGTGGACGGGGTTGCCGTCGATGAGCACGGCGTCGGGCTCCACGCCGCAGGCGGAGACCGCCTCCCCCATGGCGCGGCGAAGGCAGGCGGACATGCCGTGGGCGTCGATATCCGCGGGCGGCACCCAGACGAGGGACACGGCCGTCGCGACCTCACGGATGCGGGCGTCGAGCCGCTCCCTCGCGGCCGGCGACAGCCGCTTGGAGTCGTCGATGCCCCACACTATGGGCTCCGGCGGGAGCACCACGGCCCCCACGACGAGGGGGCCGGCCAGGGGCCCGCGCCCCACCTCGTCCACCCCCACGGCCAGGCCGCCCTCGGCGAGCCCGTCCATGGTGCGGTAGAGCCCCGCCACACGCTCGCGGTCGGCCCGCTCCCGCTCGAGGCGGCGGCGGGCCCGGGCGACGGCGGAGGCCACCGTGGCGCGGGGGTCGTCGGAGCTGGCCTCGATGAGCGCCTCGAGCCCCTCCAGGGGGGCCTCCCTGAGCGCCCGGGCGACGGCGGAGGCGGGTTCCATGGCACGCTCCCTTCTGGTGCGCACAAAAAACGCGCCCGCTCGGGGCGGGCGCGTTCGGGTGCGGGTGTCTGCGGCCTAGCGCTTCTCGCGGATGCGGGCGGCCTTGCCCACGCGGTCGCGCAGGTAGTAGAGCTTGGCGCGGTGGACGTCGCCGTGACGGACGACCTCCAGCTTGGCGATCTTGGGGCTGTAGAGCGGGAACGTGCGCTCGACGCCCACGCCGAAGGAGATCTTGCGGACGGTGAAGGTCTCGCGGGCGCCCTCGCCGGACATGCGGATGACGTCGCCCTGGAAGACCTGGACGCGCTCGCGGTCGCCCTCCTTGATGCGGTAGTGCACCTTCACGTTGTCGCCCGGGATGACCGTGGGGATGTCCTCGCGGATCTGCTGGCGCTCGATGGCACGAATGTAATCCATGGTTCCTCTTCCTAGAGGTGCCGCCGCGCTGCGGCCGACACATAGCTTTGCACACGAACGAACATGGTAGCGGTGGAGTCAATCCCGCACAAGGGACGGACGTCGATTCACGGGAGGTCCAAAGAAGCGGCCCCACTGTCCCTCTATGGGAAAAGAAAAGAAATGGGAAGATTCAGCCACTAGCTGATGAATAGGACTCGCAACTTGTGCATCATCATATATAACATCCGGTGAAGGGAAACGTGGGGTCGCCATGGGAACCGAACACTTGACCAAGCTCGCTGGCATCTCTCTCGAGAAGGCTCTCGCAAGACCCTTCTCGCAGGAGACCTTGGTGTCTTGGCTCAAGTCCACGCTGGAGTCCCGCCGGTGCACCCGCATCGAGGCCATCAGGGCGTCGAAGCTCAACTCGACCTTCGGCTACCAGATCATCGCCGGGTCGCGCCACGCCTCCCGGGACAAGCTGCTGCAGCTGGCGTTCGGGCTCGAGCTCTCCCCCGAGGAGGCCAGCCACATGCTCGTCTTGGGCGGCCACGCCCCGCTCATGGCCGACAACCGGCGCGACACGGTGATCGCCTGGTGCCTCGCCAACGGGCGCGGGCTCGAGGAGACCGACGACATCCTCTGGAACCACGGCGAGAGCACGGTGGCCGACCGCTGAGCGTCGCGCCCCGGGACGTCGGCACCTCCCGCAGGTACCCGCACCGACCGCGGCCGCCGACCGCCCGCGTCCTCGTTCTCAAACCGCCCGCCATGGACAAGGCGGCCGCCCCGGTCTTCCGGGACGGCCGCCTTTCAGCTGCCGGTATGGGTACGGGAGGGGCCTACTTGTCGACGTGGCCCATCTTGCCGGCAGCGGCGATCTTGGCCTGGGCCGCCGTGAGGCGCGCGATGGGCACGCGGTACGGCGAGCAGGAGACGTAGTCGAGACCGAGGTCGTAGTACATGACGATGGAGTCGGGGTCGCCGCCGGTCTCGCCGCAGACGCCGCAGACGAGGCCGGGGTTGGCCTCGCGGCCGCCCTCGACACCCATACCCACGAGCTTGGCGACACCCGCGTCGAGCGTCTCGAAGGGGTTGGTGCGCAGGAGCTTCTTGCGCAGGTAGGTGGGGATGAAGGCGCTCTCGACGTCGTCGCGGGAGAAGCCGAAGGCGGTCTGGGTGAGGTCGTTGGTGCCGAAGGAGAAGAAGTCGGCGTACTTGCCGATCTCGTCGGCGGTGACAGCGGCGCGGGGCAGCTCGATCATGGTGCCCACGGGGATGTCGAGCTCGCAGCCGAACTTCTTCTCGACCTCGGCGATGACCTGCTCCACCTGGGCGCGCACGATCGCGAGCTCCTCGGCGGTGGAGACGAGCGGGATCATGATCTCGGGCTCGGGGTCGAGGCCGCGGGCCTTGAGCTCGGCGGTGGCGGTGGCGATGGCACGCACCTGGAGCTCGTTGAGCTCGGGGTACATGATGCCGAGGCGGCAGCCGCGGAGGCCGAGCATGGGGTTGGCCTCGGCCATGGCGTCGATGCGGGCGAGCAGGGCGCTCTTCTCGGCGATGAGGGCCGGGTCGGCGCCGGTGGCCTCCATCTTGGCGATCTCGACGGCGAGCTCGCGCGGGCTGTCGAGGAACTCGTGCAGCGGCGGGTCGAGCAGGCGGATGATCATCGGGTGGCCGCTCATGGTCTCGAGCATCTGGAGGAAGTCGCCCTCCTGGGCCTCGGTGAGGTCCTTGACCGCGCGGTCCTTGACGTCCTTGTCCTCGGAGAGGATGTAGTCCTGGATGATGCGCTTGCGGTCGCCGAGGAACATGTGCTCGGTGCGGCAGAGGCCGATGCCCTGGGCGCCGAACTCGAGGGACAGCTTGGCGTCCTCGGGGTTGTCGGCGTTGGCACGCACGCCCATGACGCGGCCGAGGGACTCGTCGTCGCGGATCTCGTCGGCCCACTGGAGGATGGTGTCGAGGTCGCCGGCGAGCTCGGGCTTCACGAGCTCCACGGCGCCGAGGACCACGCGGCCGGTGGTGCCGTCGATGGTGATGACGTCGCCCTCGTGGAGCACCACGTCGGTGCCGCTGACCTTGGCCTCCTTGTTGGCGGCGTCGATCTTCAGGGCCTCAACGCCGCAGACGCAGGGGGCGCCCATGCCGCGGGCGATGACGGCGGCGTGGGAGGTCTTGCCGCCGTGCGAGGTCAGGATGCCCTCGGCGGCGACCATGCCCTTGAGGTCGTCGGGGTTGGTCTCCCAGCGCACGAGGATGCAGGGGCGACCCTGCTCGGCGAAGTCGACGGCGTCGGCGCTGGAGAAGACCACCTCGCCCACGGCGGCGCCGGGGCTGGCGTTGAGGCCGGTGGCCAGGACGTCCAGGTTGGCGTTGGGGTCGATCTGGGGGTGCAGGAGCTGGTCGAGCTGCTGGGGGTTGACGCGGCAGACGGCCTGCTCCTTGGTGATGTGGCCCTCGCGCTCCATGTCGATGGCGATGTGGAGGGCGGCCAGGGCGGTGCGCTTGCCCACGCGGGTCTGGAGCATCCAGAGCTTGCCGTTCTCGATGGTGAACTCGATGTCCATCATGTCGTGGTAGTGGTTCTCGAGGAGCTCGAAGATGTCCTCGAGCTGGGCGCCCGCCTCCTCGAGGCCCTCCATCTCCTTGAGCTCGGCGATGGGCTGGGTGTTGCGGATGCCGGCCACGACATCCTCGCCCTGGGCGTTGACCAGGAAGTCGCCGTAGTACTCGCGGGTGCCGTCGGCGGGGTTGCGGGTGAAGGCGACGCCGGTGGCGGAGTCGTTGCCCTTGTTGCCGTAGGCCATGATCTGGACGTTGACGGCGGTGCCGAGGTCGTCGGGGATCTTGTTCTGCTGGCGGTAGAGGATGGCGCGCTCGTTCATCCAGGAGCCGAAGACGGCCTCGATGGCGAGCTTCAGCTGCAGGTAGGGGTCCTGCGGGAAGGTGGCGACGCCGTCCACCACGATCTCGGGGTGGGCCTGGGTGTCGACGTTGTCGGAGAAGATCCTCTTGAACTGGGCCACGAGCTCCTTGAGGTCGTCGGCCGTGAGGTCGGTGTCGTTCTTGACGCCCTTGGCGAGCTTGCGCTGGGTGATGGCGTTCTCGAAGAGGTCGGCGTCCACGCCCATGACCACGTTGGAGAACATCTGGATGAAGCGGCGGTAGGAGTCCCAGGCGAAGCGCGGGTTCTCGGTCTGGGCGATGATGCCCTCCACGGACTCGTCGTTGAGGCCGAGGTTGAGGACGGTGTCCATCATGCCGGGCATGGAGAACGGCGCGCCGGAGCGCACGGAGACGAGCAGCGGGTCGGCCGGGTCGCCCAGGCGCTTGCCCATGCGCTCCTCGAGGTCGGCGCGGGCGGCGTCGATCTCGTCGAGGACGCCCTCGGGCCAGGTGTTGTCGTTGCCGGAATAGGCGACGCAGGTCTGGCAGGTGATGGAGAAGCCGGGGGGCACGGGCAGGCCGATCTTGGCCATCTCGGCCAGGTTGGCGCCCTTGCCGCCGACGACGTAGTTCATCGAGGAGTCGGCCTCGGTGATGTCGTTGCCGGAGGCGTCGATGCCCCAGCGGTACACATGCTTGTTCGGGTCAGCCATAAATCTCCCTTTTGCTTGCGGCGCACGGGATGCGCCTCTCTCGCGCCCCGAAGGGCGCCTCGTGCCGATACATATATCAGTATCCAACCAAAACCGGCGAAGGTTGTCCACCGGTGAATGGCCAAGGACCTACTCGGAGCCCTGGGCCTCCCGCTCCCGGGCGGCGTACTCGGCGCGGATGCGCTTGAGCTCCTCGATCTGGGCGATGATCTCGTTGGCGGTCTCCTCGACGGCCTTCCCGCTGGTGTTGATGATCATGCAGCCCAGGTGGCGCATGAGCTTGCGGGCCTCGGCCTGCTCGGCCACCACCTCGGCGGGGTCGGCGTAGGAGGCAGCGTAGTCGGACGCCCCGTCCTTGGACAGGCGGCGCGTGCGGATGGAGACGAGGGTGTCGGTGGTGGACATGAGCCCGAAGATGCGGGCCGGGTCCACCTCCTCGAGCTCGATGGGGGGCTCGACGCCGAGGGCCAGGGGCACGTTGCCCACCTTGTATCCCATGAACGCGAGGTACATGGACAGCGGCGTCTTGGAGGTGCGGGAGACGCCGATGAGCACGATGTCGGCCTTGGGCAGGTCCTGCGGGTTGCGTCCGTCGTCGTGCTCGACGAAGAACTCCATGGCGTCGATGCGGCGGAAGTAGCGGTCGTCGGCCTCGTGGTTGATGCCGGGGATGCCCACGGGCTCCTTGCCGGTGAGCGACGAGAGGATGGCGATGCCCGGGCCGAGCAGGTCGACCGACGGGATCTCGCGCTCGTCGAGCTCGCGGCGCACCTCGCGACGGAGGTCGGGGTCGACGATGGTGTGGAACACGGCACTGGGGTGCTCCGCGCTCTCCGGGTCGAGGGAGTCGAAGTACTCCCTCACCTGCCTGAGCGCCTGGAGCTTGGGAAGGCGTCGGATACGCACCGAGCCGAGGGGAAACTGCGCCGCGGCCGCGGTGACCACGCTCGACGCCGTCTCCCCCAGGGAGTCGGAGATGACGTGGATGACCGCGCAGTCGGGCGCGTAGTCGATGGCCTCCCCTTCGAAACTGTACTTAGCCAAGGGACCTCCTTGCGAGGAGTCTGTCGTTGACGGGCCTTGGCAATTTTACAAGTAACTAAAGGCCGCCTGCAACGCTTGGGAGCAGGCGGCCTTTTCAAAATAACAAGGGAGTTGGTTGCCTAACGACCCCTTCCCAAGGCGCCGAAGTCGGCCACACCGGAGAATACGGCGGCGAAGCGGTTGAGGAGCCGCAGGCGGTTCTCCCTCACGGCCGGGTCGTCGTCCATGACCATGACCTCGTCGAAGAAGCCGTCGATGGGGCCCCTGAGGGCGCCGAGGGCGGCCAGGGCGCCCTCGTAGTCGCCGGAGGCCAGGGCGGCGGACACGGCGGCCTGGCCGTTCACACAGGCGTCCAGGAGGCGCCTCTCCGCGTCGCCGAGGCCGCTCTCGTCCACGTCGCAGCCGAGGTCGGCGTCGGCGAGGTTGGCGGCGCGGGCGTAGGCCCCCGCGAGGGCCTCGAACAGCTCGGGGTCCTCCACCTGGGCCCGCTCCAGGGCCCGGGCGCGCTGGAAGAACTCGGCCGGGTCGATCACCGAGGCGGCGGAGACCGCGGCCACGGTGTCGGGGCCGATGCCCTCGTCCTTGGCCATGGTGGCCAGGCGCCCGAGGAAGAACTCCCTCACCCTCTGGGCGACGGCGCCGTGGTCGAAGGAGAGTCCCTGGTCCGCATAGGCGTCGAGGGAGGCATCGATGAGGTCGGAGAGGCTCGCCTGGGGCATGTCCTCGAGCATGTGGATGACGCCGATGGCGCTGCGGCGCTGGGCGAAGGGGTCCGAGGATCCCGTGGGCGGCTCGTCGATGGCGAACATGCCGCAGATGGTGTCGAGCTTGTCGGCCACGGCGACGGCCCGCGCGACGAGGCCCTCAGGGAGCTCGTCGCCGGCGAAGCGCGGGCGGTAGTGCTGGGCCACGGCGCTGGAGACCTCGTCGGGCTCACCGGCCGCCTGGGCGTAGTAGCCGCCCATGACGCCCTGCTGGCTCGTGAACTCCACGACGGCCTGGGTGACGAGGTCGGCCTTGGCGAGGTGCGCGGCGCGGCGGGCGTGGTCCCGCTGCTCCTCGGTGCCGCCGGCCTCGGAGACCACCGCGGGGGCGAGGGCCACCATGCGGGCGGCCTTCTGGCCCATGGTGCCGAGGCGCTCCTGGAAGGTCACGGTCTCGAGCCTGGGCAGGTAGTCCTCGAGGGGGTGTTTGAGGTCCTCCTCGAAGAAAAACTTGGCGTCGTCGAGGCGGGCGCGCACCACGCGCTCGTTGCCGTCCACCACGGTCTCGGAGCAGGCCGGGTCGCCGTTGCCCACGACGATGAAGGCCCGGGTGAGGTTGCCGTCGCCGTCGTACGTGGGGAAGTAGCGCTGGTGGGACAGCATGGACTCGCAGATGATCTCGTGGGGGACCGAGAGGAACTCCTCGTCGAAGCGGCCCACCAGGACCGTGGGCCACTCGCAGAGGTTGACCACCTCGTCGAAGACGCGGGCCGGGGTGTCCACGGTGACGCCGAACTCGGACTCCACGGCGGCGATGCCCTCGCGGATGCGGGCGGCGCGCTCCTCGTGGCCGAGGACGCGGGCGTCCTCGAGCACGGCCTCGTAGGCGGAGGGCTCGGGCACGACGTGCTCACCGGGGGCCAGCACGCGGTGGCCGCGGGTGGTGCGGCCGGAGGTGACGTCGGCGTAGGAGACGTCGAGCACCTCGTCGCCGAAGAGGGCGCAGATCCAGCGCACGGGCCGGCCGTAGCGCTCGTGGGTTGAGCCCCAGCGCTGGCTGCGGGGCCAGTCGAGACCGGCGATGACGCGCTCGCAGAGGGGCGCGAGGATCTGCTCGGCGGGCACGGCGGGCTCGTCCACCTCGGCGAAGACGTAGTCCTTGCCGCCGTCCCCGCGAACCACGAGGTCGGCGGGGTCCACGCCCTTGCCGCGGGCGAAGCCGACGGCCGCCTTGGTGGGGTTGCCGTCGGCGTCGAACGCGATGGCGGCCGCCGGGCCGCGCATGACGGAGTGGGCGGCCTCGGTGGCGCAGGCGACGTCGGCCACGAGCACGGCGAGGCGCCGGGGGGTGGAGACGACGCGGACCCCGCCGTGGGCGAGCCCGGCGTCGTCGAGGCCGGCCTCGACGAGCCTCGCAAGCTGGGCGGCGGCACGGTCGAGGGGCGCGCTCGGCAGCTCCTCGGAGCCGATCTCGAGCAGGAAGTCCTTGGTCTGGGTCATGGGCTTACTCAACCTCCTTGGAGGCCACGCAGGCGAGGTAGCACTCGCACGCCGCCTTGGCGAGGGTGCGGACGCGCAGGATGTAGTTGGTGCGCTCGGTGGCGGACAGGGCGCCGCGGCTGTCGAGCAGGTTGAAGGCGTGGCTGCACTTGAGCACGCAGTCGTAGCCCGGGAGCGGCAGCCCGGCCTCGAGGCAGCGGCGGCACTCGCGCTCGTAGTCGTCGAACTTCTGGCGCATCATGGGGACGTCGGCGACCTCGAAGTTGTAGGCGGAGAACTCGCGCTCGTTCTCGAGGAAGACGTCGCCGTAGGTCATGGGCGTGCCGTCGGGCAGGTAGCTCCACACGAGGTCGTACACGGAGTCGACGCCCTGGGCGTACATGGCGATGCGCTCGAGACCGTAGGTGATCTCCACGGGCACCGGGTCGCACTCGATGCCGCCCACCTGCTGGAAGTAGGTGAACTGCGTGACCTCCATGCCGTTGAGCCACACCTCCCAGCCGAGGCCCCAGGCGCCCAGCGTGGGGCTCTCCCAGTCGTCCTCGACGAAGCGCACGTCATGCTTGGCCGGGTCGAGGCCGATGGCCTCGAGGCTGCCGAGGTAGAGCTCCTGCGCGTTGGCGGGGCTGGGCTTGATGAGCACCTGGAACTGGTAGTAGTGCTGCATGCGGTTGGGGTTCTCGCCGTAGCGGCCGTCGGCGGGGCGGCGGCAGGGCTGCGGGTAGCAGCAGGCCCAGGGGGCGGGGCCGAGGGAGCGGAGCAACGTCGCCGTGTGGAAGGTGCCGGCCCCGACCTCAGAGTCGTAGGGCTGCATCACGGTGCAGCCGCAACCGGCCCAGTAGTGCTCCAGGGCCAGGATCATGGCCTGGAACGTCAGTGCGTCCTTGTGCATAGGCTTCGTTCCCCTCGGGTGCGTGCGGTCATGGCGGCTTCCAATACTAGCCCTTCGGGGACCGCCGGTGAGGGGGAGCCGCCTAGCCCAGGAGCGCCACGTCGTTGAGGGGCCAGAAGATGAACCAGGCCTTGGAGGTCACCGAGTCGCGGCGGATGGGCCCGAAGTAGCGGGAGTCGAGGGAGTTGGTGCGGTTGTCGCCCATGACCCAGTACTCGTCCTCCCCTAAGGTGAGCGGGTAGGAGACGTCGCCGTCGAGGAAGGCGGCGTGGCGCCCCTCGATGGGCTCGGTGGGCTTCCCCCCGGTGTAGGGCTCGTCGAGCCGCTCGCCGTCGACGTAGACGGCACCGTCGCGGATGTCGACGGTCTGGCCGGGGGTGGCGATGACGCGCTTGATGAGCGTCGTGGAGGGCTGCTCGGGGTCGTGGAAGGTGACGACGTCGCCGGCGGCGGGCCCGGAGCCGAGGTAGCTGACCTTCTCCCCCAGCACGCGGTCGCCCACCTGGATGGTGTCGACCATGGACTCCGTGGGGATCTCGAAGGGCTCGGCGACGTAGGCCCGCACGAAGACGGCCACGGCCACCGCCACGGCGACCACGGCCACCCACTCGACGACGTCCCGGAGGCGGGACGGGCCCTTTCTCCCAGCGGAACCGGTACCTGCCATGGCTGCCTCCTCGACCTCGACTCGTTCCATCGACTTTACCCGGACAGGAGCCCCGACTCCACGAGGAAGGCGCGCTCCTCGTCGGTGATGGGCGCGGAGGCGAGGAGGTCGGGGCGTCGGCGGGCGGTGCGCACGAGGGCGTCGCGCCTGCGCCAGGCGTCCACCCGGGCGTGGTCGCCCGAGAGGAGCACCCCCGGCACGTCCATGCCCTCGAACGACGCGGGCCGGGTGTACTGGGCGTACTCGAGGAGCCCGTCCGAGAACGACTCCTCCTGAGCCGACCGCTCGTCGCCGAGGGCGCCGGGGAGCAGCCTCACCACGGCGTCGGTGACGGCCATGCAGGCGAGCTCCCCGCCCGTGAGGACGTAGTCGCCCAAAGAGAGCACGTCGTCGGCCAGGGTGTAGCAGCGCTCGTCCATGCCCTCGTAGCGGCCGCAGACGAAGAGCAGGCGCTCCTCGGCCGCGAGCTCGCGGGCCACGTCCTCGGTGAAGGTGCGGCCGGCGGGCGAGAAGAACACCGTGCGGGGCGCCGCCCCCTCCCCCGCCAGCTCGCGGACGCACTCGAAGACGGGCGCGGGCTTCATGAGCATGCCCGGCCCCCCGCCGAAGGGCGCGTCGTCCACGGTGCGGTGGCGGTCGTGGGTCCAACGGCGCAGGTCGTGGGCCCGGAACTCGAAGACCCCGGCGCGCCGGGCGCGGCCCAGGATCGAGGCGTCCATGTAGGGGCCGAACACCTCGGGGACCACCGAGACGGCATCCACGATCATCGCGGCACCCCCTCCCCTCCCTCGGGCACGATGCCGCGGGGCAGCTCCATGACCACGCGGTCGGGCGACACCGAGACGATGAAGCCGTCCACCACGGGGACGAGGAGCTCGCCGTAGGGGCCGCGGACCTCCCAGACGTCGTTGGCGGGGCCGCGCATTACCGCGGAGACGGTCCCGAGCGGGCCGCGGGCGGCGTCTGCGACCTCGATGCCCACGATGGCGGCGGGGTCGTGGACGAGGAGGTCTTCTGGGAGGTCGGCCTCGTCCACGAGCAGGTAGCGGCCACAGAGCTCCTCGGACGCGCCGAGCGAGTCCACGCCGGCGAGACGCACGGCCTGGCCCGACCCGCCGTCGCGGACCGACTCGACCTCGGTGACGCGGGCGCCGTGCAGGGTGGGCGGCACGACGTGGACCGTGATGCCGGGCCTCAGAAGAAAGGGAAGACCGTCCACGGGTGCGCAGACGATCTCCCCCTTGGCCCCGCGCGCCTTGGCGACGGAGCAGACGATGCGATACCGGGAGGCCATGGGTCTAGCCCAGCACCTCGACGTCGACCGCAGTGCCCACGCGGGCGCCGAGGGCGCGGGCGAGGGTGCGGATGGCCTTGATGGTGCGGCCGCGGCGGCCGATGACCTTGCCGGCGTCGTCGGGGGCGCAGGTGACCTCGATGAGGGTGCCCTCCATGGCGTCGGTCACATCGAGGGACACGGCGTCGATGTCGTCCACGAGGCCGCAGACCACGAGCTCGACGAGGTCGGCGACGCGGTCGGACGGCATCTCGTCGGGCAGCCGGACGTCCTGGCTCTCGGTGTCGGCCATGCTACTCGGCGTCCTCGGCAGCGGCAGCGGCGGCCTCCTCGGCGGCTACGCGGTCCTTCTCGATCTGCTTCTTGGACTTCTTGACCTTCTTCTCGGGCGCGGGCTTGTCACCCTCGCGCACGATCTCGATGAGGGAGGCGACCTTGTCGCTCGGCTTGGCGCCCTTGGCGATCCACGCGTCGACCTTGTCGAGGTCGATCTCGATCACATGGGGATGGGTGAGCGGGTTGTAGATGCCGACCTGCTCGATGAAGCGGCCGTCGCGGGGCATGCGCTCGTCGGCGACGACGACGCGGTAGAACGGGCGCTTCTTGGCACCGTGACGGGCCAGACGGATCTTGACTGCCAATGGGACTCCTCTAGACGAATGCGCCCTGGCCGGGCCATGGGGCGCAAACCACACAAAAGCGTCGATAATCATAGAACATGGCGGCCTGGCGTGAAACCCCCGCTTTTGGCGCTCGCCACACTTTTCCCACGGTGCGGCCCCGGGAGCCCGACCGACGTGGCTCGAATTGTATCGAATGCGTGAGAATCCCGATGCTTGAAAAGAAGTCGCCGATCGTGGTGTCTCATTTTCAGATGATGGGTACACGGTTGAAGACACAGCAAGAAGCACGTGCGACCGCACCGTGATTCCCGGGCGCAAGGGTCCAGAGCAAGGAGGAGCGATGAACATCCTGGTTGTCGAAGACGAGAAGAACCTCAACGACGCCATGTGCCACGTCCTGACGGAGGACGGCTGCCACGCGAAGGCCGCATACGACGGCAAGGCCGGCTACGAGCTCGCGAAGACCGGCGAGTACGACGTCGTGGTCCTCGACGTCATGCTCCCCGAGATGGACGGCTTCGAGGTCGTGCACCAGCTGCGTCGCGACGGCGTGGCCACCCCCGTCATCATCGTGACCGCCAAGACCTCCACCACCGACAAGATCGAGGGACTCGACTGCGGCGCGGACGACTACATGACCAAGCCCATCGACACCGACGAGCTGCTCGCCCGCATCCGCGCCCTCTCCCGCCGCAAGGGCGAGGTGCCCATCGACGAGATGAAGTTCGGCGACCTGGCCCTCGACCTCCACACCCACGACCTGCGCTGCAACGGCCGCGACGTGCACCTCTCCCAGAAGGAGTTCGAGGTCATGCGCATGCTCATGAGCTCCACGGGCCGCGTGGTCTCCAAGCACGACCTCCTCGCCTCCATCTGGGGCACCGAGGGCGACACCAGCGAGAACTCCGCCGAGGCCTACATCTCCTTCCTGCGCAAGAAACTTTCCCACCTGCACTCCGAGGTGCAGATCACGACCCTGCGCATGCTCGGCTACCGCCTGGAGGAGCTCGGCTAGGCCCCGTACAGCCCAGACCGGCGCACCCGAGGCGCCCCGCACCGGCCGGTGCGGGGCGCCTCCCCTTTTGGGCCCGGGTCTGCAGACGCTATGATGGGGGCGGTCGGTCGTACGGGGGAAGCGCAGGGATTCCATGCTCGAGAGGCTCCAACGCAACTTCATGGTGCTCACCATGACCCTGCTCGCCCTGGTCCTCTTCGGCGCCTTCGCCGTCTCCTACACCACCACCCAGCAGCAGCTCGGCCAGTTCGTGATGGCGTCGCTCGACCGCGTCCTCGACACCACCACCCCCATGCGCCCCTACATCGGCGTGCTCGCGGCCTCGGGCGACGGCGACCGCCACGGCTACGGCCAGATGGCCGTCTACTGGATCGACATCGACAGGGAGACCGGCCGCATCGTCGGCAACGACACGGCGGCCATCATCGGCCCCAAGGCCGTCTCGGCCGCCCTGTCGGCGAGCGACGCCTCCGACGGGGAGACGGGCTACCTCCCCGACTTCGACATCGTGTGGAAGCGCGGCGCCACCCCCTCCGGCGAGCGCATCGCCGTCGCCAACACCACCGGCATCGGCCAGGCACTCTCCAACCAGCTCTACGTGAACATCGCCGTGGGCGTGGCGGGCCTCTCGGTCATCGCGCTCGTCATGTGGCACATCTCCCGTTGGATCGTGCGGCCCGTACGCCTCTCCTGGGAGGCCCAGCGCCAGTTCACGGCCGACGCCTCCCACGAGCTCAAGACCCCGCTGGCCGTCATCCTCGCCAACACCCACATCCTCAAGGGCGACCTCGACCGCATCCCTGAGGACGACCGCCGCTGGGTGGAGTCCACCGATATGGAGGCCGAGCGCATGAAGGAGCTCGTCACGAGCCTCCTCGAGCTCTCCCGCGCCGACGAGGACCGCTTCAACAGAGGGTCGGTCTACCACATGGAGGACTGCGACCTCTCCGAGCTCGTGAGCGGCATGACCATGCAGTTCGACGTCGTGGCCTTCGAGAGCGGCCACATGATCTCGGAGGACATCCAGGGCGGCGTCCACGTGAAGGCGGACCCGGGCTTCATCGAGAAGGTCGTGAAGATCCTGCTCGACAACGCCGTGAAGTACTCCACGCGCGGCGACACCGTGGACGTGTCCCTCAAGGTGAACGCCAAGCGGCGCCAGGCCGTCTTCTCAGTGCGCAACTACGGCGACACCCTCTCCCCCGCCGACATCGAGCACATCTTCGACCGCTTCTACCGCACCGACAGGGCGCGCAGCCGCGCCACCGGCGGGTTCGGCCTCGGCCTGCCCATCGCCAAGGCCATCGTCGACGGCCACGACGGCTCCATCTCGTGCACGAGCACGGACGAGGACGGCACCACGTTCTCGTTCTCGCTGCCCATGGCGTGACCATGGGACCCGACGCCGGCCGCCCCCACGAGCTCGAGGCGATCCCCTGGAAGGGGCCCGCCGTGGGCCTACTGGACCTCGACGCCTTCTTCGCCTCCGTGGAGCAGCTCGACCACCCCGAGTGGCGCGGCAGGCCCGTCATCGTGGGCGGCAGTGCCGGTAGGCGCGGCGTGGTGTCGACGGCGAGCTACGAGGCGCGCGCCTACGGCGTTCACTCGGCCATGCCGAGTGCCCAGGCGCAGCGGCTGTGCCCCCAGGCGATCTGGACCCGCGGGAGGTTCGACCGCTACCGCGAGATGAGCCGCAGGGTGATGGACATCCTGCTGGCCGAGACGCCCCTCGTGGAGCAGGTGTCCATCGACGAGGCTTTCTTCGACGTGACGCCGGGCCGCTTCTCGCGCGAGCACCCCGTGGCCGTCTGCCGCCGGGTGCGGGACGCCGTGGCGGCGCTGGGGGTGACGTGCTCCATCGGGCTCTCCACGTCCAAGACCGTGGCCAAGATCGCGTCGGACAAGGAGAAGCCCCGCGGCCTCACGGTGGTGCCGCCCGGGACCGAGGCGCTCTTCCTCCGGGACCTCCCCGTGCGCGACATGAGCGGCGTGGGCCCCGCGACCGAACGGACCCTCCTGTCCCACGGCATCCGCACGCTGGGCGAGCTCGCCGCCGGCGACCCGGCCGAGATGGCCCGGCTCCTGGGCGTGGCGGGGCCCGCCCTTGTCGAGCGAGCGGCGGGCCGCGAGCACTCCCCCGTCCGCGCGGCCGACGACGCCGAGGAGCCCAAGTCGGTGAGCAACGAGCGGACGTTCGCCCGCGACCTCACGCAGGCGGCCGACGTGGAGGCGGCCGTGCTCTCGGTGGCGGCCAAGGTGGGCACCCGCCTGCGCTCCAAGGGGCTCGCGGGGTCGGAGGTGACCCTCAAGCTGAGGTTCGACTTCGAGCACGGCCGCACGGCCCAGCGCCGGCTGGCGGCTCCCACCGACGACGAGTCGGTCTTCGGCCGCGCCGCGCTCGACCTCCTCCACGAGGTGTGGCGCCCCGGCGTGGCCGTACGGCTCGTGGGTGTGGGCGTCTCGCGCTTCGGCGAGGCCGCCGCCCCCGAGCAGCCCACGCTCTTCCCCGACGCCATGCTGGGCGGCGACGGGGACGGGCGCGACGGAGGCTCCCCCGCGCCCAAGGGGCGCAGGGAGCTCAGCGTGGCCCTCGACGAGCTGCGGGAGCGGTTCGGCGCCGGCGCGGTCTCCTACGGGCGCGACCTCCGCCTCAAGGACGAGACGAGCGACACGGTGCCCATGAACAAGTGACGCCGCCGGCTCAGATCTCGATGCGCGGGGCGTCGGCCCAGAGGTTCTCGATCCGGTAGAAGGCGCGCTGCTCGGGCTTGAAGACGTGCACCACCACGGGGCCGTAGTCGATGAGGACCCAGGACATGCCGTCCCTGCCCTCCACGGAGAGCGGCTTGACGCCGCACCCGGTGCGAACAGCCTCCTCCACGGCGTCCATGACGGCGTGGGCCTGGGGGTTGTTGGCGACGGTGGCGACGACGATGCAGTCGCACACGTCGCTCTTGCCGGTGACGTCGATGACGGCGACGTCCTGGGCCTTCTTGGAGTCGGCGGCCTCGGCGGCCGTGCGGGCGATCTCTTGGGGCGTGCTCATCGGTGGGTCGCGTCCTTTCCTGTGACGAGTTCGTTGTAGATGTCGATGGTACCGGGATAGAGGTAGCGGCGGGTCTGGACCACGTAGGCCACCCCGTCGCAGAAGCAGGTGCGGTAGAGGTCGTCGAGAGTCGCCTCGCCCACCATGGCGCGCTGGGCGTCGAGCGGCCCCTTGGAGCCGCGCAGGGGCTCGATGCCGTCGGCAACGAAGAGCACCTCGTCGAGCGGCGCCATGTCCCGGGCCCCCGTGGTGTGGCGCGCCACGGCGCGGAGCACCCCCGGTGACAACCACGGGTAGCGCCCCGGCAGCGTCCTGGAGGCAAGCAGGCCGTGGATGAGGGGGCGCACGAGGTCCAGGGGCACGCCGAGGTCGATGCCCGCCTCCTCGGCCGGGCCCACCAGCTCGGCGTCGGGGCGCGCCTTCTCCCAGTCGTGCAGGATGCCGGCCACCCGGGCGTCGAAGGTGTCGACGCCGTAGGCGGTGGCGAGGGCCTCGGCCGTGCGGCCCACGGACAGCGAGTGGGCGAGCCGCCCCGGGCGGTGGGCGAGACGGTCGGAGAGGTCGGCCTCCAGCCCCTCCACGGTGCGGGCTTGGGCGCCGGACAGGGTCGAGGGCGCCTCGAGCAGGGCCTCGAAGCGCGAGGTGTCGGGCGCGGCGCTCACGACTCCCTCCCCTGGCCGCCGACGGACTCCCCCGTCACGGCCTCCCAGCCGTAGAGGCCGCGCTTCTCGATGTAGCCGACCACGGAGTCGGGCGTGAGGTAGCGCAGCGACTGCCCGGCCGCCCGGCGGCGGCGCAGGTAGGAGGAGCTGATGGCGAGGGCGGGAACCTCGAGGTAGAACACCTGGAAGCCGAGGCCCGAGGCCTCGATGGCGCGGCGCGCCCGCTCGAGGTCGTACCCAGGGCGCGTGACGCCCACGAGCGTGGCGAGGGACGCGATGCGGGCGGCGTCGTGCCAGTGCACGATGTCGATGATGGCGTCGGCGCCGGTGACGAAGAAGAGCTCGACGTTGTCCGGGTAGGCGGCGCGGAGCTCCTCGAGGGTGTCGGCGGTGTAGGTGACGCCGGGCCGCTCCACCTCGAGGCGCGAGGCCTCGAAGACGGGGTTGTCGGCCGTGGCGAGCAGCGTCATGGCGAACCGGTCCTCCGCAGCCGACACGGGCCGGTCCTGCTTGAAGGCGGGGCTGCCGGCGGGCATGAAGAGCACCACGTCGAGGTCGAGGTCGCCGGCCACCTGCTCGGCGGCCACGAGGTGCCCGTTGTGGATGGGGTCGAACGTGCCGCCCATCACGCCGAGCCGGTAGGTGCGGGCCGGGTCGTCGCCGAGGCGCGGGAGCCCCTCCCAGGCGCTCACCCGCGCACCTGCCCGTCGCCCCTGAGGACGTACTTGGTGGACGTGAGCGCCGAGGCGCCCATGGGCCCGCGCACGTGGAGCTTCTGGGTGGAGATGCCGATCTCCGCCCCGAGGCCGAACATGCCGCCGTCGGTGAAGCGGGTGGACGCGTTGACGTACACCGCCGCCGCGTCCACGCCGGCGAGGAAGCGCTCGGACGCGCGGTAGCTCTCGGTCACGATGCACTCGGAGTGGCCGGTGCCGTAGCGGTTCACGTGGGCAACGGCCTCGTCGACGCCGTCGACGAGCCTCACGCTCATGGCGAGGTCGAGGTACTCGCGGCCCCAGTCGTCCTCGGAGGCCTCGGCCATCTCGATGCCGGCCGCGCGGCAGACGTCGCGCGCCCCCTCGTCGCCCACGAGGGCGACACCGCGCTCAGCGAGGGCGCGGCACACGCCGGGCAGCAGCCGGTCGGCGGCGGCGCGGTCCACGAGGAGCGACTCCGCCGCATTGCAGACGCCGGGGCGGCTCGTCTTGGCGTTGACGACGATGGCCTCGGCCATGGCGGCGTCGGCGCTCCCATCGAGGTAGATGTGGCAGTTACCCGTGCCGGTCTCGATGACGGGGACCGTGGACTCCTCCACGCAGGTGCGGATGAGCGAGGCGCCGCCGCGGGGGATGAGCACATCCACGAGGCCCGTGGCGTGCATGAGGTCGACGGACGAGGAGCGCTCGGTGGACTCCACGTAGCGCACGACGTCGGGCGAGAGGCCCGTCGAGGCGATGCCGCGGCGCGCCGCGGCGGCCATGGCGGCGCAGGTCTCCATGGCGGCCGAGCCGCCCCTGAGTACGCAGGCGTTGCCCGAGCGCAGGCAGAGGGCGATGGAGTCGGCCGTCACGTTGGGGCGCGCCTCGTAGATGATGGCCACGACGCCGAGGGGCACCGAGACCTCGGTGAGGGAGATGCCGCTCGCGAGCACGCGGCCCCCCTCGACGGCGCCGAGCGGGTCCTCCTGGGCCGCCACCTCCGCCATGGCGGAGGTCACCTGGGCGAGGCGGTCGCGGTCGAGCAGGAGGCGGTCTAGCAGCGGGCCGGGCATGCCGGCCTCGCGCCCGCGGGCCATGTCGCGGGCGTTGGCCTCGCAGACGGCGTCGGCCTCGGCGTCGATAGCCGCGGCGGCCGCCAGGATGGCGGCGGTGCGGGTCTCGGCGGGGGCGGCGGCGAGGGCGGGTGCGGCGGCCTTGGCGGCCCTGGCGCAGCGGGTGGCGTTTGACTCGGTCATGGTCGGACCTCTCGGTGGAAGGGTTAGAAGACGAGGAGCTCGTCGCGGTGGATGGCGGGGACGTCGGCCTTGTCGGGCAGGAAGCGGGCCACCACGTCGAGGGGCAGGCCGCGCGACTTGGCGAGGTCGGCGGAGCAGTAGCGCGTGACGCCGCGGGCCACGAGGGCGCCGTCCGGCCCCACGACCGAGACGACGTCGCCCTCGTCGAAGGTGCCCGAGACGGAGCGCACGCCCACGGGGAGCAGCGACGCCCCCTGGCTGCGGATGGCGTCGGCGCACCCGGCGTCGACGCCCACGGTGCCGGCCGCCCTGTTGGCGATGCCGATCCAGAGCTTCCTGGCCTGCTCCCGCGGCGCCCCGGGGCTGCCGAACTCCGTGCGTCTGCCCCGGCCGAGCACCGCGTCCACGAGGGAGCGGGGCCGGCGCCCGTGGCAGATGGTCATGGGAATGCCGGCGGCGAGGAGGGCGCGGGCGGCGCGGAGCTTGGCGGCCATGCCGCCCGTCCCCACCGACGACCCGGCACCGCCGGCGCAGGCGACGAGGTCCGCGTCGATGCGGTCGACGTGCTCGATGAGCTCGGCGTCCGGATGGGTGGACGGGTCGGCGGTGAACATGCCGTCGATGTCCGAGAGGATGACATAGCGCTCGGCACCCACGAGGGTGGACACGATGGCGCCGAGCATGTCGTTGTCGCCGAAGACGAACTCGTAGGCGGCGACGGTGTCGTTCTCGTTGACCACGGGCACGGCGCCAAGCTCGAGCAGGTAGTCGAGGGTGTTCCGCGCGTTGAGGTAGCCGCGGCGGTCCACGACGTCGCGGCGGGTGAGCAGCACCTGGCCGCAGGGGCACCCGTGGGCGGCGAGCCGCTCGGCATAGACCTCGGTGAGGGCCGCCTGCCCGGCCGAGGCGCAGGCCTGCAGGGCCGGGATGTCGGAGGGCCGCTCGGCGAGCCCGAGGCGCTCCATGCCCGCGGCCACGGCGCCGGAGGACACGAGCACGGGCCGGAAGCCCATCCCCTTGAGCTCCACGAGCTGGTCGACGAGGGAGGAGAGGTAGGCGTAGTCCAGGGACCCGTCGGGGCCCACCAGGGTGGACGAGCCCACCTTGGCCACGATGACGCGGTCGAGCTCCTCGGAGTGCCTCATGACTCCCCCTCCCCGTCCTCGGCGGCCTCCCCGTCGAGCTCGGCGAAGTCGTCCTCGGACGGCGCTCCCTCGTAGGTGAAGGCGAAGTCGAGGACGCGCACCTCGTCGCCGGCCCTGACGCCGGACTTGGCGAGCAGGGCGTCGAAGCCCATACGGTCGAAGCGGTGCTGCAGGTAGCCCACGGCCTCCTCGTTGTCCCAGTCGGTCTGCACCACGGCTCGCTCGAGGTTGACGCCGGACGCCTCCCAGACGCCGCCCCCCAGGTTGCGCACGGTCATGGCGCGGTCGTTGCGCTCGCGGCGCGCCTCCCAGACCCGCTCGAACTCGGAGGCGTCGGCGGTCGGGGCCTCGACCTGGGCCCTGAGGTCGGACACCATGGCCCCCACGGCGCGCTCGAGGGCGTCGATGCCGGCGCCGGTGACCGCGGAGACGGCGAAGAACGGGCGGCCGTCGGCCATGGCCCGCTCGCGGAGCCGCTCCACGGCCTCGGAGGTGCCGGGCATGTCAGACTTGTTGGCCACGACCACCTGGGGACGGTCGGCGAGCTCGGCGCCGTGGCGCGCGAGCTCCTCGTTGATGACCTCGTAGTCGCGCACGGGGTCGCGGCCCTCGAGGCCGCCGGTGACGTCCACCACGTGCATGATGAGGGCGGTGCGCTCGATGTGGCGGAGGAACTCGTGGCCGAGGCCCTTCCCCTCGCTCGCGCCCTCGATGAGGCCGGGGACGTCGGCCGCCACGAAGGAGGTGTCCCCGGCGCGCACGACGCCGAGGTTGGGCACCAGCGTCGTGAAGGGGTAGTCGGCGATCTTGGGCCTGGCCGCGCTCATGCGGGCGATGAGGGAGCTCTTGCCCACGGATGGCATGCCCACGAGGGCGGCGTCGGCCATGAGCTTCATCTCGAGCTCGATCCAGTGGTCGCGGGCCGGCTCGCCCTTCTCGGCGAAGGCCGGGGCGCGGCGCACCGACGTGACGAAGTGGATGTTGCCGCGGCCGCCGACGCCGCCCGGCGCCACGACGACGCGCTCGCCGGGGACGGTGAGGTCGCAGATCTCGGCCGCGGGCTCCATGGTCTCGGGGTCGAGCTCGCGGACCACGGTGCCCATGGGCACGCGCAGCACGAGGTCGGCGCCGTCGCGGCCGTGCTTGCGGGCCCCCTGGCCGTGGGTGCCGCGCTCGGCCCTGAAGTGGTGCTTGTAGCGGTAGTCGATGAGCGAGGAGAGCTGGGGGTCGCACTCGAGGACCACGTTGCCGCCGTGGCCGCCGTCCCCGCCGTCGGGCCCTCCCTTGGGGACATGGGCCTCCCTGCGGAAGCTCATGCAACCGGCGCCTCCGTTGCCTCCGCACACGTTGATGCGGGAAATGTCGGTGAACTGCGGCATGGCTTGTTCCTTCTGGCTAAAAGAAAGGACCCCCGACGACGTTGACGGGGGTCCCGGACCGATCCTTGATGGAGGAACGAGGCCTTAGGCCTCGACGGGGCGCACGTGCACCTTGTGCTTGGCGCCCTTCGTGAACTCGACCACGCCGTCGGCGAGGGCGAACAGGGTGTCGTCGCGGCCGATGCCCACGTTCTCGCCGGGGTGGATGTGGGTGCCGCGCTGGCGCACGATGATCTGGCCGGTCTTGATGGCCTGGCCGCCGAAGATCTTGGTGCCGAGTCGCTGGGCGTTGGAGTCGCGGCCGTTGCGGGACGAGCCGAGGCCTTTCTTGTGTGCCATGGTGAAAACCTGCCTAACTCTTGAATCCGGGTTCTGGTCTACTCGGCGGTGGAAGCCGACTCGGGGGCAGAGGCCTCACCGGGGATCTCGGTGACCTCGATGCGGGTGAGGTTCTGGCGGTGGCCCTTGGTGCGCTGGTAACGCTTGCGCTTGTGGAACTTGAAGACCATCTCCTTGGGGGCCTTGTGCTGGTCGACGACCTTGGCGGTGACCTTCTGGCCGGCGAGCGCGGCCGGGTCGACGGTGGTGGCAGCGCCGTCGTTGAGCAGCAGGACGTCGAGCTGGACCTGCTCGCCAGGCTGCGCGTCGAGCTTCTCGACGTCGAGGACGTCGCCCTTGGCAACCTTATACTGCTTGCCACCTGTGGAAACGATTGCGTACATGTGATCGAACCCTTCATTGCGAGGTGAGTGCAACAATTGTCCATGATAGACCGCCGGCGCACAAGCGTCAACGAGGCCCAACGGTCTCCCGGATGTCGCCGCAACGGGCCCGCTCCAAGGCCGCCGTGGAGGCTCCCCTGAAGCCGGCTATCCTAGTCATAGTAGACCGAGCGGCGCCCATTACAAGGCTTCCACAAGAGAGCCATCTTCCTCCTCGTGCCACTGACCCAACCGGAAGACGTCCACCCCGTCCAGGGAGCGCCCCTCCAGGGCCGGGGCGGCGAAGGCCGACCGGACCAGGACCTCGGGCCTCAGGGCGCCCTCGTTGGACGAGCGCGTGCGGACCGTGAGCTCCACGCCGCCGTCGACGTCGCGCGCGTCGAACCCCACGAGGGTGCGGCCGAGGTCCACCCGCTTCTCCTTGCGGCCCCTCAGGTAGGTGAGCTCCCCCGCCCGGGCGAGGGCTGCCACGGCCGCGGACACCTCGTCGGCGGTGGCGTCCGTGGCGAGCGAGAGGCGCCACGAGGCGCGGTCGAGCCACGCACCGAGGGCCGGCGAGCGCGGGTAGACGTAGGCGGCCCGCACGGGGGCGAGGTCGGCCGGGAGCGCCGCCGCGAGGCGCGCCAGGGCCTCCTCGGGCGGCACGTAGGAGCCCAGGGTGAGGTCGAGGTACTCGCTCGCCGAGGCCGCGCCCAGGGGCAGGGCGGCCGAGAAGGCGCACCTCATGCGGGGCGAGAAGCCCTGGGTCACGCAGAAGGGCAGGCGGGCCCGGCGCACGGCGCGCTCGAGGGCGCGCATGACGTCGAGGTGCCCGAGGAAGCGCAGCCGCCCCTCCTTGCGGTAGTGGACCCTCAGCAGGAACCGCTCGTTCTCGGCCATCATCGCTCACCCGCCAACACGTTCTCGACGCCCAGCGTGGGACAGATGCCGCAGCCCGTGCAGCTCTCCCGCGTGCAGTCGCCGGTGGTCTTTCCCTGCAGGGCACGCCGCCACTCCCGCTTGAGGAAGCCCTTGGACACGCCCGGGCTCGCGTGGTCCCACGGCAGCCGGGCGTCCAGGGGGAGCTCCTCCGTCGCTGTGACGGCGAGGTCGATGTCCAGCTCCCCGGCGGCGTCGCACCAGCCGTCGAAGCGGAACCGGTCGGTCCAAGCATCGAACCGGCAGCCGCGGCGCCACGCGCCGTAGATGAGGTCGAACCCCTCGCGGCCCATCTTGGAGAGGGCCGCCTCGAGCATCGAGGTGTCGGCATCGTGGTAGCTCACGCGCACGGCACGGTCGGACACCGTCTCGAGGAGAAGGGCCTGGCGGCGCCGCACCTCCTCGATGGGAAGCTGCCCGCACCACTGGAACGGGGTGTGGGCCTTAGGCACGAAGACAGCCACCGACACGGAGACCGACAGGGAGCCGCGGCGGCCCTTGGGCACGATCTCGCGCCCGATGGCCAGGACCCTCTCGGCCAGGCGAGGGATGGCGCGGATGTCGTCGTCGGTCTCGGTGGGCAGGCCCATCATGAAGTAGAGCTTCATGCGCTGCCAGCCGTTCTCGAAGGCGTTGCGGGCGGCGCGCTCGAGGTCCTCCTCGGTCACGTTCTTGTTGATGACGTCGCGCAGGCGCTGGCTCCCGGCCTCGGGGGCGAAGGTGAGGCCGCCGCGCTTGGCGCCGGAGACCTCGAGGGCCATCTCTACGCCGAAGGAGTCGAGCCGCTGCGACGGGATGGAGACGCGCACGGCCTCGTCCTCGAAGCACCGGTTGAGGCGGTGGAGAATCCGGGCGCACTGCGAGTGGTCCGTGGTGGAGAGGCTCATGAGCGAGACCTCGTCGTAGCCCGTCCGTGCGAGGCCCTCCACGCAGGCGGCCACGACGTCGTCGGCGTCGCGCTCGCGCACGGGGCGGTAGGTGATGCCGGCCTGGCAGAAGCGGCAGCCGCGGGCGCAGCCGCGGAGCACCTCGACGCTCAGGCGGTCCTGGACCGTCTCGAGGGAGGGGACTATGGTGCCGGCGCAAGGGTCCGACGCGCGGAAGTCGTCGGCCACGCGGCGGAGCACCACCTCGGGAGCGCCGGAGCCCTCCTTGGGCACCACGTAGCCGAACCGCGTGCCCTCGCCGTCGCGACGCACCTCGTAGGCGCTCGGCACGTAGGTGCCCGGCACGTCCACGAGCGAGGCCACGATCTGCGCGCGGGGGAGCCCGGCCTCGCGACCCGCCTTGACCGCCTCGGCCACCTCGACGATGTGCTCCTCCCCCTCCCCCAGCAGGAAGGCGTCGAACATGGGGGCGAGGGGCTCGGGGTTCCAGATGCCAGGGCCGCCGGCCACGACGATGGCTTCGTCCTCGGCGCGGTCGCAGGCGCGCACGGGGATGCGGGCGAGGTCGAGGGCCTCCACGACGTTGGTGCCCGCGAGCTCGTGGGCGATGGAGACGCCCACCATGCCGAAGGACGCCACGGGGGACGCGCTCTCCAGGGAGAGCAGCGGCACGCCCGCAGCGCGCATGGCGTCGGCCATGTCGGGCCACGGGAGGTAGCAGCGCTCGCAGGAGAGGCCCGGTGTGCGGTTGAGGGCGCGGTAGAGGATGGCCACGCCGAGGTTGGGCACGCCGATCTCGTAGACGTCCGGGAACACCATGCACACGTGGAAGGCGTCCTCGTCGGGCTCCGTGGAGCCCCACTCGTGGCCGAGATAGCGCGCCGGCTTCTCCACCTTGGGCAGGAGCGGGGCGATCTCGTCGAATCGGTTCTCTCTGGGCAGGGACACGGCTCTCCTATCGACCGGCGCCGGCGTTGCCGCCGACCTCGAACCAGCTGCGGCCCGACGGGGCCTGGACCACGTCGACCACGTCCACGGGCACGACGGAGCGCGTACCGGGCTCAGTGTAGAGCGCGCCCGGCTCCACCTCCACGATGGCGCCCGTGAGCGCCGCGGCGCGGTCGGCCGCGGCGCGGGCGGCCTCCCCCACGCGGTCGCGCACCCACGCGGCGCGGCGGTCGAACTCCTCGGCCTCCTCGAAACGCCAGATGACGGCCTGGCCCGTGAGCCAGGTGCCGAGCCAGCCCACGCCCCCCTTGACGGCCCAGGCCCCCTTGGGCAGGAGCCGGGAGCCGCGGCGGGCGACGGCGCGCATGGCCATGCCGCCGAGGACCACGAGCAGAAGCTCAGGGACGCGGGCGGCGCCGGTGGGCGCACCGTACATGGAGGCGATCCTCATGACCATGGACGACTCCGTGGCGCACATCACGGGGAAGTCCGCGCCCCTGACGAACTCCACGGCCCCCACGCCGGCGTTGGCCGCCGCGCAGGAGAGCACCTCTTCCTCGGCGAGCGGGCGCCGGCAGAAGGGGAAGTTGGCCGCGACGGCCCAGGCCTTGTCGGTGGCACGGGAGAGCCACTCGCCGAACCCCCTGACGGCCCGGCCCGCGTCCGCGTCCGCCACCGAGCCGACCGGGGCGCCCCCCACCAGGCCCACCTCGGGCACGGCGGAGGCGCCGCGACCCACGAGGCACACCGGGACGCCGGCCTTGGCCCAGCCGCGGGCGGCGCCGGCGGCCAGTGGGGCATCGTCGCCACACACGATCACGCAGGCGTCCGCCTCGGGGTTCACCACCACGGGGGCGCCGTGGACGAGCCGGCCCACATGGACCATGCCGTGGGGCGTCTCGGGAACGAGGGCCGCCTTGAGCGCGGCCACGGTGTCCGCCGGGGCACCGCCCACGAGCTCCACGGCGAGGCGCACCGGCGCGTCGGTGGCGGCCGTCGCGTCGCGGCCGGCGTCGAGGACTTCCTTGAGGCTGGAGAACGTCGAGGCTGGGTTGGCCATGGGACCTCCTAGTAAGGCGCCGCGGGGGCGCTCGGGGACGGGGAAGATGCTAACGCGGGCGCGGTCGCCGGACGTCCTAGGCGGACTTCACCCGGTGGCGCCACACCGATTGGACCATACCCACGGCGGTGAGCTGGACCACCATGGAGGACGCGCCGTAGCTGATGAAGGGCAGCGGGATGCCCGTGATGGGCATGATGCCCAGGCACATGCCCACGTTCTCGAGGAGCTGGAACGACCACATGGCCACGACGCCCACAAGGACGAGCTTGGCGAAGGGCGCCTCGATCTTGAGGGCGAGGCCCACCGCGGCGAAGCAGAGCCAGCCGAAGAGCAGGAGCAGGATCACGGACCCCACGAAGCCGAACTCCTCGGCGAGCAGGGCGAAGACGAAGTCCGTGTGCGCCTCGGGGAGGAACCCCTGCCCGGCCTGGGAGGCGTGGCCGATGCCCTTGCCGAGGAACCCGCCGGAGCCCACGGCGATCTTGGCCTGCTGGAGGTTGTAGCCGTCGCCGGAGGGGTCCACCGACGGGTCGACGAACACGATGAGGCGCTTGAGCTGGTACTCCTTGAGGATGTCGGGCATCCCCGGCGTGAGCGACGAGAAGATGGCCAGGGCGCACACCACCACGATGAGCACGATGGTGGGGATGACCCACTCCTTCCTGGCGCCCGCGCAGATGATGATGGCGGCCCCGGACACCAGCACGATGAGCGACGACCCGAGGTCCTGGGTGAGGAGCAGCACGAAGGGGACGAGCAGCATGCCGCAGAGGCGGCAGTACTCGGAGAACGACTTGATGCGCCCGTTGTACTGCGCCGCGAGCCCGGCCATGAGGTAGATGGTCACGAGCTTCATGATCTCGGACGGCTGCAGGCGCAGGCCTACGCCCGGCACCTGGATCCAGCCGGTCATGCCCTTGGCCTCGTAGCCGAGGCCGGGGACCATAGGCAACGCGAACAGCACGACGTCTGCCACCAGGAGCACCGTCGTGTAGTTGGCGAGGTCGCGGTAGTCGTAGCGCCAGACGAGGGCCGCCGCGACGAGGCCGATGGCCACGCCGAGGAGCTGGCGGGGCAGCGAGGCGTCGGCGATGGTGAGCGACGCCGACCAGACGACGAGGAGGCCGTAGGCCACGAGCAGGACGGCCGGGAGGAGCACCGGGAGGTAGAGCTCCGACAGCACGCCCCTGCCCCGCGGCATGCGGGCCTTCGCGCCGCCCGGGCGCTTGCCAGCGCTGCCGCCGAACAGGGTGGAGACGACCTCGGAGAAGCCGGGGTCCCGGACGCCGGTGGAGCGGCGCGCAGCATGCCTTGCCATGGTCCCTCCCCTACCGTGCGCTGCTCGACGAGTCCGCGGTGGACTGGTCGGGCACGTCGTAGATGCCGCCGAACGTGTCTCGGACGGCGTACATGGTGCTCGTGGAGCCGAAGCCGCCCTCCTCGAGCATGGCGCAGACCACGTACTTGGGGTCGTCGGCCGGCGCGTAGGCGCAGAACCACGCCGTGGGGTCCTTGCCGGCCTTCTCGCCCGTGCCGGTCTTGCCGGCCACCTTCACCGGGAGGCTCGTGAAATGCGAGGTGACGGCCTCGTCCTCCTCGTAGATCACGCCCTGCAGGGCATCGTGGATGAGCGCCATGTACTCGTCCTTCTCCTCCACCTCGTTGATTTTCTCGACCTTGTAGTCGGCCACGGTGCCGGAACCCTCTTTGGAGGTCACCGACTTGAGCACGTGGGGACGCCACATGACGCCGTCGTTGGCGATGGCCATGTAGATGCAGGCCATCTGGAGCGGGGTCACGAGGATGTCGCCCTGGCCGATGGCGAGGTTGGTGGTGTCACCGCCCCTCCAGGTGCGGTCCTCCTCGGGATAGGAGGAGAAGTAGTTCCACTTCCAGTCGGCCGTGGGGACGCGGCCCTCGGCCTCGCCGGGGAGGTCGACGCCGGTCTTCTTGCCGAGGCCCCAGCGGCTGTAGGTGTCCTGGAGGCCCTCCTTGTTGTCGGACTCGAAGAACGCCTTGCCGATCTCGTAGAACACGGTGTCGCAGGAGTACACGATGCCGTTGCGCAGGTCGATGATGCCGTGGCCGTCATGGTCCCAGCAGTACTGGCCGTAGGCACTGCCGAAGCCCGTCCAGAAGCCCGTGCAGTCGTAGGTGGTCGAGGCGTCGGCGATGCCGTTGTTGAGCGCGGCGAGGGCGGAAAGCGGCTTGATGGTGGACGCCGAGGCGTAGGTGCCCGAGACGGCGCGGTCCATGAGCGGGTAGCCCGACGCCTCGGAGGAGAGCGCCTCCCAGTCGGCGTTGGAGATGCCGCCCACGAAGATGGAGGGGTCGAACTCCGGGTAGCTGGCCATGGCCAGGATCTCGCCGTTGGTGCAGTCGAGCACCACGACGCAGCCGGCCGTGGCCTTGTTCTGGAGCGCCTTGGCCTTGGAGATGGCGTGCTGCAGGCCGTCCTCGGCGGCCTGCTGGATCTTGGCGTCGATGGTGAGGACGACGTCGCTACCGGCCTCGGCGGGCACCGAGGTGGAGTAGCCCGTGACGTCGCCGTCGGCGTCCACGAACACCTTCTGCTCGCCGCGGACGCCCTGGAGCACGCTCTCGTACTGGTACTCCACGCCGGCCTGGCCCGTGATGTCGCCCGACTCGTAGGCGATGCCGTCCTCGGAGTCCTTGGAGGCCTCGAGCTGGTCGGCCGTGACGGTGCCGGTGTAGCCGAGCACGTGCGCCGCGAGCTTGCCGTGGGGGTAGTGGCGCTGGGTGCGCTGCTCCACGGTGACGCCTGGGAAGAGGTCGGGGTGCTCCTCGAGGTAGGCCACGATGCGGCGGGAGACGTCCACGGCCACGGTGCGGCTGCTCTGGGCGCCCTCGGTGGTGTCCTGGATGTTCCGCTTCACGGCCATGCGGGGCATGCCGAGGAGGTTGCCGAGGAGCTGGAGCTCCCGCTCGTCGTCGGCGACGTCGGCCTGGGCCACCACCGTGAGCGACGGACGGTTCGTGACGAGCTCCTCGCCGTTGCGGTCGAGGATGCGCCCGCGCGGGGCAGCCGTGGTGATGGTGCGCGTGCGGTTGCGCTCGGCCTGGCTCGTGTACTCGTCGTTGGACATGAGCTGCATCGACCACACGCGGGCGAGCAGGACCGCCACGACACCGCCGGAGAACAGGCCGAGGCCGCGGAGCCGCGTCTTGAAGCCCGTCTCGGGCGAAGTGTCGTTCCCGCCGGCCGCACGGGGCGTCTGGCCGCCGATGTCCACGGTGAAGCGGCCGCCGTGGGCATGGACCACCAGGACGACGGCCACGACGGCAACCACGACGATGACGGCGCAGATTATGAGGACGACGGTAGCGAAATCCATCTATCTCCCCCCGACGGGTCCTAGAGCCCCTTGATCCGGTAGGACCCCTTGCGGGTCCTACCGCTCTTCTTCTTCCCGAGCTGGGGCCCCGACGACCCGGTCCGCGAGAGGAGGAACACGAAGGGCAGGAAGACAACGCAATCGAGGAGCGTCGAGGGGAGCCAGCGGAGGAAGACGACGTCCACGAAAGAACCCTGCTGGGACGTGAGCGCGAGGCACAGCTGGTAAGCGAGCTCGACGGCGGCCGCCGAGACGAAAAACAGGCGGCAGGCCCCGGCCATGTCGTCGGCCAGGCGGTCGCGGTCCTCGGCCCCGAGGAAGAACGACGAGAGGGTGAGCAGGAACGCCATGGCGCCCACCGGGCCCGAGGTCATGAGGTCGAAGAGCAGGCCGGCGCCGAACGAGCAGAGCACACCGTAGGTCCCGCCGAAGGAGAGGGCCACGCAGCCCGCGAATATGAGCATGAAGTCGATGCGGCCGCCAGCGACGGCGATGTTGGGACCGAGGGCGGCCTCGAGCACGAAGCACACGCAGAACAGGAGGAGCACCACACGGCGGCGCTGGTTGGAGTCGTTGACGATCACGGCGCTCAACCCTCCCCTTGTCCGTCGGGGGCGGGGGCGTCGGAGCCGTCCGCGCCCTGGCCGTCCGCGGTCTGGCCGTCACCGTCGCCGTCCGACCCCGAGCCCGCCGTCTGGGCGCCGTCGCCCTGCTGGGACTGCTGGGTCTGGTCCTGCCGTGCGGGGGCCTTCCCCTCCTCCTGGGCGTCGGCGGCGGCCGTCTCCTCGGCCGTGGCCGTCTGCTCCTGGGTGAGCGACGTGATGACGAGCACCTCCTCGAGGTTGGACGTGAGCGCGGCGGGCTGCACGAGGATCTCGTAGTAGAGCGCGCCGGAGGGACGCTCGGCGCTCGTGACGGTGCCGAGCAGCAGGCCCTTGGGATAGACGCCGCCGAGGCCGCTCGTGACGACGAGGTCGCCCACCTCCACGGCCTGGTCCGTGCGCACGAGGGTGAGCCTGAGCATGTCGGTCCCCTGGCCCACGAGCTGGCCCTGGGCGCGACTCGACTGCACCATGGCCGAGACGCCGGAACGCTCGTCGGTGATGAGGCGCACCTGCGACGTGGTGGGTCCCACGGAGCTGATCTGGCCGATGACTCCGTAGGAGTCGGTCACGGGCATGCCGACGGCGAGCCCCTGGGACGAACCCTTGTCGATGGTGATGGTGGACGTGAGAGAGTCCACGGCCCCCGACACCACGCGCGCGCCCGTGGACTCGAGGCGGTAGGTGTTCTGGAGCTCGAGGAGCCGCTCGAGGCGGTCGGCCGCAAGGCTCGATTCCTTGAGCTGGGCGTTCTCGGCCTTGAGACGCTCGTTCTCCTCCTTGAGCTCGGAGAGGGAGCCCTGGTCGGCCGTAAGGTTGCTGGCGAGGTTGGAGAGCCCCGAGAACGGCGAGCTCACCACGGCGCCCGCGTAGCGGAAGGGCAGGCACACGGTCTGCACGGCCCCCTTCACGACGGAGAGGGGGCCGGTGCCGGGGTCGTTGGCCGAGAACGTGAACATGACCGCAGAGGCGGCGAGCAGCAGGACGAGCACCCGGACGCGGGACGAGGGGCCCCGCTTGAGCCCCGGGACGCCCATGGAGGGAGAGGGCACGGCGACCGCCTACTGGCCCGAGGTCTGGACGAAGCCGCCGGACAGCGCGTTGGCCTCGAGGACCTTGGCGCAGCCGTTGACGACGTTCTCGAGCGCCGTGGGACTCACGTTCACGGGCACGCCGGTCTCCTCGCGCAGGCGCTGGTCGAGGCCGCGGAGCATGCCTCCGCCGCCCGTGAGCATGATGCCGTAGTACATGAGGTCGCTCGCGAGGTCGGGCGGGGTGACGTCGAGGGCGTCCTTGACCGCCTTCGTGACCTCGTCGAGGGGCCGGTTGAGCGCCCGTCGGATCTCCTCCGACTCGATGCGGACCGTCTTGGGCAGGCCGTTCATGACGTCGCGGCCGTTGACCTCGACGTCGAGCTCCTCCTTGAGCGGGGCGGCGGAGCCCACCTTGATCTTGATGTCCTCCGCCGTGCGCTCGCCGATGGACAGGTTGTAGGCGTTGCGCACGTGCTCGAGGATGGTCTGGTCGAACTCGTCGCCGGCGGTGCGGATGGACTGCGAGACGACGATGCCGCCCATGGCGATGACGGCCACCTCGGTGGTGCCGCCGCCGATGTCCACGACCATGGAGCCCGTGGGGTCCTCGATGGGAAGGTCGGCGCCGATGGCGGCGGCCATGGGCTCCTCGATGAGGTAGGCCTGGCGGGCGCCCGCCTGGATGGTGGCCTCGAAGACGGCGCGCTTCTCCACCGAGGTGACACCCGAGGGCACGCACACGACCACGCGGGGACGCGGCGACCAGGGGTAGCGGCGCTCGCGGGCTTTCTCGATGAAGTAGCGCAACATGACCTCGGTGACGTCGAAGTCCGCGATGACGCCGTCCTTCAGGGGCCGGATGGCGGTGATGGAGCCTGGGGTGCGGCCCACCATGCGCTTGGCGTCGACGCCCACGGCGAGGACGCGCTCCTCGTTGCGGTCGATGGCCACCACGGAAGGCTCGTTGAGGACGATGCCCTCGCCGCGGACGGCCACCAGGGTGTTGGCCGTTCCGAGGTCGATGGCGAGGTCACCGCCGTATTCGCCGAATAGGTTGTCGAAGAGCGACATGGCACCATTCTTTCGGGAGGGCCCTTGCGGGCGCGGGTCAAAGACGGGTCGGCGGGGCGCGGCCCCGCGGGGTTCACGGGCTTACTGGGCGGAGGAGGGGTCGGTGACGGGGGTGCCGTCGGTCGAGGTGGGGTCGGGCGTGGCGGCGCCGGCGTCCATGCCGGCGTCGGACGGCACGGTGCCCGATGTGGACGGCGTGCCGGTGCCGGCGTTGGAGGAGGAGTCGAAGGCCAGCTGGACGTCGGTCACCTTCCAGCCGATGCCCTCGCGGGCGAGCGTGACGGTGTAGGCCTGGCTGCCGCCCTCGGGGAGGGCCGCGGTGCAGCTCACCGTGGAGGAGTCGGCCGAGCGGTCGACGCCGTCGACGGTCACCGTGGCGCCGGACGGGAGGATGGCCTCGATGGCCGCGCGCTGGTCCTCGGACACCGAGGGGGCGATGTAGGCCGAGGTGTCGGTGCCGTCGGTCTTGGCGTAGAAGAGGTCGGCCACGACGTCCTCCTGGGTGGGCCAGCCGTAGCCTCGCCAGTAGGCGAAGCCGAGGGCCGCGGCGGCCACCACGAGCACCACAACGACGCAGACGAGCACCTTCACGCCGGTACGCTTCTTCTTGCGGCGCACCTTGCTCTCCTTCTTCTCGGCCTCGACGATGTCCTGCTCGGAGATGGAGAAGAAGCCGGTGTCCTCGGGCGACGGGATGAACTCGCCGGACTTGCCGAGCGGGTCGAGCGGGTCGAAGGAGCCGGATCCGCCGTAGCCGGCGGCGGCGAGCATGGCGTCGGTCTCGCCGCCCTTCTGGCCGGTGAGGGCCGCGACGGCGTTCTGGGCGGCGGTGAAGGAGGCCTGCTGGGCCGGGTTGAGGCTGTAGGTGCCGTCCGCTGTGGCGTGGTTGAAGGCGTCGAGGGCCTCCTGCATGCGGCTGGCGGCCACGAAGGCCTCGCCCAGCTGGGCGTAGACCGCGGCCTGGGAGCCGGTGGACGACGAGAAGTCCAGGGCCGTGCGGTAGGCCTCCACGGCGTCGATGGGACGGCCGAGCTCCATGAAGCAGCGGCCGAGGGCCACGAGGGACACCGCGGGGTCGGGGTTGTTCTCGTCGATGGCGGCGGCGCGATAGGCGGCGCCGGCCTCGCGCATCTGACCCTCGTGCTCGTAGACCTTGGCGAGGGCCATCTGGGTCTTGTACCTGTTGGTGTAGGAGGGGTCGGCCAGGGCGGCGTTGAGGGCCTGCACGGCCCCCACGTCGTCGCCGGAGGCCGCGAGGGCGCGGCCGAGGTTGGTGTTGAGGGCGCCGACCTTGCCGTAGGAGCGGTCGCGCAGGGCGAGGCGGTAGGCCTCGGCGGCCTCGCGGTAGCGGCCGAGCTTCATGAGGGCGTTGCCGCGCATGTGGTCCGCCGCGGCGTAGACCTCCCCCGGGTTGGTCGCCGCCCCGAGCAGGGTGGCCGCCGTCGAGTAGTCGCCGTTCATGTACGCGGCGCGGCCGCTCTGGAATGCTTGTTGATCCACTGTGGATCCTCCCTGGTGTGGTGGTGCTGCGTGTGACGGAGGCTACGCGGCCGGGTTGCCGTGGCTGATGGTGACCGACTCGATGACGTCGCCGGCGCGGAGGCTGTGGGCGACGTCGAGCCCCTCCTCGGTGACGCCGAATACCGTGTACCCGGAATCGAGGAAATGCTGTGGCCCCAGGCAGAGGTAGAACTGCGACCCCGCGGAGTCGGGCATGGCGGAGCGGGCCATGGCGATGGCGCCGTCGACGTGGCTGTTCCTCGGGTTGACGTCGTACTCGTGGCGGATGCACCAGCCGGGGCCGCCCGTGCCGGGGACGCCGGCGGGGCCGGGGATGCCGGCCGCGACGTCGGAGGGGTCCATGTCGCGGGTGATGGGGTCGCCCCCCTGGATGACGAAGCCCGGCTCATAGCGGTGGAACTTGACCCCGTCGTAGAAACCGGACTCGGCGAGCTCACAGAAGTTGCCCACGGTGACGGGGGCGCCCAGGCCGTCGAGCTCGACGACGACGGTCCCCTTGTTGGTGACGATGGTGGCGTACTCGTCCCCCACCGGGACGTACTCGGGCGTGTGCAGCGGGTCAATGGGCATGGGGGTCCTCCTCCGAGACCGAGGGTATCCGCAGAATTTTACCAACCGATCGCACCGTTCACAGGAACGGCATCGACGGGCGCGCTCAGGAGGAGGACCCGTCGGCGGGCGCCTGGATCGAGAAAGACGAGTAGGCCTGCTTGAACAGGGACCCGAACGAGGACGCCTCGCCGCGCACGGACGAGAGGACCTCCTCGCGCGCCGAGGAGGGGTCGGGGGCGGAGGCCGCCTCGCTCCACGCCGACGAGACGATGTCGGAGCGGTTGCGGAGCCAGTTGCCCATCTTGAGCAGCTCCTCGCGCTCGTCCTCATAGGTGCCGCTCGTGGTGTCGACGCCCTGGATGTCGGAGATGCAGTTCGAGATCTCCACGCCGAGCGTAGCCGCCCGCCTCTGGCCCTCCTGACGCTCCTGGGCCGTGCCGGAGAAGCCCTTCTCCTCGAGCTCCGACACCGAGTCGTCCAGGCGCCCGGAGAGGTCGCCCAGGGCGGTGTAGGCATTCGAGAGCCCCTCGTAGGTGGTCTCGTCGCCGGACTTCACGGTGTCGGAGCCGGATCCCTTGGAGTCCTGGCCCTTGAGGGTGTCCACGGTGCCGGGGAAGCCCGCCTGGGAGGTGTCCGCCGGCGCGGTGGCGCGGATGCTGAAGGCGTCGGGGTCCCACGGGTGGGCGATGAGCAGCACGGCCCCGCCCACGACGGCCACGCAGGCCGCGGCCGCGACGAAGACCGCCCGGAGCCTCACGGGGTGCTCGCGCAGGTAGGGATCGCGGAGGTCCTTCTCGGACGGCACGGCCGACTCGAACCGCGGGAGCTCGTTGGTGGCGTCCGGGGCGGCGGGGTCGTCGCCCACGGTGGCCTGCACCCGCCGGCCGCGCTTGGGGGCCGGGCGCGACTCGACCCACATGCCGCACTTGGGGCAGTTGGTCGACCCCTCGGGGACGAGGGCGCCGCAGCTGGGGCAGTAGGAGCCGGTGAGCCTGGGAAGCGACGCCGTGAGGTCGAGCTCCGCATGGCAGGCCGGACAGACGACGGCGTCGTCGGCCACGATCGAGCCGCAGTGGGGGCATTTCTTCACGGGCACACCTCCGTTGTGAACGTCAGAGCAGTGACTCGAGCACGTAGGGAAGGATACCGCCTGCGGTGAGGTACGCCCCTTCCGTGGGCGTGTCCACACGGACGCGGCATCGGAAATCGACCGTCTTGCCACCACGCTGAAGCCCATGCACCCACACGACGGCGGGGTCGGGCAGGCCGCCGGAGAAGTCGACGGGGTCCACGGAGATGACCTCCGAGCCGTCGAGGCCGAGCGACGCCGCGTCTCCGTCCACGAGCTCCAGGGGCACGATGCCCATGCCCACGAGGTTGGAGCGGTGGATGCGCTCGAAGCTGCCCGCCACCACGGCGCGGACGCCCTGGAGGAGGGGGCCCTTGGCGGCCCAGTCTCGGCTGGAGCCGCTGCCGTACATCCTGCCCGCGAGGACCACGAGGGGCACGCCGTGGGCGCGGTAGTCCTCGGCAGCGTCCCAGACGCTCGTCAGGTCGCCGGTGAGCAGGTCGCGGGTCACGCAGCCCCGCTCGCCGCCGGCAAGGCGGTTCTCAAGCTTGACGTTGGCGAACGTGCCGCGCTCCATGACCTCGTGGTTGCCGCGGCGCGCGCCGTAGGTGTTGAACCGATCCGGGTCGACGCCCCGGTCCTCGAGGTAGGCGGCGGCCGGGGAGCCGGCGGCGATGGCGCCGGCCGGCGAGATGTGGTCGGTGGTCACGAAGTCGCCGAGGTCCACGAGACACCGGGCGCCCTCGAGGGAGAAGGTTCTGCAGGCCTCCGCGATCTCGAAGTACGGCGGGCGGCGGATGTAGGTGGAGTCGGGATCCCAAGGGAAGGTGGCCGACGGCGCCGCCTCGATGAGGCGCCATGTGGCGTCGCCCTCCATGAGGGAGGCCGTGCCCTCCTCGTAGAGGCTGGCGTCGAGCACCTCGGAGAGGACGGCCGCCACCTCCTCGTCCGTGGGCATGAGGTCGGCGAGCATCACCGGCGAGCCGCACGCCGCGGTGCCGAGGGGCTCCACGGAGAGGTCGACGTCGACGGTGCCCGCGATGGAGTAGGCGACCACGAGGGCCGGGCTCGCGAGGTAGTTCTGGGCGACGTCCGGCGAGATGCGGCCGTCGAAGTTGCGGTTGCCCGACAGCACGCTGGCCAGCTCCATGGAGCTGGCCCAGGGCTTGAGGCACCCGAGGATCTCGCCGGAGTTGCCGATGCAGCTCATGCAGCCGTAGCCGCAGGTGTAGAAGCCCAGGCGCTCGAGGGGCCCCCTGAGCCCCGCGCGCTCGAGCAGGAGGCCGGCGGCGCGGGAGCCGGGCGCGAGGACCTTCTTGACCCAGGGCTTGGGCGCGAGGCCGGCCTCCACGGCGCGCCTGGCGGCGAGGCCGGCCGCGACGACCATCGCGGCGTCCGTGGCCGTGGTGCAGCTCGTGATGGCGGCGATGGCGATCGCGCCGTGGCCGAGCTCGAAGGTGCCCTCCCCCGTCTCGACGGTGAACCGCTCCGCCATGTCGCCGTGGCCGTTCCGGGCCGCGGCCCCCTCGAAGCGCCCCTTGAGCCCCGCGGGCGTGGTGCGGTTGTGGGGGCGCGAGGGGCCGGCGAGCGAGGTCCCCACCGACGCGAGGTCGAGTTCCAGCGTCTTGCCGTAGACGCGGGGCACCTCGGGGTCGAGCAGGCCCTGGGCCCGCACGTAGGCCTCGGCGAAGGCGACCTCCGCCCCGTCGCGCCCCGTGAGGCGCAGGTAGTCGAAGAGCTTGCCGTCCATGGGGAACAGCACGGCCGTGGAGCCGTACTCGGGGCACATGTTGGAGACGCAGGCGCGCTGGGTGACCGAGAGCGACAGGGCGCCGGGGCCCGTGGCCTCCACGACCTGGCCGACGACCCCCTCGGCGCGCAGGAGCTCGGCCACGGTGAGGGCGAGGTCCATGGCGCTCACGCCCGGGGCGAGCTCGCCGGTGAGGCGCAGCTCCACCACGCGGGGGACGAGCATGGGGATGGGCTGGCCGAGCGCGGCGGCCTCGGCCTCGATGCCGCCGACGCCCCAGCCCATGACGCCCAGGCCGTTGGCCGTGGTGGTGTGGGAGTCGGTGCCCACGAGGGTGTCGAAGCAGGCCATGGCCCCCTCGCCGCCCCAGAGGGCGTCCGTGCCCACGACCTCGCAGAAGCGCTCGACGTTGAGCTGGTGGCAGATGCCCTGGCCGGGCGGGACGATGGTCACGTTGTCGAACGAGGCCCCGGCCCACTTGAGGAAGGCGAACCGCTCCGCGTTGCGGCGGGCCTCCACGGCGAGGTTGTCGGCCAGGGCGGACGGACAGCCGGCCTCGTCGGCCGCCACGGAGTGGTCGACCACGAGCACGCAGGGAATCCTCGGGTTCACGCGGGCCGGGTCGCCGCCGCGGGCCGTCATGGCGTCGCGCATGGCGGCGAAGTCGCAGAACACGGGCACGCCGGTGAAGTCCTGGAACAGCACGCGGGCGGGCATGAAGTCGACCTCCTCGCCCGCCTCGCCGGAGAGGCCGGCCTCGACCACGCGGCGGGCGGCCTCGCAGGCGGCCTCGTCGGACGGGGCGCGGCGCACGACGTTCTCCAGCAGGCGCACGAGGGCCGAGGGCAGGCGCATGGCGTCGGGGATGCCGGAGACGTCCACCATGAGTCGCGAGACGCCGCCCGCCTCGAGGGTGCGCGGGGTGCGGGCTGCGGCGACGGCGGCGGCAAAGGCCGCGGGGTCAGGAATGTGCATGCTCTCTCTCCTCAAGGTAGCTCGCGAAGCTCACGTAGGGACCGCGGCCGCTGTCCGTGGCCTCCCCACCTTTTTTATAGAGCACCGCGAACAGGGCGCACCCTGCGGCGGAGGCGAGGACAAGGAACGGCAACATCGCCCCTGAGAACGGAGCCACCTCGAAGAAGGGGCCGAACGCCGTGATGCCGAGCACCGTGGCCGCGGCCATGGTCGCGAGCAGTGTGCGGCGCAGGGCGTTGAGCGGGCGCGACACGGCGTAGATGAGCGCCACGCCGAGAACCGCCACAACGCACGTGGCCACGGTGGAGACCTGGGCGTCGTCGAACCCGAGGGCGCCGCGGGCCAGGACCAAAGCGCCGAGGCCGAGCACGATGCCGGCGCTGGCCGGCACCGACCGTGAGAGCACGTTGGCGAGGAAGCTCCCCCTCACCCGGTCGCGGTTGGGCTCGAGGGCGAGCACAAGGCTCGGGATGCCCGTGAGGGTGACCGAGACGAGCGTGAGCTGGATCGGCAGCAGCGGATAGGGCGGGAAGAGGACGCAGAGCAGACCCACGGCCATGGAGAAGACCGTCTTCACGAGGAAGAGCGAGGCCGATCGCTGGAGGTTGTTGATGGAGCGCCGGCCCTCGTCCACCACGTGGGGCATGGAGGCGAAGTCGTTGTCCACGAGGACGATCTCGGCCACGGCGCGGGCGGCGTCGGAGCCCGAGGCCATGGCCACGGAGCAGTCGGCCTCTCGGAGGGCCAGCACGTCGTTCACGCCGTCGCCGGTCATGGCCACGGTGCGGCCCTGCCGCTGGAGGGCGCGCACGAGGCCGCGCTTCTGCTGCGGCGTCACGCGGCCGAACACCCGGTACCGGGCGGCGGCGTCCTCGACCTCCTCAGGGGTGCGCAGCGTCGTGGCGTCCACCCACGAGCCGGCGTCGGGCACTCCGGCCTCCGCAGCGATGGCCGACACCGTGCGCGGGTCGTCGCCCGAGATGACGTTGAGGCGCACGCCCTGCTCCCGGAAGAACGCCAGGGTCTCGGGGGCTGAGGGGCGGACCTCGTCGGCCACGGCGGCGAGGGCCAGGAGGCGCGGCGCGCCCACGGGGCGGTCGTCGCCGTCGAAGCCGTCCACGGCGCACACGGCCAGCACGCGGGCCGTGGCCGGGAAGCCCGCGACCACCGGGGCGGCACCGGCCGGCGCGCCGTCGGGGAACAGGAACTGGAGCGCGCCCACCGCGTAGGCGCCGCCCGCGGTGACGCAGCCGGAGTACTTGCGCTCGCTCGAGAAGGGCACGGCGCGCACGGCGGGCTCGGCGGCGACGCCCTCGCCCTCGAGGTACGAGAGGAAGGCACGGGCAGTCTCGTTGGCGTCGCCGGCGTTGGCGCCCATGACGGCGGCGAGGGCCGAGAGGGCCGCCTCCCGGGTCCCCCCCACCGGGACGAGCTCGCGCACGGTCATGGCGCCGGAGGTGATGGTGCCGGTCTTGTCCAGGCAGAGGACGTCCACCCGCGCCAGGGCCTCGATGCAGTAGAGCTGCTGCACGAGCACGTTCCGCTCGGCGAGGCGCACCGTGGCCACGGCGAGCACCGTGGACGTGAGCAGGATGAGCCCCTGGGGGATCATGCCCACGACGGCGGCCACGGTGGTGAGCACGGAGGACGACCAGCCGCCCCCCGCGAGGTAGGAGCGCAGAAACAGCGCCAGGCCCACGGGGACGAGCACGCAGGTGCCCAGGCGCACGATGAAACGCAGGGTGGCCATGATCTGGGAGTTCACCGGCTTGGCCGTCTTGGCCTCGGCGCCGATGCGGGCGGCGAAGGAGTCCGGGCCCACGGCCGTGGCCTGGGCGCAGACGGAGCCCGACACGACGAAGGAGCCCGAGAGCAGCGTGTCGCCGGGTGCCTTGGCCTGGGGCCTCGACTCGCCGGTGAGCAACGACTCGTTGACGAGGCACGAGCCCTCGCGCACGAGGCAGTCGCAGGGGACCTGGGCCCCGTGGGCGAGGAGCACGAGGTCGCCCAGGACGACATCGTCGGCCGGGACCTCTACCTCCCTGCCCTCCCGGCGCACCCGCACGGGCCGGGCGGCGAGGATGGTGAGGCGGTCGAGCGCCCGCTTGCTGCGGAGCTCCTGGAAGATGCCGATGGCGGCGTTCGCGGCCACCACGAACAGGAAGAGCATGTTGCGGTAGGAGCCCGTCGTGAAGACGAGGGCCGCGAGCGCCACGTTGACGGCGTTGAAGAGCGTGCACAGGTTGGAGCGCACGATGTCTGCCGTGGAGCGCGTCCCGGCGGAGGTGTCGCGGTTGCCCCGCCCCTCCGCGAGCTCCCGGGCGGCCCGGACGTCCGTGAGGCCGCCGGCCGGTGTGGGGTCGGCGGGGGGCGCGACGCCCCCCGCGGGTCGTTCTTCTGTCACCTTGCGTCTCCTCTCGGCGCCTCGGGCGATACGGAAAAGGCCGGGACCCGCTCGCGCAGACCCCGGCCCTAGATGCAGGTGGTGCCGACTGTGGGGCTCGAACCCACGACCTTTCGCTCCGGAGGCGAACGCTCTGATCCACTGAGCTAAGTCGGCGTGCGCCCATCACTATAACAGACATCGGCGCCCCCCGGCGCGAAGGGTGCCCAGAGCCGCCGCGGACACCCTCTGCGATGTAAACGCCCCGCTACGCGCCGCGTCCCCGGCTGTGGCGGCCCGCCCGGTTGTGGTAGGTTTGCTCGGATTGACCAAAACTGAAAGTCATCGAGAAGGAGGCGCCTTGATGATTGCCGTAGTCAGGCAGAGCGCGACCCAGGACCAGCTCGACCACTTCGTCTCGTGGCTGGAGTCCAAGGGTTTCTCGACCAACGTGAGCCGGGGCAGCAACGAGACCGTGGTGGGCCTCATCGGCGACACCACCACCATCGACCCGTTCCTGCTCGAGTCCATGGACATCATCGAGCACGTGACCCGCGTCTCCGAGCCCTTCAAGCAGGCCAACCGCAAGTTCCACCCCGCCGACACCGTGGTGGACTGCGGCCACGGCGTCCTTATCGGCGGCGGCAGCTTCCAGGTCATGGCCGGCCCCTGCTCCGTGGAGGGGGACAACCTGCTCGCCATCGCCCGCGAGGTCAAGGAGGCCGGCGCCACCATGCTCCGCGGCGGCGCCTTCAAGCCGCGCACCTCCCCCTACGCCAACCAAGGCATGGGCGCCGAGGGCCTGCGCCTGCTCCACGAGGCCGGCACCGAGCTCGGCATGCCCGTGGTGACCGAGATCATGGACGCCCGCGACGTCCAGCTTTTCGAGGACATGGAGGTCGACGTCCTCCAGGTGGGCGCCCGCAACATGCAGAACTTCACGCTCCTCAAGGAGCTCGGCAAGCTGCGCCGCCCCGTCCTGCTCAAGCGCGGCATGAGCGCCACCATCGACGAGTGGCTCATGAGCGCCGAGTACATCATGGCCGGCGGCAACGAGAACGTCGTCCTCTGCGAGCGCGGCGTGCGCACGTTCGAGACCCGCACGCGCAACACCTTCGACACCAACGCCATCGCCGTGGCCCACCACCTGTCGCACCTGCCCGTGGTGGGCGACCCCAGCCACGCCACCGGCTACACCCGCTACGTGGTGTCGGCCGCCCTCGCTGCCACGGCCGCGGGCGCCGACGGCCTCGAGATCGAGGTCCACGACCGCCCGGAGCACGCCTGGTCCGACGGCGCCCAGGCCCTCACCCCCAAGCAGTTCAGGAACGCCATGCGCCGCATCGAGCTCGTGCGCCAGGCCGTGACCATGGAGGACGAGTGACGGCCACGGGGACCGTGGTGCCCGGCCGCGTGGGGGTCGTGGGCCTCGGGCTCATCGGAGGCTCCTTCGCCCGGGCCCTCCACCGCGGGGGCACCGAGGTCCTGGCCTGGAACCGCACCCGCTCCATCTACGAGCTCGCCCGCGTGGAGACCGTCGACGGCGAGCTCGAGGGCGACGCCGTGGGCACCTGCGAGCTCATCGTGCTCACCACCTACCCGGCCCACTCCGTCGCGTGGCTCGAGGAGCACGCCCGCCTCGTCTCGCCCGACGCCGTGGTCATCGACGCCTGCGGCGTCAAGCGCGGCCCCTGCGGGCGCTGCCTGGCCGTCGCCCGGGAGCACGGCTTCGCCTTCGTGGGCGCGCACCCCATGGCCGGCACCCAGTACTCGGGCTTCGCCCACGCGCGCGCCGACCTCTTCGAGGGCGCCCCACTCGTGCTCTGCCCGCCCCCGGGCGACCCGGTGGAGAACCTGGCACTCCTCGACCGCGTGGCCGGCCTGCTCGCCCCCTGCGGGTTCGGGTCGGTCACCGTGGCCACGCCCGAGGAGCACGACGGGGAGATCGCCCACACCTCGCAGCTCGCCCACGTGGTGAGCAGCGCCTACGTCAAGAGTCCCCGGGCCGCCAGCCGCAAGGGGTTCTCGGCGGGGTCGTGGCGCGACCTCACCCGCGTGGCCTCGCTGAACGCCCCCATGTGGTCCGAGCTGTTCCTCGCCAACGCCGACAACCTCGTGGACGAGATCGACCTGATCGTGGGGCATCTGACCGAGTACCGCGACGCCATCGCGGCGGGCGACCGCGAGGCCCTGGAGGCCCTGCTCGAGGAGGGCAACCGCGCCAAGGAGGAGGCGGACCGATGAGCGAGACCCGCACCGTCCACGTGAGCGCTCCGTCGCGCCCCTACGACGTCACCGTGGGCGTGGGGCTGCTGCCACGCGTGGGGGCCGTGTGCCGCGACGCCTGCGGCGGCGACACGGCCTTCGTGGTGACCGACTCCAACGTGGGGCCGCTCTACGGCGACGCCGTGGAGCGGTCGCTCGCCGAGGCCGGCTACGGCACCGCCCGCTTCACCTTCCCCGCCGGCGAGGCCTCCAAGAACCCCGCCACGCTCTTCTCCTGCCTCGGGGCCATGGCCGACGCCGGGTGCACCCGAGACACCACGGTGGTGGCCCTCGGCGGCGGCGTCACCGGCGACCTCGCCGGCCTGGCCGCGGCCCTCTACATGCGGGGCTGCCCCGTGGTGCAGGTGCCGACGAGCCTGCTGGCCATGGTGGACTCCTCCGTCGGCGGCAAGACGGCCGTCGACCTCCCCCAGGGAAAGAACCTCGTGGGCGCCTTCTGGCAGCCCTGGGCCGTGGTGGCCGACGTCGCCTGCCTCGAGACCGTGCCCGGGGACCTGCTGCTCGACTCCGTGGGCGAGGTCGTGAAGCACGGCGTCCTGGCAGACCCGGAGCTGTTCGGGGAGGTCACCTCCTCCCCCGTCACGGCGCGTCCGCTCGACCTCGACCGCCTGGCCGCCGTGGTGGCCCGCAACGTGGAGATCAAGCGCGACGTCGTGGACGCCGACGAGCGCGAGCGCGGCCTGCGCCAGACGCTCAACCTGGGGCACACCGCCGGCCACGCCATCGAGGCCGCCAGCGGCTTCTCCCTGGGCCACGGCTCCTCCGTGGCCTGCGGGCTCGCCGTGGTGGCCCGGGGTTGCGCCGCCGAGGGGCTCACGGACCCGGCCGTGGCCGACGCCATCGTCGCCGGGATCGAGGCCTGCGGGCTGCCCGTGACCTGCGACGCGTCGGTGGACGAGGTCCTCGCCCTCTCCCGCTCCGACAAGAAGCGCCACGGCGACACCGTGAACCTCGTTGTGCCCGTGGCCGTCGGCAGGGCCGAGGTCGTTCCCATGCCCTTCGAGCGCTACGCCGCCGTCGTGCGGCGGGGCATGGGGGGCTGAGCCGTGGACCTCGTCGTCGGACCGGGCCCGCTCCAGGGCGGTGTGCACGCGCCCTCGAGCAAGTCCGTCGCCCACCGCGCCCTCGTCTGCGCGGCCGCGTCGTCCGCGCCCACGTTCGTGGAGTGCACGGACACCTCCCAGGACATCGACGCCACGGCCCGGTGCCTCGCCGCCCTCGGGGCGTCCGTCGAGGCTGTGCCGGGCCGCGGGTTCTCCGTCTCCCCCGTCCCCGACGCCGTGACGGGGCCCGTGACACTCGACTGCGGCGAGTCGGGGTCCACCCTTCGCTTCATGGTCCCCTTCGCGGCGGCCCTCGGCGCCGACGCCACGTTCGTGGGCGCCCGCCGGCTCCTCGAGCGCCCCATGGCGCCCCTCGAGGACGCCCTGGCCGCCCACGGCGTCTCCGTGTCCCGCGGCGACGGGCGCCTGCGCGCCACCGGGCGCATGACCCAGGGCACGTACGCCATGCCGGGCGACGTCAGCTCGCAGTTCGTCTCGGGCATCCTCATGGCCTCCCCCCTCGTGGGGGGGCCGGTGTCCGTGGACGTCTCCGGCCCCGTGGCGTCCGCCCCCTACATCGCGCTCACCGCCTCGGTCATGGCGGGCTTCGGCCGCCCGGTCTCCGCCGAGGGCCGCGCCGCCGGCACCGTCTACGCCGCCGACGGCACCGGCCGGCTCGTGGCGCCGGGCGGCACCGTGGAGGTGGAGGGCGACTGGTCCAACGCCGCGTTCTGGCTCGTGGCGGGGGCCTTGGGCTCCGAGGTCGCCGTCACCGGCGTCGACCGCACGAGCGCCCAGGGGGACCGCGCCGTCACGGCGGCCCTGGCCCTCCTCGGCGCCTCGGTCTCCCAGGGCGCCCGGTGGGCCTCCGCCTCCGTGGGCGAGCCGCGCGCCGCCACCCTCGACGTCGAGCAGACCCCCGACCTCGTGCCGCCCCTGGCCGTGGCCGCCGCGCTCGCCCCGGGAACGTCCCGCATCACAGGCACGGCCCGGCTCCGCATCAAGGAGTCCGACCGGGTGGCCACTGTCGCCGCATGCCTCCGGGCCGTGGGCGCCGACGTCTCCGTGGAGGGCGACGACATCCTCGTCCACGGCGGCGCGCCCCTCCCGGGCGGCGCCGTGGACGCCGCCAACGACCACCGCATCGCCATGATGGCCGCCGTGGCGGCCACGCGCTGCGAGGGGCCCGTGACCATCAGGGGGGCCGAGTGCGTGGCCAAGAGCTACCCCCGGTTCTTCGACGACTACGCCGCCCTCGGCGGCACCGTGAGGGAGGTGCGCCCGTGAGCTCCACCATCGGCACCTCGGTGCGCTGCACCGTCTTCGGCCAGTCCCACTCCGAGGCCATCGGCTGCGTCGTCGAGGGACTGCCCGCCGGCTTCCGACCCGACATGGGGCGCCTCGCGCGCTTCATGGCCCGCAGGGCCCCCGGCCGCGACCCGTGGTCCACGCCGCGCAGGGAGGCCGACGCCCCGCGCATCGTCTCGGGCCTCAACCCCGACGGCGAGACCTGCGGAGCGCCCCTCTGCGCCATCGTCGCGAACACGAACACCCGCAGCTCCGACTACGAGGAGCTCCGGCGCGTGCCGCGCCCCGGCCATGCCGACTGGCCCGTCCAGGTGCGCTGGGAGGGGTTCCAGGACGTCGCCGGCGGCGGCCACTTCTCCGGCCGCCTCACCGCCCCCCTCTGCGTCGCCGGCGGCATCTGCCTCCAGATGCTCGAGGGGCGCGGCGTCTCCGTGGCCGCCCACCTCGCCGAGGTCGCGGGCGTGGCCGACGAGCCCCTCGTCTACCGCCTCGACGCCCCGGGCGCGGAGGCCGCCCTCCGGGCCCAGATGGCCGCCCTCGCCGACGCCGCCTTCCCCGTCCTCGACGCCGAGGCGGGCGAGGCCATGAGGGCGGCCGTCGAGGAGGCGCGGGCGGGCCTCGACTCCGTGGGCGGCGTCGTGGAGTGCGTGGCCACGGGCCTGCCCGCCGGCGTGGGCTCGCCCATGTTCGACGGCGTCGAGAACCTCCTCGCCCGGGCGCTCTTCGGCATCCCGGCCGTCAAGGGCGTGGAGTTCGGCAGCGGGTTCCGGGCCGCCTCCATGCGCGGCAGCGAGCACAACGACCCCTACGTCCCAGGCGCCCGCGGCCCCCAGCCCGCCAAGAACGACGCCGGCGGCATCCTCGGCGGCCTCACCACGGGCGCGCCGCTGCGCGTGGCCGTGGCCGTCAAGCCCACGTCCTCCATCGGGCGCCCCCAGCGCTCGGTCGACGTCGCGACGGGCGAGGCGGCCGAGCTCCGCGTCAGGGGGCGTCACGACCCCTGCATCGCCCCCCGGGCCGTCCCCGTGGTCGAGGCCGTCTGCGCCCTCGTCCTCATGGACGCCCTCGTCACGTTCTCCCCCCGCGACGCCGTCTGGCGCCCCGGCAACTGACCGTCACCCACCGGAAGGAGACCCCCATGGCAGACCTCTCCCAGATCCGCGAGCGCATCGACGCCGTCGACAGCCAGCTCCTCGACCTCTTCTCCCAGCGCATGGCGCTCACCGACGAGGTGGCCGCCTACAAGGCCGGGCGCGGCCTGCCCGTGCTCGACCGCGCCCGCGAACGCGCGAAGATCGCCGAGGTCTCCGAGGCGGCCCCCGAGGGCGTCCGCGACTATGCCGTGGTGCTCTTCAACCTCCTCATGGAGGTGTCGCGGGCCAACCAGTCCGCCTACGTCTCGGGCAACGCCGACCTCGTCGAGGCCATCGAGCGGGCGCGCCGCGACACCCCCGACCTCTTCCCCCGCACGGCCTTCGTGGCCTGCCAGGGCGTGGAGGGGGCCTACTCCCAGCTGGCGGCCGACAAGCTCTTCAAGCACGCCGACCTCTCGTTCTTCTCGACGTTCGAGGGCGTCTTCAAGGCCGTCGACCAGGGCTTCTGCCAGTACGGCGTGCTGCCGTTCGAGAACTCCACGGCCGGCACCGTCAACCAGGTCTACGACCTCATGGGCGCCTACGACTTCCACATCGTGCGGACCGTGCGCCTCAAGGTGGACCACAACCTGCTCGCCAAGCCCGGCTGCACCCTCGAGGCCGTGACGGACATCTACTCCCACCAGCAGGCCATCGACCAGTGCGCCGACTTCCTGGCCTCCCTGGAGGGCGTGACCGTGCACATGGTCGAGAACACCGCCGTGGCCGCCAAGATGGTGGCCGACGGCGACAACCCCGGGGCCGCCGCCCTCGGCAGCCGGAGCGCCGCCGAGGTCTACGGCCTGGAGACCGTGCGCCGCGCCGTGCAGGACCTGGGCGGCAACTACACGCGCTTCGCCTGCATCTCCAAGAACCTCGAGATCTACCCCGGCGCCGACCGCACCTCGCTCTCGGCCGTGGTCGCCAACCGCCCCGGGTCCCTCTACAAGGTGCTGGCCCGCTTCTACTCGCTGGACATCAACCTCGTGAAGCTCGAGAGCCGCCCCCTCCCCGACCGCGACTTCGACTACCTGTTCTACTTCGACGTCGACTGCCCCGTGGCCGCGCCCGAGTTCACCCGCCTCGTCGGCTCCCTCGACGACGTCTGCGAGGAGTTCCGCTACCTGGGCTCCTACTCCGAGGAGGTCTAGGCCATGACGGGTCGCGAGGTCATAGCGCCCGCCGCCGACGCGGTGGCGGAGGCGCTCGCCGCGGGGCGGGCCGTGCGCGACGCCGAGCAGGGACCCGCCCCCGAGGACGCCCCCTACGGGCTCCTCGGCGGCGCCCTCGGCCACTCGTGGTCGCCCCGGATCCACCGGGAGCTGGGAAGCTTCCCCTACGCCCTCCACGCGCTGCCGGACCCCGCGGACGCCGCGGACCTCGTCCGCAGCGGCGACTGGCGCGGCCTCAACGTCACCATCCCCCACAAGCGCCTGGCCGCCGAGGCGGCCGACGTCCGCACGCCCTTCGTCGAGGCCCACGGCGCGGCCAACACGCTTGTGCGCCTCGACGACGGGCGCGTCCTCGCCGACAACACGGACCCGTGGGGTTTCGCCTTCCTCCTCGACGGCTTCCTGCGGCGCCACATGGGGGCCGACGCCTCATGGCTCCGAGGGCGCAAGGCCGTGGTGCTCGGGACCGGCGGCGCCTCCGAGGCCGTGGGCTCCGTGCTGTCCGAGGCCGGCGCCGAGGTGGCCCGCATCAGCCGCTCCGGGGGCCCGGGCCACGGCTACGGGACCCTCGTGGAGGACCACGGCGACGCGGCCCTGCTCGTGAACACGACGCCGGTGGGGATGTACCCCGCGTGCCCGGCGTCGCCCCTCCCCGCCGGCATCCTCGGGGCCATGGAGGGGCTTCGGGGGGTCCTCGACATCGTCTACAACCCGCTGCGTACCGGGCTCGTGCTCGACGCCCGTGACGCCGGCATCCCCGCCGAGGGCGGCCTCGTCATGCTCGTCGCCCAGGCCCTCCGCTCGAGCGAGCTCTGGCAGGGCGTGGGGCTCGACCACGACCTCGTGGGGCGGATCGCCGGCGAGCTGGAGCGCGGGTCCATGAACGTGTTCTTCATCGGCATGCCGGGCTGCGGGAAGACCGGCGCCGCCCGCAGGCTCGCGCGCATGGTCCAGCGCCCCTTCGTCGACCTCGACGACGCCTTCGAGATGGAGTACGGCGAGACGCCGGCAGCGTGCATCGCCCGCGACGGCGAGGCGGCCTTCCGCGACCGGGAGACCGCGGTGCTCGCCGCCCATGGCGCCGACACCGGCCTCGTCGTGGCCTGCGGGGGCGGCGTGGTGTGCCGCCCGGAGAACCGCCGCCTCATGGAGCAGAACGGCACGGTCGTCATGCTCGACCGCCCGCTCGACCAGCTCTCCCGCAACGACCGGCCGCTCACCGCGGCCAGGGGCGTGGAGGCGCTGGCCGCCGAGCGCATGCCCCTCTACCGGGAGTGGGCCGACCTCGAGGTGCGCTGCACCGGCTCGGCCGAGGGCGACGCCGTGCTCGTGAGGTCCCTGCTCGGCCTCTGACCGCCCGCCGGCGGCCGGGTTCATGCCCGGCCGCCGCTCGGCGGCCAGCCGTGCTCGTTCAAAGGAACATCGCCCCCAGCGGACCCGCGCTCCCCCATCATGGAAAAATGATTCCGATAACGAAGGGTCGGCCATGGAGGGGGAGGTGCCCGCGTGGACTCTGGGAAGACCGCCCGGCAGGTGCTCGACGCCTGCGGGGGCAAGGGGAACGTGAGGGCCAACGCCATCTGCATGACCCGGCTGAGGCTCGAGCTCGATGACACCTCGCAGGTGGACTCCGACCGCCTTGGCACACTCCACGGCGTCCTCGGCGTCCGCTCCCACGGCACCAACGGCGTGGAGGTCGTGTTCGGCCCCGCCGTCATCGACGCCATCGCCCTCGACTTCTGCGACCTCACCGGGCTCCCGCTCGGCCGCAAGACCGCCAAGGCCATCTCGACCATGACGGTCGGGGCGCCGCGACGCGAGGCCAGGCCCCGCCAGGAGGTGCCGCGCGACGCCAACCCCGGCCGACGGGCCAGCTACGCCGCCCAGCGCAAGGCCAACCGCGCCCTCAAGGCCTCCGCGGCCGCACAGGACGCCGCCGCGGAGGCCCGGACGGACGACCTCGACCAGCTCCGCCGCATGCTCGAGGGCCCGGGCTCGCTCCTCGACGCCGCCGACGCCGCGGCGGCCGCCACCGCGCGGGCCGAGGAGCCCGCGACGCCGCGCCTTCTCGTGCTCAACGGCCCCAACCTCAACATGCTGGGCGTGCGCGAGCCCGCCATCTACGGGAGCGGCACCTACGCCGACCTCGTCTCCCTCTGCCGGCGCGAGGGCAGGCTCGCGGGCTTCTCCGAGGTGCGCTGCTTCCAGAGCAACCACGAGGGAGCCCTGGTGGACGAGATCCAGGCCGCGCTCGGCCGCTACGACGCCATCGTCCTCAACCCCGCCGCCTACACGCACACCTCTGTGGCCCTGCTCGACGCCCTCAAAGCCGTGGGCATCCCCTGCGTGGAGGTGCACATCTCCGACGTCTCGTCCCGCGAGGACTTCCGCCAGGTGAGCTACGTGCGCGCCGCCTGCGTGGCCACCGTGTCCGGCGAGGGGCTCGCGGGTTACGGGCACGCCATCCGCATCCTCGCGGACGCGCTCGACGGCTGAGGCCGCCGGCACGCCCCCGCATATGGAGAAAGGCGCGGCCCCCGAGGGGGCCGCGCCTTTCCGTGCCGTCGTCCGGGGCCTCAGCTCGCCACGTCGTGGGGCTCGTCGAGGCCGAAGGCCGCGTAGCCGTTGCGGCACTCCCCCGCCTCGATGGCGCTCTTGATGGCATAGATGCCGTCGGCGGTGGACAGGCCGCAGCCTGCGGGCATCCAGAAACTCTCGCCGAAGCGGCGCTCGAACTCGTCGCACAGGTCGTAGAATCGGTCGATGGCGGTTGTCGGGGCATTCATGGTCATCACTCCAACCCAGGGCGCTCAGCCGTCTGGCAACTGGAACAACTTTAACAGGTTAAAAACAGGTTGTAAGCATGTTCGTCGATACGAAGGGCGAACGGTCGAATGGGGCGCCCCATCGCGACATCCCGGACGGTCCGGGGCCCTGCCGTCGACGGTCTCATGCCGCCCTATCGCACAGCGTGGGCGAGCTGTGGCACGGCGGCGGCCCCACGGTCACGATGGGCTCCGTTGGGTATCGACCACGACACGCACCCGGAGAAGGGAGACCCCATGTCCCGCACCGTAGTCCTCGAGGGCGACGTCCCCAGCGCGCCCTGCATCGTCGACCCCGCGCCGCTCTCGCACCTCGCCCCCGGCGAGGCCTTCGCCATGGAGGCGCACCCGCTCACCGAGGGGGAGCGCTCCGCGCTCGAGGGGGCCGGCGCGTTCACCGAGCGCCGGCCGGCCTACGCCCTCTGGTACGGCGGGTCCTTCGTGGGTGCCGCCACGGGCCTCACCCACGCAGTCCGCGCCCTCCTCTCGCTCGGAGACTCCGTCACGGTGGCGGCCGTGCGCACCGAGGGCGGGCTGGGCGGCTACCGCGGCGTAGAGCTCGAGCTCCCGGAGGCCGACCCCTTCGAGCGCTGGTACCGCTTCGTGGAGTGCGGCGTCGATATGCCCCTCGACGCCCCCGTCTCGGTCGTCAACCTCGCCGTGGAGGAGGGCGCCCCGCAGGGCGGGCGCGCGACCGTGACCGTGGGCGAGCCCCAGGGCGAGGCGCTTCCCGTCACCCTCGCCGGGACCGATGCGGAGGGCTCCCCCACCTCGGCCACCTACTCCGTCGTGCCGCGCCAGCACCACTCCTACGGGGTGCTCGAGACCCTCGCGGGACGCACGTGCGAGGCCGTCGTGGAACGGCGCGACAGCTTCACGCACCGTGGCACCCGGTACCTGAAGGTCTTCATCGACACCGCGCGCTGACCCGTGGCCCGCATCCGGAGGTTCTCCTGCGAGGTGGCCGGCGTGCCCGTGGACGTGGTGTTCCGGGCGCGGCGGCGCTTCGTGCTGCGGCCCGGCCGCGACGGACGGGTGACGGTCTCGGCGCCGAGGTCCATGGGGCGCGCGGCCGTGCTGGCATGGCTCGGGGGCGAGGGCGCCGACGTCCTCGCCCCCGTCGCCCAGCGCCTGCCTGCGGCCGACGAGCTCGAGCGTAGGCGCGCCTGGGGCCGGCTCCGGGAGGGCGACGTCGTCGCCGTCTGGGGGCGCCCGGTCGCGGTGCGCCTCGAGACGGCGGAGGGGAGGCCGGCCGCCCGCGTCGAGGACGGGTCGCTCGTGCTCGGGGTCCCCGACCCGAAGGACCCCTCGGAGGAGGCCCACCAACTTAGGAGGCGCCTCTTCGAGGGGCTGCTGAGAAGCGAGCTCGCCGCGGCGGTTCCCGGGGCCCGGGAGCGGGCCGAGAGGGCCGTCGGCACAGGGACCGGCCGGTGGACCGTGCGGCGCATGGGCAGCCGCTGGGGCTCCTGCCGGCCGTCCACGGGCTCGGTCTCGATCGCGCTCGACCTCGCCTGCCACGACCCGGCCTTCCTCGACCTCGTGGCCGTGCACGAGGTCGCCCACATGGAGGCGCCCGACCACGGCCCCCGCTTCTCGGAGGTCATGGACCGGGCGCTGCCGGGGTGGCGCGGGCTCCAGGCGGACCTCGACCGCGAGGGCATGCGGCTGCCGCCCGACGCCCCGGCCAAGGCTTAGGGTCGGGGGCTAGTACGGGACGTAGTGTGTCACGAGGTAGCCGCCGTCGCAGCAGGTCTGGAACCCGATGCCGCCGTCGGCATGGGTGAAGTCGTAGACGCCGCTCGCATAGTAGTCGGAGCCCTCGGGCACCACCATGGATCCCGCGTAGGCGTAGCGCTGGCCGTCGACGACCACTGTGTCGGGCCTGGACGCGATCTGCCCGCCGGACTCGGACCAGTCGTGGGCCACGTAGTAGCCGTCGGCCCACTGGGTGCAGGCCCCGTCGGACGCGCCCTCGGCCGCCCCGTACTCGTCGCGGTAGGAGACGTTCCACGCGTCGTCGCCCCCGGTGACCTCGGCGCCGCCGGCCGACACGGCCCCGTCGGCGGCCCTGTCGGCGGCCCCGGCGGCGGCCCCGGCGGCGGCACCCGCCGCAGGGTCCCGGGCCCTGCGCCCTTCGGCGGCCCGCAGCTCGGCGGCGCGGGTCTCGGCCGCTTTCTCCTCCGCGGAGCGTGTGGCGGCGTCGGCGGCCGCATGGAGCCGGTCCCCGAGCGCCCGGGCGTCCATGACCCCCGGCACGCCGCCGAAGACGCCGGCACCGGCGCTGCCCCGCCGCGCGATCGCCTGGATGTCGCGGTTGGCCCGGGCGATGAGGGCGTCAAGCTCGCAGTAGGTGGAGGGGTCCTTGACGGAGCCGGCGTCGAGCGGGGCCGCGGCGGACGAGGCGTAGAGTGCCGCCTCGCTCAGGGTGGCGATGTCCTCGTCGGCCGGGGCGCCGGGACCCGGGGCAGACCGGAGCGCGGCGGCGTCGGCCGCGGCGGCGGGGCCCGCAAGGGCGATGGCGAGGGCGGCTGACGCCGCGAGGAGGGGCGCGTGGGCGATTCTGTCCATGGGGTTCTTTCCTTTGTGATGAGCCCTGAACCGAGCTGCGGTCACATCGGAATTACCCTCAGAAAAGGGACTCTCAACTCAGGGGGAATAACAGAGGGACAATCTCAGGAGTCGTCCCCATGGTTGAATCCAGACTAATGATTGTTCGTATCAGTTGCATTCAGCCTGAAACAACGGGGCAGCCCGGCATCGGGGGTCTCACGCGATGAGGGCGGCAACGGCCGCACGGAAGCGGTCCGGGTCGACGCCGTAGAGCCGCGTGAGGGCGAGCTTCTCGGCGCGGTCCAGACGCTTGATCAGGGCCTCGGCCCGCATGGCCTCGTGGCGCGTGGGGAAGGCCGCCTCGGCGGCGAGGGAGACGGGCCGGCGGCTCCTCGTGTATCGAGCGCCCGTGCCCGCGTTGTGGGACGCCACGCGACGGGCCACGTCCACGGTGTATCCTGTGTAGAGGGAGCCGTCGGAGCAACGGACCATATAGACGCTGTAAAGACCCTCCATGAGCTCCCTCCCCGGCCGCCTGACCCTACGAGGAGGACCCATGCGCACCCTGGGAAACATTATATGGATCGTCACCGGCGGGTGGGTCACCGCCCTGGCCTGGCTGCTCATAGGTCTCGTGTGGTGCCTCACGTTCGTGGGCATCCCCGTGGGGAGGCAGGCCTTCAAGATGGCCGCGCTCGCCCTCGCGCCCTTCGGCAAGGAGATCGTCTACGGGGGCGGCCTGCCGTCGTGCCTGGCCAACGGCCTCTGGCTCGTCTTCGGTGGTGCCGAGATGGCCCTCGGCTACCTGTTCCTAGGGGCCATCTGGTGCGTCACCGTGGTGGGGGCGCCCTTCGGCGTGCAGCTCTTCAAGATGGCCAAGCTGTCGCTCCTGCCCTTCGGGGCGGAGGTGCGCTAGAACGAAGGCGGGGCCGAGGCGCACGGCCAGTCGGGCGAGAGGCGCCCCCCACGGCCCTTCTTGGGCACGGGAACCCGCGAATGCGCGGTTCTCCCGACACGAGGGGCTCTCGATATGCGGCTTGGCGCGAAAGGCCCCCGTTGCGCGGCCCGTCTGGCCTGAGACGGCTCCAAAGCGCGGTTTCGGGGCGAGACGGGGCCCGAATCGCGCATCGGGGGGGGCGTTCATACCGCTGCCATCGCGCATTCGCGGCCGTTCGCACCAAACCGCGCATCCAAGGCCGTTCGTGCCGCAACCGCCCCGCATCGACGCCCCCTTCGCGCCACGGCTAACACTCGCCGCGTCCCGATTATCCCGCACCGCAGGGGCTCACCGGGGTGGAGCCCTGCCGTACCGGTACGCCTTCCGCGCACCCTCCTCACAAAAAAACAGGCCTCCGGGTTGCCCCGATGGCCTGTGACTGTGTGGTGGGCGTTACAAGATTTGAACTTGTGACCTCTTCCGTGTCAGGGAAGCGCTCTCCCCCTGAGCTAAACGCCCGTTGGTTGCCGCGCCACGTGCCCGCGCAACAGAATTGAGTATAAGAGCCCCGTCCTCGCCATGCAAGACCCATTTTTCGCCTTTTTCCCGTCGCCCCTAGCGGGCCGGGTCGACCAGGTAGAGCTCCCGGAGCCGGGCCACGCGGCCGGCGTCCATGCCCAGGGCCTCGTCGAGGTAGGCGTCCACGGAGCCCCAGCTGCCCCGCACGGCGTCGAAGGCGCGGCGCAGGCTCTCCTCCTCCACGGTGTAGAGGACATGGGCCATGGCGGCCAGCTTGGCCGGGAAGAGGCGGCGGTCGGCCAGGGCGAGTACGGCGCGGGCCCAGCCCGGCTGGGTGAAGCGGTTGGAGGCGAGGTAGTCCTCCACCACGAGCTCCTCGGGGACGCCGAGCGCGTGCTCGAGGAGCGCCGCGGCGATGCCGGTGCGGTCCTTGCCGGCGCTGCAGTGCCAGAGCACGGCGGACGGTGCCGGCCGCTCTCCCACGGCCATGACCACGTCGAAGAACCGGCGGTAGCCCGCGATGCCCTCGTCGCCCGTGACGATCTGGGCGTACATCTCGCTCATGCGCCCCTCGGTGCCCATCTCGTACTCACGGAAGAGCGCAAGGAGCTCGCGCGGGCCCATGGAGCGCGTGATTCCGGCGGCCGACGCCGCGATGACCGGCAGGAACTCGAAGCTCGCCGCAGGGAAGAGCCCGGCGGGGTCGGGTTTGGCGGAGCGCTCCCGCTCCGTGCGGAGGTCCACCACGGCCGCAAGCCCGAGGTCGGCCAGGAGGCGCGCGTCCGCCACGCTGGCCCCGGCGAGCTCGCCCGAACGCAGCAGGCGCCCCGGGACCACCACACGGCCGTCGGCCGTGGCGAGGCCGCCGAGGTCGCGGGCGTTGCGCACGCCGGTAAGCCCCATGTGGCCCCAGTCCGAGGCCGCGAAGCGCCGCTCGAGCGCCACCTCCGCAAGGTCGGGTGCCGCCGTCTGCCTCCCGTGGCCCATGGGCCCTCCTCCCCTCGCGCCTCAGCCGTTGGGGGCGAGTTGCTTGCCCACCACGAGGTTCTGGAAGCGCCCCTCTATGAACTCGTCGTTGAAGTGGCCATCCACGTAGACGTCGACGGCGTTCTGGGGTGGTATGCCCAAACTCCGCTGGCCCATGCGGTAGAAGCAGTAGGCCGTGGCGAGCAGGTCGACGGAGATCGCCACAACGAGGACAGCCACCACCACCCCCTGGAGCCGGTGCGACGGCTCGCCGACGACCCACACGATCTCGGGCAGGACGAGGCGGGCGTACACCACGCCGAGGAGGCCCCACACGAAGATGGACGACCAGCAGATCCACTGGGTGATGGCGTCGGGGAGGCCGAGGTAGGTCCAGCTCTGGGCGTGCCAGAAGTACTCCATGGCCATGCCGGTGCTCTGCTCGATGGCAGCGCCGGCCCCCATGGAGACGAGGAAGACCTCGGCGAGGGAGGCCTTGCGGAAGTTCCAGAGCACGACGGTGAACAGCAGGCCGCCGAACCCGTAGAGGGGTGAGAAGGGCCCCCACACCACACCGGCACGGTTCTCCATGCGGCCCTGGGAGTGCCACATCCACACCTCCTCGGCGAAGAGGCCCAGCATGCTCGCCACGATGAAGACGACGACGTAGACCGTGATGCCCAAGGTGGCGCGGTCGAGGTACTGGTCGCGGGCAAGGCGCTCGGCGCGACGCACGGCGCGACGCTGCTCGGAGGAGACGGCCGAGGCCGGCCGGGTGGCCATGGAGCCGTAGGCGGGGTCCGCGGGCGGGGTGCGACGCCAGAGGGGCCGGGGCAGGCGCCGGCGGCCGCCGAGGGTGCCGGCGTCCACGGCCGAGTCGGGCTCGAAGCGCTCCTCGCCGAGCGACCGGGCCCTGCCCCGGGAACGGAGCTGGGCGTCCATCACCGAGCGCGAGCACCAGGCGGCGAGCATGCAGACGAAGATGACGAGCAGTATGACGAGGAGGGTGTTGATCACAGGGCGGTTCCACTCTCAAGCCGGGCGAACGTACTTCCGCAATGGTACCCGCAAAGGGAATGGGTTTTTCCCCTTGCATCGCCGTCCGGGGTTGGTCTATAGTAGCCCCTGCAAGCGGACATGGCTCAGTTGGTAGAGCATCACCTTGCCAAGGTGAGGGTCGCGGGTTCGAATCCCGTTGTCCGCTCCAGTGTTTATCAGGGCCGGTTTCGATCGGCCTTTTTATTCTCTGGCGACGTGGCCAAGTGGTAAGGCAGAGGCCTGCAAAGCCTTTACCCCCAGTTCGAATCTGGGCGTCGCCTCCAGACAGACCGGCCGGCCCCGCGGGGCCGGCCTTTTTCTTGCCGCACACCCTCCACGACTGATGTGGCAGATATGCCCGGAGCCTGATTTGCCGACTTTCTGCCTTGCGCCGCCCGCCGAGGCTGCTATAGTAGTCGAGTCTTCACGCGGACATGGCTCAGTTGGTAGAGCATCACCTTGCCAAGGTGAGGGTCGCGGGTTCGAATCCCGTTGTCCGCTCCAGAATCTCCAGGCCGCCTCCGGGCGGCTTTTTCTTTGTCAGCGCTTCCCCTCCCACGGCGCCGCGCCATGGAAAAGGCCCCCGCAGGGCCCTTCAGGCGCTCATGATCATGCGCAGCCCCTCCTCCAGGGGATTGAGCGGGCGGCCGAAGAGCTTCACCAGCCGCACCACGGTCCCGTGACCGAAGGGCTTGGCGTGGATCTCCACGCTGTCGCAGAGCAGGCGCATGATCTTGATGCCGCGACCGTGCTCGAGGGTTACGACCGGCTCCTCGTCATCGCCGATCTCGAAGCCAGGCCCGTTGTCCACGGCCTCCATGACGAGGCGGTCGGGGTAGACGGCCACCGTGAGGAAACCCGTGCCCTGCGGGGTGTGCAGCACGCAGTTGCCCATGGCCTCGCCGGCGGCGAGCGTCATGTCGAAGACCTCCGACTCCTCGAGAGGCAGGCCCTCGAGGAGCTCCCGCAGGCAGTCGCGGGCCATCTCGAGGTTCTCGGGCATGATGCGGAGCGTGAGCCTCCGGAGCGGCGAGGCGCCCGGCGGAAGGGGCGGTACGGGCCCCAGGGGGCGGCGTCTGGCGGAACAGGGCACGAAGGGGAGCAGGCACCCCACGCCGAGGGCGTGCATAACGCGCTCGGAGACGTTCACGAGCGTGAGCGACCCCCCGCGGGAACGGGCGGCGCGGACGACCGTGAGGATGGACGCCAGGCCTGTGGAGTCGACGTAGTCGGCCTTCTCCATGTCGAGGACGATGCGCTTGCAGCCGCCGTCCACGAGCTCGAGCAGATGGCCCTTGAGGGCGGGGGCGGTGACGACGTCGAGGTTGCCCTGGACGGGGACGAGCATGCAGTCGGAGATGATGAGCATGTGACCTCCTGTCTGGGCTCTGTCCCCTGGCGTTTTGTCGCCCATGACTATTCCCCGTTGGGGGAGGCGGCACGCACTGTCAACCCGTCTCCCTTATTCATATTTCCTCACGGTATCTGATACCCACCTGCGAGCGACCTCAACAGGTCGACTCCGCCGAACAGTTAGCGCGTGCCACAGGATGAGGAAATAGGAGAAGCACACCCTGGGTCGCAATAACGCATTGATTGGCGGCTTCACCGCCGTGCACCCGCAGGCCGACCGCCCGGAGAAGCTCAGCGGGGGCATCGGGGCACCGGCTGCCCGGCGACGTCACCCGACGGAGTATCCCCAGCGCCGGTACTGTGTCCACCCACCGCGGCGGCACCGAGGGCGGCGTCGTCGGCCTCGCCGAGGCGCCGCTCCAGCGCTGTGTCAGGCTCGATATGAACGATTACTTCACCGACCTCACCGAAGCGGTCGCGGAGCCGCGCCTCCACAGCCTCCCCCACCCCGTGGCCGTCCAGCACAGTCATAAGGGGGTCAACCAGAACATGGAGGTCGACGAAGACCTCCCCCTCGGTTCCCCGTGTGCGGATGTTGTGAACCGAGCGGACGCCGGGCACCTCGGAGGCGCACGAGCGCACCTCCCCCTCGTCGAGACGGGCGGCGTCGGAGAGGGTCGTGCTCGCGGAACGAAAGACCTCCACGGCCGAGACGGCGATGGCGGCGCCCACGACGAGGGACACGACCGCGTCAGCCACGGGGAAGCCCATCTGGACCACGACGAGGCCGACGATGACCGAGACCGAGACGAGGGCGTCGGAACGGGTGTGCAGCGCGTCGGCCACGAGCACCTCGCTCTTGAGGCGGCGGCCGCTCAGCCGCTCGCCGCGGCTCACGGCGAGGTTCACGGCGAGGGTGCCCACCATGACGACATAGCTGCCCACGTTCACCGTGACGGCGTCCCGGCGCCCCATGAGGGCGCCGACGCCGTCGGCGCAGAGGTTGAAGGCCGCCACGACGAGCATGACCCCGATGGCCACGGAGGCGTAGGTCTCGAACTTCGCATGACCGTAGGGGTGCCCGCGGTCGGGCGGCTGCGCCGCCAGCGACGCGCCCACGATGCCCACCACGTTGGAGAGGGCGTCGAAGGCGCTCGCGACGCCGTCGCTGCGCATGGAGAGCGAGCCGGTAGCCTGGCCGTAAAGGAACTTCGCGGCGGCCACGACGAGGTTGAGGGCCATGACCACCCAGAGCACCCTCACGATGTCGCGGAGGCGATTGCCGCGGGTGTCGGCGGCGGTCACGAGGGGGCCCCGGCGGTGCTGTCGGCGTCCAGGCCGTCGAAGCGCACGGCCATCATGGCGACGTCGTCGTCGAGGCGGTTCTCGGTGAACTCGTAGAGGGTCGCCATGATCTTGTCGGGGATGTCGTGGACGTCGAGGTCGATGTTGCGCACCACGGCGTCGCGGAGGCCCATCTCGCCAAAGAACGTGCCGTCGGCGCCCCGCGCCTCTGTGGCTCCGTCGGTGTAGAGCAGGAGCTCGTCGCCGGGCCGCAGGCGCACGTGGCCGTCGCGGTAGACCATCTCACGGAAGGCCCCCACGACCCCCGACTGTACATTGAGGAGCTCGGTCTGCTGCTCCGCGGGGTGCAGCAGCAGCGCGGGCGGGTGGCCGGCGCAGCAGTAGGTGAGCGTGCCCTCCGCGACGTCGATGACGCCCACGAACACGGTAGCGAACGTCTCGAGCCGGGAGAAGCCCAGAAAGAAGTCGTTGAGCGAGCGCACCATGTGGGAGGGTGCCAGACCCTCCCATGAGTAGGCGCCGAGGGCCGTGCGGACGGCCGCCGACACCGACGCCGACTGCACGCCCTTGCCCGCCACGTCGCCCAGGATGACGCAGGCACGGTTGCCGGGCAGGCGGATGAGGTCGTAGAAGTCGCCGCCCACATCGGCCGTCTCGGTGGCCGAGTTGTAGATGGCCTGCGCCGTGAGCCCCTCCACGTGTTGGAGGTGGTTGCCCAGGCCCGACTGCAGCGTGTGGCTGATGAGGGCGTCCTGGGCCCGCTGGGTCTGGCGGCGCTCGAGGCGGTGGACGTCCTGCACGAAGCGCTTGAAGTAGGTGTACGAGAGCGACGGGAGGGCCGTGCCGCCGTCTTTGGTCACGAGGAAGCCCCGGGACTCGCCCACGAGACGATCCATGATCACGAGGACGCCGTCGTTGGCGATGCCCTTCTCGGACACCCAGCCCCGGAGTGTGGCGAGCTTGGAGAACGGCCAGATGTGGACGTCCTCGTAATGCCACTCGTCGTCTCGGAGCATGTCCACGTCGAAGGGGAAGTCGACGAGCTCGCCGGCGGGCGTCTTGATGAACAGGGTGTCCTGGTGGAGGTTCTTGAAGATGGGCATGAAGGAGCAGCCCACAGCGGCCGCCATGGCCTCGAAGGCGTCGTAGTAGTCGAGGAGCGTGGCCTTCTCCCCCAACCCCTCCAGGTGCAGGAGGCGCTCGCTGGCGGCGTTGGACACGCGCTCGTTGGAGTGCGCCCTCGCCGAGAGCGTGGCGGTCATGAGCTCGTTGGCGTGGTGAAGCGCGAGGATGTCGAGGACCTTGGCGTCGTGGCCGTGGAGGGCATGCGGGGCGTTCCACCCCACGAGGGCCACAGCGACGACCGTGGCGTCGTAGACGATGGGCACCGAGAAGAACGAGACGAGCGGCAGCGACTCGAGCTCCGGGGCCCCATGCACCTCCTTGGTGGCCTTCTCGGAGAGGACGACCTCGCCGTCGAGCCCGCGGTGGCGGTCGAAGGCCAGGGTGTGCCGGACCTCCCCCGCGAGCGACGCGAGGCGGTCCTGGGACGTGATGTAGGAGGGCATCTCCCTGCCGTCCACGTCGCCCGTGAAGCTCTTGAGGGCGTAGCCGCCCGATCCGGCCAGGTAGAGCGCGCCGGCGTCCGCGTCAACGGCGTCGCGGAGCTCGGAGACCAGCATGTCCCGGACGCCGCTGGCGTCGCCCGACACCACGGCGCCGCCGAGCTCGCTCATGAGCGCCACCACGTCGGCGGGCCCCTCACGGCCGATGGAGGCCACGCGCACGTCGGCGTCGGCCACGGCGGCGACCTCGTCCGAGGAGAGCGCCGCACCGTCCACCGAGACGTCAGACGTCGGCCGCGGGCCGTCGGGCTCCGGGGCGCTGGCCACCGACGTGGGCCGTGCCACGAGGAGGAACGACCCGTCGTCCCCCATCGCGCGGGCACGCACCACCACGCGTACCTTGGTGCCCTCCGTGGGGCGTCGGCAGAGGAGCGTCGCCTTGGAGCCGTCCAGGGGGAACGGGAGGCGGTCATGGGGGTTGGGGATGCCCGACAGCGGCAGGAACAGGGCGTTGACGTCGATGCCGAGAAGCTGCTGGCGCGTGAGCCCCGAGAGCGACGCGAGGTTCTCGTTGGCGATGATGACGCGCCCGGAGGCGTCGTAGCCCGCCACGGCGTCGTCGACCATGGCGAGGATGTCGAAGACGGCGTTGAGCCCGCAGAAGGCCTTGATGCGGCCCCCCGTGTCGGTGGCCGTGATGTTGCTGCCTAGGATCATGGCTCCCCCGCCCTTCCGACGCACCAGGGTGCCTCCGGGCACCTTCCTGCCGACCCGGCGGGAAGGTGCGGTCCCTCAACCAACGCGGTCGGTATCGAGGATACTCGCACCGCCGCACGATCGTTCCCAATTTCTGAAAAAGATTGGCGCGACAAGAAAAAAGCCCGTGTCCCTTGGGACACGGGCCTCGTTCTCGATGGTGTCGGAGGCGGGACTTGAACCCGCACGACCTTTTAGTCAGTCACTAGCACCTCAAGCTAGCGCGTCTGCCAATTCCGCCACTCCGACATCGGTGGTGCGAAGAAGATACTAGCACAGGCCTCCGGCGGCGCAACCGAGAATCTCGACCAATCTCGTCAGGCCGCCACGGAGGGCTCCCCTCCCCTACAGGAGGCCCGTCCCACACGACGGCCCGGTGGGCGCCGTCACAGCAGGAGATGTAGCAGCGGCCGCACCCCATGCAGGCGTCCTGGTCCACCTCCGGGTACACGCGGCAGTCGCGGTCGAGGTCCTCGACGGAAAGGGTGTTCGGCACCGCGAGACCCACGAGGTCGGCGAGGGAGTCGACGCCCTGGGACCCCATGTAGCGGGCGAGGCCGTCCTTCATGTCCTCCGCGCCACGCGGTAGCCGTACTGCATGACGGACGTGGTCACCTGCAGCGTGGTGGCGCCCATGAGGATGAACTCGCAGGCGTCGCGCCAGGTCTCGTTGCCGCCGATCCCGGAGACGGGGAGGTCCGCGAGCTCGGGGGCGGAGCGCATCTGCTGGAGGAACCGCAGGGCGACGGGCTTCACGGCCTTGCCGGAGAAGCCGGAGACGGCGCTCTTGCCGTTGACGACGGGCCGAGATCCACGTTGGCCACGGACTTCACGGTGTCGACAGCCACGATGCCGTCCGCCCCGCCCTCGAGGGAGGCCTTGGCCACCGCGCGCATGTCGGTGATGTTGGCGTCGTCTTGGCGAGCACCGGCAGCGACGTCCCGCGCTTGACGGCGGCGGCGTAGCGGCGGCAGAGGTCCGGGTTCACCCCCACGTCGGAGCCCATGGCGTGGCTCGTCATCTGGGGGCTGGAGAGGTTCATCTCCACCATGTCGGCGCCGGCGGCCTCCGCGGTGCGGGCGAGCTCCTCCCACTCGCCCTCGTCCTGGCCCATGAGCGAGGCGATGAGGACGCCGTCGGGTACTCGGCCTTGAGGCACCGTATGGCCGCAAGGTCGCTCTCGAGCGGGTGTTCGGCGATCTGCCCCATGTTCTTGAAGCCCACGAACGGCGTGCACTCCTTGGTGAGCTCGTCGAAGCGTGGGGGCACCTCGTTGACCTTGAAGTCGTCGGTGTGCAGGGTCTTGTAGACCACGCCGCCCCAGCCGGTCTCGTAAGCCTTGGCGCACATCCCGTAGCAGTTGCCGACGGGGGACGAGGAGAGGCAGAACGGGTTCTGGAAGTGGACGCCGAGGAAGTCGACGGAGAGGTCGCGACTCGCCATAGTCACTCGCCCCCTTTCACCGACTCGCCTCCTCCACAGCGGTCGAAGGCGTGTAGGCGCGGCGCCACCCCGTCTCGTAGGGACAGTCCATGGGTCTCCTTCCGCTGGGTCGACGCGGCAATGCGGCCTTACGGCTTTGCAGGTCGATGCCCCGAAAGGCGATAAGACACCGTGCAGCCCCCGTGAGAGGGGCCGCACGGTCGGCAAATGATTTTGAGATGTATCTAAGGGAGTTTCCCGGCCCTAGAGGTGCAGCTCCTGGCAGCCCATGGAGTGCTGGGCGAACACCGGGTCATCCTCCCAGAGCACCGTGCGACCGGCCTCGAGGCTCCGGGACACGTCGATGATGCGCTGGTTCTGCGAGCCGCGGAACCTCAGGGTGATGTCCTTGAGCTCGTGGACGAACGGCCCGTCCACGAGCACGTCCACGGACCGCAGGAGCCGTTCGGTGACCTCGGTGTGGCGGGGCGAGGAGGGGTCGAGGAGCTCGTCGAGGACGTCGCCCGTGTACACCCACACGTCCTTGCCCGGGCACTCGGCGCGGACCCGCTCTAGGAAGGGAGCGAGCGCCCGCTGGTTGGACGGCTCCATGGGCTCGCCCCCGAGCACGGACAGGCCCGCTATATAAGAGGGGGCGAGGGAGTCGAGGACCTCCTGTTGCAGCGCCTCGTCGAAGGCGTCGCCATAGGAGAAGTCCCAGGCCACCTCGTTGAAGCAGCCGGGGCAGCGGTGGGTGCAGCCGGAGACGAACAGGCTCGTCCGCACACCGGTGCCGTTGGCGATGTCGCAGTACTTGACGTTGGCGCAGTTCATGGGACCTCGATGGAAGGGCGGGCCGCCCCGTGGGGCGGCCCGGTCGGCGGTGACGGGTATGGGGCCGGACCTAGAGGTGCAGGACGCGGTCGCGGATCTCCTCGGTGCGGCCCTGGTTCCAGAACTGCGTGCCGATGTAGCCGCAGGTGCGCCGGGCGACGTTGAGGGTGGTCTGGTCGCGGTTGCCGCAATGCGGGCATTCCCACACGAGCTTGCCGTCGTCCTCCACGATCCTGATCTCTCCGTCGAAGCCGCAGGCCTGGCAGTAGTCGCTCTTGGTGTTGAGCTCGGCGTACATGATGTTGTCGTAGATGAAGCGCAGCACGCTCATGACCGCCTCGAGGTTGTCCTGCATGTCGGGGACCTCGACGTAGGAGATGGCGCCGCCCGGGGAGAGGCGCTGGAACTCGCTCTCGAAGCGCAGCTTGGTGAAGGCGTCGATCTGCTCGGCCACGTGCACGTGGTAACTGTTGGTGATGTAGCCGTGGTCGGTGACGCCGGGGACGACGCCGAAGCGGCGCTGGAGGCACTTGGCGAACTTGTAGGTGGTGGACTCCAGGGGCGTGCCGTAGAGGGAGAAGTCGATGTCCGTGGCGGCCTTCCACTCGGCGCACTTGTCGTTCATGTGCTGCATGACGGCCAAGGCGAACGGCGTGGCCTCGGCGTCGGTGTGGCTGTGGCCGGTCATGTAGCGCACGCACTCGTAGAGGCCGGCGTAGCCGAGGCTGATGGTGGAGTAGCCGCCGAAGAGCAGCGGGTCGATGACCTCGCCCTTGGGCAGGCGGGCCAGGGCGCCGTACTGCCAGAGGATAGGCGCGGCGTCCGAGAGCGTGCCCCTGAGGCGGTTGTGACGGCACATGAGGGCGCGGTGGCAGAGCTCCAGGCGCTCGTCGAAGATGCGCCAGAACTCGTCCATGTCGCCGCCGCTGGAGAGGGCGACGTCCGGGAGGTTGATGGTGACCACGCCCTGGTTGAAGCGGCCGTAGTACTTGGGCTTGCCCGGCTCGTAGTCGCCGGCATTGGCCACGTTGCCGTAGCCGTTGCCGGAGCGGTCGGGCGTGAGGAAGGACCGGCAGCCCATGCAGGTGTAGACGTCGCCCTCACCCTCGACCTCACCGGCCGAGAGCTTGAGCTTGCGCATCATCTTCTCGGAGATGTAGTCGGGCACCATGCGCTTGGCGGTGCACTTGGCCGCAAGCTGGGTGAGGTAGTAGTACTTCTGGCCGGGCTCGAGGTTGTCCTCCTCCAGCACGTAGATGAGCTTGGGGAAGGCGGGGGTGACCCAGACGCCGGCCTCGTTCTTGACACCCTCGTAGCGCTGGCGGAGGGTCTCCTCGATGATGAGGGCGAGGTCGTGCTTCTCCTGGGCGTCGCGGGCCTCGTTGAGGTACATGAAGACCGTGACGAAGGGTGCCTGGCCGTTGGTGGTCATGAGGGTGACCACCTGATACTGGATGGTCTGGACACCGCGGCGGATCTCGTCGAGGAGGCGCTCCTCGACGATGCGGCCCACCTGCCCTTCCTCGGGCTCGATGCCGAGCTCCTCGAGCTCGCGCACGAAGTCGCGGCGGATGCGGCGGCGCGAGACGTCCACGAAGGGCGCCAGGTGCGTGAGGGAGATGGACTGGCCGCCGTACTGGCTGGAGGCCACCTGGGCGATGATCTGGGTGGCGATGTTGCAGGCCGTGGAGAAGGAGTGCGGCTTCTCGATGAGGGTGCCGCTGATCACGGTGCCGTTCTGCAGCATGTCCTCGAGGTTGACGAGGTCGCAGTTGTGCATGTGCTGCGCGTAGTAGTCGGCGTCGTGGAAGTGGATGATGCCCTCGTCGTGGGCCTCCACCACCTCGCGCGGCAGCAGAATGCGGTTGGCGAGGTCCTTGGACACCTCGCCGGCCATGTAGTCGCGCTGCACGGAGTTGACCGTGGGGTTCTTGTTGGAGTTCTCCTGCTTGACGTCCTCGTTGTTGCACTCGATGAGCGAGAGGATGCGCTCGTCGGTGGTGTTGGAGGTGCGTTTGAGGCTCTGGACGTAACGGTAGGTGATGTAGTTGCGGGCCACCGAGAAGGCGCCCTTGGCCATGATCTGGTCCTCCACCATGTCCTGGACCTCTTCCACCGTCACGGTGTGGCCGCAGGCCTCGCACTCGGCCTCGACGGCGGTGGCGGCGTCGTCGATCTGCGCCTCGGTGAGCCGCACGGGTTCGGGGACGGTCACGTTGGCCCCCCGGATGGCGTTGACGATCTTTGCGACGTCGAAGGTCGCCTCGGACCCGTTGCGCTTGATGATCTTCATTGGGACTCTCCTTGGGCCGTGCGGTTTGACGGTGAACCACATCATCTTGTGGTTGAAATCGAGGTGTCGCCGCGGCCTGCCGACCGCGGCGACACCTATGATACGGAGGCTCCGTCACGAGGAACAGACTTGACATCGGTCGTGTGTAGTGGTGTGCAAAAGTCCCCTGAACAACAATCCCTAGAAGTAGGACTACCATAAAACACAATATGTGGTGTATGACAACCATGGGACCATTGGAAGGACAATCAGGGGCTTCCTGGGGCACACGTTTGGCCGAGAGCGAAACACCCAGCTCCAGGGCCCTCCCCACGCCCCGCGGGCCAAAGCCGGGAACCCCGGGTAAGACACAAGATGTTGTGTCTCGCGGTGGGCGGCGGTCCCGCCGTGGCCGGACGGGCGCCCCCGCCAGGGCCGGCACCGGGTAGTATAAGGGGGTTGCAGACGCGCCCCGCCACCGGGGCACAACCAAAGGAGGAACCATGGCAAACGAGGAGAGCTTCGCCGAGGCGCAGAGGCGGTCCGACGCCATGTGGAAATCCCTTGGAGAGGACGGTGGCGCCCACACCCTCCTCTCGGGCGACCGCCCCACGGGCCGCCTGCACCTGGGCCACTACTTCGGCACCGTGCGCGAGCGCGTTCGGCTCCAGGAGATGGGCGTCAACACCAACATCCTCATCGCCGACTACCAGGTGATCACGGACCGCGACACCACGGCCCATATCACCGAGTACGCCTACGACATGATCCTCGACTACCTCGCCGTGGGCATCGACCCCGAGCGGGCCACGATCTTCTGCCACTCGGCCGTGCCGGCGCTCAACCAGCTCATGCTGCCGTTCCTCTCCCTCGTGAGCGAGAGCGAGCTCCTGCGCAACCCCACGGTCAAGGCCGAGCAGGAGGCCTCGGGCCACGCCCTCACCGGCCTGCTCCTCACCTACCCCGTGCACCAGGCCTGCGACATCCTGTTCTGCAAGGCCGACTGCGTCCCCGTGGGCAAGGACCAGCTCCCCCACATCGAGCTCACCCGCAACATCGCCCGGCGCTTCAACGAGCGCTACGGCAAGGTGTTCCCCATGCCCGTGGGCCTGCTGTCCGACACCCCGCTCCTCCCGGGCCTCGACGGCCGCAAGATGTCCAAGAGCTACGGCAACTCCATCGCCATCTCCATGACCGCCGAGGAGACCGCCAAGCTCATCCGCAAGTCCAAGACCGACTCGGAGCGCACCATCACCTTCGACCCGGAGAACCGCCCCGGCGTCTCGGCCCTCATCACCACTGCCTCCGTCATGACCGGCCGCGACCCGGAGGAGATCGCCGACTCCATCGGCGACGCCGGCGCCGGCGCCCTCAAGCGCTACGTCACCGAGGTCGTGGACGACTACATGGCCCCCATCCGCGAACGCCGCGCCGCCTTCGCCGCCCAGCCCGCCCTCGTGCGCGAGATCCTCCACGAGGGCAACCGCCGCGCCAACGAGGTCGCCGACGAGACCCTCGCCCAGGTGCGCGAGGCGATGGGCATGGTCTACTAGGGGCACACCCGCCCCCCTGCGCGACCCCGTCGACACCCCGCGCCCCATGGAAAGGGCCCCGCCGCACTTAGTGCGGCGGGGCCCTTCTTTGGACCTTCCGTGGTCGCGAGTTTCAATGGCGCCTTCCGCTAGGCGGGCACCACCATGCAGGCCACCGTCACGATGACGACGAGGACCACGAAGAGGATCGCCAGGAGCTTGGTGGCGAACTTCAGCCAAGTGGAGTACTCCACGCGGGCCAGCGCCAGGCCACCCATGATGGCGCCGCAGGTGGGCGTGAACAGGTTCACGAAGCCGTTGGCGCTGGAGTAGATCTGCACCATGACCTCGGGCGAGAAGCCCAGCTCCACAGCCAGCGGGCCCATGATGGGCATGGACACGGTGGCCATGCCGGAGCTCGACGGGATGAGGAAGGACAGGAGCACGTAGAGGATGAAGGACAGGGGAGCGAAGACGATGGCGCTCATGCCCTTGAGACCGGCGGCGGCAGAGGCCAGAATCCAGTTGGAGAGGCCGGTAACGTCCATGAGGACGGAGACGCCGCGGGCGAGGGCGATGACGAGCACGACGCCCATCATGTCGCCGGCGCCGGCGATGAAGGTGTCCACGAGCTCGCGCTCGGACAGGCCGGCCACGACGCCGATGATGATGGCCATGATGAGGAACCAGGCCGTGGCCTCGGCGAAGTACCACTGGCCGAGCGGGGTGCCGGTGAGGAAGGCGGACCAGCCGAGGGACGTGGTGGTCTCGCTGGTCACGACGGCGTCGGGCTCGGAGTTGAACACGATGTCGCCGTCGATGCCGCCGTCGCCCCAGGCGGCGACGATCTCGTCACCGGTGATGGGGGCGGTGACCTCCTCGGAGGCGTAGCCGGCGTTGAAAGCGTTGACGCCCAGGTCCTCCCAAGGGATGAAGCCGATGATCATGACGACGAAGGTGACGGCGAACAGGGCCAGGACGGCCTTCTGGCGGCCAGTGATGGCCTTGGCCTCGGACACGGCCTTGGCGGCGCTGCCGTACTCCTTCTCGGCGGCCTCGATCTCGTGGCCGGTGAGGATGGACTTGCCGGTGTCGGCCTTGACCTTCTTGGCGTAGTTGTACACGAAGAGGATCGAGATGACGTCGGCCACGACCATGAGGATCAGGCCGAGGACGATGATGATCGTCTGGTCCACCGGGATGCCGATGGAGGTGAGCGTGGCGGAGGCGACGCCCGTGGCGAACGGGTTGACCGTGGAGCCGAGCACGCCGCAGCCGGCGCCGAGCAGCACCATGGCCGCACCCACGAGCACGTCGGTGCCGGCGGCCATCATGGTGGCGGCGAGCAGGGCGTAGAAGCCCACGGACTCCTCGCAGAAGCCGTAGGTGGTGCCCATGATCGAGAAGATGATCATGAGGATGGGAATGAGCTTGAGCTCGTTGCCGCCCATGGCGCGCACCAGCGTCGAGATGCCGGCGTTCAGGGCGCCGGAGCGCTCGACGATGGCAAGGAAGCCACCGAGCACCATGACGAACAGGCAGACATCGACGGCGTCGACGAAGCCCTCTGCGGGGGCCATCAGCACGTCACCCAGGGTGGCGGCAGTGATGTCCGGGATTGCCGCGGACATGGCAATGGAGATAAGAGCCACCACGATCAGGATGATGAACAAGATCGTGTAAGAAGAGAGCATCTCCCGCTTCTTCTTAGGCTTTGTCACGTCTGACATGCCTTGGGTCTCCTTTCCTCGTTGGGGGCGGACCTCTTTTGAGACGCGCCCCGTGCGGGGGCTCACCAGAGCCCCTCCCCTAATGATTCCTGACTCATTTTATACATATGAAGATTCCCTTAATGCCGAAAACTGGGATTAGGCGGCAAAGGTACCGCTTACTGGTACATTACGGCCGTTCGCGGAAACCTAGATGAAATAATGCAAATTTCCCCTGTTTTCGCAGTTAGAAGCCGACTTTAGTCATACGTGTAGTTATTATTTATTAAGTTATGATTTATCCATTTACTGTCCCGATATTCCATCCATAAGGTTTTAGCCGACTTTACGCCATCAAACCATTTTCATCATATACGCAATAAAGGGACACTGATTCATGATTTCCTATGAATGACCTTCCTGGTGCACGCAGGCGGCAAGACGGCACTGGCTTATGCATGGGCACCCAAGGCGCATCCCTATGAACAATTATAGACCTGCCGACCTGTGCCCATCCGCCCCCCTCTCCCAAAGCACAGCCAGTGCCCGTCCAAAGATGTTGGAGCCGGGTCGTCGCCACGGCCGCAACAATCTGTCGGGAGGCGCACAAAGAAGGGACGCCGAGCGAACATGCGCGACGCCCCTTCCTTGGGCACGGTTTTTCCTGGGATGGAGGGCAAGGCTAGATGACGATGATGCCCGTGGCCAAAAGGATGACGGCCAGAACAGCGCCTGCAATGACGACGTATTCCACAACGTGCTCGGCCGGCGTAAAGGACCTCACGCCCTCTGTCTTGCGGGCGCTCACATAGGCGAAGAGGCCCGGGATGTAGCCGATACAGGTGAGGAGCAGAAAGCTCCAGCCGTTGAAAAGCACGCCGACGACCAAGAAGGCCAGGGCGATAAGGCCGATGACGGCCTGGCCCGCCTGCTTGTGAGCAAGGGAGTACTTCATCTGGTAAGCGGCGGCCAAGGCCCAGGTAACCACGATGGCAACGGTGCACATGGAGAACGCGAAGTCATAGGCGCTCTCGGAGAAAATCACGACGATCAGGAAGGCCTGGGTGCAGGCGGCAACCACGAGCAGCGAGAACTGCGGCGACTTCTTGTCGTTGAGCTGGCCGAAGGAGGCCGGCAGCAGCTTGTGGTTGGCCATGAGCTGGGTGGTCTCGGCGGGCAGGATGGTGAACGAGAGCCAGCAGCCGGCGATGGAGACGATCATGGCGATGGTGATGAAGGGACCGCCCCAGCCCGGGGCCATGAGGTTGAAGACCTCGGCCATGGAGGTGGTGTCGTTGAGCTGGGCAATCTCGGTGTAGGGCATGAAGCCGAAGGGCAGCACGGACACGCCGATGTAGATGACGAGCAGGGCCACAAGGCCGATGACCGTGGCCTTGCCAGCGTCGCTCTTCTTCTGGGCGCGGCTCGAAAGCACCGAGGCGCCCTCGATGCCGATGAAGCACCACATCATGATGATCAGGCAGTTGACCACCTGCTGGCCCACAGATCCCAGGGCCACGGCGTCGGGGCCGGCCTGGCCCATGGCCACGAGGTTGTCGTAGAGCTGGCCCCAGAAGTCCTGGGTGAAGACACCCGCGTTGAACATCACGACACCGAAGACGATGAAGAGCGCGAGGGCGGCGACCTTGGCCACCATGACGATGGCGTTTAGGAACGAGGCGCTCTCGACGCCGCGAATCACCAGGAAGGTCAGGGCCCACATGAAGATTGAGGCAATGACCACGCAGGGCACGGTGTTGCCGCTGGCAAAAGGCGGATAGAACATGCCCACGGCGCTCATCATGGCCGTGGCGAAGGCCACGTTGCCCAGCCATGCGGAAAGCCAGTAGCCCCAGCCCGAAAGGAAACCGGCGAACGGTCCGAAGCCCTCAGTGGCGTAGCTGAAGATGCCGTCGAGGTCGGGACGCTTCTCGCCCAGGTTCTTCAGGGAAAGGGCGAGCATGAGGAAGCCGACGCCGGCAATGCCCCAAGCGATGAGGGCCGGGCCTGGGGCCGCGACCTGGGCGATCTGACCGGTGAGGGCAAAGGCGCCCGAACCGATGCAGGAGCTCACCACCATACCGATCAGCCCGAAAAGGCCGATCTTGCCCGCACCGCCCGACTGAGCGGCAGACGTCTGTCCGTCTGACAAGGGAACCCTCCTTCTCCGCAGGGAGGCTTTCGCCCCCGTTTTCTCACAACGCTGGAAGGTATTCCCAAAACAGGCTCCTTTGATTTCAAGTATATATACAGAAGCGACATATATACCGTTTTATTCAGCGCAAAAAAGGGCCCCAGCAACTGCCGGGGCCCTTCGGGAGCACGCATGGAGCTGAAGTTACTTCAGGGTCGCGTACATGACGGCCTTGATGGTGTGCATGCGGTTCTCGGCCTCGTCGAAGACCTTGGACTGACGGGACTCGAAGACCTCGTCGGTGACCTCCATCTCCTTGATGCCGAACTTCTCGGCGACGTCCTCACCGATGGTGGTCTTGGTGTCGTGGAAGGACGGCAGGCAGTGCATGAAGATAGCGTCCTTGTGGGCGAGGCCCATGAGCTCGCTGTTGACCTGGAAGGGCTTGAGCTCCTTGATGCGCTCGGCCCAGAGCTCGGCCGGCTCGCCCATGGACACCCAGATGTCGGTGTAGAGGACGTCGGCGTCGGTGGCGGCGGCCTTCGGGTCGTCGGTGAAGGTGATGGTGGCGCCGGTCTCGGCGGCGATCTTCTCGCAGGTGGCGATCAGCTCGTCGGTGGGACGCAGCTCCTTGGGGCCGCAGCCCACGAAGTGCATGCCCATCTTGGCGCAGAGCACCATGAGGGAGTTGCCCATGTTGTTGCGGGTGTCGCCGAAGAAGACGAACTTCAGGCCCTTGACGCCCATGGGGAAGTTCTCCTCGATGGTGAGGAGGTCGGCGATCATCTGCGTGGGGTGGAACTCGTCGGTGAGGCCGTTCCACACCGGGACGCCGGCCTTCTCGGCCAGCTCCTCGACGAGCTCCTGGGAGAAGCCACGGTACTCGATGCCGTCGTACATGCGGCCGAGGACGCGGGCGGTGTCCTCGATGGACTCCTTCTTGCCCATCTGGGAGCTGCCGGGGTCGAGGTAGGTGACGCCCATGCCGAGGTCGTTGCCGGCCACCTCGAAGGAGCAGCGGGTACGGGTGGAGGTCTTCTCGAAGAGCAGGACGATGTTCTTGCCGGCGAGGTACTTGTGGGGCACACCGTTGCGCTTCATGTCCTTGAAGGTCTTGGACACGTCGACGAGGTACTGGATCTCCTCAGGGGTGTAGTCGAGAATCTTGGTAAAGCTGCGGCCGGCGATGTTGACACCCATCGTTGCGGTTCCTTTCTGTCATGCGCCCCCGATGGGGCGCGGCGTTTGAAGCATCGGGATAGCGCGGGCCCCAGGCCCGCGTCGACCGGGGGCCGGACGGGCCGGCCCCCGGAGGAGGCTGAGGTTTAGAGGTCCTCGCGCCAGAACGGCATGCTCATGCAGCGGGGGCCGCCGCGGCCGCGGGAGAGCTCGGCGCTCGGGATGACCAGGAGCTCCATGCCGGCCTTGTAGAGGATGTCGTTGGTGACGTTGTTGCGCTGGTAGACGCAGATGGTGCCGGGGCGCACGCAGAGCGTGTTGGAACCGTCGTTCCACTGCTCGCGGGCAGCCGCGATGGGGTCGCCGCCGCCGCAGGGGATCAGCGTGACCTGGTCGAGGCCCAGGATCTTGGCGAGGGTGTGCTCGAGGGTGTCGTTCATCTCCTCGATCTTGACCTCGTTCTCCTCCTTGCCCGGGGTGAGCTTGAACACCTGCAGGGTGCCCATGATGGCGGGGTGGATGGTGAACTTGTCGACGTCGATCTGCGTGAACACCGTGTCGAGGTGCATGAAGGCACGGGAGCTCGGGATGTTGAAGGCGTAGATCTCGTCGATCGGGCAGTCCTCGTGGCCCCAGAACATGTGGTTGGCCATGACGTCGATGGCAGCGGCCTCGGTGCGCTGGGAGATGCCCACGGCGATGGCGTGGCTGTTGAGGTTCAGCACGTCGCCGCCCTCGGTATGGTATGCGGAGTTGCGGCGATACCACAGCGGGGAGTCCTTGTAGTCGGGGTGGTACTTGAAGATGTACTTGCCGTAGAGGGTCTCGCGGTTGCGGGTGACCGAGTACATGCGGTTGAGGTTGACGCCGTTGCCCACCACCGCGAACGGATCGCGGGTGAAGTAGAGGTTGGGCATCGGGTCGACCAGGAGGTCGCTCTCGGTGTCGCCGTCGGTGCCCACGATGGAGCGCAGGGTCTCGCTGGCCTTGACGGGCAGCTGCACCTCCTGCTTGGTCACACCGGCCATGGTGTGGAGCACCATCTCGTAGTTGTCCTTGAACGAGTCGATGTACTCGCGGATGATGGCCGGGGCGTGCTTGCCGGTGATGCCGGCCTCGGAGATCCACTGGTCGAGGAACTCGTCACGGGCGCCGGGGGCGGCGTCGAGGGCCTCGGCCACGAGCTTCTCGAGGTAGAGCACCTCGACACCCTGATCGCGCAGGGTCTGGGCGAAGGTGTCGTGCTCCTCCTGGGCGACGGGCAGGAAGGGAACGTCGTCGAACAGCAGACGCTCCAGCTCGTCGGGGGGCAGGTTGAGCAGCTCGTCGCCGGGGCGATGCAGCATGACCTTCTTCAGGTCGCCGATCTCGCTCGGGACATGTAGCCCTTTGGACATTGTGCCTCCTTCTGTCGACGGCGCCTCGCCTTTTTGCGGGACGCCAGCCATTGTGCGGACCAATTATCGGTGGGAACACGCGGTTCGCGGGGTTCTCGGGCACCCGCCAGCCTCGGTTTCGCTGTGCCAATTATGGTTCGCTGACGGTGAATAATGTTTCCTGTTCACGGCCAACGGTTACTTTTCAGCTGTGGACGGCAATATGCTCTGAATTTGGCCTTATTAGTGAATTCGTTGTGTATAACTCGTGGTTTACCTGTGATTATGCAATCACACTAAAATACGGGTTCTCTATTTAATTCAATGCATCCCCCCATTGATACAACACATCAGAAAACTGCAATATTTGCTTTATCCGACAGTGCCGTAATATGTGCATATAGTCTCTCTATTACTGCATATTATTGCGGGACCATGCATAGGGGCCGAAACGGCCTTGGAAAATCGGCGCCCCCTTGCTGCGAAAGACGCGTTTCAATGCCCGAAATGCAGCCGGCCCCACAGCGCATCCACCGCATAATGGGGATGAAAACAACCGGCCGCAAGGCCGACATCGAGGAGCGCCCATGGCCAAGAGCCCTAAGAAAAAGAAAAACAACCTGAAAAAAACTCGAGAGGCCCACAAAAAACGGAAGGACACAGGCCAGAAGGGGCAAGCGCCCGACAAGCGCGCCCAAAAGGACAAGGCGCACGGCGGCAAAAAGGCCAAGCGCGACGCCGCGGCCCTCAAGGCCTATGCCAAGAGCGCGAGCCGCAAGGGGCACGAGGAGTCCAGGCGCGCCCGCGCCAAGGAGGCACCCCACCAGCTCAGAGACTACTCCTACACCCAGAACCGCGAGGTAAGCTGGCTGCGCTTTGACGACCGCGTACTCACCGAGGCGCTCACGCCCGAGGTGCCGCTCTTCGAGCGCCTCAAGTTCTGCGCCATCTTCCAGAGCAACCTCGACGAGTGGTTCATGATCCGCGTGGGCGGCCTCTCCACCATGGAGGGCCTCAAGAACCCGCCGCGCGACAACAAGAGCGACCTCACCCCTGCCCAGCAGCTCGACGCGCTGTTCTCTTTGCTCCCCGACCTTCTCGGGCGCCAAGAGGAGGCCTTCGGCGCCATCGAGCGCCAGCTCGAGCGCTTCGGCCTGGAGCGCGTGGGCGTGGGAGACTTCGACGACCGCGACAACGTGGCCGTGGGCCGCCACTTCGACCGGGTGCTTCTGCCTGTGCTCTCCCCCCTTGTTGTGGACCCGCGCCACCCCTTCCCCAACCTGCGCAACGGGCAGCTCTACGTCATGTGCGCCCTCGACGCCGGCGAGGAGGGAGAGCTGCTCGGCATGGTGGAGGTGCCACCCAACGCGCCCCGCGTCGTGGCGCTGCCCTCGGGCCCCGACCGCTACCGCTACGCGCTCGTGGAGGACGTCATCGTCCAAGGCCTCGCCCACTCCGACGTATTCGGCTCCATGGTTCCCACGAAATGCGCCGTCGTGCGCGTCACCCGCAACGCCGACATCGACCCCGACGGCGAGGGCGTGGAGGAGGAAGAGGACTACCGCCAGCACATGAAGAAGATCCTGCGCCGCCGTTTGCGCCTCGACCCGGTGCGCGTGGAGTTCCAGGGCAGCCTGGGCGAGGAGCTCGAGGAGCTGGTACGCGAGGAGTTGGGCCTCTCCCGCGAGCGGGTGAGCCGCCTCGACATCCCGCTGGACCTCTCTTATGTATACGGCCTCGAGTCGAAGCTGCCTGCCCGTCACCGGCAGGCGCTGCTGTTCGAGCCCTTCGAGCCGCAGGGCTCCCCCATGGTCGACGCCTCCGTGCCCGTGCGCGACCAGGTCATGGACCACGACGTCTTGCTCTACTTCCCCTACGAGTCCATGAACCCGTTCCTCGACCTCGTGCGCCAGGCCGCCACCGACGACGAGTGCATCTCCATCCGCATCACCCTCTACCGCGTGGCCACCCGCTCGCGCCTCTGCGAGAGCCTTATCACTGCCGCCGAGAACGGCAAGGACGTCACCGTCCTCATGGAGCTCCGCGCGCGCTTCGACGAGAAGAACAACATAGAGTGGGCCGAGCGCCTCTCCCAGGCCGGCTGCACCGTCATCTACGGCTCCGAAGGCTACAAGTGCCACTCCAAGATCTGCCAGATCACCTACCACGGCACCGACGGCATCCGCCGCATCACCTGTTTGGGCACCGGCAACTTCAACGAGAAGACCGCCCGCCTGTACTCCGACTTCTTGCTGCTCACGGCCGACAAAGGCATCGGCGAGGACGGCAACGCATTCTTCAGGAACCTCACCCTGGGCAACCTCCATGGCACCTACCGCCACCTGGGCGTGGCCCCTTCGGGCCTGAAGCCGCTCATCATGCGCGGCCTCGACCGCGAGATCGGCCGCGCCCGCTCCGGGGCGCGCGGCCGCGTGTTCATGAAGATGAACTCGTTCACCGACCGCGACGTCATCGACAAGGTGGCCGAGGCGGTGCAGGCGGGCGTCTCGGTGACCCTTGTCGTCCGCGGCATCTGCTGCATCCTGCCGGGCATCGCAGAGCGCACCGAAGGCCTTGAGATCCGCCAGATCGTTGGACGCCTGCTGGAGCACTCCCGCGTCTACGCCTTCGGCGAGCATGCCGACACGCTCTATCTGTCGAGCGCCGACATGATGACCCGCAACACCGAGCGCCGCGTGGAGATCTGCTTCCCCGTGCTCGACCCCACCTGTCGCGAGCTCGTGGTGGAGTACATGGACCTCCAACTCTCCGACAACGTGAAGGCCAGGCGCCTCACGACGTCGGGAACGTGGAGCCCTATCCCTGTGGAAGCCGACGACCCTTTGGTCAACAGCCAAGAGGTGCTCATCGCCCTCGCCTACCACCACGCCATGGTCAATCGCGGGCACGCTGACCGCGGCACCCCCCTCTCGCCCGAGCTGGCGTCGTTGCCGCCCGACGTGACCAGACGCCTCATCGCCCTCTACGCCGGTTACCCGGCAACGAGGGTCCCCAACGTCGCCGCCGACGTGCGCCCCATGGCCGTTGGCGCAGACCCCGTTGTGGAGGACGAGGTGCTCGCCCGAGCCGTCACCGCCGGCGCCGCGACCCTTGCCGAAGCCGACAAGGCCGTTGGAGAAAACGACGCGCCGGCGTCGGGCCTTCCCCACGAGCCCGACTTTGCCGCCGATCCGGACAAGTCCGCCGCAGAGCCGAGCCCGCAAAAAAAGGAGGGCGCAGGCGGGAAAGACGCGGACGAGGTGAAGGCAGAACCCACCGTGGAAGGGTCGGCAGGCAGCGAGGCTCCCACCACCATCGTGCGCAGGCCCCCCGGGCGCGTCGCCGCGGCGCTCTCCCTCATCGGCCTGGGGCTTCGCACCCTTGTCATGGGGCCCGAGGCGGCACAGGCGGCCCAGGCCAAGGCGGACAGGAAAAACGAGCGAGAGCAGAGGCGGCGCGAGCGACGCCGCAGGGAGGGACGGTAGATGCGCCTCAAGATAGAGTCCATGGCCTACGGGCCCGACGCCGTGGCCCACGCCGATGACGGCAGGGCGGTGTTCGTGACGGGAGCGGTGCCCGGCGACGTCGTTGAGGCCGAGGTGGTGCGAGAGGAAAAGCGCCTTGTCAAAGCGCGGGTCACAGCCGTGCTGGAGCCGTCTCCCGACCGCGTGGAGCCGCGCTGCCCGTGGGCCTCGGTCTGCGGCGGCTGTCCTTGGGCCGCCATGGACTACGCGGCGCAGCTCGCCGCCAAGCGCGACAACGTGGTGCAGAGCCTCTCGCGCATCGGGCACCTAGGGGCAGAGCGGGCCGAGGCCCTTGTGGCACCGGTTCTGGCCCCCGGAGCTTCGTGGGGCTACCGCAACAAGGTGGAGCTCGCCGTGGAGCGCAGGCGCGGCCGCGCTGTCGTGGGCATGCACGCCCAGGGCGACTCCGGCGTAGTGAAGGTGGACCGCTGCCTGTTGCTGGACGCGGACCACGAGGGGCTTGTGAAGGCGGTCTCGGGGTCGCTCTCCTACCTTGCCAACTCCCACAACCTCAACGTGGAGCGCGTGGGCATCCGGGCCTCAAGGCGCACGGGCGACGTGGAGGTGGCCCTCTGGACGGAGCCGAGCCCGTTTCCCCGCGCCCAGGCCGCCAAGATTCTCGGCGACGCCACGGGTGCCAGCTCCATTGTGCGCGTCATGACAAAGGGCCCGCTCAAGGCCCGCAAGCTGGCCGGCACCGAACGCCTGGACGGCAACGGCTGGTGGCAGGAGCGCATCCTCGACGAGACCATGCGGGTGAGTGCCCCGTCGTTCTTCCAAGTGAACACGCTGGGCGCCGAGCAGCTCGTGCAGCTGGTGCTGGAGGCCCTTGAACCCGGCGCAGACGACGCGGCCATGGACCTCTACTCGGGCGCCGGCACGTTCACGCTGCCGCTGGCGCGTCGCGCAAGCTGGGTGGATGCCGTGGAGTCCTACGGCCCCGCCGTGGGCAACCTGCGCCACAACCTCGAGCGCGCCGGCATCGACAACGCTGACGCCGTGGGAGGCGACGCCGGCCGCGAGTTTCCCGACGAGGGAGCCGACATCGTGGTGGTGGACCCGCCGCGAGCAGGCCTCGCCCCCGACGTGGTGGAAAAGCTCTCCACCCTGGACGCCCGCGCCATCGCCTACGTGTCGTGCGACCCGGCCACGCTCGCCCGGGACCTCGACCGTTTTGAGGAGGCGGGGCGTTTCTCTCCCGTCTGGGTGAAGCCGGTGGACCTCTTCGCCCAGACCTTCCACGTGGAGTGCGTCACGCTGCTGCGCCCCCGCTCCTAGACAGTAGAGCAACTGCCGGCGCCTCTGCCCGCACCACGTCCCACAACAACCGCGCCACGGTGGCGTGCCGCACCACCGGGCACGCCACCGTGGCGCATCGTTTTGCCGATTTGGCCGATTCGTTGCGCTACGGTGGCGCGCTTCTCCTCCCGTCCGCACAACAGGGCGGCACCGATGCGCCTGGGGGCGGCTGGGGGCGACCCTTTGAGTCGCCCCCAGCCGCCCCCAGGCGCAGTGCCTCACACACAGCAACAGGAAGGAAGATGGCCCCTACCCTGCCGCCCCGGGAAAGCCGTAGGCGGTTCGGGCCTCCCGACAGCCGGACGCCACGGCGTCTGCCAGCACCCGTTGGCCGAGGACGCCCACAAGGTCCACCGGCATCTCGACCTGGCCTGTGGCGAGCACGAACACGGAGTCGCCGTCGTTGGTGGTATGGCTGGGCGCGATGGCGCGGGCATACCCGTCTGAGCACATCTGCGCCACCTTGGTGGCCTGGGCCTTCGTGAGCTTGGCGTTGGTCGTCACGCACGAGATGGTGGTATTGGTGCGGTCGAGCACGGACAGGGGCATGGACGCGCCGGCCAAAATGGCCGACAGGGGGTCCGCCACCTGAGCCGCGGAGTCGGCGGCCACCCGCGCGCCCGCCACCGGGGCGCCTGTGGCGGGGTCTGTCACCGAGCCCACCGCGTTCACCGCGACAACGGCCGTCACCACGAGCGGGCCCGCCGAGGCGGACGACCACCCGAAGCCGCCCTTCATGGCCATGTCGGGGCCGAGGAACTTTCCCACGGTGCAACCCGTGCCGGCGCCCACGTTGCCCTGGGCAAGACCTGCCGCGTCCGAGCCGTCGAGCGCCTCGGCGCAGGCCTCGGCCCCCATGGCGGCATCGGGCCTCACGGAGGGGTCGCCCACCGCCAGGTCGAACAGGCATGCGCCGCACACGATGGGTACACGGCAGACCCCGAGGTCAAGGCCTATGTCCCTGCGCTCCAGCTCGTCCATGACGCCCGATGAGGCTGCAAGCCCGTAGGCGGAGCCGCCGGAAAGCACCACGGCGTAGACGCGGTCCACGGTCTCCTCGGGGCGCAGCAGGTCGGTCTCGCGGGTGGCCGGGGCGCCGCCGGCCACGTCCACGGCCCCGACGGCCCCCGCAGGCGCCACCACCACCGTGACCCCGGTGCCCGCCTCAGGGTCGCTGCGATGCCCCACGTACACGTCGTCGAATCCTGGGAGCCTCATGGCGCCCCTCCTTTCATGGACAACCCCTATATCAAGATCGCCTGAAAGCACATATGTGCTTTCAGGCGCGTATATGGCCTCTGTCACGAAGCGTCAGTGCCCATCGTACGGAGAAAGGCGCGCATCCTCCGGGAAAGCTCTGCCACGGGCAGGCCGACCACGTTGTCGTAATTGCCGTCGATGTCGCGCACGAGCAGGCTTCCAAGGCCTTGGATGGCGTAGGCGCCCGCCTTGTCAAAGCACTCCCCGCTCGCCACGTAGGAGGAGATCTCGGCCGGCTCAAGGTCGAAGAAGCGTACATCGGTGGTACAGGTGAACGTCTCGTCGGCCACAGAGCCGTCGGCTGCGTGCAACGCCATGGCACAGCCGGTGGACACGTGGTGCACGCGGCCCGAGAGCTCGGTGAGCATGGCTTGTGCCTGCTTGGGCGAGGCGGGCTTCCCCAAGGCCTCATCTCCCATCCACACGATGGTGTCTGCGCCCACGACAAGCTCGTTGACCTCAGCCTTTTCCACCATGGCAAGGGCCTTCATACGGGCGAGGCGGGCCACGAGCTCCAAGGGCGCCTCCCCTTCAAGGCGACGCTCGTCAACGTCGGCAGGCATGACCCGCGGGCAGAAGCCGGCGCGGTGCATAAGCTCTATGCGCCTCGGAGAGGCGGACGCGAGTATCACGGCCCTACTCCACGAGCATGGCCGATGCCACCCGACGGGCATCCTCTTCCCCGAGCAGGGCGGCCACAAGGGCGAGGCCAAAGGGCACGGCAAACGCGGGGCCGCTGGCCGTGACGAGGTTGCCGTCGCGGTACACGCCGTTTTTCTCGGGGCGCACGCCTGCCGGGAAGTCGGTGTCGCAACCGGGATAGCACGTGGCGACCCGGCCGTCGAGCAGGCCGTTCTCGGCCAGAAGCGCAGGGGCGGCACAGATGCAGCCGAGGAGGTCGGAGCTGGCGGCACGGCGTTTGAGCTCGGCTGCGACCGCAGGGCAGGCACGCAGGTTGTCGACGCCGCCGAGGCCGCCCGGCACAATCACGAGGTCGAAGGAGGCAAGGTCGACGTCGGCGAGCTCCGCGTCGCAGACCACCGGCACCCCTTGGGCGGACGTGACGGTGGAACCGGTGCAGCCTGCGCGGCTCACTTGGGCCCCGGCACGGGCAAGGCAGTCTGCCGGGGCCAGCGCCTCGATGGTCTCAAACCCATCCGCCAGAAGAACGGCGCATGTCTTTGCCATGATGATCCCCTTCCCGTATGAACATAGACTTTTCTCAGTCTAGCGCCGGGAAATGCCGCCGGAGGCGCCCGTGGCTAGAATGGTCGCGACACACACTCAGAAGGAAAGGCACTGCCGATGTACCACATCGTTGCAAGCGACATGGACGAGACGTTCCTCGGCCACAACAAGAGACCCACCCAGTCAAACCTTGATGCCGTGGCCGCCATGGGGAAGCTGGGGGTCCGTTTTGTGGTGGCCACCGGCCGCCCCTACTTCAGCGTCCAGGGCATCCTGGAAGAGGTGGGCACAAAGGGCGACCCTGACTCCTACACCATCACCCTCAACGGCGGCTACGTGTGCGCCAACGACGGCACGGTGGTTGCCGCGCACCCGCTTGATGCCGCCGTGACCGAGCGCCTGCGCGCCTTTGGGGAGGAGCGGGGCCTCTGCGGCCACATGTACCTAGAGGGGCGCACCTTGGCCATGAGCCTTAACGACGGCGAGCGGGAGTTTTTGCGCGGCCGTATGGAAGTGGTTCCGTCCACGTGGGAGGAAGCGGCTTCGCTGGACGAGCCTGTGTACAAGATCCTGTTCGAGAACACCGACCTTGACGCCCTCCATGTCCTCCGCGACGAGGCGCAAGACGCCCTCGGCGACCTCGTGGACGCCGTAGAGCCGGTGTTCTCGAGCGATCGCTACGTGGAGTTCAACCCCGCAGGCGTGGGCAAAGGCTCGGGCCTCGCAGAAATCGCCGCCACCCTCGGCGTGCCCATGGACGAGACGGTGGCCTTGGGCGACTCGGTGAACGACCTCTCCATGCTCGAGGTGGCAGGCCTTCCCCTCGTGGTCTCCAACGTGAGCGAGCTAGCGAGGCCGCTTCTGCCAAAGGGCTGCCGCATCCTGCGGTCGAGCTGCGACGACGGCTGCATGCCCGAAGTGCTGGACGACTACCTCAAGCCGTCGATGGACCAGTAAGCCCGACCGCTCTTAGACGAGGCGCCCTTCCTCCATGGTGAGGATCCGGTCGCACTTGTCGGCCATGGTCATGTCATGGGTGACCATCACAAGGGTCTTGCCGGCATCGCGGGTGGCGCGAAGAAGCGAGTCCATGACGATGTTGGCCATCCTCCTGTCAAGGGAGCCGGTGGGCTCGTCGGCAAGAATGAGGTCGCCGGGCTTGAGCATGGCCCGGGACATGGCCACGCGCTGTTTCTCCCCTCCGGAAAGCTCGCTCACCACAGAGTCCAGCTTGTCCCCCACGCCAAAACGCCCCAGCATCTCCTGGATATGGGACAGCTTCTCCTTCTTTGCCAGCTTGGTGTGGTAGAGGGCCAGAAGCAGGTTGTCGCGCACCGTCTTGGAGTCGATGAGGGCAAACGACTGGAAGAGGTAGTTGATGGCGCTGCGGCGAAGGAGCATGGCGCTGCGGCTGTTGATGGGCGGGTAGGCCTTTCCCAGTAGGCAGACCGAGCCCGACGTGGGGGTGTCGAGCAGCCCCAAGATATTGAGCAGCGTGGTCTTTCCGCAGCCTGACGGCCCGGTGACGGCCACCGCCTCCCCTGCGGCAATGCTGAGGCTGAGCCCCGAGAGGACCCTGTGCTCGCCAAAGCACTTGACAAGGTCTTTTACCTGGATAGAGGAGTCCATCATTGCTCCTTTGACACGGTTTCCAACACGACCGCCACAGACCTTCGGCGGGCCGCCAGCACGATGAGCAGGTTGGAGGCAACGAGCAGCGCGCCGCCCATGAGAAGGCCTGCAGTGGACTGGGCGAGGGCGCTCACGGCCACGCCCGTAAGCGTGGCGATGTTCACAAAGAGGAACTCCCTCCGGTAAATGGTCCACGGGCCAAAGCCGAGCACGCACTTGACCGACACCTCCCGGGCGCTCACCCGGTTGACCACCTCGACGATGCAAAGGACCATGACGGCGACGATGATCACAAGCATGGCAAGGACGATGCCGAACAAGAAAAAGAGCTCCTCGAATAACTTTTTCATGCCGTCGATGAAGTTGCCCACGGTGGCAAATCGCAGGTCCAAGCCACTGTTCAAGGCGACAGAGTCGTTGTCCAAAAGCTGGGAGGCGGCTTGGCCATCCAGTTTCAAGTAGCTGTTGAGGCCGCTGGCTACCAGGCTCTCCGACTCAAAGGGCACCATGTTCTCGGCGCTCAGCACGGCGATGACCATGCCCGAGGTCTCTGCAGGCTCCCCCTCATGGGTGGCCCAGGTGAACAGCCCCTTGGCCCCGTCGTAGGGAACGAACTCCGTGGAAGGGTGCTTCATGTACTCCGTGACGATATTGGAGTCCCACGGCTTTCGAGACGCGAGAAGGTACGATTTCAGAGCCTCGGTCTCGCCCGCGCTCAGCGAACTCGGCAGCAGGTACACGCGCACCCCCTGCCTCACCTTGGCAAGGACGTCGGGCGAAAGCTCCACGCCGGCCTGCTCGAGATAGGAGGGAGAAGCTGCCAGATACCAGAAAGGGACGGGGCGCACCGCGGCATCGGGCAGGTCGCCCTCAATATCGACCTCAGGGGTATAGGAGACATTTGACAGGTAGACGCCCTCATCGTCCTCGTGGGCGGCATACCAGTCGTAGACGTCCTTGGCCTGGGCCATCGCATCGCCCACAAAGTGCTGTCCGTCCACGGAAAGGTCCTTGACCACCCACCAGTCCTCGTAGGCGCTCCACACAGAGCGGGTGCGGGCAAGGTCTGTGTACATGGCAAGCGGCTGATTGATATACAAAGAGCCGCCAAAGACCGCAGCCAAGGTGACAAGGTACACGCCGGCCGCCAATACGTAGAATCCCCGCCGCGAGTAGCGGGCGCAGATGGCGTCCACCGGCTTGACAAGCAGGATGGGCAGGGCGGCAAGGGCCAACGAGAGCAAAACCGCCACGACCGGCGCGGCCACGATTGTGCCCACAAAGGCCGCCAACGGGGCGGTGAGGCCAAAGCCGCTCAACATGAGGGCGGTGCCTGCCAAGCATACCGGCACCACGGCAAGCAGCTGCGCCAGCTGGGGCCTGAACAGCCGAAGCAAAAATCCCCCCGCGCCCCATCCCAGCATCAGGCGCACGCCGAGGGTCTTGAGCTCCAAAAGAGAGCGGGCCACCAAAAGAAGGGAAAGCCCGAGGGCGAGCAGAAGGAAGGCCCCGGCGGAGAAGAATGCGAAAAGGCCTGCCATCGGCACAGAGCCGAAGGTTTTTTCTGTCAGCGCCTCCCCACTGCACCCCGTGGCAGTCGCGACATCGGCCAGAAGCGCCTGGAACTCCTCGTCGCTCAGCCCCAACACCGTGCAGGAGCTGCCCACAACTGCAGCAGAATCCAGTTTTTGAACCCTAAAGTATGCCCCGGCGCGAATGCTTGGCAGCTCTTGCACCCGGTCGAAGGCGTTGTTGCCAAAGCCCGCATAGGCGCCGGGCGCGCCTGAGACCACCGCGCTCACCACAGCATCGTCCACGACGGGAGTGCCCAATACGTCCAAGGGCTCCACGGCGGAAACCGCAGCAGAAGAGGCCAAAACGCCAAAGGTATAGAGAGTGGCCCCCGACTGCTGCACGACCGAGTCGTGGCTCACCACGGTCATGGGATGGTCTTGGGCAAACGCCTGGACCGCACCCACCAAGCGCTCCCTGCTCTCATCGGAGAGCTGCATGGTGTAGAGAGTGGGGCGGTCGGCGAGCCACGAGCCCGCCGACCGCATCACCAAGGCCTCCAAAACCCCCTTGGCGCAGAGCGTGCCGACAGCAGCAAGGCAAACAATGACGACCAAGCTGACTACCGAGTACCATCTCTTCACTGGATACCCTCTCGTAGATGTAAAGGGAAACTAGGCCAAGGGGATTAAACCAGGAGCCGCCTTACCCCCGGCAGTTCCAGTAGGCCTGAATTGTTGACGGGCCAACAAACCCCCATGCCTGCGACAGTGTGCCGGGCTGCTGCCAGCCAGAGCTGTATCCATTAACAGAAGAGCAATGCTCGTATTTTTGAGAGTTGCAATCAGAGAAGCCAAAGACACCGGCGTTGCGGCCGTAGTTCCAGTAAACTCCGGTGCCTTTGTAGTAGACGGTCCGGGCCAACGCGGCGCCGGAGACCCCGGCGCAGAGAGCGGTGCAGAGCGCGGCGGCAACGAGCGATTTCTTGACCTTCATAATCGACCTCCGTTCGAGGGCCTATTGGTATCTCAGATACTAATCCCCAATACCGCAGGCACAGCCCTCGTGGATGCCGACGATTTACCTATTTAACTGGAAGGGGCCCATGACCAAAAAGAGCGGAGCCCCGAGCTTTCCCTCAGGTGGGTGGCCCCTCGAGTGCAACTGGGCCGCTCCGGCCGAACACAGTGCGACCGGGCCGCAGGTCCCGGGGCATCTGAGCGGCAAAGCCGCGAATTGCCCCAGGACCTGCGGCCCGGTCGCGTCAAATGAAACAGCCGAAGCGCCGCCTAGTTGAACTTGACCACCTTCTGGATGATGCGGTACAGGCCGATGGAGGTCTTCTCCCCCATCTTGGTGGGGAGATTGGCACCGATGCCGATAAGGCCCTTGCGGCAGTAGTTGTACATGCGCTTGTCGTACTGCTTGAAGTACTCCCAGAGGGCGTCGCAGTTGAGGCGCGCGTTGGGGACGTCGGACAGGCGCGCGAAGATGGAGCACACGGCCATCATGAGGTTCATGTAGTCGAGCATGTACGTGCGGAGCTTGGTGCTCTCGACGTCGTCGTAGAGGTGGTAGGCGTCCATCATGATGCGGGTGACCCGCAGCTGCTGGTCGATGCGGCCCGCCATGACCTTCTCGTTGACCGACTGGTCCTCGCGGCCGATGAAGTAGCGGTAGAGGTCGACGTCCAGGTAGTACAGCGTCTTGCAGCGGGGCAGCGGCACGTAGGCGTAGATGTTGTCCACGTAGAACGTGTGCGCCGGCATGGGGATGCCGCCGTCGCGTAGGATGTCGGTGCGGTAGCACAGGGCGTGCATGAGCAGGTTCTGGTCGTAGCCGAAGTGCCCGATCTTCTCCCAGGTGAGGACCTTGTTGCGACGCAGGGCGAACCGGTAGTCGATGACGTTCTGCTTGCCGTCCTCCACGTGCTCGTAGACGTAGTTGGTGACGACGAGGTCCACGCGCACGTCGTAGTCGATGAAGCTGCGGAGGGTCTTCATCAGGGAGTCGAGGGCGTCGCCGTCGTACCAGTCGTCGGAGTCGCACACCTTGAAGTAGACGCCGTCGGCCGCCTCGAGCGCGGAGAGGACGGCCATGCCGTGGCCGCCGTTCTCCTGGTGGACGGCCTTCACGAGGTCGGGGTAGCGGGCCTCCCATGCCTTGGCCTTGGCGAAGGTGTCGTCCTTGGTGGAGCCGTCGTCGACGACGATGACCTGGATGTCGTCGGAGAAGTGGGCCCCCTCGAGGATCGAGGAGATCGCGTGGTCCATGTACTCGGCCGAGTTGTAGCAGGGAATGCCTACGGAAAGCGTCTTGGTGCTCATCGGTGGGTGCGTCCTCATCTGTCGGGTTCCTGACGGGTCGTGGTGCCCCCGTCAGGCGTGGGCGGCCATGAGTTCGTCGGAGAGTGCCAGGGCCGACGCGGTGACGCCGTCCATGTCGTAGTAGCGGTACTCGGCGAGGCGGCCGACCGGGTGGAAGTTGGTGAGGTGGTCCACACGGTCGCGGTAGCGGCGGTACAGCTCCTCGTTCTGAGGCTCGATGATGGCGTAGTAGGGCGTCATGCCGCGGCCGCGCTCGTAGGGCTGCGGGTACTCGCGCATGATGGTGGTGACGCCCTCCTTGACCTGGCCGGTCATGATCTTGAACTCGGTGATGCGGGTGAAGTCCTCGCTCGTGGTGTAGTTGACGGTGCCCACGGGCTGGAACCGGTCCATGTCCAGGGTCTCGAAGCGCATGTCGAGGCTGCGGTAGGGCAGGTCGCCGAGGTCGCAGCCGAACAGCTCGTCGAGGGGGCCGGTGTAGACGACCTCGCCGCCGTAGGGCTTGCCCTGGACGGTGACGTGCTCGTCGTCCACGGTCAGGATGTCGCGGGCGTCGACCTCGAGGAAGACGTCGATGAGGTCGTGGTCGAGCATGCGCTCGAACATGCGGGTGTAGCCCTGCTCGGGCATGCCCTGGTAGGGGGCCGCCGGGAAGTAGCGGTCGTCGTCACCGATGAACACCGGGACGCGGCCGGTGATGGACGGGTCGATCTCGTCGGGGGTCTTGCCCCACTGCTTCATCGTGTAGTAGAGGAAGACGTTCTCGTAGACGTAGTCCGCAACCTCCTGCAGGTCGGGGTCGTTCTTCTCCCGGAGCTGCATGATGGGCACCTTCTTGTTCTCGCCGAAGGCGGCCACGAGCTTGCGGTAGAGCTCCTCGCCGCGCTCCTCGCCGAAGGCGAGCTTGAGGCTGGCGTGGTTGAACGGGACGGGCATGAGGGTGCCGTGGATGTCGGCCAGCACGCGGTGCTGGTAGTCCGTCCAGCCGGTGAAGCGGGAGAGGAACTGGTCCACGCGCTCGGAGAAGGTGTGGTAGATGTGCGGGCCGTACACGTGCACGAGGATCCCCGCGTCGTCGTAGGCGTCGTAGGCGTTGCCGGCGATGTGGTCGCGGCGCTCGAGGACGCACACCTTGAAGCCGCAGCCCTCGGCGAGCCGGCGGGCGCAGACCGCCCCGGCATAGCCGGCGCCGACGACCACCATGTCGTAGTCCTCGGCGCGGAAACCCTCCGGCAGCCCGGTACGTATGCTCATGGATCGAACCCTTCTGTCACGGCACGGAGGCGCCCCCGGACCGTCGGGCAGCCAGGAGACGCCAAGCCACGTATTCCGCAAGAAATGTTAGCACGCGTACCTATAATGGTCGCGAGCGGCACGGACCGCCACGATATGCCCGCATGGAAGGCCGGCGCTCGGCCGCGGGGCCCACCCAGAGAGAGGAAGCGTTTCCATGAGCGACTTTTTGGCACGTATGAAGGCACAGGCGGCGGGCGACCGCAAGACCATCGTGCTCCCCGAGGGCGAGGACCCCAGAACCATCGAGGCCGCCCGCCGGATCGTGGAAGAGGGCCTCGCGGACCTCGTCATCCTCCACAACGGCGAGGAGCCCGAGCCCGTGGAGGGCGCCCGCATGGTCGACCCCCGCACCTCGCCCAAGCACGAGGCCTACGCCCAGGAGCTCCGCCGCCTCCGCGCCAAGAAGGGCATGACCATCGAGCAGGCCCGCGAGCTCGTGGACGACGCCACGTACTTCGGCACCATGATGGTCAAGATGGGCGACGCCGACGGCCTCGTCTCGGGCGCCTGCCACTCCACCGCCAACACGCTGCGGCCCGCGCTCCAGATCCTCAAGACCGCCCCGGGCACCAAGCTCGTCTCCGGCTTCATGGTCGTGTGCGTGCCCGACTGCGAGTACGGCGACCACGGCACCTTCGTCTTCTCCGACATCGGACTCAACGAGTACCCCGACGCCGAGGCCCTCTCCGAGATTGCCATCGCGAGCGCCGCCTCCTGGAAGCAGCTCATGGGCACCGAGCCCCACGTGGCCATGCTCTCCTACTCCAGCCACGGCTCCGCCAACTCCGAGTACGTGGACAAGGTGGCCGAAGCCACGGCCCTCGTGCACGCCAAGGCCCCCGGCCTCCTCTGCGACGGCGAGCTCCAGACCGACGCCGCCCTCGACGAGACCGTGGGCGCGCTGAAGGCCCCCACCTCCGAGGTGGCCGGCAACGCCGACGTCCTCGTCTTCCCCAACCTCGACGCCGGCAACATCGGCTACAAGCTCGTGCAGCGCCTGGCCAAGGCCGAGGCCTACGGCCCGCTGCTCCAGGGCATCGCCAAGCCGGTCAACGACCTCTCCCGCGGCTGCTCCGCCACCGACATCGTGGCCGTGGTGGCCATCACCGCCGTCCAGGCCCAGCTCGCCTCCGCCGAGTAGGCCGCAGGACAACCCCGCGCCCGCACGCAGAGGGCCGGGCGCCGCTCCCCCGACGGGGGCGGCGCCCGGCCCTTCCCCATGGCGCGGGACCGTGCCTGAGGTCTCAGGCCAGCTCGAAGGCCAGGCGTTCCGTGCCGTCGTGGACGGTGACCGTGCCGCGGGGCGAGAGGCCCTGGGCGGCGAGGGCGCGGAGCATGGGGGCGTTGTCCCGGTGGGTGTCGACGCGCACGTGGGGGTTCTCGGAGCGGGCCTGCTCCACGGCGGCGGCAAGGACCCCGCGGGCCGACCCGTCGGACGCCACGCGGTGCAGCGTGACATAGGGCGAGGCGTCGAGCCACTCGCCGTCGATGGAGGCGTAGGAGGGCTCGTCGCCCAGGCAGACGGCGAAGCACCCGCAGACGCGGCCGCCCTCCTCCGTCACCCAGAGGCGCCCCGCAAAGACGTCCTCCGCCACGAGCGCGGCCGGGGGCCACGAAGAGCCCCACTGCCCGGGGTTCCCCGAGGCTGCCATGAACCGCCGTGCGGCGGCGTAGACGGCCAGACAGGCGGGGATGTCGGCCTCGGTGGCCGGACGGCGGGCGAGCACCACCTAGAGCTCCGAGTAGAGCTCGTCCACGGCCTTGCGGCGCCCGTGCTGCTCGGCCGGGGCCGCGTCGGGCGCGGGGTAGCCGATGGGGAACAGGGCCACGAGGTCGTAGCCGGCCGTCTCGGGCAGAGCCACCTGGAGCGCGGGGGCGTCGAAGCAGGCCACCCATGTGCTGCCGAGGCCGAGGTCGGAGGCGGCGAGCATCATCTGGGTCGCGGCGATGGAGGCGTCCACGCCGGCGAAGTTGGCCGAGTCGTACCGGCGGGTCCACGCCTCGTCGGCCTTGGCGCCCACAAGCAGGAACTCCGGCGCGCCGAAGGTGAACCGGCAATTCCCCTCGACAGCGGCGCGGGCCTCCTCGGAGGCGATCCGCCACACGTGGAACGGCTGGCGGTTCACGGCCGTGGGGGCCACGCGTGCCGCCTCCACGACGGCGGCGAGCTTCTCGGGCTCGACGGCCCGAGAGCCGTCGAAGGCGCGGCACGAGTACCGGGCGCGGACGAGGTCGGTGTACTCCATGGCGAAGCCTTTCTCGCGGGGCCCCGGCCGGGCGGCCGTCAGGCCTCGGGGATGTGGGGGCCGCCGGCCTCTGCGATGTCGGCCATGTCGGGGAACCGGCGGTCGAAGTTCTCCTTGAACATGATAGCCAGCTCGAGGGCGCAGCGGTCGTAGGCGCAGCCGTCCACCCAGGTGCTCCGGGGGTCGAGGATACGCGGCTCCACGCCGGGGCAGGACAGCGGGACGTCGAGGTTGAAGAGGTCGTTGTGCACGAACGTCGCCTCCTCGATGGAGCCGTCGAGCACTGCGTCGACGATGGCGCGGGTGGCACCGAGGTCGATGCGGTGGCCCGTGCCGTAGGGGCCGCCGGTCCAACCGGTGTTCACGAGGTAGCAGCGCACCTGGTGGCGGCCGATCTTCTCACCGAGCTTGCGAGCGTAAACCTCGGGGGCCAGCGGCATGAACGGCTCGCCGAACATGGAGGAGAACGTGGGATACGGCTCCTCGACGCCCTCCTCGGTGCCGGCCACCTTGGAGGTGAATCCGGTGAGGAAGTGGTACTTGGCTCCCTCGGGGGTGAGGCGCGAGACCGGGGGCAGCACCCCGAAGGCGTCGGCCGTGAGGAAGATGACGACGTCGGGGATGCCGTCCACACCGGTGAGCAGGGCGTTCTTGACGTACTCCACGGGATAGGACACGCGGGTGTTCTCGGTGACGGAGTCGTCCATGTAGTCGGGCTTGCGCGTGAGCGGGTTCAGCACCACGTTCTCGCAGAGGGTGCCGAACCGGATGGCGTCCCAGATCTCGGGCTCGCGGTTGCGGGTGAGGCCGATGGTCTTGGCGTAGCAGCCACCCTCGATGTTGAAAACGCCCTCGCGGCACCACGCGTGCTCGTCGTCGCCGATGAGCTGGCGGCGCGGGTCGGCCGAGAGGGTGGTCTTTCCGGTGCCCGAGAGGCCGAAGAACACGGCGCTGGAGTTGGTGGCGGGGTCGACGTTGGCCGAGCAGTGCATGGTGAGGACGTCGTCCTCCACCGGCAGCAGGTAGTTCATGACCGAGAAGACGGCCTTCTTGATCTCTCCCGAGTAGCCGGTGCCGGCCACGAGCACCACGCGCTCCTCGAAGTTGATGACGACGGCCGCCTCGGAGTTGGTGCCGTGGACCTTGGGGTCGCACTTGAAGCTGGGGCACGCCAGGACCACGAAGTCCGGGTCGCCGTAGCGCCAGAGCTCGAAGCGGTTGGGGCGTACGAGCATCTGTTTGACGAAGAGCGCCTGGTGGGCCTCCTCGGCCACCACCATGAACTTGCGGCTGTGGGGGCGCCGGGCGCCGGCGAGGCCGCGGATGACGAACGGGTCGCGCTCGCTCAGGCGCTCGCAGATGCCGCGCTTGATGCGGCGGTAGTGCTCCTCGGAGATGGGGCGGTTGACCTCTCCCCAGCAGATGGCGGAGCGCTGGGCCTCGGTGTCCACGATGAAGCGGTCCTTGGGCGAGCGGCCGCAGCGGTCGCCCGTGCGCACGACGAGGGAGCCCGTGGACGCGAGCTCGCCCTCCTTGCGGACGAGCGCCTCCTCCACCAGCTGGGTCACGGAGAGGTCCCAGTGGACGTCCTCCTCCTGGACGCGGATGCCGTAGGCGGAAAGTCGCTCGTCGAACATGGGACCTCCTCGGGTACGCGGCGGCCCGGCCGCGGCACAGGGCCGGGACCGGGTCTCGACGACGGGGATCGGAAAACAACGCGAACGAAACGGCGCGCTGTCGTCGTGTTTCACGGGCTATCGAGCCACCGTAACACAGTCTGAACGAATCTATCTTGCCCCATGGGACCGAGGGGCGCCATAGTTGGGATGTTAAATCTTGGGACGGGGCGCGGCCCCGGGAGGGAGGCGCCGTGGAGCCGTCGTCAGCGACCGTCGCGGCCTACAGCCCGTGCGGGTCCACCGCCGCGGTGTGCCGGGCCGTCGCCGAGGGTACGGGGCTCGCCTGGGACGAGCGCGACCTCGCGCGGGGCACGCGGCCCGAGCCCGTGGACCCGGGCACCCTCGTGGTGCTCGGGGCGCCGGTGGCCGGAGGCGCCGTGCCGGCCCTGGGGCTGGAGCGCCTCGGGCGCGTGCACACGGCGTTCTCCCCCTGCGTCCTCGTGTGCGCCTACGGGGACCGCGACCCGGGCCACGGGCTCCACGACCTCGAGGCCATCGCGCCGGGCCTCGGGCTCGTCCCCGTGGCGGCCGTGCTCGCTCCGGTGCGCCACGTCATGGTCCCCGCCCTCGGCGCCGGCCGGCCCACGGCAGACGACCTCGCCGCCTACCGCTCGTTCGGCGCCGCCGTCGCCTCCGCGCTCCGGGACGCCGGCGGGCTCTTCGACCTCGCTCCCCCGCCGCTCCCGCCCGCCTCCTGCCCCCGCGAGCGCCTCGAGCTCGGGTTCACGGCCGAGTGCGACCCGGCTGCCTGCGTGGGGTGCGGGGCCTGCGCCGGCGCGTGCCCCGCTGGCTGCATCCCCGCCGACGAGCCCTACCTCACCGACACCGCCCGCTGCGACGGCTGCATGGCCTGCATCGGGGTGTGCCCCGTGCGGGCGCGGTCCCTCTCGGACCCGGCCCGGCTCGCCGCCGTGCGGGAGCGCTGCACCGCGGGGTGGGAGGGGCCGCACCGCCCGCGGCTCGTCATGGGGGCCTAGGCGCCGGCCGCCGGCGAGAGCGGGACGACCCGGGCCCCGAGACGGGCCGCCTCCTCGGGCCCGTGCACGAGGAAGACGACGGCGCGCGTGCGAGCGGCCCCGCGCACCGCGGCGGCGACGGAGTCCCGGGCGCCGGCGTCCAGCCCCGAGAAGGGCTCGTCGAGGACGAGGGGGCCCGCGGGGGCGGCCAGGGCCCGGGCCAGGGCCACGCGGCGGCGCTGGCCGCCGGAGAGCCCCCGGACCGGGCGGCCGAGGCAGCCCTCGGGAAGGAGCCGCCCCAGCACGGAGCGGGCCTCCGCCGCGTCGCCGCAGACGAGCGCCACGTTCTCCTCGGCGGTGAGGCCGTCCACGAGGTCGGTGCCCTGCGTGAGCAGGCCGAGGGGGGCGTCGGGCCCGCACTCTCCCGCCGACGGCCCGAGCCACCCGCACCAGGCGGCGGCGAGGCTGGACTTGCCCGCCCCGGACGGCCCCACCACGGCCACGGGGTCACCCGGCGCCGCCTCGAGGGTGACCGGCGCCGCGACGGGCACCCCGCCGTGGGAGACCTCGAGCCCGCGGGCCCACAGCACGGTGCCGGGCTCCCGGGCAGCCGGGCCCCGGCGCACGGCCAGGGACACGGCGAGGCGCCGGGCCCAGGGCACCGACGCGGCCACGAGGGCCGTGACGAGGCGCTCGGATACCGCCGCGCAGGCCACGACCGTGACGGTCCACGCCATGAGGGCGGGGGTGTCGAGCAGGAGCTTGGCCTGGTAGACCTGGGCGCCCAGGGTGGTGCCGGACAGGGCGATGAGCTCGGCGGCGACACCGGCCTTCCACGCCATGCCCACCGTCACGCGGGAGGTCGCCGCGAGGTAGGGCTGGAGGCCGGGCCAGGAGCAGGCAAGGAGCCTCGACCCGCGGCCCACGCCCATGACGGCGAGGGCGCGCTCGACGGTGCGGTCGCGGGCGCCGAGCCCCTCGAGGGCCGAGAAGTAGTAGGCCGGGAGCACGACCATGGCCACGCACGCCATGCCGACGCCGGCGGAGCCCACCCAGAGCAGCAGGATCACCACGAGGCACGCCACGGGGACGGCCTTGAGGGCCAGCATGGGCGGCTCGAGAGCCACGCGCACCCCGGGGCGGCGCGAGGCGGCAGCCCCCATAAGGCAGCCGAGGGCGGCGGACCCGAGGAAGCCCAGGGCCACATGAAGCGCCGAGAGCCCCACGGAGCCCCAGTAGGCCCCGGTGGACGCAAGCGACACGAGGGAGGCGGCGGCGTCGACGGGGCCGCTGAGCAGGAGGGGCCGGCCCACGGCCCAAGCCGCGAGCTGCCACAGGGCGAGCCAGCCGAGGACGGCGGCCGCCCGGGCCCGACGCGCGGCGGCGGGGCCGTGCGCGGGCGCCGGGCGGCCGCCGTTCGGGGACGTGGAGGCCATCTAGTCGAGCCAGTAGAAGTCGTCCTCGGGCATGCCGCCGCCCACCGACGCGGGGTCGGCGTCGAAGAGCACCGAGAGGTAGCCGGACAGGGCGTCCCTCATCCCCTGGCCGGTGACGCAGGCGAGCCCGCAGTGCGGGATGGCCTTCTCGGCGAGGGCCTCGTTGTCCACGACGCCCTTCTCAACGGCCACCTCGGCGGCCGAGGCCGGGTCGGCGAGCACGGCCTCGACGGACGCCTTCTGGGCGTCGACGAAGGAGCGGACCTCGTCGGGGTGCTCGGCGAGGAACTCCGCGCGCACCACGGTGACGCCGGTCACGAGCTCCGAGCCCTCGGGCGCCACGGCCTTCCAGGCGTCGCCGAGGCCGAAGGCGGTGCGGGCGCCGGACACCTTGGAGAGGGCCGCGGTGGCGTAGGGCTGGGGCAGCACGGCGACGGCGGAGGGGTCGGCCGCCAGCGCGGCAACGACCTCGGTGGCCTCGCTCTTGTACTCGAGGGTCACCTGGTCGGCCACGCCGGCCTTGGAGAGCAGGTACTCCATCACGTACTGGGGCGTGGCGCCCTTGCCGGTGAGGTAGACCGTGCGCCCGGCAAGGGACGCGACGTCGGTGACGCTGGCATCGGCCGTGACGCACTCGAGCACCGAGAGCGTGTTGATGTCGACGGCCTGCACCTCGCCGTCGGTCTTCTGGTAGAGCACGGCGGCCACGTTGGCGGGCACGAGGGCGACGTCCACGTCGCCGGCCACGACCTTCTTGACCACCTCGTCGGCGGTGCCCACGACGTCAAAGGAGCAGGGCACGGGGGCGTCGCCGGCGTCGGCCCTGTCCATGAGGTCGAGGAGGCCTATGGAGGTGGGGCCCTTCATGGACGCCACGCGAACGGTGACGGGCGCCTTCCCCGCGTCGTCGGCGGGGGCGGCGGTGTCGGCGGGGCCGCAGGCGGCGAGGCCACAGACGGCGAACAGGGCGAGGGCGGCGGCGATGGCGGCCGCCCGGAAGCGCTTCTTGACCATGGGGTTCCTTGTCTCTCAGGTGGATGTCAGCCCTCGTCGTGCGGGAAGACGATGCCCTCGCGCAGGCGGACGGTGTCCATGATGCCGATCACGGCCAGGGTGTTCTCGTTGAGGCGCTCCAGGGAGAGCTCGCCGCGGCAGGCGGCCAGGAAGTCGGCGACCTCGAACTCCATGTTGCCCACCTCGTGGTCGGTCCGGTTCTTCCGCCCGGGGACCGGGAGCACCTGGCTCGAGCCGTCGCCGTAGAAGACCTCGATGCGTCTGGGCTGGGGCACGCTGTCGACGATCATGGTGCCCTTCTCCCCCTCGATCTGGGCCGGGAGGCGGTCGTCGGTGACCTTGGAGTACGACACCGTGGCCACGGCGTCGGGGTAGTCGAAGAGCACGGTGCCGCAGAGGTCGATGGTGCCGCCGTCGCCCGTGACGTCGACGGTGTCGGCGAAGCACATGAGGTCGTCCGGCTCGCCGAGCATGAGTACGAGGGCGTTCAGCGGGTAGATGCCGATGTCCATGAGGGCGCCCGTAGCGAAGGCGGGGTCGAAGATGTTGGTCTGCTCCCCGGCGAGCACCTTGTCGTAGCGGCTGGAGTACTTGCCGTAGGGGAAGCTGGCCCTGCGGAGGGTGCCGAGGAAGTGGAGGTTCTCGGCCACGACACGCCAGGCGGGGTCGTGCACGAGGCGCATGGCCTCCATGGCCACGACGCCCTTCTCCCTGGCGGCCTCGAACACGCGCCTCGCCTCGGCCCGGGTGGTGCCGAGGGGCTTCTCCACGAGGACGTGCTTGCCGCCCCCGATCATCTTGAGGGCCTGCTCGGCGTGGAGCAGGTTGGGGCTCGCGATGTAGACGGCGTCCACGGAGTCGTCGGCCGCGAGGGCGTCGAGGCTGTCCCAGGCCCTGTCCGCGCCGTGGGCGCGCGACCACTCCTCCGCCTTCTCGAGGGAGCGGGAGTAGGCGCCTGCGAAGGTGATACCGTCGACGAGCCCCACGGCCTCCAGGAACTGGCCGGTGATCATGGACGTGCCGATGGTGGCGATCCTGAGGTCTTCCATCGCCTTCCTTTCTTGGTAAATGACTAAAAGCCATTGTCTCACGACCGGCGCCCGTGGTAGGACGGGAACGGGCGCCCACCGGGGGCGCCGTTTCCGAGAGGAGCGTGCCGTGGGCGCAACCACCGTCATCGCAAGCGACAACCTCAGGGCGGCCGTCGACTCCGAGGGGGCGCAGCTCCTGTCGCTCGCCCTCGACGGCCGTGAGTACCTCTGGCGGGGCGACGGGCGGTGGTGGCCCCGCCGCGCCCCGGTGCTGTTCCCCATCGTGGGCGCGCTCCGCGGCGACCGCTGCACCACCCAGCAGGGGCCCGCGACCATGGCGCAGCACGGCATCGCCCGCACCCACGAGCACGAGGTCGTGGACGTCCGGCCCGCCTCCGTCACGTTCCGCCTCACCGACGACGAGGGCACGCGGGGGCAGTGGCCCTACGCCTTTTCCCTCTCCATGACCTACGCCGTCGGGGACGGGGCGCTGGCCCAGACTTTCTCGGTGGAGAACACCGGCGACGTGCCCATGCCCTTCCAGCTGGGCGGCCACCCCGCCTTCAACGTGCCGCTGGAGCCAGGCTCCGGCGAGGCGTTCGAGGACTGGGTGCTCGAGTTCGCCGAGCCCTGGACCTACGAGGCGCCGGTCATCCACGACCGCCTCATCGACTGGTCCGACCGCGTGGCGGTCGTCGACGACGAGGCCGTGCTGCCCCTCTCCCACCGGCTGTTCGACCGCGACGCCATCGTGCTCCAGGACGTGCCCGGCCGCACCGTGCGCCTGGAGGGCACCAGGTCGGGCCACGGCGTCGAGGTGAACTTCCCCGGCTTCAAGTACTGCGGCATCTGGTCGGCCGCCGGCGACGCCCCCTTCGTGGCCGTGGAGCCCTGGACGGGCACGGCCACGGGTACCGACGAGGGCGACGCCATGGAGGGGAAGCGCGGCGTGACCCTGCTCGCCCCCGGCGGGACCTTCGAGCGCACCTTCACCGTGCGCCCGTTCTAGCCCCCCCCCCGGGGGGGGAAGGCGCGGCACGTAGAAGGGCGCGGCACACAGAGGGCGCCCGCGGCCGGTGGCGGCTGCGGGCGCCCTCGTCACAGGCGTCTTCGTGGGTATATCGGGAGCGCCGGCGGCCGCCCGGCCTCTACGGGCGGCTCACCACGAGGCGCATGGAGCCCTCAAGGAAGAGCGTGGGAACCGTAGAGGGGGCGATGAAGTTGGAGCCCGCCTTGACGGCGTGGCCGTTGGCCGTGCCCTCGCCGGCGATAACCGACACGCACAGGAACGGGGCGTCCTCGGCGAGCTCGAGGGAGCCATCCACGTCCACGGTCTCCACGGTGTAGTCCTCGTTGCTCTCGAGCACGGCCACGCCGCGGTCGTCCGCCACGACGTCCACCTCGCCGGAGGCGGGGGCCACGACGCCGTAGTCCACGACGTCGCAGGACCTGTCGATGTGGAGCTCGCGCTTGGTGCCGTCCTCGGTGACGCGGTCGTAGTCGTAGAGGCGGTAGGTGACGTCGCTCGACTGCTGGGTCTCGAGGATCATCGTGCCGTGCTTGATGGCGTGCACCGTGCCCGGGTCGATCTGGAAGAAGTCGCCCTTGTGGATGGGCAGCTCGTTGAGGAGCTCGTCCCAGCGGCCGGCGTCCACCATGGCGCGGAACTCCTCGGGGTCCTTGGCGTTCTGGCCCACGATGATGGTGGCGTCGGGCTCGCAGTCGAGGACGTACCAGCACTCGCGCTTGCCGAGGCTGCCGTTCTCGTGCTCGGCGGCGTAGGCGTCGTCGGGGTGGATCTGCACGGAGAGGTCGCCCTCGGCGTCGAGGATCTTGATGAGGAGCGGGAAGCGGTCGCCCTCCATGGAGCCGAAGGCCTCGCGGTGCCCGTCCCAGACCTCGGAGAGGTGCATGCCGTCGTACTCCCCGCCCACCACGACGCAGTCGCCGTGGGGGTGCGCGCTGATGGCCCAGCACTCGCCGATGGGGCCGTCGGGGATGTCGTAGCCGAACTCGGTGGCGAGGCGCCGGCCGCCCCAGATTTTCTCGTGGAAGACGGGCTCGAGGAAGATGAGGTCGGCCATGGTGCGCTCCTTCGGGTGAGGCTCTGCGGGCACCCCCACTTTAACCCCCGTCGCGGCCGCGGGCGCGCCCCGGCGGGAAAGGCCACGGTCCGCACGCAATGAGGGCTATCATTGAGGGGCTTTGATATGTCGACCGTCGAGGAGGGACATGCCGCTCAAATACCTGTTTGTGGCCGACGACATAGAGTCCAAGATCCGGAGCGGCGAGTTCAAGCCCCAGCGGCGCCTCCCCTCGTGCGACGAGCTGTGCGAGACCTACGACGTGAGCCGCATCACCGTGCGCAAGGCCATGGACGTGCTCTACGACCGCGGCCTCGTGATCAAGCGCAGGGGGTCGGGCACCTACGTCAAGGACGTGGACCCCGAGGACTCCGCGCCCCTCGACCAGCTCGTGCAGGGCTACTCCGAGAGCGCGCGGGAGCTCGGAGCCTCCGTGGACACCCAGATCCTCACCTTCGAGGTGTGCGGGGCCGAGGGGGTTGTCGCCGAGCGGCTCCGCGTGCCCGAGGGGACGCCGGTCTACCACATCGAGCGCGTCCGCTCCATCGACGGCAGCCGCGGTGCGGTGGCCTACACCTGGATCCCCGTCAAGACGGTCCCCAACCTCACCAAGCAGCAAGCCGCACAGTCCATCTACCGCCACGTGGAGGTGGGGCTCGGCCTCACGGTCTCCTCCACGCACCGTTCCATCCGCGCGGTGATGCCGAACCTCAACGAGCGCATCTGGCTCTCCCTGCCCTCCGAGGTGCCCATCCTCGAGATCGACCAGGTGAGCTTCCTGTCAGACGGCAGGCTGTTCGAGTACACGGTCCTCCACCACGACACCCGCGACTGGAGCTTCCGCTGCGTCGACACCAAATAGACGGTGAGGCCCCGGGCGAAGGACGGCGGCGGAGAGGAAAGGGGGCGCCCGCGACCCGACCGGTCGCGGGCGCCCCCTGTTCACACAGCCGGGACGATGCGGGGCGGCCGCCCTAGGCCAGCTTCTCCTGGACGTCGAGGGCGATCATGAGCTCCTCGTTGGTGGGCACCACAAGGACGCGGATGGCGGAGTCGGCCGCGGAGATCTCGCGGACCTCGTCGCTGCGCACGGCGTTCTTGGCGTCGTCGATCCTGACGCCCATCCACCCGAGCTTGGCGCAGATGCGAGCGCGCGCGTCGTCGGAGTTCTCGCCGATGCCGGCGGAGAAGGCGATGGTGTCGAAGCCCTCCATGGCCTCGGCCATCTCGAGGATGAGCTGGGCGGAGCGGTAGGCGAACATGTCGAGCGCGACCTCGGCCTTCTCGTCACCCTTAGCGGCGGCCTCCTCGATGTCGCGGGAGTCGCTGGAGATGCCGGAGAGGGCGAGCAGGCCCGACTGCTTGTTCATCATGGTGTCGACCTCGTCGACGGTGTAGCCGCCCTCGCGCTGCAGGTAGAAGACCGTGGCGGGGTCGAGGGTGCCGCAGCGGGTGCCCATGATGAGGCCGTCGAGGGGCGTGAGGCCCATGGTGGTCTCGACGGAGTGGCCGTCCTCGACGGCACAGAGGGAGGCGCCGGAGCCGAGGTGGCACGACACGAGCTTGTGGCAGGCGCCGTCCGTGAACTCCTGCACGGCGCGCCAGATGAAGCGGTGGGAGGTGCCGTGGGCGCCGTACTTGCGGATGTGCAGGCTGTCCACCACGTCGCGCGGCAGGGCGTAGCGCCAGGCGCGCTCGGGCATGTTGTAGTGGAAGGCGGTGTCGGGCACGATCACGTTGCCGAGGGAGGGGTACAGCTCGCGGCAGATCTCCACGACGTCGGCCTCGGCGTAGTTGTGGAGGGGGGCCAGCGGGGCGACCTCGCGGACCTTGGCGAGCACCTCGTCGTCCACCACGGCGGACTCGGGGAAGTACCAGCCGCCCTGGACCACGCGGTGGCCGATGCCGTCCACCGGCAGCCCGAGGCCGTCGATGATCTCGAAGACGTGCTTGACCGCGGTCTTGTGGTCGGGGAGGTCGACGACGAGCCGCTCCTTCTCACCGCCGCGCTCCTGGTGGCCGATGAACGACCCGTCGATGCCGATGCGCTCGCAGTTTCCCTTGGCGAAGACCTCGCCGGTGTCTACGTCGAGCAGCTGGTACTTGAGGGAAGAGCTGCCGGCATTGATGACCAGTACGTTCATGGACGTCCTCCTCTGGGGGCCCGGGGCCCGCTCTCGTGGAAACGCCGGCCCTTGTGGGCCGGCGTCAGACAAGTGTACACGCTTGACCGCGAATGGGAGACAGGTTCAGCCCTCGCCCACCAGCACGTCGTAGGCCACACCGGCGCCCGTGCCCACGCAGTCGTGGCACCCGAGCAGCACGGGGCCGCCGGTGCGCCCCTTGATCAGGGCGCAGGTGACGGAGCCCACGGCGTCCCGGTAGCGGCCGAGGAGCTCCCTGCCCACGGCGTAAGTGGCCGCCTTGGAGTCGGGGGCATCGAGGCGGCGCGTGGAGCCGACGAGGCCGGAGACCACGCAGGCGCCGGATATGGCCCCGCACGTGCCGCCCATGTCGCCCATGCCGAGCCCGAGGCCCTCGCAGGCGGCGAACAGCTGGGCCTCGTCGAGGTCGACGGCGCCGCCGAGGGCCTCGGCCAGGGCGCAGGCCACGGCCTGGGCGCAGTTGTAGCCCCCCGTGTGGAGCTCGAGGGCGCGCGCCACCGTCTCCTCGCGGGTCATCGGCCGCCCTCGCAGACGGCGAGGGACTCCCCCAGCGGGGCGCCGCCCAGGACGTGGATGTGGGCGTGAGGCACCGTCTGCCCGGCGTCGGCGCCGGTGTTGGCGATGCAGCGGAAGCCGGTGGCGTCGACGCCGGTGGTGCGGGCCACCTCGGCCACCGCGTCGAACATGGCCTTGAGGGTCTCCGCCGGCACGCCGTCGGTCACGGACCCGTAGTGGGCCTTGGGGATCACGAGCACATGCACCGGCGCCTGGGGCGAGAGGTCCTTGAAGGCACACACGAGGTCGTCCTCGTACACCTTCTCGGCCGGGATCTCCCCCGCGGCGATCTTGCAGAAGACGCAGTCCTCCATGGGTTCCTCCTCTGGATGGGGTCCGGGCTAGAAGAGCGGGCCGTCGGCGCCGTAGGGGGGCCGGGCCGCCGGCTGCGGGGCCGCGGCGCCCTGGGCGCCCGCGGGGGCCTGCTGGGGCTGGGTGGCGTCGAAGAGCACGGAGACCTGCTGCTGGGCGCTCGCGAGGCGCCCGCGGAGGCTCGTGAGGAGCTCGACGCCGCGCGCGTAGGCGCCGAGGGCCTCCTCGAGCTCGAGGTCGCCGCGCTCGAGCGACGAGACGATCTGCTCGAGCTCGACGGAGGCCTGCTTGAACGTGAGCTGGTCCACCGGGGTGGGCTCTGCCATGGGTGGCTCCTTCCGCTGTGGGTTACCGGGTGGTGGGTGCGGGCGTGCAGGCCGCGACCGTGGCCGTGAACGAGCCGTCCGACACCGAGACGTCGACGCTGTCGCCGGGCGAGAGCGAGGCTACCGAGCTCGCCACCGCGCCGTCCGGGCCGCGCACGATGGCGTAGCCGCGGGCGATGACCTTGAGGGGCGAGAGGGCCTCGAGGGAGGCCGCCATGCGCCTCACGGCCTCCTCGCCGCGACGGGTCACGGACGGGGCCGCGCGGCCGAGCCGCCCGGAGAGCGACTCGAGCGCGGCCAAGGAGGGCGCGGTGACCGCGGAGGCGGCCCGGCCGAGGCGCGAGCCCTGGACGTCGAGGGACGCCCCATGGGACCTGAGCAGGCCCTCCATGGCCCCCGCGAGGTCGTCGGCCATGAGCTCCACCGTGGCCCGCCGGGCGTCCACCACGGCCTCGGGGCCCGAGAGCACCGGCCGGGCCGCAAGGGCCTCCACCCGCGCGGCCTCGAGGGAGAGACGCGCGCCCAGGGCCTGGCCCATGCGGCCGGCAAGGACGTCGAGGGCGCGGGACTCCCCCTCCAGGCGGTGGGAGAAGGAGGAGGCGAGGCGCTGGCCCCAGCGGTCCAGGGCGGCCGTGAGCGACACGGTGTCGGGCGCCACGGACTCGGCGGCGGCGGTAGGGGTGGAGCAGCTGCGGTCCGCCACGTCGTCCGCGATGGAGTGGTCGGGCTCGTGGCCGATGCCCGTGACCACCGGGACGGGGCACGCGGCCACGGCGCGGGCCACCGACTCGTCGTTGAAGGCCATGAGGTCCTCGAAGGAGCCGCCCCCGCGCACGAGCAGCACGGCGTCGGGCGCGGAGGCCGCGGCCGCCCGCAGGCCCTCGACGATGGTGGCCGGGGCGTCGGGGCCCTGCACGGAGCAACCCACGACGTCGATACGCACGAGGGGGTTGCGGCGGGCCAGCGTGCGCTTGACGTCGTCGATGACGGCGCCGGAGAGCGAGGTCACCACGCACACGCGCTCGCAGAAGGAGGGCACGGGGCGCTTGCGCGCGGGGTCCATGAGGCCCTCGGCCTCGAGGCGCCGGGCGAGCTCGGCCACCCGCTGGCGGAGTAGCCCCTCCCCCGCCAGGGAGAGGCGCCGGGCCACGAAGCTCAGGCGGCCCGAGCGCTCGTACACCTGGAACGATCCGCTCATGGTCACCTCGAGGCCGTCGCGCAGCTGCACGCCGGAGCCCTGGTAGACGCCACGCCACACGATGACGTCCATGGCGGCCGACTCGTCCTTGACCGAGAAGTAGCAGTGGCCGCTGCGGGCGTTGGGGCCGCGGAAGCCGCTGACCTCGCCGATGACCTGGATCTGGGGGATGTCCTCGACGGTGCGCCTGGCGAGCCCGACGGCCGCCGACACCGAGAGGGGGCGAACCGCCACCTCAGTCCCTCCTGTTGCTGACGCCGAGCAGGTAGAGCAGCTGCAGGCACGACACGAGGGCCGCGGCCACGTAGGTGAGGGCGGCGGCGGTGAGCACCTTGCGGGCGCCCGCGACGACCTCGCCGTCGAACCCGGCCGTCCGCAAGTACGCGAGCGCGCGCCGGGAGGCGTCGAACTCCACCGGGAGCGTGACGAGCTGGAAGAGCACGGAGGCCGCGAACAGGATGATGGCGAGGTCGACGAGGCCGGCGAACGACATGGAGATGCCGACGATGAGCACGATCATCCAGACATTGCTTGCGAGGTTGACGACGGGGACCAGCGCCGTGCGGATGCGGCCGGGCACGTAGCCCTTGTCGTACTGCACGGCGTGGCCGGCCTCGTGGCAGGCCACCGCGGCGGAGGCCACCGAGGCGCCGGAGAGGTTTGCCTGCGACAGGTGCAGGGAGTTGTCGCGGGGGTCGAAGTGGTCCGTGAGCTCGCCGGGGACGACCTCGATGCCGACGCCGCCGACACCGTCCGCCTCGAGCATGGAGCGGGCGATGAAGGCGCCGGTGCGGCCGTCGGGCACGGGGACCCTGCTCCAGCGCTTGTAGGTGCTGTCAATGTAGTGCTGGGTGGCGAAGCCCAGGACGAGGGAGACGACCACCAGGAGCAGGTAGCCGGAGTCGAACCCCATGGGATAGTACAGGGGCATGCTTGATCACTCCTCAGGTACGAGGGTCGGACCTTCCGACCCTGACGGTTTCCCAAGTATAGCCCAGCGGGCGTTGCAGAACATCTGTTCTATACAACCCGCAAAGGGTCAGAGGAGCTCCACTCGGCCGTCCTTCACGGTGAGGCCGGCGCGCCCCGCGAGAAGGTCGGACAGGATGTCGCCCATGAGGTCGCGGCGCCACCCCTCCCCCAGCCTCGAGGACGCCGGGTCGTCGAGGAACGCCATCAGGTCGTCGCGCCCGGAGAGGAGCTGGGGGGCGATGGACTCCCGCTCCGCCACGAGGCGGACCAGGGCGTTCATGAGGTCGACCACGCTCTCGGACTCCTGGGTGGGCCGGGCGCGGTGCACGACGCGGGGGCACCGGTCCTGCGGGCACGACAGACCGCGGCGCACGGCCAAGACGATGGCGTCGCCATCCTTCTCCTTGAGCTGGGCCGTGCCCCTCACGCGGCGCAGGCGCTCCTGGGTGCGAGGCATGCGCTTGGACACCTCGATGACGACCTCGTCGGAGAGCAGCCACTTGCGCGGCACGTCGCGCTGGGCCGCCTTGCGCTCGCGCCAGGCGGCCACCTCCCGGCAGACGGCCAACTGGCGGCCGTTCAGGGTGCCCACGCGCTTCACGTGGCGGAAGGCGTCCTCGGGATCGGCGGCGCAGCGCGCCTTGGCGACGAGGGCCTCCATCTCGGGGAGCACCCAGGTGAGGCGGTCGAGGCGCACGAGCTCGGCCACGAGGCCGTCGTAGACGGCGGGCAGGTAGCGCACGTCGTCCTCGGCGTAGGACACCTGCTCCGGGTCCAAGGGGCGCCGGGTCCAGTCGGTCAGGCTCTCGGTCTTGGGCAGGTGCACGCCGCACACGGCCTCCACGAGGGCGCCGTAGCCCATCTGCAGGCGGTGCCCCACGAACGCGGCCGCCACCTGGGTGTCGAAGACAGGATCGGGGATGTCGCCGAACAGGATCTGGAAGATCTCGAGGTCCTGGCTGCAGGCGTGCAGCACCTTGACCCGGGCGCGGTCGAACAGGAGGTCGCGCAGAGGCGCGAGGGCCTCGCCCGTGAGCGCGATGACGTCCACGGCCGCCTGCTCGTCGTGGGTGCCCACCTGGAGGAGACAGGGCTGCGGGCGGAAGGTGCGCTCCCGCAGGAACTCGGTGTCGAGGGCGAGCATGGGCGAGGATGCGGCTCTCCCGCAGAACGCGGCGAGCTCGGCGGCGCTGTCTATGAACAATGGGGTTCCTTCTGACCGGTCCCGCACAGGGACCGGCGGGGCGTGGGCTGGCTGCACGGCCCTGGGTCGGGGCCGACCCCTATACTAGACCGACAGGCGAGGCCGCGGCGAGTGCGGCCCCACGGCGGGAGGGGGACCCATGAGGACCCTGATAGTGCACAACGGGGCGTCGGGGTTCGGGTCGGACGCCGTGTACCTGTTCGAGCGGAGTCTCCTCCACACGGGCGACCGCTGCGAGTTCCGCTCGCTCGCGGCCGACTGGGACGCCGACGAGGCCGTGGCGGACGCCGACGACTTCGACCTCGTGGTGGTGTCGGGCGGCGACGGCACCGTGGCGTCGCTCCTCTACGCCCTGCGCCGCCACCGGGCGATCGTCTGCGTCTTCCCCTCGGGGACGGCCAACCTGTTCTTCGCCAGCCTCGGCAACTCCCCGGAGCCGGCAGCCCTCGCCCGCGCGTGCCGCATCGGCCGGACCATGGAGTGCGACCTCGGCGAGGTGGGCTGGATGGGCCCCGAGGGGCGCGAGCACCGTGCGGGCTTCACCCTCATGAGCGGCACCGGGTTCGACGCCGAGCTCATGCGCGCCGCCGTCCCCAACAAGAAGGCCATGGGCCAGGCCGCCTACCTCATGGCCGCCGTGGGCAACCCCAACCCGCCGCTGGTCACCTTCACCGTGGAGGCCGACGGCGAGACCTTCGTGCGCGAGGGTATCGCCTGCATTGCCGCCAACAGCGCCATGCTTCAGGGCGACCTCGAGATCGTGCCCGACTCCCGCCTCGACGACGGCCTCCTCGACATCATCGTCCTGGAGTCCCCCGACGCCGTGGGGCTCCTGAAGCCGCTGTTCCTGGGCCTCATCGACCGCCACGGCGCAAACCTGGGGCGCCCGTCCATCGAGCGGTTCAGGGCCAGGGAGGCCACCATATCGTCGAGCCGCCCGATCCCCATGCAGATAGACGGCGACCCCCTCGACCACGAGGTCTCGTCGTTCACGGCCCGCATCCTGCCGGAGCGCTGCCGCCTCGTCGTCGACGCCCTCTCCCCCTATGCGGTGGAGAGCGGGGAGGCGCCGCTCTTCCCCGGCACCGAGGTCAAGGCCTTCCCCACCGACTGACACCGCCCGGCACGGCGCCCGAGGACAGGGCGCCCGGACAAGGGGACGGGCCCGCTCCCCAGGGGGTGCGGGCCCGTCCTTTGCCACGGTCCTCCCGTATGGCCTAGCGGCGCGTGGAGAGGGCGATCTTCTCGAGGTAGTGGCCGTACTCGGTCTTCTTGAGGCCGTCGGCGAGCTTGAGGAGCTGAGCGCGACGGATCCAGCCGGCGTCGTAGGCGATCTCCTCGAGGGCGGCCACCTTGACGCCCGTGGCCTCCTGGACGGAGCGGATGTACTCGCCCACGGAGAAGAGGCGGTCGATGGTGCCGGTGTCGAACCAGGCGAAGCCGCGGCCGAGCTGCTGCACCTTGAGGCGCTTGTCGTCGAGGTACATGCGGTTGAGGTCGGTGATCTCGAGCTCGCCGCGGGTGGAGGGCTGGAGGCGGGACGCGTAGTCGCAGACGTCGGAGGGGTAGAAGTACAGGCCGGTCACGACGTAGTTGGAGCGGGGCTCGAGGGGCTTCTCCTCGAGGGAGACCGCGTTGCCGTCGTCGTCGAACTCCACGACGCCGAAGTGCTGCGGGTCGTCGACGCGGTAGCCGAAGATCGTGGCCTGGCCGTCGGCGGCGTTCTTCTGGGCCGTCTTGAGCTTGTCGCCGAAGCCGGAGCCGTGGAACACGTTGTCGCCGAGCACGAGGGCCACGTCGTCGTCGCCGATGAAGTCGCGGCCGATGACGAAGGCCTCGGCGATGCCGCCGCGGGTGGGCTGGGGGCGGTAGACGATGTTGATGCCGAGCTGGGAGCCGTCGCCCAGGAGCTCCTGGAAGGAGCCGAGGTGCTCGGGCTTGGAGATGACCAGGATGTCGCGGATGCCGGCCTCGAGGAGCACGGACAGCGAGTAGTAGATCAGGGGCTTGTCGTAGACCGGAAGGAGCTGCTTGGACGTGGCGCGGGTGATGGGATACATGCGCTTCCCATGGCCGCCTGCGAGGACGATTCCCTTCATGGGGTGTGTACCTCCCTCTCCTGGGATGGTTTGTACCGGGGCCTGCACCCCCGGGGACGTGCACAGTCCTTTGGAAGTATAGACGCTCCAAGGTGCCCCGGGACCGGGTTCCGAGCCGTATGTCAGACGGACGCCTCGCCCGTGCGGTCGAACCCGTCGAGGTAGGCCGCCACGCTCCGGGTCATCTCGCGGGAGAAGGCCGAGTCGTGCTTGCGGGCGCAGAAGGCGCGCACCCACTCGTCGAACCCCTTGGCGCCCACGCGGTCCGCCACGAGGGAGCGGAGCCTGTCGCCCTCGAGGGTGCGGTAGCGGTCCCCCATGACCTTGGCCGCGAGCGGGGCCCTCCCCGGCTTGGGGCGTGCGGCCTGCCCGGCCGTCGGGAAGCCGAGCACGAGCATGGCCGCCGGGAAGACGTGGGGCGGCAGGCCCAGGAGCTCGGAGACCTCCTCCTTGCGCTCCATGACGTCGCCGATGTAGCAGGAGCCGAGCCCGAGGGCGTGCGCCGCCACGACGGCGTTCTGGGCGCAGATGACGGCGTCCGAGACGGCGAGCATGAGGTCGCCCACCCCTGGCGCACGGAACCCCTCGACGCCGGCCTCGGCGTAGAGGGCGGGCCAGATGCGGCAGTCGGCCAGGAACACGAGCACCCAGGGGGCCCGGGCGATGAACGGCTGGTCGTCGCAGAGCACGGCGAGGCGCGCCCTCGCCTCCGGGTCGTCCACCTGGACGATGGAGTAGAGCTGCTGGTTCCCCGCCGTGGGCGCCTGGCAGGCGGCCTCGAGCACGGCCTCGCGGAGCTCGGGGCCCACCGGGTCGTCGATGAAGGCGCGCACCGACCTGCGGTCGAAGAGCTGCGAGACCACCGGGTCGTCGCGGTACGGGGAGGCGGGGCGGCCCCGCGCGGCGGCGCGCTCGGCGGCCGTCACCGTGTGCTCGGCCAGCACGGCCGTGGTGACCGACCCCACGCCGCCCGGCACCGGGGTGGCGGCGCCGGCCCTGGCCGAGACGGGCCCCCAGTCGACGTCGCCCGCCATGGAGCCGTCCTCGTCCTCGCTCGTGCCCACGTCCACGACCCAGGCCCCGCGGGCCACCATGTCCGCCGTGATGGAGCGGGGGCGCCCCTGGCAGGTGACCACGAGGTCGGCGGTGCGGCAGGCGGCCGCGAGGTCGGCGGTGCGGGAGTGGCACACGGTCACCGTGGCGTCGCGGGCCAGCAGCAGCTGGGACACGGGGCGGCCCACCGTGGACGAGCGCCCCACCACCGTGGCCGCGGCGCCGCGGCACTCGAAGCCGTAGTGGTCGAGGAGGCGCATCACCGCGGCCGCCGTGCAGGGGGCGAAGGCCGCCGGGTCGCCCGCGGCGAGGCCGGCGACGCTCGCCGGGGCCACGCCGTCGACGTCCTTGGCGGGCGCCACGAGCGCGGCGACGGCCGCCTCCTCGATGTGGGGGGGCAGCGGCCGCAGCACGAGGATGCCGTGGACGGCGGGGTCGGCCGATAGGTCCGCCACAAGGCGCTCGAGCGCCCCCTGGGTCACGTCGGCGTCCAGCTCCACGACGTCGGCCTCGCACCCGCAGCCCTCGAGGCGCCGGGCCGCGGCCGCGCGGTACCAGCGGCTGCCGGGGTCGTCGCCCGCGGAGACGATGGCAAGCCGCGGGGTGACGCCGCGGTCGGCGAGGGCCGCGGCCCTCGCGAGGCAGGCGTCTCGGATGGAGGCGGCCACGGGTGCGCCCTCGAGCTCTCGGTTCATCGGAGGTCCTCCTCGGCTCGGCGGATGGCGGAGGCGGCGAGGCGCTCGCCCTCGCCGCGGGCGGCGTCGGCCCGGGCCACGAGCCCGTCCGCGAGAGCGCGGTCGGCCATCCAGCGGGTGTTGGCGAGCACGGTGGCCACCGAGCCGTCCACGGCCGCGCGCAGGAGGGCGGCGGCCACGGTGACGTCGGAGGCGGCCATGGACGTGCCGGTGCGGGCCACCTCGTCGCAGAGGGAGAGGCACGCGACGGCGAGGTCCATGATGGCGAAGGGGGCGGCCGCGGCGCCGAGGAGGGCCGCGGCGAGCTCCTCGGAGCGGGCCGCGCACTCGGTGTCCGTGCCACGGGGCAGCCTGAGGGCCCGGGCCACGCGCCCATAGGCCTCCGCGTCCTCGTCGGCGAGGGCGAGGAAGCGTCTGCGGTCGGCCTCGAGGGCGGCCTCCAGCTCGGCCATGCGCCCCGCCACCCCGGCGTAGCGCGGATTGGCGCAGGTGAGAGCGACGACCATCTGGAGCTGGGCGGCCCCCACGGCGCCGGCCAAGGCGCTCGAGGCCCCGCCGCCGGGGGCCGGCGTGGGCGCCCCGAGGTCCTCCAGATAGGTCTCTACGGGCTGACTCCAGCTCATGGGCCCCACTCCTCTCCGCAGACGGTCGGCAGCCCAAGACGATACCCGTTCGCGGGCCCCGGGGCCACAGGCCCATGGGAGGGCGGCCCGCGACGGGGTGGGCGTCGTGGGCCGCGCGGAAGGAGGGGTCGTCGGTCTGGAGGTCAGCGGATGCGGCCGTACACGCGGATGGCGTCCACCACGTCCTCGTAGCTCATGCCCATGGGAAACGAGACCCTGCGGATGCCGCCGCGCTCCCCCGCCGCGACGCGGTCGTCGAAGGTCGCGAAGCTCACGCCGCGGTTGGTGGATCGGGTCAGCGGGTCGTCGCACACGCGGTAGCTGTCGTCGAAGAAACCCGTGGTGCGCATGGCGCGGCAGATGACGGTGGCCGTCTCGTCGTTGACGGCGTAGTTGTCGTTGAGGGGTGTCCATGCCATGGCGGCCTCCCTGGGATCGTGGGCTGCCGGATCCTGCGTCCGGTGGTGCCCCCATTCTTCAGGAGAAGACCTTCTGGTTTATGGACGTAATCTGAATTGTCTGCGAACGGCCGGGAGGGGTCCGCGAATGAAGGGACGGCCGGCCCCAGCACGGGGCCGGCCGTCCACGGAACCGTCGGGTCGCAGCGGGGCTAGTCGAGGTCGTCGAGCGCGCCGTCGGAGGCGGGGACGTAGACCGTGGCGCTGGCGTCGACGGTCTCGGTCACCTTGGGCATGTCGTAGCGGGGCGCGGAGCCCGAGGGGGAGGACAGGATCTGGTCGGGGAACACCGACTCGGCGTCGTCCATGAAGTGCTGGAGGAGCTGCTTGTACTGGGTGCGGAAGTCCTCGCGGGACGCCTTGAGGCGGTCTATCTCGTCGAGCTCGTTCTGCTTCTCGGCAAGGGCCTGGCGGATGACCTCGCGGGCCTTCTGGTCGGCGTCGTTCTTGATCTTGTCGGCGCTGTCGCGGGCGTCGGCCACCATGCGGTCGGCCGTCTGCTGGGCGGCGATGAGGGCCTGGGAGATCTGGCGCTCGGAGGCGATGGTGACGTTGGAGGCCTGGACCGACACGATCTCGGAGGAGGAGCCCTGCGCCTCGAGCTGGGCGACCTGGGCGCGCGCGGCGTCGAGGGCCTGCTCGGAAGCCGTGAGGCGGCTCTTGAGGTCCATGATCTTCTGGAGCATGGCGTCGACCTCGCCGGCGAGCTCCTCGAGGAAGGCGTCGACCTCCTCGGTGTCGTAACCCTGCTTGGACGCGCTGAACGTGAGCTGCTCGATGTCCGCTGGTGTGATCGCCATTCTCGGTCCCTTCACTAAAGGATGGCCTGGTGCAATTGCACGAACAGGGAAAAGTTTAGCGCACGGAGGCGCCGTGCCGCGCCCACCACGAGAAATGCAGGTGGCCGGCCGCGGCGCTACAGCATGAGGATGAGCCTCACGACGATGGGCTGCAGAATGGAGAGGGCCAGGATGGCCACCACCGGCGAGAAGTCGATGCCGCCGAACGAGGGGATGACGCGCCGGAACACGCCGAGGTAGGGCATGACGAGGCGGGAGAGCACCTGGGAGAGGTCGTCGACGAAGCCGCCGGGGGTGCGGGGAATCCAGCTGAGGATGCACCAGGCGAGGATGATGAACTCGTAGATCTCGAACAGGGTGCTCACCGCGCGGGCGAGTGGAAGCATGGGCTCAGCCTTTCCGGGATAGGGCACGGGTGCGTTCGAGGGCCGCGTCCACGGCGCCGTAGCAGCCCTCCACGAGGGCCGGCTCGAGCACGCGGAGGGCCGCCGCGGTGGTGCCTCCGGGGGAGGTCACCTTCTCCATGTAGGCGCGGGGGTGCTCGCCGGAGTCCGAGAGCATCTCGCTCACGCCCCCCATGGTGGCGCAGGCGAGGTCGCGGGCCGCCGCGGCGGGAAGGCCCGCGTCCACGCCGGCACGGGTGAGGGCGTCGACCATGAGGGCGAAGTACGCCGGCGCGCAGCCGATGACGGCACCCTCGGCGTCGAGTTGGTCCTCACGCATGACGGCGACGGAGCCCAGGGCGCCGAAGAGCTCGCACACGAGCGCGACGTCGTCGTCGGTGGCCCAGAGGCCCCGGGCCACGGCGGAGGCGCCGCGGCGGACGGCCACGGGAAGGTTGGGCATGACGCGGACGACGCGGGCTCCCTCCCCCAGCTGCTCCTCGATGGAGCCCAGGGGCGTGCCGGCGGCGATGGAGACAGCGAGGGAGCCGGCCACGGCGGGCCCCACCTCCTCGAGGAGCGAGGAGAGGACCTGCGGCTTCACGGCCACGACCACCACGTCGGGCGACGCGGCGAGGGCGCGGGCCGCATCCCTGGCGGTGGACACGGCGCAATCGGAGGCGAGGGCCTCGAGCTTGGCGTCGTTGTGGTCGCACACCGTCACGTGGGAGGCGGGGCAGGTGCCCGACGCCACGAGCCCGCGGGCGATGGCGCCGCCCATGGCTCCCCCGCCGACGATGCAGACGGCGGCCTCCGAGGCGCGCACGCTACCTACCGCCGATCACGCGGTCGGCGGCGAGCTTCTCCAGGTCGGCCGAGGAGAGCTCGATGCCGTTGGGCAGGACGACGAACACGCGGTCGTCGATCTCCTCCACGGCGCCGTCGACGCCGCAGGAGAGGCCGAAGCAGAAGTCGAGGATGCGCTTGGCGATCTCGATCTGGGTGTTCCTGAACGAGATGACCACGGGTTGGTTGGTGCGCACGCGGCGGATGACGAGCTGCACGTCGTCGTAGCTCGTGGGCTTGAGCACGTAGGGCGGGAGTTTGCCGGAGCTCACGCGGGGGACGGGTGTGAGGCCCACGTCGCCCGGCGTGGGGGTGTGGGAGTTGCCGAGCACGCTCGTGGCCGAGGGCGCGTAGTCGCCCGCGGTGCGGTGGGTGCTGCCGGCGCCCCAGCGCTCGTCGCCCATGCGCTGCGAGGTGCTGAACCCGCCGGCGGACGGCGAGGAGACGCCCTCCTCCACGGGACGCCCGCTCCTCGTGTAGACCGAGACCGACTCGGCCTCGGGCCGGGACGTGTTGCCGAGGACGCCGCTGGTCTGGTGCTCGTCGCCCCACTGGTCGTCGTAGTCGTCGTAGCCGCGGTCGTAGTCGTCGTAGCCCTGGCCCGACTCGCCCATGAGGCGGTCGCGGATGTTGTCGAGGAAGCTCACGGCAGACCCTCCTTGGTCTCGTTTTAGTCGCGTTTGGTCGCCGGGTCGCCGGCGGCGGGGGTGTAGTCGTGGTCGAAGACGACGCGGCCGAGGCGCACGAGGGTCGAGCCCTCCTCCACCGCGATCTCGAAGTCGTCGCTCATGCCGCAGGAGAGCACCGGCAGCACGAGGCCCGTCTCGGTCTCCAGACTATCACGAAGCTCCCGGAGTCCCCTGAACGTCTCGCGGTCCTCGACCGGCTCGTGGGCGGGCGCCATGGTCATGAGGCCCTCGGGTTGGATGCCGGGGAGGTCGGCGATGTGCTCGGCCCATTGGGCCAGCTCGGCGGGGGCGAAGCCGCCCTTGGTCTCCTCGCCGGACACGTTGACCTCGAGAAGGACCCGGGCCACGATGCCGCGCTCGGCGGCACGGCGGCTCACGGCCTCGGCCAGGTGCGCCGAGGAGACCGACTGGATGACCGTGGCGCGGCCGAGCACCGCGTTGACCTTGTTCTTCTGGAGGTTGCCGATCATGTCGAAGCGGGGCACGTCGACGCCCGCGGCCTCGAGGGCGGCGAGCTTGCGCACGAGCTCTTGGGGACGGTTCTCCGCGAAGCAGGTGTAGCCGGCGGCCATGGCCGAGACGACCTCCTCCGGCCCCACCGTCTTGGAGACGGCGAAGACCCGGACTTCAGAGGCGTCGCGCCCCACGCGCTCGCAGGCAGCGGCAATGCGCGCCTCAATCTCGGCGCGGCGCCGGGCGAGGAACGCGCGGTAGGCCCCCTGGTCCTCCACCGGGCTCATCGGGGATCGCCCCCCTTCTGGGCGCCCTTCGCACCGTCCTTGGGCGCCTCCTTCTGGGCACCGGCCTTCTGGGCCTTCTTGGCGGCCTTCTCGGCCTTGGCCTGGGCGGCGGCGCGGGCGGCCATCTCGAGGGCCTGGCTCATGTTCCCGGAGATGATCTCGTCGTCCACGATGGGGTCGGAGTCGGCGCCCACCTCGATCTCGGGGATCTGGTTGGCCAGGCGCTCGATCTTCTCGGCGCCGAGGGAGAAGGACGCGTTCTGGCCCACGTAGAGGTCCTCGATCTCCTCCTCGTCCATGTCGGCGAGGGCGGTGAGGGCCTCGTGGTTGCCCGTGAGCAGGAACACCAGGCGCTCCCCCACCTCGACGGAGTTGTCGGAGATGCGCTCGAGCATGCGGGCGGCCATGATCACGCGGCTGGCCGCGTCGATGTCGTCGTCGGGCCCGAGGCGCGAGAACGAGCTGTAGAAGCTCTTGTAGAGGTCGTCCACTGGGCGGTCGAGCTCGGGGAGCTCGGCGGCCTCGGCGATGTCGTTGTCGACGATGGCTTGGACCGTGGCGCCGAGCACGCGGTAGACGAGGTGCGCCTCGCTGGCGAGCAGGTCGAGGAGCTGGCCGGGCACGTCGTGGCCGGCACAGCGCTTGGTGGTCTTGGCGATGTTGCGCACGTGGTTGCTCATGCGGGCGAGGTTGAAGTTGCAGTAGATGACGAACTGCAGGAGGCGCAGGTCGCTGGCCACGGGGTTCTGCAGCACGATCAGGTTGTAGGCGCGGTCCTCAAGCTCGTTGCAGCGCAGGTCGATGGCGCGCGTGGCCTTCTTGACGGCCCGGGCCTTGGCCTTGTCGCCCTGGACCAGGGAGTCCACGGCGTCGTGGAGCTGGAGGTCGGTCTCCGCGTAGATGGACACGAGCTCCTGGCGCAGGCGCGCCAGCTGGCGGTCGAATTGCTCCCTCATGGGGCTCCTTTCTCTCGGTGCGTGCGGGGCTGGCCGATCAGCCGAACCGGCCGGTGATGTAGTCCTCGGTGCGCTGGTCCTTGGGCGAGGAGAAGATCTCGCTCGTGACGCCGTACTCGATGAGGGTGGCGGGCTCTCCGGCGTGCTCCTGGAGGAAGAACGCCATGTAGTCGGAGATGCGCGCGGCCTGCTGCATGTTGTGGGTGACGATGATGATGGTCATCTCGGGCGCCAGCTCGTACATGAGGTCCTCGACCTTCTGCACGGAGGTGGGGTCGATGGCGCTGCAGGGCTCGTCCATGAGCAGGACGTCCGGCTGGACGGCGAGCACGCGGGCGATGCAGAGGCGCTGCTGCTGGCCGCCGGAGAGGGCCAGGCCGTTCTTGTCGAGCTGGTTGGACACCTCTTTCCAGAGGTTGGCGCGCTTGAGCGACTCCTCCACGATGCCGTCGAGGTCGTCCTTGGACGTGACGCCCTGGAGGCGCGGCCCGAAGGCCACGTTCTCATAGATCGACTTGGGGAACGGGTTGGGCTGCTGGAAGATCATGCCCACGCGGCGCCTGAGGTCCACGGGGTCCACCCCGGCGGCGTAGATGTCGCTGCCGTCGAGCTCCATGGTGCCGGCCGTGCGCGTGCCCTCGATGAGGTCGTTCATACGGTTGATGCAGCGCAGGAACGTGGACTTGCCGCAACCCGACGGGCCGATGAAGCTCGTGATCTTGTTCTGGGCGATGTCCATGGTGACGCCGGTGAGGGCGTGGAAGTCCCCGTACCAGAAGTCGAAGTCGGCCACATGGATGCCGGTCTTTTCGTTGCGGGGAGCGTTGCGGTACTCGGTCATGGGATCACTTGCCTCCGGCTTTCTTGGCGCTCTTGCGGGAGAGGTGGCGGGCGAAGAGGTTGAACGCGAGGATGAGCAGCATGAGCAGCAGGGCCGTGCCGTAGGCGGCCTGCATGTTGATGCCGTCGTTGGCGAGCAGGTACAGGTGGATGGTCATGGGACGGCCGGAGTCGAGCGGCGTCACGGGTAGGTTGATAGCCTGGCCCATGGTGTACATGACCACGGCGGTCTCGCCCACGGCGCGGCCGATGGCGAGCACGATGCCGGTGGCGATGCGTGGGAAGGCGCTCGGGAGCACGACACGGCTCACGACCTGCCACTTGGTGGCACCGAGGCCGTAGGCACCCCAGCGGATGTAGCGGGGCACCGCACGAATGGCCTCCTCGGTGGTGCGCATGACTATGGGCAGCATCATCAGGGCCAGGGCCAGGGCGGCCGAGAGCATGGACAGGCCGAACCCGAAGGCTTCCACGAACAGGGCGAAGCCGAACAGGCCCATGACGATGGAGGGGACCGACGACAGGGTGTCGCTCGCGTAGCGGATGAAGTTCACGAGGCGGCCCTGCTTGGCGTACTCGGCCAGGTACACGGCTGCGAGCACGGCGATGGGCGTGCAGACGAGCATGGCCAGGGCCGTCACGTAGAGCGACGAGACGATCGTGGGGAAGATGCCGCCCTCGGCGTTGACGCCCTCGGGCCAGCCGAACACGAAGTCCAGGCTCATCGCCGGCAGGCCGTTGACCGCCACGAACAGGATGATGAGCACGAGCACCGCCGTGGTGACGGCGCCGGCGGTGCGGAAGACGCCGAGCATGGCGCTGTTGGTGGCCGACTTGGACACCTTGGGCGACGCACCGGACGACAGGAGCCGCTTGATGCGGGCGCGGGAACCCTCCTGGGCCGCCACGTCGGCGGCGAGACCGGCGGGAGGGGCGGCGACGTCCTCGGCGAGCTCCCACTGGGTGGCGCGGGTCCCGTCCTCCCTCTCGCGGCGCTCCTCGGCGAGCTTCTCGGTGTCCACCTTGGCCTCGCGGGGACGGCTCACCAGACGCACGAGTCCCACGAGCCCCGCGGAGATGACGAAGAGCACCACACCCATACCGAACAGCGCGGAGCGGTGCAGGCCGCTGGAGTAGCCCATGTCGAGGGCGATCTGGCTCGTGAGGGTGGAGATGGGGCTCGAGACGCTCTCGGGCACCACGGGGGCGTTGCCCACGACCATGAGGACGGCCATGGTCTCGCCGATGGCGCGGCCCATGCCGAGCACCACGGCGTTGACGATGCCGAGCTTGGCCGCGGGGAGGACCACCTTGTAGATGGTCTGCCACTTGGTGGCGCCCATGGAGTAGCTGGCCTCGCGCACGCCCATGGGGATGGAGCGCAGGGCGTCCATGGTGAGCGTCGTGATGGTGGGCACGATCATGATGGCGAGCACGAGCCACGCTGTGAGGGCACCGAAGCCCAGGCCGCCCGTGGCGTCGGCGACGAGGGGCCGCAGGATGACGAGGCCGAAGAAGCCGTAGATGACCGAGGGGACGCCGGCCAGGAGGTCGACGGCCGTCGACACGATGCCCGAGAGGCGCTTGTTGGCGATCTCGGTGAGGTAGACGGCGCAGCCGATGGCGAGGGGCACGCCGATGACCAAGGCGCCGGCCGTCACGATGACGGAGCCGGCGAGCAGGGCCATGATGCCGTACTCCCCCTCAGAGGGCGCCCAGGTGAGCCCGAAGAAGCTCAGGATGCCGATGTCGGAGAGGACGGGCATCGCCTTCCACAGCGTGAAGACGAAGATGAGCAGCACGGCCAGGACGGCCACGCAGGCGCACACGAGGAAGAGGCCCTCGAGGGCACGCTCCTTGATCATGGTGGAGCGGCTAACGAGCTTGAGGTTGGAGCTGTGCGCCGGCGCCGTGTTGGGGTCGATGTCATCCAGGCGCGGGGGCTTGAGCAGGGGCTCTTCCTTCTTGCTCACGAGGCGTCGCCTCCCTCCGACTCGGAGGCCGGGATGTAGCCGGCGTCTCGGATGGTCTGGGCCATGTCGGGCGACAGGACCTCGTCGATGTAGGCCTTCGCCTCGCCGGAGGGCTCGCCCTTGGTGAAGAGGTAGAGGCTGCGCGAGACGGGGTACACGCCGCTGGCGACGTTGGCCTCGGTGGGCTCGACGCCGTCGATGGAGAGCGCCTTGACCTTGGAGGTGGTGAAGGCGGAGTCCACGAAGCCGATGGAGATGTAGCCGATGGCGCCCGGGGTGCGGCTCACGACGTCGCGAACCTGGCCCGTGCCGGGGAGCACGGCCGCCGAGGCGTCGAAGCGCGCGCCGTCCATGACGATGGACTTGAAGGCCTCGCGGGTGCCGGAGGCCTCGTCGCGGTTGACCACGAGGATGGGGAGGTCGGGGCCGCCGAGCTCGGACCAGTTGGTGACGTCGCCGGCGTACACGGCGCGGAGCTGGCCGACGGTCAGGTTGCCCACCGGGTTGCCGGCGTTGACGATGACGGCGATGCCGTCGCGGGCGATGACGGTGGTGACGAGCTCGCCGGTGGCTTCCTCGGCGGCCGTGAGGCCGCGGCTCGAGGTGGCGATGTCGGCCGTGCCGTTCATGACGGCCTCGATGCCCGCGGAGGACCCCAGCCCGCTCACGAGGACGCGGTCGCCCGTGAGCTCCTGGAAGCGCTCCGCCGCCATCTCGGCGATGGGCATGACCGTGGTGGAGCCGGCGACGGTCACGGTGTCGCCGGTCGCCCCGGACGAGGGGGCGCAGCCGGCGAGGGCGACGACGCAGGCCGCGAGGCACGCCAGCGCGCCGAAGCGCCTCACGGGGCGAGCCAGGCCACCGCGCCGTGCCGCCCGCACATGCCCCCCTCGGCGCGGTACGAGAAGAAGCGGTCCGTGGAGGCGGGCGTCGATATCTCTGGGTTCACGATGTTGCACGGGTCCATCCCTGCACTCACGAGCGTGTTCACGATGGCCGCGGCCAGCGAGAGGTGGCTGGCGTCGACCCCGACAATGCTACCAAACTCGGTTTCGAACCGATTAAGCAGCTCGGTCGACACCTCATAGTCACATCCCGCGATATGGGGGCCGAGGTAGGCCCGCACCGAGGACGGGGGCACCGGGGAGCCCTCGCACAGCGCCCCGAGCGCCTTGGCGGCTATGCGTGCGTATGTACCCTTCCAGCCCGAGTGGACGACGGCAAAGCCGTCGGGGGCCACGAGCACCACGGGGACGCAGTCGGCGTAGCACAGGAGCACCGGCACCCCGGGGACGAGGCACACCACGGCGTCGGCCCCCTCGGCGGCCTCGGAGCGGGCCGCGGCCACGGCCGCGGGGTCGGCGGAGCGGACGGTCACCACGCGGTCGCCGTGCACCTGGTTGGGGACCACGAGGGACCCGGCGATGTCGCCGGCCCCCAGGGCCGCCAGGGCGCGGGCGCGGTTCTCGGCCACGGCGGCGGGGTCGTCGCCCACGTGGTCGCCGAGGTTGAGGGATTCGAAAGGGGGCAGGGAGACACCGCCCGTGCGCTCCGTGAACGCGAACGTGACCCTGCTCGGGCGACCGAAGTCGCCGAGCAGGGTCACGCCGTCGACGGTCCTCTCCACCAAGGAGGGGGCGCCCATCAGCCGCGGGCGCGCTTGAGGAAGTCGGGGATGTCGAACTCGCGGTCCCCGAAGTTGTTGGAGGCGGGCTTAGGGGCCGGGGCCGCGGCGCGCTTGGGCGCGGAGGCGCCGAAGCCGCCCATGTTGAGCTGGGGCTGCACGTTGCCGTCGTTGAAGCCGGTGGCGATGACGGTCACACGCACCTGGTCGCCGAGGCTCTCGTCGACCACGGTGCCGAAGATGATGTTGGCGTCGGCGTCCACGTTCTGGGCGATGACCTCGGCGGCGTCGTTGATCTCCTGGATGCCGAGGTCCTTGTTGCCGGAGATGGAGAGCAGGACGCGGGTGGCGCCGTCCACGGAGCTCTCGAGCAGGCGGCTGGAGATGGCCTCCTGGGCGGCGTCGGCGGCGCGGGAGTCGCCGGAGGCGAGGCCGATGCCCATCATGGCCGTACCGGCGCCGCGCATGATGGTGCAGACGTCGGCGAAGTCGAGGTTGATGAGGCCGGGGACCGTGATGAGGTCCGTGATGCCCTGGGTGCCCTGGCACAGCACGTCGTCGGCCATGCGGAAGGCCTCGAGCATGGTGGTCTTCTTCTCGGCGAGGTCGAGCAGGCGGTCGTTGGGGATGACGATGAGGGTGTCGACGTTCTCGGCGAGGGCGTCCACGCCGTCCACGGCCTGCTGGCCGCGCTTGCGGCCCTCGAAGGTGAACGGGCGGGTGACGACGGCCACGGTGAGGGCCTTGATGTCGTTCTTGGCGATGTCGGCCACGACGGGGGCGGCGCCGGTGCCGGTGCCGCCGCCCTCGCCCGCGGTGATGAAGACCATGTCCGCGCCGGCGAGGGCGGCCTTGATCTCGTCGCGGGAGTCCTCGGCGGCCTGCATGCCCACCTCGGGGTTGGCGCCGGCGCCAAGGCCCTTGGTGAGGTCGGTGCCGATGTGCACCTTGATGTCGGCGTCGGAGAGGGCGAGGGCCTGGGCGTCGGTGTTCACGGCGACGAACTCGACGCCGCGGATGCCCTCCTCGATCATGCGGTTGACGGCGTTGGTGCCGCCGCCGCCCACGCCCACGACCTTGATGACGGCGAGGTAGTTGTTGGGGGTCTCGGTGTCCTTCATGGTTCCTCCTCGGGATGCTCCCGGCCTTCCTGTGTGGTGCGCAGGTCCTTCTTCTTCGAGGCGGACGCCTGCTCGCCCTCCCCCGCTGAACCCTAAGGTTCAAGTTAAGCTCTACGAATCAGCTAAAGCGACTTATATTGCCATAAATGCGAGTGACCCGTCAACCGGTCTGTCAGTCCTATGAACGTCCCAGCTAGAGCCTTTACCGGCGGCTTTCAAAAGCATAACCCTCTACCTCACCCTCAACCATCCTGTGTGGGCAGTGAGCCGTCGGCGGACTGGTCGCCGTCCCCCGTCCTGGTACCGTCACCGGAGCCCTGGGAGCTGTCCCCCTGGGCCTGCGGGTCGCCCCCTCCCCCGTCGGCTGCCGGCGCCTGCACACCGCTGCCCTGGGCCACGGAGTTGCTCGAGACCCTACGGAAGCTCGGCTTGGCGGGGTTGCGAACGTTGATGTAGGTGAGCTGGTTGGGGTGCTGGGCCATGAGCTCGTTGACGACGGCCTCCTTCGACGAGATCTGGGAGGGGTCGCCGAGGCTCACCTCGATGCCGCTCTCGAGCACGCACGAGATGGCCTCCTCGCTCGAGGCCGAGTAGGACACCACCTGGTCGGCGAGGCCCTTGGTGAAGCCCTTCTGGTAGTCGATGACGCCGAGGATGGGGGCGTCCGTGGTCTTGGCACCGGCCTTGGGCGACACGGTGCCCGGCACGTCGCGGATGAGCAGGCAGCCCTCCTGGCGCGCGAGGGCGAGGGCTTGGTCGGCCAGGCTGTCGGAGCCGCCGGCAAGCTTGGCGGGCTCCACCCAGGTGCCGTCTGACGACAGGTACCACGCGACGTTGCCGGAGCTCACGACCACGATGGCGAGGATGTCGCGCTCCGTCACGGTAATGCGGAGGCGGTCGGGGTACTCCCGCCGCACGCTCACATCGGCGACCCACGGGTTCTTGGCCAAGCGCTCGGCGATGGCCCCGGTGTCGACGTTGAGGAGCGTGGCGCCGTCGGGCACGGCGGCCAGCTTGATGATGTTCTCGGCCGTGAGGTGGTCGGACGGCTCGGCCTCGATGGAGGTGGCCGTGAAGACGGGGGTCAGGCTCGCCGCGAAGAGAGCGCCCACCACGAGGCCGACGGCGACGAGGGCCGCGACGGCCCACTTGAGGGCGGCCGGCCAGGGGCGGCGCTTGTGGTCGGTGAGGCCGAGGCCCGCGACCGAGAGGCGGCCGACGGACTTGGTCTCGCGCGCGCTGCCCGCCGCCGCGAGGCGCCGGGTGGGACGGGGCGCGGGCGCCTGGCGCCGCCCCCTCGCGGGCCGGTCCGTGCGCCTACGACTGGAAGCCGAGGAATTTGACCTGCGGTTTGAGCCTGACACCCTTCGCCTCCTCCACGGTCTCCTGCATGCGGTGCATGAGCGCGAGCACGTCCACGGCGCGCGCCTGACGGTCGTTGACGATGTAGCCGGGGTCGAGCCGGCTCACCAGCGCGCCCCCCGACCGCGCGCCCCGGAGCCCCGCGTCGGCGAGGAGCCGGGAGGCCGAGAGGTCCGGCGGGTCCATGAAGACCTCGCCGGTGGAGGGGACGCCCATGGGGACCCTCCCCTTGCGGACGGCCAGCCGACGGTCCATGGCGCGGGCCACCTGGGGCTTGGTGGACGGGGCGAGGGAGAGCTCCACTTCGAGGACGGTCTCGTCGGCGGGGATGGAGGTCCGCCGGTAGCCCCAGTCGATGTCGGGCCCCTCGTGGCGGACGAGCCCCTCCCCCGGCTTGGCGCAGACGACGGCCCTCACGGCGGCGCCGATCCAGTGGTGGCGGCTGCCGGCATCCATGACGACGGCGCCCCCCACGGTCCCAGGTATGCCCGCGAGGTCCTCGAGGCCCGAGAGGCCGCTCTGATAGGCGGCGTTGACCACCTTGGCGAGCTGCACGCCGGCGCCCGCCGACACCGTCCCCCGCTCGACGTCCACCACGATGCGGGAGAACTCGCGGCCTAGGCTCACGATGCAGCCCTCGTACCCGTCGTCGGAGACGAGCACGTTGGACCCCTTGCCGAGGACGGCCGTGGGCACGCCCTCCCGCCGGAGGGTGTCGAGGACCCGCGCCAACGCCGGGTAGCTGTGGGCGCAGCACGAGAGGGCGGCCGGGCCGCCCACGCGCAGCGACGTGCGCCGGGAGAGCGGCTCGTCCCGGCGCACGTCGGCGTCGTAGGCGCCGGACAGCGACATGAATGCATTGAACAGGCTCATTGGTCTCCCGGGGGTGCGGTGGCGGCGCGTTTGAGGGGGAGGGGCGCCCTTAGGACTCGCGCTCCTTCATGAGCTCGATGAACTCGCGGCCCACCATGGTCACGTCGCCGGCACCCATGGTGATGAGGAGGTCGCCGGGGCGGACCTCCTCGGCGATGGCGGCGGCGATGGCGGCGCGGCCGGGGACGTAGCGGACGTCGCCCACCGAGCCGGCGGCCTCCACGGCCGACGCCACGGTCTTGCCGGAGACGCCGGGCACCGGCATCTCGCCGGCTGGGAAGACGTCCATGACGAGCAGGGCGTCGGCGTCGTCAAAGGCATGGGCGAACTGCGGGGCAAGGGCCTGGGTGCGGCTGTAGCGGTGGGGCTGGAAGGCCACCACCACGCGGTCGAAGTCGAGGCCGGAGGCCGCGGCGAGGGTGGCGGCCACCTCGGTGGGATGGTGGCCGTAGTCGTCCACCACGGTGACGCCGGCGACGTCGCCCACGTGGGTGAAGCGGCGCCGCACGCCGCCGAACTCGGAGAGGGCCCGGGCGGCCTCGGCGATGTCGAGGCCCAGCACCCAGGCGACGGTGAGGGCCGCCGTGGCGTTGAGCTGGTTGTGGGAGCCGGGGTTGCCCTTGATGGTCACGTGGGCGAGCTGGCCGTCGGGGAAGCCCACCTCCATGGAGCTTGAGATGGAGCGGGTGGCGGCGTCCGGGGTGCAGACGACGTCGTTCTGGCCGCCGAAGCCGTAGGAGACCACGCGGGGGCCGGCGGCGCGGGCGAGCTCCACCACGTGGGGGTTCTCGCCGCAGCAGATGACGGTGCCGTCCTCGCCGGCCGAGGCCATGAACTGGGAGAAGGCCTCCTCGATGGCCTCGAGGCTGCCGTAATGGTCCAGGTGGTCGGCCTCGATGTTGGTGACCACTACGATGTCGGGGTCGAGCAGCAGGAACGACGCGTCCGACTCGTCGGCCTCGGCCACGTAGAGGTCGCCGGAGCCGTTGCGGCCGTTGGTGTCGAAGTCCTCCACGATGCCGCCGATGAGAAACGACGGGTCGAGGCCCATGTTGGCCAGCATCGTGGCCGTCATGGACGACGTCGTGGTCTTGCCGTGGGTGCCGGCGACGGCCACGGTACGGCGGCCGCGGGACAGCGCCGAGAGCATCTTGGCGCGGGGCCACACGGGGATGCCGAGCTCCTTGGCGCGCACCACCTCGGGGTTGGTCTCGGGCACGGCCGTGGAGGTCACCACGACGTCGGGGCGGTGCTCGTCGACCGTCTCGGCCCGGTGGCCGATGGCGACCTCGATGCCGGCGTCGCGCAGGTCGCGCACGTAGCGGGACTCCTTGAGGTCGGAGCCGGTGACCGCGCAGCCGCGCTCGTGGAGGACGAGGGCGATGCCGCTCATGCCCGCGCCGCCGATGCCGATGAAGTGGGCGCGCTCGAAGCCAAGCCCGTTGTCTGTCATGGATGCCCCTCTCGAGCGCCCCGGGCGGGGCGCGACAGCCGTGTCCGTATCGGTAAAGACTGTAGCCCCTGAGCCGGCTAGCGGCCCTGTTTCCCCAGTTTCTCCGTTTGGTCCGCCAGGCGCGCCGCGGCCTGGTCCTGGGCGAGGCCGCGGGCGGCCGCCCGCATGGCGTCCAGGCGCGCGCGGTCGTCGAGGAGGCCCGTGAGCAACCCCTGGAAGGAGGGGTCGGAGAGCTCGTCGTCGCGGACGAGGACCGCCGCCTTCGCCCCCACGAGGAACTGCGCGTTGGTGGTCTGGTGATCGGCCGTGGCATGCGGGTAGGGCACGAGCACCGAGGGCACCGCGAGGGCCGCGATCTCGGCTATGGAGCTGGCGCCGGCGCGCGAGACCACAAGGTCGGCGGCGGCGAGCATGTCGCCCATGTCCGCGATGTAGGGCACCACGTGCCAGCGGGCCGCCTCCCCGTCGGTGAGGCGGAGCCCCTCGACCGTGGCCTCGTAGCCGTCGCGGCCGCAGGAGTGGACCACATGGAGGTCGGGACGCGACAGGAGCTCGTCCTTGAGGGCCACCATGGCGTCGTTGACGGACGCCGCGCCGAGGGAGCCGCCGAAGACGAGGAGGACCCGGGCGTCGTCGGGGATGCCGAGGGAGGCGCGGCCGCGGGCGCCGTCGCCCTCGATGACGGAGCGGCGGACGGGGTTGCCCACCACCACGACGTTGGTGCCGGCCCCGGCGTGGCCGGAGAGCGTCCTCACGGCCTGGGGCAGCGCCACGGCCACCGTGGCCGCCTTGGGGGCGAGCATCTTGTTGGCGAGGCCCGGCACCGAGTTCTGCTCGTGGAGGATGACCGGCACCCCATGCGCGGCGCACCAGGACAGCAGGGGGACCTCCACGTAGGCGCCGAAGCCCACGGCGACGTCGGGGGCGCCGGTGCGGGCGAAGTGTACCGCGACGTCGCGCTCCGCCATCTTGGTACGCACGAGGGCCGAGACGGCCGTCCAGGGCCGCGAGCGGTCGAAGCCCCGCACCTCGATGGGCACGAAGTCGAAGCCCGCCTCGGGCACGAGGGTCCCCTCGAGCTTGGCCGTCTGGCCGAAGAACGTGACGCGGTGGCCCCGGTCGCGGAGCTCCTCGGCCAAGGCAAGGGCCGGGTTGATGTGGCCGGCGGTGCCGCCGGCGGCGATGACCACGTTCAGCGAATCACCCACGGGCTATCTCCTTCCGGTGTTCCTTGACGAGGGGCCGCGACGCTCGCGCACCTCCGGCCCCCGCTCGGGCCTGAGGCGCTCGGTGGCGCTCCGCCCCAGCTCGATCCGCTCGCGCCCGCTGGAGTCGCGGGTGCGTCGCGCCTCCGGGTGGGACCCGTCCCTTCCGGACCCCTCGCGGCCGCCGCCGCGGTCGCCCGACCGGCCCCCGGCCCCCGGGTCTCCCCGCCGGGCGTCGCCGCGGGAGCCGGAGTCGTGCACGAGGCGCAGCGACCGCGCCGTGGGGGCGCCGGCCGTGGAGCCCTCGACCGTCGGCACGGGTGCCGGGGCGCCGTCGCGCACGACCCCGAGGCTCCGACGCCGCCGGTCGTGGACCGTCTCGGGTAGACGGCTGTGCACCGACACCGAGAGGATCGTCCCCACGACGAGCAGCGACGCCATCATCGACGTGCCGCCGTAGGACAGGAACGGCACGGCCTTGCCCGAGAGCGGGAAGGCGCCGATGACGCCGGAAAGGTTGAGCAGGAACGTGAAGACGATGAGCATGCTCGACCCCGCCGCCAGGAGGCTGCCGAAAAAGTCGGGGGCGTTCCGCGCGATGCGAAAGCCCGACCACAGGATCAGGGCGAAGAGCGCGATGACCAGGACCATGCCCACGAGGCCGCACTCCTCGCCGATGACGGCGAGGATGAAGTCGTTGTGGGCCTCGGGCAGGTACGAGTACTTCATGGCTCCCATGCCGATGCCCGTGCCGAAGAGGCCCCCCGAGCCGAAGGCGCGGAAGCTCTGGATCACCTGGTAGCCGGCCCCCGTGGGGTCGGAGTCGGGGTTGAGGAAGATGAGGAAACGGCTGCGTGAGTAGTCGTCCTTGAGGGACAGGGCGAGGTAGGCGGCCACGGCGACGGCCGCGCAGACGAGAAGGGGCCTCCTCGGCAGCCCCGCCATGAGGCAGAGGCAGAAGATGACTGCCCCGAGCACGAGCGTCGTGCCCTTGTCGGGCTGGAACAGGACGAGCGCCACGGGCAGGCCGACCTTCCAGGCCGCCTCCCCGAGGAAGGCGACAGGCGTGGCGGGGCGGTGCCCCACCACGTAGTCGGCGATGACCGCGGCGGCCGTCACGACCACCACGATCTTGGCGAACTCCGACGGCTGGAAGGAGAGCGGGCCCAGGGAGATCCAGCGCGTGGCGCCGTGGGAGTCGGTGCCGCGCAGGTGCACGACCACCATGAGCAACACGGCGAGGACCCAGAGGCACGGCAGACACCGGCGCCCCCACGTGTGGTAGTCGACCTTGGCGCACACGACGCAGGCCACGAGGCCGAGGATGGTGCCGATGAGCTGCTTCACGAGGTACGAGGAGGGGCTCTCGCCGTTGATGATGCCCTTGACGGACGAGGCGGAGTACACCATGACGAGGCCGAACACCACCAGGGCCGTCGTGGCGAGGATGAGCGTGAGACGCGGCTCCATAATGCGCGCGGGGACCTTGGCGGCCACCGACGAGAGCCAGTCGGACGCGCCGCGGGCGCCGCCGGCGGCCTTGGGGGCGTCTTTGGCGGGGGCCTTGGCGGCGCCCCTGTCGCTGCGGGCCCGGCTCACCGGCGGCCCCCCTCCGGCACGAGGGCTCGGACGAGGTCCTTGAAGGCGCGGCCGCGCTCCTCGTAGCCGGAGAACTCGTCGAAGGAGGAGCACGCCGGCGACAGCAGCACGACGTCGCCCGGCCGGACGAGGGCGCGGGCGGCCTCGAGGGCCTCGGCCATGTGGGGTGCGTAGGTCACGGGGACGCCGGCCTCCTCGAGGGCGCCGCCCATGCGGGCCCGGGCCTCGCCGTAGGCGACGACGGCACGGCAGGCGCCGCCCATGGCGCGGCAGAAGTCGGCGAGGTCGCCGCCCTTGTCGTGGCCTCCCACGAGGCACACCACGGTGCCTGGGGCGAAGGCGCCCACGGCCGTGACGGCGGCGTCGGTGTTGGTGGCCTTGGAGTCGTTGACGTAGCGCACGCCGTCCACGGTGCGGACGGGCTCGATGCGGTGCTCCAGGGGGCCGAAGGCGACGAGCCCGGCGGTCACGGCGTCGTCGGGCGCCCCGGCGAACAGCGCGCAGGCGCTCGCCACGAGGGCGTTGGCGGCGTTGTGGGGCCCCTCGAGCGCCATGGCGGAGAAGTCCGCGAGGCGGTGGGTGCCGTCGGGCAGGTCCACGGTGAGGGTGTCCCCGTCGAGGTAGGCGCGGCACGGGGCGTCGGGCACGCCCTCCACGGAAACGCGGCAGACCGTGAGGCCGCGGGCCTCGAGGCCGTCGGCCACCCGCGCGCACACCGGGTCGTCCACGACGAGCACGGCGAGGTCGGAGGGGTCGAGGTTGGCGAAGACGCGCTCCTTGGCCGCGACGTAGCCGTCGAACGTGCGGTGCCACTCCAGGTGGTCGGGCGTCACGTTGAGCAGGCAGGCGACCCGGGGGTGGAGACGCTCGGTGGTGGCCAGCTGGAAGCTCGAGAGCTCGGTCACGTACCACCGGCCCGCCGGGCGCCCCGCGTCGAGGGCGTCGGCGAGGTTGGTGCCGATGTTTCCCACGGACACGGCGTCGATGCCGGCGCCCGTCAGGAGCGCGGTCGCGAGCGACGTCGTGGTGGTCTTGCCGTTGGTGCCGGTGATGGCGATCCAGCGCTCGGGGCTCTCGCGCCACACGAGCTCGGGCTCGCCGACGACGGCGCCCGAGGCGGCACGGCCCGCGGCGAACAGATCGGAGAACTCGGAGATGCCGGGACTCGCGACGCAGAGGTCGTAGGAGCCCTCCACGGAGTCTTCCCCCACGGTCACGGCGGCGCCGGCGGCGCGGAGCGCCCGGGCGGCGGGGCCGTCGGAGCTCTTGGCGCCGCCGACCACGGTCACCGAGCCCACACGGGCCGCGGTCGCGGGGTCGTCGGCCAGGTGCAGGAGGTAGCGGGCCACGGCCTGGCCGGTGTGGCCCAGGCCCAGGACCAGCACGTCCCCCAGCGCGTCGGGACGGACGTTGTCCATGGGAGGTGCCTCCTTATCCGAGTTGGAAGTAGAGCGCGAATCCGAGGGCGGCGAAGGCGGCCGAGACGATCCAGAAGCGGATGACCACCTTGGTCTCGCTCCAACCCTTCTTCTCGAAGTGGTGGTGCAGGGGTGCCATGAGGAAGACGCGCTTGCCGGTCTTCTTGAAGCTGACCACCTGAATCATGACCGAGAGGGCCTCGACGATGAAGAGGCCGCCCATGATGAGCGAGGTGACCTCGGTCTTGGTGAGGACCGCCAAGGCCGCGAAGGCGGCGCCGAGGGCGAGCGACCCGGTGTCCCCCATGAAGACCTGGGCCGGGTGGCAGTTGTACCAAAGGAAGCCCACGCAGGCACCGGCCACGCAGGCGGCGAAGACGGCGAGGGAGAGCTCGTTGTAGCGGAAGCACACCATGGCCATGAAGACCATGACCACGAGCACCGTGCCCGCGGCAAGGCCGTCGAGGCCGTCGGTGAGGTTGACGGCGTTGGAGAGGCCCGCGAAGAGCAGGAACACGAAGACCATGTAGACCCAGGGCACGGACACGCCGCCGACGGAGAAGGCCAGCACGCCGAGGTCGACGGAGAAGCCGCCCGGGAAGGTGACCGTGGGGGTGATGCCGGCCCAGTTGACGGCCAGGAGGCAGAAGACCACGGAGACCAGGGTGAGCCCCGCCATCTTCTGGGCCGGGGTGAGGCCGAGGGAGCGGCCGTGGGAGACCGACTCGATGTCGTCGGCCAGGCCGAGCAGGGCCGTGGCGTAGGTGGCACCGACGGCGAGGATGAGGTCGGGGCTCCACAGGCCGAAGAACACGAGCGTGACGAGGATGGCGACCAGGATCACGACGCCGCCCATGGTGGGCGTGCCCTGCTTGACGAGGTGGGTCTGGGGGCCGTCGGCACGCACCTGCTGGCCGATGCCGTCGCGTTTCATGAAGCGGATGAAGGGCGGCATGAGCAGGATGGCGACGACGACGGCCATGCCGAAGGCGAGGAAGATCGTGTAGGTGGGGTAGGCGGGGACGGCGAGCATCAGGCACGCACCTCTTCCACGAACGCGTCGAGCCCCACGGAGCGGGACGCCTTGGCCAGGACGAGGTCGCCCTCGCCGAGGACGGGGCCGAGGACGCGCGCTGCGTCGGCAGCGGTGGGCACGCGGACGAGGCGGTCGTCCGACAGCCCCATGACGAGGGCGGCGTCGGCCATGGCGTCGGCCATCTCCCCGCCCACGACGCACACGATGTCGAGGGGCTTGGCGGCCAGGTAGGCGCCCATGAGCCCGTGGAGGCGGGGTGCCTCGTCACCGAGCTCGCCCACCTCCCCCACCACGGCCACGCGGCGCCCGTCGCAGTCCATCTCGCAAAGCAGGTCGAGGGCCGCGGCCATGGAGGACGGGCTAGCGTTGTAGGAGTCGTCGATGACGCGGAAGCCGCGGGCGGCGGCCACGACCTCGGCGCGCATGTGTGTGGGCTCCATGGCCTCGAGGGCCGCCACCACGTCGCCGAGCCCCATGCCCAGGCGCAGGCAGAGGTCCACGGCCAAAAGGAAGTCGGGCACGGTCTGGCGCCCGCTGAGGCGCAGGTGGACCTCGGAGGACCCCTGGGGCGTCACCACGGTGAAGCGGGGGCAGCCGTCGCCGTCGAGCTCCACGCCCTCGGCGCGCACGGCGGAGTCCCGGCCGCCCACGACGTCGGTGGCCACGCCCTCCTCCTCGCAGATACCGCCGATAAGGGCGGTGAAGTCGTCGGAGGCCGTGAGGGCCATGGCGGGGGCGGGGGCGGGGGACGAGGCCAGCCCGCGGTCGGCCGCCAGCCAGGGCACCATCTCGGCCTTGGCACGGGCGATGTTCCCGCGGCTGCCGAGGATGCCGATGTGGCTCGTGCCGATGTTGGTCACGCAGCCCACGTGGGGGCGGGCGCAGCGGGCGATGGCGTCGATCTCGCCCACGTGGTTCATGCCCATCTCGCACACGAAGACCTCGGTGTCGTCCGGGGCGGAGAGCACGGTGAGGGGCACGCCGATGACGCTGTTGAGGTTGCCCCTGTTGGAGTGCACGCGCCATGCGGCGGCCAGGGCGCAGGCGAGCATGTCCTTGGTGGTGGTCTTGCCCACGGAACCCGTGACGCCCACGACGCACCAGCCCTGCTCGAGGCGCCAGGACTCGGCGAGGCGGAGCAGGAAGCCCTCGGCGTCGTCGCCGTCGGCCCTGAGGAGGCAGGCGCCGTGCGCCTCGGCGAGGGCGGCCTCCGCGGCCGTGGCCTCGCGGGTCATGACCACGCAGGCCGCCCCGGCCTCGAGGGCCGCGGCGGCATAGGCGTTGCCGTCGCGGGACTCGCCGTGGAAGCAGACGAAGCAGCCGCCCTCCCCCACGGACCGCGAGTCGACCGTGAAGTCCCCGACCTCGACGGACGCGTCGCCCGCCACCACGGTGGCGCCGCCGCGTCGGGCGGTCTCTGATACCGATGCTCTGTACATGTCACTCCCCTAGAGGCGCGGTGCGCCCGATCGTGAAAGCCGAAAGCGCTCGTCAGGCGGTGGGGTCCACACCCATGTCCAAGAGCGACTCACCCATGATAGCCGAGAAGACCGGGGCCGCAGAATCCGAGGCCAGCTGCGACACACCGTTGAACGCAACGTACACGAGCACGTCGGCGTCGGACGCGGGGGCGAACCCCACCAAGGAGGCGAGGTAGCTGTCCTTCTTGTAACCGCCCTCCTCGGAGGCCTGCTCGCCCGTGCCGGTCTTGGCCGCGATGTCGTAGCCCTCGACGGCGGCCTTGGTGGCGGTGCCCTCCTGGACCACCGTGCGCATGACGTCGACGACCTGGTCTGCGGTCTCCTCGGAGCAGGCCCGCTCCCCCTCCGGCCACTGCACCTCCTCGGTGCCCTTGTAGATGAGAAAGTGGGGCGTCGTGAGGACGCCCTTGTTGGCCACGGCCGACACGGCCCGCACCATCTGGATGCCCGGGATCGCCACGCCCTGGCCGAAGGACATGGCGCCGAGGGAGGCGGAGGTGTAGGAGTCGAGGGGTGTCACGAGGCCCGCCACCTCGCCGGGGTAGTCGATGCCCGTGGTCTGGCCGATGCCGAACCTGGCGATGCCCTCCGAGAAGGCCTGGGCCCCCTCGGCGGTGCCCATGAGGACGGCGCCGACGTTGGAGGAGCGCCGCATGATCTCGCGCGGCGTCATGGCCATGGTCTCCTTGCGGTCGTCGTCGTCGCCGACGTAGTCGTCGCCCACCTGCACCTTCCCGGGGACCGTAAAGCTCGTGTCGAGGTTGAAGGAGTGGTTCTCCAGGCCCACGGCCAGCGTCAGCACCTTCATGACGGAGCCGGGCTCGTAGGAGTCGGTCAAGCTCCTGACGGTGAGCTGCTCGGGCGTCACCTCGGCGGTGTCCTCGGGGTCGAGGAACGGCGTGGAGCACATGGCGAGGATCTGGCCGTTCTTGGGATCCACCACCGTGGCGAACCCGGTCTCGGCGGAGTAGGTGCCCACACCCTCCTCGACCTTCTTCTCGGCTATCTCCTGGATGTCGATGTCGAGGGAGATGACGATGTCGGTGCCGTCCTGCGCGGGCTCCTCCATGTAGGCGCCGCCGGCGATGGGGGTACCGCCGACGCCGGTCTCGAGGACGCGCTCGCCGTTCTTGCCCGAGAGGATGTCGTTGTACTGGAGCTCGAGGCCCGTGAGGCCCTCGCCGTCGGTGCCCACGAGGCCCAGCACCTGACCGGCCACGGCGCCATAGGGGTACACGCGCTTCATGTCGGGCAGCTGGTAGAGGCCGGTGAGCTCGGCCTTGGCCAGGGCGGAGCGGATCTTGTCGGCCACCGAGGTGTCGACCTTGCGCCTGATGTAGACGAACGTGGTGTCCTGGGTGAGGTACGAGAGGTAGTCCTGGGCCGTGCCGCCGAGGTTGTCGGCGAGCACCTTGGCCACGGCCTGGGGGTCGGTGACCTCCTTGGGGTTGGCATAGAGGGTGCGACACTCCACGGAGGTGGCCAGCACGTTGCCGTTGCGGTCGTAGATGGTGCCGCGCTTGGCCTGGAGGGTCATGACGTTGGTGCGCTGGGTGCGGGCGTCCTCCGCGATGCGGGGGCCGTCGACCACCTGGAGCCACACGAGGCGGGCGACGAGCGCGACGCCCACGACCCCCATGGCCAGAAGCAGGTAGCCCATGGACGAGAAGAGGCCCTTCTGGGCCTGGCTCCGCTCGCCGTCGTAGGAAGAGCCCCCGCGGCTGCGGGGGCTCCTGGGGCGCTTGGGTTGTTGGTTCCGTGACACGGGCCCTCCTCGGGGGCGGCCCCGGCAGGTCGCTGGCGTGCCCTAGGAGACGCTCACGGTGAGCGACTCGCCGGCACCCGCGTAGACCATGCCGAGGTTCTCGGTGGCGATGGTGGTGATTCGCGAGTTGTTGGAGAGCACCGCGGCCTCGATGCGGAGCTCCTTGGCGGTGTCCTCGGCGGCGCTGACCTGGCCGGCGAGCCCGGAGTTGGCCTCGAGGGTCTGGACGGTGGCCGCCGTGACGGCGACGCGGGCGACGCCCAGGACGAGAAAGACCGCCACGCACGCGAGCGCGAGTCTGAAGGCCGCCAGGCGCTCCGGGGCCACGCCGCGTCGGACGGCGGAGTCGAGCCCCGCGCCCTCGACGACGTCGAAGGAGCGGCGCGCGCCCTGCCGCGCGGAGTCGCGACTGTCGAGGCGCTCGGCCTCAGATCCCCGGTAGTTCATGGTGCCCCCAATGAAAGTGTGGTGCGGTGGAGTGTGGTGTGGTGCGTTGGTGGTGCGTTTGAGGTGCGTTGTGGTGTGGTAGTGGTGCGTCGGTGGTGCCCGCGTCTTTATCCGAGGGCCTTGCGGCCCAGATAAAGCTGATTGGGGTGGGCCCGGTGCCGCGTGTGCGTCACAGCTTGACCGCGACGCGCATCTTGGCGCTCCGTGCCCGGGGGTTCGCCTGTACCTCCCCGTCGGCGGCCGTTATGGGCCGACGGGTCTCGACTCGGAGTACCGGCACGTTCCCGCACACGCAGACCGGGAGGTCGGGTGGGCAGGTGCAGCCCTGCGAGGCCTCGGTGAACACATGCTTCACCAGCCGGTCCTCTAGGGAGTGGTAGCTGATGACGCAGATGCGCCCGCCGGGGTTGGCCCAGCGGATGGCAGCCTCGAGGCCGCTCCGCAGCACCTCGAGCTCGCGGTTGACCTCGATGCGCAGGGCCTGGAAGGCCTTGCGCGCCGGGTGCTTGCCACGGCGGTCCCTGGCCGGGTAGGCCGAGGACACGGCGTCGGCGAGCTCCAAGGTCGTCTCGATGGGCGCCTTGGCCCGCCGGCGGGCCACCTCCTTGGCGATGGCGGCCGCGTGGCGCTCGTCTCCGTAGACGCGTAGGATCCGGGCGAGGTCGGCTTCGGAGTAGGTGTTGATGACCTCTGCTGCGGTTGTGGGGTTGTTCCCCGGGTCCATGCGCATGTCGAGCGGGGCGTCCTCGTGGAACGAGAAGCCGCGTTCGGCGCGGTCGAGCTGCGGGCTCGAGACCCCGATGTCGAACAGGAAGCAGTCCACCCCGGGGACCTCGGCCTCGAGCAGGAGCTCGTCGAGCTGGCCGAAGTTTCCCTTGAGGAACAGGTGGTCCGCCCCGGGCGCCTCACGCTCCATGCGCCCGGAAGCCGCGGCGAGGGCCGCGTCGTCCTGGTCGATCCCCAGGGAGAGGCCGTCGGGGGCAACCTTGGCGGCGAGGGCCACGGTGTGGCCTGCCCCGCCGAGGGTGCAGTCGCAGACGGTCTCGCCCGGTTTGGGGTCGAGGTGCTCGACGACCTCGTCGAGCAGTACGGGTACGTGCCGGTATTCTTCTGTCAATGGTCCACCTACATCCCGCCGAACATGAGCGCCTCGAGGTCGTCGTCGAAGGCCTCCTGGGCCCTCTCCCACTCCTCGACGTTCCAGAGCTCGAAGTGGTCGTCGTTGCCCACGACCATGACCTCGCCAGCGAGGCCGAGCTTGGCCCGCACGTCCTCAGGTACCTTGCCGAGCGCGATGCGCCCCGCGGAGTCGATGTCCACCGTCACCGTCCTGGAGTTCAGGAGCTGGCGGAGACGGACGTCGTCCCTGGACCGTTGGTTGAAGCCGTCTGGGAAGAACCCGTCGACCCACGCCCGGTGCCCGTCGGGGGTGAACCCGTACAGTGCGTCGTTGAGGGGGACGAGGCAGACCTTCTCGGCGAACTCCCGACGCATGTCGGCGGGAAGCGTGAGGCGCACCTTGGAGTCAAGGCTATGCTTCCTGCTGCCCGTCAGATACATCTGGAGTCCCCCGCGAAACCGAGTCTGCCCCGGCTCCCTCGCCGTTGCATGGCACTGATTCTAGGGTGGCGCCCACCTTTTAGCAACACTTCGACCCACTTTGTCCCCCCAGAACCCACCCACAACATCTGGCCCCGAACCGTGACTTTGATATACCTCATGTTGATTCAGAACGGCTGTTCGAGCAGGTCAGGCCCCTTGGTGGCCTTCAGTCGAAAACCTGTTCGGTAGGGCGCAAAAACCTAGCTAAGAAATACGGGGACGTTCTTTTTTTATTTCATATATGAATTATTATCAGAGATAGGTTTATGGGTTGCAATTCTCATAGTATCCCTGCGGAAGTTTTTTGTTTCCCATTGGTTACATAAGCTGAACTGTTGCTGATGACCGTGGGACGGCGGTTCTCCACCTCCCGGAGTTTGCGGGAGGGCGCCCCTCACTTGCTGGTGTTATCAGAATCGGCATCTATGCGATTGCGAATCGAGTCGCGGGGAGCGGTCCTTGGGCTAAACGGCCCATCCCCCTGAAAAAGCGTTGCCTCTTTGTGACGCGCCTCCACATTTGACCCCGGAGGGTGTCCAGTGGGAGCCGATGTGGCCCCATGGTGGAGCGAGGTGGGACAGGCGGTGGGAGAAGGTGGGACGGCAACGGGAGCCTTCGCCACGCGGGTCCGGGGTCTTGCATCACGAGAACTCCGGCCCGGCCCGCGGCGCGCATCTGACGATGCGCGCCGCGGGCCGGGAGGTCGTCCCCTTTGATGCAAGACCCCGGACGGCTGGGCCCCGACAACCGGGGATGGCTTAGGGGCGCATATCGGGGGCTGGGTGACAGATGGGCCAGGCACCGCCGTCAGGGCAGACCGGGGCGATGCCGGCGTCAGCGCTCGTGAGCCCGGGGGTGCGCCCCCAGGTAGACGCCGCGCAGGTGGGTCTGGTCCAGGTGGGTGTAGAGCTGGGTGGTGGCCACGTCGGCGTGACCCAGGATCTCCTGCACTGCCCGGAGGTCGGCGCCCCCCTGGAGCATGTGGGTGGCGAAGCTGTGGCGCAGGGTGTGGGGGTGCAGCCCCTCGATACCCGCATAGCGCCCCCAGCGCTCGCAGAGCCCGTGGACGGCCTGACGCGTGAGGCGGCCTCCCCGCCGGTTGAGGAAGACCGCCCCCTGAGAGGCGGCCTTGCGCCCGGCGGCGGACGCCGTGGAGGCCAACAGGGGCCGTGATCGGTCGAGGTAGACCGCGAGGGTGTCGGCGGCGGTGCCCACCAGCGGGACGAGGCGCTCCTTCGACCCCTTGCCCACGACGCGCACGAGCCCGTCGGCGAGGGAGACGCGCAGGAGGTCCAGGCCGCAGAGCTCGGAGACACGCAGGCCGCAGCCGTAGAGCACCTCGAGGATGGCGCGGTCGCGCAGGCCGGCGGCGTCGTCGGGGAACGGCTGGTCCAGGAGGGAGAAGACCTGCTCCACCGAGAGCACGTCGGGCAGGTGCTCGCCCTGCTTGGGGGCACGCACCTCGGCCGCCGGGTAGGCCTCCTCCACGCGGTCGGCCACGAGGAAGCGGTGGAACGACCTCACGGCCGAGGTGGCGCGCTTGACCGACGACTCGGCCCTCCCCTGCTCAAAGAGCCGCGAGACGTGCCCCTCCACGTCGGCGCGGGTGACGCCGGAGGTGTCGGTCACGCCGTGCTCGGCGAGGTCGTCGACGTAGCGCCGGAGGTCGCGCCCGTAGGCGGCCACCGTGTTGGACGAGGCGCCCCTCTCGGCCACGAGGTAGTCGAGAAAGGCGCCCACGGCGACGTCCATGTCCACAGGTCAGTACCCGAGGTCCGCCGGGGGCTCCACCCCGTGGCGGTCGCAGCCGTCGTGGTAGGCCACCGCGGCGCGCACGAACTCGCGGAACAGCGGCTGCGGGTGTGTGGGGCGGCTCTTGAACTCGGGGTGGAACTGCGCGGCCACGAACCACGGGTGCACGTCCTCGGGGAGCTCCACCATCTCGACGAGACGCTCGTCGGGCGAGACGCCGGAGATGGTGAGGCCGGCCTGGCGGAGCTCGTCGCGGTAGGCGTTGTTCACCTCGTAGCGGTGGCGGTGGCGCTCGTAGACGAGGTCCTCGCCGTAGGCCTCGTGGGCCAGGGTGCCGGGGGCCACCTTGCAGGGGTAGGCGCCCAGGCGCATGGTGCCGCCCATGTCGGTGACGTCCTCCTGGTCGGGCATGAGGTCGATGACCGGGTACTCGCAGTCGGGCACGAACTCGGTGGAGCTGGCGTCGGGCATGGCGGCGACATGGCGGGCGAACTCGCAGACGGCCACCTGCATGCCGAGACAGATTCCGAGGAAGGGCACCTCGCGGGTGCGGGCGCGCTCGGCGGCCAGGATCTTGCCCTCGAGGCCGCGCACACCGAAGCCGCCGGGCACGAGGATGCCGTCGGCGGACCCCAGGACCTCCTCGACGTCGTCGGCCGTGAGGTTCTCGCCGTCAACCAGCTGGACCTCCACGTGGCGGCCGAAGTAGACGCCGGAGTGGTGCAGGGCCTCGATGATGGAGAGGTAGGCGTCGGGCAGCTGGGTGTACTTGCCCACGACGGCGACGCGCACGGTGTCGGACTGGGCGTCGGCCGCGTGCATGGCGCGGGTGAATGCCGTCCAGTCCCCGATCTTGAGCTCGCGGGGCTCGAGGCCCAGGCGCTCGCAGACCTCCACGTCGAACCCCTGCTCGGCGAGGTGCATGGGGACGTCGTAGATGGACGGGCAGTCGGAGTTCTCGAAGACATGGTCGGCCGGGACGTCGCAGAAGTTGGCGATCTTGGCGCGGATGGCCTCGTCGACCTCGTGGTCGCTGCGGCAGACGATGAAGTCGGGCTGGATGCCCAGGGAGCGGAGCTCCTTGACCGAGTGCTGGGTGGGTTTGGTCTTCACCTCGTGGGCGGCGCTGATGTAGGGCACGAGGCTCACGTGGATGAAGCAGACGTCGGCCGGGCCCTTCTCGTTGCGGAACTGGCGCATGGCCTCCACGAAGGGCTGGCCCTCGATGTCGCCGATGGTGCCTCCAAGCTCGGTGATCACGACGTCGGCGTCGGTGTGCTCCTCGATCATGCGGAACTTGTCGCGGATGGCGTTGGTTACATGGGGCACCACCTGCACCGTGCCGCCGAGGAAGTCGCCCGCGCGCTCGCGGGCGATGAGCGACTGGTAGATGAGGCCGGTGGTGAAGTTGGAGGTGCGGGTGAGGTTCTCGTCGATGAAGCGCTCGTAGTGGCCGAGGTCGAGGTCGGTCTCCTTGCCGTCCTGGGTGACGAAGACCTCGCCGTGCTGGAACGGGCTCATGGTGCCGGGGTCGACATTCAGGTACGGGTCGGCCTTCTGCATCATGACCTTGTAGCCGCGGGACTTCAGCAGTCGTCCGAGGGAGGCGGCGGTGATGCCCTTGCCCAATGAGGAGACGACGCCGCCGGTGACGAAGACGTGCTTGGTCATATGGTTCTACCTGCACTTTCACTGAAAATGAACGGGTCCCTACGGAACCTCATTCTAATACGGGCGCCCCGGTCCCCCGAAGGGCGTCCCCGAGTTCATGGGATGGTAATGAGCCCAGCGCACAAGCCGGTCCTGGCCCATAATCGCACCTGTGCAAACACGAGAGAAGGGGGCCCCATGGAGACGGGCTTTGACAACGACGCCTACGTGAGGCTCCAGGCGGAGCGGATCCGCGATCGCATCGGGCAGTTCGGCGGCAGGCTGTACCTGGAGTTCGGCGGCAAGCTCATCGACGACTACCACGCCTCGCGCGTGCTGCCCGGCTTCGAGCCCGACGCCAAGCTCCAGATGCTCACGACGCTCCGCGACCAGCTCGAGGTGGTCATCGCCATCAACGCCCAGGACATCGAGAAGTCCAAGGTGCGCGGCGACCTCGGCATCACCTACGACGAGGACGCCCTGCGCCTGGCCGACTTCTTCCGCTCCCAGCAGGTCCCCGTGGCCGGCGTCGTCCTCACGCGCTATGCCGGGCAACCCGCCGCCGACGCCTTCCGCCGGCGCCTGGCCACCCTCGGCATCCCCTGCGCCCTGCACCTCACCATCGAGGGCTACCCCCACGACATCGACCGCATCGTCTCCGACGAGGGCTTCGGCAAGAACGAGTACCTGCCGTGCTCCAAGCCCCTCGTGGTGGTCACGGCCCCGGGTCCCGGCTCCGGCAAGCTCGCCACGTGCCTCTCCCAGCTCTACCACGAGCACCGCCGGGGCGTCTCGGCCGGCTACGCCAAGTACGAGACGTTCCCCGTGTGGGACCTGCCCCTCACCCACCCGGTGAACGTGGCCTACGAGGCGGCCACGGCCGACCTCGGCGACTCCAACATCATCGACCCGTTCCACCTGGAGGCCTACGGGAAGACCTGCACCAACTACAACCGCGACGTCGAGGTGTTCCCCGTGGTCCGCGCCCTCATGGAGCGTATCGCCGGCGAGAGCCCCTACATGAGCCCCACCGACATGGGCGTCAACATGGTGGGCTCGGCCATCACCGACGACGGGGCGTGCCGCGAGGCCTCGTGCCGCGAGATCGTGCGCCGCTACTTCCAAGCCGCCTGCCACGTCAAGCGCACCGGCGACGGCCAGGACGCCCAGGCCCGCCTGGAGCTCCTCATGAAGCAGGCCGGCGTGGACGCCGACCTGCTGCCGGCGAGGAGCGCCGCCCTCCTCAAGGCCGAGACCACCGGGGCGCCCGCGGGGGCCCTCGAGCTCCCGGACGGAACCGTGGTCACGGGCCGCACCTCCGACCTCCTCGGTGCCGCGAGCTCCACGCTCCTCAACGCCTGCAAGGCCGTGACCGGGGTGGACCCCGACACCCCGGTGATCGCCGAGGACGCCCTCGAGCCCATCTGCCGCCTCAAGACCCGCTTCCTCCACGGACACAACCCGCGCCTGCACTCCGACGAGACGCTCATCGCCCTCTCGCAGTCGTCGGCCACCGACGAGGTGGCAGCCGCCGTGCTCGAGGGCCTCGCCAGCCTCAAGGGCTGCGACGCGTTCTTCTCGGTCATCCTCTCGGAGGCCGACGAGAGCGTCTACCGGAAGCTCGGCATCAACGTGTGCTGCGAGCCCCGCTACGAGGGGCTGGGCTACTACCACCGCTAACGGCAGGGATCGCCTCGCGGCACGCGGGCGTCCGCTGCGCCTGAAAGCGATTGAGGGTACGTGCGAGGCACGTACCCTCAATCGCTTTCAGGCGCATGGGCAAACGCAAGATCAGGCCAAAGGCTCGGCAATCGGGGCTTTGCGCCCCCATCCCATGGCCGCTAGGATGCCCACCAAGGCGCAGAGGCTCGGGAACGGCGCCACCATGGGGGCACGGTACCCCATCCCGAACACCACCGTCGCCCACAGCTCCGCCGAGGCGAGGCCAGTATGGGAGAGGCTCCAGAGGACGAGGGCGCCGTAGGCGGCCACCATCGCCGCCACCGCGAGCCGCACACCCCGGCGGGCCCCACGGGACAGGGGGACCGAGTCGTCGCCGCGGACGAACCGCGCGACGAAGAACCCCTGGACGGCGACCAGCAACGGGGAGACGACCGCCGCCGCGACGACCGCCGGACCGTATGCCAGCGCCAGGTCGCCGAAAGAGGCCGAGGCCACCCCCTCGGTGCCGAGGATGAAGAAGAACCCACGAAGCGTCGGTTCCGCAAGCGGGAGCGAGAGGAGCCAGGCCCCGGCCACGACGAGGGCTGAGGCGACACGAATCCTTGCAGAGCCCACCATGGCGCGACCTTCTCTCTACGAAGCCACTTTACCTAACCGAATAAATACACTTCCAAGTTGTTACCCAACCGATTGCACCATTTCCATTTATTTTGAAAGTACTTGATCCATCAAGTTTAGAGGATTTAAACTCCGGCTCGCCGACCCTCTCGACACCAACAAAATTATAAGTGTTCCTAAATGAAATCACCTTGTATGTGTCACCAAACCTATAACGGTTATATGGGACTCATCCTATAATCCCGTCAAATGTACAATATGTATCAACAACCTCTTCAGCTGCTGACCGGCCTTGGATGATAGAGGTGGAACCTGATGCTCCCCCAGCCCCAGTCTGAGCAAGAGCAGATTCGCCTAGGACAAAAAGGGAAGTACACGGAACCAAAGCAACAACTAAACCGAAATGTCCATTCTTGACGACAGAATCACTCACCATAATCACCAAACCCTATATTGGCACTTCAAGTCGTAGCAGTCGCCTCCATGAGAGGGGTCAACTGGGCAAGGGTAACCACTCATGGAACCGATAATCAAATCTTTGTTAAGTCTCGTGTAGCTATGGCCGAAATATAACCTCTTGTAAGTTTGATTAAACTCTCTGCGATTATGAGCAGGGTTTACGTAGCAATAGAAGGACATATACGTATCCAGAACCCCGTCCAAGAGAACAGAACGACTTTCTGGTGAAACTGAACTCGTAGCCTCTGCTGCAATACCCCTATTCAGATCATCTGGTAGGCTCGGCACCGCATTCGCATACGTGGGCAAACTAGACAATAGAAGCAAAAGGAGGAGACTAGGTATTATTTTATTTCTTTGTTTGAACATACTACCTCCAGCTTCTGCTGGAGGTAAAAACAGCTAATTACTTTGCATTAATATACCTTTTCTGGTCTCAGCCCATTTCGAGAAATCAAATATAGTATTTCCGATATAATTGGCAAATTGCTGTTATATCTACTAATTGATTGGTGCGCTTGTTTCCACCGCTGAGGATGCCCGAATGGCACGAAGCGACGAGCGGCGCGCGACCCGATACCGGGCGGCGCGTCGCTCCTGTCTTATTCAGGGGCCCTCCCCTAGCCTCGGTCGGCCAGGAGCTCCCGGGCGTGGGCGAGGCTCGCCTCGGACTCGTCGCCCGCCAGCATGCGGGCGATCTCGGCCACGCGCTCCTCGCCGTCCACCTCCTCGATGCGGGTCTCGGGCACACCGTCGGCACCCTCCACCTTGCGCACCACGAAGTGGGCGTCGCCGGCCACGGCCACCTGGGGGAGGTGCGTCACGCAGACCACCTGGTGGCTCCCCGCGAGGTCCGAGAGCACCTGGGCCAGGGCCACGGCCGTGGTGCCGCCCACGCCGGCGTCCACCTCGTCGAACACGAGGGTCTCCACCTCGTCGGCGTCGCCGAGCACCACCTTGCAGGCCAGGGTCACGCGGCTCACCTCGCCGCCAGAGGCCACTTTGCGCAGCGGCCGGGGCGCCATGGCCTCGCCGGGCCGGTACATGAGCTCCACGGAGCTGGGGCCGGCGGCGGTCCACTCGTCGCGGGCCAGCGGGGTCACGGCCACCTCGAGCGAGGCACCGCCCATCATGAGGCGCCCCATCTGCGCCGTCACGGCCTCGGACAGCCCGGCGGCGGCCTCGGCCCGCAGGCGGTCCACCTCGGCGGCCCGCTCGGCGAGCTCCCGCTCTGCGGCGTCGACGGCCGCCCGGACCGCGGCCTCGGCCTCGCCGGTGCCCTCGGCGGCCTCCACGACCTCGGCCGCGGCGGCGCGGCGGGCGAGGACGTCGGCCATGGTGGGGCCGAAGGTGCGCATGAGGCCCTGGAGCTCGGCCTGGCGCGATTGCATGGACGCGAGCTCGGCCGGGTCGAGGTCCTGGGCGTCGCGGTAGGCGCGCAGCGACGCGGCCACGTCCTCGGCCTCGATGAGGGCTGACTCCAGCGAGGCGGCGAACCCCTCGAGGGCCGGGTCGGCCGAGGATGCCTGGCGCAGGTCCCGCACGGCCTCGGACAGGCGGTCGGCCACGCCGTCGTCGGCGGTCACGGCCCGGTAGGCGTCGTTCGCGGCGCGCATGAGCATCTCGGCGTTCTCGGCCTTGGGCAGACGCTCGGCCAACTCCTCGAGCTCGCGCTCGCCGGGCCCCACGGCGTCGATGCGGTCGAGCTCGTAGCGGGCCTGGTCCAGGCGGTCGGCGGCGGTGCGCCCGAGCTCGAGCACGCGGTCGAGCTCCCGGGCGGCGGCGCGGGCGGCGGCCAGGGCCTCCCGGTAGGACCCCTTCGCGGCGTCCATGGGCGCGCCCACCCAGGCGTCGAGGAGCTCGGCGTGGTGGGCGGCCGAGAGGAGCCGCTGGTGCTCGTGCTGGCCGCAGAGGTCCACGGTGGCGCCCAGGGTCTCCGCCAGCTCCCTCACCGAGGAGATTGAGCCGTCCACGGTCACCCGGCTGCGGCCGCGGCCGTCCACCCTGCGCCTGACCACGTGACCGTCCTCGTCGTCGCCCGCGAAGTAGCGGCCCTCCACCGTGAGACCCTTGGCGCCCTCGCGCACCATGTCGGCGTTGGACCGCTCGCCCACGAGGAGCTTCACGGCCGAGAGCAGGGCGGTCTTTCCCGAGCCGCTCTCGCCGGTGATGACGGTGAGGCCGTCGGAGAAGGTGATGGACGCGTCGCGGATGAGCGCGACGTCGGTGGCGTGTATGGCGTCGATCATGATCTGGTGCCTCCGTAGAAGACGCGGGAGACGCTCCGGTAGAAACCGTGGGTGTCGTCGTCGAGCAGGACGATGTCGCCGGGGCCGCGGCTCACGCGCACGACCATGGGCACGAGGCCCTCGGGGCCCTCCATGAGGCGCCCGTCGCAGAAGACGCAGCGCTCCACGGGGCGCTCCGGCGTCATGGACAGCTCCACGACGTCCGACGGCGAGGTGAGGAACGCGCGCGCCAGGATGGTGTGCGGCGCCACGGGCACGTTGACCATGCCGTTGAACTCGGGGGTCACGATGGGGCCGCCCGCGGAGAGCGCGTAGCCGGTGGAGCCGGTGGCCGTGGCCACCACGAAGCCGTCGGCCCTGAGGCGGTCGATGGGGCTGCCCGACACCGAGACGTCGAACTCCACGAGGTTGCCCATGGCGCCACGCGAGAGGGCCATCTCATTGAGGCAGAAGACCCCCCGGCGCCACTCCTCCACGGGCGCGCGCCCCTCGGCGTCGCCGAAGCCGACGTCCACCGAGAGCGTGGCGCGTCTCGACACATGGAGCTCGCCGGCGAGGGCCGCCGCCACCGAGGCGACGACGTGGTCGGAGCCGGCGCCGGTGAGAAACCCCAGATGGCCGTAGGACAAACCCAGGATGGGGACGCCGGAGTACATGACGATCCCGGCGGCGCGGAGCAGCGTGCCGTCGCCGCCCAGGGACACCACGAGGTCGGCGCCCTCGGCCGTGACCGCCCCGAGGGGGGCGCGCTCGCCGTCGCGCACCCAGCGGACGCCCACGCCCTGCCCCTCGAGGTAGCGGGCAAGCATCCGGGCGCCCTCGACGGCCTGGGCGCGCGAGTAGTTGGGGACGAGCAGGACCTCCATGGCGGCGCCTCCTGTCAGACGTCTCTAAGGGTGCAGACAAGCGGACGGGGCGTGGCACCCTCGCGGGCGACGAGGAGGTGCTCCTGGTTGCCCTTGGCCCCCTTGATGGGGCTCGGGACCCAGCCCTGGACGGCGAGGCCGCACCCGTCGAGGGCGTCGGCCACACGCTCGACGGCGGCGAGGCGGACGGCGGGGTCGCGGACGACGCCCCCCTCCCCCACGTCCGCAGGGTCGGCCTCGAACTGCGGCTTCACGAGGACGATGAAGGTGCCCCTTTCCTTCAGGAGGGCGCGCACGGCGCCCACGACCGAGGTCACCGAGGTGAACGACACGTCGCACACGGCCAGGTCCACGGGGTCCGGGGCGTCGTCGCGCCCGGGGAGGTCGCAGATGTTCGTGCGCTCGTGGAGCCTCACCCGGGGGTCGCCCCGGAGGCTCCAAGCGAACTGCGCATAGCCCACGTCCACGGCGTCCACCGATGCGGCGCCACGCTCCAGGAGGAGGTCGGTGAAGCCGCCCGTGGAGCAACCCACGTCGAGGCAGGAGAGTCCCGCGGGGTCCACCGAGAAGGCGTCGAGGGCCGCGGCGAGCTTCTCGGCGCCGCGGCTCACATGGGGGCGCTGCGCGCGCACGTGGAGCTCGCACCCCGGCACCACCTGGTCGCCGGGCGCGGAGTAGCGGAACCCGGCGCCGGACACGTCTCCGGCGAGGACCGCCCGCATGGCCTCGTCACGGGAGGAGAAGAGGCCCTGAGCCACCAGCTCGTCGTCGAGCCGACGCCGCCTGGGCACGCCTAACCCTCCTTCGGCCCGTCGGCCCAGGCCCCGTCGTCGGCGTCGTCCACGGCGCGCCCCATGGCCGCCTGGGCCTCGTCCGCGCCCTCGGGGTGCCCCGGCACGGCCATGGCGGGACCTTCGGACGCGCGCCCGTCGAGGAGCTCCGCGGCGACCTGGCCGCCGGCCCCCTCCTGAGCCCTCACGAGGTCCTCGGCGGCGAGGCCCTCGGCCATCCGCTCCTTCTCGGCGGGCGAGAAGTCCGTGCGGTCCACGAGCTCCACGGCCTTGGAGCCGAGGGCGATGGCCTCGTCGAAGAGGTCGAGGGAGCGCTCGAGGGAGGTGTCCTTGGCGCGCACGTCGCTCACGATCTGGTCGAGGCGGTCGGTGACCTCATCGAAGCCGCGGTGGGCGCGCTCCGAGCGGGCGCCCACGTCAGGCCCCCGCCACGTCGGCGTCTACGGCCTCCGCCGCGGCGTCGTCGGCGGCCGCGGCGTCGTCGGCCTCGGCCTGGAGCTCCTGGTCGGCGCCGGCCTCGGCCGCCTGGGCCGCGAGGGCCTCGGCCTCCTGGGCGGCGCGCTGCTCGCGGGCGCGGGCCACGAGGTCCACGCCGGAACCCATGTCGCGCTGGAGGCGCCCGAGGACGCCGTTCACGAACGAGAAGGAGTCGTCTCCGCCGAAGACCTTGGAGAGACGCACGGCCTCGTCGATGGCCACGGCGTCGCCCACGGCCTCCTCGTAGAGGAGCTCGTAGAGGGCGATGCGGAGGATGTTGCGGTCCACCGAGGCCATGCGCCCGACGGACCAGTTGCGGGCCACGGTGCCGAGGACGAGGTCGAGGTCGCCGCGGCGGTCGTACACGGCCAGGGCGAGGTCGCGGCCGTAGTCGTCGATAGGCCCGTCGGTGACCACGTACTCGTCGGCGAGGATGCGGTCGACGGGGCGGCCGGTGGCCTCCGCCTGGAAGAGGACCTGGAGGGCCTGGGCGCGGGCGAGGAGGCGGCCGGAGAGATGGGACTTGGACAACGCTTACTCCTTGGGGAAGACGAGCTCGTCGATGCGGATGTTCACGGCGCCCACGGGCACGCCGATCTGGGTGGTGACGGCGTTGGCGACGGCCTCGCGCACGCCCTGGGCCACCTCGGGGAAGGTGTAGCCGAAGAAGACGGCGATGGGCAGCGTCACGTCGAGCTTGCCGTCGGTGACCTCGCACTCCACCGTGTCCTCGGCCACGGTGGGCTTGGAGGTGAACATGGTGATGAGGCTCGTGGCGACGTTGTGCCCGTTGACGTAGGCCACGCCGTCGACCTTCTCGGCGGCGATGGTGACGATGGTTGCGATGACGTTGGTGGAGATGGCAAAGCCATCGATGGAGAGCTCGTTGGCCATGTTCCTGGTCCTTTCCTGCGCTCGTGCGCCCGCAAACTGGGGTCTGCCGCGTCAAGTATAGACGCAGGGCGCCTGATTCCCGATAAATGCCCAATCCGCGGCCCCTGAGCCGCCGGACGGGCCCGGCCACAAAGAAGGCGCGGCCCGGGCTTGTGCCGCGGGCCGCGCCTGGCAGGGCCTTGGGTGCTAGACGCGGGAGACGAACTTGCCGTCGCGGGTGTCGACCTTGATCCTCTCGCCCACGTTGAGGTACATGGGCACCTGGATCTGGGCACCGGTCTCGATGACGGCGGGCTTGGTGCCGCCCTGGACGGTGTCGCCCTTGAAGCCGGGGTCGGTCTCGGTGATCTCGCACTCGATGAACATGGGCGGGGTCACGCCGAGGAGCTCGTCGTCCGCGTACAGGAGCTGGCAGACGTCGTTCTCGAGGAGCCACTTGGCGTTGTCGCCGATGTAGTCGGCGGACAGCGGCAGCTGCTCGTAGGTCTCGTTGTCCATGAAGTAGTAGTCCTGGCCGTCGTTGTAGAGGTACTGATACTCCTTGGTGACGAGCTGGACGTTCTCGAACTTGGAGCCGGCGTTGCAGGTCTGGTCGATCACGCGGCCGCTCTTGAGGTCGCGGATCTTGTAGCGGACGAAGGCGCCCCCCTTGCCGGGCTTGACGTGCTGGAACTCGACGATGGTGTAGATCTTGTCCTTGATCCGGAGGCCCATGCCGTTCTTGAAATCTGCGGTGCTGATGGTTGCCACTGGTGACTCGCTTTCTAACACAGAGCTCTCGGCGGTTCTCGCCACGTACGGGGGTCAAGTATAGGCCCTGGCTGTGTCGCGGCGGTGCAGAAGGAGGGACGAACCTCCCCTACTCCTCCCCCCTGCCGCGGGAGAAGAGCCTGCCCACGCGGCGCCTGACGGCGTCGCCCACCTCCCCGGTGGCGTGGGTGGCCTGCACGAGCCGCTCGCGGCCCACGTGCCCGGCCAGGCACCGGACGAGGTTCTTGCCGTCCGACACCACGAACTCCAGCGGCGAGCAGTCGGGGGTGGAGACGGTGATGGCGCGGACATAGTTGTTGGCTACGATGTCCACCTTGACCTCCTCCACGCTCGGCCAGGGGATCTGGATGAAGCCGACGCCGGAGTCGGCCCTGAACTCGAGACCCACGTCGCCCAGGATGAGCCTGCCGGTCTTGGGGAACACGGCCGAGGCGAAGCTGTTGGCGTTCACGACGAGGTCCACCCGGCGGTTGAGCTCGCCGGGGTCCTCCTTGGTCCGGACGCCGTCCTCCTCGATGGCCGAGATGTCGTCCTTCTTGCCGAACACGGTCCCACCTCCCTGGATGTCTGGAACGAGTGCAATCCTAACCCATGGTCCCGGGTCGGGCCCGGCGCGCTACAGGGAAGGGCGGGGTCCCGGAAGACCCCGCCCTCGATGCGAGCGATCTCTGTGCAGGCTCTTAGAAGATGCCCACGAGGGCGCCGAGGATGCCCACGGCGAAGAGGCCGAAGATGATCGCGATGGGGTTGACCTTCTTCTTGAGGAGCCACATGCAGAGGAAGGTCAGGCAGAGCGGCAGGAGACCGGGCAGGAGCTGGTCGAGGACGCTCTGGAGGGTGGTGGTGCTCATGAGGCGCCACACGCCGGGGTCGGACTGGGAGGCGGCGGCGGCGTTCTCCACGATGCTGTAGCCCTGGGAGGCGATGCCCTGGAAGCTGTTGAGGCCGTTGGCCATGACGTCCGGGGTGACGGTGCCGCCGTTGGCAACGCCGTTGAGGGCGGCGACGAGCTCGTCCACGGCCGGGAAGGCGTTGGTGGTGGAGCCCATGTCGGCGGTGGAGAAGACCACGGAGGACATGTCGATGGAGGTCCAGCGCGGGATCAGCACGCCCATGATGAACATGCCGAGCACGGAGGCGCCGGTGGTGACGCGCTGCAGCAGGCCGCCGGAGAGGTCCTTGGTGATGGAGGCGCCGGCCTTGTAGCCGAACTCCTGGGTGTACCAGAGGAAGGCCATGCGGATGACGTTCCACAGCACGAAGAACAGGATGGGGCCGAGGATGTTGCCGGTGAGGGCCAGCGACGCGGCGAAGGCGCCGATGACCGGGCGCAGGGTGCCCCAGAAGATGGGGTCGCCGACGCCGGCGAGCGGGCCCATCATGCCGATCTTGACGCCCTGGATGGCGGCGTCGTCGACAGGGGCGCCGTTGGCGCGGTTCTCCTCGAGGGAGAGCTCCACGCCCCAGACGGGGGCGGCCACGTAGGGGTGGGTGTTGAAGAACTCGAGGTGGCGCTTCAGGAACGCCTTCTGCTCCTCGGGGTCCTTGTAGAGCTTCTTCATGGCCGGAATCATCGCGTAGCACCAGCCGACGTTCTGCATGCGCTCGTAGTTCCAGTTGGCCTGAAGCAGCCAGGTCCTCATCCAGACCGCGCGGCGGTCCTTGAGGTCAAGGGTAATCTCGTTCTTGGTCTCAGCCATTGGTTTCAATCCTCCCTCGTCTTACTCGTAGTCGTTCAGGATGTCGTCGAGCGGGTCGGAGCCGCCGCCGGCGGTGGCCGCAGCCGCGCCACCGTTGCCGCCGCCGTTGAACTCGGGTGAGAGGTCGAGGTAGACGAAGGCGAGGGCCACACCGATGATGCCCATGGCGATCAGGCCGAGCTCGGACACGGAGGCGAGGGCAAAGCCGAGGAAGAAGAACGGCCAGACCTTGGCGGTGGCCATCATGTTCATGACCATGGCGTAACCGACGACGACGATGAAGCCGCCGGCGGTGGACAGGCCGGTGGTGATCCACTCGGGGATAGCGGCCAGGGCGGCCTGAACGGCCTCGGCGGGGATGGCCATGATGATCATGGCCGGGATGGCGATGCGGAGGCCCTGGCAGGCCACGGAGAGCCAGAGGTAGGCCTCGACGCCCCCGACGTTGCCGCGAGCGGCGGCGGCGTCGGCGCCGTGGGCGAAGCCCACGGTGATGGTACGGACGAAGATGGTGAGCACGGTGCCGGCGACGGCCATGGGGATGGCGACGGCGACGGCCTCCTGCACGCCCATGCCCTTGAGGCACACGAAGATGCCCGAGGAGACGCCGGCGAGGGCCGCGTCGGGGGCGACGGCGGCGCCGATGTTCATCCAGCCAAGGGCAATGAGCTGGAGGGTGCCGGCGAGCATGATGCCCTCGACGGGGTGGCCGGTGACCAGGCCGATCAGAGTGCAGGAAATGATGGGCTGGTGCAGCTCGAACTGGTCGAGCACCGACTCCATGCCCGCCAGGAAGGCGATCACGAAGATGAGTACGGCGGAAAGGATGTCCATGAATCCTCCTTTTGCATCCTTCTAGAGAGCCGAGTGGCTACGGCATCATGTTGTTCTTCTGGATGAGGGCGAAGAGGTCCTCGCCGCCGTCAGAAGGAACCTTCTTGGTGTCGAACGTGGTGCCGTTGTCGCGGAGCGCGACGAAGGCCTGGACGTCCTGCTCGCTGACCGCGATGGCCTGCGAGATCATGGTCTTGCCGGCGGAGTGCGCCAGGGAGCCGACGTTGATGTGCTTGATGGGCACGCCGGCCTCCTCGACCGCGAGGGTGTCCTCGGGGTTCTCGAAGAGGACCAGGGCCTTGACGTCGCCGAAGCGCGGGTCGTTGTAGCACTTGACGAACTGCGCGATGGTGGTGACGTTGGCCTTGACTCCCGGAGGGGCGGCCTCGACGATGAGCGACTTGCGCAGGTCGTCGTGGGCCACGGCGTCGGAGACGACGATGATGCGGTTGCAGCCCACCGAGCGGGCCCAGTTGGTGGCCACCTGGCCGTGGAGCAGGCGCGAGTCGATGCGGGTGTGCACGAGCTTCATCTGGCCGTCGCCCACCACGGTGCCCTCGGGCAGCGCGGCGGAGCCGGCGGAGGAAGCGGCCGCGGCAGCGCCCCCCTTGGGCTTGGGCTGCAGCGACTCCGGCTTCACGCGGACGCCGCGGCGGCCCTCGACGAACACCTTGGTCGCGATCTCGTGGGCGGTGCCCAGGGAGAAGCGGCCGGTGTAGGCCTCGATGAGCATGGGCAGGTTGAGCCCGGTGACGATGGCCCACTGGTCGTGGCCGTCGGCGAACGCGCTGCACTGGTTGAAGGGGGTGCCGCCCCACAGGTCGACCAGGAAGAGGACCTCCTCCTGGGCGTCCTTGTCGAAGCCGCTGACAGCCTCCTCCAGCTTCTTCCTGAAGTCGTCGGGGCCTTCGCTGGGCATCAGGGTGACCGCGGCCACGTTCTCCTGGTCGCCGAAGACCATGGAGCCGGACTGCTGGATGCCGGTGGCGAATTTGCCGTGACTTGCCAGGACAATACCTACCATCACATAACCTCCTAAAATTATCCTTGTCGTTTACATGTACAAAAACCTTCATGAACTATAGCCCAGGCACCCCGACGGGGTGGCGAGGAGGCGGATTTTTTCCGTGATAGGTTTTTGCGGCGCATTTTCGTTGGTTTAACGCACAAATGAAGATATAATGGTCATTTTTTACATATTAAGGTTCTGCTCAAATAGTCGAAAGATGACCATAAATCAGTGTTCATCTGCACCGACGTGGCGCCAGACCGTCGGATATGCTTTCGATATATTATCCGGTCCGTTGGTATTTCAGTGTACCCAACTTTCCGTTTGCGTTGACCTTTTTCCTTTCTCCATGGGCCCCGCGGTAGCGCTGGGCGGCCCTCCCCGGCACCGGCAGAAGGGGACGCCCCACGGGCGCCGACGGGCTGCCCATGGGGCGTTTAACCATGTCCATAGAATATGGATCCGACGGGCCGAACCTAGCCCCTGGCGGACTCCAGCTCGTGGCCGAGGCGGGTGAAGGGCTCGTAGCCGTCGGCGGTCACCACGCCGGTGTCCTCGATGCGTACGCCGAACTCGCCAGGGATGTAGATGCCCGGCTCGATGGTCACGACGGACCCCTCGGGGACGGGCTCCTCCCACCGGAGGCTGAAGTTGGGGTCCTCGTGGATCTCGACCCCCACCCCGTGGCCAAGGCCGTGGCCGAAGTACTCGCCGTAGCCGGCCTCCTCGATGACGCGCTGGGCGATGCGGTGGATGTCGGCGCCGACGACGCCGGCCCTGACGGCCGCGGCGGCCTCCTCGTGGGCCCGGCGCACGACGTCGTAGACCTCGCGCTGTTTCTCAGAGGGCTCCCCCACCACGAGGGTGCGGGTCATGTCGGCGTGGTAATCGTGGTAGAGGGCGCCGAAGTCCATGGTGACGAAGTCGCCCTCCCGCACGCGGTAGTCGCCGGGCTGGGCGTGGGGGTTGGCCCCCTGGGGGCCGGCGGCGACGATGGAGTCGAACGAGACGGCCTCGGCGCCGTGCTCGAACATGGAGCGCTCGAGCTCCGCGCGGATCTCAAGCTCGCTCATGCCGGGGCGCACGTAGGAGCGGATGTGCTCCCAAGCCGCGTCGGTGATCTCCTGGGCGCGGCGGAGCAGGGCGAGCTCCTCGTCGTCCTTGACCATGCGCAGGCGCGAGATGGCGCCGTGGAGCCGGGGCATGAGACAGGCCCACGACTCGGCGTCGAGGCCGCGGGCGAGGTCGTCCACAAACCCCACGGCGACGGTGTCCTCCACCGCGGCCACGCAGGCCCGGGCGGAGGCGAGGGCGCGGGCGGCCCAGGCGGCGTGGGGCGTCCTCCCCATGTCGACCTCCCAGGGGCCGTCGGGCCCGAGGCGCTCCATGAAGGTGTTGTAGTAGCGCGAGTCGGTGTGGAGCAGCAGCGTGTCGGCCGTCACCACCGCGGTGTGGGCCACCTCGTCGTCGAAGGTGCGCTCGGCTCCGGTAAGCCACCTAAGGTCGGCGTTGTTGCGCAGGACCACGGCGTCGTAGCCCCGCTCCCCCATGAGGGCGCGCAGGCGCGCGACCCCTCCTTGCTGTGCCTCGGACATGCGGCACTCCCCTTTCTCTCCTGCCCGTCCCCGGGCGCGGTTCACAGGATCGACCTCGCCGCGCACCACGCGTCGAGGTGCTCGGCGAGCACGGCGTCGTCCACGGCGGCCATGCGCACGCGCCCCACGGCGTGGGGCAGCACCACCATGGCGCGGTTGGTTCGGGCGAGCTCCTCCTCGCGGAAGGCGCGACCGAGCGCCGCCGGGTCGAGGGCGCAGGGCACCTCGGGCACCGACAGGCGGTCGAGCAGGGCGTCCTGGGCGAAGACGAGGTCGACGTCGCCCTCCACGGCACCCACGGCGAGCCGTGCCGCGAAACGCAGGCCCTCGCCGAGCCGGAGGCCCCAGCCCACCCCGGGCAGGAAGCGCCCGAGGGCCCGGGCGAAGGTCTCGCCGTAGGAGAGCGACCGGCGCACGGCCACGGACGTGGACGCGTTGACGCGACCCACGCCGCGGGCGGCCTCGAGGGCCTGCCCGGCCATGGCCGCCGCGTCGCCGGCGGCCATGGCCTCCGAGCGCATCACGAGGGTGTTGAAGGCGTCGCGGGACTCGCACACGGCGGCCGCCACCATGGCGGCGCGGCCGGCGACGTTGCCCGGCGTGAGGGCGGCGATGCCCAGGGTCCCGGGCTCGGCGTAGCACATGGCCATGCGGCAGCGCGCCGAGACCATGGCCCCCTCGCCGCCCGAGGAGAGCGGCAGCGGCAGGGCAGGGCAGAGCACGAGCGCGTCGAGGGACAGGGGCACGCAGGCCAGCGGGGTCCCGCCGCACCAGGTGCTCGCGGCGAACGACGCCAACGACAGCGTGGCCCTGCCCCCGACGGCCACGAGGGCGTCGGAGGAGGTGACGCCGGATGAGCCGAGCGCCTCCCAGAGGCCGGGCAGGCGCGACGCATCCGCGGCGTCGGCGGCCGGCACGTCCGGCAGGCGCCGCACGAGGAACCCGGCGTCGGTCACGAGGCGGCGGAGCGACTCCACGAGGCCCGGGTCCGCCCCCTCCTCCACAAGGAGGGCGGCGGTGCCGGTGCGGCCGCAGCAGACCCGCAGGTCGCGGCCGAACCTGTCGAGCACGCCGTCGCCCACCCGCACGTCGCACGAGGCGCCGTTGGCGGACACCGTCTGGCGCAGCGGGGCCACGGCCCCCGCACCGGCGTCCGGGGAGGCCGGCGAGACCCCCTCGACGGCCCCGGCCGTGTCGTTCACGGTCTCCTCGCTCACAGCAGCCCCTCCTCCCAGAGCAGGGCGCCGCACTCACAGGCGACCTCCTCGAACGTCTTGCCGGTAATGATCACGCGATAGTCGCACACGCTCTCGTAGAGCGGGCGCCTGAGCTCGTACACGTTGGCGGCGTGGGCGAGGTCGACGAGGTCGGGCCTGCGCCGCATGGACCGCATCTGGGCGAGGGAGTCCTCGAACGTGCCGTCGAGGAAGACCACGTGGCCGAGCTCCCCCATGAGCCTCCGGTTGCGCCCGCTTTCCACGGTGCCGCCCCCACAGGAGACAAGGAGCGACTTCTCGGCCTTGAGCGACTCGAGCACCCCGGCCTCCGCGTCGCGGAACGCCGCCTCGCCCCTCGAGTGCCAGAGCACGGGCAGCGAGCCGTGGAGCCGGCGCTCGACGAGGCGGTCGGTGTCCACGTAGCGCCGGTGGAACATGTGGCCGAGGTTGCGGGCCACCGTGGACTTGCCGGCGCCGGAGAAGCCCACGAAGAGCACGTGGTCGCAGTCGTCGTGCACGACCATGCCGTCATGTTCCATGGGGCTCCCCCTCCCCCCGTCTCGCCGGTTTCACCTGAACGATAGTATCACCGGTCCGAAGGCGCAGAGGAATGCGGCGACGACGCCCGCGAGGCACGCCCACGGGCCCACGGCGAACGTGGCCCGCCCGCGCAGGGCGGCAACGGCCGCGCCGAGGCAGAGCCCGGCGGCCATGGCGGCCACGGCCGGCCCCCAGCCGAGGAGCGCGGCCCAGCAGCCGAGGAGCTTGACGTCGCCCATGCCGACCGCACCCCGGCCGAGGCGCCGGGCGCAGAGCTCGGCCGCAGCGGCGGCGGCCGTCACGGCGACGGCACCCACGAGCAGGGGGCCGGGGGCAGGAAGGTTGCCGGCGAGGGCGGCGAGCCACGGGAGCCCCGGGGAGAGCGGCAGGGAGAGGGCCCGGGCCATCTGGAAGGCCAGGGCGACGGCCGCCATGGCGGCCAGGAGGGCGTTGGGCAGCCTCCGCTCGCGGGCGTCCGCGACGGAGGCCCAGGCGGCCAGGGCGAGGAAGGCTGCCACGGCCGCGTCAGGGGCGGTAGGCGGGGTCGCCCGAGGCGGCCCGCTCGAACAGGCGGAAGACGCGGGTGTACCAGAGCTCCTCGGTGGACTGCGGGTCAACGAGGATGGGGCGCACGCCGGCCAGGTTGGCGGCCATGACGTCGGTGAACACCTGGTCGCCCACGAGCACCGTCTGCTCCACGGGCACGCCCATGGTCCCGCACGCGGCCCAGAGGGCGAAGGGCGCCGGCTTCATGGCGTGGTCCACCTTGGGCACACCCAGCTCGGCGGCGCTCGCGGCCACCCGAGTGCCGTGGAAGTTGTTGGAGACGAGGCAGAGGGCGAGGCCGGCCGCGCGGGCGCGGTCGAACCATGCCGCCACCTCGGCGGGCGGGTGCTCTGCGTCGCCGGGGACGCAGGTGTTGTCGCGGTCGAGCAGCACGAGCCGCACGCCCTCGTCCACGAGGCGCCCCACGGGGATGTCGGGGACCGCGTGGTAGCGGGCCCACGGGCGGGTCAGGGGCGTGCCCCCGCGCTCGGCGCTCATGGCGCCTGGTCCTGCCTGGCCTGCTCGATGGCGGCCATGTGCTCGTCGTAGGTGCGCGAGAACGTGTGGTTGGAGTAGGTGCCGTTCTCGATGATGAGGAAGTACAGGTAGTCGGTGGACTGCGGGTTCAGCGCCGCCTGGACGCACTCGATGGAGGGCGTGCAGATGGGCGTGGGGGGCAGACCCTTGTTGAGGTAGGTGTTGTACGGCGACTCCTTCTTGAGGTCGTCGGCCGTCACCTCGCCGCCGGTCACATAGCCCATGGTGGCGTCGGACTGCAGCGGCATGCCGTCGCGCATGCGGTTGTAGAAGACGGACGAGACGAGCGGGCGGTCCTGCTCTGTCACGGCCTCGCGCTCGATGACGGAGGCGAGGATGAGCACGTCGTAGTCGTCGAAGTCCACGCCGTAGGCGCCCTTGAGGGCGGCCTCACCGGACTGCCAGTCCAGAGACGCGGTGGCCGTGACGTAACGGTCGAGCATGGCGCGGATCACGGCGTCGGCCGAGACCTCCTTGCCGGAGAAGTCGTAGGTGGAGGCCCAGAGGAAGCCCTCGAGGGAGTCGTCGGCGGCCTCGGAGAGGAACGGGTAGTCGGAGGAGTAGTTGGAGGCCTTCGCCTGGGCCACGAAGTCGTCGGCCGGGATGCCGAGGGCGTCCTGCACGTAGGCGGCCGTCTTGGCCACGGTGAGGCCCTCCGGCACGGTGACGCGGTTGGACGTGGTGTTGGGGCCCTCCACGAGCTGCTCCACGATCTGGGTGACCGGGATGCCCGCAGCGAAGCGGTAGGTACCGGGCTTGAGCGACTGCCCCGCCCCCTGGGCCATGACGGCCTTGGTAAACGTGGCGGAGTCCTTGACGAGGCCGGCGTCCACGAGCGACTGCGCGATGGCGTCGGTGCCGGCGCCCTCGGCCACCTGGATCTCCACCTCGCCGGACGCGGGCTCCTGGGAGGGGGCGTCGGACGGGGACGCGGCGCAGCGTGAGACCACGAGACAGGCGACCACGACGGCGGCGACCGCCGCGACGGCGGCCACGACCAGGGGGAGGCGCGAGGGGGCGGCGGGGCCGCCGGACCCGGGGTGGCGCACGGCGCCGCGACTGCGGGTCTGGGCCTGGGTGCGCTCGGAGACCCGGCGCGTGGTGGCGCCGGAGGCCACGCGCTGGGCGGTGGCACGGGAGGCCCCGCGACGCGGGGGGGCGGCGCGGTCCGGGGCCTGGGCGCGCTGAGAGGCGGCATGACGGGCCAGCGGGGCGCACGGGGCCTCCGCGGCACGACGTCCCTGCTGACGGCTGTGACGGGGCGTGCGGTCGGGACGTCCCTGCCCCGCGCCGGCGCCGCCGCGGGGGTTCCTGGGGTCTGCCATGGGTTCCTAACTCTCGTGGGGTCGGGCGTCGAGGAACGCCTGGAGGAAGAGCGACGCCGCGACCATGTCTACCTTGCCCCGCATGGAGCGCTCGTCCATGCCCTGGGCCCTCAGGATACGTTTAGCCTCGGTGCTGGAGAGACGCTCGTCCGCGAATTCCAGAGGAAGACCGCAGGCACGGGCGATGTCGCGCGCCTGCGCCATGACCCGCTCGGCCTGGGGGCCGTCGTCACCGGCCATGGTCCTGGGCCTGCCGCACACGAGGACGTCGGGCTCGTGGTCCTCCAGGACGCGACGGAACGTCCGGGCGCCCGAGAGCACCTCGTCAGCGGGGAGCACGCACACCGGGAAGGCGACGGCGCCCGAGACATCGGACGCCGCCACACCGATGCGGCGCTCCCCTATGTCCAGGGCAAGGTACCGCACCGGCTACTTCCCCTGGCCCAGACGCTCGCGCACGGCGTCGAGGGCGTCGGCGATGACCGCGGGGCCGGGCAGCCCGCCCTGGGCCATGGCGGGCTTGCCGCCGCCGCGGCCGCCGAAGGCACCGGTGACCGCCTTCACGACGGCGCCGGCGTCGAAGCCGGCCTCGACGGCCTCCTTGGTGCCGGCGGCCAGAAGCGACGTCTTGCCCTCGTCGGACTGGGAGACGAGGAAGCACGCCACGGGGCCCTTGGCCTGCTCGCGCAGGGTATCCCAGACGCCGCGGAGGTCGCGCGCGTCGCGGCCGTCCAGGCGCGTCACCACGGCCTTGTAGCCGTCGCACTGGATTGCGCCGGCCAGGGCGTCCACGGCGGCGTTGGCGCCGGCGCCGGAGAGCGCGCGCTTGAGCTTGGCCTTGAGGTCGCGCTCGCGGGCCAGCATGTCGTCCACGGCGCCGGCCACGGAGGCGGGGCGGCTCTTGAGGGAGGCGGCCGCGGCGTCGAGGGCGTCGAGGCGGCCGTTGAGGAAGTCCAGGGCGCCGAGCGAGGTCACGGCCTCGATGCGACGGGCGGCGCTGCCCACGGAGCCCTCGGACACGATCTTGAAGATGCCGAGCTCGGCGGTGTTGGAGGCGTGGAGGCCGCCGCAGAGCTCCGCGGAGAAGGGCTCGGGGCCCTCGCCGGCACGCACCACGCGCACCTCGTCGCCGTACTTCTCGCCGAAGAGCGCCACGGCGCCGGAGGCCTTGGCGTCCTCGATGGACATGAGCTCGGTGGTCACCGGCAGGGCGAGGAAGATCTGCTCGTTGACGAGCTCCTCGATGCTATGGACCTGCGCCTGGGTCAGGGCCTCGAAGTGGGTGAAGTCGAACCTCAGGCGGTCGGGGGCCACGAGGGAGCCGGCCTGGTGCACGTGGTCGCCCAGGACACGCTTGAGCGCGGCGTCCAGCAGGTGGGTGGCCGTGTGGTTGCGGCGGATGAGCTCGCGGCGGCGCTCGTCGACCTCGGCGGTCACGATGTCGCCCACGCGCACGAAGCCGCCCTTGACGCGGCCCACGTGGGCCGTGAGGCCGTCGTGGGAGACGGTGTCGTCCACATCCATGCGGAACTCGATGCCGGAGAGCTCGCCGGTGTCGCCCACCTCGCCGCCCATCTCGGCGTAGAACGGGGTGCGGTCGAGCACGACCTCCACGTCGTCGCCGGTCTCGGCGCGCATGACGCTCTCGCCGTCGCGCACGATGGACAGCACGGTGCAGCCTCGGAGCTCGCCCCCCTCGTAGCCGTGGAACTCCGTGGCGTCCACGGAGTCGGACAGGGCCGTCCAGACGTCCACCTGGCTCCATGCGTCGGAGTCGGTGGCGCCGGCGGCGCGGGCGCGGGAGCGCTGGGCCTCCATGTCGGCGTCGAAGGCCCCCTGGTCGATGTCGTGGCCGGCGCCGAGGGCGATCTCGCGGGTGAGGTCCACGGGGAAGCCGTAGGTGTCGTGCAGGGTGAAGGCCACGTGGCCGGAGAGGGTCTCCCCCTCCGCGAGCCTCTCGAGCTCCCCCTCAAGGTAGAGGCGGCCGGTCTCGATGACGGAGGAGAAGCGGGCCTCCTCGGCGCGGACGGTCCCCTCGATGAGGGCGGCGTTCTCCACGAGCTCGGGGTAGGTGTCACCCATGAGGCGCGTCACCTCGGCCACGTAGTCGCAGAGGAAGGCGTCCTCGATGCCCAGCAGGCGACCGTGGAAGACGGCGCGGCGGAGCAGGCGGCGCAGCACGTAGCCGCGGCCCTCGTTGGAGGGCAGAATGCCGTCGCCGATCATGAACGTGACGGCACGGGAGTGGTCGGCGATGATGCGCAGCGAGACGTCCTTGGAGAACTCCTGCCCGTAGGTGGCGCCGGAGAGGCGCTCGCCGAGCTCGATGAGGCTCCAGAGGATGTCGCCGTCGTAGTTGGACGACTTGTGCTGCATGATGGCGGCCATGCGCTCGAGGCCCATGCCGGTGTCGACGTTCTGGTGCGGGAGGTCTGCCAGCGTGCCGTCCTCCTGGCGGTCGTACTGGGTGAACACGAGGTTCCAGAACTCGAGGAAGCGGTCGCAGTCGCAGCCCGGGGCGCAGTCGGGGCTGCCGCAGCCGTGCTCCTCGCCCTGGTCGAAGTAGATCTCGGAGCAGGGGCCGCAGGGGCCGGTGGGGCCGGCGGCCCAGAAGTTGTCATCCTCGCCCAAGCGCGAGATGTGGCCCGGGTCCACGCCCAGGGACTCCCAGATGGCCGCGCAGTCGTCGTCGTCGGTGAAGACGGTGAAGTAAAGGCGGTCGAGCGGGAGGTGCAGGTGGTTGACGATGAAGTCGAACGCCCACTCGCAGGCCTGGCGCTTGGAGTAACCGCCGAAGGCGAAGTTGCCAAGCATCTCGAAGAACGAGAGGTGACGCCCGTCGAGGCCGATGGCGTCGATGTCGTTGGTGCGCAGGCACTTCTGGCACGAGGTGGCGCCGATGGCGTCCTTGAGGGTCTTGGTGCCCAGGTAGTACTGCTTGAACTGGTTCATGCCGGCGTTGGCGAGGAGCAGCGACGGGTCGTCGGGGACCAGCGAGGAGGACGGGAACCGCTTGCAGCCGTGGGCCTCGAAGAAGTCGAGGAACGAGGAGCGGATCTCTGCGGTGGTCATGGTCGGGTAGTCAAGTTCAGCCACGGGGCTTCTCCTTTGCAGGCTGGTCGCATACAGGGGGCATTCTACCGCTTGTCCCGGTCCCGGTCGTCGTCTTGGGCGTCGCCGCCGCGCTGCCCCGACGCGCGGTCGTGGCCGCGCTCGAGGATGGAGGCGGCCTCCGCGGCGTGGCGCCGGATGACCTCGGTGACGTCGGGCCTGGGCGCAGGGTCGGCCTCGGCCGTGACGTCGGTCTCCGGCGGCTCGGGCACGAGGCGGCTCGTGGCGAAGAAGTGGTCGTCGTCGAGGGCGTCGCAGGAGGGCGCCGGGCTGCCGTCGGCGTGGCGGTAGGGCGTGCCCTGAAAGAGCGCGCCGTCGCGGGACACGAGTTGGCGGCCCGTGCGGGTCTCGAAGTAGTAGATGAACACGCCCTTGATGGCGGCGCTCACCGGGATGGAGATGGCCATGCCCACGGCGCCGCCGAGGCTCGAGCCCACCACGATGGCGAGGAGCGACAGGGCGGGGTGCACCTGGACGGCGGAGCGCATGACGACGGGGCTCACGACGTTGTCGGTGACGTTCTCGGCCACCATGGCCACCACGAGGGTCCAGAAGGCGCACACCGGGCTCACGAACAGGGCCGTCACCGTGGCGATGGCCGCGCTGATCCAGGGGCCCACGACGGGCACGAAGTGGAGCAGCCCCGTGAGGATGCCCATGAGCGGGGCGTAGGGCTGGCCCACGACCGTGAAGCCGAGGAACGCCAGCGAGCCGCCCACGATGGACGTGATGACGATGCCGCGCATGTAGCCGCCCATGGAGCGGCTGGCGACAGCCAGGAGCAGCGTGAGGTCGTCGCGGTGGGCGGGGCCGGCGATGACGGCGAACTCCCGCACGATCCTGGGGTAGTCGCGCGCGAGCCAGTAGGCCATGACGAGGCCCAGGAAGAACATGAAGAACACGTTGACGATGTTCATGAGGTTGGGCAGCAGGCCGCTGGAGAGCTGGCTCGCGAGGTCGGTGGCGAACCTGGACCCCATGGTGGACAGGGCGTCCACCACGCCGGTCATGTTCTGCTGGAGGTCCGCGGTGTCCGCGTTGCCGTAGCGCTCGAAGAGCGAGCGCAGCCAGTCCTGGGTCTCGCGGAGGTAGCCGGGGATGCGCTCGAGGAGCGACGTGAGCTGCTCGGTGAACGCGGGACCCAGCACCGCCACCACAGCGGCGGCCACGCCGAGCACGCACACGAGGGCCATGATGGCTCCGAGGGCGCGCCCCACGCCGTGGTTCTCGAGCCAGTTGACGAGCGGGCTGCAGATGAAGCCCACGATGATGCCCACGGCGAGGAACTCGATGGCGGGGGCCAGGAAGCCCAGGGCCCAGACCACGAAGATGAAGACGAGGACGAACCCCACGACCGTCCACACGCGCACCATGCGCAGGCGGTCGGACGCGGGGACCCCCGTCGGCTGCTGTACTGACGGTTGGCCGGCCATGCTACCCCATCAGCCCCTCGGGGTCGATGCGGTCCTGGACCTTCTTGAGGGTGCGGCGCAGGAAGCGCGAGACCTGTACCTGGCTCACGCCGAGGCGCTTGGCGATCTCCACCTGGGTGAGGCCGTCCTGGAAGCGCATCTTGAGGACCTCCTGCTCGCGCGGCGAGAAGGAGCCGATGGTGTCCTCGATGACCATGCGGTCGTCGGAGGCAAGAAGGTCCTGGTCCTCGGTGGCGTAGTGGTCGATGACCGAGGGGGCGTCCTGGTCGCCGGAGCCGCCGCCCTCGAGGGGCACGGAGCTGTAGGCGCTCGAGGACTCCATGGCCTCGAGGACCTCGTCGACGGTGACGCCGAGGGAGGCCGCGATCTCGTCCACGGAGGGCGAGCGCTGGAGGTCCTTCGTGAGCTCGTCGGTGGCCTGGTTGACCTTGGCCGAGAGCTCCTGCAGGCGTCTGGGCACGCGCACGGACCAGCCCTTGTCGCGGAAGTGACGCTTGATCTCGCCCATGATGGTGGGCGTGGCGTAGGTGGTGAACTCCAAGCCGCGCTCCGGCTCGAAACGGTCGATGGCCTTGATGAGGCCTATCGTGCCCACCTGGATGAGGTCGTCGAGAGACTCGCCGCGGTTCTTGAACTTGGAGGCGAGGAAGCGCACGAGGTTGAGGTGGCTCACGATGAGCTGCTCGCGGGCGTCCTCGTCGCCCTCGTCCTTGTACAGGGCGAAGAGCTCCCGCGTGCGCTCCTTGTCCCACGCCAGCTTGCCTCTGCCGGCACCGGCGGACATGCGGCGGGCGTGGATGCCGGAGGTCCGGGAGACCTGGGGCCTGGACTCGCTCACTCGGCCCCTCCCATCTTCTTGAGGACCGTGAGGCGCGTGTGGCCGTCGTCGATGGAGTACTCGTCGGTGACCGATCCGAGGATGAGCTGGGCGTAGTCGAACGAGCCCTCCTCGTAGGCGTCCTCCACGTCGCGGCAGGGGCCCAGGGAGAAGCTCATCCGGATCTGGGCCTCGTCGATGGCGAAGAGGATGTCGCAGAAGTCCTGCTCGGTGGCGCAGGCGTAGACGAAGCCCTCCTCGGCGGCCATGCGCACGTCCTCGACGTCGTCGATGGACAGGCCGCAGACCACGGCCAGGTTGGCTGCCAGCATACGCACCGAGCGGGCGAACTCCGCCGATGCGGGGGTCTTGAGCTCGACGATCTTGCTATCCATGGGGCCTCTCCTACTCGTTGTCGCTGTCGGTGGGGGCGCTGGCGGGATAGGTGAAGTACCCGCTGTCGTCGGAGACGGTCTCTACCTCGGGAGCCGCGGCGTCGATGGCCGCGGCCTCGGCCTCGGGCAGCGGCTGGGCCCCCTGCTCGCCGCCCTTGCCGGTGATCTTGTTGACGGCCCTGCCCGCGACGGCGGCGGCCTTGTCGACGACGCCGCTCACGGCGGTGGTGGCGTCGGAGGCGGCCCCGGTGACGGTCCCCACGTCGGACAGGATGGTGTTCACCTGAAGGAGGTCGAGGGAGAGGGCGTCCACCGTGGTCTCCACCTTGCCGAGGAGGGGCTTGACCTCCTGGATGGCGGGGTTGAGGTCGGCGACGGCCTTGTCGACGTTCTTGATGGTGCCCTGGAGCCCGTCGACCGTGCCGTCGACCTTGTCCACGAGGCCGTCGACCTTGCCGCGGACCTTGCGCAGGGTGAGGGCGATCTCGACGCCCACCCACACGAAGGCGGCGATGAGCACGACGAGCGCGACGATAATCCAGATGTTCATGGCGTTCCCTTTCTCAGGGCGCCGGCCTCGGCCGGGGCCCGTTCGCTCCGATGGTTTGCATTCTACCCATCTGAGGGCGCAGGCCCACCGCCGCGGTCGCGGGCCACGGCCTCGCGGCGCCAGGCCTCCCACCCCCGCTCCGACGGGTGCCAGAACGCACCCGCGGAGAGGCCCTCGGGCAGGTAGCGCTGGGGGACCCAGCCGGCCGGGAAGGCGTGGGGGTAGAGGTAGGGCCCGTAGGAGTCGGACCCGGGGCGGTGGCGGTCGCGCAGGTGGTTGGGCACCTCGCGGCGCGGGCCGCGACGCACCTCGGAGAGCGCGGCGTCTATGCCGGCCTCGCAGGCGTTGGACTTGGGAGCGAGGGCGAGGTAGGTGGCCGCCTGGGCCAGGTTGATGCGGCACTCCGGGTAGCCGATGACCTCCGCGGCCTTGAAGGCGGCCTCGGCCACGAGGACGGCCTGGGGGTCGGCGTTGCCCACGTCCTCGGACGCGCAGATGAGGATGCGGCGGGCGATGAAGCGCGGGTCCTCTCCCCCGTCGATCATGCGGGCGAGCCAGTAGAGGGCGGCGTCGGGGTCGGAGCCCCGCATGGACTTGATGAAGGCCGAGACCACATCGTAGTGCATGTCGCCGCCCTTGTCGTAGGGCAGGCCGCGGCGGGGGTTGGCCTCCTCGACCTCGGCGACCGTGATGGCGTAGGGGCCCTCCTCCGGGACGGACGCCGGCACCGTGCCGTCGGGGCTCGCGAGCTGGGACGCCAGCTCCAGCGTGGTGAGCGCGGCCCGGCCGTCGCCGCCGGCGAGCGACACCACGGCGGCGCGGGCCTCGTCGTCGAGGGCGAAGCAGCCACGGAGGCCCCGGTCGCTGGCCAGGGCGCGGTCCACGAGCTCCCCCACGGCGCCGTCGTCCAGGGCCGTGAGCTCCACCACGCGGCTGCGGGACAGCAGGGCCGAGTTGACCTCGAAGTAGGGGTTCTCGGTGGTCGCGCCCACAAGCACCACCACGCGGTCCTCCACGGCGTGGAGCAGGGCGTCCTGCTGGCTACGGTTGAACCGGTGGATCTCGTCCACGAACAGGATCGTGCGCCGGCCGTCGGAGAGCAGGCGGTGCTCGGCGGCGTCCACCTCGCGGCGGAGGTCCTTGACGGTGCCGGTGATGGCCGACACCTCCACGAACTCCGCCCGGGTGACGTTGGCCACGATGCGGGCCAGGGTGGTCTTGCCCGTGCCGGCGGGGCCGTAGAGGATCACGGAGGAGAGCACGTCGTGCTCGATGGCGCGGCGCAGCCACGAGCCGGGGCCCACCGCCTGGGGCTGGCCGACGAACTCCTCGAGGGTGTGGGGTCGCATGCGGGCGGCGAGAGGTGCGAACCGCGCCTTGGCCTCGCGCTCCCGCTGGGAGAATAGAGTGTCCATGGCAGGTATTGTAAGGTCTTGGAAACTAATGTTCGCCATACTGGCCCAAACCCACGAACTCGACGGAGGGACCATGGACTACACGGCGGGGACCTGCCGCCGCCCCCTCATCGGCATCTGCGGCAGGCCCGACGAGACGGGCGAGTACCTCATCATCTTCAAGGACTACGCGGACCGCGTCTACGAGGCCGGCGGCCTCCCCGCGGGCCTGCCCGCCCACGAGGGCGCCGACGCCTGCGCCGACGAGGTGGCCGAGCGCTTCGACGGCATCGTGTTCACCGGCGGCTGCGACATCGACGGCGCGAGCTTCGGCGGGCGCGCCTACGACGACTCCACCCACCACCCCCTCGGCGAGACCATGCCCGTGCGCGACGCCTTCGAGGGCGCCCTCGTGCACGCCTGCTGGGACCGGGACGTGCCGTGCCTGGGCGTCTGCCGAGGCCTCCAGGTCATGAACGTGGCCATGGGCGGGAGGCTCGTGCGCGACGTGAGCGAGCAGGCCTGGTCCATGGCCGCGCACATCGGCAGTCACCTGCAGCCCGAGCCCTTCGACACGCCGAGCCACGACGTGCTGGTGGAGCCCAACAGCGAGCTCGCCCGCATCCTCGGCCGCCTGGAGACCCGGGTGAACTCCATCCACCACCTGGCCATCTCGGAGGTGCCCCAGGGCGGCCACGTGGTGGCGCGCGCCCTCGACGGCACGCCCGAGGCCATCGACTTCACGGACCGCACGTTCTTCATGGGCGTGCAGTGGCACCCCGAGATCATGGGCACGCAGCCCGAGCTCTTCTCGGCCTTCGTGGCCGCGGCCGACGCCCGGCGGAGGGCCCTGGGCCGCTGAGGGTCCGGCCCGGGTACAGCACGCGGGCGCAGACGGACAGGGCGCCCGGGACCGCCGTCTGAGACGGGTCCCGGGCGCCCTCCGCGCCCCAGCCGTGCGTGTCCCGGCCGGCCGTCAGCCCGCGAGCATGAGGGCCACGGCCACGAAGGCCGTCACCACGCCCACGAGCGACTCGCCGCCGAGAAGGCCCGACGCCGCCGCCTGCCAGCGCGCCTCCCGGGCCGCCTTAGCCTCGGGGTCGTCATCCCTGTGGCGGTGCTCCACGACGATGCGCACGAGGGCGCCGAGGCCCGCCGACGCGCTCATGTGGAACGGCAGGTACACGCCCAGGCCGAGCGTCATGACCGGCAGCTTGAGCAGGGCCATGACGAAGCCGGCCGCCAAGGCGCCGAAGAACACGCCCACGTGGGGGATGCCGCCCGCCATGGTCGCCACGACGGAGGCCTGGGCGGCCACGAAGGTGTCGGCGCCGGTGGCCTCGGGGCCGAAGGCCTCGGGCCCGTAGGCGCCGGCCAGAGCCATGAGCATGAGCGAGGCGACCACGGCGCCCACGAGGCCGCCCACCGCCATGCCGGCGAACTGGTCGCGCGGGTCGGTGTCCAGGGCGTCGCCGGCCTTGAGGTCGTTCATGACGTCGCCCACGATGCCGCAGGCCACGGCCACCACGGCCGCGCCGAGGAACAGCGTCTCCATGGAGAGGCCCGCGAAGGCGATGCGCACGAGCAGCAGCACGAGCACGCCGAAGATCTCCATGGGGTTGATGCCCATGGTTCCCGTGAGCCACGCGGAGAGGTACACCGAGAACCACGCGCCGAGGATGACGACGACCGACGGCAGCGGCCCGAGGCCGAGGCCCACGCAGGCGACGACGGCCACCACGGCCATGGCGAGCGCCACGGCGGAGCGGGGCACGGAGAGGCGGCGGCGCTCCTCGGCGGCGTCGGGGCGCGGCGCGGCGCCGGCGCCACCCGCGAGGCGCGCCTTGACGACGGGCACGAGCCCCGAGACCACGGCCCCGCCGCCCACGCCGAGCATGAGACCGAGGCCGAGGCTCGTCTGGATGGACGGCGCGTCCGCGGCGGCGATGACGCCGAGGGCGGGAAGGGCCCAGGCCACCACGACGGTGCCCAGGACGGCGCCGGCGAACCACACGAGGGCGGGCACGACGCCCACCACGAAGCCCATGGCCGCCATCATCGGCGAGTTGTACACGCCCAGGGTGACGCCGGGGATGACGCCGCCGAAGCCCAGGACCGAGGGCAGGGCACCAAGGTTGTCGCGGACGAAGGCGTAGAGGGCGGCGAGGCCCATGGACCCGAAGAGCACCGGGGCGTCCTTGCCCTGGGAGCCGTCGCAGGCCCTGAGGGTGTCCGCCGCCGAGAGACCCACGGGGTAGGCCAGACGCCGCTCCCGGATGAAGTAGGGCTGGAGCACCGCCGAGGCCACGAGGCCGAGGGCCGTGCCCGACAGGGCGCAGAGCAGCACCTGGGGGAACGTCACCTGGTACTGGGGGCCCAGCATCCAGAGACCGGGCAGCGTGAAGGCGAGGCCGCCGGCCACCATGGCGCCGGCACTCATGGCCGCGTGGCACACGTTGGCCTCGTGGAGGTCCCGGCTGCCGAGGGCCCTCAGGGTCACCACCGAGGCCAGGGCCGCGAAGACGATGGGCCAGGGCAGGGCCCCCATCTTGAGGGCGATGAACATGGAGCTCGCCGTGAGCACGGCGCTGCCCACCGACCCGATGACGAGGGCGCGCGGCGTGAGGGCGCGGCCGGCCCGCGGGGACTGGCTGGTCTCAGGGTGCATTGGTCTCCCCTAACGTGAGGATGTTCGCGGTTGTTCGGGCAATGGTAGCTGAAAATCAGGCACAGGCGCGGGGCACGGACTGATGTGCACTGGGGTGGGCGCGGGCGCTGGGGCGCCGCAGGCCTCAGGCCAGGGCATCGAAATAGTTGTGCTGGGGGAAGACCTTGGCGGCGGTGGGGTCCAGGCGCTCGGCGAGGGCCATGAAGTAGTCGTCGGTCATCGAGGCGATGTAGTCGGCCGCCGTCTGCACCGGGTCGGCCTCCCAGTCGTAGGTGCGGTCGTAGTGGGCCAGGTCGGCCTCCAGGGGCGCCACATGGTGGGCGAAGACCGGCGCCTCGGCCCGACCGGCCCGGAGGTCGTCGAGGGCGGCGTCGAACACGAGCTCGAACAGCCCCTCCACGGCGTGGCTTGTGGCCCCGTTTATCTCGGTGGAGTGGTAGATGCGCTCGAAGTTCTCCCGCTTGGCGCGCTTGAGCTCGGCGAACCCCTCGTCGCTCATCACTATGGCGTCCTGGCCCAGGCTCGACTCCACGATGTCCGAGATGAAGGCGTCGAGGGCCCAGCTGTTGTAGGCGCCGCCGAGGCCGTCGGCGAAGGAGCCCTCCCCCACGTGACCGGCGCGGATGGCGTCCTGACGGTCCTTGCCCACGTAGGCCACGATGTCGGCCACGCGCACGACGCAGCCCTCGAGCGTCATAGGCCTGAGGTGCCCCACGGCTCCCTCGCCCTCCGTGGCGCAGGCGGCCACGGCTGCGTCGAACCCCTCGAAGGAGGAGAGGCCCGAGACGGTGAAGCGCTGGAGCTCGCACTCGCCGTTGTGGCAGAGGATGCCGTCCAGGGTCTGGAGGCAGAGGTTGCGCCCGTAGAGGGTGTCGAGCACGCGCACGGAGTGCACGTTGTGGAAGAACCGCCGCCCGTCGCGACGGCGCAGGATGGCGTCCAGGAAGCGCTCGCCGGCGTGGCCGAACGGCGTGTGGCCGATGTCGTGGCCGAGGGCCACGGCCTCGATGAGGTCGCAGTTGAGGCCGAGGGCCCGGCCGATGTCGCGGGCCACGCGGCTCACGAGCTGCACGTGGAGGCCGCGGCGCGAGAGGTCCTCGTCGGCGAGGAAGCTGAACACCTGGGTCTTGCCGGCGAGGCGGTTGTAGGCCGGCAGGTGCATGACCTTCTCGACGTCGCGCATGAAGGCGGGGCGGAGGGCCGTGGCCACGTCCCGGGGCTCGTCCGCACGGCGGAGCGCAGCGGAGTCGGGCGTGGCCCAGGGGCTGCAGGCACCCCGGGCGGCGTTCTCGGCCACCTGGGCCCGCGCCTCGGGGGAGAGCCCCCGGGCGAGGCCGGGCGCCAGGGGGTTGAGGGCGCCCTGCCGGCTGCCGGGCCTCACGGCCGGCCCCCGCGGTCCACGAAGCAGCCCATGTTGAGGCGGCTCGTCCACTCGCCGATGGTGGCGCCCACGCCGCAGCGGGTGAAGACGCCCGAGAAGCGTCCGCCGAAGAGGTAGAGGCCCTCCATACAGGAGGCATCCACGACGCCCGAGAGCTGGGTGACGTCCTCCGGCGCGCAGCCGCCCACGACCACGGGGCACACGTACTGCGGCGCGTAGGCCTGCACGACGGCGCCGGTCTCGCGGCCCCGCCCGAGGACCTCGAGCCAGCGCCCGTCGTCCACGTCGCGGCCGGCCACGACGGAGTCGGCGTTGTAGCCGTCGGCGGGCTTGACGATCCAGGCCTCCCGGTCGAGGTAGGGGGCGAGGTCGTCTCCCGGGGCGAGCACCTTGGTGAACGGCACGTGGGCCCGCACGAACTCGAGCTCCCCGGCGTCCAGCACCGAGGCCGCCTGCGGGCCGTGGAAGAAGGCGAACACGTTCTTGGTGGCGCAGGGCCAGGTGGAGAAGCCGCCCACCACGCAGGCCAGGTTCTCCTCGGCGGCGAGGACCAGGGCGTCGGCCCCTTCGCAGGGCTTCCCCATCATCTCCGAGACCACCACGCGACGCCACACGCAGTCTATGGGGCCGCGGCCGTCCATGAGGCGCCACCGGCCGCCCACCTCGTCGACGGAGAGGTCGCGGATGTCGGTGATGCGGGCGTCCACGCCCATGGCGGCGAAGCGGGCCACGAAGTCCTCAGCCTCGTCGCGGGAGAGCGACTCCAGGTAGTCGACGACGGCGAGGCTGGGCCGCCCCGCCGGGAAGGGCCCGGTCCCGGCCAGGTCCCAGGCGCCGTAGCAGTCCAGGACCTCACGGGCGCAGGCGTCCACCACCGAGTAGGGGTCGAGGCCGGGGCGCTCCCCCTCGAGCGCGGCGAACGTGGGGCTCAGAGCCACGGCGCGGGAGACCTCGTCGGTGGCCGTCATGCCCGCCGAGCCGTCGCAGTTGAGCTCGCAGAACCAGTACTCCCCGGTGTCCTCGTTCAGGAACACGTCCACGCGGGCCACGGGGACCGGGCAGGGGAAGTGGTCCTCGATGAGGCAGAGGCGCTCGACGTCGGCGGGCAGCCCGAAGGCGGCGCGCACCGCCGGGTCGGAACGGTAGGCCCGGAGCGTCTTGGCCATGATGCGGTACATGGTCTCGGCGGCGTCGGCGAGCAGGCGCTCGCCCTCGACGGTGAACAGCTTGGGCGTGAAGGCCCAGCTGAGCGGGGCCCCGTGGTAGAGGGCGTGCGTCCCGGCGAGGTAGGCCTGCCCCGCGGCGCGGCCCTCGGCGTCGAGGCCGGGCAGCGACCCGCAGAGGGCGTTGAAGCGGTCCTCCAGGGCGCGCCCGAGGGCGGGTGCGGCGGCGTCGGGCGCCGGTGCGGGCGCGGCGTCGGCGCGGGCCGGGGCGCCCTCCCCCACCGACGCCGGGGCCAGCGGCTCCAGGTGGCAGGGCACGGCCGGCGCCAGGGCGGCGAGGTCGATGGGCTCGGTGTCCTCCGGCGGCAGGTCGCAGGGCTCGGCGCCCTCCCGGGCGGCGATGGCCTCCCGGGCGGCGCGGCGGGCCTTCTTGGCCGCCATGGTGTCGATGGGCGGCTCGCCGGCCATGACGCGGCCGATGCGCAGGGCCATGAGCCGGGCGCCGCGGGCCGAGGGGTGGTCGGCGTCAGCGAAGTAGCGGGCGCGGTCCTCAAGGAGCTCGAGGCCGTCCACGAGGGTCACCTCAGGGTGGCGGGCGCAGGCGTCGGCGATGAGTCCTGGGACCGTGCCGTAGGCGGCGCCGCGGGCCGTGGGGTAGGCGTCCTCGTCGTGAGGCGTCGGCGTGGCGCAGAAGAGGCGGGCCTCGGGCCAGAGGGAGCATACGGTGTCGATGTAGGCGGCGACCTCGCGGGCCACGACGGTGCCGGACCACCCCTCGAAGCGGTAGTTGGGGCCGAGGGCCACCCACACCGTGTCCGGGGCCTCGAGGGCCCCGAGTCCCATGAGGGCCGTGGGCTGGAACACGAGACCGCCCACGCCCTGGTTCACGAGGTCGAGGCCCTTGTCGGCCGCCACGAGCGCCGGCCAGGTGCCGGCCGGGTCGCCGGCGAGGAACCCCTGGGAGATGGAGTCGCCCAGCACGAGGAGGGTGGGCCGGGGCGGCACCGGGTCCACGTACGTGCCGTCGCAGAGCACCATGCCCACGGTGCAGCCCCTCAGGGCCGGCAGGTAGATGCGCACGTGGCGGCGCGGGTCGAACCCCGGCAGCGTGGGGTCCCCGTCCTCGCCGGCGAGGTCCACCACGAGCTCCACGGGGCCCTCCGGGGGCATGCACGGCGCCACGGGCCGGCCGTCGACCGTGGCCGAGACGCCGTCGAACGGGTCGTCCGCAGGGCCTCCGACGGCGAGCTCCACCTGGGCCACGGTGGTGCGGGGCTCGGGGTCCACGTCTATCTGGAGGGCGCACTCGGAGGCGTCGGTCTCGAACTCGACCACGATCCCGGAGGTGGTGCGCGCCTGGGCCCGGTAGAGCGACGGGTGCCACGCGGCGCAGCTCCCCAGGGCCCTGAGCTGGGAGGGGAAGAACCGCAGCGGACGCACCCAGCCGGACGCGCCGCGCTCGAGCGACACGGCCCCGTGGAGCAGCCCCTCGGCGGGGACCTCCACGGGCCAGCTCCTCCCCAGCCTGTGCCAGCGGCATCTGCCCATTCGGGTCCCCCTCTCGCGGTCGGCGCTCATCGGACACCGGCCATTGTCTCACAAGGCACCCAGGGCCCCTCACCCTCGCCCGATGGGTAAGAGCACCCCGGGGCGCCGTGCCCCGGACAGGATGCGTGGGAAGGGAGCCCCGTGACCGTCATCGCGCGCGCACTCATCGTGCTTGTGACCCTCTACGCCTGCGGGCGCATCATGTACCAGGGCGACGACCCCAAGGTGCGCTGGCGCATCTTCCACGTGGTGCTGGAGTTCTGCGTCGTCATGGTGGGCAACGCCCTGGTGATGGCCGCGCTCCTGGTGGGGGCCGCCGCGCTGCTCCGGGTCCCCGGGCCCACCGCCGCGCTCATGGGCCTCCTGGTGACCGACGACGGCCGGTTCTCGGCGGGGACGCTCATGACCGCCATCTTCCTCCTGGTGTTTGCCACCGCCATCGTGCAGTACGAGGTGCGGCGCCTCCTGCGTGGCCGCTTCGGCTGGGTGTCCATGGGCGGCGACGAGTACCAGATCTTCGAGTACATCATCCAATGGCTGACCATCTTCTGCGTGGTCTACCAGTGCTTCTTCGAGGGGTTTGCCAGCGTGGCGCGCCTCGGGCACCCGGAGGGCCTCGGCCAGTTCTTCTCCATCGCCCTCACGCCGGCCAACATCAACCTCGTGCTGCAGCCGTTGCTCATCTCCAGCTGGGTGACCGTGGTGTTGGAACGGTTCGCCCGCCGGAACGCCCCCAAGCGCGGGTCCGCCCGCATCAAGGGCCGCTCCCCACAAAAAAGGCGCCCCGGGCCGCATCGCGGCAGCAGGGGGCGCCGGGGCAGGGCCGATCGGGGCGCGGCTAGGCGTCGAGGCCGTCGTTGATGATGGCGGCGATCTTCTCGGCGTCGTCGGTGGCGCGCATGGCGTCGCGGAACTCCTCGCGCATGAGCATCACGGCGACGTTGGAGAGGAGCTTGATGTGGGTGGTGCCGGCCTCCCCGTCGGGGACGAGCAGGGAGATGACCACGTCGACGGGCTTGTCGTCGAAGGACGGCCACTCGACGGGCTCCTGGAGCTTCACGACGATGACGCCGGCCTCCTTGATGGCGTCGGCCTTGGCGTGGGGGATGGCGAAGCCGTCCTGCATGCCGGTGGCACCCATGTCCTCGCGGGCGTCGTAGGCGGCGCGCACGGTGGCGGCGTCCTCGGCCATGCCCAGGGCCACGGCCTGCTCGGACAGGAGCTGGAGGACCTCCTCGCGGCTCTTGGAGGGGTTGTCCACGAAGACCTGGCTTGCCTTAACGAAATCGCTCATGTTGCCTCCTTGGGGCATCTTGGCCACTCATCACGGTTTGGCGGGCGCGGCACCGCGCCCACCTGTCATTATAGGCAGCATGGCACAGCCCAAAACCAATGCCGGGCTTCTCCTCTTTCTTTAACAGAAAGACATCAGGAAGCCACCGCCGCGCGGCGCCTGCGCGCCCGCCGTCTTGGAGGTCCCATGACCGCTCGCACCGAAGGTCCCCAGCCGTTCCGCATCGCCGCCGACACCACCCGTCAGCGCATCTTCATCGCCATCGGCGCCGTGGTGGCCGTGGCGTCGTTGTTCATCCTGGTGACGTCGGTGGGCTCCTACGGGGAGGCGCCGTGGCGCGTGTGGGCCTCCGCCACGGGCGTGGTCGTGGGCTCCGCCTGCGCCATCATCTTCATGCGCATGCTCCCCGAGCACCGCTGGGCCCTCGAGGTGGACGAACGCGGCATCACCGACAACTCCTCCTCCGCGGCCCCCGGCCTCATACCCTGGGACGACATCGCCGCCGTCTACGACTGGCAGGTGCGCCAGGGCCACACGCTGGCCATCGACCTCAAGGACCCGGAGGGCCTCCAGGGGCGCATGGCGCCCCACCCCGCGGCCAACGTCCGCGCGCGCCTCGCCCAGGGCATCCCGGCGGTCGAGGTCCGCGTGGCGGCGTTTCCCGGCTCCTACACCGTGGGCGAGGTGCTCGACGCCGCCCGGGCGTACCGCCCCAAGGCCGTGAAGCAGCCCCGCCGCTGGAAGGCGCCCAAGAAGCGCTAGGCCCCGGGCGCCAGGCCCCGGGCCCTCCCCTACTCGCCCTCCCGCACCGGCTCGTAGAACGTGGCCCCGTCGTCCAGGCGCACGATCCCCACCTGGCCCTCCGGGTGGCCCCCCGCCGCCGCGCAGTCGACATCGAGCTTGTCGCCGCCCACCCAGACCATGACGCCGCGGCCGTCGTCGTCGGCCACGGGGCCGTCCATGGCGTCGGTCACGTAGGGCAGGTAGGTGGAGGGCGTGTGGCCGGCCACCACCACGGGGGACGGGCCCTCCTCCGACACGAGCCCCGTGGGGCGGTCCCAGAACCCCGAGCGCACCCAGAGCAGGTCGTCAGGGCGCTGGTCCAGGAGCATGGAGAAGAGCGAGCGCTCGTCCCACACTCCGCCCTCGGGGGGCGCGGGGTCCACGATGCCGGCGTGCACGAGCACCCACGGTCGGCCGCCCGCCGTCACGACGTCGAAGAGCGGGAGGCGCCGCACCCACGAGACCGTGTGCTCGTAGGCCTCGGGCACCAGGGCCATGAGGCCCTGCGCCGTGGTGGTGCCGCCGTTGCGCATCCAGAGGTCCCAGGCCGCGCGGTCGTCGGGGTTTCCCACGCAGGAGAGCATGAGCTGCTCGTGGTTGCCGGCGAGCACGGTGGCGTTGGGCAGCCCGCGGAGCAGGCGGATGACACCCATGGGGTCCGGCCCCCGGTCGACCATGTCACCGAGCACGTAGACGCGGTCGTCGTCGGCGGGCGACGCCTGGGCGAGGGCGCCGTCGAGCGCCCGCAGGTGCCCATGGACGTCGGAGAGCACGTAGACGGCCATGGCCCTCCCCTCCCATCACGGATCTGAAAGCAACCGGCAATCGAGCCATCATTTTGACAGGGGTAAATGGGTAGCGCAAACCCACCGCCCCCTGTCCCGCCACCCGGACACTTTTGTCCCAATGGTCGGGCACTTTTGTCCCAGCACCCGGGCACTTCTGTCCCAGCGGGACCGCGCCGCCATGCCGCCCGACCGCACCCGGCCGTGCCGGGCGGCGGGACAAGGTGCCACAATGGGACGGAGCGACCACCCGCAGGCACCCGGACGAGGAGGCACCCATGAGGCAGGTAACCGTGGCGGCGGCGTTCATCGTCGACGGCAGCGACCGCATGCTCGCCTGCCGCCGCAGCGACGGCGACCAGGCGGGGTTCTGGGAACTGCCCGGCGGCAAGGTGGAGCCCGGCGAGACGCCCGAGCAGGCCTGCGTGCGGGAGGTGCGCGAGGAGCTCTCCTGCGACCTGGAATCCCTGTGGGCGCTCGAGCACGTGGAGCACGACTACCCCGACTTCCACCTCTCCATGGACGTCTTCTGCGCGCGCATCGCCGCGGGCCAGGAGCCCGTCTCCTCCGTGCACGACGAGCTCCGCTGGCTCTCCCGCGACGAGCTGATGGACGTCGCCTGGCTCCCCGCCGACGTGGACCTCATGAGGAACCTCCAGACCTGGTGGGGCGCCATCTTCGAGGAGCACTAGGGCACGCGCCCCCGACCGTACGACCGCCGTGCCGCACGGGGTCCCGCCTTTGCCTGTTAGAATCAGGCCACCTGCACCCGACCGCCCGCGAGAGGATCCCATGGAGGAGAAGCACGTCGCCAACGTCCCGGACGGCGACCCCGTCGTCGAGTCGGCCTCTGCGACCACTGACCACGAGCACAACCATGCCGGCGTCGGCCCCGTCGTGGGGGTGGTGTGCGCCCTGGCGGTCCTCTGCCTCCTCGCCCTCGGCGTGGGCGGCTGCACGTCCTCGCTCCTCGTGGCGGGCGCGCCCTACTACTGGGACCTGGACGACGGCTACGGGTACGACGACTACGACGGCTACGGTTGGGACGACGACTACGACGGCTGGGACGGCACGAGCCCCTATGACGACTGGGACGGCGGCCTCGGCTGGGACGACCGCGCCTCCGTCGACAAGCTCACGCTGGAGAGCGGGCTCGAGGCCTATGTGGAATCCTACGACGTGACCATCGACGACTACGTGGCCGCCTCGGACTACTCCGGCGTCCCCCAGGGCGTGCGCGACTGGGTCAAGGGGCTCTGCGCCCTCGACGCCACCGCCAACGGCACCGTGGTCTCCAAGCTGCGCCCCGCCCTCGCCTCCGCCGAGGACGGCGACGACGAGGCCGCCGCCAAGGCCGTCGAGGAGGCCCGCCAGACGGCCGCCGACGCCGCCGCCCAGGCGGCAGGGCTCGCCGACGCGCTCCCCGAGGGCGTAGAGGGCCGCGAGGCGAGGCTCCTCGCCAAGGCGGCCCGCGCCGTGGCCGAGCGCTGGGACGACACGGCCGACGCCCTCGCCGCGCTCGGCGAGGCGGCCGCGGGCAACGGCAGCACCACGCTGGACGACTTCGAGGACACTTGCCGCGAGGGCCTCAACACCGTGGCCGACGACGGCTACGAGAGCCTCATGGAGGCGCTGAGCCTCTCGGCGTCCTGACCCCCGACCCACCGGGCCCCTCGCGGGGCCCTTTTCCCATGCAACGACACCCCTAGGGAGGCACCATGAGCCACGCCGACGAGCTGTTCTGCTCCATGTGTCGCGACATCATAGACAACGGGACGACCACGGAGGGCGAGCTCGTGCGCCCGCACTGGGAGGACGGCAGCCCGGCCTACACGGTCAAGCGCTTCGGCGTGGTCAACCGCTACGACCTGCGCCGAGAGTTCCCCGCCATCACCCTGCGCCGCACCGCCCTCAAGAGCGCCATGGACGAGGTGCTCTGGATCTACCAGAGGAAGTCCAACAACGTGGGCGACCTCTCGAGCCACATCTGGGACTCCTGGGCCGACGAGAACGGGTCCATCGGCAAGGCCTACGGCTACCAGATCGGCCAGGTGACCCACTACCCCGAGGGCGACTTCGACCAGATGGACAAGGTGCTCTACGACCTCGAGCACACCCCGTTCTCCCGGCGCATCATCACGAGCACCTACACCGTCGGCGACCTGCCGGAGATGGGCCTCTACCCCTGCGCCTGGAGCGTCACCTACAACGTGACCCAGGAGCCGGGAAACCCCCGCCCCACCCTCAACATGGTGCTCAACCAGCGCAGCCAGGACGTGCTGGCCGCCAACAACTGGAACGTGTGCCAGTACGCCATCCTGCTCATGATGATGGCGCAGGTGTCGGGCATGGAGGCCGGCGAGCTGCTCCACGTCATCGCCGACGCCCACATCTACGACCGCCACGTGCCGCTGGTCGAAGAGCTCATCGAGCGCCCGCAATACCCGGCGCCCAAGGTCTCGCTCAACCCGGCGGTCACCGACTTTTACGACTTCACCGTGGACGACCTCGTCGTGGAGGGCTACGAGCACGGCCCGCAGGTCAAGAACATCCCCATCGCCGTCTAGGGAAGGCGCTCCCATGAAGCCAGAGTTCCGCACCATCGTCTCGGTCACCGACGACTGGGCCATCGGCTGCAAGGGGCGCCTCTCGGCCTCCAACCGCGCCGACATGCGCCTGTTCAAGGAAAAGACCTGGGGCCACACCGTGGTCATGGGCCGCAAGACCCTTGAGACCCTGCCCGGCGGCAGGCCGCTCCCGGGGCGCCGCAACATCGTGCTCACCCGCGACGAGTCCTTTGCCCGCGAGGGCGTGGAGGTGGCCCACCGCGTGAGCCAGATCCTGTCCATGGTGGCCGACGACGACCTGGTGTGGGTCATCGGCGGCGAGTCGGTCTACCGCACCTTCCTACCCCTGTGCAGCGCCTGCGACGTGACGGTCAACCACACCCTCTGCCCCAAGGCCGACGCGTGGTTCCCCAACCTCGACACGCACCCCGGCTGGTGCCTCTCCAAGCGCTGCCCGGGCGGTGAGACCGACGAGGGCGTGGCCTACGAGTACCGCGTGTACCGCCAGCGCTGAGCCCTCCCCCGCCCGCACTGCCGAGGGGGCCGGCACCCGTCGCACCGGGTGCCGGCCCCCTCTCGTCAGCCGGTCCTTGAAACCCCCCGCAGGGATCAGGAGAACTGGCTCATGGCGCTCTGGAGGTCCTGACCGCCAAAGAGCACCTGCAGGACCTCGCCCTCGTTGACATAGGTCCAGGAGTTGTCCGCACGCTCCATGGCCAGGTCGGTCTGGCCCGTGGCGATGGGCACGTCCTCGGCCTCGAAGGCGGCCATGAGCAGCTCCACGACCTTGTCCTGCACGGCTTGCTGGCCACCCTCGGTCACGAGATTCTGGGCCTCGCCGCTCGTGGCGAACTCGGTGAGGCTGTCCATGTAGCTCTCGACGACCTTCTGCAGGTCGACGTTGGAGCTCGTGATCTTGACGGTGGCGGTGTCGCCGTCCACCTCGACGGAGTCGACGGTGTAGTCGAAGTGCCCATAGAACGCCTTGATGAGCCGCTCGGACGAGATGCCGTAGGTAGTCTCGAGCTCCTTGAGCTCGTCCATGCTGCCGAGCTCGTCGATGGCCTCCGCATCGAGGCTCTTGATCTGATCGAAGTTGGAGGTCACCACCGACTTGACCTGGTCGGCCGGGTTGCCGCCACAACCGACGAGACCGACGGCGGGGACCACGGCCAGAGCCACGGCGAGGGCGGCCGTGGCCACCTTTTGCCAGAGTTTCTTCTCCATGGGGAACCTTTCTGAAAGTGTCCTTTAGTACGGTTCCCCCATTGTGCCACATTTCAGAAAGAAAACAGAAAAAAAGGGCCGGCACCCATGCGGGGTGCCGGCCCTTGACGTCGGCGACGCAGTGAGCCTACTGGTAGTCGACCACGTCGATCCAGCGGAGCAGGAAGTCCTTGGCGGACTCCTCACGGCGGCGCGAGAGCTCGGCGGCGGCCACGATGGACATCCAGTTGCGGACAACCTGCTTGGGCGTGTCGCTCTTCTTGCAGTAGAGGTCGAGGTAGCGCCTGGCCATCTCGTGGTCGTCGATCTCGAACAGGAGGTAGGAGATCGCGGCACCGGCGGCGCCGGAGCCCTGGGTGGCGTGGGCCCAGTCGCAGGCGTAGAGCTTGCCGTCGTCGCCCACGATGACGTTGGTGGGGTTGAAGTCGCCGTGGCAGACTGAGACCTCGTTGGGCATGCCGTCGAGACGCATCTCGAGCTCGTAGCGCGTGGTGGCGTCGAGGACGTCGGTGAGCGACGCGATCATGCGAGCGTACTTGTCCTTCTGGTGCTGGAGGAGGGGCGCGCGGTGGCTGTGGATGTCGATCTGGAAGTCGACGAACATCGCGAGGTAGCGGTCGAGCTGGTCGGGGTCCTCGGCCATGAGCTCGGCCAGGGTGCGGCCGGGCACGTAGGTGGTGGTGAGGGCCCAGGAGCCGTCGACCCTGGCCACCGAGACGGGCTCGGGCGTCGAGATGCCGGCCTCGTTGACGCGGGCGAGGTTGAGCGCCTCGTTGAAGACGTCGGAGACGGGCTTGGTGTCGTTGAAGACCTTGACGATGTTCTCGCCGTCCACGAAGACGGCCTTGTTGCCGCGCTGGACTATCTGCTCCACTCTCGTTCCTCTCTCTCAGGTGTATGGAACAACGGGCGGGCCGGGCGCCCCTCCCCCAAGGGGCGCCCGGCGGCCCGGTCAAGCCGTGTTAGTCCTCGTAGCTCTGGGGCTCGCGGCCGTAGTAGGCGTCGAGGTAGAGCTCCTTGATCTCGCTCATGAGCGGGTAGCGCGGGTTGGCGCCGGTGCACTGGTCGTTGAAGGCCTGCTCCACCATCTCGTCGAGGGTGTCGAGGAAGCCGGTGCCCTCGTCGTTGTGCTCGGGGATGCCGTAGTCGGCGATGGTCTTCTTGATACCCACGTGCTCGTTGAGCTCGTCGATGGCGGCGAGGAACTTCTCGAAGACCTCGTCGTCGTTCTTGCCGGTGATGCCCACGTAGCGGGCGGCCTCGCAGTAGCGCTCCTTGGCCTCGGGGTAGGCGTACTGCGGGAAGGTGCCCATCTTCACCGGGCGGTCGACGGCGTTGTAGCGCATGACGCGGGTGAGGATGACGGCGTTGGCCACACCGTGGGGCAGGTGGTGGAAGGCGCCGAGCTTGTGGGCCATGGAGTGGTTGACGCCCAGGAAGGCGTTGGCGAAGGCGATGCCGGCCATGCAGGAGGCGTTGGCCATGTGCTCGCGGGCCACCGGATCGGCGGCACCCTTGTCATAGGCCGCGGGCAGGTAGTCGAAGACCAGCTTGATGGCCTGGAGCGACGCGGGCTTGGTGTAGTCGCTGGCCATGATGGACACGAGGGACTCCAGGGCGTGGGTGAGCACGTCGATGCCGGAGGCGGAGGTGAGGCCCTTGGGCTGGTTCATCATGTTGTCGACGTCCACGATGGCCATGTTGGGCAGCAGCTGGTAGTCGGCGAGTGGCCACTTGATGCCGGTCTCGGCGTCCGTGATGATCGCGAACGGGGTGACCTCGGAGCCGGTGCCGGAGGAGGTGGGGACGGCCACGAAGTAGGCCTTGGAGCCCATCTCGGGGAAGGTGAAGATGCGCTTGCGGATGTCCATGAAGTCCATGGCCATGTCCTCGAAGCGGGCCTCGGGGTGCTCATACATGAGCCACATGATCTTGGCCGCGTCCATGGCGGAGCCGCCGCCCAGGGCGATGATGCAGTCGGGCTCGAAGGAGCGGATCTGCTTCACGCCCTCCTCGGCGCACTGGAGGGTGGGGTCGGGAGCCACGTCCCAGAAGCAGGAGTGGACGATGCCCATCTCGTCGAGCTTGTCCTCGATGGCCTTGGAGTAGCCGTTCTTGTAGAGGAACTGGTCGGTGACGATGAAGGCGCGCTTCTTGCCCATGGTGCCGAGCTCGGCGAGGGCCACCGGCATGCAGCCGCGCTTGAAGTAGATCTTGTCGGGGGTGCGGTACCACAGCATGTTGGTCTGCCTCTCTGCCACGACCTTGGTGTTGATGAGGTGCTTCACACCCACGTTCTCGGAGATGGAGTTGCCGCCCCAGGAGCCGCAGCCCAGGGTCATGGAAGGCTTGAGGCGGAAGTTGTAGAGGTCGCCGATACCGCCCTGGGAGCTGGGGGTGTTGATGACGATGCGGCAGGTCTTCATGGCCTCGGCGTGCTTGGCCATCTTCTCCTTCTCGTTCATCGTGTCGATGTAGAGGGAGCTGGTGTGCCCGTAGCCGCCGTCGGCGATGAGCTGCTCGGCCTTGGCGATGGCGTCGTCGAAGTCCTTGGCGTGGTACATGGCCAGCACCGGGGAGAGCTTCTCGTGGGCGAACTCCTCGGAGAGCTCCACGGAGTCGACCTCGCCGATGAGGACCTTGGTGTTCTTGGGCACGTCGACGCCGGCCATCTCGGCGATGGTGTGGGCGGACTGGCCCACGATCTTGGCGTTGAGGGCGCCGTTGATGATGATGGTCTTGCGGACCTTGTCGATCTCGTCGCCCTTGAGGAAGTAGGCGCCGCGACGCTTGAACTCGTCCTTCACGGCCTTGTAGATGTCGTCGAGGACGATGACGGACTGCTCGGAGGCGCAGATCATGCCGTTGTCGAAGGTCTTGGAGTGCAGGATCGACATGACGGCGAGCTTGATGTCGGCCGAGGAGTCGATGATGGCCGGGGTGTTGCCGGCGCCCACGCCCAGGGCGGGCTTGCCGGAGCTGTAGGCGGCCTTGACCATGCCCGGGCCGCCGGTGGCCAGGATGATGTCGGCGTCGCGCATGAGCTCGTTGGTGAGCTCGAGGCTGGGCTGCTCGATCCAGCGGATGAGGCCCTTGGGCGCGCCCGCGGCCTCGGCGGCCTCGCGCACGACCTTGGCGGCGGCGATGGTGGACTCCTTGGCGCGGGGGTGCGGGGAGATGATGATGGCGTTGCGGGTCTTGAGAGCCAGCAGGCACTTGAAGATGGCGGTGGAGGTGGGGTTGGTGGTGGGGATCACCGCGGCCACCACGCCGATGGGCTCGGCGACGACCTTGTAGCCGCCGGCGGCGTCCTCCTCGACGACGCCGCAGGTCTTGGTGTCCTTGTAGGCGTTGTAGATGTACTCGGAGGCGTAGTGGTTCTTGATGACCTTGTCCTCCACGACGCCCATGCCGGTCTCCTCGACCGCCTGCTTGGCCAGCGGGATGCGGGCCTTGTTCGCGGCCATGGCGGCCTCGAAGAAGATCTTGTCGACCTGCTCCTGGTTGAAGGTGGCGTACTCTGCCTCGGCGACGCGCATCTCGTCGAGGGCCGCCTTCAGGGCGTCGACGCTGTCGATGGTCTCGACGGTGTCGAGGACCTGGTCGGGATTTGCCATGGATGACCTCCATCTGACCTTGGATGTTCCTTGCGGGTCGGCGCACCCGGGACCGGGCGCAGACCGAATGCTCCCTGACAATGAGATAGTAGCGTTCGGGGAGGGGTTTCGCTACGTGAACCACTTACCGAATTGCACTTGACAGGTATTTCTAGCTGGTTGAGTTTGAACTCTTATTATATATGTAGTTTCTTATATTGTCAATAAGGACCACTTGGGAATGGTCATTTGAGTTTTCCCGCAGCAACCGGCGGGAGGCCGCGACGCCCTAAGCGGGGACGTTGCGAAAAGTGAGGGACCATCCCCTTGGAAACCGATGCCATCTTTTGTTTTGACAAAGGATCGTTGTTGCCGCAAAAGAATCTGAAAACCAAGGGACGGTCTCGAGGCGGGGCGGCCCCTGCACAATTACTTCAAAACTCGCCGAAGGGGTCGAGGAGGCGCTCCAGCCACATGACGAGGGCGAGCGGGTCGGCGTCCCCCACCGTAAGGAGAAGCGCCTGGGGGGCGGCGCGGGCGGACGGGAGCGGCGCGAGGGCCGCGGGCGTCGGGGGCGGGGCGTCGGGGGCCGCGGCGGCGGGCCGCCGGGCGCCGGGTTCCAGGGCATCTGCCGCGGCGAGGACGGCGGCGGGCGACGAGGCGGGGACGAACGCCACGGAAAAGCCGAAGCCGTTCTCCAGGATGCGCTCGGCCGTGCCGTGGGCGGGGTCGCCCTTGAGGCCGGGGTAGGCCGTTGCGGCGACGTCGGGATGACAGGCGAGGTAGGAGGCCATGGCGGAGGCGGCGTCGGCCCGGCGGCGGCAGCGCTCCGGGAAGCCCGGCAGCGCGGCGGAGAGGGCCCGGACGGCCGCGGGCTCCATGGGGCGGGACGCCGCGAGGCGCTCGGCCGCGGAGACGGCGGCGGCATCGCGGAGGGCGTCCCGGGAGAGCGAGAGCGCGCAGATGGGAGCGGCGGCGGGGCTGGGCGCGGCGGCGGGGCCGAGGCCGAGGGACGAGAGGTCGTCCACGACCACGTCCGCGCCACGCATGGCCGCCGGGCACAGGTAGGAGCCGGTGGCCGACACGTCGCAGCCGAGAAGGGCGCCCCGGGGCCGTGCGGCCCTCTCGGCGCGGAGGTCGCGCACGGAGAAGGCAGGCAGCCCCGGGGCGTCGAGGGCGCACGAGACCACGGGGGCGCACGGCACGCCGAGGGTGGCGCCCGCCTCGGCCGGCGTCGCGGCCACGAGCCAGGTGCGGGCGCAGCGGGCGCCCAGCATCCCGGTCAGGGCCGCGGCGGGGTCGTCGGGGGCGGCAGGCTTGTCGGCGCGGACGGTCACTCGGGGTCGGGCGTGGTGTCGTCGGCGGGGTCGTCCACGTCGCGGGTCTCCTCGAGGGCGCGCTTCTCGTTCTCTGCCACGAGGAGCTCGAGGCGGCCGTGCTGGGAGGGCATCCAGGCCTTGTAGACGTGGCCCTGGATGCCGCGGCCGAAGTCGTGGGAGGAGGCGGTGTAGCGCTTGGAGTCGCGGCCGCCCACGAGGTCGGCCTTGAGCAGCGGGCCGGGGATGCCAAAGTACGACATGCCGGACGCCGGGTCGAAGAGCGCCAGGACGTTGTCGTCGGGCGTGGCGTCGACCACGGCGGTCACGAGGGCCATGGTGTCGTCGTTGAAGGTGAAGTTGCTCTTGGGTCCAGACGTCTTCTTGGCCTTCTTGGTCATGGCTCTCCAATCTGGTTGCCGCTGGGGGCGCTCGCGGTTGTCATTGGGAGTGATTCTAGGGTTTCTTGCCCACCCGAGTGGATGGGAAGACAGGACGGCCGGCTTTCTGACCGGGAAGGTGCGGCCCGGAGAGGAGCCTCGGCCGAGGAAGGCACGCCAACTTTGAAGTTGGTGCGCACTGGCCGGCCGGAGTGCACGCCAACTTTGAAGTTGGTGCGTGTCGGGAGCGTCCGGCAGCCGTTTTTTCGGCCGAAACGCGCTCCAACAATGAAGTTGGTGCGTACTTGCGAGCCGGCGCCGGCCGGAGTGCACGCCAACTCTAAAGTTGGCGCGTATTGGCCGCGCCCCTATCGGCAGCCTCTCACCACACCAGATGCCGCCCCAAGACAAACGCCCTCAGCGCCCTGCGCTCGACCAGCCTGTTGCAGCAAGGGCCCGTCGACACCTTTGCACCGAGCTTTCGAGCAAGCTCCCTCACTTTGAGGTCGAAGGCCACCTCGTCCGAGACCATCGGCCATGTCCACCGCACAATGTCCAGGCCCCGCTCCTTCATCAGCGCGTCGCGAAGGCGGTCTTGCTCCATGGCCTCCCGCGAGTCAAAATGCCCTCCCCCGTCGTACTCCAGCCCCGCACCGTGATCTGGCCACAAGAAGTCGATCTCGCACCGCCGCTGCCCCCTCATAGCAAACACCTCGTTGCGGCTCAGGTGAATCGGGCTGTTGAGTGCCGGCTTGGGCAGCCCGTACCCGCCGTCGCGCGCAGAAAGGCAAGCAGCACGTTGAGAGCCGTCTCCATGGGAGAGCGCGAGCCGTCGGCAACGCAGTCCAAGACGCGGCAGACGTTTGTGCGCGAGAACCACAGCCCCTCGCACGTTTTCGCAAAGGAGCGGATAGAGGCCACCGAGGCGACCGGCTCGCACTGAACGGATGTGCCGGACGGGTCGTCAAACCGCGGGCTGTACCTGCCACAGAGAAGCGACACCACCACCGCCAGAGAGGCTGGCGAGAGAATCCGGGAGCGCATGAGCACGTAGAGCTCCGGCGACACCGTGAGCACGCCTTGTTCCGTGGAGCAGAGCGAGCCCTCGGCAAGGGGCATCGCCATGCGGTGCGCAACGAGCCCCTTCGCCCGATGGCGGGCCTTGCCTTCAGAGACAGCGAGATGCACGGGCACGTCGTCCTCGGGGGCGGCACCCGCCAGCACCCGCACATGCCCGTCGAGCTCGCGGCGCCATGGAAGGTCCCGCACGAGCGCGGCGTCTGCCGTCGTGCAGGTCGCCCTCTCCAGGGCGCGGTCTGCCTCTTCCTTCGGGACGCGGCGCAAAGGTGCTCGCGAGGCAAAAAGTGTCCAAGCATCCAGGTCGCACAGGACAATGCTCATGGGCCCAGTGTGCACGGGCGACCTGACCGGTTTTTGACCGATACCTGACAGTTTGCTGGCCGCGTCTGTCATTTATCGAGGTAGAGCTGCTTGTTTTTGGTTATGGAGGAATATTGGACCGCTACTTTGTGGCCTCGGCGACCATCTGGGCCAACACCTCGGCGTGGCTGCGGCGCTTCTTGGTGGCCGTGCCGAGGATGGCGACGGAGGCGTGGGGGCCGGCGTCCCTGTCAAAGATGGCGATGCCGCCGCGACCCTCGATGAGGGCACGGTAACCGCTGGCGTACTCGTCGAAGTCGATGTCGTGGTGCAGGTAGGGCTGGAGCAGCTCCTGGCTGGGGGCGAGTTCGACGTCGTGCAGATAGTCGCAGTGGGCGATGACCCTGGCAAAATACGCGAGGTCGCGCTGCTTGGTGAAGCCGCAGAGCTGGTTGGTGTTGTGCAGGCGCACGTCGAGGAGCAGGTCGACCTTGTGGTCGACGAGGGTGGTGAAGAACCGCTCGGCGGTGGTCTGGTAGGCGGAAAGGGTGATGACCGATCGGGACATGGCGCCTCCTTGGCGTTGGGGCTCGCGAGGGGTTTATACCCCGCGAGGGGGTCGCCGGTGCCCGCTCCCGCGGCGTCCCCTCGGCGCCCCTCTCTCGGCACCTCTCCTCGGCAGCGCCCCCTCTCGCCCCCCCTGGCACCTGAACGCGGTTGAGGGCGACTCTCTACGACGAACCGCGTCGGAATCCGCCCTCAACCGCGTTCAGGGGCAGGAAATCCGCCCTTATTCGCATTCAGGTGGAGAAGGGGGTGTACTCAATCGCGTTCAGGTGCGGAGGGTGCCAAGAAGGTGGAGGGACACTCCCCGACACCCCGCACCCCAGCGTCCCGCGCTCCTGCCGCCCTTAGCGCTTCGCGATGGCCGCCGCGCCGAAGGAGCCCGGGCCGCTGTGGGAGGCGATGACGCAGCCGGTCTCCACCCACTCGACATCCCGGAAGCCCGCCTCGCGCACCCGGGCCTCGGCGTCGGCACGAATCCCGTCGGACAGCCCGTGGGAGTAGACGAAGGCCAGGCGCGAGCGGTCGAGGTCCTCCTTGGAGAGGAAGTCGTCGAGGAAGGCGCGGCACGCACGGGCCATGGAGCCGCGGTGCTTCTCGGTGGCCACGAGCAGCCCGTCGATCATCTCGATGGTGGGCTTGATGCGCAGCAGGTGCGCCCCCACGTAGGCGGCGTTGCTCAGACGGCCGCCGGCGCGGAGGAAGGCGAGGTCGCCGGGGATGAACCCCAGGCGGATACGCCCGGAGAGGTCCCGGGCGAGGTCGGCGGCCTCCCCCACCGTGGCGCCGGGGTTGGCGGCCAGGAACCGTGCCACCTCGGAGACCAGGAGGTACTGGGCGCAGGTAACGCTCTTGACGTCCACCGAGGTCACGTAGTCGCGGCCCTCGGCGGCGGTGAGGGCCGACTCGTAGGAGCAGGTGGTGGCGGCTGAGTAGGCCAGGTGCAGGATGTGGGCGTCGGGGCGCTCGGCGTGGATGCGGTCGAAGGCCACGGTGAAGTCGTGGGGCGTGCAGCCGCTGGTGGTGGGGACGGCGCCGGTCTCGGCGCAGGCGGCGAGCATCCGGGCGCAGGGGACGGAGCCGTCGTCAAAGGTCTCCCCCGCCAGCGTCACGTGCATGGGCACCACCTCGATGCCCAGGTCCTGGCGGGCGGCGGAGGGAACATCGGCACCGGACTCCACAAGGAGAACGATGGGGGCGGCGGGGCTGGTCTGGGCGGTGGCGGCCATGGGGGCTCCTCTCGTTTTCAGGCGCCGCTCATGATAAGGGGCCAAAGGATACCGGCACAAGGCACCTGTTACCTTTGTGCAGAACCCTGCAGAGAGGAGCGCCATGACCGTCAGGATCCCGTTGCGCGCAGTTGCCGTGGCCCTTGGGATGTGCCTCTGCCTGGGGCTGGCGGCCTGCCCCGCCCCGTCGGAGCCGCCCGTCAGCCAGGACCCCGCCGAGGATGCCCCTGCCGCCGCGCCCGCGGAAGACGGGGACGCCCACACACAGGAAGACAGGGAGACCCGGGACGCGGCGCCCTCCGTCACCGGGGAGCTCCGCGTGGAGGGGAGCCGCCTTGTGGGCGAGGACGGCCGGCCGGTGCAGCTGCGGGGCGTGAGCACCCACGGCCTGGCCTGGTACCCCGACTATGTGAACGAGACCCTTTTCAAGGAGCTCCGGAGCGACTGGGGCGCCAGCGTGGTGCGCCTGGCGATGTACACCGAGGAGAGCGGCGGCTACTGCACCGACGGCGACCAGGGGCGGCTGGAGGACCTCGTGGCGGCGGGCGTGGAGGCGGCCGCCGAGGCGGACCTCTACGCCATCGTGGACTGGCACGTGCTCTCCGAGGGCGACCCCAACGCCCACCTGGACGAGGCCAAGGACTTCTTTGGGAGGATGGCCGAGCGGCTGGGGGACCGCCCCAACGTGATCTACGAGATCTGCAACGAGCCCAACGGCGACACCTCGTGGGACGACGTGAGGCGCTACGCCAACGAGGTGATCCCGGTCATACGCGAGCACGCGCCCGGCGCGGTGGTGATCGTGGGCACGCCCACGTGGTCCCAGGAGGTGGACAAGGCCGCCGCCGAGCCCCTGGCCTTTGACAACGTGATGTACGCGCTGCACTTCTACGCCGCCGCCCACCAGCAGGACCTGCGCGACCGGCTGCAGACGGTCGTGGAGGCGGGGCTGCCGGTGTTTGTGAGCGAGTTCGGCGTGTGCGACGCCAGCGGGTCGGGGGCGGTGGACCTGGCGTCGGCCGACGCGTGGGTGGACCTCATGGACTCCCTCGACGTGAGCTTCGTGTGCTGGAACCTGTCGAACAAGGACGAGTCGTCGGCGCTGTTCAAGGCGGGATGCGCCAAGACCAGCGGCTTTGAGAGGGAGGACCTCTCCGCAGAGGGCCAGTGGCTCTGGGAGGTGCTCCACGGGGAGCGGGAGTGAGGGATGGCTACTCTTCCTCAGCCGCCTCGTCCTCCTCGACGACCACCTCGGGCACCGGCTGGGCCTGGGGGAGTTTCTTGAGCTGGTCGAGGAGCTTGCCCGACTCGTTCTTGAGCGTCACGAAGGTCATGGCGCCGCTCACCACGCCGCCCACCAAGGGGACGACATTGCCCACGGCCTTGCCCACGCCTACCTTCGTCACCTTCACCCCGATGGCCCTCAGCACGGACTTGAGGACCGGGTACCACGTCGTCTTGGTGAGCGCGGCCCTGGCGACGTTCTTCGCCACGGCCCTGCCGGCACTGTTCGCAAAGGCCTTGAGGCCCGCGGCAGCGGAGCCGACCCCGACCATCACGCCGAAGAAGAACGCGAGCTTGGCGAGGGTCTCGTCATCGGTGTCGTCCACGTCTTCGAGGAAGTCGTCCCAACCGTAGAGATAGGCGACCTTCTGCATGATGCGGAAGGCATGCACGTAGTACTGGGTGATGTCGGCGGGGATGGTGCCCACCATGGCAAGGCCTCCCGGCAGGCCGGCGGCAAAGGACATCCACGAAGACTTGTTGGTCTCGAGCACGATGGACTCACGAGCGATGGCGTCGAGCACCTCGGGGTCTACCCCCGCCACGGCTGGACGCTCCGCAATGGCAAGGTCCACCTGGGTCTCGGAGAGGCCCTTCTTCAGAAGCTCCTGACGGAGGAAGGCGGCGCGGTCGATCTTCACGCCGCGCAGGCGGATAGCCTTGAGCAGGAACTTCTTGGCAAACTCCTCAGCCTCGCGATCCTGCTGATCCATGGCGTCGCGAACCTCGTCGTCCACGAACGCGGGGCCCGCGGAGACTCCGGCGTCGGGGGTCTCGGCCTCGGAGGCCTCCTCGAACTCAAGCTCCTCGAGGAGGTCGGCCATCTCCTCGTTGGCCTCCTCGTACTCCACGGGGTCGGCCTCCTGATCTTGGTTGAACCCCTTGAGGAAACCCTCGGCCGCGCCCGTCACCCCCGCCCCGATACGACCGGCGGTGTCGCCGATGGCGGCACCGGCCTCACCCAGGGCGGCACCGGCGTTGTCGGCGAGCTGCTGGGCGTTGTCGACAAGACCCTTGACGTCGATGTTCTGCAGGCTTTTGAGAAAGGACTTCATGGGATCGGCCATGGCTGTTCCTTAACTGTTGGAGAGATATCTGAACGATGACTGATAATTTATCACCCCTGCCCCAGACCGTTCAAGGCCGAGGAAACCTCTCCCAGCACGAACGGCCCTCGCCGATCTGACAGCAAGAGTGCCCGGCCAAGGTGACGACGGCTAGGCGCCCAGCGTCGCCACCGGGATCACGTACACGCCGTCGTCGCGGCGGTACGCCACGGAGCCCCGGCCCACCACCACCGCCATGAACGCCGGCTCCAGGTTCCGGGCCGCGCCGTTGGCCAACACTTTCTTGCGCAGGCGGAGGAGGTTGCGAGCGCCGTCGTCGGCCTTGAGGTCGCTCAGCTTCACCTCGATGGCACCCCAGGCACCGGCGCTCTCCACGATGAAGTCGACCTCGAGGCCTTTCTCGTCCCGGTAGTAGGAGAGCCGGTTCCCCAGCCCGCGATAGGTGGACAGGAAGACCAGGAGGTCTCTCGCCACCAGGTTCTCAAAGAGCAGGCCGAGCGTCTGCATGTCCCTCAGGAGGGTCGAGGGCGTGGCCCCGAGCAGCGCCGCAGGCAGGGAGGGGTCCGTGAAGTAGCGCTTAGGCTTGACCCTCACGCGCGTCTTCGCACGCAGCGGCGGCTCCCAACCCGCGACGTCGTCGAGCAGGTACAGGCGCTTGAACAGGGACACGTAGTGCTCCACCGTCGTGCGTGCGAGCCCGTCGGACCCCAGCCCGGAATCCTTGACGAGCGTGTTGACCGTCGCGGCCTGGGAGACGTTGAGGGAGAGCGCACGCAGGAGCGACTCCGCCTGCTCGACGGAACGCCCCTCTGAGAACACCCGCTCGTCCAGCACGGCCCTCAGGTACTGGGGCGCGGTCTCGAGGGCGACGTCCTCGGACAGCCCGAGGTTGGAGGGCCATCCCCCACGGCAGCACCACCGGGCGACGTCCTCGACCGAGGTGTCGCTCCTGCAGGGGTCGAGCCCCTCCCCACCGAGGAGCCTCGCAAGGCTCACCTGACCGGTGGAGTCCCCCGTCTCCACAAGGGTCATCGGCCTCATGGCAAGCCTTGCGATGCGACCGGCACCGCTGTGGCTGATGAGTCCACGCTGCTGAGGAGAAAGGCCGCACGATCCCGTGAGCATGAACAGACCGCGCTCCCCCGCCTCGTCGTCCACGGCCCGCCGGGCGGCGTCCCAGACCTGGGGCACCTCCTGCCACTCGTCCACCAGGTGGGGCCGTTCCCCCAAGAGGGCCAACCGGGGGTCCGTCTGCGCGGCCGCGCGCTCCCCCGGCGCGTCGAGACGAGAGGCGCTCCGGGAGCGGGTCAACGCCGTCCACGTCTTGCCGCACCATTTGGGCCCGGTGACCTCGACACATCCAAAGGACTCCAACAGTGTGTCCAGCCGCGCCTCCACGAGCCTGGGGCGATAGCCCTGCGGGACGAGGAAACCGCTTGCCGCCCGATCGTTGCTTGGCATGATGGTCGTCCCCTATCCCACACGACTTTACCGACAAAAGCGCTGTTCAGAAGTGCTATTTACAAAATACGCCCTTTTCTGAATACATTTTACGCCATTTTGTTACAGCAAAATACTCCCTTCTCGCACAGCAAAATACGCCGTTTTGAGACTGCAAATTACGCCGTTTGCGCCTGGGGCGGCAAGCACGGGCAGCAAGAGAACGGGGCCCGCTCCTGAGAGCGGGCCCCGTTCCCGTAGACCATGGGACAGCCAAAACACCCGGCCAAACTGGCCGGCCGCTACTCCTCAAACTGCCCCGAGTATCCCAGCGTGTTGCAGTTCTCACGCACCGTCCGCTGGGTGTCGCCGTCAAAGCCGGCGCCGTTCTCGGCAGAAAGGGACAGGTGCAGGCGCACCCTGGTGCCATCGGCAAGCCTCAGCGGGTCCACGATCTCTGCGAGCACGGTGTCCAGCTCCATCACACCGTTGACGGGGTCCAGCTCCATATCAAGATAGAACCCGCTGAGAAGCGTCTCCGTGGGCCCGTCCCCCTGGGAGGGCGCGTCTCCGCCCTCACCGCCGTGGGGGCCGACGGTCCCCGGCTCCACCGGCATGTCACCGGGGCCGTCATCCACCTTCTCGGCCTCGCGCTCGGCGATGACCCGACTCGCCACGTCGGGCCTCACCAGCACATCCGTCGTGTAGACGCTCCGGCGCTCCCCCAGGGTGAGATTGACGTACTCGCCGTCCTCCACGCCGCTGGCAACGCCCCAGAAGGAGTCCGCGGCGCACCCCTCCTCTATGCAGCGCAGCAGCACGTCGCGGTCGGCCAGGCGCGGCAGGTACGTGTAGCGGCAGAACATGTTCCACAGCTCGCTCACGCCCACCTCGTCCCTGCCGTCCCACAGGAGTCGGCCGAGTTCCATGGACAACAGCATGGGGGCCCAGCGCTCCACGAGGGACTCGTCGCTCCTCAGCCGCGCCAGGCAACCGGGCACCACGCCGTCCACGGCGTTGATGCGCACGTCGTCAAACTCGAGGTCGGAGCCTCCCCCCTCCACGGTGGACGAGGGGACCAGCAGGTGGCACCACGCCTCGCGGATGGCCGACTGAAGATCCGCCTGCGACCCCTTGATGCCCTCGGCCACCTCCCGCTGCTGGCTGCGGTCCAGGTTGAGGAGCTCTGAGTCGGCCTCGATGCCCCTCCAGGCGATCAGGCGCTTGGCGCGCTCCCGCAGGTCGCTCCTTCGGCGCGACTCGCAGGCGCAGAACACCAGCATGTTGCGGTTGGTGCGCGGCGCCTCCCCGCGGTTGTAGAGGTAGTCCCGCGCGCAGGACGCCGCGTCACCGTCGAACCCGGTGGCCCCCACGCCGTGGTCCACGCCGAGCACCACCAGGCGCACCTGCTCCTCGTCGGGCACGTCCGCCGAGCGCAGCGGCCACACCTGCACGCATCCCAGGGGGTCCACACCCTTCATCTGCCGCTGCATCTGGGCCCGCAGGGCGTCGTCCGCCTCCGGGTCACCGACCTGGCCCATGCGGTCGGCCACGGTCTTTAGCAGGGACGGCCGGGTGTCAAACCAATAGCGGACGCCCTGGGTGTCCTCGTACAGGTACTGGGAGCTCCCCTTGAGCCGCACCAGGGCGTCCACGAACACGGGGACGTTGTCACCGGGCTGGATGCAGCCCAGAAGGATCTGCTTTCGGTCGAGGCCGCGCACGTTCTGGGCCGCCACATCCGGCGCACTGCCGAGGAACACCGTACGGGCCACGCGGCGACCCGCCTGGAACTGACCGTAACGGGCCTCGCGTTGGTCGAGCAGCAGGGGCTCGGAGCCCTCGCCGTCCACCTCGGCGTCGACCACGGCATTCCAGCTGTCGGGAAGGTACCGCGTGATCTCGTCGCGGGTGACGGCGTCGTAGAGGGGCAGGGACCCCGGCAGGATCATGGGGGACCTGTCCCCCACCAGCCACAGCTGATAGATGACGCTGGCCATGAAGCGCAGGACGCCGCGGGTGCGCTGGAAGCCCGGGAGGGTGGTCCAGTCCTCGTAGAGACGGTCGTAGACCTCCGGGTGCACCGGGTAGCAGGCCGCAAGGCGCCGCTCGTAGTCGGCCTCCTTCGCCTCCACCGGGAACTCCCCGGCGTTGTCATGGTAGAGGGCGCCAAAGGCCTCGCATACGCGGTCCCGGGCGTCGGTGTCTTCCACCGGCAGGAAGAGCCTCCGCGACACGATCTCAAAGCCCTCGTCCTTGGTCACGGGCTTCCAGATGCTCTCCATGCGCCCAAAGGTGTGCTCGATGGCCTCGAGGGCCAGCTGGCCGGCCTCGCCGCCGATCTCGCGCTCGGACTCCGGGATGGAGGCCACCACGAGGGAGGAACGGCTGGCACGGGCCGCCTCGGTGAGCTCCTGCACGAAGGTGATGAAGTTGTCGAAGGACCCCGCCTTGAGGCCGTCCACGCCGTAGAGCTTCTTGGCATAGGCCACGAGCTCGTCGAGGAGCACGAGGCAGGAGCCGCAGTCGTCCATCACCTGGCGGAGCGCCTCGCTGCCCGGCGAGACGTGCTTCTTGTCGGCCTCCCTCACCAGGTTGTAGAGCTCGGGCTTTCCCGCGGATGAGGCCAGCTGGCAGACGATCTCGCCCCAGAGGGTGTTGACCGTGACGCCGGGCATGGTCTGCGGGCGGGAGGATTTGGCCGGGTTCAGTGCCGTGCCCACCACGCAGGCCACATGGACCTTGGGCACGCGGAAGACCCCTGCCGCCTCAAAGACCGACTCGAGCTGCTCCCTGGTGCGCGGGGTGTCCCCGAGCACCGTGCCGCTCTTCATGAGGTGGTAGAGGGCCAGCATGGAGTGGGTCTTGCCGCCGCCGAAGGCGGTCTTGAGCTGAATCACGGGCTCGCCGCTGCCGCCGGCCACCCGGGAGAGGGCCTGGGAGAGCAGCCCCTGCATGCCGGCGGTCACGTAGGTGCGGCCGAAGAACTCCACGGGGTCCTGGTACTCGCTCTGGGCCGTACCGGCCGCCACCTGGGCGAGGTCCGCGGCAAACTCCGCCTTGCGGTAGACGCCGCGGGTGACGTCGGCCTGGGGGCTCACCACGTCGCGCCACGAGGGAAGGGCCTCCGCCGGGAGGGTCTCGGCCAAGGCCCGCTGCTTCTTGGTGAGATGAACGTCCGCCGCCTCGACCGACCGGGCGGCCACGGACCCGTCCTCGGAGCCGTAGCGAACCACCCGCATGAGCTTGCGGATCTTCTCGGCCTCCTCGCGGTCGTCGAAGGACTCCAGCAGCAGGGCCATGGTCTCGAGGCCGCGGGCGGCCTGGTCGTTCGTCATGTCCTGGCGGCCGCGGTGCGTCACGGCGTTACGCAGCTCGATGAGCTCATTCACCCACGTACGCGCACTTTTGACCAGCTGGGCCTTGAAGGCCTCCCTCCAGTTGACGTCGATGAGCCTCAGGGAGGCGGTGACGTCCAGAGAGTTCACGAGGTCCATGAACGTGCCCTCCCGCGGCAGGTTCATGCGCTGGTTCTCAAAGAGCCGGTCGTACACGCCGGTGCGCCACCAGTCCGAGACGCCGTAGACGTCCTTGAGGCGGATGCACACGTAGTCGGCCAGGGGGTCGAGCAGGAGGTCGAAGCCCTTGTTGAGATAGTCATGGTTGCTCATGGAATCCGGCATGACGTCCTCCTTAGAAACCCAGGGTTGTCTGGTCGGTCTTCTCGTCGTAGCGACGGCGGGCCTCGGCCTGCCCCGCGATCTGGGGCCAGGCGGTGACGAGGTTGTTGTAGAGCAGGGCCTCCGACGCCCAGCCCTTGCGGTCCGCCAGGTTGTACAGGCGGTAGGCCAGGGCGCGGGCGTCCTCGGCCTCGACGGGCGTGCGCTGGGCAGCCAGCGCCGAGCACCCCTCGATGCCGCCCTGCTCGAGGTCGCGCACCAGGGCCTGGCAGAGGAGCCAGTCGTTGGAGAGGTCGACGCCCCGCTCGGGCAGCTCGCTGCGCCCCAGGAGGCGCACCTTGCCCCGGGCCGCCTCCACCATATGGGCGTCCACGAGCTTTTGGAGCTCCACGTTCTTGGCCCGGGCCAGCACGTCCACCTCTCCGTAGGGGGCCGCGTCAAAACCATGGGAGCCATAGAGCTCCACGCAGAAGCGCGACGGGGTATCCGTGGCGTCGCCGGCGTCGTTGAGCACGGCGTCGAGCTCCTGGTTGATGAGGGCCAGAGCCGAGCGCACACCCATCTTGGAGCCGTCGCTCTCGAGCACGGCGCCGGCGGCGGAGAAGACCGCCATGCCGGGGCCGATGGCGCACTGGGCCATGTCCACGGGGGCGAGGTTGGAGGCCTGGAGGTCGCGCACGGCCGGGGCCAGGTTGGCCCGGAGCCTGCGCACGAAGTCGCGCCGGGAGAGGGGCGCGGCGTTCTCGGGGCGCTTGCGGCATACGAGGACGATGGAGGATGCGAGGGCGTTGGTGCCGTTAGAGATGGTTCGGCCCGGTTTTTCCGATCGCATGGGCCATGTTCCCGTAATGGCAAAACCCGCCTCGATAATGGCCGAGAGCATCGTCTCCCAACCGGTAGAAGCAGTGGTGTCCTTGGCATCGCCAACCTGCGAGTCGCTTTGCTTAAAGGCGTAATAGATGGTCACCGGCACATCATCGCGGGCGTAATCGCGAATACGCCGGCACACATCAAGCATGCCGCTTTCAAAAAACTCTTTAGCGGCCTGCGCCGAACCATCATGACGGTAGGGCGTGGCGATGAGCTCCTCCGCCTTGGGAACAAGCATGGTGGAAAAGAGCTTGGGATACGTAGATTTGAGGCTCTGGCGCAGCCACACGTAGAAATAGTCAGACAAATCCGCATAGCCGATGTTGTCATAGTAGGGTGGATCGGTTGAGACCATAATGTTTCGATATGACCCATCACTGCACGCATCACCTTGCTGCGCGTGTCCTTCTATATCCCCCACTGCTAGTCCAGAAAATGACTTAATCATTCTCGAAAATAGGTTTTCGAAACTACCAGAAGAAGAGCAGAAAGGGTTGCTCTCAGCATAATCCCAGGTCATTGGAATGGCCTGCCTAGAAAAGGTGCTTCTTAACTGAGTATTCGGGGAATTCCAGCCGCATATCGAAGAACCGTGGTTGGCCATCTGATCGACCACAAAGGCCAAGTACACCCCCACCGCCTCGCCGTAGGCGGTGGCGCCGGTGCCGCCGTCGGCGAGGCCCACGCCGTCGTCTGCCATGCCGGATGCCGCGGCGTCCAGGCGGGCTTGTTCCTGGGCATCCTTGACCAAGCCGCTGAAGGTGGTGAGGGCCGTCAGCTGGCGCGGGGTAAAAAGGTCCTGCCATTTCAGCATGCCATAAGTCTGCACCCTGAAACCCAGGGCATGTTCTGGAAGCATACTCTCTGGTGCATCTTTGGGCACTGGCAGGTCTGCCGCTTTAGCCTGAACCGTGCTTGGAGCTACGTAGGCGCGACCATGTTCACCCTCAGCCACAACGGCCATGAGGGACGAGCCCATATGCCCTTCCTGAGCCTCTTGTCTGATGTAGTCGAACTTGATCGGCTCCCCACAGTGGACGCACACGGCGCCCTTGCGGTCCACCATCCCCTTCTCGGTGGCCTTCCCAGGCTTCACCACAAAGTCCAGCTCGCCCTCCTCGTTGTAGAAGGGCTCGGCGTGCCACTCCTTCCCTTTCTTCTTGGAAAGGTCCCAGCTGCGCACCAGCGGCGTGGTGTGGCGGCACGCCGGGTTGGGGCACGTGACGGTGCGGGCCCACAGCCATGCGATCACCGTGGCCATGCCACCGCCCTGCTCTGCAGGGAGCTCCACCTTGGGGTACAGGTGGCCTATCTTTTCCCACGCGCGCTCGCGCATCCACTGGCCGTAGTAGTCCACATCGGCGGCAAGACCGGTGTGGCCCTCCCAGACATCCACCATACGGTCCTTGCGGTCCCGCGGGTTCATGGCAGGCAACCCCTCAAAGCGCGGGGGAATCTCTATCTGGGCCTTGTTGATGGTGACGGCCACGGGGTTGAGGTCCTGGGCATAGGCCTTGAGGCCAAGGCGCTGGGCCTCAAGGGGGATGGCGCCGCCGCCGGCAAAGGGGTCGAGCAGGGCCGGCACGTCGTCCCCCATGGAGCGCCGTATCTCGGCCTTGGCGTCCTCGAGGGTCTTGGGGTCGTTGGAGTTCTCCCACACCACCAGGCGTCTGAGGATGTCAAAGAGACGCTCGCGCTCGGCGTCCTGGGCCTCGGCGGTGGGAAACTCCTCCGGGTGAGACGACGGGTCGTCCACCAGGGAGGACCAGATCACGGCCCTGGCGCAGGCCAAGGGTCGCCGGGCCCACCACAGGTGCAGCGTGGAGGGGTGGCCGTGGCGGATGGACTTCTCGCGGGCCGTCGCCGCGTTGATCTCGTCCAGGGGCAGGGCCACCTCGATGAGCTTCTTCTTGGGCGTGGACTCAGCCATAAAGGTCCTCCTCATGGAGGACCACCGTTCCGTCTTCCATGAGTTTGCTGACGTCGTAGTTGACCGAGACGACGGAACGGTCCACCTCCTCGTTGAACGGATGTTTGATATAGACGAGCCTCCCGGCCCCCACAGTGCCGCCCTCCTGGGGCACCACCTCGCAAACGGCCAGGATGAAGTTGTCGGGCGCGTTCAAGGCCTTGAGCACCTCGTTGCGGGAGAGGGTCACGGTCGTAGACCCCTGGATGCGGCCCTTCACCTCGATGAACCGTTGGACGGGCTGCCCCGGCGCGGGCACCAGGCCCTCCGGGGGCCGGGACAGCACGTCAAAGCCGCAATGGTCTGCAGAGACGTCCACAGGCTCAAAGCCGAGGGCCCGCTCGGTGGCCATGACGGCCCCCATGGCGCAAAGCTCCACGACGCGGCGCGCCTGGGCGTCGGCCGCGAGGCTGGCGGCCATGGCGGGCGCCTTGAGCGTCTCCACGAGGGCGCGGGGCACCACAAGGGAACACCCCACCACCTGCGGCGACACGGGGAAGATCCGCAGCTCCTCATCTATCTCGGCAAGACGGGTCGTGCGGCGCCGCTCGAGGTCCTTGGCGCGGTCGCGCCAGAACGTGCCGTCCGCGCCACGGGAGCGCATCTCGGCGCTCTTGACGCCGCAGTAGCGGATCTCCTGCGTGAGACGGTGGTCTACGGCCGCCCGCATCTTCTCGAGGCGGGGCACGCGCAGCGCCTTGACCGCGTCCATATGGCGGGGGACCACATCGCCCATGGCACGGGCACGGACGGCCTGCTCGCTCACCGTGGCAAAGGGGCGGCGCTCCCTCAGCCATGTCTCCAGGAGCTCGAGCTCGTCCTCGGTGGGCGCGCTGCAGTCCAGGTACGGGGCATCGCCGCTGTCAAAGGTGCGGCCATCCTCCGCCATGCCCACAAAGCAGAGGTTGCAGGCCACTGCATGCTGCTCGCCCGAGGCTGTGCGCCGGCCGTCGCAGATGCGGTCCTCCACATAGAAGAGGGCGTGAGGCTCGGTCTCGCAGGACCCCTCGTCGATGAGCACGGCCCCCTTGTGGAGCAGGTTCCCATGCAGCGCGAGCATGGTGTCAATGACGGCGTCCATGAGGGGGTGGCCCGGGTAGACGAACTCTGCATCCGGGGCACCGGGGACCTCGGCGAGCCTGCCGTCAAAGCACACCCGCGTATAACGGGGCAGCAGGGACCGGGCACCCTTGTTGCGACGGTCGCGTTCGAGCATCACGTCGGGCGTATGGGTGACCTCAAAGCGGCCGGGTTCCCGCTCCACGACGCGTCCCCCGAGGCGCTCGACGGCATCGCAGAAAAAGCAGGCGACGTAGTGAGGCTGCAGCCGGCGGGCCTCGGCGAGCTCCATCTCCTCGCGCACGCGGGCCACCGCGGCCTGGTCCATCACGTCGTCGGTGAGGGCGTTCTCGACAAGGAGCTCCTTGAGCCTCTCCTGGTCGAGCGCCCCCTCCACGATGCGGTTGAGCTCCTCCGCCCGGGCGGGGTCCGAGCCGTAGCGCACGGCGTCCTTGAGGAGGTCGGCCAGACTCCTATCGCCAAAAGAGACCTCGCCCAGCACGTCGAAGACGCGACCGCCCAAGACGCCGCGCTCCACCTCGAGCTTGTTGAGCAGGCGCTCGTAGACCTGGCCCTCCCGGGTGCCCCCGGCCACGAGGTTCCACAGGTGGCAAACCTCGGTCTGGCCGATGCGGTGGATGCGGCCAAAGCGCTGCTCCAGCTTGTTGGGGTTCCAGGGCAGGTCGTAGGAGATCTCCAGGTGGGCCTGCTGGAGGTTGATGCCCTCCCCCGCAGCGTCGGTGGCGAGGAGCACCTGGACGTCCTTGTCGTTCTTGAAGCGGTTCTCCGCCTGGCGTCGGGCGTTGCGGCCCATGCCTCCGCAGATGACCTCCACGGCGTCGCGACGGCCCAGGAGCTGGCGGATGTTGGAGGCCAGATAATCCAGCGTGTCCTTGTGCTCGGTGAAGATGACGAGCTTCTCGCGCGAGCCGTCTTTGGCGTACATGGCCGGCGCGTCCTGCAGCAGCCGGGAGAGCTCCTGCCATTTGCGGTCGTCCTTGCTGCGGTACACGCGGCCCGCAAGGTCCACCAGGCGGTCGAGCTCCGCTATCTCGGCCACGAGCTCGGCCTCTGTCTCGGCCGCCGTGACGCCGGAGGTGGAGTCCTCCAGGGTGTCGAGCTCCTCCTGGGAGAGGTCCTCGTCGTAGGCCGGACTGTCCCAGATATCCGCCGAGACGCCCGGGGCTTCCTTGCGGGCCCTCCCGGCCTTCATGTTGGCCAGCTCCTCCTTGAGGCGGTCGCGGCGGCGGCGCAGCGAGCTGAGGATGGCGGCCGGGGACGAGGCGAGCCGGCGCTGCAGCACGGTGAGGGCAAAGCCCACGGAGTTGCGCTTGGCACCGTCGCCGATGGAGTCAGCGCGGTTGAAGCCCGTGCGCACGTATTCCGTGACCTCCTGGTAGAGCTCGTCCTCCAGGAGCGTGAGCTCGTAGCTCACCGTGTGGGCGATGCGCTCAGGAAAGAGCGGCCGGCCCTCGAAGGTGAGGAGCTCCTCCTTCACCAGGCGCCGCATGACGTCGGAGACGTCGGCGATGTCGGCGATGTCGGGCTCGCCATGGGCGGCCCCCTCAAAACGGTCCGCGTCCACGAGGGCCATGAACTGCTGGAAATCCTTCGGCTTGCCGTTGTGGGGCGTCGCCGTCATGAGGAGCAGGTTCTCCGTATGCCCGGAAAGGAGCTGGGCCAGCCTGTAGCGCGCCGTGTACTTGACCTCCCTGCCGTACACATGGGCGGCCAGTTTGTGGGCCTCGTCGAATATCACGAGGTCCCACTGGCAATCCTCCACGAGGGACCCGATCTCCTTGTCCCGGGCCAGGCGGTCGAGGGAGGCAATGGCGAGGTCGTGGTCCAGGAATGCGTTGCGCCGGCCCGAGGCCTCGAAGGCGTCCCGGGTGAGGATGGCAAAGTCGAGGCCGAACTTGTCGAGGAGCTCGTCCTGCCACTGGACGCAGAGACTGCCGGGGCACACGACGAGGCACCGCTTGAGGTCGCCGCGCGCCATCATCTCCTTGACGAGAAGGCCGGCCATGACGGTCTTTCCCGCGCCAGGGTCGTCCGCGAGAACGTATCGCAGCGGCAGGCAGGGCAGCATCTTCTCGTAGACCGCGCTGATCTGGTGGGGCAGCGGCCGGATGCGGGAGGTGCGCACGGCCAGGAAGGGGTCCTGGGTGGAGGCGAGCGAGATGCGCAGGGCCTCGGACGCGAGTTTGAAGTCACCACCGTTGGCCGTGAAGCCCCAGGAGCTCTCCTCGATGGAGAGCGTCTCGACGTCCTCGGCAAAGAAGACCCGCCCCTCGATGGCGCCAGACGACAGCCTATAGGTGATATTTGCCGATATGTCGCTGTAGGGTTCAACCGAGACGACGCTGACGGCCTGACCGGGGATGAGGCCGATAAGCCGGCAACCAGGGGTGATGTCGGCTAGGCGCACCATTGGTACGCCCCCGCGGGAACGATCAGAGGCGCGCTAAGACTGCGACGCCCCCCCCCGTATTACATACGATCATTGAAGCCATGGCGTGTCCCCGTCTTTATTCAGGTTCGTACAATCAGCCATAATACATCGCCAAAAGCTTAATCCAGACGGCGATGCGGCATAGCCCCGCCGACCGGCCACGCGTGACAATGGTACCTGGCCCATCTGTCACTTCGTATATTGCGTTGTTGATGAATTTCTACCTGAGCGCAAACCTTTGGCAAAAGAAAAGCCCGACGCATCGGGCTTTTCCAGGTGTCAGCCGAAGCCTTCCACCGCGATTAGTGATAATTTACCACGAATAGCGGTCGACGATCCCCGACTTACTTCCCGCTCACAAACTGCCGCAGGGCACGCAATTTACCTCGCGTGTTCGTCTTGATGATCTTCGAATACACGTTAAATGGCAACTCGGCACGATACTTCTCAATTGCCGCCTCATACCCCGCAATGAACTGCTTGCACTCCGTTTTGGTGAAGCACATGCACCGCATGAGATAAACCAGCAGGACGACATAGTCGGTCACATCGGTAAAATCGATCCTGTTTACGCCTGTCTCTTGTTTGAGAAACTGAAATAGTTTCAAGCTGATAGATCCGGACTGGAAACGCACGTCAAGAACCACCCCGTTGTGGGCGATTGCGTTTCGAAAATCCTTAAGTACATAAATCATCTCTTTAAGACGCAGCTCCGAATCGAGGTTCGTCGGCATGCTGAGGTCTTCGGCTATCTCCGCCTTTACGCGAGCATCGAGGCACTCATAGAAGGTGCCGAAGTTTCCCAACGTCATAACCTCAAAAATCGCCCAGATAGGAATGTCCTTATCGGAGTCGCAAAAATGACCTATGACATCTCGCTTCCTATACCGGTATATAATTTCATCAATCTCTTGGCGGAGACGCTGGCGCCTTCCCCATGCCTCGCGGTAGTCCCGACCTGAATAGGTCCGATAGTCGGTAAGACTCTTTCCCCAGATATCTTCAAAATAGGCGGAATCCGAGTCCTTGAGCACGGCCTCCAACGTGTAGTTTTTAAGCCCGGTTTCGATAGACATCACGCGGGGATAGAAAAGCGCTTTTAGATGAGTATCGAAATCGTATAGGGCCGCCACTTGGGAAAAGTCGGTTATTGGCAACCGATTCGACGCCTTGTGGGCAAAACGATACCCCTTGTATCCGTGGTAGTATCCGATGTTCTTCAGCTTGCGCTTCTGTGAGGAGCCCCCGATGGAGATGCCGCTGTCGCGGAGATGTTTCATGAGCGAGTTGAGTGTCTTAGGCAAGCTGGCTCTCGATTCGATGGAATTCAAACTTCTCTGCTGTACCCAAAATAGCGCATCCGTCGTCCAACATGCTTATCCCTACTCCACCGCCTCAATGTAGCGGCTCAGGTGCTCCCTCAGCGCAGGGTCGCACACGTAGAGGTGCGTGCCCTCGATGCCCCGGGTGAGAAGGACGTAGTAGATGTCGCGGATGAAGGCGAGGAGCTCCTCCGGGTCCATGCCCTTGGTCTGGCCGTTGGTGTCGTAGTAGTTGTCCTGCACGGCCTCGATGCGCCCGGCCTGCCGGTTGTAGACCAGGTCCTCCCCTACGATCACGTAGGCGTAGGAGAGGTCGTAGCCCTGGATGGTGTGGATGCACCCAACCTCATGGGCGACGGCCTCGCTCTCCATGCCTTTACCCACCCAGTTGTCCAGCGTGGTGTTCCAACGCTTGTCCACGCCTTCGATGGTGATGTCGTAAAGCGACCCGTCCTTTTTGGAGGCCCACCTCCACGCGTAACCAGCCACCATGCGGGTGAGCTCGGCCTCGGCCAGGTGCTCCTCGAAGCTGCGGTCAAAACCCTCGAACGTCCGGTGCAGGCAGAGCTCGTAGTCAGGGAACGATCGCGGCTCAGGCCGCTCGTTGTTCAGAATCGCCTCGACGTAGTCCAGCAGGGCGTCCCCCGCCTTTACGCGCATCTGTCGCCCCAGGGAGATGGGGTGCGCAAGCGAATCGCCAAGCTTCTGCCGCACGACCTGCTGCGGGATGTCGGCCGGGCCGATGCTCTGGCGGTGGTCGTAGAAGAAGATGGGCAGCCGGCACGTGGCGAGGACCCAGTCGAGCTGCGTGGTGTTCTCCGCACTGCGGCCGAGCGCCGCGCAGACGTCTTTGAACGACTTGCGGGCCACGATGTTCTTGTAGCGACGCAGGCGGTGGGACTCGTCCACCAGAAGGATGTCGATGTTGGGCACCCCGTCACCGGTGAAACCGTTCTTGGGGCTCACGAGGTCGGCAGGGCCGATGACATCGGACGCCTTGAGGCCCGGCACCGTGCGAAGGGTCTTCTGGAGCGTCTTGCGAAGCGACGTCATTGGCTCCAGCAGCTTGATCCTCGCCGTGGGGTTGCCGTTCTCGTCCACGTAGTTGTCCTTGAGCATCTTGAGGAGAAAGACCGCAAGGACCGTCTTGCCGGTGCCGGGCTTGCCGTCCACCACGATGGGTCTTACACGCTCCTCGGACCCCTCCATGGCACCGGTTACGGCCAGAAGGATCTTCTCGAGGGCCACCTTCTGGTCAAGGTTGAGCTCCTTGTACGGGGAATACTTGAAGACCTCTGTCTCCTGGATCTGGGCGACGGTGTGGTTGGCCAGGTGCATCTGGCGGAGCTGCTCCCAGAGGTCCTCGAACATGGCCTCGTACTCGGCCCGGGAGTAGTAGTCGGACTCCGTCATGCCACCGTTGCCGTTGGTGAGCTCGTACTTGCCGTCGGCCGCCATGAGGCCGATGAGGCGGTGCTCGTAGTCGGTGACCACCGACTGGTTGAACTCCGGATGGGAGATGAGGTTGGCGCGGTTGAACAGGGACTTCTCGGGGTTCTTGCCGTGCTCGCCCATGCGTCTTGCAAAGCTCGTGGTCTGACCCACATAGGCTTGCTCGCCGTTGTCCAGGATGTAGACGGCAGGCCAGTCGTACAGGAGCTTCTCGTTGCCGATGAGGTCCTCGTCGAGCACGATGCCCTCGCCGATGACGGCGTCGGTGATGTTCTGAGCGTCGGAGAAGCTCATCTCGTAGCACCGGAACGGCTCGCCTCTATGCGGGGCGAGCGCGCTGGTGCCGGTTTCGATGGCCTGCGCCATGGCTAGAGCTCCGTGTACTTGGCCGCGCTGCCGCGGGACTTGTCTGCAGGATAGTGGCCCTCGTTGAGGGCGAGCTTGTCGGCGATGAGGGCGGCGGGGTCCTCGCCGATAGCGTCTGCCAGGTAGAGGCAGTAGATCATGACGTCGGCGAGCTCCTCACGCACCTCGTCCTCTCGGCCAGCAACGCCGGTGTCCGGACCGCTCCAGCGGAAGGCATCGAGCAGCTCGGCCGCCTCCACCGAGATGGCACAGGCCAAGTCTTTGGGAGTGTGAAAGCGGGACCAGTCGCGCTCGTCGCGGAAGGCGCGGAGCGCGGCGACCTGGTCGTCCAGGGTGGTTCTGGCCTCTGGCGGCATGCCGGCTCCTTCCTTGCGGCGGGGATGCATCCGTTTGGCTACCAAGTGCGTAGCGTGACACATATCGATCGAGGGGTCATACAGCCGGCCCGTCATCGCCTCGAAGAATCGGCCCAAACAGACCTACAGATGGGTCGTCCAAAGTCCCCACTATGAGGGCCCGATCGAGGAAACGGTTTCCTACCTCGCAGGAGGTCTCTGGCACAAGGGCGCAGTTGTAGCAGGCAGCCAGGTTGCAGGAATCGGGACCTTGACCTTTCGACTCTATGCATACCGGATCGCCCGAACACCATAAAGCGTCCTCGAGCGCCCGGCGAAAAACGTCCTCGAACCTGCCTGGTCGACCCGTTCGGACAAGACCGCCGAGAGAGCCTTCACCGGTCTCGGAAGCTGTATAGATGAGCAAGCCGTGCATATCGTCATGTGTTTCCTGACCGTCTGTCAGGAACCTTTCGCAATAGACTCTCTCCCGGATGGAGGAAGCAGAGTAACCGCAGACCTCGCTGATAGCCAAAAGAAGGAGATGGGCGAGAGTGTGGGTAATGACAAACTTGGGGTTGATAGCCCGAGCGTCCAGCCTTCTTCGACGCCTCGATCCGTCAAGTCTTTGCTGCATGATCTCGACACGCGTTTTCACCGCGGGGATGCCACACAGCCCCTCGAGTGTCTCCCCATCAATTTCTAGGAATATTCCTTCCCCGACGTTTTGAACCGCCAACGTCCAGTCCAGTTGTTGCTTAGACAGGTCCCCCCTGCGCTCCCGCATCGACTTGTCCTCGTTTCCTTCAGGACTAAGCCTTGTGAGGCCCACAAGCGCACGAGTCACTGTGAGGGTCTCAGCAAGAGTAAAACTCGACACCTTCCCTTTCAGAAACGGCGAGTCAAAATCCCCGATGTCCACCGCATTGCCGGAAAACTTATCATTCTTTACGACATCGGGATATTTAAGGGTCAGATACTCCTCGTAAAGATAGTCAGCCTCCGTCTGCTCGGCATCGCCCACATCCTTGAACTGCTCGTAGGCGAGAGCCAAGGCATCGGGTTCAACAGGCGCAGTTTTCGCTATGAGCTCGAAGCCTTTGCGGAGCATCCCGCTATTTTCAAACTCCTTGAGTATGTCGAGACTATTTAACAAGATTGTCTTGGCCCTTTCCTCGACGGGACCAGGTATCAGGACCGAACTGACCGTGTCGTTGTAGCAGACATTGGAAGCGCCCATGACCGCAACCCGAAGGTCGCCCGTCTCACAGTCACAGCTTTCAGATTCTTTTCCCAGCCAGGGCCTGCGACCTCTGCAGTGGTACTTGATTCCCCCTGGCCCATATGGGTCCATAGCACCTTTAAGCGTCCTCGTCTCGCCGCATGTGCATTTATAGCGGATATCCCCCATGGTCCCGATTCCGCCACCGGTCTTTCTCGTGACGACGTGCTCTGGATCACCAGGCCAAATATGCTGACCGTGATGAACCCATTCCATCACGGGAAAATCATCCACATGGCCATGGGGGCAAACGACAATAAACCGCTCGGGGACGAGGAGGCGGTGCTTGCAATCCGGGTTATCACAGGTAACCCGCGAGTTTTCAAATAGGCCGACATGGCGCATGCGCCCACATTTCGGGCAGTACATCCAGCCGGGGAACCTCACGACCGGAATGAACCCGTCATCTTTGTCATTCTTGAAAACCGGCGGCAAACGAAGTCCATTGACGCCGATACGCTTGCAAAGCCGAACGTCATGAACCTCTCCCAGCTTTCTTTCGTCAAACGCGTCGAGCCCTGCAACCATAACCACGGTGCTGGCGTCGCACGGGTAGATGGAGCCCACGCCGTAGGGACCGAGAAGCTGCCCCATCCGGATCTTGTGATCCGACTTCAGTCCGGCTTTGCCTTTTCCGCTTCTTGATTTCCTCGACACTCTCATCGACTCACCTCACCGGGTTCATGTTCAACCAGCATCTCAATACGATTTGATCATCCTCATGACACACTGCGAGTCAACGCTCCTCATCGACGTAGGGACCACGAACGAGTCCTCCCACTCATCTTTGACCTCAACCTCCGGGGAGCGCATGAGGGGACATTCGAGCTTTTTTGACCCAGAACCGAGTTCCATCCAGCGTCCATAGTTGGCATGCCGCCACCGATCAAGAATGGCCTGGATGTCCTCCCTGGTCCCCTCGCGCTCCTCTGGGTCGACCTTAGCCACCCTCTCGATCACGGCGTTGACGGCCCTGTCGAAGGCGGGGCCGTCCGGATCTGCAGGAGGTCGCTCCATGGACCCATCTAGAGCGGAGCGATAGATTCCCTCGAGGGTCCCAAACAGGGCGCGATTTCTCACCTGCCTGCAAAACGACGTCACACTCGAAGGCTCGACATTCTGATAGAAACTCTTATGGAACATCGCGAAGTTCTCGTAGTGGGACCTATCACGAGGCCGGGTGGGGCTGTAAACGACGAACACGATTCCTTTGGCATCACCACGCCCGACACGACTCGTTGCCTGAATGTACTCCGCAGTGGACTTCGGTTGCCCGGTTACGACCATGAGTCCCAAGCGACCAACATCGAGACCTACAGATATCATGTTCGTGGCAAAACAGAGGTCAACAGCGCCTCTCTGAGGATAGGAGACCGAGAGGCGACCTAGACCGGACCTCACCTCATCTGCGCTCTTTCGACCAGTGAGCTCGAGACCCTCGTTGAGCCACCTTATGGTGCCGTCATTTGATCTATTCCGGAGCTCCCTAAGGCGCTCCGGAATACTCCCTCCCATCCAGGTCACGGCCTGTCCGAGCTCTCTTGTGGTCCCGAAATAGCCGATGGTGGTCCAATACCGATCCCTCCACTCGTCATCCACGTCCTTCCAGGACGCAGGCTCCCACAAGAGGTCCGAGTAGAGCTGGATACTCGCGGAGGAATCCTTGACCGTAGGGACGAAAACCCCGACATAGCGTCTGCCACGTGCCCCGGTATCCTCTACGGCAAAGAAAGAATCTCCATGGTCGATGCCAGCGGGAGGGAATTGGAAGACGTTGTCCTTCCCACAGGCATACAGTTGGTTGCACTGCTCCTTTGCCCGGCTTACCGTGGCCGTTGATGCAACAATCTTGGGCTTTACGACGCCGTGGGGACCTTCACGCTCGCAAAGGGTCGATACCAAGGTCTCATAATGGCCGCACATCGACCCTAGAGGGCCGGAGATAAGGTGGAGTTCGTCCTGAATGATGAGCTTCGGGGCTCCCAGCATACTCCCGCCCTGAATCCCGAACAGCACCAGAGCTTCCGGGCGATATGGAAGCATAGCGAACTTGTCCACGGTACCGACCAGTAACGACGGCGGGCGTTCATATATATCTTCGTCAACGACATCGAGCGGGAGACCTTCTGCATCCGAAAACTCACACTCGCTGTTGGGGCAGGCAAAGACGATTCTCTTTTTCTTCCCATGTTCGATATAGGCCGAATCACGAACCTCCCACTCCTCCATGTCGGCCCCGCACCATGGGCACCTCCGCACCGGAAACGGATTCTTGCATTCCTTTGAGTTCAAATACTTGTTCAACGCGTCAGAGGCGTTCTCTCTGGTGTTCGGGCTCGCTTCACCACCAACCCACAGACCGATTCTGAAAGTCCTCTCACCGAGAACTTCGCGGCGACGTCTGCGCATGGACTCTAGTGCACAAATGAGTGACGAGGCTCGGTCGAACTGCTGAGATGTGAGCAAGCGCAAGGTGTAGCGCATGAAGACGGAAACGCCGCTCGCCGTGGTCCCGGAAAGCCTTTCATAAATCAAGGTAAAAGCAGTAAGACCGAGGTACGCCTCCGTCTTGCCACCTCCTGTAGGAAACCAGATGAGGTCGACGACTCCCCTCTCGCTGCAACCTTCGTCAACGATGGAACGAAGGTTCATGATTATAAATGCAAGCTGAAATGGCCTCCAACACCGGGGAGAATCAACGGGGGCGTCGAGGGATGCCCTCTCTCCGCTGACCACGCTGTAGTGTAGGTATTGCTCGTACATGGCCTCGTTGGTCATTACGAACGCGTCCCTTACATGTTCATCGTGTTCCAGCAGGTCGATGCCGTCCTCCATCCTGGCAAGACATGCCCTGCACTTCGATAGATTATTCGCCGCCGCATCACGATGCTCGTCAGGAAGCAGTCCGGCATCCCTCTCGACGCCCGCGATCCAATTCTTGTACCTATGACACATCTCTCTCATTGCCAGCAGAGTCTGGCACCATTGGTCAGGGTCTCCGAACGTCTTGAGCGGAAGTGCCAACCCCTCCATAGAGGGGTGCATGGGCTTCATCGAACGGGTTTCCGCCACGGGCATGACCTCGGTCTGGGCCCAGGTAACCTTCTCCCCCTCCTCCCACCGGGTGGCACACCCATGACCCACCGCGTAGTTCCTCACATCTCGGTAGATAAGGAGGTGCGAGGCCTCCTCTTCGGTGACCCCGGACCTTGTCGAATCTGACCAGACCGGAGGGACGAGCCCGAGCTCTGACACGACTTTAACAGAGGCTTGGAAGAAGCAGTTCTCACAACTGTCTCTTTTATTTTCGAGGTTGTTGCAGAGCGCCACAGTGACAACAATTCCCTCAGGGATTCTCCTCCTAAACACGACCTGGAGGTAAAGGGAGCTATCCACAAGCCAATGCCGCGAAGACCCCCCTGGCTCCCGAGGCAAGGGGAGCTCATCAAAACCCACATCGAAGGTCAATGGGACGCGTCGGTACCTATTGCCGGAGTCGCCAGCAACGGACTCGTAGCGTGCGCAGCTCGCGACATAGGACAGGCGGTCCCCATCACGCACTGCCACCGTCATGCTCAGGGCAGACTGCCTCATGGCATTCGACAGCGCTATGGGCTCGTCGCTGGCCCCCTCGATATCGTCCACGCCGGTTTCGACAATATCTAGGTGCTGCTCCTTGCCACTCGAAGTCTCTCCATAGTCACATTCTTCGGTTATTGCACTGTCGTCACCCTCGCACGCTTCTGAGGAGAGGTCGAGTCCCCGCGGGTGAAGCACACCTGCAGAATACCTAAGGGTCGGCGGGATCGTTATGACCTCCTTGGACGCGGCATCCATAGGCCCGACGAACTCCTCGAAGACCCTCTTATAAATACGGTCCCTAAGCATATCGTCAATAGACCCACTACCAATGATATCGGGCACTGTAGATCCCTCCCTCCTCCTAGATGACAGCCGCATTCTCGGAAACTCGGGCCTCTTCCCCGATCGACATGACCCGCAAGAGTTCCACGGTGCCGAGGGAGTGGCGCCGGTCAAACCCTTCCAAGGCGTCATCAAGACCGAAGGCTGCAACATCATCTAGGAAAAGATTTACGATTTCCTTCTTCACCAAGCGGCTTGTCTTGCGATGGGACCCCCTGACCCTCTCGGCCGCTTCCAGGATCTCGTCCAGTACCGGCCCGTCGACAGGCTCGCCCATAGCAACGAAAATCGACCGAATATGCTCCTTCTTCCGTGGGCAAATCTTTCCTGCATCGGTAATCCAGGTTCTGACGGTCTGAGGCTGGACCCTATTCTTTTGATAGGAACGAATCCTACTGATGATCTCCGCGTCGGTCATCCCCCTCTCCTGCGCCCGTTTTATCGGAGCCTTCCACCTCTGAGCAGTCTCGAGATCAGCCTGATGACCGTCATCAACTGAAGCAGATGCCTCCCAGATATAGGACCTGTCTGCTTTAGTCCTCGTGACGACATCCCCTTGCAGAAGGGCCGAGGCCCCCTTCTTCACCGGCTCGCATGAGAGCCCCGCGAGACATGCAGTGATAACGGTGAGCTTTCCCCTGTGCCCCTTGTCGGTGCTCAGCCATACATGAGAGCCGTCGTCGAACAGCACCGGTCGTGCCCGGACACCATCTTCGCCCGCGCTCTCTATGTCGGATTCAAGAAGCTTCTTATCGATTTCGACAACCGTCGCTGCCGGCGAAGTGTCACGGATCTCGCATTCCTTGCCAGAGGGCCTTTTGAGACACTTGCCTTTTGGGCGCAATGGAGGGCTGAAGCCCAGAGCAGACAGGGACTCATCGGTCTTCTTCGCGCAACGTTCAGAGGACGCCTGCCACCGGATGCGCGCATCGTTGTACCAACCCACTTCGAGGTCATGGTCCTCACCCGCGTAAAGCACAAGTGACACATCAGAAGAGATTCCGGAGTGAATCGCTCGGTCCATAGTTCCGCGGTCATACCAACCGCAGAACACGACGCTATCCCCCTTGTCCTTGGATGATCCTTTCTCTGCAATGAACCCGTACACGTTCACTACGTGTAAACGATCAGTCGGCAGCCCTTCATCGGAGACCCTCTTCCTCCAGTACTCGAAAGCCCGCTCCGTCCTGTCTGTATCCACGACAAGCGTGACTGATTGCCCGAACTCCCCTAGGCGACCAGACACGATCTTGAGAATCTCGTCCTCCTTTGGCAGATGACGAGTGGGGTTAAACACCGACGCGAGAATGCGGCAGGCTTCTTGCAGATCACCGCATTCTTCTTCCGTCAGAGACGAAGATTTGAGGATGGCATTGAGAGACCCTTTGATGCTTTCGCTCCGCTCGAAGCAGTAATTCTCGTCAGGGCGCATAGTCAACCTGAGAGCTGAGGCCAGGTAGCGGAACAGATGCTGTTTCGCCACGAGAGCTTCGCTGTTGATCATCTCTGTTCGTCTAAGCACACCCTCAAAGACCGAGGCGACCCGCGAGAGACCACTGTCGCCAGAGGGCACGACGTGAAGCTTGGCTTCCCTAGAGGAACCTTCTAGACGGTTTCTTTGGGTCGCCGAGAGGACGAGCGGGCCTTGCCCTCTGATGGCCTCACAACAACCCCAATCCCAGTCCCAATCAACGATTAGGAAGTTATATTTCTCGAGTGCCTGCAACCCGGAGACTTTATCGAGTGTCCAGCGATCGCAGAATCCGATGACAGGAACATGCTGCCTTTTCACTAGAAAGCGAATGCCAGGAAGCATCTCGGATTCGAACACATCGGAATCAGGGATGTTGATGGACACAAAGTCGAGGATGGTCCCATCGTCGCAATTCGCGAGAGAAAAGGCATCTCCGACCCCGTTCGAGCGGGGTGCCAAAAGGATTGAAGGAGTGACATCGAACGGCCAATCGAAGCCGTTCCTCTCCTTTTCCGGGGAGAGATAGGTCAATGGAAGAGCATCGGAGAGGGGCGTCTCGTGACCATCCGAGACCAAGGACCCATTCAAAATACGGGTCGGCGGTTCATCGAGGTATTGACACGAGCTTGACACGATTCCGACAGCGGGAACGGCACTACCACATCTGTCCAGAAGTGCCCTGGCAAAAGGGGCCACGGCGTCGTACTCTTCAGCCGCTTGCCGAAGTTCCTTGGACCCCTTTTTGAGTCTTGTCAGCTCGCCTGAGGCACTGTGAACAAGCGGAAACTTGTCGCGGCGGAGACCTACCCTGTGATTGATTCCTAACCCGTCGAACCGCACCATTTCTTCGTCGACGTCTACAACATCCACCACACAGCGACCGACTGCGACACGTTCCCCCGACACCGGCTCACGAAGGCCACCACCCCCTTTGAATTCTATAAGGTTCTTAAATGATGCAAGGAAGGCTGTAGCAACCGACTCGCGAACAAAATCGGGACAACTGACGATTACGCCATCGTGGCCGCCCTCAACTGCCCTCCTGAGCAATGACAGGTTCGCATGGGTCAGTGTGGTTATCCCAACTTTGCCGAGACCCTTGAACGTAAGGCCTACGCCATCGAAGTCTCGGGGAAACGATCTAAGAAAACTTGTAACATCTATTGTCTCCCTAGGACAGGACTCTCCAAAACCGTTCATGCTGCAACCATTTCCGACGAGTTGGGATAGACTCTGTCAAGTAGCCCCCTCCGGAATGCGGGATCATTTTGAGACCCTCTAACACAGTCGCCGGGTGCGTCAAAGACGGAAACGCGAAGTCCCCCCATCATCTCTATCCGGCCTTCGCAAAGGGCCCTTATGCGCCCCCAAACCACAACCGGAAGCCCCATGCATCTCGGAGTAGTCAGTAAACTCCAGCAAAGAAAAGCGGCAGAGTAATGCGATATATTATCTTTATTCTCAGCGACCTCGCCGACATCCTCCTTGCCGCCGCCCCTCCCTTGCGTGGCCGGCTCATAGTGGACTAGCCGCTCTTCGGTTTCATCGATGAAGGCCATCCTCTTCTGGGTGGTCAGAGGCTTTTCACTGACCAGGTCTCTGACCTCCCGTTTTTGTTCTGTCATGACCAAATCCCTTTGTTGACGCTTCTAAACCAGCTAGCAGGCGAAAGAGCATTGTTGCGTTATGGGCAGCTTCTGCTCAAATAGTTTTATTGATCACATTTGTGCTCATGCCAGGTATGGCTTCAGCCCACATTTCCTGACGCCTAGAGCGGTCATGGGCATTTGCCCACCCCATCAAACGTGGGCAGCCTGGAATCCGCCGGGCAACGTGAAGAAGCTCTCGGCCTCGGGTAGGCCCCACTTCCCGTCGCCGGCGTCGGGACACCGAACCGCGATCTGGTCCAGGTAATGGCCGCCCACATCCATGTAGCGGAACACGGGCGAACCGTCCGAGGCTTCGCCCACAGCGGTGCACTCCACGGCGGGATCGAACAGGTAGCAATCGACTGCGGCGTGCCACGGGTCGTCGCTTGCGGCCACGATCTTCTCGGCACAAAGACCCACGGCCTCTTTGAGGGCGCCGTAGAAGTCCTCCTCGTCGAAGGGCTCGCCGAGAACGGCCCGCACGGCCTCGAACAGCTCCTTGCTGGGGCTGAGCGACAGGAGCTGGGCCCCGTAGGTCTTGGGGTCGGTGCGGACGACCTGAGCGATGGCCTGGGCCAGAACGTTTTGGTTCATTGTGCCTCCCTGTGTCTTGTTTGCCGTTCCCGGGCGCCCGGCCGCGGGCCGAAGCGCTTTCAGAAATTCTGTAACACGACGCTACCTCAAAACATTGCTTGTTGTCCAATGTTTTCATACACAGCGAGGTTATTGGTGGAATTATATAATTGTCGTATCTATAATGTATCATAAATTTATTTAATCGCACCAGACGCCCGGAAGGCGGCGGCAGGCGCGGCCGTCCCGATACCAGCGGCGCCCCCTCACTCCCCCACCGCGAACCGCGCCGGGTCCACGCCCAGGCGCTCCGCGATGGAGACAAGCTCCTCGGGGCTCGCGCCGTCCACGTCGGCCACGTCCAGCAGTGCCGCGGGAAAGCCGGAGAACATGGCCGTGCCGCAGTAGTCGAGCAGGTACGCGCGCAGGGCGTCTACGTCTACGAGAACACGGTCCGGCTCCATGGCGACTCCCATCCGTCGGGGTTTGGGGGGATTGTAGCCGTCGCGGGGACATGGTGCTGGTGGGTGCCGTCCCCTACGCGCTGCGCGAGGAGTGGCACGACCGGGACGGCAGCGCCCGCCCATGGCGGCTCCCAGCCCGCGCAGTGGCATCACGCTTGACGAATAGGAAAAAAAGGAAAAAATAGGAAAAAAAGGAAAACTGCAGGTGAGGAGGATGAATGACCATAGACACGATTTTCGCCCCCTCGTTTGGCAACCGCCCGTCCCAACTGGTGGGTCGGGAACCCCAGATCGGGACGATGCTCGCCGGTCTCGACTCCGCCCCCGGCAGCAGGGAGCGTTCCATCGTCATGCTCGGCCAACGGGGCAGCGGCAAGACCGTCCTCCTCTGGGAGCTCGCCGAACGGGCCCGCGCCCGCGGCTGGACCGTCGCCAGCCCCACGATCCCCTCTGAGGGGATGCTCGACAGGATCGTCGAGAAACTGCAGGCAGACGCCGGCAGGTACGTCGAGGGTGACGACCACGCCCGCATCTCGGGCGGCAGCATCGGGGCGCTCGGCTTCTCCGTCGGGGTCCAGTTTTCCAAGGATGCTCCGACCGTGGCCAGCCCCGAGCACCGTCTCACCCAGACCGTGCAAAGGCTGAGCGAGCTCGGCAGGGGCTCCCTCATCCTCATCGACGAGCTTCAGGCCAACTCCCCGGAGGTCCGTCAGCTGGTCTCCGTGTACCAGGAACTGGTCGGCCAGGGCCTCGACGTCGCCATCGTGATGGCGGGGCTCCCCGGCGCCGTCTCCGCGACCCTCAACGACCGCGTCCTCACCTTCCTCAACCGCGCCCGGAAGCTCCCCCTCCCCGCCATCCCCATCGGCGACGTGGAGGCGTTCTACGAGGATGCGTTCCGCGAGCTCGGAATCGCGAGCACCGGCCCCATGACGCGCCAGGCGGCAGAGGCGTCACAGGGGTCCGCGTACCTCATGCAGCTCCTGGGGCACAACATAGCCATCCGCCTGCAGCCCGGCGGCGAGCTCACACCGGATATCCTTGAGAGCGCGGCTGCCTCCTCGCAGGCAGACTTTGAGAACGACGTCTGCGAGACGACGCTGCGCGCCCTCTCCGACCGCGACGTCGACTTCCTCACGGCCATGGCCCCGGACGAGGGGTCGAGCCGCATCGGCGACGTCGCCGAGCGCCTCGGGGTCACCCCCGACTACGCCCAGAAGTACCGCAGGAGGCTCCTCGACGCCGGCGTGGTGGAGCAGGCCGGACGCGGCAGGCTCACCTTTGCGGTCCCCTATCTACGCGACCACCTTCTGTCAAACGGGCTGTAAGGAGCGCGAGAGCCTGTCAAAACCCGCCCGCCGTCACGCGAGGTCGATGGCCAGGAGCGAGAAGAGGCGGTCCGCCGCGGCGGCAAAGTTCTCCTCGGCGTGGGCGAGCACCCGCTCCAGGGGCTCCAGCCTCGTGACGCAGGACACCGCGGCGGCAAGGCCGGGGATGTCGCCCGGACGGTAGCCCTCGTCCACCGACCCCGCCACGGCCACGCAGGGCACGCCCGCCCGCCGGGAGGCCGCTGTCACGCCCGAGACCACCTTGCCGTGGGCGGTCTGGGCGTCCAGCCGCCCCTCGCCGGTGACCACGAGGTCGGTGCCGTTGAGGAGCCCCTCGAAGCCCACGAGGTCGAGCACCGTGTCGATGCCCGGCCTGAGGGTGGCCCCCACCGCCAGGCACGCCGCGCCCAGGCCGCCGGCCGCCCCTGCCCCCGGGACGGACGCGACGTCGCGTCCGCAGGCCTTTGAGAGCGCACGGGCGTAGACGGCCATGCCCTCCTCCACGCGCTCGACGACCTCGGGGGTGGCGCCCTTCTGCGGCCCGAAGACCCGGGTGGCGCCCTGTTCGCCCAGGAGCGGGTTGTCCACGTCGCACATCACGGTGAGCCCCGCGGAGGCCAGGCGCCGGTCCAGCCCCGAGAGGTCCACCGCCGCCACGCGCCCGAGGTCGGCGGCGCAGGGGACGACCTCCTCGCCCCGGGCGTCCAGCAGGCGAGCACCCAGCGCCACGAGGAAACCGCTGCCGCCGTCGTTGGTGGCCGACCCGCCGATGGCCAGGGCCACGCCGCGTGCCCTGCGGTCGAGCGCGTGGGCCACGAGCTGACCGGTCCCCAGCGTGGAGGCAGCGAGGACGTCCTCCCGGCCCGCCACGAGGGGCAGCCCTGACGCGGCGGCCATCTCTATGACGGCGCCGCCGTCCGGCAGCATGCCGTAGGCGGCCTGGACAGGGTCGCCCAGGGGGCCGTCCACCCGGGCCGTCACCTTCTCGCCACCCGTGGCCGCCACGACGGCGTCCACGGTCCCCTCCCCGCCGTCGGCCATGGGGACGGCGGCCCACCCGCAGCCGGGGAAGTGCCGCTCGGCGGCCTCGGCGAGCAGCTCCGCGGTGCGGGCCGAGGAGAGCGTGCCCTTGAAGGAGTCGCAGGCAAACAGGAAGCGGGGCATGGGTCCTCCTCGGTTTGGGAGCTGGCGGGATATCAAGCGTAACGGCTACGAGGCCGGGCCGAGCGGGCGGTTATCGGCGGTTGTCGGCGGTTGTCGGCGATTTCATCAAACACGAAATAGGACAAGTGACAGATGGGCCAGGCACCTTTGTCACACGTCTACATCGCGCATCGGCACCTGAACGCGAATGGGGGCGACCTCCTCGGCACCTGAACGCGACTGGGGGCGGATTTCGCCCTCCTGAACGCAGCTGAGGGCGACTTTGGCGGCTGGACCGCGCCGCGAGTCGCCCTCAACCGCATTCAGGTGCCGAGGGGTGCCGAGAGGACCCCGGGTGCCGAGAGGTGCGGCGCACCCGGGGGCCGGCTCCCCTACCGGGCCGCCTCCAGGATGGCCACCACGTCGCTGGCCTCCAGGTGGCAGAAGCCGCCCAGGTTGCCGCCGCGGGCCTCCACGGCCCCCTCGGCCATCTCGCGCATCTGCTCGGGGGTGGGGTCGATGCCCAGCTCGGTGAGGGTCGTGGGCAGGCCGATCTTGTGGCACCAGTCGTCCCAGGCCTCGATGCCGCGGAGACCCGTGGCCACCGGGTCGTCGAAGTCGTTCTCCACGCCAAAGACGTTCACGCCAAACTGGGCGAAGCGCTCGGGCTTGGTGTGCAGCACGTACCTGGCCCAGGCGGACCAGATGGCCGTGAGGCCGGCCCCGTGAGCCACGTCGAACATGGCGCCGATCTCGTGCTCGATGGCGTGGCAGGCGAAGTCGCCCACGTTGCCGGTACCGGTGAGGCCGTTGTGGGAGAGCGAGCCGGCCCACAGCAGGTTGGAGCGGGCGGCGTAGTCGCCGGGGTTGGCCAGGGCCTCGGGCACCGCGGTCCTCACGGTGCGCATGAGCCCCTCGGCCATGGCGTCGATGAGCTCGGTGTGCTCCACGGTGGTGAAGTAGCGCTCCATGGTGTGCATCATGATGTCGGCGCCGGGGGCCGCGGTCTGGAAGGCCGGCAGCGAGTAGGTGAGCTCGGGGTTCATGATGGCAAAGAGCGGGCGGGCGCACTCGTGGTTGTAGGAGCGCTTGAGCATGGGGCCGTCGAGGGTGTCGATGTTGATCACCGTGGAGTTGGAGGTCTCCGAGCCGGTGCCGGCCAGGGTGGAGATGGCGGCCAGGGGGGCGATCCTGTCGGTGGCCACCTTGCCGAGGAAGAGGTCCTCCAGCTCGAAGTCGTTGGTCAGGCCGTAGGCGATGGCCTTGGAGGAGTCGATGGCGCTGCCGCCGCCGATGGCGAGCACGAAGTCCACGCCCTCCTTGCGGGCGAGCTCCACGCCCTCCTTCACGAGGGAGAGGCGCGGGTTGGGCACCACGCCGTCCAGCTCCACGTACTCGACGCCGGCCTCGGCGAGGCCCTTCTCCACGCGGTCGAGCAGGCCCGTGGTGCGTACGTAGTCGCCGCCCCAGTGGATGAGGGCCTTGGTGCCGCCGTACTCCTTGACGAGGCGGCCGGCCTCGCTCTCGGTGTCCTTGCCGAACACGACCTTGGTGGGAACGAGGAACTCGAAATTGACCATGACGCGCAACTCCTATCCATAGGGATCTTTGAACGGTGGGAAAACCCGGTGACAAACAGTGGCCCGGTACCGGGCCGGCGGGATCAGCCGGCGGTGAAGTACATAGAGATGCCCTGGCCGCCGCCGATGCACATGGACACCATGGCGTCGCCCTTCTCCGGGTGGCGGCGCCCGAGCTCATAGGCGCACTTGAGGGCGAGCACGGCGCCGGTGGCCCCGATGGGGTGGCCGAGGGAGATGCCGCCGCCGTAGACGTTCACGCGCTCCGGGTCGAGGCCGAGGTCGCGGCTCACGGCCACGACCTGGCTGGCAAAGGCCTCGTTGAGCTCGAAGAACCCCACCTCGGCCGGGTCGATGTCCAGCTGCTCGGCGAGCTTCTTGGTGGAGAGGAAGGGCGAGTAGCCCATGAGGGCGGCGTCGTAGCCGGCCACGGCCCAGCCGCGGATGGTGGCCATGGGCTCGCAGCCCAGCTCGGCGGCCTTGGCGCGGGTCATGACCACCACGGCCGCGGCGGCGTCGTTCAGGGAGCTGGAGTTGGCCGCGGTCACGGTGCCGGTGCCGTCGAAGACGAAGCACGGCTTGAGCCGGGCCAGGCCCTCGGCAGTGACGCCGTCGCGGGGGTTCTCGTCGGTGTCCACCACGGTGACGGCACCCTTGCGGCCCGGCACGTTGACGGCCACGATCTCGTCGGCGAAGACGCCGTCCGCCACGGCCTTCACGGCGCGCTGCTGGCTGCGGGCGGCAAACTCGTCCTGCTCCTCGCGGGTGACGTTGAACTCCCGGGCCACGTTCTCGGCGGTCACGCCGTTGTGGGACTCGTCCAGGGGCCAGGTGAGGATGTCGATGACGCCGTCCTCGAAGCGCTTGTGACCCATGCGGGCGCCCCAGCGGGCGTCGGTGACGTAGTAGGGCAGCTGCGACAGGTTCTCGGTGCCGCCGGCCACCACGACCTCGCTGGCGCCGCACCGGATCTCCATCACGGCCTCCACGATGGCCTGGAGGCCGCTGCCGCACTGGCGGTTGACCGAGTAGGCGCAGGTCTCGTTAGGCAGGCCCGCCTTGAGGCCCACGGCGCGGGCCACGAAGCCGTTGGGGCCCCAGCCGCCCACCTGGCCCACCACGAGCTCGTCCACCTCGGCCGGGTCGATGCCGGCGCGCTCCACGGCCTCGGCCACCACGGTGGCGCCGAGGTCGATGGCCGAGATGTCCTTGAGGCTGCCGCCGAAGCGGCCGATGGCGGTGCGGGCGCCGGCCACGATGACGATGTCGTCGTCGTGCTTCTCGAAGGTCCTGTTCAAAGCTCTTCCCTCTCTCTTCTCTCTCGGGCTACGGTCACTTGGTGTAGTCGTAGAAGCCGCGGCCGGTCTTGCGGCCCAGGCGGCCGGCGTCGACCATGGTCTGCAGAATGGGCGCGGGGCGGTACTTGGAGTCGCCGAACTGCTCGTAGAGGCCGCGCATGGTGGCGAGCACCACGTCGATGCCGGTGAAGTCCATGAGCTCACAGGGGCCCATGGGGTGGTTGCAGCCGAGCTTCATGCCGCGGTCCACGTCCTCGGGGGCCACGCCCTCCATGACGAGGAAGGCGCCCTCGTTCTGGTAGGGCACGATGAGGCGGTTCACCACGAAGCCCGGCAGCTCCGGGGCGTCGATGGCCTCCTTGCCGATGGCCTCGGCGAAGGCGACGGCACGGTCGTAGGTGTCGTCGGTGGTGGCGATGCCTCGGACAAGCTCCACGAGCCTCATGACCGGCGCCGGATAGAAGAAGTGCATGCCCATGACCGAGCCGGGGCGCGCCGTGGCGGCGGCGATGGCCGACACCGAGAGGCCCGAGGTGTTGGTCAGCAGGACGGCCTCGGGGTCGGCGTGCTCGTCGATGGAGGCGAAGGTGGCCTTCTTGATATCCAGGCGCTCGGGCACGGCCTCCACCACCACGGCGGCGTCGGCGATGTCGGCGAAGTCGCAGCTGTAGGTGAGGCGCCCCATGACGGCGTCCTTCTCGGCCTGGTCCATCTTGCCCTTGGCCACCTTGCCGGAGAGCAGCTTCTCGACGAGGGCCTGGGCGCGCTCCAGGGGCTCCGGGGCGATGTCCACGTTGACCGTCTCGAAGCCCGACTGGGCGCAGAGCTGGGCGATGCCGCCGCCCATGAGACCGGAGCCGATGACCGCGACCTTCTTCTCGTTCATGAGGTGTGCTTCCTTTCCTTAATTAATGTGTCCGCTATGGTTAATCCGATGATTCAATGCTGCCGGGAGGGCCGTCTCTCAGCGCCCCTCCGGGCGCGGGCCCAAGGCGATGCCGGCGGGGCCGTCCACGGTGAAGAGCGCCGGGTCCATGACCTTGAGGTTCGGGCTCACGATGGGCGTGAAGCCCATAAGGTCGAGCACCTGGGTCTGGAGGTCGATGCCCGGGGCGACCTCCACGAGCTCCACACCCTCCGGCACCAGGCGGAACACGGCGCGCTCGGTGACCACGAGCACCTCCTGGCCGGCGCGGCGGGCGGCGGGCCCGTTGAAGGAGAGCTGGCCCACCTGGGGGACCATCTTGCGCACCTCCCCCTCCCGCTCTATCACCAGGCGGCCGTCCTCGAAGCGGTACCGGCCGCCCTTGGCGGTGAAGGTGCCGAGGAACACCACCTTCTTGGCGTTCTGGGTGATGTCGATGAACCCGCCGGCGCCGGCGCAGCGGTCCCCCATCTTGGTGGAGTTGACGTTGCCCTGGCCGTCGAGCTCGCCGAGGCCCATGAACGTGACGTCCACGCCGGCGCCGTCGTAGTAGTCGAACTGCTCGTGGTGGGCCACCATGGCCGTGAGGTTCTGGCCTATGCCAAAGTCCACGCCGCCCAGCTGCACGCCGCCGTAGATGCCGCTCTCGACGGTGATCATGACGTCGTCGGACAGTCCCTCCTCGGCGGCCACGCGGCCCACCATGTCGTTGGGGATGCCCGTGCCCAGGTTCACCACGGCCCCGGGGTAGAGCTCGCAGACGCCGCGGCGGGCGATGAGCTTGCGCTCGTTCATGGGGGCCGGCTCGATGGCCTCCTCGGGCACCCGGGCCTGGCCGCAGAACGACGGGTCGAAGTAGAACGACGAGGTCATGCGGTGGTCGGTCTCGGGGTCGGGGCAGACCACCACGGAGTCGATGAAGACGCCGGGGACGGTGACGTCCTTGGGGTCGAGGGTGCCGGTCTCCACCCGCTCGCGCACCTGGGCCACCACCTTGCCGCCCCAGCGCTTGCAGGCGAGCACCGCCGGCAGCACCTCGAGCTTCATGGCCTCGTCGGTGGTGGTGAGGTTGCCCTGGCCGTCGGCGGCGGTGCCGCGGATGAGGAGCCAGTCGATGGGGAGCGCCCGGTAGAACAGGAACTCCCGGCCGTCGAGCTCCACCACCTCCACGAGGTCCTCGCAGGCCCGGGTGCGCTCGTTCATCTTGCCGCCCTCCACGCGCGGGTCGATGAAGGTGCCCAGGCCCACCTGGCTCACCTTGCCGGGCAGCCCCGAGGCGGCCTCGCGGTAGAGCTGGGCCATCTGACCCTGGGGCAGGCAGTAGGCCTCCACCTTGTTTGAGGCGATGAGCTCCATCCACCTGGGCTGCAGCCCCCAGTGGGCGCCGACGATGCGGCGCACCATGCCCTCGTGGGCCAGGTGCTGGATGCCGCGCTCGCGGTCCGACTGGCCGCAGGAGTGGATGAGGGTGAGGTCCCGGGGGTGCCCGGTCTCGAGGAACCGGCGCTCCAGGGCCTTGAGGTTTGACTCCGAGGCCGACACCAGGGTCATGGCCACGGTGGCCACGGTCTGGCCGTCCCGGATCTGTGCCATGGCCTCGTCGGGGGTGCAGAAGTGGGCGTCGAGGGCGCTAGCCATGGACGGCCGTCCTTTCTTGGGCGATGTGGTCGAGGACGATGGAGGCCGCGCGGGCGCGGTCGGGCTTGGAGGCGGGGGTGAGGGGCAGCTCGTCGGCGAAGACCACGTGCTCGGGTACCTCGAAGCGGGCGACCCGCCCCGAGAGCCAGGAGCGCACCTCCTGCTCGCTGACGCGGGAGCCGGCCTCGCGCACGCAGACCGCCACGGGCACCTCGCCGTAGGCGGCGGAGGGGATGCCGGCCACGAGGGCGGCCGCCACGCCGGGCACGGCGGCCAGGTGCTCCTCCAGGGAGGAGCACCACACCTTCTCCCCGCCCCGGTTGATCATGTCCTTGATGCGGTCCACCACCCAGACGAGGCCGTGGTCGAGACGGGCCACGTCGCCGGTGGCGAACCAGCCGTCGCCCTTGTGGGCGTCGCTTTGGCGCCTCCAGTAGCCCTCGCAGACGTTGGTGCCGCGGAGCCACAGCTCCCCGGCCGCGCCGTCAGCCACCTCGTTGCCGGCGCCGTCCACGATCTTGGCGTCCATGCCGGGCACGGGGAGCCCGGTGGCCATGGGGCAGGGGGAGCTGGGGGTGTCGCCTGGGAAGAGCAGGGCGGGGCTGGCGGTCTCGGTGAGGCCGTAGACCACCCGGAACTGGGCCTGAGGCATCCACCGCCGGAAGGCGTCCATGGTGGCCGCGGTCTCCCGGGCCGACCCCGACAGCACCATGCGCACCGAGGGGAGCTCGGGGAAGGCCCCGCGCTCGTCCAGCATGCGCGAGAAGGCCGCGGGGGCCGCGTGGAGGTAGGTGACGCCCTCCGCGGCCACGCGCCCCAGGGCCCGCTGGGCGTCGAAGCGCCGCTGGAGGCACACCGTGGCCCCCACCGCGACGAAGTGGGCCACCAGGCCCACGAGGCCCGTGACGTAGTAGATGGGCAGGCACACCAGGCAGCGGTCCTCGATGGTGGTGCCGCAGAGCCGGCCGTAGGTGAGGGCCGCGTGTACCACGTTCTCGTTGGACAGCATCACGGCCTTGGCCCGGCTCGTGGTGCCGCTGGTGAACATCATGAGGGCGCAGGAGGCGGCGTCCCCGTGGGGGGCCGAGGCCGGGGCCGGAACGTCGCCGCCGGCCACCTGGGACGCCCAGAGCACGCGGTCGGGCTCCACCGGCAGGGACGGCGCCCAGGCCTCGTACTCGGGCCCCACCACCGCATGGGTGACGTCGGCGGCATAGAGCAGGGTCACGGCCTCGTCGCGGCGGCACTTGGTGGGCACGGCCACGGCGGCCGCCCCCAGGCGGTTCACGGCGTAGAGGGAGGCCACGTAGGGAAGGCCCGCCTCCATGAGCAGGGCCACCCGGTCGCCGGGGCGCACCGAGAGGCGGCGCTCCAGGCGCCCGGCGAGGCGGTCTACCAGGTCGAGGAGGGCCGCGTAGGTGGTGCGGGTGCCGTCGTCGTCCACCACGGCGTCGTGGTGGGGGTAGCGCCGGGCGCTCTGCTCCAAGGTCGCGTAGAGCGTGCGGGGCGCACCGGCCCAGCGACGCTTGCCGTCACAGCCTATGATGAGGTCGTCCGCGAGGGACCCCCAGCAGAGGTCGCCCGAGATCATGCCCACCACTCCCCTCTCTTCCCGCCGCCTTCGCCGCCTTCGAGGCCGTCTGCCGGCCGCGCGCCCCCGGGAGCTCCCGGGCCGCCGCGGGGCCATCTAGTCCAGCTCCTCCCCGGAGCCGTCGAAGGCGTAGGTGCCGGAGCAGCCGATCATGCGCATGTAGTCGCGGATGAAGCCGATGGCGGCCTCCTCGCCCACCATCTGGATGTCCATGTAGTCGATGCCGGGCTCGGCGTTGAGGCGCTCGTGCATGGCGCCGCGCTGGAACTTGAAGAGGTCGGTGCAGACGTTGATCTTGTTGATGCCCAGCTCCACGCAGCGGCGGATGTTCTCCTCTCCGGCGCCGGAGCCGCCGTGGAGGACGAGGGGCATCTTGAGGGCGGCCTTGAGCTCGGCCAGGCGGTCGAAGTCGAGGCTGGGCACGAAGTCGTCGGGGTAGGAGCCGTGGGCGGTGCCGATGGCCACGGCCAGGCAGTCGCAGTGGGTGCGCTCCACGAACTCCACCGCCTGCTCCACGTTGGTGTACATGTCGGCCGAGCGTCCGTCGCCGGCGGCCGCGACGCCCACGTGGCCGAGCTCGGCCTCGCAGGAGGCGCCGTGGGCGTGGGCGATGGAGGCCACGAGCTGGGCGCGGCGCACGTTCTCCTCGAAGGGGAAGCTCGAGGAGTCGATCATGACGCTGGAGAAGCCCGCCTGGATGCAGCGGACGATGTCGGCGTACTCGCCGCCGTGGTCGAGGTTGAGGGCCACGGGCACCGCCAGGGGCTCGGCGATGGCGCGGATCATGGGCACCATGACCTCGGGGGTGGCGTGGGCCTTCATCTGGCGCGGGGAGATGTCGATGATCACCGGGGCGTGCTCGGCAGCCGCGGCGTGGCAGATGGCCCGGGCCTGCTCCATGTCGGTGCAGTTGATGGCCATGACGGCGTAGGAGTTCTCGCTGGCGTGCCAGAGCATTTCCTTCATGGAGGTGTACATGGTGGGGCTTCTCCCTTTGCTCACGGTGGGGCGCTGATACGGAAAAGGGCCGGGGATGCTTCTCGCACCCCCGGCCCTGCGGGGGACCGTTCCTAGACGAGGTTGTCGAGGATGGGGTTGCCCGTGTCGGTCTCGGTGGCGCTGATGGGGGCCTTGACCAGGGCGTAGGAGACGCCGGTGACCAGGGCGCCGGCGAGCCAGCAGAGCAGGAACATGACCGGGCCGGCGAAGGGGGCGTCGGCGGAGGCGGTCATCAGGGGCACGACGAAGACGCCGCCGTGGGTGGCCATGGACTCCAGGCCGAAGGTCATGGCGAGGCCGCCGGAGACGGCGCCGCCGCACATGCAGCAGACGAGGACGCGGATGGGGTCCTTGACCAGGAAGGGGATCACGTACTCCTGGATGTAGCAGCAGCCGAGGATGAGACCGGAGACGATGGTCTGACGCTCGTTCTCGGCGAACTTCTTCTTGCCGCCGAGGAGCATGGCGATGCAGATGCCGATGGGGTTCTGCATGCCGCCGCACATCTTGGAGGCGGTGGGGCCGAAGACGCCGTCGGCGTTGAGGCCGTTGGTGAAGAGCGCGGTGGCCTTGCCGATGGGGCCGCCCTGGTCGATGGACATCATGGCGCCGATGGCGGCACCGAAGATGAAGCGGCTGCCGCCCTCGAGGCCGGTGAGGAACGTGGTGAGGGCGCCCATGAACCAGGCGATGGGCACACCGATGACGTACCACATGGCCAGGCAGACGATGAGGGTGGCGCACACGGGGATGAGCAGGATCGGGAAGACCGACTGCAGGTCCTTGGGCGCCTTCTTCATCAGGTCCTTCATCCAGTTGACGAGGTAGCCTGCGAGGATGCCGCCCACGAGGGCGCCCAGGAAGCCCGTCTGGGTGGTGACGGAGATGAAGCCGACGGCGAAGCCGGGGGCAAGGCCGGGCTTCTCGGCGATGGCGTAGGCCGAGTAGGCGCCGATGATGGGCACCGAGAGGTTCATGATGGCGGCGCCGATGGCGTTGAGCACCATGGCGAAGGTGAACTGCGTGTAGGCGAGCTCGGCGGCCTGCTGGGCGATGTCGTAGCCGCCCATGGCCTTGGCGATGCCCTGGAGCACGCCGCCGCCCACGATGACGGGGATCATGTACGAGACGCCGGTGAAGATGGCTTCCTTGATGACGGCGCCCTGGGACTTCTTGGCGCTCTTGGCGCCCTTGCGTGCGAGCTCGGCCATTTATCCGATCGCCTCCAAAAGCTCGGCCACCACGGAGGGGGCGTCCTTGATGACTTCTTCGGTGGGGCAGGAGATGTAGGGAACCGGCTCGAAGCGCTCGAGACCCTTGATCTTGAGGTCGGCGGCGATGATGGCCGCGTCGGCGCGGGCGAGGTCCTCCTCGGTGATGGCGTTCTCGGATCCGTCGGCACCCTGGGTCTCCACCTTGGCCTCGCAGCCCGCGGCCTCGATGGCCCGCTTGAGGGCGTCGGCGGCCATGTAGGTGTGGGCGATGCCCACGATGCACGACGTGACGCCCACGATGTACTTCTTGGCCATGTCCTTCCTCTCTCTGTCGAAGGTCGTGAGGGGTCGGACTGCCCCCTCTTTCCACGGCCCCATCGTATGTCTCCATTTTTCTGAGTGGTTCCCAAATGGTGTATTTGTTGTCTCTCCACTTTTCCTTCACAAATGTACGGGGCGTATAGCTGGTATTTCTTGGTCCCATCGCTTTATATGGATTCAGATAGGGTTAAGACTCTATCTACTACACATTTCCTACACATATTCTGGCTCTGCATCCGTGGAGAAGGTGTCCCTCCATATACTGGAGTCAACGCAGGCGGCGACCCCTGGGGGCAGACCATGCCATCTTCTAAGAAACGCAACTGTGGACCCACCGAGCTCGTGATCATGCGCGACCGCGTCAAGTGCGCCCTCACCGCGTTCATGGGCGCATGCGTGGCCGTGGCCGGCGCCCTGGCCCTGTTCGCCCCCCTGGCCCCGGGCCAGGACGAGCTGTCCATCCGCCTGTGGATGGGGGCGGCGGGCCTTCCCCTGGGCCTGGGCGTCCTGGCGTGGAGCGTCGACCGCCTGGTGCGCCGCCCGGAGCTGCTGGCCATCGACGAACGCGGCATCCGCGACCGCTCCAACTGGATGAGCCCGGGCGAGGTCGCCTGGGACGAGGTCTCGGCCGCCTACATCCTGGAGATGGGCGCCAACAGCTACCTGTGCCTGGAGCTCGCCGACGTCGAGGGCTTCTCGGCGCGCCTCAACGGGCGCCAGCGCAAGCTACTCGAGGCCAATCTGACCACGGGCTTCGCCCCCGTGCGCATCCAGCTGGCGAGCGTGCCGGGCGGGTACACCTGCGAGGACGCCCTTGCCGTGGTGCGCCGGCTGCACCCCGGGCTCGTGCGCGGCAAGAAGAAGGTCAAGACCCGCGCCCAGGGCCGCAGCGTAGCCGCCGCCTAGGGCCTCCGGGCGGGCGGTCCCCGGCCGCCCCCTCCCCCACATCAGGACGTCGTACAAGAAAGAAAGGCCCCTCCCCCATGGCTTCCCTCCGCGGAAGGCGCGGCATCCTCGCCGCGTCCACCCTCCTGCTGCTCTTCCTCGGTCTCATCTACGCCTACTCGGTGGTCCTCGCGCCCATGAAGGAGCTCTGGGGGTGGTCCGTCTCGCAGATGACCCTCGTGTTCGCGCTCTCCATAGGGATGTTCACCCTCGGCGGCGTGGCCGGGGCCAGGATGAGCGGGCGCTGGGGCACCCGGGCCACGTTCATGGCGGCGGGCGTGCTGCTCGCCGCGGGGTTCGTGGGCTGCTCCGTCGCCGACGGGCCGCTGGCGTTCCCGATCACCTGCCTCTGCTACTGCGCGCTCTGCGCCCTGGGGATCGGCCTGGCCTACGACGTGCTCATCGCTGCCGTGACCGAGTGGTTCCCCGACCGCTGCGGGCTCGCCCAGGGCATCTGCCTCATGGGCTTTGGGATCGGCGGGTTCCTGCTGGGGCCGGCCGTGAGCTGGGTCTACGGCGTCGTGGAGTGGCGCGTGGTGCTGAGGGTGCTCGGCGCGGCGTTCCTCTGCATGCTTTGGGCCGCCTCCGCCGTGGTGGTGGAGCCGGCGGGCGCGGGGGCCGGCGCGGCCGATGAGGGCGGCGCAGACGGCGGGCCCCTCGTGGCCGACCGCCGCTTCAGGCTTCTCTACCTGTGGCTCTTCCTGGTGTGCGGCGCCGGCATGGCCGTGACGGGCCTCGGGCGCGAGCTGCCGGCGAGCCTGGGGGCGGACGCCGTGACGGCGGCCTTCGTCATCGGGTTCGTGAACGTGGGGTCGGGCCTCGGGCGCCTTGTGGGCGGCGGGCTGGCGGACCGCTTCGGCGCGCCGGCGACCATCCGCGCCACGTCGGCCGCCATGGTGGCCTCGATCCTGGCGCTGCTCGGGTCCCTTGGCGCCGGAAGCCTTCCGATGCAGGCCGTGGCCCTTCTGGCCTGCGGGTTCTCTTGGGGCGTGGCCGTCATCATGATGACGTACGTGTGCGCCAAGGTGTGGGGGGCCGCCGCCATGGCAAAGAACCTGGCCGCCGTGAACACCTACAGCATCTTCGCCTCCCTGGCGGGCAGCTTTGGCGCCGGGCTCCTCGCCCAGGCGACGTCGTTCTCCGTGGCGCTGGGCACCGTATGCGCGCTGTGCGTGGTGGGGGTGGCCGTGGGCCGGCCCCTAGGCGCGGCCGTGGAGGGGCGCGACGGCTCGCGAGAGGCCGGGGCCGTGGGCGCCGGCGACCTCGTCGGTCGGCTCGACGGGTAGGTGGGCGGTCCGACCTGCAGCGGGTGGCCGGTTGGCGCAGGTCTCGGCCGGCAGGGGGCGCCGCGGCCTGCAGCAGGTAGCCAGTTAGCGCGCCTATCAACCGGCTGGGGCCGCTCCGAACTGCACCAGGTGGCTACTTGGCGCACCTATCGACCAGCAGGAGCCCCCCCGACCTGCACCAAGTAGCCAGTTGGTGCACCTCCCAGCCCGAAAAGCGCCCCCAACCTGCACCAAGTAGCTAGTTGGCGCACCTCTCGACCGGCAGGGACCATCGCGACCTGCACCAAGTAGCCAGTTGGTGCACTTTCCTACCGACGGAAGCCCCCCGACCTGCACCAGATAGCTAGTTGGTGCACCTCCCTACCGGCAAGAGCCGCCCCCACCTGCACCAAGTAGCCAGGTGGTGCACCTATCGACCGGAAAAGCGCATCCGACCTGCACCAAGTAGCCAGTTGGTGCACCCATCGACCGGCAGGGGCCTCCGCGACCTGCGCCAGGTAGCTACTTGGTGCACCTATCGGCCCGAAAAGCGCCTCCAACATGCACCAGGTAGCTAGTTGGTGCACATCCCGACCGGCAGAAGCCTCCGCGACCTGCACCAGGTGGCTACTTGGCGCACCTCTCAACCGGCGGCCGCTAGCGGATGATGGAGCCGCGGGCGTCGCCGGTGACGATCCGCTCGATGGTGGCCTCGTCGGCCCAGGAGAGCTCTCCCTCCACGGTGGCCTTGTAGGCGGCGTGCGCCACGGCATAGTCCAGCGTGTGCTGGGCGTCCCAGCGGTTGAGCAGCCCGTGGACGATGGAGGCCGAGAAGGCGTCGCCGCAACCGGACTGCTCCATGGGCGCCACGTCGCGGGAGCGCGAGCGGAACAGGCCCTTCTCGGAGAGCAGCATGCCCCGCACCGAGAGGAGCCCCCCGGCGTCCACGTCGCGGCGGTTCATGGCCAGCGACTGGATGCCGTTGGCCGTCATGAGCCGGTCGGCGGCCGCGGCGCACTGGTCGCCGTCGCCCTCAAAGCCCTCCCGCTCCCAGATGCCCACGTAGTCCTCGTCGGAGCCGCACACCACGTCCACATAGGGCAGCAGCCGCCCCCAAAGCTCGCGGGCGGCTGCAGGCGTGATCATGCCGCGGCGGAAGTTGAGGTCGCAGAAGGTGCGGATGCCCCGTCCCTTGGAGGCCACGAGGGCGTCTTCCACCACGTCGCCGAGGGTGGACGTGATGGAGGCCACGACCCCGGAGAAGTAGAACGACCCTACGCCGTTGAGCAGGCCGTCCCAGTCAAAATCGTCCCGTCCCACGTCGCGCATGGCGGTGCCGTCGCGGTCGTAGAGGACGCGGTCGGGGCGCACGGTGCCGCCGCGCTCCACGTAATAGACGCCCAGGCGGCAGTCGGCCCGCTGCACGCGGCTGACGTCCACGCCAAACCGGCGGAGCTCCATGAGGGAGCGCTCCCCCAGCGTGTTGGACGACACCACCGAGGCCAGGGCCACGTCGTCGCCCTGGAGGGCCAGGGACTTGGCCACGGTGACCTCGGAGCCGGCAAAGGCCATGGAGAGCTGGTCGGTCTGATGGAGCATGAGGGGCGGACGCGGGGAGAGGCGCAGGACCGGCTCGCCCAGGCACAGGACCTTCAACGTTTTCCTTCTTCCGACGGGATCGCCGAAAATGGTATCAGGTTCCTTGCAGTGGCCCTGGCTCCATGGCCATCAAGCACAAAAGCGGTAAAGCGGCGGCCCCGGCCGGCCCGGGGTCGCCCACCGCGATGAGAACACCGAGAAAGGGCCGACCGTATCACCAGATACGGCCGGCCCTTCCAGTTGCCCCGATGATGCAAAAGCCCGGGCCCCTGGGGGGAAGGCCCCACGGCGGCTACACCTGGGCGTCGGCGATGACCTTCACGAACTCGTCCACGGCCATGGAGCCCTGGTCGCCTTCGGAGCGCTCGCGCACGGAGACGGTGCCCTCCTCGGCCTCCTTGTCGCCCACCACGAGCATGTAGGGGATCTTCTGCTCCTGGGCGCGGGCGATCTTGGCGCGCATGGGCTCGGAGTGGGTATCCACCTCCACGCGGCCGCCCACGGCGCGCAGGCGCTTGGCCACGTCCTCGGCGTAGTCGAGGTGACGGTCGGCGATGGGCACGATCTCGGCCTGGACCGGAGCCAGCCACAGGGGCAGGGCGCCGGCGTAGTTCTCGATGAGGATGCCCAGGAAGCGCTCGATGGAGCCGAAGATGGCGCGGTGCAGCATCCAGGGGCGCTCCTGGGTGTTGTCGGCCGTGCGGTAGGTGATGTCGAAACGCTCGGGCAGGTTGAAGTCCACCTGGATGGTGGAGCACTGCCACGTGCGGCCGATGGAGTCCTTCACCTTGACGTCGATCTTGGGGCCGTAGAAGGCGCCGTCGCCCTCGTTGATGTCGTAGGGCACGCCGCGCTTCTCGAGGGCCTCCTTGAGGAAGCTCTCGGCCTTCTCCCACATCTCGTCGGTGCCGATGGAGTGGGCCGGGCGCGTGGAGATCTCGCACTCGTAGGTGAGGTCGAAGGTGCCCATGATCTGGTCGACAAGGTCCATGATGCTCTCGACCTCGTCCACCACCTGGTCCTCGCGGCAGAACACGTGGGCGTCGTCCTGGGTGAAGCCGCGGGCGCGGAACAGGCCGTTGACGGCGCCGGAGAGCTCGTGGCGGTACACCGTGCCAAACTCGAAGTAGCGCAGCGGGAGGTCGCGGTAGCTGTGAAGGTTGCTCTTGTAGAGCAGCACGTGGCCCGGGCAGTTCATGGGCTTCACGCCGAACTCCGAGAGGCGCGGCTCCTCGTCGGTGCCCTCGTTGATGTTGAAGAAGTACATGTTCTCTTTATAGAAGTCGTAATGGCCGGAGGTCTTCCAGACATCGGACTTGTAGACGTGCGGGGTGATGACCTCCTCGTAGCCGCGGCGGTACAGCTCCTTGCGCAGCCACTCCTGCATCGTGCGCACGATGCGCGCGCCCTTGGGGAAGAACAGCGGCAGGCCCGGGCCCACCTCGTCGAGCGTCTCGAAGATGCCGAGCTTGGGGCCGAGGACGCGGTGGTCGCGCTTGCGGGCCTCCTCCATCATGTGGTTGTAGGCCTTGAGCTCCTTCTTGGTGGCGAACTCGACGCCGTAGACGCGCTGCAGCATCTCGTTCTCGGCGTTGCCGCGCCAGTAGGCGCCGGCCACCTTCTGCAGCTCGAAGGAGTCGGCCGGGATCTTGCCGGCGCTCGCCACGTGCGGGCCGCGGCAGAGCTCGAGGTGGTCGCCGTGACGATAGACCGTGACGTCCTCGGAGGCGTCGATGTCGTCGAGGAGCTCGAGCTTGAGGGGCTGGTCGGCGAACATCTCCTGGGCCTGCTCGCGGCTGACGACCTCCCGCACGAAGGGCTTGTCCTCGCGGATGATGGCGCGCATGCGCTCCTCGATGCGCTCGAAGTCGTTGGACGAGATCTGGTCCGGCGTCTGGAAGTCGTAGTAGAAGCCGTTCTCGACGTCGGGGCCGATGCCCAGGGCCACGTTGGAGAAGAGCTCGCTCACGGCCTCGGCCATGACGTGGGCGCAGGAGTGGCGCACGATGGGCAGGGCGTCGGGGCTCTTGATGGTGAGGATCTCGACGGTGTCGCCGTCGCGCAGGGGCGCGGCGAGGTCCTGGGGCACGCCGTTGACCTTGGCGGCGAGGGCGGCCTTGGCCAGGCCGGCGCCGATGGAGGCGGCGAGGTCGGCCGCGGTGGCGCCGGCCTCGAGCTCGCGGGCGGAGCCGTCGGGCAGGTTGACGGAGATGGGGTTGGACATGGTGCTGACTCCTTCTTGTTTTCTCGGCCTCACGATGGCCGTTTGACGACAACGGGCAGGGGCCGGCCCGCCTGGCGGCAGGGACGTCCCCGTACAGGAGGCGGCGCTCACCGGGCGGCCGAGGCCGCTCGCCAAGCGCCTAGATAGTCTGGGTGAGGGTGAGGGTGCCGCACGCAGCGAGGACGCCCTTGACGGGCCGCATGGCTGCGGGCTGTGGGACGCGCTGGTTCATGGGGTGCACCCTCCGGATACGAGCCGGCCCGATGCCGGCGCACGGGGTCAAGGATACCCCTCTTGGCGCGGGCGTGTCGCGAGGGCGGGCGCGGGGCGGAGCGCGGGCAAGGGGCGGGGCGCACGCGGGCGCGGGCAAGGGGCGCTCCTCGCCGGCTGCGCCCCTGCCGCCCCCCCCTGACGGCCGCCGTCGGAAAGGCGTCAGGCGGGAGGCGTCTTCACAGGGCGCCACCCGTTAGGTATGCTCGGAGAACATCCATCATCATCGCAACGTGGACACCCTTGTCGTATGGGTCGGCCGACCCACGGAGACGACCAAGGGAGGATCCATGGCACTCATCGTCCACGACTGGTGCGCCCGCGCGGCGTACCTCTCGGGAATCACCCTCGCCCCCGTCCCGGACGAGGAGGCGGCCATCGCCCTGGCATCCGCGACGGCCAACATGCGCGACATGGACGGGGCACCGGCCCTGGACGCCCTCTCCCGCTGGGAGCCGTCGTTCAGGCCGGTGGTGAACGGGGCCCGCAGGCGCCCCGAGAACGAGCCCCTCCCCATACCGTGCCTCGTGGGCACCGACGCCGCCCGTCGGCACGGCGGCAGCATCGGCTGCAGGCGCTGGGGCGTGGGGCTGCCCCACGGGGCGCTCGTGCGCCTCGACGACCCGTCCGACCCGCCCGAACTGGGCGTCTTCGCCCCCTCCCCCGCATTTCACTGGCTGCTCCGCACGCGTGGCCTCGGCTTCGGGCAGGCCCTCCTCCTGGGATGCGAGCTGTGCGGCACCTACTCCATGGCGCCCCAAGGCATGAGGAGGCGGCCGGGCCCGCTGACGACGCCCGGCGAGGTGGCAGATCTCCTCGCCTCCGTGCCGGACGGCGCGAGGCACGTCTCCACGGCCCGCTCGGCCGCCCCGCACCTGCTCGACGGATGCGCCTCCCCGCGTGAGGCGGCGACCGTCCTCTACGCCTCGCTCCCCGCGCGCCGCGGCGGTTACGGTCTCCCCGAGCCGCAGCGCAACCACCCGGTGGCCCTCAACGCTCGGGCGCGGGCCCTGCTCCCCGCAAAGCGGGCGATCTACCTCGACCTCGCATGGCCCGAGAGCCACCTGGCCGTCGAGTACGACTCCCACGGCCACGAGGAGGGCATGCGCCCCCTCGAGGACAAGGACCGCCTGGTGGCCGCCGCCCACATGGGCTTTGAGATCCTGCCCCTGACACCCAACATGGCAGACCGCCGGGAGCGCCTGGACGCCTTCATGGAAGAGGTGGCGGACAGGCTCGGCGTGAGGCAGCGGCCGCTCTGCCGCTCGACCCTCGAGAGGCGCGCCCGCCTGCATCGGGAGCTCTTCACCCCGTGGAACCTTTGGTGAGGCGAGGGTCTGGGCGGCCGGCGGGGCTTGGGCGTGGCGGCGGGGCTTGGGCGGCCGGCGCGCGGGAAGCCGCAAGACCCCCCTCTAGGGGCACCCTGCGGAGGGGGCTTGCGGCAAAGGACCCTTGGAGGGTGGCGGGGCGCCCTCTAAGGGCGTCCAGTGCACGAAAAGTCCCCCTCCAAAGCCCTTTTGGAGCGAGACGAGCCTAGCGTGCGCCCTGCAACCCACCCTTGGGACAAGCCACCGGCATAGGGGGCCGTTGAAGGGGGTTTTCCGCCCCCACCCGTCTGCGGGAGGCGGTCGCGGCCACCTACCGGGCGCATCATCCCCCTCTAGGGCGCGGAGATGTGCCGCCAAAAGACGGAAGGGCCCCTGCAGGGCGCCTTGGGGACAAGGTCACCCTGCAGGGGCCGCACTGAAGAATCGGGGGGCTTGTCAGAGGGGCCGCTCGTCGGGGGCGTCGCGCCAAATGGCCCCTCGCAAGGGGGACGCACCTAAGAACCAGGGGGCGCTTGCCAGGGGGCGCGCCGGGGAGAGGCCGCACCATGTTGGCCCCACCACAGGACCCCGCCGTGTGGCCCCGCAGCGCGACCGGTCGCCTTGGGATGGGTTGCGGGCCGCGACCCAGAGCCCCTCCCCCTACGCTGCGGCGGCCTCCCCGTCCTCCTCGCGGTGCCTCACGCCAAAGGCGAAGTACAGCATGTGGCCCAGCCACACGGCGAACAGGACGGTGCACGGCACCACGAGGCCCTTCAGCGCCATGAGGGTGAAGCCCACGGCCATGACCAGCGTGACGGCGCCCATGACGCGGCGGCGCGCCGCACGGGTCATGCCTCGGCCGCCCACGAGGTCCTCCAGGTTGTCGCAGTAGAGGCGCGTGCCGCGGAACCAGCGGTCAAGACGCTCGGAGCAACGGGCGAACGAGTACGCCGCCAGCATGAGGAACGGGAACGCGGGGATGAGCGGCAGCACCGCCCCCACGAACCCCAGGCCGAGCCCGACGAACCCGAGCACGAGGAACGGCAGTTTCTTAACGATCATCTCTCATCTCCCTCTCGATTACCCTCTTCTCCCTGCGGGACTCGACCACGTGGCGGCAGGCCATGACCGGCCTGTGCAGGAGCATGCGGGGTCCCGAGAACCGCATGACCTCCCGGATGCGCTCGCGCATCTCCGCCCGGTAGCAGTGGACGTGGCAGTTGGAGCAGAACGTCTTGGTCTCCATGAAGGGGCACCGCTCGCTCCGGGCGCGGGCGTAGGCCTCCAGCTCGGCACACTCGTCGCAGAGCTCGCCGCGGGCGGTGCCGTGCCTGGCGTGGCACCAGATGCCGATCATCTGCGAGACGACCTCCTGCTCCCGGGCGCGCCTGGCCTCCACGGCGTCCGCGGGCCGGCGGGCGTTCCCGACGGCGGCCATCAGCTCAACCTCCCGTCCTCGACGGAGAAGACCCGGTCAGCCACGCGCATGGTGGACTCGCGGTGGCTCACGAGCAGCACCGTGCGGCCGTCGCGCCCCTCGGCGAGCGACTTCAGCACCTGGGCCTCGTTGAGGCTGTCGAGGTTGCTCGTGGGCTCGTCCAGCAGCAGGAACGGCGCGTCGTGGAGGAACGCGCGGGCCAGGCCCAGGCGCTGGCGCTCCCCGCCCGAGAGCGTGTCGCCGAGCTCGCCCACCGGCGTGTCGTAGCCCTGGGGCAGGCCGGCGACGAAGTCGTGAACCGACGCGGCGCGGCAGGCGGCCTCGATCTCGTCGTCGGTGGCGTCCAGCCTGGCGATGCGCAGGTTGTTGCGGATGCTGTCGTGGAACAGGTGCGTGTCCTGGGTCATGTAGCCCTCGAGGTCGCGCAGGTTGTCGGTGTCGACGTCGGCCACCTCGGTGCCCGAGACCGCCACGGAGCCGCCCCGCACGTCCCAGAACCTCATGAACAGCTTGAGCAGCGTGGACTTGCCGGAGCCGGAGCGCCCCACCACGGCCGTGAACGAGCCACGGGGCACCTCGATGTCCAGGTCGCGAAGGGTGGGCCCCTCGGCGCCGGGGTAGGTGAACGAGAGGCCCCGGGCGACGATGGGGCCCTCGTCCGGCACGGGAAGGGTGCCGTCGGCCGGGACGTCGGCGTCGAGCAGGCGGAAGATCTTCTCGGACGCCGCCATGCCGTTCATGGCGATGTGGAAGAAGCTGCCCAGCTGGCGCATGGGGATGAAGAAGTCGGCGGCCACGAGGACGGTGAAGAGCACGCCGGCGAGACCCACGGCGCCGGCCTGGAACTGCGTCACGGCGACCCAGGTGCCGGCGGCCGCGCCGCAGAACGCCACGAGGTCCATGATGGTGATGGAGTTGAGCTGCATGGTGAGCACGCGCATGGTGACGCGGCGGAAGCGCTCGGCCTCCTCGTTCATCTCGCGCTGCTTGAAGGCGTCGGCGCGGTAGACCTTGAGCGTGGTGAGGCCCTGGAGGTTCTCGAGGAACGTGTCGCCGAGGGAGGTGTACCGGCCCCAGTAGGTGCCGAGGAGCCTCTTGGCCCAGGTCTGCACCGCGGCGATGGCGGCCGGGATGAGCGGCACGCACACGAGCAGCACGGCGGCGGCCGGCACGTTCACAAAGCGCAGCACCGCGAAGAGCGTGACGGGGGCGAGCATGGCGCAGAAGAACTGCGAGAGGTAGGCGCCGAAGTACGTCTCCAGCTGGTCCACACCCTCCACGGCCACCTGCACGACTTCGGAGGTGGACACCACCGAGCGGTAGCGGGGACCCAGGGCGAGGAGCTTGCGGTAGATGAGGTCGCGCAGGCGCAGCTTGACCTCGGCCGAGGACAGATGGCTCTGACGCGACGACGCGGCGGTGCAGAGGAGGCGCACCACGGCCGCGGCCGCAACGGCGATGAGGCGCCTGTCGATCATCTGCGGAGGTACCTTTCGGTCCGTTTTTCGGCGCGACAAGTTAGCCAGAGCGAACCGATGAAAGGTAACCGGGGCCAACAAGGTTCAGAAGGTGTCCACAAGGCTGGGCGGCGTCGCGCGCGGGGTCGGCGCGTGGGAAGGGGCGGCGCGCGGCACGAGAAAGGCAGCAGGGCGGCCGGTCGCCGTCCCGCCGCCCAGGGCGGTCGTCCCTGTACGGGCGGGGTCGAGGCCCCGCCCGGCGCCTACGCCACGTGCACGAACATGATGACGCAGAGGAACAGGAGCGCCACCACGAAGAAGCCCACGGCCACGAGCATGAGGATGCGAGCGGCGGTGAGGGCGCCGGCCACGCGGTCGTGGCTGCGGCTGGCCTCCTCGTAGCGCTCCTGCTCGGCCGCGCAGATGCGCCTGGCGAGCTCCATCTTGGTCTTGACGGGGGCCGAGACGGCCGTGGAGAAGAGGTCGGCCGGCACGCCCTTGACCATGCGTGCGGAGCCGGCGCCCGCGGTCACGGCCAGCAGGAACGCCACGAGCAGCGGCACGAGCACGCCAGTGAAGAGGGCCGTCATGAGCATGGCCTCCCAACCCGGGGCGAGGATGAGGATGGTGGGCACGGCCACGGCCAGGGCCACGACGGCCAGCACGGCGATGCCGATGAGCAGGCGGCTGGAGTAGGAGCCGATGGAGCGGCCACGCTGGTTCTCGGTGTCCACGGAGCGCACGGCGGTGTCGATGAGGTAGGCGGCCAGCTCGTTCTCGAGCTCCACCGGGGTGGTCTGGACCGGCGCCATGACCTCCTCCACGGTGGCCATCTCCACGTCCTCCCCCTCGGCGAGGTCCGCGCCGTCGGGCCGCACCGGCACGGCGCCGATCCGCTCGAGCTCCTCCTTGACGCGGCGCTCGACCTCGTCGGGGTCGAGGCGGTCGTTCTTCCTGTCCTTCTTGGCCATGGGGCCTCCTTCGAATCGTCGTTCGACGGGGGTTCATACCCCGCGGGCCGGAGGGCGCCATGGGCGGACGTGTCACATATCAATCAAGCCCGGTGTGACAGCGGTGCCTGGCCCATCTGTCACTTCGCTTATTTCATAACTGATTATGCGGCGGAAACGGCGACCGACCGGGGCGACGGAGGTTCGGTCCTTGATGGTGGGACAAAAGTGCCCGACCAATGGGACAAAAGTGTCCGGGCGATGGGACAGGACAACGGGGCGGGTCAGCACTTGCCGGCGCTCGGGCAGATGTCCGCCACGAAGCACTCGGAGCACCGCGGGTTGCGCGCGCGGCAGTACTCGCGGCCAAAGTGCACCCACTGGTGGTTGATGTAGAGCCACTGCTCGCGGGGGTAGACCTTGAGCAGTGCCGCCTCCACCTTGTCGGGCGTGTTGGCCGAGGGGCCGCAGAACTTGAGCCGGTGGGCGATGCGGTACACGTGGGTGTCGACGGCGATGCCCTGGGGGTCCCTGAACGCCTGGCACATGACGCAGTTGGCGGTCTTGCGGCCCACGCCGGGGAGGCGCTGGAGCTCGTCGATGTCCTGGGGCACGGTCCCGCCGAACTCCGAGACGCTCATCTGCGCGAGGCCCTTGAGCTTGGCGGCCTTGGCGCGGTAGAAGCCCAGGGGCCGGATGATCTCCTCGATCTGGGCGGTGTCCGCGGCGGCGAGGTCGGCGGGCTCGGGGAACCGCTCCCACAGCAGCGGCGTCACCTTGTTGACGGCGGCGTCGGTGCACTGGGCCGAGAGGACCACGGCGACGGTGAGGCGGAACGGGTCGGTATAGTCCAGGGAGCAGGCCCCCTCGCCGTACACCTCGAACATGCGGCGCTCCACCTCGGCGGCACGCTCGCGCTTCTGGGCCATGGTCTCGCGGGGCATGGGGCTCCCTCCTTAGCAAAAGGCCCGCCGGAGCGGGCCTGGGCGATCCGTTGTGGGCGTGCCTACTGGATGCGGGTGCGGCAGTAGGGGCACACCTTCCAGTCGGCGTTGAGCGGACGGTGGCACGTGGGGCAGACGTTGCGCACCTGCGTGTTGCAGATGGGGCAGACGATGAAGTCGCGGTCGATGGGCGTGCCGCACTTGGGGCAGATGCCGTAGTGGGACAGCTGGTGCTCGCGCAGGGCGATGTCGAGGTCCTGCTCCTCGCGGTCCACCAGGTAGCTGCTGGGGCGCAGGATGACGTAGGCGAGCAGGCCCACGATGGGAACCACCGAGATGATGGCCCACAGCCACCAGGGCTCGGCGCCGCGGCGCTGGGCGTCGCGGATGACGTAGACGATGGAGAGCAGGTAGAGCATGACCACGCAGGCGAGCATGAGGTAGAGGACCATGCGGACCTCGGGCGTGATTATCTGATCGAGCAGGTCCTGCATCGGGTGGCTCCTTCGGGGCTATCTGCACCGGCGGTGCGTTCGAGCTGCATGCTTGGTGCATTGTACCGTACCGGCACGACACTCCCCTCTCCATCACAGCCCCGCCACACAGCCTTACAGCCCGCACCGGCGGCGGCCGAGGCCTCTCGACGGCCCATACATCGTCGTCAGGCGTCCCCATGGGCAACCGGTTGCCCATGGTCGGGAGCCCCCGGCCCCGCAGGCGCCACGACCCCGCTCCGCAAAGGCAACCGGTTGCCGTCACTCCCCCGTACCGGCCCTCAGCACGCGGCACACCTCGCCCGCCAGCGTGATGGAGCCCACAGCCACGGCGGGGGCGTCGCCCACCGCGGCAAGGGCGCCGGCCACCGTGGGCGAGACGGACGCCACCGTGGCACCGGCCTCCCGGAAGAGCCCCGCGAGCTCCTCGGGCGGCAGTGCGCGGGGGCTCGGTGTCCGGCACACGTGCACCACGGGAAAGGCGTCGGCGAGCAGCCCCACGATGCCGGCGACGTCCTTGTCGGCGAGGACCGCGCATACGAGCTCCGGCACCCGCCCCGCGCCGTCCAGGGCCCCCAGGCTGTCGAGGAACACGGCCACCGACTGCGGGTTGTGGGCGGCGTCCACGAGCAGGGGCGGCTCGGCGCGGACGAGGTCGAAGCGCCCCGGCGTGGGGCATGCGGCCACGGAGACGGCGAGGGCCGCAGGATCGAGTGGGCGGCCGAGGAACCCCTCGGCCAGGGCGACGGCGCAGGCGATGTTGGCAGCCTGGTAACGGGGCTTGACGGCCGAGAGCCCGCGGTAGGCGGAAAGCGGAGCCTCGACGTCGAGGACGAGGGGGTCGCCCAGGGCGGCGGGCTCCGAGACCACCGAGAACCGGCACACCGGCAGCCCGGCAGGCGTCGGCTCGCCCACAGCGCGCACCACCGCGGGCGCCACGCCCTGGGCGGCGCACCGCTCCAGCAGGACGTCCTGCACCGAGGGCGGCTCGGCCGTACCGCGCCCCAGAACGCAGGCCTGGCCGGCCTTGATGACGGCGGCCTTCTCGCCGGCTATCTCCTCCAGGGTGTCGCCGAGGATGCGTGTGTGGTCGAGGCCGATGCCCGTGACGCAGGTGGCCGCCGGGTGCGTGGCCGTGGTGGCGTCCCAGCGGCCGCCCATGCCCACCTCGAGCACGGCCACGTCGACCCCGCGCTCGGCAAAGAGCACGCAGGCGGCCACGGTGAGGGTGTCGAACTCCGTGACGTCGTAGGGTCGCTTTCCCGCGGCCTCCCGGGCGGCGTTCACGCGGCGCCCGGCCTCGGCGGCGGCGGCCACGGCCCGAGCGAACCCCTCGCGGGAGACGGGCCGGCCGGCCACCTCCATGCGCTCGGTGTAGTCCACGAGCTCCGGCGACGTGTAGAGGGCGGTGGAGAGCCCCTCCCCCGCCAGGATCGCCGCCGTGTAGCGCGACGTGGACGTCTTGCCGTTGGTGCCGGCCACCTGCACCACGGAGAAGCGCCCGTCGGGGCGGCCGAGCTCGGCGAGCATGTCGACCACGGTCTCGAGCATGGGGCAGATCCCCAGCCTCAGGATGCCGTGGAGGTGGGCCAGCGCCCCCTCGTAGTCCATGGGCTCCACAGGGAACGGCACCTCGTAGGGCCGCTGATTCTCGGGCTCGGTCACAGGCGCTCCTCGGTAGAAGGTGTGTGTGCGCACCGCATGATAGACCCGTCGAGGGCCAAGGCGTCCACGGGCTCGTCCCAGGGGCCCTCCACGGAGGCGAGCACCGCGGCGTCGAGCACCTGGCAGCCGTGGGCCAGGCCGACGGCCGCGAACGTGCCGGGGCCGCCGCAGGCGCGGGCGGCGGAGAGGAACCGGTCGTAGTAGCCGCCGCCGTAGCCGAGGCGGCGCCCCTCGCCGTCGAAGGCGAGGCCGGGGCAGAGCGCGAGCACCGAGGCGCCGCCGGCCAGCGCCGCCGGCACGTCGAGCAACCCCCAGCGCCCCGGGTCGGGCTCGGCCATGCCAAAGGGATGGCCCACGAGGCCGTCCCGCCAGCCCGACCCCACGGCGCGCCACTCCAGCCTGCGGCCGGCCATGCAGCGCGGCAGGGCCGCCGCCTTGCCCCCGGCGAGGGCGGCGTCCACCAGGGCGGCGGGGTCCGCCTCGGACCCCATGGGCACGTAGGCGAGGACGACGTCGGCGGCCGCCCAGAGCCCGGACGCCTCCACGGCCGCCGCACGCCGTCCGTCCGCGGCCACGCGCCCGGCGGCCCCGAGCCCGTCGCGGGCCTCCCGGGCGCGCCGCCTCAACGTCCCCTTGTCCACGGTCCCCTCCCCGTCCGACGTTATCGCGCCAATGATAGACGGCCGGTCCCGCGAGGGGGCCGGCCGTCCAGGGGAGGTGCGTGCGGAGCCGTGGGGCCTTAGGCCTCCACGCCGTCCAGGCGCTTGTAGAGGGCGATGAACTCGAGGGCCATGATCTTCACGGTCTCGGTGCTCGCCATCTGGTCCTCGGCGTGCAGGAGGATGAGGGGCGCCTCGGCGTCGCGCTCGCCCGCGGCGTCGGCCTGGAGGAGCCTGAGGTGCACGTCGTGGCCGCCGGCGTAGGCAGTGTCGCCCTCGGCGATGAGGGCCTGGGCGCCCTCGAAGTCCCCCTCGCGGGCCTTGGAGATGGCGTTCACGTAGCACGACTTGGCCGTGCCCACGTAGCTGATGATCTCGAAGCAGGTGAGCTGGAGCTCGTTCATCTCGTCCATGGGTCTCTCTCCCTCCCGCCCGGCCGTGCCGGGCGTCTCTCGTCTAGAAAAAGGGGGCGCACCGCTGACGTGGCGCGCCCCCTCAGGTGCGTTCCGGTGCGCCCTTAGAGCTTGGCGAGGGCGTCGTCCAGGATCTTGGGGGCGTTCATGCGGCCGTAATCGACCATGGCGATGACGTCCACGGGCTTGTCGGTGGCCTTCTCGAAGTCGCTCCTAGCATAGCCGATCTGGGGGCCGAGGAGCAGGACGTCGGCGGTGTCGAGGGCCTCCATGGCCTCGGCCATGGGACGGGCCTCGATCTCGACGTCGAGGCCGCGGGTCTTGGCCTCGTTCTGCATCTTCTGGACCAGGAGCGAGGTGGACATACCGGCGTTGCACACGAGCATGATCTTCTGCATGGTTCCTCCTTAGCGGTTTCCGGGCCAGCGGCCCATGGGATCAGTGTAGGTGCGGCGCATGGCGCGGGGGTGGGGCCGTCGGGGAGCGCGGGGAGGCATGCCCCCGACGGTCGGGGATGGTGGTGCGGGGCCTCAGGGTCCCAGAAGGCCTTAGGCGGCGTTCTGCATCTCCTCGAGCTGCTTGGCCTGGGCGCGCTCGGAGACCTTCATGAAGGGGAGCCAGACTGCCATGCCGATGGCGATCTCGATGACCTGCCAGATTGCGGCGCGCCAGTCCATACCGGTGGAGAAGAGGGCGGAGAGGACGGGCGGGGTGGTCCAGGGGGCCTGGACGACGCAGGGGGAGATCCAGCCCATGCAGGTGAGGCCGTAGGTGACGGCGATGAAGATGTCGGGCAGGATCACGAAGGGAACCATGAGGGCCACGTTGTAGACGATGGGGTAGCCGTAGATGACGGGCTCGTTGATGTTGAAGATGCCGGGCAGGATGGAGAGCTTGGCGATGTCGCGGGACGCCTTGTTCTTGGAGAACAGGAAGGTGTCGAGCAGGAGCATGAACGTGCAGCCCGAGCCGCCGATGAGGGCGAAGGAGTTCACGATCTGCATGTTCATGTAGTGGTCGGCAGGGATGGCCTCGCCGGCGGCGTAGAAGGCCATGTTCTCGACGATGAGGACGGTGAGGATGGGCTCGGCCAGGACGCCGGAGATGGTGGACTGGTGGATGCCCAGGCAGAAGAGCAGGTTGGCCACGGTGTAGATGACGATGACCGCGAGCGGGCCGGCATTCATGACGTCCTTGAGGGGCGCGGAGACGCAGGTGGCGATGATGTCCATGAGGTTGGTGCCCCAGATGCCGTGGAGCAGGGCAGCCACCAGGGCGAAGATGGACAGGGTGAACAGCAGCGGGATCATGACGTTGAACGACTTGCCCACCGCCGGGGGCACGCCCTCGCCGAGGTTGATCTTGAGCTTCTCGACAGAGGAGATCTTGATGAAGATGGTCGTGGCGACGAGGCTCACGATGATGCCGGCGAACAGGCCGTTGGCACCGGTGTTGGTGGTGGAGATGACGCCGGTGGCGGCGGTGGTCACCGAGGCGTCCTCGGCGATGCCGAGGGTGCTGGCGATGTCCACGGCCTCGAGGGTCTGGGTGGCGGCCCCGGTCTCACCGGCGCTCACGGCGTAGGTGAGGTTGGAGACGGCGGTATTGACGGCCTGCGGGAACATGATGACGAGGCAGCAGACGCTCACCACGAGGCAGGCGATGGCGTTGCCGAAGCGCTTGTTCTGGGCGAAGCAGTAGCCGATGACGCCGCAGAGGAGGATGGCCGCGAAGGACAGGGTGCCCTGGGTGATGGCGTTTCCCCAGTACTGGGCGGCAGCGAGGCCGTCGCCGGTCAGGAACAGCGGGAACACGACGTTGTTGATAAGGACTGCGATGCCGGCCAGGATGTAGATGGGCATGATGGTGGCGAAGCCGTCGCGCAGCGACCGCAGGTGCACCTGGTTGCCGATCTTCGCCGACACTTCGGCGAACTTGTCGAGGAAGGCTTGACCCTTGCCTGATGCCATGGTGTCTCCTTAACTCTTTCTCTTCTTCGCTTGACTCTCTTGCTCTCTCAGAACGGGGCGGGCACCCGCCCCTCTCGCGCCCCGGCCGGGGCTCCCCTCCCCGGCCGGAAGGCCGTTACGAGACGATGTGGGAGGTGGCCACCTGGCGCATCCAGGCGGCGGAAAGCTTGGGGACGCGACGGTAGTTCTCCATGAGGTCGACCTCGATGAAGCCGTAGCGGTTCTTGAAGGCGTTGTTCCACGACCAGTTGTCGATGGCGCCCCAGTAGTGGTAGCCCACGCAGCGGGCGCCGTCCTCGATGGCCTTGGCGATCCAGGTGAGGTGCTGGCGCACGAAGTCGATGCGGTAGTCGTCCTGCACCTTGCCGGAGGCGTCGCGGTTCTTGTACTCGCCCTCGATGCCCATGCCGTTCTCGGAGACGAACCACTCGAGGTCGGGATAGTCGCGGGCGGCGGTCATGCCGAAGTCGTAGATGCCCTTGGGGTAGACCTCCCATCCGCGGCTCTCGTTCATGACGGCGTCGGGCCACACGTACTTGTCGGCGAAGACGGGGCAGCCGGCGTCGTCGACGTCGCGCGAGGGGGCCTGGACGCGGGTGGGCTGGTAGTAGTTGCAGCCCAGCCAGTCCACGGTGCCGCGGGCGAGGATGGCGTCGTCGCCGGGGCGCACCGGGAGCACGCAGCCGCGCTCGGCCAGGGTCTCCATGACGTCCGCGGGAAGCTCGCCCTTGGTGACGAGGTCGAGCCACCAGCGGTTGTTGATGCCGTCCACCATGCGCACGGCCTCGAGGTCGGCGTCGGAGGGGTCGTCCTTGGTGTAGGGCGGCATGAAGGCGTTGATGAGGCCGATGCGGGCGTCGTCGCGCACGAGGCCGGCGGACTGGGCCTCGCGGAAGGCCTGCACACCCTTGGCGTGGGCGATGGAGATGTTGTACTGCACCGTGCGGGCGCGGTTGAAGTTCTTGGTGAAGGGCCACCATACGCCCTCCTGGTAGCGCTGCTCGGGCTCGACGGTGGGCTCGTTGAAGGTGAACCAGTAGCGCACCTCCTGGCCGAACTCGGCGAACGCCTTGCGGGCGTAGTTCTCGTAGGCGTCCACGACCTCGCGGTTCTCCCAGCCGCCGCGGCGGAAGAGGTAGGTGGGCATGTCGAAGTGGTAGAGGTTCACGAAGATCTCGAGGCCGGCCTCCCCGGCGGCCGCGAAGAGACGATGGTACCACTCGACGCCGGCGGGGTTGAGCTCGCCGTCGCGGTCGAGCAGGCGGCTCCACTGGATGGAGGTGCGGAAGGTGGTGAAGCCGAGCTCCTCCTTGAGGAGGCGGAGGTCCTCCTCGTACATGGTCATGAAGTCGTTGCCCACGTAGGAGCCCACCTTGTTGTAGAAGTCGTCGATGTTCTCGATCGACCAGGTGTCCCAGAGGTTCTCGAGCTTGCCCCCCTCGGCCCAGCGGCCCTCGGTCTGGGGACCCGACATGGCCGCGCCGAAGAAGAAGTTCTCGGGCAGGGTGATGGGTTCCATGGTCCTCCTTGCACGTCTCGGTTGGTGCGGCCCGCGGGGTCCCCCCTTTTGGGTCGCGCTTCTTGGTGAGAATTGTAGCGATATAATTCTGCTTACACAGCGATTTTTTGAGAAATTGGGTTCTATTCGAGTGCGAGCGGTAGCTATCCCTCCGCAAGCGGTATTCTTCTTTTTGCACACAACTTGGGGACTCCCCCACCGGCCTCGAGGGGGGCAGCCATGTCAAAGTACGCAGAGATCGCCCAGGACATCCGTGCGTCCATCGAGGACGGGGCCATCGCCCCCGGCGAGCGGCTGCCCACGGTGGTGGAGCTCTGCGAGCTCTACGGGGTGAGCAAGGTCACCGTGCGCAAGGCGGTGGAGCTTCTGGCCGAGCAGGGCCTGGTCTCGAGCCGCCGGGGGTCGGGCACCTTCGTCAAGGCGACGCCGGAGTCCAAGGGGGTGGACGGGCGCCATGCCGGCGACACCCTCTACATAGGCCGCACCGACCGCTCCATCGGCTTCACCAACGAGCACGCCCACCAGGGCGAGGTCTCCTCGGTGGTCCACCTATTCGCCATCGAGGTGCCCCCCGCCGAGGTGGCGGCCCGACTCGACCTGGGCGACGAGGACTTCTGCTACCACGACGTGCGCACGCGCCTCCTCGACGGCGTGCCCCTCGTCATCGAGGACACCTATATGCCCTTGGAGCTCGTCCCCGGCCTCAAGCGGCACCACGTGGAGGGTTCCATCTACAACTACCTGCGGCAGGACCTCGGGCTGCACTTGGCGAGCTTCCACCGCATCGTGCGGGCCGTGGCGGCCACGGCCGAGGAGGCCGGGCGCCTGGACATCGCCGAGGGGGACCCCCTGCTCGAGCTGGAGCAGATCGGCTTCCTGGACTCGGGCGCCCCCTTCGAGTACTCGGTCTCGCGGAACGTGGGCAGCCGCTCCGCCCTGCACACCATCAACATCACCTAGGCCGCCGGCAGCGAGGACGCACAGCGCCCACGGCAGGAGGCCCGGACCCCAGCGCTGGGGACCCGGGCCTCCGTCATGCAGGGGCCTTATGGGGAACGGCCGCCTCGGGGCCGCTACTCCCCCGCCGCCTCCAGGGCCTCGACGCCCAGGGCCGTGCAGCCGAGGATGCCCTGGTCGCCGCCGCAGCCGGCGGGCACGATGTAGCTGTCCTGCGCCTTGACCTGCTCGGTCTGGATGTAGCCACCCAGGAGCTCGGTGAACTTGTTGCGCACGAGCGGGAAGAGCTGCTCCTGCTTCATGACGCCGCCGCCCAGCACGATCTTCTCGGGCGAGTAGACCATGACGTAGTCGACGAGGGCCTCGGCGATATACTCGCTCTCGAGCTCCCAGACCTCGGCCTTGTCGGCGAGGTCGACCCCCTTGGCGCCCCAGCGGGCCTCGATGGAGGGGCCGGAGGCCAGGCCCTCGAAGCAGGAGTCGTGGAAGCCGCAGACGCTGGCGCCGGTGTCGTAGGGGCGCTTGCGCAGGGAGATGTGGCCGGCCTCCGGGTGCAGCATGCCGTGGAGGAGCTTCCCGCCCACCATGACGCCGGCGCCGATGCCCGTGCCGATGGTGATGTAGACCACGGTGCCCAGGCCCTTGGCGCACCCGAAGGTGGCCTCGCCGAGGCAGGCGGCGTTGACGTCGGTGTCGTAGCCGCAGGGCACGTCGAGGCCCCTCCTGAGGGTGCCGAGGAAGTCGAAGTGGCGCCAAGCCGTCTTGGGAGTCTCGAGGATCCAGCCGTAGGTATCCGACTCCGGGTCCACGCCGGTGGGGCCGAAGGCGCCCACGCCGAGGGCGTCGATGTCCCTCCCGGCGAACCATGCCACGATGGCCTCGCAGGTGGGGCCGGGCTCCCCGGTGGGGATCTCCTCGCGCTCTAGGACCTCGCCCTCGGGGGTGGCCACGGCCATCACCATCTTGGTGCCGCCGGCCTCGAGGGCTCCGATGCGCAGGGACTTCTTCTCGGACATGGGTCTCCTCCCTGGGTAGGTGAACGAGAGCGATATGCCTTACTAACTGTAACGATACAGTTTTGATCGCGGTCCACCGATGACGACGGAAACCTGAACAGTTTCTACAAGGTGAGCGGTACCTCCAGGGGCCACAGGCGGGAGCGGGCGCCCGGCGCCTCCACGGCCACGGAGTAGGACGATGGGTAGTAGCGGGTGGAGAACACCTGCTCCCCGCCGTTGCAGAAGACCTCCACCAAGGAGGCGTCGCCCACGACGTGGAACGACCGGAGGGCCGGCACCGCCACGCGCCGCTCGCCGCGGGCGCCGCCCATGGAGCCGCGGGACCGGTCGCGAAACGCCATGGCCACCTCGCCGACCGCGGCGTTGTAGGTGACGTCCAGGCCGCCGGCGAGCGTCACGGCACACCGGGGGCCCCGGATGCCCGACACCTCGAGGTCGAAGGCCGGGAGGCCCTCCGCGCGGAGCGACCCCTCCCCCTCCAGCACCGGCCCGCGAAACCCGGCGAGCTCGACCACGGGGCGCTGGAGGACGGTGCGGCCGTCGGTGACCACCTCGCGAGGCAGTGTAAAGCAGTGCTGCCAGCCGTGGTCCACGGTGGAGTTGGCGTGGTCGGGGCAGTCCGCCATGCCCATCCACCCTATGAGGATGCGCCGACCGTCCTCGGCCTCGAAGGTCTGGGGCGCGTAGAAGTCGAACCCGGCGTCCCACAGCGTGAACTCCCCCAGCGAGCAGGGACCGAGGAGCGACCCCGAGAAGGGCATGTGGCCGCTCGGGTACACGTTGGCGCCGGCGGCGGGCCCCTCCATGCCCTGGGGGCTCACCGAGAGCACCGCCAGCGGCGGGGCGGCGGGGTCGAAGCCCGGCGCGCGCGTGGCCTCCGCGGCCCCCAGCACGAGGAGGTCGGGGCACTCCCACATGTAGCCCAGGGGCCGCTCGGAGGCCACCGTGTTGGCGAAGGCCCAGTGCACGAGGTCGTCGGAGCCGTAGACAAGCACCTCGCCGCGGTCGCGGTCGCGGTCCGCCCCCTTGGCCCGGGCGCCCAGGAGCATGAGGAAGGCGGGGCCGCCCTCCCCCGGGTTGGCCAGGACGCGGGGGTCGCGCACATGGCAGGTGACGGAGGCGGGGTAGTCGTCCACCGTCATGACCAGGCGCTTGGAGCCAAAGACGCCGCCGTCGTCGCTCTCCACGAGCACGGTGTTGGACTCCCGGCCGTCGAGCACGTAGTCGAACTCGCGCCCGGGTTCCTCGCGCTTGACGTTGCCGGCGTAGAAGGCGTGGATGCGGCCCCGTGCACGACGGAGGACCCCGAGTAGACCCCGTGGCAGTCGAAGGGCGAGTTCTGGTAATACGCGTGAAACACGCCGTCCTTCTGGCAGAGGCCGTTGGGGTCGTTGAGCCAGCCGGCCTCGGGCATGAGGTGGAACCGCTGGGACCAGGGCCCGTGGCCGCGATGGGCGGCCTCCTCGGTGCGGGCGCGGCAGAGTCGTGCGAGGTCTCGGGTGAGGGAGTTCACCGGTTGATCTCCAATGGTCGGGTGTCGGGTACGGGCCGGGCCTGGGCGCCGGCCGCAGCCGGGGCCCGGGCCCTCGGAGACAGGCGTCTCAGCCCTTGCGGGCAAGGCCCATGACGTCGCTCTTGCCCGGCTCCACGGGGGCGGAGAGGTCGAGGCGCTCCACGTCGAAGTCGTAGGCGTTGGAGACGATCATCATCGTGGTGGCGGGGTAGCCGGCGCGGCGCACGGCGGAGAAGTCCACGTCGAGGAGCGGGTCGCCCGCGGCCACGCGCTGGCCCTCGGAGACGAGCTTGGAGAAGCCCTCCCCCTCCATCTTCACGGTGTCCACGCCCACGTGGATGAGGATCTCGGCGCCGGAGCCGCTGGTGATGCCCGCGGCGTGGCCGGTGTCGAAGACCGTGCTCACGGTGCCGCCGCACGGGGCCACCACGGGGAGCCTGTCGGCCTCACCGGGGTCGATGGCCACGGTGGGACCCGGGATCTCGGCGGCGAAGGTGGGGTCGGCGATGTAGGCGGCGGCCGCGGGGGACCCGGCGAGCGGGGCCACGAGGGTCTCGGCGGCCAGGAGCGCCGGGGCGGCCGCGGGAGCGGCGGCGGGCTCGGAGGCGGAGGCCTCGTCGGCCTTGACGCTTCTCAGCAGAGACGTAGCCGTCGTTGAGGTAGCGCGAGACCATGGCGCTGCTCACCCCGGCGATGCGGGCGACATCCTTGATGGTGGCCACGGTCCTGCCCCTCTCCCCGCTCATCGACCCCACGGTCGACGCCATAGTAGCTGAAAAACGGGACCGCCACGAAGGCGGGGCGGTCCCCGGGACCCCACTGCGACAGGGCCCGCCGGTTGGGCCCTACGCTTGGCCCTCGGCCCCATGCAAGGGCGCCTGCGGCATGGAGAGCGATCGACGGCCGCCGCCTCACCCCATGCCAAAGCGGCCTGCGGCATGGGTGCGGGGGCCAAAACCCATGCCGGAGCGGCCTTTGGCATGGGCCGCCCCGCAAAAAGACACCCCGCGGGACCAGCCCGCGGGGTGCCTGGAACCCGAACGTCCTCCCTGGGAGGAAGCCGCCCGTCCCTACTCCGAGAGGTCCTCCAGCTGGGAGCTCAGGCGGGAGAGCGTGACCTCGAGCTCCTCCTTGCGGGCCCGCTTGGCCTCCACGACCTCCGGGGCCGCCTTGGCGAGGAACCCGGGGTTGCCGAGGGTGCGCTCGATGCCGGCGAGCTCGCCGGTCACCTTCTTGACCTCCTTCTCCAGGCGCTTGGCCTCCTCGCCGAGATCCACGAGGCCCTCGAGCACCACGTAGGCCTCGAAGCCCGGGGCCACGAACGAGACGGAGTTGGCGGGCTTCTCGGCGTGCTCGCCCACCACCAGCGACGAGAGGCGGCCCACCTCCACGAGGAAGTCGCGCTGGGCCTCGAGGCGGGCGGCGTCGGCCGGGGCGGCCTTGACCACCACGTCGACCTCGGCGCGAGGGCTCAGGCGATAGCGGGCGCGCAACGAGCGCACACCGGAGACGAGGGCGCGGGCGATCTCGAAATCGGCCTCGGCCTCGTCGTTGACGTAGGCCCCGTAGGCCGCGGGCTCGGGCCAGGCCGAGAGCATGAGGAAGCGGCCGTCGTGGGACGAGTCGCAGCCGGTCTTGGCCGCCTCGGCGAGGTCGAGGGCGGAGGCGGGCATGGACTCCCAGACCTTCTCGGTCACGAAGGGCATGACCGGGTGCAGCAGGCGCAGCGAGGTGTCGAGCACAAAGACGAGGTTGCGTTGGGCACCCACGCGGACCTCGGGGTCCTCGGACTGCAGGCGGCCCTTGCAGAGTTCGATGTACCAGTCGCACACCTCGTTCCAGAAGAAGCCCTGCAGGCCGCGGGCGTAGTCGCCGAAGCGGTACTCCTCGAGGCACGCCGTGGTGTCCGCCACCTGCTTGGCCAGGCGCGAGAGCATCCAGGCGTCCTCGGGCGTGGCGGCCACCGGGGCGCCGGGCTCGAAGCCCTCCATGTTCATGAGGGCGAAGCGGCAGGCGTTCCAGATCTTGGTGACGAAGGCGCGGGCCTGCTCGGTGCGGGGACTCGACTCGAAGGCCCCGGTCTTCTTGTCGAAGGTGGCGTCAAAACGCACGTCCTGGTTGTTGGTCACCAAGGTGAGCAGGTTGTGGCGCATGGCGTCGGCACCGTACTTGGCCATGAGGTCCATGGGGTCGACGCCGTTGCCCTTGGACTTTGACATGCGGCTGCCGTCCTTGGCGAGGATGGTGGCGTAGATGACCACGTCCTCGAAGGGAATCCGGTCGCAGAAGTACAGCGAGCTCATGATCATGCGGGCCACCCAGAGCGCGATGATGTCGCGAGCCGTGACCAGGGCCTTGGTGGGATAGTGGCCGGCCATCTCCTCGGGGTGCTCCGGCCAGCCCTGGGTGGCGAAGGGGAAGAGCTGCGAGGAGAACCAGGTGTCCAGCACGTCGGGGTCCTGGTGGACGTGGCGGCCGCCGCACTCGGGGCACACCTCCACGTCGTCCATGGAGGCGTCCTCCCAGCCGCAGTCCTCGCAGGTGAAGACGGGGATGCGGTGGCCCCACCAGAGCTGGCGCGAGATGCACCAGTCCTTGAGGTTCTCCATCCAGGTGAGGTAGGTCTGCTCCCAGCGCTTGGGATGGAAGGTGACGTCGCCCGAGGTGACGGCCTCGGTGGCCGGGCCCTTGAGCCTGTCCACGGCCACGAACCACTGCTCGGAGAGCCAGGGCTCGAGCGCGGTGTCGCAGCGGTAGCAGTGCATGACGGAGTGGTCGTGGTCCTCGACGTGGTCGAGCAGGCCGTTCTCCTCGAACCAGGCCACCACGGCGGCGCGGGCCTCGTCGCGGTCCATGCCGGAGAACTCGCCGTAGCCGTCCACCACGTGGGCGTGCTCGTCGAAGACATTGATCTTCTCGAGGTCGTGGGCCTCGCCCATGGCGAAGTCGTTGGGGTCGTGGGCCGGGGTCACCTTGACGAAGCCGGTGCCGAAACCCGCGTCCACGTGCCAGTCGGCGAAGATGGGGATCTCGCGGCCCACGATGGGCAGGACCACCGTGGCGCCCACGAACCTTGAGGCCTCGGGGTCGTCCTGGGAGACGGCCACACCGGTGTCGCCGAGCATGGTCTCGGGGCGCGTGGTGGCGACGACGATGTGGTCCTTGCCGTCCACGGGCTCCTTGAGCGGGTAGCGCAGGTACCAGAGGCGGCCGTGCTCGTCCTTGTACTCGGCCTCGTCGTCGGAGATGGCGGTGCAGCAGTTGGGGCACCAGTTGACGATGCGCTCGCCGCGGTAGATGAGGCCGGCGTGGTACCAGTCGCAGAAGACCTTGCGCACGGCGTGGGAGAACTGCGGGCTCATGGTGAACTGCTCGTCGGCGAAGTCCGCGGAGCAGCCCATGCGCTTGATCTGCTTGACGATGGTGCCGCCGTACTCGCGGGTCCAGTCCCAGCAGGCGTCCACGAACTTCTCCCGCCCCAGCTCCAGGCGGGAGACGCCCTGCTCCTTCAGGCGCTTGTCCACCTTGGTCTGGGTGGAGATGCCGGCGTGGTCGAGGCCCACGATCCAGCGGGTGGAGCGGCCGGCCATGCGGTTGTAGCGGATGAAGGCGTCCTGGATGGTGTCGTCGAGGGCGTGGCCCATGTGGAGCACGCCGGTGACGTTGGGGGGCGGGATGACGACGGTGCAGTCGCCCGTGCCCTTGGAGCGCTGGTAGCAGCCGGCGTCGATCCAGCGCTCGACGAGCTGCGGCTCGGTCGTCTGGGGATCGTAGGTCTTGGGCATGTCGGTCACGGATGGCCACCTTCCGGTTCGCAGGGCAGGGCAACGCGTGTCATTGTACCCGCAGCGACGCGGCGCCGGGCCGCTCCGTCGCCTCGGACGGGCCGGCCCGGCGCCGCGTTCCCGCGCGTCTGGGAGGGCGAAGGGCTACTCGATGTCGTCCTCGTCGGCGTAGGAGGCCTCGAGCATCTGGGCGAAGGCCACAGGGTCGGCGGTCTCCTCGGCGGTGAAGACGCCGTCGTGGCGGGCGTCCTCGCGCAGGTCCTCGATGGCGTCCACGAGGTCGTCGGCCTCGGGGCCGTCGGGGATCTCGGCAGCCACCATGACGGCGAGCTCCCCGTCGTCGAGCTCGGACTCCTCGGCAAAGCCCATGTCGACGAGCTTGCGCGAGGTCACGGGCACGTCGTCGTAGGAGGTGTCGGAGAGGCGGGCCCGGCCGTCCTCGACGGTGACGGTGGCCTTCTCGCGGGTGAGGGAGTCGGCGTCGACGTCGTACTCGTCGATGTCGAAGGCGATGGCGGCGGAGGCGTCCTCGAGGGCCTTCAGCAGGCGGCCGGCGTCCTCCACAGAAAGCGAGCCGCAGAGGCAGGCGGCGGCGTCCTCGTCGAAGCCGTCGTCGGTCTTGCCGCTCACCTGGTAGACGGTACGGCCGCCCTCCTCGTCGGAGCCGTAGACCGACGTGATGCCGTAGGTGAGCCTCGCCTCGTCGTAGCCGTCGAGGGTGGCGTCCCAGAGCGACTTGAAGGCGGGGTCGCCTATGACGGACGTAGCGATGGACATGGTGCCGTAGAACGCAGTGGCCATGGGTGTTCCTTCCTGTGGGCGTGTGCTGGGCCCTACGTACCCGTTTGCCGCGCCGCACGACGGGGGCCGCCCGCGCGGCACACAAAGGCTTCCGCGCACGGGGTGCGGGCGGTGTAGGTGCGCGGGACGGCGATGGGTCCCGAGAGGCCTCCCCTACCCCCGGTGCGCCGCCGGGGCGTCGCCGCGCTCCGTGCCGGGGTCGTCGCCGATGGTGCGCAGGCCGTCGTCGGGGGCAGGGACGTCGTCGAACCAATACTTCCACTCCCGGAAGGGCGTGGCGCCGGTGGCCCCTGTCACCGCCTCGAAGGCGTCCTTGGGCACGAAGGTGCGCAGGCCCGCGCCAGAGACCGTGGTGAGGCGCACGCCGCCGGCGGCCAAGGCCTCCTCCACGAAGGCGAGGCAGTTGTGGGTCACGAGGTCGTAGGTGCCGGGCGCGGCCTTGACCCCCTCGGCGTAGTCGGCCACGGCACGGCCGGCCTTGGAGGGGGCCGTGAGGGCGACGGCGCAGTCCACGTGCTCGTTCCACCAGTTGCCGGGGTTGCCGTGGACGATCCAGCCGGAAGCCCGGCGGAGGGCGGCGAAGGTCTCCGGCTCCCGCAGGCAGGCCATGGACGCCGGGGCCTTGAGGGCGTTGCCCCGGCGGTAGTAGGAGTAGGTCATGAGGTCGCCCGCGGACGGCCCCACGGCGAGGATGGCATGGCCCTCGTCGAAGGCCGCCATGAGGTTGAAGAGCACGAGGAGCGTGTAGGAGCCCGCGGGCACCGGGGCCCAGTCGCGCTCGGGCACGGCCTGCTCGCGCTGCACCCGGCGGGCGTGACGGCGGGTGAGGTACGTGTCGACGGTTCCGAGGCTCATGAGGCCTCCCCCTTCCCCGTGCCGGCCGCGCCGGCGACGTGGTCCATGAAGACGCGGTAGTCGCACTCGTTCTGCTCGGCGTAGGCCTCGGCAAAGGCGCAGAGCGCGCGGTCGGCCGCGTCCGAGGTGCCGAGGTACCCGGCGATGGCCCCGCGGTCGCCGGAGCGCGCGTGGGCGCGGGCGAGGGTCCAGGCGCAGAGCTCTCCGTAGAGCGCGAGGGTGTCGGCGTCTATGGCGTCCAGGTCCACCGTGGCCTTCCAGTCCCAGAGCTGGCGCACGTAGAAGGAGCGGCCCGGGGCGCCGGGGACGGGGACGTCGGCCCAGCCGAGGAGCACGTCGCCGGTGGCCTGCATGAGGCGCTGGCCGCGCACCACGCGCTCGCCGCCCCGGTAGCGCGGCGCGAGGCCCGTGTAGCGCGAGAGGCACGACTCCCCGGCCTCCTTGAACTGCAGCACGAGCGGGTCGTCCACCTGGCGGCCGGAGAGGGCCACCACCCAGTTGCGCATACCCACGCTGCCCACGCCCACGACCTTGAGGGCGGCGCCCACGTAGGCGTAGCGGTCGATGAGCCCGCGGTTCTCCGGGGCGAGGGATGAGCGGTAGGCGGAGAAGAGCTCGGCGAGGGAGCGCGGAAACCGCTCTACGTCGCCCGCGGGAAGGAACCGGTCCAGCGGCACGATGGCGGGCGGGTCGAACACGATGCGCCGGTCGGCGCCCTCCCCTTCCACGAGCTTTCTGAAGGCACGGGAGTTGTCCTTGGCAAAGGCCGCGGCGAGGCCCTTGGCCACCTGGCGGCGCTCCTTCTTGGAGGCGTCGGCGGAGAGGGCGTCGAGGAGCCCCTGGACGTCCACGTGGGTGTGCCAGATGGAAAGCGCGCCTTGGTGGGCGAAGTATGCCATGGCCTCGCGGTAGGCCGCGGCGCAGGCGAGCGCGGCGTCGTGG